>CAWFSG010000010.1:0-218934 GCA_963818445.1 uncultured Actinomycetes bacterium
ATCGCGTCCGCCGGGCAGGCCCAGGCGCACAGCTCGCAGCCGATGCACTTCTCCAGGCCGTCGGGGTGGCGGTTGAGCTGATGGCGGCCGTGGAAGCGCGGCTTCGGGGGGTACTGGTCCTTCTCCTCCGGGTACTGCTCGGTGTTCACCTTCTTGAACATCGTCAGGAAGGTGGTCCCGAAGCCCCTCACGGGCTGGGGGAGCTCAGGCACTGGGGGCCTCCTGTGCGTCGCCTGGATTGTGGAGGGGAGCGCTGGAGATGTCGTCGACGGCCACCGCGCTGGGCACGGTCTGGCGCGCTCGCGGCGTGAACTCGAACGCCACGCCCGGCATGGGTGGGACGGGGTGTCGACCTGGTTGGCTGGCCAGCTCCTGGGCCTCGGCCTCGGCCTCGGCCTCGATCCGGGCCCGGCCCCTCTCGCGGCGGTTCTCGATCAGGTAGGAGCCGAGGAACACCACCAGGAGTGTTGCGATGACGATCACCGAGACGGTCATGGCGTTGCTCGGCAGCTCGTCACGCAGGGCGCGGAAGGTCGCCACGAGCACGATCCAGGCCAGCGAGGCGGGGATCAGGACCTTCCAGCCGAACTTCATGAACTGGTCGTAGCGGAACCTCGGGAGCGTGCCACGCAGCCAGATGAACATGAACAGGAACATGCACACCTTGACCAGGAACCACACCAGGCCCCACCAGCCGCGGTTGAACATGCCGTCGTTGATCGCTGAGATCGGCCACGGAGCCTGCCACCCGCCGAGGAACAGTGTGGTGGCAAGTGCTGAGACGGTGACCATGTTGATGTACTCGGCCAGGAAGAACAGTGCGAACTTCAGCGAGGAGTACTCGGTGTGGAAGCCGGCCACGAGCTCGCTCTCGGCCTCGGGGAGGTCGAACGGTGCGCGGTTGGTCTCGCCGACCATCGCGGTGACGTAGATGATGAACGAGGGCAGGAGGATCAGCGCGTACCAGATCGGCTGCTGCGCGGCCACGATCTGGGAGGTCGACATCGAGCCCGCGTAGAGGAAGACCGCGACGAAGGCCAGCCCCATCGCGATCTCGTAGGAGATCATCTGCGCTGAGGAGCGCAGTGAGCCCAGCAGCGGGTACGTGGAGCCCGAGGACCATCCGGCGAACACGATGCCGTAGATGCCGATCGAGGAGACCGCCAGGATGTAGAGCACCGCGACCGGGAAGTCGGTCAGCTGCAGTGGGGTGACCACGCCGAAGATCGAGACCTCTGGACCCCACGGGATGACCGCCAGGGCCAGGAACGCGGGCACGACGGAGATGATCGGGGCGATGAAGAACACGGCCTTGTCGGCGGCCGTGGGCATGATGTCTTCCTTGAGCGCCAGCTTGATGCCGTCCATGAGGCCCTGCAGGACACCGAACGGGCCGACGCGGTTGGGCCCGACCCGCATGTTCATCCGGGCCACGACGCGCCGCTCGCCCCAGATGGTCAGGAGCACGAGGACGACCACGCCGAGGAACAGGCCAAGCACCTTGAGGATGACCAGCCACCACGGGTCCTGGCCGAACGGCGCGAACTCGGTCGACGCCACCACGGATGACACGATCACTGGGCACCTCCTGCACTGAGCGCCACGACTGCGCCGGAGCCGACCCGCAGGGTCGCGTTGACGGTGCTGCCCAGCGAGTTGCCCGGCACCCAGACCACGTCGTCGACCATCTCGGTGACGGCCAGCGGGAGGGTGATCGAGCCGAAGTCGGAGCTCACGCAGACGGGCTGCCCGTCGACGAGGCCGTGGGCGTCGGCCGTGGCGGCCGAGACCCGGGCGAGGGCTGGGCGGGCGGTGCCGGCCAACGCCTGCTCCCCGCGCTGGAGGACCCCCTCGTCGAGCAGGTGCCGCCAGCTGGCCAGGACGACCCGGCCGGAGCCAGCGGCCGCAACGCTCTCGGCCACGGGCTGCCAGGTGGGGCGTGGGCCCTGCCAGCGTCCCATCCCCGCGAGCTCGGCACGCAGGTCGCCCACCTCGATCGACCCCATCGGGCGACCCATCGCGCGGGCGACCAGCGACAGGGCGCGGGCGTCGGTGATGGCGGTCGAGTCGCGCATGACCTGGCCGAACGGGCGGGCACGGCCCTCCCAGTCCAGCAGGGTGCCGGACTTCTCGGTGATCACGCCGACCGGAAGGACCACGTCGGCACGTGCGGTGACCTCGGTGGCCCGGGTCTCGAGCGCGAGGACGAACGGTGCGCCGGCCAGTGCCGCGAGGAACGCCTCAGGATCCGGGGTGTCGGCCGCCTCGACGCCGGCGACGATGACCGCGCCGATCCGACGTTCCGGGGCCTCGGCAGCAGTCCCTGCATCCGGCGTTCCGGCGGTGTCGCCGTCGGGCTCCTGCGCCGCAGCGGCGGCCACCTGGGCATCGGCGTGGTCGGCGTGCAGCGCCTCGACCACGCCGGCGAGGTCCAGGCCCACCTCGGACGGCAGGGCGTCGGCGTCGACGTCCCACGCCTGGGCGGTCTGGGCCCGGGCCTGCGGATCGGTCAGCGGACGGCCCCAGGGCAGCAGGCCGGCCAGGGCGCCGGCCTCGAGCGCACCGCGCTCCCCGGCGCGACGCGGTACCCAGGCCAGGCGCGCGCCCGTCGCCGTCGCGAGGGCGACCGCCGCCTCCAGGGCGCCCGGGGACTGGGCGGCGCGCTCGCCCACCAGGATGATCGAGCCCTCGGCGGCCACCGCAGCCGCGGCGTCCCCCGCACCCGAGGCCAGGACGCGCAGCACCGCGGCCTCCTGGCCGGGGGCAGCGGCCAGCACCTGGGCGGCCAGCTTGGCCGAGCCGGGCGAGGCGAACGGGGCGACGGTCAGCACCTTCAGGCGATCCACGGCGGGTGGCTGCACGCAGGCGCAGGAAGATGATCGGCGACTCCTCCTCGGGCTCGAGCCCGACGAGCAGGACCGTGGCCGCGGCATCGAGGTCGGCGTAGGTGACGCCCACCCCGGAGCCGGAGACGACCGCGCGCAGGAAGTCGGCCTCGGCAGCGTTCGAGCGCCGGATCCGGAAGTCGATGTTGTCGGTGCCCAGGACGGCGCGCGCGAACTTCGCGTACGCGTAGCTGTCCTCCAGGGTCAGCTTGCCGCCCAGCAGGACCGCCGTGCGCCCTCCCGACTCAGTCAGCGCAGCGGCCGCGCGACGCACGGCCTCGGGCCACGACGACTCGACCAGTTCGTCACCGTCACGCACCTGCGGGGTCTCGAGGCGGTCGGCCGCGAGGTAGGGGAAGGCGAAGCGTCCCTTGTCGCAGTTCCAGTCCGCGTTGACCTCGGGGTCCTCCCACGCAAGCCGGCGCAGGACCGTCGAGCGGCGCACGTCGGTGCGCAGGGCGCAGCCGCTGGCGCAGTGCTCGCACACCGTTGGAGTGGAGACCAGGTCGAAGGGACGGGAGCGGAAGCGGTACGCCGAGCTGGTCAGGGCACCGACCGGGCAGATCTGCACCGTGTTGCCCGAGAAGTAGGAGTTGAACGGGGCGTCCTGGGCAGTGCCCACGATCTGGCGGCCGCCGCGCTGCTGCAGCGAGATGAACGGGTCGCCGGCGACCTGGTCGGCGAACCGGGTGCACCTCGCGCAGGAGACGCAGCGCTCGCGGTCGATCAGGATCTGCGTGCTCAGCGCGACGGGCTTGGGGAAGGTGCGCTTGGTGCCGGTGAAGCGCGACTCACCGCGGCCGTGGCTCATCGCCTGGTTCTGCAGCGGGCACTCGCCGCCCTTGTCGCAGACGGGGCAGTCCAACGGGTGGTTGATCAGCAGGAACTCCATGACCCCGCGCTGGGCGGTGGCGGCCATGTCCGAGGTTCCCGAGGTGCGCACCTTCATCCCGTCGGCGACCGGGATCGCACACGCCGGCTGCGGCTTGGGCTGACCCTCGATCTCAATGAGGCAGGCCCGGCAGGCGGCCACCGGCTCCAGCAGCGGGTGGTCGCAGAAGCGCGGGATCTCGATGCCCACCTGCTCGGCGGCGCGGATGATCAGCGTGCCCTTGGGCACCACCACCTCGATGCCGTCGATGGCGACGGACACGTGGTCGGCCGGCGGGGTGGCCGGTGTGGCAGGAACCCCGGGAACGGGCGTGGTGACGGTCATCGCGTGGCTCCCGCGGGCAGGACGGTGGCGGCGGCCGGGTTGAAGGCCACATCGGCTGCAGTGTGCGTCCCGGCCAGGAACTCGTCCGGGAAGTGCTTGAGCGCAGCGGGGAACGGGGTGGCCGCGGCGTCGCCGAGGGCGCAGAACGACCGACCGAGGATCTGCCCGCAGATCTCCTCGAGCATCCCGAGCTCGTGCTCGCTGCCGTGGCCGGCCTCGAACTTCTCCAGGGTGCCGGCGATCCAGCCGGTGCCCTCACGACAGGGGGTGCACTTGCCGCAGGACTCGTGCTAGTAGAACTCCAGCCAGCGGGTGACCGCCTTGACCACCGAGACGGTCTCGTCGAAGACCATCGGTGTGGCGGTGCCGAGCATGGTTCCGGCAGCGGCCATGTCCTCGTAGGTCAGGGGCAGGTCGAGGTGCAGGTGCGTGAGCATCGGCACGCTCGAGCCGCCCGGCAGCCAGAACTTCGGCTCGCCTCCGTTGCGCATCCCGCCGGCGTACTCCAGCAGCTGGCGCATGGTGGTGCCCAGCGCGACCTCGTAGACGCCCGGGCGCTTGACGTGGCCCGAGACGCTCATGAGCTTGAAGCCCGGGGACTTCTCGGTGCCCCACTGGCGCAGCCAGTCGGCTCCGTTGCGCACGATGTAGGGGATGTTGGCGATGGTCTCGACGTTGTTGACGACTGTCGGCGAGGCGTACAGGCCGGCCACCGCGGGGAACGGCGGCTTGAGGCGCGGCTGGCCGCGACGGCCCTCCAACGAGTCCAGCAGGGCGGTCTCCTCGCCGCAGATGTACGCACCGGCCCCGGAGTGCACGACCAGCTCGAGGTCGAAACCCGTGCCCTGGATGTCCTTGCCGAGGAGCCCGGCGGCGTAGGCCTCCCGCACGGCTGCGCGCAGCCGGCGGTGCACGTGCGGCACCTCGCCGCGAACATAGATGAAGGCGTAGTTGGCGCGGATCGCGTACGAGGTGAGGATGCAGCCCTCGACCAGCGCGTGCGGGTTGGCCAGCATCAGGGGGATGTCCTTGCAGGCACCCGGCTCGGACTCGTCGGCGTTCACCACGAGGTAGTGCGGCTTGCCGTCGCCCTGGGGCACGAAACCCCACTTCATGCCGGTGGGGAAGCCCGCACCGCCGCGACCGCGAAGCCCCGAGTCCTTGACCAGCTGGATCAATGCGTCCGGGCCCATCTCGAAGCCCTGGGCGACCTGCTCGTAGCCGCCGTGGCGTCGGTAGGCTCCGATCGTGTAGGAGTCGGGCTCGTCCCAGTGGGCGGTCAGGACCGGGGTCAACGTCATGTCAGCGTCACCTTCCCGATGGGCCGGTCGCCTGATGCGGGGCCCCCGTCCGCGGCCGGGATGCCGCGTTCGGCGGCGGCAGTCGTGGTGGTCACCATCAGCTCGTCGGCCGCACCGCCCTCCGCGGTCAGGCCGTCGTCGTCGATCCCGGAGATCGTGCGCGAGGCGGCCCTGAACCCGCGGACCACGGGCCCGCGGGTCGAGCGGACCTCCTCACCGGCCTCGAGGGCGTCGAGCACGGCGATCGCGTCGTCGGGGGTCATCCGGTCGAAGAACTCCCAGTCGACGGTCATGACTGGCGCATGCGTGCAGGCGGCCTGGCACTCGATGCGCTCGAGGTCGAACGTGCCGTTCTCGCTGACCTCGTCGTGACCGGCGCCGGCGTGGGCGCTGACGGCATCCCAGACGGCGTCGCCCCCGAGCAGGGCGCACATCGTGTTGGTGCACACGCCGATGTGGTGCTGGCCGGCGGGGCGGCGCTTGTACATCGTGTAGAAGGTGGCCACGGCAGCGACCTCGGCGGTGCTCAGCGAGAGGGTGTCGGCGCAGGCCGAGATCCCCTCGGGGCTCACGTAGCCCTCCTCGGACTGCACGAGGTGCAGCATCGGCAGCAGTGCCGAGCGTGCCTCGGGGTAGCGACCGGCCAGCTCGGCGAGCTCGGTCCGGGTCGTCTCGGAGATGGACATCAGCGGTCCACGCCTCCCATCACGGGGTCGATGCTGGCGACCGCGGCGACCACGTCAGCCACCTGGCCGCCCTCGCACATGGCGGCCACCGACTGCAGGTTGTTGAAGCTCGGATCGCGGAAGTGCACGCGGTAGGGCTTGGTCCCACCGTGCGAGACCACATGGACGCCGAGCTCACCCCGCGGCGCCTCGAGCACCTGGTAGGCCTGGCCCACCGGCACGCTGTAGCCCTCGGTCACCAGCTTGAAGTGGTGGATCAGGGCCTCCATCGAGGTGCCCATGATCTGGCGGATGTGGTCCAGGGAGTTGCCCATGCCGTCGGTGCCGATGGCCAGCTGCGCGGGCCAGGCGATCTTCGGGTCGTCGACCATCACGGGGCCGGGCGTCAGGTACTCCAGGGCCTGCTCGACGATGTTCAGGCTCTGCTCCATCTCGGCCAGGCGGATCAGGAACCGGCCGTACGCATCGGAGGTGTCCTGGGTGGGGACCTCGAACTCGTAGCGCTCGTAGCCGCAGTAGGGCATGTCCTTGCGTGCGTCCCAGGGGTAGCCCGTGGCCCGCAGGATCGGGCCGGTGATGCCCAGGGCCATGCAGCCGGTGAGGTCCAGGTAGCCGATGCCCGACGTGCGGCCCATCCAGATGGTGTTGTCGACCAGGAGGTTCGAGGTGTCCTTGAACCTCGAGCGCAACTGGTCGATCGTCCACTGGATGCGGGTTCGCATGTCCTGGCCGAGGTCGTCCTTCTCGGGCATGTCCTGCGCCAGGCCGCCGGGGCGGATGAAGGCGTGGTTCATCCGCAGGCCGGTGACGAGCTCGAAGATGTCCAGGATCAGCTCACGCTCGCGGAAGCCGAACGTCATGGCGGTCAGGGCGCCGAGCTCCAGGGCGCCCGTGGCCAGGCAGACCAGGTGCGAGCTGACCCGGTTGAGCTCCATCAGGATGACGCGGATGACCGTGGCGCGATCCGGGATGTCGTCGGTGATGCCCAGCAGCTGCTCGACGGCCAGGCTGTAGCCGGTCTCGTTGAAGAAGCTGGACAGGTAGTCCATGCGCGTGACGAAGGTGGTGCCCTGGGTCCAGCTGCGGTACTCGAGGTTCTTCTCGATGCCGGTGTGCAGGTAGCCGATGCCGCAGCGGGCCTCCTGGATGCTCTCGCCCTCGAGCTCGAGGATCAGCCGCAGGACGCCGTGGGTGGACGGGTGCTGCGGGCCCATGTTGACCACGATGCGCTCGTTGGCCACGCTCGGGTCGAGGGTGATCGTGTCCCAGTCGCCGCCGGAGACGGTGAAGACCCGGCCCTCGGTGGTGTCATAGCCGGGCGCCTCGTCGGGGCCCGCGCCGTCTGCGGGCTCGACGGCCTCGCCGGACTCATACGTCGTGCTCATCAGTTGTACGACCTCCGCTGGTCGGGCGCGGGGATGGTCGCACCCTTGTACTCCACGGGGATCCCGCCGAGCGGGTAGTCCTTGCGCTGCGGGTGTCCCGGCCAGTCATCGGGCATCAGGATCCGGGTCATGGCGGGGTGGCCGTCGAAGTTGATCCCGAACATGTCCCACGTCTCGCGCTCGTGCCAGTCGGCCGACGCCCACACGCCGGTGACCGACGGGATGTGCTGGTCGGACTCGGGGCAGGTGACCTCGACCCGGATGCGGCGCTTGTGCGTCATGGACAGCAGGTGGATGACCGCGTGCAGCTCACGGCCGGTGTCGGCGGGGTAGTGCACCCCGGAGACGGAGTGGCAGACCTCGAAGCGCAGGCCCGGCTCGTCGCGCAGCTCCGCGGCGACGGCCAGCAGGTGCTCGCGGCGGACGTAGAGGGTGAGCTCGCCCCGGTCGACGACGACCTTCTCGATGGCCGACGCGGCCGGGATGCCGGCATCGGCCAGGGACAGCTCGAGCTCCTCGGTCACCGCGTCGAAGTAGCCGCCGTAGGGCTTCTCACTTGCCCCGGGCATCTCGATGGGACGCGTCAGCCCGCCGAACCCGCTGGTGTCACCCGATCCCGAGGCGCCGAACGCGCCCTGGCGGACACCGACCGTGTCGGTGACGGGGTCCAGGCCCAGGTCGACGGCCCCGACCGGGACCACCTGGCTGTTGTCGCTCATCGCAGCAGCCCCCGCATCTCGATGGTCGGGGGCGCGGTGAGGGCGGCGGCCTCGAGCTCGGTGATCTGGCGGTCACGGTTCGAGCCGAGCTTGGAGTGCATGACCTGCTCGTGGAGGGTGAGGATCGCGTCCATGAGCATCTCCGGGCGCGGCGGGCAGCCGGGCAGGTAGATGTCGACCGGGACGATGTGGTCCACGCCCTGGACGATCGCGTAGTTGTTGAACATGCCGCCCGAGGAGGCGCAGACACCCATCGCGATGACCCACTTGGGCCCGGCCATCTGGTCATAGACCTGGCGCAGGACCGGTGCCATCTTGTTGCTCACGCGTCCGGCCACGATCATCAGGTCGGCCTGGCGCGGGGAGCCGCGGAAGACCTCCATGCCGAACCGGGCCAGGTCGTAGCGGCCGGCGCCGGTGGCCATCATCTCGATCGCGCAACAGGCCAGGCCGAAGGTCGCGGGCCACATCGAGCTCTTGCGCGCGTAGCCGGCCAGCAGCTCGACGCTGGTCAGAAGCACCCCCGACGGGAGTTGTTCCTCGAGTCCCATGTCAGTCCCACTCCAGTCCGTCGCGCCGCCACACGTAGACGTAGGCGACGAGCAGGGTCGCGATGAAGAGCAGCATCTCCACCAGCCCGAAGATCCCGAGCATGTCGAAGGTGACTGCCCACGGGTAGAGGAAGACGATCTCGATGTCGAAGACGATGAACAGCATCGCCGTCAGGTAGTACTTGACCGGGAAGCGCCCGCCGCCGATCCGCATCGGGGTCGGCTGGATGCCGCACTCGTAGGAGTCGAGGCGGGCGCGGTTGTAGCGCTTGGGCCCGGTGATCCCGGCGACCGCGACGGAGAACAGCGCGAAGCCGAAGGCGAGAAGTCCGAGGATGAGGATCGGCATGTAGACGTTCACGGCAGTGGCACCCGTCCTCCCATCGGACTGCCCGTGCCGGCACGGCTCGGGCGGTCACATCCTAGGCACCCCTGGGGGCACCTTCGCGCTCGTGGTCTGCTCATGCTGCCGGTGTCACCCGCGACAGCACGTTGATCAGCCGGTCCATCGGGTCCGGATCGGCCGTATCGGTGAGGTTGGCCATCAGCTTCAGGGCCAGTTCACGCAGGACCGGGACGGGCATCCCGTACGTGGTTGCGATCTTCATCACACTCGGGTTCCCGATGGCCCGGACGAACCAGCGACCCAGCGTGTAGTAGCCGCCGTAGTGCGCCTTGAGGTCCTCGGCGTAGCCGTGCAGCTGGGTCTCACGGCCCTCGGCGCGGGGCTCGGCCAGGGCTGCGTCGATGCGCGCGCCGGCCAGCGCGCCGGCCTCCAGTGCGTAGTCGATGCCCTCGCCGTTGAACGGGTTGACCATGCCGCCGGAGTCCCCGACCAGGAGCATCCCCTTGGCGTAGTGCGGCTGGCGGTTGAACCCCATCGGCAGGGCCATCCCGCCGATCTTCACGGTGTCGGCGTGCTCGCGCAGCGCCCAGTGCTCCGGGGTCTCGCGCATCCAGCGGCGCAGGTGGTCGCGGTAGTCGACGTTCTGGAACGCGTCGGAGGTGTTCAGGATCCCGAGGCCGATGTTGATGGTGCCGTCGGCCAGGCCGAACACCCAGCCGTAGCCGGGCAGGAGCGCCCCGTTGGAACGCAGCTCGAGGTGGGACTCCATCCACGGCTCGGCGGCGCGCGGGCTCGGGGCGTATGCGCGCACGGCCACCCCCATCGGCCGGTCGTCGCGGCGGTTGATCCCCATCGCGACGCTCATCCGGGAGCTCACGCCGTCGGCAGCCACCACGACCGGCGCACGGTAGGTGACCCGGGGACCGGCGGCGCGACCGCGGTCGTCAACGGGCTGGGCGACGACCCCGGTGACGCGGCCCGTGCGCTCGTCGCGGGTGGGCTCCAGGACCTTCGTGCGCTCGACCAGGCGGGCGCCGGCGGCGGCCGCATGCCGGGCGAGGATCTCGTCGAGCTCCATGCGCGCGCGGACCAGGCCGTAGTTCGGGAAGCGCTCGAGCTCGGGCCAGGGCAGCTCGTAGGTGCGGCCGTTGGCGATGATCCGCAGGCCGTTGTTGCGGGCCCAGCCCTTCTCCGGGGAGATGTCCACGCCCATGTCGATCAGGGACCGCACCGCGCGTGGGGTCAGGCCGTCACCGCACACCTTGTCCCGCGGGAAGGCCGCCTTCTCCAGCAGCAGGACATCGCGCCCCGCGCTTGCCAGCCGATGCGCCGTGGCCGAGCCCGCCGGTCCGGCGCCGACCACGATGACCTCGGCCTCGTGGGCGTGGTCGGGCATCGGGGCACCTCGTGGACGTGGGGGATTCGAGCCAGATTCTAGACCCGGGTCGGCAAGCCCGCAGACGCATCCACGGGACGCCGGGCGATCAGGGACCTTGGTCCCGAGTGGGTCGGACCTCTTCGGGAAGGTAAGGGGGGATGCCCCGGGGGACAATGGGGGACCGCACTTGGAGGAGAGCCGCACATGACCATCGCCGCTGACCGACCGACCACCAGCTCAGACCCGTGGGCGGGCTTCGACGACGGCACGTGGCGCGAGGCCGTCGACGTCGCCGCGTTCATCCGCGGCAACTACACGCCCTATGAGGGTGACGCCTCCTTCCTGGCTGGGCCGACCGAGCGCACCGAGTCGCTGTGGCGGTTCGTCGCCGACCTGATGCTCGTCGAGCGCGAGCGCGGGATCCTCGACGTGGACCAGCACACCCCGAGCACCATCACCTCGCACGCCCCCGGTCGGATCACCCCCGACATCCCCGAGCTGATCGTCGGCCTGCAGACCGATGAGCCCCTCAAGCGCGCGATCATGCCCAACGGCGGCTACCGGATGGTCGAGAACGGGCTCAAGGCCTACGGCTACGAGCCGGATCCGCGGGTGGGGGAGATCTTCACCAAGTACCGCAAGACCCACAACGAGGGTGTCTTCGACGCCTACACCCCCGCGATCCGCGCGGCCCGCTCCAGCCACATCATCACCGGCCTGCCCGACGCGTACGGCCGCGGCCGGATCATCGGCGACTACCGGCGCGTGGCGCTCTACGGAGTGGACAGGCTGGTCGTGGCCAAGAAGGCCGAGCTGGCCACCCTGGACAACCGGCTGAGCAGTGACGCGATCATCCGCGACCGCGAGGAGCTCAACGAGCAGATCCGCGCCCTGGCCGAGCTGGTCGCGCTCGGCGACATGCACGGCCTGGACCTGCGTCGCCCGGCGGTCACCGCCCAGGAGGCGATCCAGTGGCTGTACATGGCCTACCTGGGCTCGATCAAGGAGCAGAACGGCGCGGCCATGAGCCTGGGCCGGGTCTCCACCTTCCTCGACGTGTTCCTGCAGCGCGACATCGACGCGGGCACGCTCACCGAGCAGTCCGCGCAGGAGCTCATCGACGACTTCGTGATCAAGCTGCGCATGGTGCGCTTCCTGCGCACCCCGGAGTACGACGCGCTGTTCTCCGGGGACCCGACCTGGGTCACCGAGTCCATCGGCGGGATGGGCTACGACGGGCGACCGCTGGTCACGCGCTCGTCGTTCCGGTTCCTGCAGACGCTGTACAACCTGGGCCCGGCGCCCGAGCCGAACCTGACGGTCCTGTGGTCCGCGGCCCTGCCGACGGGGTTCAAGGAGTTCTGCGCGAAGGTGTCCATCGACACCTCGGCGATCCAGTACGAGTCCGACGACCTGCTGCGCGAGTTCAACGAGGGCGGCGACGACTGCGCCATCGCGTGCTGCGTGTCGAGCATGCCGGTCGGCAAGCGGATGCAGTTCTTCGGCGCCCGGGTCAACCTGGCCAAGACCCTGCTGTACGCGATCAACGGCGGCCGCGACGAGATCACCGGCAAGAAGGTCATCGAGCTCGGCGAGCCCGTGGCTGCCGACACCCTCGAGTTCGACGACGTCTGGCAGCGCTTCGACGCGGCCATGACCTGGTTGGCCGACGTCTACGTCAACGCCCTGAACATCATCCACTTCATGCACGACAAGTACGCCTACGAGCGCCTCGAGATGGCCCTGCACGACTACGACCCGGAGCGCACGCTCGCGTGCGGAATCGCCGGGCTGTCGATCGTGGCCGACTCGCTGTCGGCCATCAAGTACGCCGGCGTGCACCCGGTGCGCGACGAGACGGGCCTGATCACCGAGTTCGACCTCGACGGGGAGTACCCGGCGTTCGGCAACAACGACCCGCGCGTCGATGACATCGCCGCCCAGATCGTGACCACGTTCATGGAGAAGGTCCGCTCGTACCCGGCCTACCGCAACGCGCGGCACACGCAGTCGGTGCTCACCATCACCTCCAACGTGGTCTACGGCGCGAACACCGGCTCGACGCCGGACGGCCGCAAGCGCGGCGAGCCGTTCGCGCCGGGTGCCAACCCGATGCACGGTCGCGACCACAAGGGCCTGATCCCGGCCGCACTGTCCGTGGCGCACCTGCCGTACGAGGACGCCCAGGATGGCATCTCGATGACCGCCTCGGTGATCCCCTCGGGGCTGGGCAAGACCGAGCAGGAGCGCGTGGACAACCTGATCGGCGTGCTCGACGGCTACGTCGACAGCCGCGGGTTCCACATGAACGTCAACGTGCTCAACCGGGAGATGCTGCTCGACGCCATGGAGAACCCCATGAAGTACCCGCAGCTGACCATCCGGGTCTCGGGCTACGCGGTGAACTTCGTGCGGCTGACCCGCGAGCAGCAGCAGGACGTCATCGACCGCACGTTCCACATGAGCGTGTAGTCGCGCCCGCGGTCGTCGCCGACGGAGCATGCTGGACGGGTGCGCGATGATGGGAGCCCGCACGGGCACGACGAAGGAGCCGGCGATGAGCGATGAGGTGCGGTCCACCGACCTCGCGCTGGGCAACGTCGCGGACGGGTCGCGGATCGGGTTCGTGCACTCTGCGGAGACGACCTCAGGGGTCAATGGGCCAGGGCTGCGCTACACGGTGTTCCTGTCGGGATGCCCGCTGCGCTGCCTGTACTGCCACAACCCCGACACGCAGACGATGCGTCTCGGCGAGCGAACGTCGGCACGCCACGTCATCGAGGAGGCTGGTCGGTATCGGGCCTTCATCTCCCACGGCGGCGGGCTGACGGTCACCGGCGGGGAGCCCCTGCTGCAGCCGGCATTCGTCGAGGACCTCTTCGTCGGGGTCAAGCACGCCTACGGCCTGCACACGGCGCTGGACACCTCCGCCAACGGTGGTCACCGGGCCAGCGAGCGGCTGCTGGCCAACACGGACCTGGTCCTGCTGGACATCAAGGCCGGCAACGCCGCGCTGTACGAGAAGGTCAGCGGCGGCGGCAGCCTCCGCGACGTGCTCGACTTCGGGGCGCGGCTCGTGGATCACGAGGTCAAGGTCTGGATCCGGTTCGTGCTCGTCCCGGGCCTGACTGATGGGCCGGACGAGATCGCTGAGGTGGCTGACCTGGCCGCCGATCTCGGCGCCATCGTGGATCGGGTCGAGGTCCTGCCCTACCACCGCCTCGGCGTGGACAAGTACGCCGCCCTCGGGCGGTCGTACCCGCTGCTGGGCACGCCCCCGCCCACCCGGGAGTCGGTCGACCACGCCCTGGAGATCTTCCGCGCGCGCGGCCTGTACGCCCTGGCGTGATCAGCTCTCGGTCGCCGTCGGCGGCTGGCGGGGCTGGGGCTGCGGACGGCAGGCCGGCGAGGATGTCCTGCGTGGTGAGCGGGCCCGGCGGACGGCCGCCTGCAGCCGCGCCGGTGCCCTGACGCCACATGTCGATCGTGGCGCAACTGACCTCGCCGCGGAGCCGCACGACCAGCGCGATGGCGAGCAGGGCGATGCCGATCGCGCCGAGGTAGGGCTGGATCGGGGCGTACAGGTTCAGCGCGCCCGTGGTGCCGAGCAGGAGCAGGGCGATCTTGTTGCAGACCGGGCAGCCGATGGCCAGGTAGGCCAGGAGGGACCCCGCTGCACCGGCGCGGGCGGTCCGCGATGCAGTGCCGGGGTCGGTCACCGCCCCGATCGCCTCCAGCCGGATCGGGGCCAGCCCGACGTTGCGGACGTAGGTGGCGCTGAGCAGGCCGGAGAGGATCGCCGTGGCGATCAGGACATTCGGCGCCCACGGCGTCGGGGGCACCGAGCGACCGAACACCGGATTGGCCAGGACGGCGGTCGACAGGCCGAAGAACAGGTACGTGCCGGCTGCCACGCCCGCGGCCACCACCCAGCGACGCACCGACCACGTCAGGAACGCTGCCAGGAAGCACGTGTTGCCCATCGGCTCTCCTCCTCGGGCGCACGCGTGCGCCTCACCACGGGGTCGGTTCTGAGAATGATACCCCCCGGGGCATTAAGCGGCCCGCCAACGGAACCTCGGAGATCGAGCCCCCGCGCTACCCGACAACGGTTTCCGTGCGCCTCCCCCACTGCTGTGGTCGTTCGTGGTACTCAAGGGCCGACCACAAGGAGGTCCCCATGTCCATGCCTGATCCCAACTCGCTCGATCCCGCTGCCCGGCAGGCCGTCGCCGGCGTCGCCAAGTGGTGGTGGCTGTTCATCCTCACCGGTGTGCTGTGGCTGATCATCGGCGGGATCATCCTGCAGTTCGACACCCAGTCCGTGGCCACGGTCGGCTACCTCGTGGGCTTCATGCTGATCTTCACCGGCATCGAGCAGTTCCTGGTGGCTTCGGCCGCGCCCGGGTGGACGTGGGTGTGGATCCTGTTCGGCATCTTCTTCGTGCTCGGCGGGATCTGGGCCGTGGCCAACCCGATCGGCTCGGCTGCCGCCCTCGCATCCTCGTTGGGCCTGCTGTTCGTGCTGATCGCCCTCTTCTGGTTCGTCGAGGCCTTCGCCACCAAGGGCTCCAACCCGCTGTGGTGGCTGACGCTCGTCTCGGCGATCATCATGCTCGGGATGGGCATCTGGGTCGGCAGCCAGGGCCTGCTGTCCAAGGGCATCACGCTGCTGATCTTCGCCGGGTTCTGGGCGATCATGCATGGGGTCGGCGACTTCATCCGCGCCTTCCAGCTCAAGAAGCTGGGCTCGCTGATGCAGGCCAGGACAGCTGCCTGATCGCTCCGGGTGCCGCCGCGCGCCGGCCGTTCGTTCCGCAGCCCGGTTGGGTCCGCCCAGCCGGGCTGCGGCTGTCCGGGGCAGGCACGCAGAGCTGCTCGGCGCGGGCGAGTTGGGCTGATCCGGATGCACCGGGGATGATTGCCCGGTGACCCGCGCCAGCCTCGACAAGGACCCCAAGGACGTGCAGTCGATGTTCGACCACGTCGCGGCCCGCTACGACGTGACCAATGACGTGCTGTCCCTGGGACAGGACCGCTACTGGCGCCGCGAGGTCGTGCGGGCCGTGGCCGCCAAGCCCGGCCAGCGGGTCCTCGACCTGGCCGCCGGGACCGGCACCAGCTCGCTGCCGTTCGCGAAGGCCGGGGCCGCCGTGGTCTCCAGCGACTTCTCCCTGGGCATGCTCACCGAGGGCCGCCGGCGCTACCCGCAGCTGCCGTTCGTGGCCGGCGACGCCACGACGTTGCCGTTCGCCGATGACTCCTTCGATGCGGTGACGATCTCCTTCGGCCTGCGCAACGTCGTGGATGTCGAGGCAGCCCTGGCCGAGATGCACCGCGTGACCCGGCCCGGGGGCCGACTGGTCGTCTGCGAGTTCAGCCACCCGACCTGGGCGCCGTTCCGCACGGTCTACGTGGAGTACCTCATGCGCGCACTGCCCCCGGTCGCCCGGAAGGTGTCCAGCGCCCCGGAGGCCTACGTGTACCTCGCGGAGTCGATCCGCGCGTGGCCCACGCAGCCCGAGCTCGCCGCCCAGATCGCCGCGGCCGGGTGGACGAAGCCGGCCTGGCGCAACCTCTCCGGGGGGATCGTCGCGCTGCACCGGGCCACCGCGGGATCCGCACCAGCCCCCGGGGCCGACTCCGGCGGCGGGGCCGTCGATCCCGGCTAGAATTGACCCCGTGACCGAGTTGCGCACCACGACCCATGGCCGGGTCGTGCGCACCGTCACCCTCGACGGGATCGACGAGGAGCTGCTCGGCCTCCTGCCCGCATCCGGCGGCTACGCCTGGGTCCGGGATGGAGCGGGCTTCGTCGGCTGGGGCGAGGCCGCACGGTTCACGATCTCCGGTCCCGAGCGGTTCAGCCGTGCCCAGCGCTGGTGGAGTGCGTGGTGCGAGGCAGCACACGTCGACGACCAGGTGGGAGTACGGGGCTCCGGTCCGGTCGCCTTCGCATCCTTCACCTTCGACTCCGGTCCGCAGGAGTCCGTCGTGATCGTCCCTGCCGTGGTGGTCGGGCAGCGGGCTGGCCGCACCTGGCTGACCACGGTCGAATCCGATGGGCTTGCGCCGGTGGTGCTCCCCGACCCGGAGGTGCCGAGGGCGTCGGGCCCGATCCGCTGGGCGCCGGGGACCCGCCCCGTGGAGCACTGGGCGCGGGCCGTGGCCGAGGCCATCGGTCGGATCACCGCCGGTGAGCTCGACAAGGTCGTGCTCGCGCGTGATGTCGTCGCCGAGCTGCCCGCCCCGCTGGATGCCGCCGGCCTCCTGGACCGGATGGCCACGGCCTACCCGGAGTGCTGGACGTTCAGCGTCGACGGCCTGGTCGGTGCCACCCCCGAGCTGCTCGTCCGCCGGGATGGCGACCGCGTGACCTCGCGGGTCCTGGCCGGAACCGTGCGTCGGCGCGGCGATGACTCCGTCGACGCGGCGCGCGCAGCCGCCCTGTTGGACTCGGGCAAGGACCTCGAGGAGCACGAGTACGCCGTGCACTCGGTCGCGGAGGCGCTCGCAGCGCACTGCACCGACCTCGACGTGCCGATCGCCCCCCACGTGCTGTCGCTGGCCAACGTCCAGCACCTGGCCACCGACGTGACCGGCATGCTGGCCGACGGGGCCTCGGCCCTGGCGCTGGCCGCCTCCCTGCACCCGACGGCAGCAGTCTGCGGCACGCCCACGGAGCGCGCGGCCGCCCTGATCCGCGAGCTCGAGGGCCTGGACCGCGGCCGCTACGCCGGTCCGGTGGGGTGGATCGACGCCCGTGGGGACGGCGAGTTCGGGATCGCCCTGCGATGCGCCGCCGTGGAGGACACCGAGCGGGGTGCCGCCACCCGGCTGCGGCTCTACGCCGGATGCGGGATCGTCGCCGGCTCGACGGCCGAGGGCGAGATCGCCGAGTCCGAGGCCAAGCTCGACGCGGTGCGCCGGGCGCTGGAGGCCTGAGGCTGCCTCGTTGGGGTCCGGGCGGCGTGGGTCCGGGCGGCTGGAGGAGCACTGGGCCGGGAGCCCTCGTGACATACCCCATAGGGTATTCTGATCCCCAGATGCGCACGACTGACGCGCACGGGTCCAGGAGGTCATGATGGGGTTCTTCGCCAACCTGTTCGGCGCTGGCGAGAAGGTCGACACCAGCGCCGCCACGCTCAAGCCGCAGGGCGTCAAGGTCATCGACGTCCGGTCACGCGGGGAGTTCCAGGGCGGTCACGTCGCCGGCGCGAAGAACATGGACGTGAGTTCCTCCGACTTCGCCCAGGCCGTGAAGCGGCTCAACGCCAGGCACACCTACCTCGTGTACTGCCAGAGCGGGAACAGGTCGTCGCGCGCCGCAGGGACGATGCGCGCCGCCGGCCTGACGGTGCTCGACGGCGGCGGCATGAACAAGATGAAGTCCAACGGCTGGACCGTCGGCCCCTGACCCTCGAGCGGGCCTGGCGGGCGAGACCCCGCGAGTCCCGGCACCCGCCCGCCGATGGTCCGATGCGCTGGGCAGGTCGCGCTGGGCAGGTCGCGCTGGGCAGGTCGCGCTGCAGCGTCCTGGGTCACATGCTCGGCGGGGACAGGCGAGCCGCGACTGCCCTGCGCACGTCCGTCATCAATCGCGCCTCCGCGCGCCGATCAGGGACCCGGGCCACGACCACGTGCACCCCTCCGGCCGCCATCGCCTCGGTGAGCACTGCGTCGAGGCCGACAAGATCCGACACGCCGACCGCCGCCACACCCGCTGCCTGCGCGACCGCCACGAGGTCCCGGCCCAGTGGGGTCCCGAAGACCCGCTCGAAGGAGTCGGCGTGCTCCGGACGGCCCTGTTCGAGCTGGTGGAAGATGCCGCCGCCGTCGTTGTCGGTGACGACGATCACGAGATCCGGCCGCGGCTCGGCGGCGCCCACCAGCAGGCCGTTGTGGTCGTGCAGGAAGGCGAGGTCACCCATGAGGGCCACCGCCGGACCACCGCCCAGCTCCTGATGGGCCAGCGCCGCCCCCCACGCGGTGGACACCAGCCCGTCGATCCCGTTGGCCCCCCGGTTGCCGATCACGCGCAGCCCGGTGCGCCGCCCGGCGACCATCTCCACCTGGCGGACCGGCCACGAGGCCGCCACGAGGACCAGGGCATCGTCGGGAGCCCGGTCCCAGACCCGGGCGGCCACCGCGGTCCCGGTGAGGGCGCCGGTCCCCGCCAGCCCGTCGGCCACGACGGCGGCGGCCACCTCGTCGGCGGACTGCCACCCCGCGAGCCAGTCCGCGTCCGGGACGAAGTCGGCGGGGGGAAGCGGGATCCCGGAGAGCACCTGCTCGGCCGTCCGCAGCGGATCGCACACCTCGCGCCCGATGGTGGGCAGCTCGATCGCCACATGCCGACCCGCCACCCGGATCAGGTCCATCGTGGGCCGGGACAGGCCGTACTGCCCGACCGTGAGCACGAGGTCCGGGGCGTGGTCGGTGAGGAACGCATCACTGCCGAGCACCAGGACCCCGTGCCCGAGGGCAGTCGGCGCGCCGTGCAGGTTCGCTGACGGCTCGCCGATGATCGGCCAGCCGCAGGCCTCGGCCAGGGCGGCCAGCCACTGGTGGTGCCCGCGCAGGGACGTGCACGGCAGGTCACCGGCCACGATGACCCCCCGGGTGGGCAGCTCACCGAGCACCTCCCGGGCGTCGCGCACGTCACAGCCGGTGAGCGGAGGGCGACGGGGCCGGGACAGGACGTAGGCCCGCTCGTCGGCGACCAGCGGGCGGGCGGGGTCAAGCCCCCGCTCGGGCTCCTGCTCCGGGTCGGGCACCAGCTCGGGCTCCTGCTCCGGGTCGGGCACCAACGGGAGCCGGAACCCGACGTTCAGGTGCACGGGACCGGCGTGAGCCATCCGCCCCGGGCCGAGCCCTCCCGAGGCCCCGGAAGGGGAGCCGACCGCCGCCGCGATGGCCATCCCCGCCGAGGCACGGGCCGCCCGCTGGGCAGCGTCCGGGTCGTCGGGGTCGATCCGGCGGGCAGCGCCCAGGTCGGCGAAGAACCGCACCGTCCGGCCGAAGAAGTCCACCTGATCGATCGTCTGCGGTGAGCCGACGCCCCGGGACTCCACCGGTCGGTCCGCGGTCAGGACCACCAGGGGGATCGCGCTGTACGACGCCTCGACGACGGCGGGCGCAAGGTTGGCCACGGCTGTCCCGGAGGTGCAGATCACGGCCACCGGGGCACCGGAGACCTTGGCCAGCCCGAGCGCGAGGAACCCCGCCGAGCGCTCGTCGATCCGCACGTGCAGGCGCACCCGCCCCGCCCGATCCAGGCGCAGGGCCTCGAAGGCGAGCGGCGCCGAGCGCGACCCGGGGGCGAGCACCAGGTCGCGCACGCCCTGGTGCACCAGCTCAGCCAGGAGGGCGCGCGCCAGCGCCGTGGCCGGGTTCACGAGAGGCCGACCAGAGCCACGGTCGGCTCCGGAGTCGGCACCCGCTCATCAATTCGGGTGCAACATGCTGTTCTTGCAGCAACATGCACCCAAGTTCGCGGGGACTGGGGACCGCGGGCTCGGGGACCGCAGGATTGGGGGCGGCGGGTCACGGGCGCGACGCCCTAGATCACCGAGAGCAGGCGGGCGCAGCGGGCGAGGCGCTCGCGCCACCACATGGTCTGCTCGCCGCCGAGCGCATCGGCCGCTCGACCGAGGGCCTGCTCGTCGGGCAGCCGCCGGGTGACGGCCATCTGCCCCTCGCGTGGGATGAGCGTGGTCGCGCTGACGTCGCCATCGAGCAGCAGGCCGGTGCCCAGGCCGGCGGCGCCAGCGAGGTCCGGCACCGAGGCGGCCAGGGCAAGCCCCGCACACAGCCCCACAGAGGTGTTCATCTCGCTGGACACCACGACGGGCAGGCCGATCTCCTCGATGAGCGCGAGCGCGCGAGCAACACCGCCGACGGGAGCCACCTTGACGATCAGCACGTCGCCGGCCGAGCGCAGGGATGCAGCCAGGTCGTCGGCGTACAGGTCGCGCGCGCGCCTCAGGCCCTCGTCCACGGCGATGCGCACGCTCACGTCGTCGTCGACCAGGCGGTAGCGCAGCTCGGCGAGCTCCGTGGTGGTGCGGCAGGGCTGCTCGAAGTAGTCCAGCACCGGCCCGAACTCGGCGGCGAACATCCGGGCCGCGCGGCGCGCCTCGGTGACGGTCCACGCGCCGTTCGCGTCCAGGCGGATCAACGGGTCGCGGACGCCGGCCTCCGACAGCGCGGCCCGGACGGTGGCGACCCGGGCCAGGTCGTCTGCCAGGGCCGAGCCGGGTTCGGCCACCTTGACCTTGTAGGTGGTCGCGCCGGTCTGGGCCACCGCATCGGTGACGTAGCCCGCGATGTCCTCCGGCGCGAGGGCCGGCACGACGACGTTGACCGGGACGTGGCTGCGCACCGGTTCCGGCCAGGTGCCCCAGGCGGCCTCGACTGCGCAGGCCAGCCAACGGGCAGCCTCCCAGTCGTCGTACTCCGGGAACGGCGCCCACTCGCCCCACCCGGACGGGCCGCAGAACAGCATCCCCTCGCGGTGCTCCACCCCTCGGAACCGGCGGTTGAGCGGGACCCGGAAGGGCACAGCCACCGCCGCCAGGGCCGACGGGCTCAGCTCGGGCAGGACGGGGCGGGCGGTTCGGGCGGGGCCGGACGGCGTGGCGCTGGTCGCTCCCGCCTCGGTGGTCGGGGTGGTGGTCGTCGGGTCAGCAGCCATGGGCGTCACGGCCGCTTCGGGAACTTGGCGAAGTCCGGCGTGCGCTTGCCCGTGTAGGCGTCGCGGCCCTCCTGGGCCTCCTCGGTCATGTAGAACAGCAGGGTCGCGTCGCCGGCCAGCTGCTGGATGCCGGCCAGGCCGTCGTCGGCGGCGTTCAGGGAGGCCTTGAGCATCCGCAGCGCCAGCGGCGACATCGTGAGCATCTCGCGGGCCCACTGCATGGTCTCCTCCTCGAGGTCCTCCAGGGGGACGACCTGGTTGACCAGGCCCCACTCGTAGGCCTGCTCGGCGCCGTACTGCCGGCACAGGAACCACACTTCGCGGGCGCGCTTCTGGCCGATCTGGCGGGCCAGCAGCCCCGACCCGTAGCCGCCGTCGAACGAGCCGACCTTCGGGCCGGTCTGGCCGAAGCGGGCGTTGTCGGCGGCGATCGTCAGGTCGCAGCAGATGTGCAGCACGTGCCCGCCACCCATCGCGTACCCGGCGACCATCGCGACCACCGGCTTGGGCAGGCGGCGGATCTGGACCTGCAGGTCCAGGACGTTGAGCCGGCCGATGCCCTTGTGGGCGACCTCATCGTCGCCGATGTAGCCGTCGTTGCCGCGGATGCGCTGGTCACCGCCGGAGCAGAACGCCCAGTCGCCCTGCCCGGTCAGGATGATGACACCGACGCGGTCGTCGTCGCGGGCGAGGCTGAACGCCGCCTCCAGCTCGAACAGGGTCTGCGGACGGAATGCGTTGCGGACCTCGGGACGGTTGATCGTGATCTTCGCCACGCCGTCGCCGGAGACCTCGTACTTGATGTCGGTCCAGTCGCCGATGGGCTGCCAGTCGGCAGCGGGCCGGATCGTCGAGACCGATGGGTCGGAGTAGGCCGGGCTGGCCTTCGTGACGACGGGGATCGAGGCGAAGCGACGACGGGAGTCCACGCTGCACAGGGTAGGGCACGTGGGGCGCCGCGGCCGCGAACCGAGTCGGCCGGCGCTGCCGGAGCCGTCAGCATCGTGATGCGCGGTGGCGATAATGGCCCGGCCGCTGAAGTCCCGCTCAGATTCCGTCACATGACGGTCTCCGCAGTCGTCGTCGACCAGCTGACGGTGGTCCGCGGCCGGACGACTGCGCTGGACGATGTGAACTGCAGCTCGAGCCCGGGACGCTGACGGGCCTGCTCGGACCCTCAGGGGCGGGCAAGACGACGCTCATGCGCGCGATCGTCGGCGTCCAGGTCATCTCCTCGGGGACGGTGACGGTCCTCGGCTGGCGCCGGGGGCTCGCACGCTGCGCGATCGCGTGGGCTACGTGACCCAGGATCCGAGCGTCTACTCGGACCTGTCACGGTCCGCCAGAACCTGCGGTACTTCGCCCGGAGTCCTCGGCGCCCCGCAATCCGACGTCGACCGGGTCATCGAGGAGGTCCAGCTCGGAGCCCAGGCCGACCAGATGGTCTCCACACTCTCCGGAGGGGAGCACTCGCGCGTCTCGCTGGCGACGGCCCTGCTCGGCAAGCCCGAGCTGCTGGTGCTCGACGAGCCGACGGTGGGCCTCGATCCCGGTGCTGCGCCGGGACCTGTGGGAGCTGTTCGGCGGCCTCGCCGTCGCGGAGTCACGCTGCTGGTCTCCAGCCACGTCATGGATGAGGCCACCCGGTGCGACCGGCTGCTCATGGTGCGCGCTGCGCGGCTGCTGGCGGACGGGACGTTGGCCGAGCTACGGCCCTGACCGGCCAGACCGATCCCGAGGAGGTCTTCCTGCACCTCATGAACGGGGTCGAGGCCATCGGCGGGGCAGGGGAATCGCCGAGGTGACGGCGCGAGGGGAGGGGCGGCCCGATGAACCTGCAGCCTGACCATGGCCACGGCGCGGCGCGTGCTCGGCCAGATCCGCAACGACCACCGCACGATGGCCCTGCTGATCGGGGTGCCCACGGTGCTGATGACCCTGCTGTGGTGGATCTACGAGGGCAGCGACGTGTTCAACCAGATCGGCGCCCCGCTGCTGGGCATCTTCCCGTTGACCATCATGTTCCTCATCACCTCGGTCACGACCCTGCGCGAGCGGACGACCGGGACGCTGGAGCGGCTGATGACCATGCCGATCCGGCGCGCGGACTTCGTCGTCGGCTACGCGATCGCTCTGGGCTTCGCCGCGCTGATCCAGACCTCCTTCGTCGCGACGTACGCCATCTGGGTCCTCGGGCTGGAGGTCGCTGGGCCCGAGTGGATGCTGGTGGGCGTCTCGGTCCTCTCCGCGGTCCTCGGGATGTCGATGGGCCTGGCGTCCAGCTCGCTGGCGCGCACGGAGTTCCAGGCGGTGCAGTTCATGCCGGCCCTGATCTTCCCGCAGTTCCTGCTGTGCGGGCTGCTCGTCCCGCGCGACGAGATGCCCCCCGCCGCCGAGGTCGATCTCCGACTTCCTGCCGCTGAGCTACGCCGTGGATGCGGTCAAGGAGGTCGCGATGATGCCCGACCCCACCATCGGCTTCGACGTCGCGATCATCTGCATGTTCATCGTCGGGCTGCTCGCGCTCGGGGTCACGACCCTGCGGCGGCGGTCGGCGTAGCGAGGGGCGCTGCGGGCCCTGCGGTAGGTGCTCGTCACGAATCCGCTGGGCCACGATCGGACGCCGTCGAGGTGCAGTCGGGCTGACCGTCCGCCCGGGTGGAACAACGGGCGTCCCGCTCCCAGCAGGACCGGGGCAGTCGTGAGGACCATGTCATCGACGAGGTCCTCGGCGAGGAATGCGCTGATGACCTGCCCGCCGTCGAGGTAGACGCGCTGGAAGCCCAGGTCGCTCCAGCGTGCGTGGGCCTGGCGTGGGGACATGCTCCAGAACGTCACCCCCGCGCGCGGTTCCGGCGCGTGGTGGGTGAACACGTAGACCGGCCGCTCGCCGAACGGCAACGGATCCAGGTGGGCGATGTGATTGTAGGTACCTCGCCCCATCGCCAGGGCGTCCACGGAGGCCAGGAACCCGTCGTAGCCGTAGTCCTCGTCGGGTCGAGCTGCCTGCTCCAGCCAGTCCAGGGACCCGTCCACAGCCGCGATGTACCCATCGATGCTGGTGGCGATGAAGACGGACAGTCGGGTCGACATGGGGGTCCTCCGGGGCCTGGGGGGCGGTGGCGGGCGGCGGGGTTGGCCGGGCAAGAGCGGGGTTGGCAGGTGGCAGTGGCAGTGGCAGTGGCAGTGGCAGTGGCAGATCCTGACGTCCACTGAACCCAATCTCCTCGAGCAACATCCTCCCTCAGCATCTCCAGTCACCTGCCTGTGCGGTCGTCCACAGGCGGGTTCGCTCCTCCTGGCAATGTCGGCCGCCCTTGGTAGTGTTAGCACAGGTGTTCGAACGACGGGGGGTTTCGGGTGAGCAGCACGACGGTGGATGAGCACCGGGTGGTGGATCCGCGGGTGGTCGGGGTGATCGGGTCGGCGTCCGGGGAGGTGGCCGATCTGTGGGCGCGGGCCGTGGGGGTGGCGGGCGGGGAGCTGCCCGGGATGGGCCTGCTGGCCGGTGACCGGCCCACCGCGGACGTGGAGGTGCTGGCGGGGGTGTTCGCGGTGGTGGAGTTCGAGCTGGCCCGCCGGATGCATGCCGCCACGGCTGCGGGGAGTCTGCCGTTGATCGGTCCGGGGGCGGTGCTCTCCGCGCGTGGGTGGGCCGGTCCGCAGGCCCGACGGTTGGCCCGCGCGGGGGCGCTGGCCGCCGACCACCCCACCTTGGCCGCCGCGTGGGCCGCGGGGATCATCACCAGTGATCATGTGGATGCGATCGCCCGAAACGTCGGCCCGCTGAAACCCGACGAGGTGGCCGCAGTCGTCGAGGAGCTGGACCCGTTGTGGGGGCAGCTGTCCCCGCAGGCGGTGGCGGCGTTCGTGGCCCGGGTGATCCGGGTGCTGCACCCACCCCCGGATCCGGACCCTGATGAGGTCGGGGCCTATGAGGCCCGGTCGGTGTCGTTCGCCCTGACCTCCGACTCCGTGATCCTGTCCGGGGTGCTGCCCCGGGTGGAGGGCGAAGCGGTGATCGCCGCGGTGGAGGCCTTCGCCGAACGGATGCGCACCGACGCCGACCACGTGCCCGCATCCGCGCGGCGCGCGGACGGGCTGGTCGCGTTGGTCAACGCCGCGCACGCCACCGGGTCGATCCCGACCCGCGGTGGCCTGCCCGTGCGCGTGTCGGTCACCCTGGACAGCACCGCCCTCGGCGACCAGATGTGGACCACCTCCCGGGGGCACACCCTGACCGACGCCGAGGCCCGGTTCACCACCTGCGACGCCCTGGTCACCCCCATCCTGATCGACTCCGGGCCTTGCCCCGACACCGTCGCCGACCTGCTCGCCGCCACCGGATCGGGCCCGTCGGGGACCGGTGGCCTGCGCCCTCCGGCGGGAGCGCGAATCGCCGCCCTGGCCAGCACCCTGCTCGGGACCCGGATCCCGCTGGCCGTCGGACGCACCGCCCGGACCGCGACCCCGGCCCAGCGCCGGGCGCTGGCCATCCGGGACCAGGGCTGCATCATCCCCGGCTGCGCAATCCCCGCCGAAGCGTGCCAAACCCACCACCTCGACGAGTGGTCCGCCGGCGGGAACACCGACCTGCACCGTCTGGCCCTGCTCTGCTGGGCCCACCACCGCCAAGTCGACCTCGGCATGTGGACCATCCTCCCCGCGGGCACCGGAGACCACGTACCCCAACCCGAACCCGGCGCCCCACCCAGAACCCCCTGGCCCGCCAACCACAGCGCACCCTGGACCATCACCCACACCCCCCGAACCCGCTGGCGACTGTGAGGAACCGGCAGCTGACACCTACCCTGTGACCGCCATGAACGCCGCCGCCGGAGACCACCCCACGACGGCACCGCTGCGCCCATGCATGGGTCTCGAGATCCCTCCTGGGCCCTGCTGGCCTCGAGGTCCTCCTGCCTGCGCTGGCCGCGGCGATGGACGGAACCGGCCCGGCGCTCGGGCTCCTGCCCGGCTCCGGCTCGACGGCATACCGGTCGATGATCTCCACCGCTGTGGGCCCTGAGGCCCCCGTTCCGGCTGAGGTGGCCGTGGTCGTGGCGACGTCGGGCTCCACCGGGAACCCTGCTGGAGTCCTGCTGCCGGGGTCGGCGCTCCGAGCGGCGGCCCGCGGCTTCGCCGAGCGCGCGGGGCAGCCCGAGGGCCACAGGTGGGTCGCCGCCCTGCCCCTGCACCATGCGGGCGGGCTGATGGTCGCCGTGCGGTCGGTGGTGGCCGGGACCACGCCGGTCGCGCTGGCGAGCCTGGGGGGTGCGGCTGCCTTCTCAGTGGAGGTCTTCGCTGCGGCGACAGCCCATGCCGTCGAGTTGAGCGCCCAGGATGCTCGCCCCCTGGCAGTCTCACTCGTCCCCCCCATGCTGGCCATGCTTGACGCCGCCGGTGCAGACGGCTGGGACCTCCTCGCCGAGTACGACGCAGTCCTGGTGGGCGGGGCCGCCACCCCCAAGACTCTCGTGGATCGCCTCCTGTTCGCCGGGGTGCACGTCTTCACCTCCTATGGGATGACCGAGACGTGCGGGGGTGCGGTGTTCGACGGGCGGCCCCTGCCAGGGGTGAGCGTGGACGTCGATCCGGATGACCGACTGGCCATTCGTGGCGCGCAGGTCGCCCTCGGCTACCGGGATGGCCGCGAGGCCGACCGCTGGTCCCTCGGCCCGGACGGGCAGCGTCGCTTCCGCACCGACGATCTCGGCTTCGTCGGGCCTGATGGAGTGGTCACCATCGAGGGGCGGGCCGACGACGTGGTCCAGGTCGCCGGTGCCTCAGTCTCTTTGGGAGCCGTCCGGGCGGTTCTCGAGGCCGACCCCCGTGTGGCTGCGGTGGAGGTCGTCGCACGTGCGGATCCCCAGTGGGGCAGCCTGCTGGCGGCCGCGGTCGTGCCCGCCGGTCCCACGACGACGCCTGGCCCCGACGAAGCCCCGGCCCTGACCGCTGACCTGGGCGACCTGGTGGAGCAGTCGCTCGGACGCGCCGCCCGTCCCCGAGCCATCCACATCGTCGACGCCCTCCCGATGCTGGAGTCGGGGAAGGTTGATCGCCGGGCCGTGTTGGCGTGGGTCAGCGACCTTGACAGGATCACCCGATGACCACCTCCCGCCAGTGGATCGCCGGTGCGCGCCCACGCACGCTGCCGGCCGCGCTGGCCCCCGTCCTCGTCGGGACCGCGGTGGCCATGTGGGACGGCGGCGCCGTCTGGGACCGGGCCCTGCTCGCGCTCCTCGTGGCCCTCGCCCTGCAGGTCGGCGTGAACTACGCCAACGACTACAGCGACGGCATCCGGGGCACCGATGCCGAGCGGGTCGGGCCCGTGCGGCTCGTCGGACAGGGCCTGGCTGAGCCGTCCTCCGTCAAGCGCGCCGCGCTTCTTTCCTTCGCCGTCGCCGGCGTGGCCGGACTGGCGCTGGTCATGCTCAGCGGGCTCTGGTGGCTCCTGCTGGTGGGTGCCGCTGCGATCCTCGCGGCCTGGACCTACACGGGTGGCCCCCGTCCGTACGGGTATGCCGGACTCGGCGAGGTGTTCGTGTTCGTCTTCTTCGGCCTGGTCGCCGTGGGCGGAACGGCCGCGGTGCAGGTCGGCTTCGTCAGTGCGTTGGCCTGGGTCTGTGGCGTGGCCATCGGTGCGCTCTCGTGCGCGATCCTCGTGGTCAACAACCTGCGCGACATCCCCGGGGACACCGTGGCCGGCAAGCGCACGCTGGCGGTCCGGATCGGTGACCCGGCCACCCGCAGGCTGTACGCCGCCCTGGTGGGGGTTGCGCTGGTAGCCCCGGCGGCACTGGGTGCGCTCGGCCTCGTGGCCCCCGCGTCCTGGCCGGCGGCCGCACTGCTCGGGCTCGGGGCCGTCCCCCTGGCGATCCGACCGCTGCGCGACGTCCGCCGGGGAGCACGCGGACCGGCCCTGGTCGCGGTCCTGGTCGCGACGGGGCGACTCCTGCTCGCCTACGGCGTCCTCCTGGCCGCCGGGATCGCGATCAGCGCCCTGACCGCCTGACGCACCTGACGGCCGCACGCACCCGATGCACCCGATTCGCCCAGCGCGTGGGCGATCCGAGCCCCGGCTGGGCGAGGCCGCGGGGCGCGGGCTAGCCTCGAATCACACCACGTCGCATCCCGCTCGACCCCGCGCCAGGAGGCCCCCATGCTGCTGTTCGACCCCGCGTCCTACGACCCCACGTTCCTCGATGACGCGAGCCGCGCCGCGATGAAGGACCTCATCGCCTTCTTCGAGGCCAAGGGCCTGGCCGAGATGAAGGACGAGTACCACGCGGGCACCTGGTACAAGGACTTCCTGGACTTCAACGCCGAGACGGGCCTGTTCGCCGGGGTCGCGACGCCGGCCAACGTGGCCTCGCTGATGGACCGGGTCCGCGGGGACGGCCACTGGGACACCGCGCGCATCAACGAGCTCAACGAGATCCTCGGCTTCTACTCGCTGGGCCACTGGTACACGTGGCAGGTCAGCGTCCTGGGCCTCGGCCCCGTATGGCTCAGCGCCAACGAGGGCGCCCGCAAGCTGGTGGGCGAGCTGCTCGCCGAGGGCGGCATCTTCGGGTTCGGGCTGTCCGAGCGCGCCCACGGCGCCGACATCTACTCCACCGACATGATCCTGACCCGCTCCGGCGACGGCTGGGTCGCCAACGGCGGCAAGTACTACATCGGCAACGGCAACGAGGCGGCGCGACTGAGCGTCTTCGGCAAGTTCGCCGACGATGACCCGGAGCACCCCGGCGAGTACGTCTTCTTCCTCGCCGACACCAGGCACCCGAGCTACGAGCTCGTCAAGAACACGGTCAGCGGGCAGATGTACGTCTCGGAGTTCGTCCTGCACGACTACCCGGTGGTCCCCGCCGACCTGCTCCACGTGGGCCGCCCGGCATGGGACGCCGCACTGGCCACCGTCAACGTCGGAAAGGTCAACCTGGGCTGGGCCTCGATCGGCATCGCGGAGCACGCGTTCCACGAGGCGGTCGCGCACGCGAACAACCGGATCCTGTACGGCCGGCGCGTGACGAGCTTCCCGCACGTGCGCCGGATGCTGGCCGACTCCTACGCCCGCCTGCTGGCGATGAAGATGTACGCGGCCCGCTCGGCGGACTACTTCCGTGCTGCCTCACCCGAGGACCGCCGCTTCCTGCTGTTCAACCCGATCACCAAGATGAAGGTCACCAGCGAGGGCGAGCGTGTGGTCAACCTGCTCTGGGAGGTCATCGCCGCGAAGGGCTTCGAGAAGGACACGTACTTCGAGGCCGCAGCGATCGACATCCGCGCGCTGCCCAAGCTCGAGGGCACGGTCCACGTCAACCTGGCACTGGTGCTGAAGTTCCTGCCCAAGTACATGATGGCTGCCGCCGGTGGGGCCGGGACCTACGAACCCGTGGGCGTGCGCCGGGAGGCCGCCGACGATGCCTACCTGTTCGCCCAGGGCCCGGCGTCCGGGCTGGGGAAGATCGAGTTCCACGACCCGCGGCCGGCGTTCGCGCGGTTCGCGCACCTGCCCAACGTCGCGGCCTTCGTCGGCCAGATGCAGGCGCTCGGTGCGATGCTGATGACCGCGCCCCCGTCGAAGGAGCAGTCCGAGGACCTCGACTTCCTGTTGACGCTCGGGCAGCTGTTCACCCAGGTCGTCTACGCGCAGCTCGTGGCTGAGGCGGCCGGGTTGGCGCTGTCCGAGGACCCGCAGGGGGCACGACCGGGATCGGTCTCGGACCTCACCGACCTCACCGAGGCACACGTCGACCGGATCTTCGCGGTGTTCGTCCAGGACATCTCGGAGTTCGCGGTGGCCCTGCACGGGCAGCCGGCGGCCACGCCGGAGCAGCAGGAGGGTGCGCTGGCCCTCATCGTGCGCCCGAACCTGCCGGGCGAGGCCGAGGACGTGTTCGTCGCCGAGGTGCTGTCCTACGACGGCGCGTGGACGATGAACCCCTGACTCGCGCGCGGTTCGCCCCGCCCTACCGGGTGGTGCGGGCCGCTTCGAGGCGGTCGGCCAACGCCGTGAGCGAGGCCTTCGCCTGGTCGTACTGGCTCATGTCGTCGACCAGGTGGGCGGCCAGGGCCGCGGGGACGTCGGCCGCGCGCCCCTCGAGCTCGCGTCCGGCCGGCGTCAGGTGGACGGTCACCCGGCGCTCGTCGGCGGCATCTCGCACCCGATGCACGAGGCCGGCGGACTCGAGGCGACGTAGGAGGGGCGACAGGGTGCCTGAGTCCAACGACAGGCGCTCCCCGATCTCCCCGACACCGAGCCCGTCGTCCTCCCACAGCACCAGCATCACCAGGTACTGCGGATAGGTCAGGCCGAGATCAGCCAGGAGCGGGCGGTAGGCCGCCGTCAACTCCCGGCTGATCCGGTGGAACAGGAAGCACAGCTGGTTGTCCAGCTGCAGCTGGGGCAGGCTCACCGGTGGTCAGGCGGCGTCGGCGACCAGCAGGGCCTCGATGTCGTCGATCATCGCGGCGGGCTCGGTCTTCGGGGAGAAGCGCTTCACTGTGGTGCCGTCGGCGGCGACGAGGAACTTCGTGAAGTTCCACTTGATCCCCGATCCGAGCAGCCCGCTGGTGCGCTCCTTGAGGAACGCGAACACCGGGTCGGTGTCCTTGCCGTTGACGTCGACCTTGGTCGTCAGCGGGAAGGTCACGCCGAAGTTGATCCGGCAGAACTCCTCGATGGCGGCGTCGTCATCGAGCTCCTGGTTGGCGAACTGGTCGCACGGGAAGCCGATCACGACCAGGCCCTGCGGACCATAGGTCTCGTGCAGCGCCTGCAGCCCGTCGTACTGGGGGGTGAAGCCGCACTTGCTGGCGGTGTTGACGATGAGCATCGGACGGCCCGTGAACTGGGCGAAGTCGATCTCCTCACCGTGGTTCGAGGTGGCGGACAGGTCATAGATCGTGGTGGTTGTCATGGATCCATTGTGCACAATTCAATTGTGCACCGCAAATCGGGACCACCAGCAACGACGCTGAGCGCGGTCGTTGCCACTGCCCGGCCTACGCGCCGCCGTGATCTGCTTGCTCGCCGGGCGTGGAGCCTTCGCCGCTGGTCGGCGGTTGGCTGCCGCCGTCGCGGTCACGGTCGCGGCGCAGCTTCTCCATCCGCGCTGACCAGGACTGCTCGTCGATCCGCCGGAGGAACTCAGGGTCATCGTCCGGGGCGACCGGTCCGCGCGGGCCCGGTCCCCGCCCGCCCGACCCGCCCCCGCCACCGTCGCCCCCGGCCGGCGGGTACTCCGCCCGGGGACGGCCGAGGACCAGCCACATCACGGGGCCGAACAGGAAGATGAACAGCACGACGACCGCCCACAGCCACTTCGGCAGGAGCCGGACCTCCGCGGACGGGGCACGCAGCGAGGTCGAGCATGGCGTAGATGTACAGCGCGAGGATCGCAAGCGCGAGCACGAACTTACCCACCACGACCCCTTCCGGACTGCACGCTCAAGGCTAGCCCGAGCCAGGGCATCCGGCCACCAGAGCGGCCGATCGGAGCCTGCCTGCGCCAGCCAGCCATGCCCCGACCCCCGCCAATGGCACCCGTCGCCCCGGCGTAGGCTCGGTGACCATGAACGACCCCGACACCTCGGCGGATTCCGAGCCCGCGCCTGAGTCCGAGCCCGCCCCCGAGTCCGAGTCCGAGTCCGCCCTGCCCGCAGCGCCCGAGCCGGTCCCCCACGCCGGTGCCCGCTACGCCCTGCTGCGACTGCTGATGCTCGTCGCCGTCGGGGGCATCCTGTACGTGATCGGGATGCGCGGCTGGCTCCTGGCCTTCACGGCAGTCCTGGTCTCCGGCATCGTGAGCCTGTTCCTGTTGATCAAGCAGCGCAACGACGCGGCCGTGAACCTCGAGCGCACGGTCGACGGCTGGAAGCACCGACGCGATTCGCAGGACGCAGGACTCGCCCAGGAGTGAGCCTGTCACCCGGCTCGGATCACACCCCGGCGTAGGAGTGCAGGCCGCTGGCGAACAGGTTCACGCCGAAGAAGTTGATCAGGAAGCAGGCGAAGCCGACCAGGCCGAGAACGGCTGCCTTGCGTCCGCGCCATCCGGCCGTGGCCCGGGCGTGCAGGTAGCCGGCGTAGACCAGCCACGTGATGAAGGCCCAGGTCTCCTTCGGGTCCCAGCCCCAGTAGCGGCCCCAGGCGTCCTCAGCCCAGATCGCCCCGGCGATGACCGCGAAGGTCCACAGCGGGAAGACGAACGCGTTCGTCCGGTAGGCGATCCCATCGAGGGTCTGCGAGTCGGGGATCCGCGCCCCCACCCAGGCGGCTGCCCTCGAGTTCGTGGAGCGAAGGCTGCCCCGCACGCCCGTCAGCGACTGCGGCCCCGTCCCGGCAGCATCACGCTCGGCCCGGTCGGCGGCCAGGTAGAGGACGGTGGCGGCCGCCCCCACGGTGAAGGCACCCCCGGCGATGATCGCCGCGGCCACGTGGATGACCAGCCAGTAGGACTTCAGCGCCGGCACGAGCTGCGGACTGTCGTTGTAGAGCAGCAGGACGGCCACGCCCAGGGTGATCAGGCTGGCCATGGTCACCAACAAGCCGAGCCAGCGCACGTCGCGCCGCAGGGAGACCACCAGGAACACCCCGGTGATCGCCGCCGCCGAGGCCAGCGAGTACTCGTACATGTTGCCCCAGGGCGCGCGCCCGGCCCAGGCAGCGCGGGCGATCAGTGCCACGACCAGCAGGCCGAAGGCCAGCCACGTCAGCGACATGCCGATGTTGCCCGCGCGGCGCCCGGGGGGCAGCGGGGCTTCCGGGACCGACGGCGCGCCCTGATCCCCACGCGCCGTGGGGCGCTCCGGGGAGCCGTTGCGCGACCCGGCATCAGCGCGGGCAGCAGCCCTGGCCTGTGCGGCGCTGTCCTGCTGAATGGCACTGTCCTGCTGGGCGGCCCCCACAGCCAGCGGCTGGGCACCGAGATCCTCGGGGTCCACCCCCCCTGCGGGCGCAGCCGCCACCGAACCTGCCCGCGCCGACGCGAACGATGCGGCAAAGGCGACCATCGCCATCGCGTACATCGCCATCGACGCGTACACGAACATGTTGCTCCACTGCGCCAGGCTCATGTCGCCTCCTTGACATCCACGGGTCCACCGATCGCGGTCACGAGCTGATCCACCTCGCCTGAGACATCGGCTGAGTCCGAGCGGGTCAGGCCAGCGACCTGCACCCGGAACAGCGCAAGGCTATCGGTCCCCTCGGGCGGGGCCACCGGGTCCACCCGCACCCAGATGCGACGCCGGCGCACGAACAGCGACAGGCACAGGCCGATGATCGCCGAGATCGCAGCAGCCAGGGCCAGGACCTTCCCGGGATCACGGGAGATCGTGAAGGACGCCCAACGGTCCAGGCCGACGAACTCCACGGTCCCCTGCCCGTCGGGGATCTCCCAGGTCTCGCCCGGGCGCAGCGCCGCCAGGCCGAGCTGATCCAGGCCCTCGGTGTCCAGGGAGAACACGTTGCGCGGCGTCCCGGAGTCCAGCCCGAGGTCGCCGGACCATGCGGAGAAGAACAGGGCCGGGTCGTCGGGTGCGGGGAACGTCGAGTGCGGTCCCCGAACCTCGTCGAGGGCCGCCGTGGGTGCGAACAGTGCCTGCAGCCCCAGCTGGGGGTTGCCGTCCGGGGCCTTCACGACGCCCGTCGAGGTGAAGCTGCCGTCCTGGGGCAGGAACACGACGGTGTCGTCGAAGACCACGCGACCGGTCGAGTCCGTGACCCTGATGTGCGGCGCGTAGCCGTGGCCGACCAGGAACACCTTGGCCCCGTCGACGCGCAAGGGGGCGTTGACCGAGACCACCCGCTGCTCGACCGGCGCACCCGGCTCCGCGCTGTACTGCAGGGTTGCGGCGAACGAGCGGGGGGCGCCACGCTGGGAACCCTCACGCTCGAAGGTCGCCTCGAAGTCGCTCATCGTGAACGCGAAGGGCGGCAACCGGTCGGGTGCCGCCAGGCGGCCGGGCGAGAAGGAGTCGTACTGGGTCAGGGTGTTGGCGAACCCGTTGCCCTCCCGCACGATCACAGTGCCCTTCCACCCGAACAGGGCGCCGAGGGCGACCCCGACGAGGACCAGGACCAGGGCGATGTGGAACAGCAGGTTCCCGGTCTCCCGGGTGAAGCCCTTCTCCGCAGCCAACGACCCCTCGCCCGGCGTCACCCGCCAGCGATCGGCCCGCAGCGCGGTCGCGGCGGCGGCCAGCACCTCGGGGTCCTCGGTGGTCCACGTCCGTGCGGCGGGCAGCCGGTCGAGCCGGCGCGGCGCGGGCGGGGTGGGGGCCCGCATCGATCGCCAGTGCGCGCCCACCCGGGGCAGCACGCACCCGATCAGGGAGACGAACAGAAGCAGGTAGATCGCCGCGAACCACGGGGAGGAGAAGACGTCGAAGAAGCTGAGACGGTCCAACGTGGGCGCAGTCCGTGGGTTCCGCTCGATCCAGGCGTTGACGGCCAGCGGGTCGTTGGGGCGCTGGGGCAGCACGCTGCCCGGGATGGCCGCCAGCGCCAGGAGGAGCAGCAGGATCAGCGCCGTGCGCATGCTGGTCAGCTGCCGCCAGCCCCAACGCAGCCAGCCGACCGGGCCCAGCCGCGGGCCGGACGCCCGGACCCGCCGCGACGAGCCCCAGTCGGCGGTCAGTGCCAGCTGCTCATCCGGGGTTGCATCGCCCAGGAGGTCCGCGCCCGGGCCGCCGCCGTCGGGGCCGAGGTCGGGGCCGAGGTCCGTGCTCACAGCGGCACCTCGAACCCGGAGACCCAGCCGCGCATCGCGATCGTGAGCGAGCCCCACAGCCCGGTGACCATCAGGACGCCCAGCAGGATCATGCTCACCCCACCGACGACCTGGATGGCGCGGGTGTTGCGCCGCGCCCAGGCCATGGCCTCGAGCCCGCGCTCCATGGCCAGGCCGATCACCAGGAACGGCAGCCCAAGGCCGATGCAGTAGGCGACCGAGAGCAGGGCGCCGCGTGCGGCCGAGCCCTCCGTGAACGCCAGGCTCTGGACGGCGGCCAGGGTCGGGCCGATGCACGGGGTCCAGCCGAGGGCGAACAGGGCGCCGAGCAGGGGGGCGCCCCACATGCCCCGCGCCGGGCGGTGGTGGATGCGGGCCTCGCGCTGCAGGCTCGGGACCAGCCCGAGGAAGCCGAGGCCCAGCACGATGACCACGACGCCGAGGACGCGGGTGATCCCGTCCTGATGGGCCAGCAGCTGCGCGCCCAGCCCGCCGAAGAGCGCTCCGTATGAGACGAACACCGCGCTGAACCCGAGGATGAAGCCCAGCGTCCCAAGGACCACGCGGTGCTTGACGGGCAACCGCGCCTGCGGGGCCGCCGATGCGGGTGAGGTGCTGGGGGTCGACGAGGCGGCCCCTCCAGCCGTGGACGTGGCAGGGACCGCGGTGCTGGCCGCGCTGGCTGTCCGAGCCTCCTCGAGCTCCGCCCCGGTCAGCCCGGTGACGTAGGACAGGTACCCCGGCACGAGGGGCAGGACGCAGGGGCTGGCAAAGCTGATCAGGCCGGCGAGCATGGCCAGCGGGATGGCGATGACCAGGGATCCGGACGACACGACCTCACCCACCCCGAGGGGGAGGCTGGCCAGGCCCGCCACGGACATCAGGGCTCCTCGGCCAGGATCGGCTCGATCATCCCCAGAAGTCGCGAGCGGTCCACCTCACCGATGGCCCGGCCGGCGACCCGACCCTGCCGGTCGATCACGATCGTGGACGGGATGGCCGCCGGGGGCAGCGTCTCGTGGAAGAGCAGCTGCCGGCTGCCGTCGGTGTCGACGACGCTGGGGTAGGTCACCCCGAATCGGTCGACGAAGGCCTTCGCAGAAGCCTGGGAGTCCCGGGTGTTGAGCCCGACGAACTGCACGCCCTTGGCCTGCACCTCATCCCAGACGCCCTGGATGTCGTCGGCCTCCGCCCGGCACGGGGCGCACCAGGATGCCCACACGTTGAGCACGACAACCTCACCGAGGTGGTCGGCCAGTGCGAACGGCTCCCCGTCGAGGGTGGTCCCGGTGAGGTCCGGGGCCGGCTTGCGCTCGGACTCGGCGACGATCGTGGTCGTGCCGTCCCCGGACACGTACCCCTGCTCGGCGACGTTGCCCACGACCGGCTCGCCGGCATCGACCTGGTCGGCGCACCCGGCTGCCAGCACGCCGACCACCACGAGGGCGGCCGCGCGCAGCAGGAGGGTGCGCCCGAGCATCAGGCTCCCTTGAACTTCGAGGCCCGGGCGGCCAGGTCCGCGGCGGGCTCGCTGTAGGACACGGCGACGAACCGGTTGTCGTCGAACGTGAAGGACGTCAGCGACGCGAGGTTGCACTGCCGCTTGCGCGGGTCGTGGACGAAGCTGCGGTCCTCGGCGTCGAGCCGGGATACCCAGATCGGCAACTGGTGGCTGACCAGCAGTGCCTCATGGCCCCGGGCCTCATCGCGCGCTCGGCGCACGGCGTCGCGCATCCGGGTGGCGATCTCGACGTACGGCTCGCCCCACGACGGCGTGAACGGGTTCCACAGGTAGCGCCAGGCCTTCGGCTGCTTGAGGATGCCGTCGCCGACCCCCACGCGCGTGCCCTCGAACACGTTGTCGGCCTCGATCAGGTTCCCATCGGTCCCGACCGTCAGGCCGAACGCCGCCGCAGTCGGGGCGGCGGTCTCCTGGGCTCGTTCCAGGGGGGAGGCAGTCACCACAGTGATATCCCGGCCCGCCAGGGTCTCGGCCGCCCGATCGGCCATCTCCCGTCCCAGGTCCGAGAGGTGGAAGTCGGGCAGGCGGCCGTAGAGCACGCCCCCGGGGTTGTGCACCTCGCCGTGTCGCAGCAGGTGGACGGTGGTGCGCTGGCTCATGAAAGCTCCCTCATGTGGGGTGTCCCGGTTCGACCACCATTGTCATGCATCACGGCCGGGGCGCCTCCGCGGCTGCGCGGGCCGCCGCAGGCAGGGCAGCGACGACGCGGTCCAGCGCCGCATCGTCGTGCGCGGCGGAGACGAACCACGCCTCGAAGGCCGAGGGCGGCAGGTAGACGCCGGCGTCGAGCATCGAGTGGAAGAACGCGCGGTAGCGCCAGGCCTCCTGCGCAGCCGCCCCCGCGTAGTCGCGCACCGGTTGACCGGTGAAGAAGACGCTGAAGAGGTTGCCCGCGACCTGCACCGTGTGCTCCACTCCCGCCGCGCTGAAGGCACCTGCGATCTCGTCGGCGAGGCGCGCGGACGCCGAGTCCAGGGTCGCGTACACCGCCTCGTCGCACGCCCGGAGGGTCGCCAGGCCGCACGTGGCCGCGATCGGGTTCCCCGCCAGGGTCCCGGCCTGGTAGACCGGACCGGCCGGGGCGAGCATCCCCATCACGTCCGCACGCCCACCGAACGCAGCGGCCGGGAGCCCACCGCCCATCACCTTGCCGAACGTGAACAGGTCCGGCGCCCAGCCCTCGACCGAGCCGGTGAGACCCCAGTGCCCCGCGGGGCCGACCCGGAACCCGGTCATCACCTCGTCGTAGATGAACAGGGCCCCGTGCTCGGTGCACAGCCGGGAGATGGCGGCGTTGAAGCCCGGCTCCGGTGGGACGACGCCCATGTTGGCGGCCGCCGCCTCGGTGATCACCGCGGCGACCTGTCCGCCGCGCTCGGCGAACAGCGCCTCCAGCGCAGGCAGGTCGTTGTAGGGCAGGACGACGGTCTCAGCGGCCTGGGCGGCGGTGACGCCGGGGGAGTCCGGCAGGCCGAGCGTGGCGATGCCCGAGCCCGCGGCAACCAGCAGCGAGTCGACGTGGCCGTGGTAGCACCCGGCGAACTTCACGACCAGCGGGCGGCCGGTGAAGCCGCGCGCCAGCCGGATCGCCGACATGGTCGCCTCCGTCCCCGAGGACACCAGCCGGACCATCTCGACCGGTGCCACCCGGCGCACGATCTCCTCGGCGAGCTCGACCTCGGCAGGTCCAGGGGTCCCGAAGGAGAAGCCGCGGGCGACTGCCTCGCCGACGGCCGACACCACGGCCGGGTGCGCATGCCCCAGGATCATCGGCCCCCACGAGCAGACGAGGTCCACGTACGGTGTTGCCATCCACGTCGGTCAGGTACGCGCCGGTGCCCGAGGCCATGAACCGCGGGGTCCCGCCGACCGCGCGGAACGCGCGCACCGGCGAGTTCACCCCACCCGGCGCGACCACGAGGGCGCGGTCGAACCACGCGCGAGACTGCAGGGAGCTCGTCATGGGCACCGTGGTTCCGGTGGCCGCGCAGGGCTTCCTCGCGGCCGTCGGCCAACCAGGCGGCGACCTCGGCGGCCCAGTAGCTGAGCACGATGTCGGCACCAGCGCGGCGGATCACGGTCAGGGTCTCGAGGATCGCGCGGTCACGGTCGATCCAGCCCTGCGCGGCGGCAGCCTCGAGCATCGCGTACTCCCCGGAGACCTGGTAGGCGGCCACGGGGATGTCCACCGACGCAGCCACGTCGGCGATGACGTCCAGGCTGGTCCCGGCGGGCTTGACCATCACGATGTCGGCGGCCTCGGCGACGTCGAGGGCGACCTCGCGCAGCGACTCCCGGCGGTTCGCCGGATCCTGCTGGTAGCTGCGCCGGTCACCGGTCAGGGCGGAGTCCACGGCCTCCCGGAACGGCCCGTACAGCGCTGAGGCGTACTTGGCCGCGTAGGCCAGGATCACGGTGTCGACGTGGCCCGACCCGTCGAGTGCCGCGCGCACGGCGCCGACCTGGCCGTCCATCATCCCGGAGGCCCCGACCACGTGCGCCCCGGCCTCGGCCAGGGCCACGCCCATCTCGGCGTAGCGCGCGAGGGTGGCGTCGTTGTCGACGGTCCCCGCCGCGGGACCGTCGGCCACCAGGACGCCGCAGTGACCGTGGTCGGTGAACTCATCGAGGCAGAGGTCGGCCATGACCACCAGGTCGTCGCCCACCTCGGCCACGACATCCCGTACGGCCAGGTTGAGGATGCCGTCGGGGTCGGTCGCGCCGGACCCGACGGCGTCGCGGGCGGCAGGTACGCCGAACAGCATCACGCCGCCCAGCCCGGCCCGCGCGGCCTGCTCCGCGGCTGCCCGCAGCGAGTCGCGCGTGTGGTTCACCGACACCCGGCATCGAGGAGATCGGCACCGGTTCGCGCACGCCCTCGCGCACGAACAGGGGCAGGACGAGCTCAGCCGGGTCGAGCCGCGTCTCGGCGGTCAGGCGCCGCAGGGCGGGGGTACCGCGCAGGCGCCGAGGTCGGACCTCGGGGTAGCCCACCTCAGGTGGCCCGGCGACGCGAGCCACCGCGCCGGCGGCCGGGACGCCAGCCGCTCTCGCCATGCTCCAGCGCCTGTGCCCGCAGCGCCTCGCCGTGCGCGGCCAGGGCGGCGGCCAGGGCGGCGACGCTGGGGGTCTCCGGAAGCACGTCGACCCGCAGGCCGTTCTCCTCGGCGGTCTTGGCCGTCTGCGGGCCGATGCAGGCCACGACCGTCGAGTTGTGCGGCTTGCCGGCGATCCCGACGAGGTTGCGCACGGTGCTCGACGAGGTGAACAGCACCGCGTCGAAGCCGCCGCCCTTGATGGCCTCACGGATCTCTGCTGCCGGGGGTGCGGCGCGCACGGTCCGGTAGGCGGTCACGTCGTCGACCTCCCAGCCCAGGGCGGTCAGCCCGGCGGCCAGGGTCTCGGTCGCGATGTCGGCACGGGGCAGGAACACCCGGTTGATCGGGTCGAAGGCCTCGTCGAACTCCGGCCACTCCTCGAGCAGGCCCGCGGTGGACTGCTCGCCCACCGGGACCAGGTCCGGGACGATCCCGAACGAGCGCAGGAGCTCGGCGGTCTGCTCGCCCACGGCGGCGACCTTGAGGCCGGCGAAGCTGCGTGAGTCCAGGCCGTACTGGTCGAAGCGCTCCTTCACGGCGCGCACGGCGTTGGCCGAGGTGAACGCCACCCACTGGTAGCGCCCGGACACCAGCCCGTGCACGGCGCGCTCCATCTGCTGCGGGGTGCGGGGCGGCTCGACGGAGATCGTGGGGACCTCGACCGGCACGGCACCGTAATGGCGCAGCTGCTCGGACAGGGCACCGGCCTGCTCCTTGGTCCGCGGGACGAGCACCCGCCAGCCGAAGAGCGGCTTGTTCTCGAACCAGGCCAGCTGGGCGCACTGGCTGACGACCTCGCCGATCACCAGGACGCCGGGGCCGACCTGGCCCTTGGCCGCCTTCACCGCCCCCGACACCTCCCCGAGGGTGGTGAGGATCGAGCGCTGGTCGACGGTCGTGCAGTTGCGGGTGATCGCGACCGGCGTGCGCGGGTCACGACCGGCGATGGTCAGCACCCGGCAGATGTCCAGGGCCCGCTCGGCGCCGTCGAGGACCACGACCGTGGCGTGCGGGTCGGCCAGGCTGGGCCAGTCGACGTCGGGATCATGGGCGTCGACGACGCGGACCTCGCGGGCCCGGCCCCCGGTCAGGGCGAAGCCGGCGTAGGCCGCCGAGCCGGTGACCGTGGACACGCCCGGGGCGATGTCGTAGCTGATCCCTGCCTGGGCCAGGGCGACCGCCTCGAGGGCCAGGGACCCGTCGAGCACCGGATCGCCGGCCATGAGCCGGACGACCCGACGGCCCTCCAGGGCCGGCTCGATGACCAGCTGCACCCGGTCGGCGTGGTCTGCGACGTTGCCGTCGTCGTCGACGGCCACGAGGATCTGCGCGTCGATGCGGGCGTGGGCCCGCGCGATCGGCTCGCACTCGGGATCGGTCACCACCACGTCGGCGTCCCGCAGCAGCCCGACGGCACACACGGTGAGCAGTCCGGGGTCCCCGGGTCCGGCCGCGACCAGTGATACCTGGGTTGTCCTCGACGCGTTCATTGACTGCTCCCTTGGTGGGCTGTTGTCGGACCGACGGCCGTGATCGGGCCATTGGCTGTGGTGGGACCGGGACCTGTGGGCGGGCCCTGGCGTGTGGGGCTGGACGCCCCGTGGGTGCCGGCGGTGCCGCGTTCGGCCAGCATCTGGCCGGCGAGGCTCCGTCCGACGAGCTCGGCCTGATCGACCGGGCCTGTGCTGGACATGCGCACGAGCGAGCCGTCCGGGCGAGCCAGGACCGCACGCAGGCGCACCGTGGGTTCCGGACCGTCCTCGACCTCTGCCAGCGCCCCGATGGGTGCTGAGCAGCCGGCTTCGAGGGCGGCCAGGAGTGCGCGCTCCGCGACCACGGCGGCCCGCGTGTGCGGGTCGTCGAGGGAGCGCAGCGCGTCTGTGAGCGCCTGCGCGGCGCTGGCGCTGGGACCCGGGTGGGAGGGCGTGCCCTGGCCCACCACGAGGGCGCCCTCGGCACGGACCTCGACCGCCAGGGCGCCCTGACCGGGGGCGGGCATCACCCGCTCGGGGTCGATCAGCTCGGTGATGCTGGCCTGCCGACCGAGCCGGGACAGGCCCGCGGCGGCCAGGACCACGGCATCCAGGCCATCGGACCCGTGGTCGGTCACGCGGGACATCCGCGTGTCGACGTTCCCGCGGATGTCCACGAGGTCGAGGTCGGGACGGGCGACCGCCAGCTGGGCACGACGCCGCGGGGAGCCGGTGCCGACCCGGGCGCCGACCGGAAGCGTCTCCAGGGTGGCCCCCTCACGGGCGACCAGGGCGTCGCGGGGGTCCTCCCGCGACGGGATCGCCGCCAGGTGCAGCCGCTCGTCCGGGGTGGTGGGCAGGTCCTTGAGCGAGTGCACCGCCACGTCCGCACGGCCATCGACCAGGGCCTGGCGGACGGCCACGACGAACACGCCGGTCCCGCCGATCTGCGTCAACGGCGCCCGGTCGACGTCGCCCCGGGTGGTCACCTCGACGAGCTCCAGGGTGCGCCCGGTCAGGGCCGCGAGCTGCTCGCCGACCATCCTCGACTGGGCCATCGCCAGGGGGGAGCGGCGAGTGGCAAGCCGCAGGGGGGCGGGCTCGACCGGGGCGACGTCGACCGGCGCGGGCTCCAGGGGGTGGACGCTCATCGCGAACCCCCGGGCACGTGCGGTGCGTCCGTTGTCGGATCGAGGTCGGGCGACGGGTCCACCACCGAGGCCGGCAGCGAGGGGTCGAGGTCGAACAGGGCCGACAGCGCCTCGGCGTAGCGGTCGCCGCCCGGTTCGGCAGCCAGCTGCTTCATCCGGACGGTCGGCTGGTGCAGCAGGGTGGCCATGGCCCGGCGCATGGCGCGCTCCACCTCGGCCATGGCCGCGGAGTCGAGGCCGGTCAGGCGCAGCCGGAGGCGATCCATCTCGGCGTCGAGCACGCCTCCCAGGTGCGCCCTCAGCGAGACCAGCACGGGTTCGACCGCCTGGCCGGCCACGGCCGCCAGGTGGGCCTCGACCTCCTCGGCCACGATCGCGCGGGCTGCCCGCACGTCCGCCTCGGAGGCGGCTGTGGCAGGCATCGTGGCCAGGGCAGCGAGGTCGATCCGGGTGACGCCGGGCAGGTCGCCGACCTCAGGGTCCACGTCGTGCGGCAGGGCCAGGTCGAGCACCACGAGGGGCTGGCCAGGGGGGGCCGATGCCCGCGCCACCTGGGCGACGCCGAGGTCGATGACGCTGTCCTGGGAACCCGTGCAGCAGATGGCGAGGTCGACCTCGGCCAGCGCCGCCGGAAGGTCCTGGAGGTCGATCGCGCGTCCACCGGGCACCCCGGCCGCGACACGCTCCGCGACCGCTGGCGTGCGGTTGGCCACCACCACATCGCCGGCTCCCCGTGCGACCAGCGTGGAGGCGGCCAGGGCACCCAGGGACCCGGCGCCGACCACGAGGACGCGACGGCCGGCCAGGTCACCGAGGACGTCGGCGGCGGCGTCGAGGGCGACGGACACGACCGAGACCCCGGAGCGGTCGATGCCGGTCTCGGCGTGGACCCGCTTGCCGACCCGCAGCGCCTGCTGGCCCACGCCGTTGAGGACCCGCCCCGCAGTCCCGCTGTCCTGGCCCCGCACGAGGGCTGCGCGCACCTGGCCCAGGATCTGGGCCTCCCCCACGACCATCGAGTCCAGGCCGGCGGCCACGGAGAACAGGTGGGCCACCGCGGCGGCGTCGAAGTGGACGTAGCTGTTCTCGATGAGGGTTGCCCGGTCGCAGCCGGTCCACTTGGCCATGAGTTCGGCGACCGCCGTCACAGCCGGGTGGAAGCGGGTCACGTCGGCGTACACCTCGACCCGGTTGCAGGTCGCCAGCACGATGGCCTCGCCGACCACCTCGCTGGCCGCGAGGTCGGCCGACAACCGCTCCGCCTCGTCGAGGGTGAGGCCCACCTGGTCAAGGACCCGCGAGGGTGCCGATCGGTGGTTCACGCCCACGACGAGCAGGGTCATGAGATCGCCGCCGACGGGTGCGCCCCGGGGCATGCACAAGTTCCGTCCCCGGTTGTCGCATCCGCGTCCCCCAGGGGAGTGGATGCGACAAGTGCGGACACGGTGCTCCCAGGAGGAAGGGCCTGTGGTATAGGCCGTTTGGAAGGTGCCGTCAGGCTAAGTCGGTCGATCACGCAGCGCAAAGTCCGATCCACAAAGCGTCCACATAGTGGACACCCGGCTTCCCGCAGCGCTGCCCCCAGATCGGGCAATAGCCGCGATTCGCCCCTCACGGGCGAGATCCAGGCCCCCGTCGGGCCGCAATGGGGCACACTTGCCCCATGACGATCCGGGTGTTCCTTCTCGACGACCACGAGGTGGTGCGTCGGGGCATTGCTGACCTCCTCGGCCTCGAGTCCGACATGGAGGTCGTCGGCGAGGCCGGCTCGGCTGTCGACGCGCTGCACCGCATCCCCGCCGCCCGCCCCGATGTGGCCGTGCTCGACGTGCGCCTGCCCGACGGGACCGGGATCGAGGTGTGCCGCGACGCGCGCTCGATCCTTCCCGACCTCAAGTGCCTGATGCTCACGTCCTACGCCGACGACGAGGCGCTGTTCGACGCGATCATGGCCGGTGCTGCGGGATACGTGCTGAAGGACATCAAGGGCAACGACCTGGTCGAGGCCGTCCGCTCCGTGGCCGCGGGGCGCAGCCTGCTGGACCCGCGGGCGACCCAGCGGGTGCTCGAGCGCCTGCGCAGTGGCGCCCAGTCGGACTCCAAGGTCGACCAGCTCAACGACCAGGAGCGCCGGATCCTCGTGCTGATCGGCGAGGGCATGACCAACCGCCAGATCGGCGAGAGCATGCACCTGGCGGAGAAGACCGTGAAGAACTACGTCTCCTCCCTGCTGGCCAAGCTGGGCATGGAGCGGCGCACCCAGGTGGCCGCGTATGCCGCCCGGCTCGACGCCGAGCGCGAGCACGGCCACATGTAGCCGAGCGCGAGCACGGCCACATGGAGCGGGCGCGTAGCTCGCGGCGAGTGGTACGCGGATCGGGCGTGGTCTGCGCACGAGATCGGTCCGAGGCGTGAGCTCGGCTCCGCCCGGCGCGCCATGATCGGTCCGGGGGCGCACCATGGGTCACTTCTGCCACAGTGGGACCGCCCACGACCCGGAAGGCCCACGGATGCCGCTGCCCCGCACGCCGCAGTCGACCAGGCGCCCGGCACCTGAGCGCCGCCGGGCGCCGATGCTGCTGGCCGCCGCGCTGCTCGCCCTTGCGCTGATCTCGGCCTGCACGGTCGATCCCGTGGACCGCTCCACTGGCGGCAGCGACGCCGAGGTGCACACCGGGCCGATGCGCATCGCGATGATCACCCACGGCGATGACGGCGGGTTCTGGTCGATCGTGCGCAAGGGCGCCGAGGACTCCGCCGCGACCCTGCCCGAGGTGACCCTGGACTACCAGGGCTCCGCGGGGGACGCCAAGCAGCAGTCGGAGATGATCAAGGCGGCGCTGAACCAGGGCGCCGACGGGCTGGCCGTGTCGGCGCCGGACATCGGGGCGATCTCCAGCGCGCTTGCCGAGGCCGAGGCCGCCGGCATCCCGATCGTGACGCTCAACTCGGGATCCGACCTGCTCGAGCAGATGCCCAACGTGATCACCCACGTCGGCCAGAGCGAGCGCGTCGCCGGGGTCGGCGCAGGCAAGCGGCTCGGCGAGGATGGGGCCAGCAAGGTCCTGTGCATCCTGCACGAGGTCAACAACATCGGCCTGCAGGAGCGCTGCGCCGGGGCCAAGGAGGGCATGGCCGAGTCCGGTGGCGAGGTCATCAACGTCCAGGTGACCGGCAAGGCCGACCCGGGCAGCACGGCCCGGGAGATCGGCGCGGCGATGGCAGCCCAGTCCCCGGATGCGGTCCTGGCCCTCGACCCCGACATCGCGATGGCCGCGCTCAAGGAGGTCACGTCGCGTGACGCGACGCTGGCGACCTTCGACCTGAGCCCCGATGTGCTGGATGCGATCGCCACGGGGAGGATCGCCTTCGCCGTCGACCAGCAGCCCTACCTGCAGGGCTACCTGCCTGTGACGTTCCTCGAGCTGGCCGTGCGCAACCGCAACGAGGTGGGGGCGAACACCATCGTGGCGACGGGCCCGAGCTTCGTCACCCAGGAGAACGCGGCCTCGATCGCCGCACTGGCCGACCAGGGAACGAGGTAGTCGATGGCCACCACCGCCCCCGCACCAGCGCCCGCTCCGGCCGCGAAGGCCGACGAGCGGATCCGGCACACCCCGACGTGGCGGCGCCTGCTCGTGCGCCCCTCGGTCGGTGCGCTGATCGCCGCGATCGTCGTCTTCGTCTTCTTCTCGCTGGCCGACGAGACGGGCACGTTCAACTCACCGTCCGGCGTCACCTCGTGGATGTCGGTCTCGGCCTCCTACGGGATCATGGCGTGCGCGGTCTGCCTGCTGATGATCAGCGGGGAGGTGGACCTGTCCAGCGGCGTGATGACCGGGTCCACCGGCCTGCTGCTCGGCATCCTGATCTCCGAGGTCGGCATGGGCTTCTGGCCGGCCCTGGCGATCGTGATCGTGTTCGCCGTCTGCATCGGGCTGATCAACGGGTTGCTGGTCACCTGGACGAAGCTCCCGAGCTTCATCGTCACCCTGGCCACGATGTTCGTGCTGCTCGGCGCGAACTCCGGGGTGACCCAGGCGATCACCGGGCAGGTGCGCGTCGGCGGGATCGACGAGGCGACGGGCTACACCGCCGCCCAGTGGGTGTTCGGCTCCCGACTGGATGCGAGCTGGCCGTTCACCGTGTCGGTGGGCTGGTGGCTGCTGGTGATCGTCGTGGGCACGTGGGTGCTGCAGCGCACCCGCCAGGGCAACTGGATCTACGCGGTCGGCGGCGACAAGAACGCCGCGCGCAACGTGGGTGTCCCGGTGCGGCGGACCAAGGTCAGCATGTTCGTCACCGTCTCGCTGGCGGCCGCACTCGTCGGCACGATCAACGCCGTCGAGCTCACCTCGGTCAGCGCCGGGCAGGGCACGGGCTACGAGTTCTACTACATCATTGCCGCCGTCGTGGGCGGGACGCTCATGACCGGCGGCGCGGGCTCGGTGATCGGCGCCAGCCTCGGCGCGCTGATCCTGGGCATGACCACCCTGGGCATCCAGTACGCCGGATGGGACTCCACCTGGCGGTTCACCTTCTTCGGCCTGATCCTCTTCGCCGCGGTGATGCTCAACATGTGGGTCCGCGACCGGGCCGGGGGGAGCGCGAAATGACCGAGCAGGCTCCCTCCGCTTCGGCAGGTGCGGCAGAGGTGGGGCGCACTCCCACAGACGGCCATGACATGTACCTGCGCCTCGAGGACGTCGGCAAGACGTTCGGCAGCGTGGTCGCCCTCGACGGGGTGTCGATGGACGTCACCCACGGCCGGGTCACCTGCGTGCTCGGCGACAACGGCGCCGGCAAGTCCACGTTGATCAAGATCCTGTCCGGGGTGCACCAGAACGACTCCGGGACCATGTACGTGGGCGGCGTCCCCACGGTGTTCGGCTCGCCGAAGGACGCAGGGGACGCGGGGATCGCCACCGTGTTCCAGGACCTCGCGACGATCCCGCTCATGAGCGTGTGGCGCAACTTCGTGCTCGGCCGCGAGCCCCAGAAGGGGTGGGGGCCACTGCGGCGGATGGACATCAGGGCAGGGACGGGAGATCGCGCGCCGCGAGCTCCTGATGTTCGGCATCGACCTGCGCGACCCCGACCAGCCCATCGGCACGCTCTCCGGCGGCGAGCGGCAGGCCGTGGCGATCGCCCGTGCGGTCTACTTCGGCGCGGAGGTCGTCATCCTCGACGAGCCCACCTCAGCCCTGGGCGTGAAGCAGTCGGGCAAGGTGCTGAAGTTCGTCCGCGATGCCCGGGACCGGGGGATCGGCGTCGTGCTGATCACGCACAACCCGCACCACGCCTACATGGTCGGCGACGAGTTCGTGCTGCTCAAGCGCGGCAGGATGACCAACCGGTGGCTCAAGGACGAGGTGGAGCTCGACGAGCTGGTCGCAGCCATGGCCGGCGGCGCCGAGCTCGAGGACCTGGCCCACGAGTTGGGGGCCTAGGCAGGCCCGGGACGCACACGAAACCTGCCTTATCGGCGGTCCAGATCGGACCCGTCCCGGGACGCACTCAGAACCGCCTCGATGGCGCCCTGAAGTGCGGCCATTCGGCCGGTTCCGTGTGCGTCCCGCGGAAGGATGCCTGTGGCCTGCAACTGATGGCCGGTTCCGTGTGCGGGCCGGTGGCAGAGGCCCGCAGGGCACGCGTCGTGGGTCGACGCTGCCCAGCACCGAGGGTGTGACGATGGGCCGGATCAGGCGCATGATGGGGTCATGAGCTTCTTCGATCGGCGACCCGGGCTGCGCTGGGCGGTGCCCGCGGGCGCAGCGGTCCTCCTCGTGGGTGGCGCTGCCCTGGCGCCCATGGCCGCCACCGCCGACTCCGGGCTCGAGCCGCACACGGCCGAGGAGCTGTTGGTCGCCCTGGCACAGCCCAGCGCCACGGCGGTCTCGGGGACAGTCGTGACGACCGCGGACCTGGGCCTGCCCAGCCTGCCGATGGGCATGATGCCCTCGTCCGGGCCGATGGCCCTGGCGAGCGGTGAGAACACCCTGCGCATCTGGACCGACGGGCCGGAACGCCAGCGCCTGGCCCTGATCGAGCGGGCGGCGGAGACCACGGTGGTCCGCAACGGCCAGGAGGCCTGGGTGTGGTCGAGCGCGAACGCGACCGCCGACCGGTACGTCCTTCCGGAGCACGACGGCACGAAGGGCGGCGCCCTCGACGGGTCCGAGCTGCCGCCGGGGGTCGAGCTCCCGAGCACCCCGCAGGAGGCTGCCGCGATGGCCCTCGACGCGATCGACCCCACCACCGAGGTGACCACGTCAGGCGTGGGCACGGTGGCCGGGCGCAACGCCTACGAGCTGGTCCTGACCCCGAAGGATCCCGAGACCCTCGTTGCGCGCGTCACGCTGTCGATGGACGCCGAGACCAATGTGCCGCTGCGGGTTCGCGTCTACTCCACTGCAATCCCGGATCCGGCCTTCGAGGTCGGCTTCAGCTCCGTGGACTACTCAGCTCCGGACGCGTCCCTGTTCGAGTTCACCCCGCCGCCCGGGGCGACGGTCACTGAGCACGCGGCCGCCGACATGAACGCGGCGAAGGCGTCCGGGGCCGCCGGGGCAGACCTGCCCGAGGGCGCCGAGCCCACGATCGTGGGCGAGGGCTGGAGCACGGTCGTGATCGCCGACCTGCCGGTCGACTCGCTGGCCGACCTGGCCGAGGACGGGATGCGCGGGTCGTCCGAGGGCGACAGCGCTGGCGGTGACCCCGCTGGGACTGCCCTGGCCCTGATCGAGGCCCTGCCCGCCGAGTCCGGGGCGTGGGGGACCGGTCGCGTGCTGCGCGGCACGCTGTTCTCGGTGATCCTCACCGACGACGGCCGGGTCGCGGTCGGTGCCGTGAGCCCGGAGGCGCTCGGCGCCGCCCTGGCCGCCCAGTGACGGCTGCGGCACCGTCCGGCAGCGGGTCGTCCGGGACCGGGTCGTCGGGGACCCGCCTGGCCGACGGACTGCGCTCAGCGGTCACCAGTGCGGGGCTGACCAAGCGGTTCGGCTCCCAGACGGTCGTCGACGCCATCGACCTCGACGTCCCGACCGGCGCGGTCTACGGCTTCCTCGGCCCGAACGGGTCGGGCAAGACGACCACCATCCGGATGCTGCTCGGCCTGGTCCGACCGACCGGTGGCCAGATCGACCTGCTCGGCGCCTCGATGCCCGGCGGCGGTGAGGCGGTCCTGCCGCGGGTGGGGTCGCTCGTGGAGGGTCCGGCGTTCCACCCGTACCTGTCGGGTCGGGCGAACCTCGCGCGGCTGGACTCCGCCGACCGGTACGCCGATCCGCGCACCGCCGCGCACCGCATCGACGCTGCCCTCGACCGGGTCGGGCTGCTCGCGGCGGCCGGCAAGCGGTACCGCGCGTACTCCCTCGGGATGCGCCAGCGGCTGGCCATCGCGGCCGCACTCCTGGCGCCGCGCGACCTGCTGATCCTCGACGAGCCGACCAACGGACTGGACCCGCAGGGCACCCGCGAGGTGCGCCACCTCGTGGCGTCCCTGGCCGGCGACGGCGCGACGGTCCTGGTCTCGAGCCACCTGCTGTCGGAGGTCGAGCAGATGTGCTCGCACGTCGGCGTGATGCGCGAGGGCCGGCTGGTCGCACAGGGGACCGTCGGCGAGGTGCGGTCCGCAGGTGCGGCCGCCGTCGTCGAGGTGACGACCGCCCAGCCCGAGCTCGCGGCCGAGACCCTGCGTGCCCTGGGCCTGACCGGTGTCGTGACGACCGGGAGCGGGGCATCGGCTCCCCCGGGGGATGTCCCCCCCGAGCAGATCGTGGCCGCCCTGGTGGCTGCCGGCGTCGGCGTACGCGGCTTCGCCGTGCAGGCCCCGAGCCTGGAGGACCTGTTCGTCTCGCTGACCGGGGAGGGCTTCGATGTCAGCGGCTGAGGCGGTAAGCGGGTCGGTGCGCGACGCGACGGGCGGCGGCGGTCCCGCTGCGCCCCGGCAATCCCAGGGAGTGCTGGGCGCCTCGTGGCGACTCCTGCGCTCGGAGATGCGCCTGATCCTCGGCCGCCGGCGGAACAAGGCCGGCATCCTGGTGCTGGCCGCCCTCCCGGTGCTGCTGGCGATCGCGATCAACGCCTCCGATCCCTCAGAGGGGGACGGCCCGGACCTGATCTCGGCGGCAACCTCGAACGGCGTGTTCGTGGCCCTGACCGCCCTGACCGTCGAGATGGCGCTCTTCCTGCCCCTGGCGGTCGCCGTGCTGTCCGGGGACACGGTCGCCGGCGAGGCCAACATCGGCACGCTGCGCTACCTGCTCACCGTGCCGGTGGGACGCACACGGCTGCTGGTGGTGAAGTACCTGTCGCTGGTGGTCGGCGCGCTGATCGGCGTGGTCGTGGTCGTCGGCACGGGGATCGTCGTGGGCGGAGCCCTGCTGGGCCTGGGCCCCACCACGTTGCTGTCGGGCAACCAGATCTCCCTGGTCGAGGCCCTGGGGCGGGTGGCCCTGGCGGTCCTCTACGTCACCGCCGGGCTCGCCGGGCTGGCCGCCATCGGCCTGTTCGTCTCCACCCTCACCGAGCAGCCGATCGCGGCGATGGTGACCACCACGATCATCTCCAGCGCGATGTGGATCATGGACGGGATCCCGCAGCTGGACTGGCTGGCGCCCTGGCTGCTGGTGCACCGCTGGTCGGCGTTCGTCGACCTGTTCCGCGATCCCGTGTTCGCCGACGTGATGCGCACCGGCCTGTTCGTGGACCTCGGCTACGTCGTGGTGTTCCTCGCCCTGGCCTGGGCGCGGTTCGCCAACAAGGACGTCACGAGCTGAGCCCGCGGTCGCGGCGGTGCGCGCGACTCGATTCGCGACGACCGCCCTTACCTGGCCCACGCACAGCCTCCAGCAGATCGCCTGCTGCTGTCCCAGGGGGGTGCAGGTACCCGGGGCATCGTGGTGGTCACGAAGGACCCGGGCATGGTGCCGCGGGTCGGACCGAAGGGGTGGACCACATGGACAGGAACATGACAGCGGCCCTGCTGCTGGCAGGCGTCGGGGTGCTCGGGGTGGCTGGGCTCACGGTGGCCCTCGACGGCAGCGAGGGGGCCAGCACGACCGCGATCGCCGCGCAGGCCGCGCCGGTGTCGCCGGACGAGCACAGCACCACCGCAGGGCAGGGCAACGGCTGGGGTCAGGGCAACGGCCAGGGTCAGGGCCGGGCATCGGCAACGGCCAGGGCCAGGGCCAGGGGAACGGCAACGGCCAGGGCCAGGGCCAGGGGAACGGCCAGGGTGCGAACGGCTCCGGCACGCACGGTCAGGGCGGGCAGCAGGAATCGCATGCCGAGGACGTCCCGGCGGCGGTGCCGGGGGCGACGATCACCCAGGACGTCGCGGAACAGCTCGCGTTCATGGTCGAGGAGGAGAAGCTGGCCCACGACGTCTACGCCCTGGCGATGGGCGCCCACCCCGATGCCCGGGTCTTCGCCAACATCAACCGGTCGGAGAGCACCCACATGAGCGAGGTGCAGGTGCTGCTGGACCGCTACTCGGTGAAGGATCCCACTGAGGGCAACGAGCCCGGGGAGTTCGAGGACAAGAGCCTGCAGGCGCTCTACAACGAGCTCGCCGAACGGGTCGACGACAGCCGCGAGGCGGCAGCGCAGGTGGGCGTCGACATCGAGGTCAAGGACATCGCCGACCTCACGGAGGCCATGACGCTGGACGCCCCCGCGGACGTCACGGCCGTGCTGGGCAACCTCTTGGCAGGCAGCGAGCGGCACCTGGCCGCCTTCCAGCGCAACGGCGGGACGATCGCCACCGCCTGACCCCCACCGCCCGGCCCGCAACGGGCACGGCAGGCCCTGCACCCGTCCCCCTGCAGGGCCTGCCGCTCGTCATCCGCCGATCGGCGCGTCCGACCGCGCCGGCGGCCCTGCGGTGGGCAGCTCCACCCAGAAGGTGGCCCCCCCGCCGGGAGGGCTCTGGACCCCCACGCTGCCGCCGTGGGCCGCCACGATCGCCGAGGCGATCGCCAGGCCCAGACCGCTGCCGCCGGAGGCACGCGCCCGAGCCACGTCGGCGCGATAGAACCTGTCGAACACCTTGGCCAGGTCCTCGGCGGCGATGCCCGGGCCGTCGTCGGCCACCTCGATGCGCACCGATGCGGCAGTCGACACGATCCGCAGGTCGATCCCGGTTCCCGTGGGGGTGTGGCGCACGGCGTTGGTCGTCAGCGCGGCGACCACCTGGATGAGCCGGTCCCGGTCACCCTGGACGACGGCACTCCCGGGCGCGTGGACAGTGATCACCCGGTCCGGGTCCACGGCCCGAAGGTCCCCGGCGAGGTCCTCGACGATCTCGACGAGGTCGACGGGCCCGAGGCTCAGGGTCGGCCCCTTGTCCAACTCGGCCAGGAGCAGCAGGTCGTCCACGAGGCGGCCCATCCGGTCGGCCTCCTGCTTGATCCGGCGCATCGCGTCGGCGGTGCTCTGCTCGTCGGGGAGTCCGCCCGCCCCGTACAGCGCGGCGTACCCCTTGAGCGTGACCAGTGGCGTGCGCAGCTCGTGGGAGGCGTCGGCGACGAACTGGCGCAGACGCTCCTGCGTGGTCACGCTGGTGTCCACGAGCTGGTTGAACGCAGTGCCCAGGTCGTGGGCCTCGGTCCCGACCGGGAAGGGCTCCACCCGCTGGCTGGTGTCACCTGCGCTGATGGACCGAGCGACACGGGTCACGCGCAGGATCGGGTCGATCCCCAACCGGTGCATCCACCAGAACACCAGGGCGATCACCGCCAGCAGCACGCTGCCGACGGCCAGCAGCGTCGACCTCAGCCCGGCCAGGGCAGCATCGACCTCCCCCATGGATCGACCCAGGACCAGGATCTGCCCGTCCGGCAACCCTGAGGTGATGATGCGCATCCGATCAGCGTCCCCACCGGTGGCAGGAACGGTCGCCGGCGAGGGGGGCGGGTCCTGTGGATCGAGCGTCGGGGTGAGACCCGGATCGGTCGCCGGGGTGTTCAGCGTCTTCAGGCCGGTCCCGGTGAGCACGCCCGTGTACACGTCAGCCAGCCCCCGCACTTGCCGCTGCTGGCCGGGGCCAGCACCCGTCAGCTCCTCGCCGGCAGCCACCTGGGCAGTGGCGTTCTGCACCTGGCGGTACAGCCGATCGTCGAGCTGGCCGACGAGGAAGGCGCGCTGGATGCCCAGGATCAGCAACCCGGAGACGATCAGGAGCCCGGCGATGATCCCCAGGCCCACGAGCAACCGGGTCCGCAGCGACATCAGGGCTCCCGGACGGTGTATCCGACCCCACGGACCGTCTGGATCAGCTTCGGCTCGGTGGCATCGACCTTCTTGCGCAGGTTCCGGATGAACGACTCGATGATCGAGGACTCGCCGTTGAAGTCGTACTGCCATACGGAGTCCAGGATCTGCTCCCGAGTCACGACCCGCCCGGCGTTGGCCATCAGGACCCGCAGCAGGGTGAACTCGGTCGCCGTCAGGTGGGCCTCAACCTCGCCGCGCCAGACCCGATGCGAGTCGAGATCCATGGACAGGTCGCCGACGGCCAACCGCGACGACCTCTCGCCGACGCCGGCTCGCCGGACGGCGACCTGGACCCGGGCCACCAGCTCCTCGAGCTCGAAGGGCTTGACGATGTAATCGTCCCCGCCGCTGGTCAGGCCCCGCACCCGATCGGTCGTGTCACCCCGCGCGGTGACGAAGAGGACCGGCGCCTGGGAGCCGCCGGAGCGGATCCGGCGCAGCACCTCGAACCCGTCGATGTCCGGGAGCATGACGTCCAGGACGATGACGTGGGGAGCGAACCGGCCGACATCCTCGACGCACTGGATGCCGGTCGTGGCCACGAGGGTCTCGTAGCCGGCCAGGCGCAGGGCTGAGGAGATCAGGAAGGCGACGTTCTCCTCGTCATCGACGATGAGGACCCGTGGGTCGGACGCGGCGTGCGGCATGGTGGCCCCAGCCTGCCACAGCACCCCGGCCAGCCTGCTGCTCTGACCTCGCCGCCCTCTGCCCTTACATGCCTCTGAGCCGACCTCCCGCCTATCTCCTGCCTCCCTCCCGGCCGCCTCCAGCACCGGCACGCAGGATCAGAGGTGGAAGACCCAACCATGAGAAGGAGTGAGCACCATGAGGATCCACCGGATTGCCGCGACAGGGATCGCCACCGTCGGCGCCGCCGTGCTGCTGAGCCTGGGCGCAGGGGCCGCCAGTGCCGCGACCACGGATACGTGCCCTGGGGACGGCCCCGCCTCGACGCTCTCCGTCGAGAGGCACGACGCCTTCGAGGCGAAGATGACCATGCTGAAGAAGGAGCGCAACACCATCATGGCGAAGTACGGGAAGGCCGCGCCCGTGGCCGGGCAGGGCCAGCGAAGTGGGCAGAAGGCGCGGGGAACCCAGACGAAGCTCACCGCCAACCAACGTGCCGAGAAGCGTGCTGCGCTTGCCACGTGGCAGGTGAAGCGCGACGCGCTGTTCGCCGAGTACGGGCTCACCGCCCGCACGCAGGCACGCAGCACGTGAGCCACAGCAGCACCTGAGTCGCTGCTCGCCAGGACGTCACCCGGTGGTGTCCCGGCGAGCAGCGCTGCGCACGGAGACCATCTCCGCCGCGATGCTGACGGCGATCTCGGCCGGCGTGGCGCTGCCGATCGGGACGCCCATGGGGGCGTGGAACCACGCGGGCAGGACCCGGTCGCCGACGATCCGGCGGACCTTCGCGCGGCTGCCGAGGAGGCCGAGGTAGCCCAGCTCCAGCGATTCGAGCGTGGCCAGGGCTACGGCGTCGCGCTCGTGGGAGTGGGTCATGATCGCGGCGAAGCTGTCCGGGCCGGGGCGCACGATCTCGGCGAGGTCCTCATACGGCAGGGCGACGCGCTCGTGGGCAGCGGTCCCGGCGCCGGACGCGAGTCCCGGCCGCTCGTCCACCAGGACCACCCGGAAGTCCAGCACGACCAGCAGTGGGACCAGGGCGGAGCCCACGTGCCCGGCACCGACCACGTGGACCAGATGCGTCGGTCCGCTGCGAAGCACCTGCGACCACTCCGGTGCCGCCAGTCCCGATGCCGGCGCCTGCGATGCCGGTGCCTCAGCGATGACGTGCCACCCGCGCTGATCGATCGACCACGCGACCGTTCTCCCCGCAGCCACGGCATCGACCACACCGGCCACGGCGGCGCGGTCATCCTCGTCCAGAGGAGCCACGACCACGACCTGCGACCCACCGCAGATCATCCCGGACGCGTCAGCAGCACCTTCCCGGTGCGCCAACGGGACGCGGCGCGGCACCAGGGACCCGGAGCGCAGGTCCGCCGAGACCTGATCGACCAGGGCGGCCTCCGCGACTCCGCCGCCGATGGTCCCCGCGAGCGGGCCGCCCGGGCCCACCGCCATCACTGCCCCGCGCCGCCCGGGCGCGCTGCCCCGACTGTCGACCACGGCGAGCAGGGCGCACGCACCCCCCACCTCGAGCTCGCGGGCGAGGCTGCGCCAGACCTCCACCTCAGGCATCGGGCACCGCGTCGTCGCCGTCCAGGGGACCGTGGAGGAGGCCGAAGATCCGCTCCGGGGTCAGCGGGGCGACCACGTCCGTCGAGAGGTCGGGGCGCACCGACTCGATCGCCGCGCGGATCGCGAAGAGCGCACCCAGTCCGTAGACCAGCGGCGGCTCGCCCACGGCCTTGCTCCCGAGCAGCCCCGGCGACTCGCGCTGCAGCAGGGTCACCTCGATCTCCGGCGCGCTGTCGAGGTCGGGGATCTTGTAGGTCGCCAGCGAGTCGGTGACCAGCCGACCTGTCGGTCGTGGCGGATCTCCTCGCTGGTCATCCAGCCGATCCCCTGGACGACGGCACCCTCGACCTGGCCACGGTCGATGCGCGGGTCGATGCTGCGGCCGATGTCGTGGACGATCCCGACCCGATCGATCCGGGCGGTCCCGCGCAGGACGTCGACGCTCGACTCCACGACGGCCGCGCCGTACACGTGGTAGGCGAACGGCCGGCCGGTGAGGGCGCCCACGGAGAAGTCCAGCCCGGGGGTCGTGTAGTGGGCCAGGGCCGAGAGCCCGATGCGCTCGACGTAGGCGCGCTCGACCCGGTCAGCCCACTCCAGCTCGCCGTCGGGGTCGACCTTGTCCAGGCCGGCACGGATGACCCGACAGGCCTGGATCGCTGCGGCACCGTTGAGGTCCGCGCCCGTGCTCGCGGCGGTCGGCGAGACGTTGGCGACCCGGGACGTGGTGGTCGGCTCGACGTGGACCAGCTCGGCCGGGATACCCAACTCGTGCGCGGTGGCCGCCTGGATCTTGGCGTACACGCCCTGTCCCATCTCGACGGCGCCGGTCGTGACCGACACCGTTCCGTCGGCGTACACGTGGACCAGCGCCTCTGCCTGGTTCAGGGGTCGCGCGGTGAACGCGATCCCGAAGCAGACGCCGATGACGTCCACGCCGCGTCGCTGCAACGGATGGGACGCGTTGAACGCCTCCGCCGCGGCGAGCATCCCTGCGGGGTCATGGCGGGCCACGAGCTCCGCCCAGCACTCCCGGGCCCGCACGTCGACCAGGGGCATGCCGTAGTAGGTGACGTCACCCTCGGAGACGAGGTTGCGCTCCTGCAGCGCCATGGCCGGGACGCCCAGCTCGCGGGCCGCAGCCCGGATCGCCGACTCCAGGACGGCGATCGCCTGCGGTGCCCCGAACCCGCGGAAGGCCGTGTTGGACGGCAGGTTCGTCCGGCAGCTGGCCGCGGTGATCCGCACGTTCGGGATCGTGTACGCGCTCGTGGCGTGGAACAGGGAGCGTTCGAGGATCGCCGGCGAGAGGTCGGTGGTGCAGCCGGCGTTCTGCAGCAGGGTCGCCTCGTAGGCCACGAAACGCCCCTGCCCATCGAGGCCGAGGCGGTAGTCGGCGGCATACGGGTGGCGCTTGCCCGTGATCCGCATGTCGTCGCGGCGGTCGGGAGCGACCCGGACCGGGAGCCCGGTCGCGACAGCGCCCAACGCTGCGAGCGCGGCCCAGGGCGTGGCCTGCTCCTCCTTGCCGCCGAAGCCGCCACCGAGTCGGGCGACCTGGAGCTCGACGAGGTTCATCGGCAGCCCGGTGACCGTCGCCACCGCCCGCTGCGTCGCGCTCGGCGACTGCGTGGAGGAGTGCACGAGCAGGCCGCCGTCGTCGCGCGGGAGGGCCAGGGCGCTGTGCGTCTCGAGGTAGGCGTGCTCCTGGGCGCCGAGCTCCACCCGACCGGACACGACCGTCGCGCAACCGGCCCAGGCCGCATCGACGTCCCCGCTGGCGAACGTCCGCGGTGGGGTCAGGACGTGGCCCTCCTCGTACGCCTCGCGCGCATCGAGGATCGCGGGGAGCACCACCCAGTCGGCCGTGACGAGCTGGGCTGCGCGCCACGCGGCGTCCGCGGAGTCGGCGATCACGAGCGCCACCGGCTCGCCGACGCAGTGGACCTCACCGTCAGCCAGCAGCGGCTCATCATGGGCCAACGTGCTGATCTGGTTGACTCCCGGGATGTCGGCGGCGGTGAGCACGGCCCGGACCCCGGAATGGCCCGAGGCAGCCGCGATGTCGAGCCGGGTGAACGAGGCATGGGCGTGCGGGGAGACTGCGACCATCGCGTGCAGGCCCCCAGCCGGAAGGGGGAGGTCGGCGGTGAACCGGGCGGTCCCGCGGATCAGGAGGTCGGTGTTGTCGGCGCTCATGACCCCACAACCGTCTGGGGTTGGGCGCCGGGGAGGGAGCGGCGAGCGCCGGGCGGCCGGGCGGGCCGGGTGGGACGGGCGGGACGGGCAGGTCGAGCACCTCGGCCGCGAGGTGCGGGTTCCCCTCAGTGAGCGCAGCGATGAGCAGGTGCCCCAGCAGGGCGCGCTTGTAGGCAGCCGAGCCGCGGACGTCATCGATGGGCGTGACCTCGTCGGCGAGGACGGCAACCGCCCGGCGGATCACCGGAGCGTCCGGGGTCGTCCCGCGCAGGGCGTCGGCCGTGCGGGTCAGCAGCAGCGGGATCGGGGCCACGCCACCGGCGGCGATCCGCAGGTCGACGAGGGCGGCGTCAGCCACGTCCAGCCTGACGGCGATGCTCGCGCTGGCGATGTCGTCGAACCGGCGCTTGGCCACCTTCTCGAGGTGCAGCCGGGAGCCAGCCGGTGGATCGGGGATCCGGACGGCGAGCAGGACCTCGCCACGGCGCAGGTCCACCCGCCGGTAGGCGAGGAAGAAGCGCTCCAGCGGGACCTCACGACGCCCACCCGGCCCGGACAGGACCACCGACGCCCCCATCGCCAGGAGCGGCAGCGCGAGGTCGGCCGTGGGCGAGGCGTGCACGAGGTTGCCGCCGAGGGTCGCCGATGCCCGAACGGCGGGTGAGCCGAACTGCTCGAGGTGGTCGGGCAATGTCGGCCACCTCGCGGCCACCAGCTCGCTGGCCTGCACCTGGGCCGCCGTCACCGCCGAGCCCAGCTCGACCCCTCCCGGGCACTCGGTGATCCGGCGCAGCTCGGGGACGCGGCGCAGCAGCGTCGGTCGCCGATGCGGCGCGGTGGCGTGCCGGTGCTCGGGGATCTCGTCCGTGGCCCCGGCGAGCCACCGGTTCGGGTGCCCGTCGAAGGGCTCCGGCTCGATCGGGGGCAGGGCCCTGGCCACCCGCAGGACGGGCTCCGCCAGGAGGGCGTCGAGAGGGATCGGTCCCGGGCCGGCCAGCAGGTCACAGGCCCGCCGGATGCCCGTGTACCCGGTGCATCGGCAGAGGTTGCCGGCCGCGGCGCGCCGCGGATCGGTCCCCGACATCAGCGCCCAGGTCAGCGCGACGACGAAGCCCGGCGTGCAGAAGCCGCACTGCACGCCGCCGGAATCGATCAGCGCGCGCTGCACCGGTCCGAGCTCGGCGCCGGACAGCCCCTCTGCCGTGATGACATGGCACCCAGCCACCATCGCCACGGTGGTCAGGCAGCTGTTGTGCAGCTCGTAGACGGGCTCGGACTGGTCCGGGGAGCGCGAGCCGACCAGGACCATGCAGGCGCCGCAGTCGCCGGTCCGGCAGCCCGGCTTGGTGGCGGTGAGGTCGCAGCCCTCACGCAGGAGGTCCAGGAGCGTCGAGCCCGCGGGCGCTGCGGTGCGCACCGTGCGGTCGTTGACGTGGACGATGGTGACCACGTTTCGACGCTAGACCCACCGTCCCGAAGATCGCACGCCCGGGGCGGGGGGTCCACCCAGCGTGTGCTGGGACCTGCGTGCGATCAGTCGCGCTCGACCCAGCGGTCGATGGCCCAGACCACGGCCATGACCAGGCCGGGGTCCAGCGAGCTCAGGTAGTCCACCGTGTACTTGTCGCGCACCGTCAGCCACTTCTGGGTGATCGTCGCGATGGGCTGGCCCTCGGAGCTGATCGAGTAGTTCTTCTCCATCAGGGTGCCCTGCACCTGCCAGGTGCTTCCGTCGGCCATCGTCATGGTCATCTTGTCCTTGATGACGGAGAAGGCCTTGGCCTTGAGCTCGGCCACCTGGGAGCCGTCCGCGGCGGAGATCGTCATCCGCTTCGGGATGCCGAGGAACTGGCCCTTGACCGTGTAGAGGACCGTGTCCTGGGCGTCGCGGACCTCGGCCTTCGGGGTCGCGCCGATCTTGCCGTCGACGAACAGGACGCGGGCACCCGCGGCGTCGCTCACCTCGAAGTCCCGGCCCGCACCGAACTTGCTCTTGAACAGGATCCGGGACCAACCGTCTGCGGGAGGGGGTGCATCAGCCATGACCTGATCCTTGCAGACGACCCGGTCCGGCGCACGGGGCACCTGGTGGGAGAGTGCGGCCGATGGGTCGTGTCCCTGGGTCACCCCGCTGCCCGCAGGACGGTGCACGCCCGCAGGGTCACCCACTTGGAGGGCGACCCCTGGTCTTCGAAGTCCACCCAGGTCTTGCCGCGGTACGCGTAGCGGTTCGCCCACCGGCCATCCGCGTCCTGCTGGCTGAGCAGCCAGTCGTAGGACGCTCTCCAGCCGTGCATCGCGGGCGTGGCCGAGCTCGGCGAGGGCCTCGAGGACCTGCAGCACGTCGGCCACGTACCCGGAGGGGAAGCCCAGCTTGAACCACGACGTGGACGGCTTCGTGTTGCCCCACCCCATCGGGTAGTCGGCCTGCGCCGGGTCGCGGGAGAGCAGGAACTGTGCGCCGGCATCGATCGCCGCCACCACCTCGGGGGACCGCGCCGACTCGGGGATCCGGGCCAGGGCCAGCATCTCCTTGGCCGCGCCCCAGGCGCACGGCAGGGCCTGGTTCGCGCCGCACGAGAACCCGGGCCCGGTCGTCCCCGAGGCGTAGTAGCGCGGGGCGTCCTGCCCGGTGATCGCTCGCGCGGCCCAGGTGATCGCCGACTGGACCCGCGCGTCGCCCAGGTGCCCGAACCCGATCAGCGCGCGCACCAGGTTGCCGTTCAGGCAGTGCAGGACGCTCGAGGGCGGGGGAGCGACCTCCCTGTGCGAGCCGGAGCACCCCAGGCCGCCCGAGGCGGTCGGGTTCATCCGCAGGACGTAGTCGCACGCCCGCTGGACGCGCTCGTCGGCCGGGTCGGCCCCGAGCTGGTCGAGGAAGATCAACGACCAGACGGTGCCGGTGTACTTGGGTGCGTAGCCGGGGCCGGGCTTGACCCACCACCCCTCGGGTGACTGGGCGGCCAGGGTGGCCGCGATCGGATCGCAGGCCATGGCCCCAGCACGGGCGGTGACCACGTCGGGATCGTCGGCCCGGCGATCCCGCAGCCGCTGGAGGGCGAGCGCGCGAACGGCCGGGGTCTCGGGTTCGAGCAGCCACGACACCGGGTCTCCCCGGAGCCGGTCGGTCCAGGTCATGGGTCCAGCATGGCACCGGGGCTCCCGACGGGTCGCGGCGGCGACCCGGCCCCGGCACCCGCCGATCGCCCTGTGACGGCAGTGACAAAGGGCCCTATCTGTCGGATGTTCGGCAGCCATAGGCTGGCGGGGCCGCCGTCGGAGGTGCCCATGGCAACTGGCACGATCCTGGATCTGCACGGCCTGCAGGCGCTCATCGACGCCCTGCGTGGTCGTGGCTACCGAGTCATTGGCCCGCGGCCCCGGGACGGGGCGCTGGTGCTGGCCGACATCACCTCGGTCGAGGACCTCCCCCGCGGCATCGGCGACGACCAGGCGGCCGGCCACTACCGGACCCGTGCCCGCGAGGACGGGGCCCTGTTCGGGTTCGCGGCCACCGCGCAGTCGGCCAAGCCGCTCCTGTTCCCCCCCGACGAGCAGCTCTGGCGTGGAACCCGCGCGGGCGAGGGGTTCGCGCTCTCGCCCAGGGAGCCCGAGCCGGCGCCCGTCGCCCTGCTGGGCATCCGTGGCTGCGACCTCGCCGCGATCGGCATCCACGACACGGTGCTGCTCGGGCGGGCCGCGGTCGACGCGCACTACGCGACGCGCCGCGCGCACAGCTTCCTGATCGCGGTCACCTGCGCGACCCCGGCGGGCACCTGCTTCTGCGCCTCGATGGGAACAGGCCCGAAGCCCGGCCAGGGTGCCGACCTGACGATGACGGAGCTGATCGACGCCGCCGGGCACCGCTTCCTGGTCGAGACGGGGACACCGGCGGGCGAGGAGGTCCTCGCCGAGGTGGACAGCATGCCCGCCGGCGGAGGCGGACCTGGCGGCCGCCGAGGCGGTCGTGGCCGGCGCCGTGGCCCAGATGGGCCGGACGCTGCAGACCGACGACCTGCGCGACCTGCTGTACTCCAGCGCCGAGAGCCCCCGGTGGAACGACGTGGCCGCGCGCTGCCTGGCCTGCACGAACTGCACCATGGTGTGCCCCACGTGCTTCTGCACGTCCGTGGAGGACGTGAGCGACCTGTCCGGGGACGTCGACGAACGTCACCGGGTCTGGGACTCCTGCTTCTCGATGGAGTACTCACGGCTGCACGGCGGCGCGGTACGCACCTCGACCAGCGCCCGCTACCGGCAGTGGCTGACCCACAAGCTCGCGGCGTGGACCGACCAGTTCGGCACGTCGGGCTGTGTGGGCTGTGGTCGCTGCATCACCTGGTGCCCCGCGGGCATCGACCTGACCGCCGAGGTGGCGGCCCTGCGCGAGGACGCGACGCACCGGGAGACCACTCCTGCCAGCGCCGCCCTCTCCGCCCCGCCCTCCGGGCCCGCCGCGCAGCCGAGTCCCGCAGCCACACCCGGCCCCCGCCGGCGCCGCCGCCGGCCCCGCAACACCCCCGACCCCGAGCACCGGCCGCTAGGAGGACCCATGCGCACCCTGGTCGAGTACCTCCCCGAGCACCCGTTCTTCGCCGGGCTCGACCCGGCCGCGATGGAACTGGTCGTGGGCTGTGCGCAGAACGTGCACTTCAGCCAGGGCGACGTCCTGTTCCGTACGGGCGAACCCGCCGACACGTTCTACGTCATCCGTCACGGCCGGGTCGCCCTGGATGTCCACGACCCCCGCCGGGGCACGATGGTCATCGCCAGCCTCGGCGAGGGCGAGGTCGCGGGCTGGTCCTGGCTCGTCCCGCCCTACCAGTGGATGTTCGACGCCCGGGCAGTCTCCCCGGTGAGTGCGGTGGCCCTCGACGGCGCGTGCCTGCGCGGCAAGTGCGACCAGGACCCGGCGCTGGGCTACGCGCTGATGCAGCGGGTCTCGCACGTGATGTACGAGCGGCTGCAGGACGCCCGGATGCGCCTGCTCGACCTCTACGGGAGCCACTCGTGAGCGTCGACGCACCGTCGGCGACAACCAGCCGCGACCTGCCCGTCGACCCGATGCTGCCGCGACCGTTCCAGGTCATCGGCACGCACCTGGACACCCGCGACACCGTGACCCTGGCCCTCGAGCCCCTGGACGGCGTCCCCCTGGCGCACCGGGCCGGGCAGTTCACGATGCTGCACGCGTTCGGCGTCGGTGAGGTCCCGATCTCGATCTGCGGCGACCCCACCCGGCCTGGTCCGCTGATGCACACGATCCGCGACGTGGGGGCCGTCACGCACGCGCTGGTCACCGCGAAACCGGGCACGACCATCGGGGTGCGTGGGCCGTTCGGCACCGGCTGGGACGTCGCCGACGGCCGCGGCGGGGACGTTGTGATCGTCACCGGTGGGATCGGCCTGGCACCCCTGCGCCCCGCGATCCTGGAGGTGGTGTCGCGGCGGGCCGAGTACGGCCGGGTCGTGCTGCTCTACGGCGCGCGCTCGCCCGAGGACATCCTGTTCGCCGAGGACATGGCCAGCTGGGCGGCGGACCACGACATCGTCGTCGAGGTCACCGTCGACTACGGCCCGCCGAGCTGGACCGGCCGGGTCGGGCTGGTCACGAACCTGGTCGCCCGCGCAGGATTCGACCCGCTGCACACCCTGGCGCTGGTGTGCGGCCCCGAGGTGATGATGCGCTACGCCGCCACCGCGCTGGTCGCCCGCGGGGTGCGGCCCGAGCGGATCAGGCTGTCGATGGAGCGCAACATGAAGTGCGGAGTGGGGCTGTGCGGGCACTGCCAGTTGCGCGAGCTGTTCCTGTGCGTGGACGGGCCGGTGTTGGACTACGCCCGGCTCAGCCCTCTGATGGACGTGCAGGAGTTGTGATGACCGAGTCCCCGACCGCCGTTCGCACACCCGACGCCGGGTTGTCCCTGCAGCCGTCTGCCGACCCCGGATCCACGCCCCCTGAGGCAGACGCCCCTGCCGCTCGCCCCACGCTGGCCGTCTGGAAGTTCGCGTCCTGCGACGGCTGCCAGCTCACCCTGCTCAACTGCGAGGACGAGCTGCTCGCGGTGGCCGATCGGGTGCAGGTCGCCTACTTCCCCGAGGCCACACGCGCGGTGGTCGCCGGGCCCTACGACATCAGCCTGGTGGAGGGCTCGATCACCACTCCAGGGGACGCCGAGCGGATCCAGCAGGTGCGCGCGGCGTCGCGCACCTTGGTCACGATCGGGGCGTGCGCCACGAGCGGGGGCATCCAGGCGCTGCGCAACTTCGCCGACGTCGGGCAGTACCTGTCGGTCGTCTACGCCCACCCGGCCTACCTGGCCACCCTCGACCGCTCGACACCGATCTCTGCGCACGTCACGGTCGACTTCCAGCTGCGTGGCTGCCCGATCGACAAGAACCAGCTGCTCGAGGTCCTCGCGGCGATGCTCCAGGGCCGCCGGCCGCGCGTGCCGTCCTACAGCGTCTGCGTGGAGTGCAAGCGCCGCGGTGCGGTGTGCGTCGCCGTCGCCGACGGGATGCCGTGCCTCGGGCCGGTCACCCAGGCGGGGTGCGGCGCCCTGTGCCCGTCCTACCACCGCGGCTGCTACGGCTGCTTCGGGCCGCACGACACCCCCAACACCGCCTCCCTGGCTGAGCGGCTGCGGGCGCACGGGATGCCGGAGGTCGACGTCATGCGCTTCTTCCGCACGTTCAATGCCGGCTCGGAGCCCTTCCGCGCCCAGAGCCTTGCCAGCGCCGCCGCCGATCCGTCGATTGTGCCGACGAATCCGACGGTAGGAACGTCGGAATCGTCAGCACAATCCTCCGACGGGACCCACGAGGAGGCGGGCACATGACCCACAAGCTCACATCCGGCAGCCACGTGCTCAGCGTGGAGACGCTGGCGCGCGTCGAGGGCGAGGGCGGCATGCATGTCCATGTCCAGGACGGCGAGGTCCTCGACGTGCACCTGCGGATCTTCGAGCCGCCACGGTTCTTCGAGGCGTTCCTGCGCGGCCGGGCGTACACCGAGCCCCCCGACATCACCGCCCGGATCTGCGGGATCTGCCCGGTGGCCTACCAGTTCAGCGCGTGCCTGGCGATCGAGGATGCGTGCGGGGTGGTCGTCCCCGACGAGATCCGGCTGCTGCGCCGGCTGCTGTACTGCGGGGAGTGGATCGAGAGCCACGCGCTGCACATCTTCTTCCTGCACGCCCCCGACCTGCTGGGCTACGACGGCGCGATCGAGATGGCCCGTGACCACCGCGGCCTGGTCGAATCCGCCCTGCGGATGAAGCGTGCGGGCAACGAGCTGATGACTGTGGTGGGTGGGCGCTCCGTGCACCCGGTGAACGTGCGCGTCGGCGGGTTCCACCGGCTGCCCCGGCGCGAGGAGCTGCTGGCGATCCGCCCCGCACTCGTGGCGGCCCGGGAGGAGGCCATCGCCGCGGTGCCGATCGTGTCCGGGTTCGAGTTCCCCGAATTCGAGCAGCCGTACCTCTACCTGTCGCTGGACTCCTCGAACGGCTACCCGCTGGAGTCCGGGAACCTGGTGACCTCGGCGGGGCTGAGCGCGCCGGTCTCCGAGTTCGGCGCGCATGTCACCGAGCAGCACGTCGCGCACTCCAACGCCCTGCACTCGACGTTCGACGGCCAGCCGTACGTCGTGGGACCATTGGCGCGCTACTCGTTGAACTCCGCCGCCCTCTCGCCGCTGGCCCGCGAGGCGGCCGGCGTTGGGGGCCTCGGTCCCACCTGCCGCAACCCGTTCAAGTCGATCATCGTGCGGACGGTCGAGCTCATCCACGCCCTCGACGAGGCCATCGCGATCATCGACGGCTGGCAGGGCGCCCCGGTCGCCGCGGTCGACGTGCCGGCCAGAGCCGGTGAGGGGCACGGCGCCACGGAGGCCCCGCGCGGGCTGCTGTACCACCGCTACCGGTTCGACCAGTCGGGCACGATCCTCGACGCGCAGATAGTCCCGCCGACGTCGCAGAACCAACCCGCGATCGAGGCTGACCTGCGAGCGTTCGTCCAGGCCAACCTGCACCTGTCGCACGAGGAGCTGACCCGGCAGTGCGAGGTGGCGATCCGCACGTACGACCCGTGCATCTCGTGCGCCACCCACTTCCTGGACCTCACGGTGGAGCACATCTGATGAGCGCGGCAGGCGCCGGGCGCCCGGACCCCCGGGTGCTCGTCGCCTCGTCGGACATGGATCCGCGGGTGCTTGTCGCCTTGTCGGACATGGATCCCCGGGTGCTTGTCGTCGGCCTCGGATCGCCGGATCGTGGCGACGATGCGGTCGGGCCGCACGTGGCGGCAGGAGTCGCGCGCGCGGTGGCCGACCGCGAGCTCATCGGGGTGCACGTCGTCGAGCACGAGGACCCGACCGCGCTGGTCGACATGCTGGATCCCACTGGACGGACGGCAGCCTGGGACGCGGCCATCGTGATCGACGCGGTCCGCTCGGGGGCGGCGCCGGGTGCGGTGACGATCCTGGACGTGGGGTCCGACGGGCAGGACCTGCGCTCGCTCGGCGCGCGCCTCGACCCCGGACCTGCCGGCACCCACGGGTTCGGCCTGGCCGGCGCGATCGAGCTCGCCCGGGCGCTGGACCGGCTGCCGCCGCGGGTCGTGGTGGTCGGCATCGAGGCCGTCGGCTTCGACCACGGTGCCCCGATGTCAGCAGCGGTCGGCGCGGCCGTCGCCCGAGCCATGGACGCCACCCTGGGCATCATCGAGGAGGCGACGGCGCGGATCCGCCCCGAGGTCAGCAGATGAGCCCCGGCGATCGGCCGGCTGGAGACGACCCTCCCGTCCGCGGCGACTCCGCGACGGGCGCCACCGATCCCCACGAACCGGATGCTGCGCTGGCGCCCCTGTGGTACACCCTCGACGCGGCCGACGTCGTGGCAGCCCTGGCCTCCGACGCCACGCGCGGCCTGGCTGCGGGTGAGGCGCACCGACGCCTCACCGAGTACGGCGCCAACGTCCTGCCCGTCGAACCCGGCCGCAGCGTCTGGCGGATGATCTTCGACCAGGTCGCCGACCCGATGATCGCGCTGCTGGTCGTCGCCGCGTTGATCTCCGGGATCGTGGGGGAACCGGCGGACACGATCGTCATCACCGTCATCGTGCTGCTCAACGCGGTGATCGGCGTCGTCCAGGAACGGCGCGCCGAGCAGGCGATGGCCGCCCTACGGGCCATGTCCGCGCCCACCGCCGTCGTGGTCCGCGACGGCATGGAGCAACAGGTCGATGCGGCAGTGCTGGTGCCCGGCGACCTGATCGTCCTGGCGGACGGGGCGATCGTCCCCGCCGACATCCGGCTCACCTCCCAGGCCTCCCTGCGAATCGCGGAGGCAGCCCTGACCGGGGAGTCCCAGCCCGTGAGCAAGCGGGTCGAGCCCGTGACCGACCCACACGCCCCCGTGGGCGACCGCCGCTCGATGGCCTTCCGCGGGACGTTCGTTGCCCAGGGCCGGGGCCGCGGGGTGGTGGTGGGCACCGGCACCCAGACCGAGCTCGGCGCAATCGCCGACCTGCTGATGACCGCCGACGTCGTCCGGACCCCCCTGCAACGTCGGCTCTCGCGCTTCGGTGGCCGGATCGCGTTGGCCGTCGTCGGCATCTGCGCCATCGTGTTCGTCACCGGCCTCCTGCGCGGCGAGGACGCGGGGTTGATGTTCCTGACCGCGATCAGCCTTGCCGTCGCCGCCGTGCCGGAGGCACTGCCCGCAGTCGTCGCCGTGACGCTGGCGCTGGGCGCACGCCGCATGGCCCACCACAACGCGCTCGTGCGGCGCCTGCCGGCGGTGGAGACCCTCGGGTCGGTCACCTGGATCTGCTCGGACAAGACCGGCACGCTGACCGAGAACCGGATGCGAGTCGAGGTGCTGGAGCCCACCCTGGTCCCACCGGGGTCGACCGTGGGAGCGATCCGGCCGACTGAGGGATCCACCCGTGCTGCCGACGGGGGCAGTTCGCCGGACCCCAGGTCCGGGATCGCGGCTGCGGACGCACTGCTGGACGCGCTTGTCCTGTGCAACGACGCGACCCTGCCCGGCGGCGACTCCCCCGCGACCGGCGATCCCACCGAGGTCGCCCTGCTGGAGGCCGCGCGCGACCGCGGGGTCGATCCCGAGGAGCGCCGCCGAGCCCTGCCTCGGATCGACGAGGTGCCCTTCGACTCGGGACGCAAGCTGATGATGACGGTCCACGAGGCGCCCGGGGGGCGCCTGCGCAGCCTGGTCAAGGGCGCGCCCGAGGCGATCGTCGCGCTGTGCGCACTCCCACCTTCCCAGGGCGCCGACGTGCTGGAGAACTGCGAGGCGCTGGCGGCACAGGGCCTGCGGGTCCTGGCTGCTGCAGAGCGTCTGGATGATCCCGGCGAGGCCCACACGCCGGGATGGGCCGCCCCACCCGACATCCCGCGCGACCTCACGCTGCTGGGGATCGTCGGCATGATCGACGCGCCCCGCGAGGAGGCCCCGGCAGCCGTGGCCGAGTGCCGAGCGGCGGGGATCACCCCGGTGATGATCACCGGCGACCACCCCGCCACCGCCGCGGCGATCGCCCACCGCCTGGGCATCCTCGAGGCCGGCGACGACCAGGTGCTGACCGGATCGGCCCTGAGCCAGATGGACGACGCGGCACTCGCTGCAGCCGTTGGCCGCGTCCGTGTCTACGCGCGGGTGGATCCCGAGCAGAAGATCCGGATCGTGCGCGCCCTGCAGTCCGACGGCCAGAGCGTGGCGATGACCGGCGATGGGGTCAACGACGCCCCCGCGCTGCGGCAGGCCGAGATCGGCGTCGCCATGGGGGAGGTGGGCACGGACGTCGCCCGTGAGGCCGCGGACATGGTCCTGCTCGACGACCGGTTCGCGACCATCGTGACCGCCGTGCGCGAGGGCCGGCGGATCTACGACGACATCCGCAAGTTCATCCGGTATGCGCTGACCGGCAACACCGGCGAGATCTGGGTGGTGTTCCTCGCGCCGTTCCTGGGCATGCCGGTGCCGCTGCTGCCGATCCACATCCTCTGGGTGAACCTCATCACCGACGGCCTGCCCGGCCTGGCCCTGGCCGAGGAGCCCGCCGAGAGCGACGTGATGGCCCGGCCCCCGCGCCCACCCGACGAGAGCATCTTCGCCCGCGGCCTGGGCATCCACGTCCTCTGGGTGGGGGCGCTCATCGCCGCCCTCACCCTGGGCACCCAGGCCTGGGCACTGTCCGAGGACACCCGCCAGTGGCAGTCGATGGTCTTCACGGTCCTGGTGTTCTGCCAGTTGGTGCACTCCATGGCCATCAGGTCGGAGACCCGATCGCTGTTCGGGATGGGCCTGTTCACGAACCCCGCACTGCTGGGCGCCATCGCCCTGTCGGTCGTGCTCCAACTCGCGCTGCTGTACGTGCCGTGGCTGCAGGACATCTTCCGGACCACGGCCCTCACCCCGGCGCAGCTGGCCGTCGTGTTCGTCGTCCCGTTGGTGGTCCTGGTCGCGGTCGAGATCGAGAAGCTGCTCGTGCGACGGGGAGTGCTGCGTTACGGGGAGGTGCCCGTCGGGCACGGCGGCCGCCGGCCCGTGGCCTGAGCATCGTTCCGGGTGCTGACGTCCTGCCCGGTGGCGCCACGCCCGGAAGCGCGTTCGCGGACCTGCGCAGGTGGGCCAGAATTGGCCTGTGAAACCCCTGGACCCGCGATTGCTGGCGCATGCGCACGCCACGCGCGGGTTCCTGCTGGCCTCGGTGGTGATCGGGACCCTGTCCGCCCTGCTGCTGGTCGCGCAGGCCTTCGTGATTGCCGCCGCGGTGACGGCCGCCTTCCAGGACGGGGCCACGGTTGCCGACCTGACTCGCCAGCTCACCGCGCTGGTGGCGATCGCCCTCGCCCGGGCCGTGCTGGCCTGGGCATCGGAGGCGGTCGGTCACCGGTCGGCGGCCACCGCCACCTCGCAGCTTCGGATGCAGGTGGTCGAGCGCGCGCTGCGCCTGGGCCCGGCGTTCCTGGGCGGGCGCGGCGTGGGCGAGCTGACGACCCTGGTGACCCGGGGGGCCGGCGCGCTGGACACCTACTTCGCCCGCTACCTGCCCCAACTCGTCCTGGCTGTCGTGGTGCCACTGGTCGCCACCGCGGTGATCGTCACCCAGGATCTGCTGGCAGCGGTCATCATCGCGCTGACGGTGCCGATCATCCCGGTGTTCATGATCCTCATCGGCCAGTACACGCAGGCGCGGGTCGACCGGCAGTGGGCCACCCTCGGGGTCCTGTCCGGGCACTTCCTCGACGTCGTCGCGGGCCTGCCCACGCTCAAGGTCTTCAACCGGGCGAAGGCTCAGGTGGTCACGATCAGGGCGGTGGGGGACCAGTACCGAACCAGCACCATGGACGTGCTGCGGATCTCGTTCCTGTCGTCGCTGGTGCTCGAGCTGCTTGCCTCGCTGTCGGTGGCCATCATCGCCGTGGCGATCGGCCTGCGGCTGGTCGAGGGCACCATGGAGCTGTCCACCGGACTCGCGGTGCTGATCCTGGCTCCCGAGGTGTACCTGCCCCTGCGGCTGGTCGGCCAGCACTTCCACGCGGCCGCCGATGGAGTCGCGGCGGCTGAGCGGATGTTCGAGGTCCTCGAGGCGGACCTCCCTCCGGCTGGGACGCAGCTGGTCGACGCTGCGACCGCCGCGATCCGGGCGCGCGACCTCAGCGTGACGTTCGGCGACCGGGTCGCGGTGGCCGGTGCCTCGTTCGAGATCCTCCCCGGCCGGGTCACCGCCGTCGTCGGCCCCTCGGGGTGCGGCAAGTCCACGATCCTGTCCGTGCTGCTCGGGCTGGTCGGCCCGCCGACCGGGAGGGTCGAGGGGGTGGTCGAGGTCGTGGACCGCGCAGGCCACGCCACGGCGCTGGCGGACCTCGACCCCGCGGCCTGGCGGGCCCAGATCGGATGGGTGCCCCAGTCCCCCGCAATGCTGGGCGGCACCGTGGCCGACAACGTGCGCTTCGGTCGCCCGGGGTTCGACGAGGCCGACGTGGCCGGCGCCCTGCGCGCCGCGGGCCTCGATCCCGACGAGCTCCCTGGCGGGCTCGCGACGGCGGTCACCGAGGGGGGCGCCGGGGTGTCGGTCGGGCAGGCCCGACGCATCGGCGTGGCCCGAGCCCTGGTGGCCGACCCGGCGATCCTGCTCTTCGACGAGCCGACTGCCGCACTCGATGGGACGCGCGAGGCGGAGGTCGGTGCCACCGTGGCCGCCCTTGCCGCCCGCGGGCGGACCGTCGTGGTGGTCACCCATCGCCAGTCGCTGGTGGACCTGGCCGACGACGTGGTGGTCCTGGCCGCGGCTGAGGCGGGGGTTCGGGCATGAGCAGCGCCACCGCGTCCGCCACCACCCCCGCGGGGTCCGAGAACCCGCCCGCGACCCCGACCGCCCGGCCCCTGCGCCGTCTGTGGCTCCTGGCGAACCCGGACCGCGCCCGGTTGGCCCTGGCCGCGCTGTTGGCGACCCTCTCCCTGGCATGCGGGGTCGGCCTTCTCGCGGTGTCCGCGTGGTTGATCTCGCGCGCGTCCGAGCAGCCACCGATCCTGTTCCTGCAGGTCGCGATCGTCTCGGTCCGCGCCTTCGGCATCTTCCGGGGCGTGTTCCGATACGCCGAGCGGCTGGTCGGTCACGACGCGGCCCTGCGAAGCCTGACCCGCATCCGGGTGGGGGTCTACGAGCGCCTGGAGCGGCTGTCCCCCGCCGGGCTGGGCGCCTACCGGCAGGGCGACCTCATGGCCCGCCTGGTCGGCGACGTGGACTCCTCCGTGGACCTGATCGTGCGCGTGGTGCTCCCCGTGACCTCCGGGCTCCTGGCCGGCGGGCTCGCCGTCGCGATCGGGGCGGCGATCCTGCCCGCGGCGGGCCTGGCCCTGCTGGGCATGGTGGTCGTGGTCGGGGTCCTGTCCCCCTGGATCACCGGGCGGATCGGCGCCCAGGCGCAGCGCTCCCGTGCGGGCGCCGAGGGCCGGTTGTCCGCCCAGGTGGTCACGAGCCTGTCTGCGGCCCCCGAGCTCCTCGCGTACGGCGCGGTCGAGGTCGCTGTGGCGGGCATCGCCCGCGCGGATGCCGAGCTCACCGACCTCGATCGTCGCTCGGCCACAGCATCCGGTCTCGGTGGGGCACTCAGCGCTCTCGCGACCGGCCTCACTGTCGTGGCCTGCATCGCCCTCGGTGTGACGGCCGTCGGCGACGGGCAGGTCGACGGCGTATGGCTGGCCACCCTCGTCCTGCTGCCCCTGGCGATCGCCGACGTCCTGTCCGGGATGCCCGCCGCGGCGCTTGCCCGGGCCCACGTGACGGGCGCTGCCGAGCGGATCTTCGAGGTGATCGACGCCCCCGACCCGGTGCCTGCCGGCGTCCCGGCACACGCCGCGCCCGCGCCGGGCCGAGCGCCCGGGGTCCCCGCCGCGCCCACCGTGCCCGCCGACACCACCCTGACCCTCACCGGGATCGCCGCCCGCTACCCACGGGCCGACGCCGACGCAGTCACCGGCATCAACATCGACCTGCCCCCCGGTCGACGGGTCGCGATCGTGGGGCCCAGCGGGTCGGGCAAGTCCACGATCGCCGCGGTCCTGCTGCGCCTGCTCGACCACCGCACCGGGAGCTACCAGCTCACCGGCCAGGACGTCCGCGACCTCGGCGAGGAGGGCGTTCGCGAGGCCATGACCGCCGTCGACCAGCAGGCCCACCTCTTCGACACCACCATCGAGGAGAACCTCAGGCTGGCCCATCGCGAGGCGGACGCCGAGCAGATGCGGGCCGCCATCGAGGGCGCCCAACTCGACGGCTGGATCGACAGCCTGCCGGCCGGGATGGCCACGCGGGTCGGCGCCCACGGATCGGCGGTGTCCGGCGGCCAGGCCCAGCGGATCGCCCTGGCCCGGGTGCTGCTGGCCGACCGCCCGATCGTCGTCCTCGACGAGCCCGGGGAGCACCTCGACCCGGGCATGGCCGACCAGGTCACGGCAGCGGCGCTGAGCTCCACCGCGGGTCGGTCCGTGGTCCTGATCACCCATCGCATGGCCCACACTGGGGACTGTGACGAGGTTGTCGTGCTGAGCCAGGGACGCGTCGCGCAGCGCGGCACTCCCGACGAGCTGCGGGCGGCCGGGGGCTGGTACGCCGAGGCCGCCGCCCGCGAGGAGGGCAGCCCGCTGGACCCGAAGGAGCCCGCGGATGGCTGAGCCACACGAGCGCGGGCTCTTCAGCGCGGTCGTCGCGGTGGCCGCGGGGCTGGAGCTGGGGGCCACCCTGCGCCGGATCGTGCAGTCAGCGGTGGACCTCGTCGACGCCTCCTACGGCGCGCTCGGGGTGCTCGGCCCGGACGGGCAGCTCACGGAGTTCGTCCACGTCGGCATCGACCAGGCCACACAGGCCGTCATCGGCGACCTTCCCCGCGGGCGCGGGATCCTCGGGTTGCTCGTCAACCACCCGGTACCGATCCGGCTCGACGACATGACCAGCCATCCCTCGGCGGTCGGGTTCCCGCCCGGCCATCCGCCGATGAAGTCCTTCCTGGGCGTGCCCGTGAAGGTGCGCGGGCAGGTGTTCGGAAACCTCTACCTGACCGACAAGCGCGGCGCAGAGGGCTTCAGCACCGCCGATGAGCGGATCGTGACGGCACTGGCCGCAGCCGCCGGGGTGGCCATCGACAACGCCCGGCTCTACGAGCGCTCGGTGATGCGCGAGCGCTGGCAGGCCGCCGTTGCCCACATGCACGGGGCGGTGCTCGAGGGGGCGGACGCCGGCGAGGTCCTGCAGATCGGCACGACGCGGGCCGCCGAGCTCGTGCACGCCCGGGCGGGCATCGTCGCGCTGCCGTCACCGGCCGGCGTGCTGCGGGTGGAGATCGTGATCAGCGACCTCGAGCCCGGTGCCCGGGCCTCGCGCTGGCGCGTCGGCGCCGCCGATGTGCCCACCGACGACACGGGGCTGGCCCGCTGGCGGGGTGCGGCCGTGGACCCCGACGGTCCGATCGCCCGCTGCTTCGCGACCGGCGAGGCGGCCGAGGGCGTCGAGCGACTGGTGGGCCCCGCGGAGGCCCTTGATGGACGGCCCGCCAATGAGATCCCGGTCCTCGCCCTCCCCCTGCGGACCCCGGACGACGTCCTGGGCGTCCTGGCCCTGGTTCCACGCCCGGGGGCGACGCTGACCTCCGAGCAGCGCGAGCTGGCCTTCAACTGCGCGGGCCAGGCGGCGCTCGCGCTCATGTTGGCCCGCGGGCGACGGGAGAAGGAACGGATCGTCCTGCTCGAGGAGCGCGACCGGATTGCCCGCGACCTGCACGACCTGGTCATCCAGCGCCTGTTCGCAACTGGGATCTCCCTGTCTGGTGCTGCGCGGGTCGCCGACACGCCGCAGCCGGTCGTCGACCGGCTCGAGTCGGCCGTCGATGCCCTGGACACCACCGTCAAGGAGATCCGGGCCACCATCTTCGAGCTGCACCAACCGGTGGGCCACGCCGTCGGCGGGGTGCGCGGGCGGATCCTCGAGGAGGCTGCGGCCGCCGCGGTGGTGCTGGGGCACGCCCCCTCCACCCGCTTCACCGGCCCGGTCGATGCCCTCGTCGACGACGCCCTCGCCGGGGACCTCCTGGGGGCCCTGCGCGAGGCGCTGGCGAATGTGGCCAAGCACGCGCAGGCGGATCGCGTCGAGGTGCTCGTGGCGGTCGAGAACGACGCCGTCCTGCTGCAGGTCACCGACGACGGGGTCGGGGTCCCGGACGAGCTGGGTCGCCGCTCCGGCTTGCTCAACCTCGCCGAGCGAGCGGCCCGCTACGGCGGCTCGTGCACCATCACCCAGCGCGCGATCGGCGGGTCGGTGCTCAGCTGGCGGGTCCCGCTGGACTGAGCGGCCGATCGCGACCATCGGCGGCTCAGCGGCGCGGACGCGGTGCCGCCAGCCCGACCAGGGTATCGACCAGGAAGTCCCCGTCGCGGTGGAACCGCGCCAGGTCGGAATCCAGGAGCAACTGGAAGATCAGCCCGATCAGCCCCGGCGTCCACATCCGGGTCAGCTCGGCCAACGAGAGGTCGTACTCCTCGTCTGCGCGGGCACAGATCTCCTCGAGCCGGGCCGGGATCAGCGCCGACATCCTCGGCCAGTCCTCGGGCAGGCGGGACGAGCCGTCCCCGTGGTCACGTCGAGCGGCCGTGAGCACCTCGTAGCGAACCAGCTCGAGGATCGCCGGGTCAGCCAGGAAGTCCGCGGCGTACCAGTCCACGACCCGGCGCAACTCGACCGCCAGGCCCTCGGACCCCGTGGCGAACTGTTCCCGGCCGGCGCGGGCCAGGACCCTCTGCGTGAGCTGGCTCACCAGCTCCGAGCGGCTCGGGAAGATGTACTGCAGCGTGCTCAGACGGACGCCCGCCTCGGTCGCGACGTCACGGAGCGTCAGCTCCGCAAGCCCCTCCCTGACCAGGACCTCAACAGCGGCATCGAGCAGTTGCTCGCGCCGTTGCGCCGCGCGGACATATCCGGCCACAAGGACCTCCTGAGCTCGGCGGATCGCGACGGGCACCCGTGGGGAGGTGCCCCGCTTCGGCAAGACTAATACACCGGACCGAGGTTCCCGGGACGGCGCCCTCGGGCGCAAGGACGCCGAAAGGCCGACAGCGCCGGGTGTTTGACGACTCGAGAGGTGGGTATGAGTAGGTCACGCGACCATGCGCCGCAGCGAGGCCTGATCCGAGGATCCACCCGGATGCACAACGCCAGTGGCCCGGCCCCCCTCACTGGGGAGCCGGGGCCACTGGCTTCTGTGTATGAGCCCTCCGATGTCAGCCGGTCAGGCAGGCACCTCGTCGAGGACGCCGTGCTCCGGGTTGACGATGTCCTGGGCCGACAGTCGCTTGCGGAAGACCCAGTAGCTCCACGCCTGGTAGCCCAGGACGATCGGCACGAAGATCACGGCGACCCACGTCATGATGGTCAACGTGTAGTCCGTCGACGACGCATTCGTCGTGGTCAGCGCCGGCTCGCCGCCGTTGACATTGGGCATGACGTAGGGGAACAGCATGCCGAACAGCGCGACCACAGCCAGGCCGATGGTCACCGCGCTGAACGTGAACGCCCAGCCCTCCGAGCGCTTCATGTGCATCAGGATCGACACGACCCAGCTCACCGCCGCGAGCAGCACCGGGACCCAGGTCCACGCCTTGTCCGAGTACGCCAGCTGCGCCCAGATGAGGAACGCCACGGCGAGGACCGCCGCCACGAGTCCGGTCTTCTTGCCCACGTCGTAGGCCCGGTCGCGGATCGTGCCCGAGGTCTTCAGGCTCAGGAACACCGCACCGTGGGTCAGGAAGATGGCCACGAACGTCAGCCCGCCGAGCAGCGCGAACGGGTTGAGCAGGTTGAAGAACCCGCCGTCGTACTCGATGTTGCCGTTCAGCTCCGTCAACGGCACACCGCGGACGATGTTGGCGAAGGCCACGCCCCACAGCAGGGCGGGCACAGCGGAGCCGAACACGATGGCGGCGTCCCAGCGGGTCCGCCACGACCCGTCGGAGCGCTTGCTGCGGTACTCGAAGGCCACGCCGCGCACGATGAGGGCCACGAGGATCAGGAACAGCGGCAGGTAGAAGCCGCTGAACAGCGTCGCGTACCACTCCGGGAACGCCGCGAAGGTGGCGCCGCCGGCGACGAGCACCCACACCTCGTTGCCGTCCCAGAGCGGGCCGAGCGTGGTGACGATCGCCCGCCGCTCCGCCTCGTCCTTGCCGACCACGGGCAGCAGCATCCCCACGCCGAAGTCGAAGCCCTCGAGCACGAAGTACCCGATCCACAGGACCGCGATCAGGATGAACCAGACTGTTGTCAGTTCCATGTCAGTTCCTCTCAGGGCCTCAGTAGGAGATCGACAGCGGGGCGTCGAGCTCGCGATCGACGAAGGGGTCGAGCACCGCCTCTGGCGGGCCCTGCTTGACCGTGCGGATGATCAGGCCCACCTCGACGATGGCCAGGACCGCGTAGAGCACCGTGAAGCCGATCAGCGAGGTCCACATCTGGAAGTTCGTGACGATCGGCGACACACCAGCCGCCGTGGTCATCAGGCCGAACACGATCCACGGCTGGCGTCCCATCTCGGTGAAGATCCAGCCGAAGCTGGCAGCGAAGAGGGGCAGCAGCGGCAACGTGAGGGCAGCTCGTGCGGCCCACTTGCTGCGCGGTCGACGATCACCCCGGTAGGCCCAGAGGGCCCAGAGCGCGTAGAGCATGGCCAGGAAGCCGAATCCCATCATCAGGCGGAAGGTCCAGTAGGTGACCGGGATGTTGGGCGCGAAGTTCGTCAGGCCCGTGGAGGCGTAGGTCTGGGCATACTCCTCGTTGAGGTTGTTGATGCCCTTGACCTCGGCGTTCCAGTCACCGGTGGCCAGGAAGCTCAGGAGCTTGGGGATCGTGACGGAGAAGACCTCCTCGGAGCCGTCCAGGGTCCCGACGGTGAAGATCGAGAAGTCAGCAGGCTGCGAGGTCTCGTACAGCGCCTCGGCGGAGGCCATCTTCATGGGCTGCTGCTCGGTCATGATCTTCGCGTCGGCGTCGCCGGAGACGACCACGATCGCCGAGGCCACCAGCGTGGTGATCAGACCCAGCTTCATCGTGGACCGGGCGACATCCGCACCGCGGTCCTTGACCAGCAGCCAGATGGAGATGCCCGCGACCAGCGAGCCGGCCACCATGAACGAGGACGAGAGCGTGTGGACGAAGGCGACGACGGCCGTGTTCTGCGTGAGGACCGCGGCGAAGTCGTTGAGCTCGGCCCGGCCGGTGACGGGGTTCACCTCGTACCCGACCGGATGCTGCATCCACGAGTTGGCGGCCAGGATGAAGTAGGCCGAGAGCATGGTGCCCAGGGCCGCCAACCAGATGGTGGCCAGATGAACCTTCTTCGGCAGGCGATCCCAGCCGAAGATCCACAGGCCCAGGAAGGTCGACTCCAGGAAGAAGGCGAGCAGGCCCTCGATGGCAAGTGGGGCGCCGAAGATGTCGCCGACGAACCGCGAGTAGTCACTCCAGTTCATCCCGAACTGGAACTCCTGCACGATTCCGGTGACCACACCGATCGCGAAGTTGATCAGGAAGATCTTCCCGAAGAACTTCGTCGCGCGAAGCCACTTCTCATTGCCCGTGCGCACCCAGGCGGTCTGCATGCCGGCGACCAGCCAGACCAGCCCGAGGGTGATCGGGACGAAGAAGAAGTGGTACACGGTCGTGATGCCGAACTGCCATCGCGCAAGGTCCAAGACGTCCATGGCCATCCTCGTCTGCACAGACAGGCCAGAGTGGCCCAGTCGCCGCCCAGCCTCCCACCGCAACACACCTGGATCAGGTCGACCATCGCCCGTAAGTTCCGGGACCAACGTCCCGTCCCAGCGGAGCAAAGGTCATACCCTGCGGGGTATGACCTTGATCACACCGTCAGTCGCCCACATCGCCGACGAGATGGGCGATCGCGCGAATCCCGGGGTTCTGGCTGCTCTGCCCTACAAGGGCGGCGCGGGGCTGTCGTCCGGGAACACCGAGACGTCCTCGGGACGCGTCGCATTCAGGCGCGCGAGGTCCTCCGCGCTCAGCTCGATCCCCGCCGCCGCAGCCGACGAGCGCGCAGTCGCGGGTCGGCTCGATCCCGGGATCGGGATCACCTGCGGGCCCAGCGCCATCAGCCATGCGAGGGCGACCTGCTGCGCCGAGACCCCCCGCTCCGCGGCCACCTCAGCGAAGGCCGCGTACCGGGATCCGAGCTCGCTTGCCTGGGACGCCCCGCCCAGCGGGGACCACGGCAGGAACGCGATGCCACGCTCGGTGCAGCGGGCCAGGACATCGGCGTCTGCCCGGTACCGCGCGGAGTACTCGTTCTGCACGGCCGCGATGCCCCCGTCGTCGGGCCCGCCCACGAGCTCGAGGGCCCGGTCGAGCATCGCCAGGGAGACGTTGGACAGCCCGATGTGCCGGGCGATCCCGTCAGCCTTCACCGCAGCCAGGCCGGCGACCTGCTCCCCGAAGGGGACAGCCGGGTCGTGCCGGTGCAGGAAGTAGAGGTCGATCACGTCGATGCCGAGGCGCTGCGCCGAGGCCCGGGCAGCGGCACCCAGGGCCTCAGGGGTGCCGGCGCGGCCCCAGAGGTCGCCATCGGGGCCGGGTGCACGGGTGATCCCGCCCTTGGTCGCGATCACGATGCGCGACCGGTCGGCCTCCGACCCCGCCCAGGAGCGCACCGCCTCGCCGACCAGCACCTCGTTGTGGCCGAAGTGCTCCGCGTCGGGGGCGTAGATGTCGGCGGTGTCCACCAGCGTCACGCCGCTGTCCAGGGCAGCGTGGACGGTCGCCAGGGCCCGTGGGCGCTCGGCCAGCATCGCCGGGTCGGACAGGGGCATGGCGCCCAGCCCGACGGGGTGCACGGACAGGTCGGCGATGCGTCGGGTGGTCATGGGCCGAGCCTGCCACGGATAGGGCAGGCGTTTCCCACTAGCCTGAAACCCATGACGCTGCGACACCGGGTGATGGCAGTCGCCCTCGCGGCGCTCGCGATCATCGCCGTGCTCAGCGCCCAGCTGGTCCTGCGCTACGCCGACACCCAGCGCAGCCTCTCGGAGGTCGTCGACATCCTGGCCCCCGCCAGCACCGCCGTGGCCGACCTCAACGAGGACGTCAACAACATGGAGCGCCGGCTGCGGATCTACGTGTCCTCGGAGTCCACTGGCATGGGACTGCTCTACGAGGCGGCGGTCGTGTCCGCCCAGGCCAACCTCGAGGAGTTGCGCACGCTGCTCGAGGGTCGTGAGCCCGCCAGCACGCTGGTCGAGGATGTGGACTCCGACCTCACCGCGTGGCTGGCGACGGTGGGCGACCCCGTGACCTCGGCCATGGATGACGGCAATCGGCAGGTCGCCCAGGAGATCCTGGACTCCCCGCAGTCCCAGTCGGCCTACGTCCAGCTGACCGCCGACACGTTCCGGTTGTCGACGCTGCTCACCCGCGAGCAGCAGGAGACCCTGGACGACCTGGCCGCGGCCGCCACGCGACTGGCATGGACCCTCGGGGCGGCGCTCGTCGTTCTGCTGCTGCTCCCGCTGGCCACCTACGTCGCCGTCCGCCGGCACGTGCTCAAGCCGATCGCCGCCCTTCGTGGGCAGCTGCGGGAAGCCGCGACGCCCGGGCATCACGACGCCGTCATCGTGCCGATCGGCCCGCCGGAGCTGCGCGACCTGGGTGCGGATGCTGAGGCCCTGCGCCGGGCGCTGGTGCACGAGATCGACGAGGCCACGGCGGCCCGGGAGGCCCTCGAGCAGGAGGGTCCGGTCGTCGAGGCGATCCGCCGGGAGCTGGCAGCACGGACCGAGGCCGTACCGCTGGGCGTGACCATCGCGGGGGTGCTGCGCCCGGCCGAGGGTGTTCTGGCCGGGGACTTCTGGGACCGGATCCCCCTGACCGACGGCCGGGCTGCCGCCGTGATCTGTGACGTGTCAGGTCATGGTCCGCGCGCAGGGATCGTGGCCATGCGGCTCAAGACCTCGATCACCCTGGGCCTCGTCGCCGGCCAGGACCCGCCGCAGATCCTGCATCGGGCCTGCGATGCGTTCGCCGACGAGCCCGGGCGGTTCGCCACAGCTGCCATCCTCATCGCCGATGCGGGCTCCGGCGAGGTCCAGTGGGTCAACGCCGGGCACCCCGCGCCCCGGATCATCCGGGCCGATGGCACGATCCTGCGGCTGGGGACCACGGGTCCGATGATCAGCTGGCTGGGGGGCACGTGGTCCATGCGCACCGCGGACCTGCACCCCCACGATGTCGTCCTGGCGTTCACCGACGGCATCCTCGAGAGCCGTGACCTCGCCGGCGAGGAGCTGGGCGACGACGACCTCGACACCCACCTGCGCGCCGCCGCCGAGGCGGGCGATGACCCCGCCGAGGTCATCGCCCAGGTGCTGGCCACGGTTCGCGAGCGCGCCGACGACCTGAGCCGTGACGACGTGACGCTGGTCGCGCTGCGCCTGGACCCCCAACCCAGCCCCAGGATCCCCGAACCCCGGCGCTAGGGCGAACCTCGTAGGGATCCACGTCCCCGGGCCTAGGGCATCCAGGGCAGGGAAGATACGGATTTCCTCCGATGTGGCCGACCCACCTCAGCGCGGATCGTGGTGATCGGGCCAGAGCGGCCCAGCCCGACAGGGCCACCGAGGAGGACACCATGTACGCCAGCGCTCACCTGGACCTGATCCGCGCAGCAGTCGCGGAGAGGCTCGAGGGATCGACTCGAGGGACTGAGACGGTCCGGCTGCCCGCCGCCCCGGCGCGGATCACCACGTGGGGACCGCGGGCCAGTCGTGGGTCGGCTCCGGCCACGACACCCCGGGCCCTCGAGGTCCCCCGCCCCCGGGAGGTCGATCTGTCGACCTCCGCCCGGGTGCTCCTGGATGCGTGATGCCTGGGACTGGCACGATGGTCGACATGTCTCGTGGCGCCCTGGCCGATCCGATGCGAGTCCCGCTTGTGGGCCGCGCCGGCGAGGTGCTCGAGATGCGGCAGTGGTTCGCACTGGCCGATGACGGTGAGCCGCAGACAGTCGTCGTGGGCGGCGAGGCCGGGATCGGCAAGTCCCGGCTCATCGCCGAGTTCGCAGCCACAGTGCCCGCAGGCACCCGACTGATGGTCGGGCACTGCCTGGAGCTCGGCCCGGACGGACCACCGTTCGCACCGTTCTCGACGATGCTCCGCTCACTGGTCACTGACCTCGGGGCCGAGCAGCTCGCCGACCTTGCAGGTCCTGGACGGGCCGACCTGGCCGGCCTCGCCCCCGAGTTGGGGCCGGCGGCGCCGGCCGACCCGTTGGGCCGAGGTCGGCTCTTCGAGGCGGTGGCAACCCTGGTCGAGAACCTCGCCGCGGTCGAGGCGCTGGTCCTCGTGGTCGAGGACCTGCACTGGTCGGACTCGTCGTCGCGTGACCTGCTGCGCTTCCTGCTCCGCACCGTCAACGACTCCCGGGTCCTGTTCGTGCTCACCTACCGCAAGGACGAGATGCATCGCAGCCACCCCCTGCTCCCGTGGCTGGGGGAGGTCGACCGGTTGCCGATGTCGCACCGGATCGCGCTGGAGCGCCTCGGCGACGCTGAGGTCGACCTCCTGGTCCACGAGATCGCCGGCGAGCTGCCCCCGAGGACGGTGGCGCGGATCCGGGAGCGCAGCCAGGGCATCCCGTTCTTCGTCGAGGAGCTCACGGACTGCTGCGACCGCGACTTCACCACGATCCCTGAGACGCTCAAGGACCTGATGCTCGCCCGCTTGGACGGCCTGTCCCCGCAGACCCGCGACATCCTGCGGATCGCCTCTGCTGCTGGCACGCTGGTCGATCACCCCGTCCTGCTCGCAGTGGTCGACAGCGACGAGCAGAGCCTCGAGTCCGCCCTCCGGGAGGCCGTGGGCGGCCAGGTGCTGGTCGTCGACCGCGATCGGGAGGCGTACGCCTTCCGGCACGCACTCATGCGCGAGGCGGTCCATGCTGACCTGCTGCCCGGGGAGCACGCACGCCTGCACGCCCGGTACGCCCAGGCCCTCGAGAAGCTCGGCCGCCCCGAGCAGGCTGGGGAGATCGCCCACCACTGGAGCTCCGCGCACGAGGCCGACAAGTCGTTCGAGTGGTCGCTGCGGGCGGCGGACCACTCACGGTCGATCTATGCCTGGCAGGAGCAGCTGGCCCACCTCGAGCGCGCGCTCGAGCTCTGGGACGAGGTGGACAGCCCGGCGGAGCGCGCGGGCTGCGACCGGGCCGAGCTGCTGAGCCGGACCAGCCGCGCGGCAGGGAACGTGGGCCGGCCCGATCGGGCGATCGCCCTGATCGACGCGGCCCTGGCGGACCTGGGCCCGGCCGGGGACCGGCAGCGCGTGTCCCACCTGCTCGTGAAGCGCGCCGTCCAGTGCGAATATGCCCAGCTCGATGCGTTCGCCGACCTGCGCCGGGCGGCCGAACTGGCCGCCCCCGGGTCGGCGGACCTCGCCGCGGCGCTGGCGGCCACGGCCGCGCTGATGATGGTCGAGACCGACCTCGAGCCAGCGCTGGACCTGGCCCAGCGGGGAGTCGCGGCAGCCGAGGAGGCCGGGGACGACAAGCAGCGGAGCCATTCGCACAACACCCTGGGGTGCATCCTGTTCCAGGTCGGCCGATCCGAGGAGGGACAGGTCCACCTGGACCTGGCTCGGGACATCGCCCGGGCGCAGGGCGCGGGCCCCGAGCTCTTCCGCTACTACGGCAACTACTCCGACGTCCTCATCGGAGCGGGCCGCTACGCCGCGGCCATCGACTTGGCCCGCGAGGGCCGTGCCGCGTGCGCGGAGCGCGGCCTGTCGCGCACCCAGGGGGCGTTCATGGCCGGCAACGAGGCAGAGGCCGCCGTGCTGGCCGGCCGGTGGGACCTGGCGATGGCGACGATCGACGAGGCCCTGCGCCTCGAGCCGCCGCCGACGACGCGCGGGCACCTCAGCGCGCTCAGGGCGCTCGTACAGGTGCGCCGAGGGGACCTCACCGGGGCCGCCGACAGCGTGGATCGAGCATCCGAGCAGCTCTCCCGGGCAATGCGACAGCCCCAGCACATGCTGCCGCTGGCTGTGGCCAGGGCGGAGATCGCCACGGCCGAGGGAGACCCGGGAGGGGCGCTGACGACCCTTCGGGACGCCGCGGTGGCCGCCGGGCCGACCCCGCCGGCCGCCGCCGGGTGGCCCTTCGTCTGGGCCTGGGGCAGGCTGCTGCTCGATGCTGCGGTACCGGCCCCTGCTGAACTCGCCCCCATGGTGGGGCATCTGTGCCGGGTCAGCCCCCACAGCGCGTGGCGGGCGGTGACAGCGGCTCAGGCAGCGACGCTGTCCACGATCGGCCCTGCCGGGACCGCGCGCGGCACCGGCGATCCACCGGACTGGAGGGCAGCCTGTGACGCGCTGGCCGCCGCGGAGGGCATGTTCATGGAGGAGGCCGATGCCCGGCTGCGTGCGGGCGAGCAGGCCCTGCGCGATGGACGTGCCGACGAGGCCCGGGCCGACATCCTCGCCGCCTGGACGATGATCGGTGAGCTCGGCGCCCTGTCGTTGGTGCCTCGTGCCAGTCGGATTGCCGCGGCCGCGCAGGTGCCGCTTCCACGGCCGGACCGATCCCAGCGGGCCATCGCCGGTGGCTCGGTGGAGGAGGTCCTCACCCCCCGCGAACGGGAGGTCCTCGACCTGGTGGCCGCTGGCCGCAGCAACCGGGCCATCGCCGAGGAGCTGTTCATCTCGGTGAAGACCGTGTCCGTGCACGTGTCGAACATCCTTGCCAAGCTGGGGGTGTCGTCACGCACCGAGGCCGCGGCGTGGGCACACGCGCGAGCGACCCGCTGACTGTTGTCGGCATCCGCCGTCAACCGACGCCGGGCAGCCTCGACCGGCCCCCCGCCCCGTCCCGCCTCTACTCCAGGAAGCCGCCGGACTGGTGGGACCAGAGTCCCGCGTAGACCCCACCGGCCGCCAGGAGCTCGGCGTGCGAGCCCTGCTCGACGATCCGGCCGTCGGCCAGGACCACGATCCGGTCCATCGCCTGGACCGTGCTCAGGCGGTGGGCGATGACGATCGTGGTGCGTCCCTTCATGGCCTCGGAAAGGGCGGCCTGGATGTGCACCTCGCTCTCACTGTCCAGCGCTGAGGTGGCCTCGTCGAGGACCAGGAGGTTGGCATCCTTGAGCACGGCGCGGGCGATCGCGATCCGCTGGCGCTGGCCGCCGGACAGCTTCACGCCGCGCTCGCCGACCGTGGTGTCGTACCCCGCCGGGAGCCTGGCGATGAACTCGTCTGCGCTGGCCTTCACCGCTGCCTCGTGGACGAGCTCGGGTGTGGCGCCGGGTCGGCCGTAGGCGATGTTGTCCGCGATCGAGCGGTGGAAGAGCAGCGGCTCCTGGGCGACGTAGGCGATCGAGCGGCGCAGCGAGGCCTGGGTGACGTCGCGCAGGTCCTGGCCGTCGATGCGGATCGCCCCGGAGTCGACGTCGGAGAACCGCAGCAGCAGCCGCGTCAGCGTCGTCTTTCCGCTGCCCGAGTGGCCGACCAGGCCGATCTTCTCGCCCGGCGCGATGGTCAGGGTGAAGTCCCGGAACAGGGCATCCTCGCCGGCCCCGTCGTGGGTGAAGGTGACGTGGTCGAACTCGACGGCACCTGGTCCGCGCCGGAAGTCGACGTCGGTCGTGTCGGCGACGGCCGGGGGGATGTCGAGGATCTCGACCATGTCGTGGGCGTCGCCCATGACGCGGTTGTAGTTGCGCATGACCTGGGTGATCTCCCAGAGCTGGTCGGTCACCGTCAGGGTGTAGGTCGTGGCCAGGTACACCGCGGCCACCGACAGGTACCGCTGCTCGGAGGCCACGACCGCCGCGAGCACCGCGCCGGTGTTCATGATCGCGATCACCGCCGAGAAGCCCGACGAGTAGCCCAGGAACGAGCGCATCACGTTCAGTGAGTTCGTGCGCCACTGGCCGGCGGCCAGGCGGGCTCCGGCGTTCTCAGTCGCCTCGGCACCCGCGGCCTTGACCGCCGAGATGTTGCTCATCACGTCGGCCAGGAAACCGGTCATGTGCGTGGAGGACTGCGCCTCGATCACGTTCAGCCGCTCCATCGAGCGACCGGAGTAGACGACGAACCCGCCGAAGACCAGCGTCATGACCAGCAGGAACACCGCGTACCACGGAAGGATGAAGGCCATGATGACCACGGCCGCCACGACCGTGGTCAGGACGGGGACCACCTGCCAGACCACGGTGTCCCAGAACATCTCGAAGGCGCCGGTGAACTTGTTGGTCTGGGAGACCAACGATCCGGAGAACCGGTCGGAGTGGAACCCCAGGCTCTGACGGGTCAGGTGGTCGAAGACGCGCTGGAACAGCCGCTTCATCGCCATGACCTCGAAGGACCACGCCGCGTACAGCGCGATCCGCCACCCCACGACCTGGCCGAGGAGCTGGGAGAGGCCGTAGGCCAGGACGAGCGGCCACCCGGACTCCCAGGTCACGGTGCCGTCCTGGACCTGCGTCAGCAGCAGCGAGATGACGTAGGGCCCGACGAAGCGCGCGAACAGGACGGTGATGACCGGGACCACCAGCGCGAGCCCCAGGCGCCAGGGGAACTCCGCTGCGGCCGACCAGTACAACCTCAGGGTCTGGCGGGTCAGGGGCTTCCTGCGCGTCGGTTGGGCGGGCGCCGAGGGGTCCGCCTCGCTGGCGTCGTCGACGGTGGGGTCGGCGCTGGATCGCTCCTCGGGCGCGGCGAAACCGGCGACCGGGCTCCCGGTCGCCTGCTCGTCGCTCTCGTCCCCAGGCATCGAACAAGCATGGACCCGCCCCGCCCCACCCCCCAAATCCCCGCCCTCTGCCCCCGCGCCCAAGATCACGATCTGATCCAACTCCCGGGCCGAACATGCGCCCGAGACGTGGAGCAAACCGCGAACACCGCCCGAGACTCTGGAGCAAACCGCGATCTTGCTTAGCTGGCGCCGAAGAACCCGTTCTGCCGCCACGCCTCGTAGACCGTGACCGCCACCGCGTTGGACAGGTTCAACGAGCGGTTCCCGGGCAGCATCGGGAGCCGGAGCCGGCGGTCGGGGCCGAACGTGTCGAGCACCGCGTCGGGCAGACCGGTCGGCTCCGGGCCGAACAGGAACACGTCTCCGGGCCCGAGCGCGACCTCATGGGGAGCGTTGCCCCCACGCGCCGTGGTGGCGAACCATCGCCGGTCGGCCAGGACCTCCCGTGCCGCGACCAGGCTCGGGTGGACCGTCACCACAGCCATGTCGTGGTAGTCCAGTCCGGCCCGGCGCACGCGCGCCTCATCGAGCACGAAGCCCAGCGGCTCGACGAGGTGCAGCCGGCAGCCGGTGTTGGCGCACAGCCGGATCACGTTGCCCGTGTTGGGCGGGATGCGCGGGGAGAACAGGACGATGTCGAACATGGCAGCGGCCCAGGTCGCTCAGGACCCGGGCGTGATGATCAGCCAGGAGCGCAGGTTGCCGGTCTTGTCCTTGCCGGTGTTGTCGAAGAGGAACGCGATGTCGGCTGTGTCGTTGTTCCAGCGCATGCCCGTTCCCGCGTAGAAGAACCGGTCGTCCTTGCTGCCGTCGGGCGCGACCCCACGTGTGCCCTTCCCCGAGAACACGACCACGAAGTCATCGGCGCGGACCCGGGCGCCCTTGGGGAAGAAGAACGCATTCAGCGGCGAGGTGTCCTGGACCATCCAGCGCGACAGGTCGATGTCCCTGGTCGATCCGTTGAAGACCATGACGAACTCCGCGTCCGCGTTGGCCGGGCCAGGCCCATCGGAGACGACCTCCAGCCGCAGCTGCTCTCCGGCCACCTTGCTCGCACCGCACGCCGTCGAGTCGTAGAGGCCGAGTCCGGCCTCGGAGGCCTTCCATCCGAGGGCAAGGTACTCGTCGTTGTGGGCGTCCTCACCGATGAACGGGAACGGGAAGACCAGGCCCTTGGCCAGCAGGGGTGGGGCGAGGTTGACCCACTCCTCGCCCACCTTGACGTGGACCGTGCGCTTCACGCGCCACACGCCCGTCGGGGCATTGCCGGACTTCGCCTTGATGCTGGCCAGGCGCACGGTCGTCCCCTTCGGCAGGACCGCCTGCAGCGCCTTCCTGGCCTCCTTGCCGCCACACCACTTCGACTCCGGGGCCTGGATCCCGGTGACGCGCACCCGGATGACCTTGCCCTCCGAGGTCATGTCGAACGTGTCACCGTCGAGGACCCGCACGACCTCGCCTGACTCGCGCCACGCCTCCTTGCCCACCTTCGCGCGCACGGCGGCGGCACGCGGGCGCACGGGGCCGGACATTGGAGGGGCCGCGGCCGTGGCGACCCCGGCCGCAGCAAGGTGACCCGGGCCGGCGGTGCTCCTGGCCGCCGTGGCCACCGGGGCCGTCGCGGACCCACCGACGACCGAGGCGCGGGACACCGACGTCCCGCCGGCCAGATTGCCCTCCAGGTCGGCGACCTTCTTCCTCAGGCCCGCCAGCCTCGTGGTCAGCTTCCCGGACAGCGCACTTGCCCGGTCGAGGGCCGCCGAGACCGTCGCCGCGTCCTTGGTCAGTCCGACGACGGCCGCCGTGGCTGCATCCCGCTCCTGCGTGAGCGTCACCACCCGTGCGGAGGCCGACGCGCGGGCCGTCTCCGCCTGCGCGAGGGCCTTGGCGGCCTCGGCCTCGGTGAAGTCGGCCTTCGTCAGTGCGGCCTCAGCCTCCTGGAGGCTCACGAAGCTGTCCGCTGCACGGTCCTCGACAAGGAGCATCCGCGCATGGGCGGCGCGATCCACCACGGCCGCCATCTGCCACGTCGTGAAGACCTGCTGCCAGTTCCCAGACCCCGATCCGGCCTTCTCGGCCGCCGCAGCGGCACGCTCGACCCCCCCCGCGGCCTTGTCCGCCGCGGCCGTCAACTCATCCAGTCGGGCCTGGGTCCGGGTCATGGCCGACTGGGCAGCGTCGTACTGGGCCCGTGCGGACTTCTGCGTCGCGCCGGCGGCGTCGTGGGCCGGGCGCGCCGAGGCCAACGCCGGGCCTGTTGCAGTGACCTCCTTGCGGGCCGCGGCGAGATCGGCCTTCGCCCGTGCGGCCCGGTCACCGGCCGCCTTGAGATCCGCGGCTAGCAGGTCGCGGCGGGCCGTGAGGGTGCTCACCCGGGCGGCGGTGGCGTCGAGTTGGGCCTGGGCCCGGCGGATGTCTCGCTGGAGGGCAGCGATCCGATCCGATCCGGCCATCGGCGCGCTCGCCCGCGTCAGGGTCCCGGATTGGCGTCAGGACGACCCGACCCGCGGAACTGCCCGGCGCATGGGCGGACGCCGGGAGGGCGGACGCGGGAGGGACGGCGGACGCGGGGAGGGCGGACGCACACAAGGCGATGCTGAGCACCACGGCCGCGGGACCGACCCCGTGGCGCCGGGCGCGCGGGAGCAGGGAGCTGCGCACTGTGGGCCCCACCCCCCGGCCGGCGGTCGTCGCCGAATCCATGGCGGTCACAGTAGCCCGGGCCGCCACGTACGGGAAGCACGCCGAACGCTAAGACGACCTCAAGACGGCTGGCCCAGGAACGACCACTGGGCCGTCGCCGGTCACGCGAGCTCGACGACCGCGAAGTGCGTCAGGGCGTCGCGGACGTAGACCGCTGCCTCGGGCCCGCCGTAGTTGGCGGCGAACCTCTCGTCGGCGACGTACATGTCGGCCAGGCCGACCAGCTGGTCGGCATTCGGGGGCTTGTTGCCCCACCCGGCGGCGATCCAGGCGTGATGGCGCCGGGCCAGGGCCTGTGCCTGCTCGCCGTCGATCGGCGCTCCCGTTGCCTGCAGCTGAGCCCACCCCGCTGCGATCGCGGCGTGCTCGTCCATGAAGGCCTGCTGCCCCTCGGGGCCCAGGCCGCGCCACCAGTGGTCACTGTCGGCGTAGGCCTCGGCTCCCCAACGCTGCTCGACCTCCTCCTTGTACTGGGTGTGGTCGAACCCGTCGAACATGTCGCTGGCCATGATCGGTGCCTCCTTCTCGATGCTCGTGATGGTGCGCTCGACGCTGGCGATCTGCCGGTCGAGCCGTTCGGACTCCGCACGCAACCACTCCAGGTGGGCCCGAAGCGCGGACGTGTCGTCGGTCGCGTCGAGGACCTCCCGGATGGTGGCCACGCCCAACCCGAGCTGGCGCAGCATGAGGATCCGCTGCAGCCGCGTGAGGGCTGCTGTGTCGTAGTAGCGGTAGCCGTTGGCCCCGATCCGGGACGGCTCGAGGAGGCCGACGTCGCCATAGTGGCGCAGGGTGCGGCTGGTCGTCCCGGCCACGCGGGCGACCTCGGCGATCCCGTACTCGAGACCTGAGTCGGCCATCACTCCCACCACCTCCTGCCTGGGTGAGCTCCACTGTAGAAGTTGACGCAACGTCAAGGTCAAGCCCGCATCGCCCTACGCGGCCGTTGTTCCGACGGGGCGCGCGCCCGCGTTCGCTTCCCCTCCTACGATCTGCTTGCGGATACGGGGAAGCAGATCGAGGACAGGGAAGCCGATCGGGGCCGGGGCGCAGGCCCGGGGTTCAGCCGCCGAGGGCCAGCCTCACGGCGTATCCGGCGACGATCGCGTACCCCGCCAGGGAGACGCCGATCCGCACCCGCTCGGACATCCGCGACCCGGCGGTCCCGCCGCCGACCGCAAGGACCATCTGCCAGGCCAACGATCCGAGGAACACCCCGACGGCGAACGCGGTCCCGGCCCCGGGTCCAGACAGGCGCTGCGCGAGCCCAGCGGTGAGGGCGACGAAGTACACGGCCGTCATCGGGTTGATCGCCGTCAATCCGACGAACCTCAGGAACGTCCTGCTGTAGCCGACGGGGAGCTCGGGCAGCACCGGCTGCTCGGCGGTCCTGGGGGTGGCGCGCACGCTGCGCAGCAGGTCGCGCACACCGATGAGGACGACCGCGGTCAGGGCCAGAGCCCCGACCAGCTGCACCACGCGCTCGACGCCAGACAGCGCCTCGGCGATGCGCTCCCCGACCACCACCGCGACCAGTGCGTACCCGAAGTCGACAGTCGCGACCGCGAGCGCGGCCACGGCGGCGACCCTGATGCCGCGCTCCACTCCCTCGCGGACGATCAGCACTCCGATCGCCCCGAGCGGCAGGGCGATCCCCAGACCGGCGGCGAGCCCGGCGGCGAAGGGCGTCCACGCGATCACCGGCCAAGGGTAGGCCCCGGCCCGAGCCGGCCCGGGCGGATGTCGTCTCTGTGGAGCCGCGCGCCATCACGGGGATCGGACGAGCGCCTCCAGGGGAACGGTCGGAACGTGGATCCAGCCCTCCAGCGCGGCTGTCGACCCGTGTGGGCCGGGCGGATCCGTTGCGCCGAGGGCAGTCGCACGCGCGACGAGAGCGCACAGGACCGCATCAAGGGCGTGGTCGGAGCTTCGGCACGTGTCTGCGTGCTCACCGAGCTCCAGCCATGGCGCCGCGGTGAGCACCTGATCGACGAGACCCTCGCGGACGGATCGGTTGGCCGGACCCTTGTACCCGCGATGCGGCAGGTGCCAGTGCCGCAGGGCTGCAGCCGGATAGACCTCAGCCAGCAGTCCCGATCCATCGCGGCTGACGTCGAGGCCCGCGCTCTCGAGCCGGGCAGCGAGGGCCGCCCAGCGCAGGGCAGCGTGACCGATCCGGTCTGCGGCGACGCTCAGTGGCGTCAGGCCCGTCATCCGATGGACGTGCTGGTCGGTGGCACGCATGGTCAGGCCACGGCGCCACTCCCGACCGGACGACGGCGGCATCATCAACCGCCCGCGTTCGTGGTCGTGGACCGTGCGGACGAACTCGATCGGCCAGCCGAACGGGCAGTCGACCCCGACCTTGTCGGCCTCCCGAGCGACGGCAAGGACATCCGCGTCGTTGGCGACCTCGAGCATGCTCGTGACCTGAGCACCCGATCCGCTCCACCGGATCACCGCGATGGCCGTTCCCCTGGCCTCCGCAGCAAGGTCCACGCCGGCGGTGATCACGGCCGAAGTATCGCCCCAGTGCCCGTCGTCCCTGCGGCCGGTCAGCCAGCCGAGCTCAGGACCTCGGCGATGTCGCGTGCCATCACATCCAGATTCTGGTCGACCGGGCCGTACTGAGCCTTCACCGCCTGCCAGACCTCGGGCCCCTTGGGGGCGATCGACATGCGACCCGACTGCCCTACTGCTCAAACCGATCACGCCCTCCGGCTCTGCGCCAGGCCCAGAGGTCCGAGTCGCCGTAGCCTGCTTCCATGGCGGGACGGGTCGGGGGCCGGGGCATGCCGGACCCGGGCATTCGAGACCGGTGCTGGGCCGCAGACACGGAGCTGCGCCTGATGCACGGCTCGGGCGCGGGGCATCGAACCGTCGCCCGGTTCGGCCCCATCGTGGCAATCGACATGGGGGTGCCCCAGCCGTGGGGGATCCAGGCCAGCCCCGGTTGGCGCGACGTGGAGCCCGAGGACGCCAGTGCCGCCCTCCAGTGGTGTGCCGAACGGGGCGGTGAGCACGGGTGGCGCGTCTGCCTCCCGCATGCCCGCGTTGGAGCCGCCCCCTGGGACGCGCTCGTGCCCGACGAACGGATCCCGATGTTCGCCGCCGATTCTGCCGACGCGGCGAACCTCGACCTGCCCCCGGTCACGGGACTCCGCCTGGACGACGACCCGACGTACGAGTCGGTGGTTGCCGCCTACGGGGGGTGGATGTCCGACGATGACCTGGCACGACTCCTCGTCGTCCCCGCGGACCTTGCCCGACCTGGGCGGCGGTTCATCGTCGGATCCGTTCGGGGACGCCCAATCGGCTGCGCCTTCGTCTGGTGGGCCTGCGGGACCGGCTATCTCTCCGGGATCGGGGTCCTGCCCGACGTGCGGGGCAAGGGCTACGGTCGCGCACTGACCACCGCAGCAGCCCGGTTGGCTGCCATCGAGCCGATTGATGGGGTCCGGCCGGATCTCGTCTGGATGCATGCCACGGCCGAGGGCGCAGCGCTGTACTCACGGATGGGCTTCCAGCCGGTGGACACCGAGGTCCAGGTCGGTCCCCGGCAGTCGCCCACCTGATCCGCAGGGACTGGGGCGTGCCCGGCGGGCCGCCCGAAGACCAGTCAGGTCGGGGGCTTGGTGAGGATCACCATCGCGATGCCACCGAGCACCGCCGTGGAGGCCAGCACGATCCGCAGGGTGAGAGGTTCGGACAGGAGCAGCACGCCCGCGACGGCCGTCAGCACTGGGACGCTCAACTGCACGCTGGCGGCGCTCGCCGATGCCAGTCCCCTGAGGGCGGAGTACCAGACGGCATAGCCCATCCCGGAGGTGATGGCCCCTGAGATGACAGCGAGAGCAGCACCCGCCGCATCGACCTGCAACCCGGTGGGCAGTGCCCACGCGATGCCGAGCAGCCCCAGCGCCATCGGGCTGGCCCGGGTGAAGTTCCCGCCCGTCTCGACGGTGGGGTCGTGGCCCTGCGCGACCGCGCGGCGCCCCCGCAGCGAGTACACCCCCCAGGCGACGCCGGCCGCGATCATCAGCAGGGCGCCCCCAAGGGGAGGGGACGACAGCCCCGGGACCAGCAGGACCACCAGACCCATGAACGCGACCAGCAGCCCTGGCCCCTGCAGCCCGCGCAGTCGCTCACCCCGCAGGCGCCCTGCTCCGATCATCGTCACCTGGACCGCGGCGAAGAGCAGGAGCGCACCAGTGGCGGCGGTGAGCGTCAGGTACGCGAACGAGAACGCCGCCGCATACGCGAACAACGCGAAGGCAGAACGCCAACTGCCCGCCCCCCACGACGCACCGGGGCCGTTCCGGACACGGACGATCAGCCACAGGGCGAGCGCCCCGCTGGCGATCCGGATCGCGGTGAAGCTCGCAGCGTCGATCCCGGTGTCGCGCAGCGCCGCCCGCGTGAGCAGGGAGTTCCCGGCGAACGCCACCAGCGCGACGAGCGTGAGCAGGGCCACGCGCCGCGGGTGCATCGCGCCAGTGTCAGCCCTGAGCCGGCCTGAAGCGTCGTTCAGGAGTCCAGCGAGCTGAGGTCGCCGGGAACATCCACGGCGTGCTCCCGGAGCGCCGCGATCGGGACGATCTCAAGGACCGCAGCGTTGGTCGCGGCCAGGACGACCGGGGCGGCGACTCCCTCGTTGTACGCGCGGGCCCAGTTCACCGCAGTCACGCACCACCGATCCCCCGGGACCAACCCCGGGAAGCGGTACTCCGGATGCGGGGTGGACAGGTCGTTGCCGATCCGGGCCTGCTGGGCGAGGAACTCCGCGGTGACCACCGCGCAGATGGTGTGGCTGCCGAGATCCTCGGGACCGGTGCAGCAGCTCCCGTCGCGGAAGAACCCGGTCATGGGGTCGGTGCCGCATGGCTCGAGGTCGCCCCCGAGGACGTTTCTCTCAGTCACGGACCCAGCATCGCGCGCGGCGGCTCCCGGCGCTCGCCGTGGGCGGCCTGCGCGGGCTCAGGCGGACTCCGACGACCATCCGTCCAGCAGCCAATCGAGGATCTCTGCGCGGTGCTGGGTCACCAGGGAGATGTGCCCGTGCCCGGTGGGTGTTCGGGCCTGGGCGCTGCGCCCCGCGCCCCGCCACTTCCCGGCCTGACGCTTGTAGGTTGAGCCGACCAAGGAGGGTGGAGGCCGATGCTCGACGGACTGCGCGACGCGATCGCCAGGCGGCGGCGCGGGGCGCCGAGGAAGTCACCGGACGCGAGCGACCTCGACCGCACTGCCACCACACTCGTCGCCTGCGTCGGCGACAGCATCACCCGGGGATCCGTGAGCGCTGACTACGTCACGCTGCTCGACCATCGGATGGCCCCCGCCGGTTTCGAGTTCATCAACGAGGGGGTCAACGGCAACCTGGCGTGGAACGTCGGGCAGCGCCTCGATGCGGTGATCGCGCGCCGACCGGACGTGGTCACGCTGCTGGTCGGCACCAACGACGTCAACGCGACCCTCGACGAGAGGTCCCAGCGCAACTACAGACGCAGCCAGGGGCTCCCCGTCCGCGCGAGCCTGCCCTGGTACCGGGAGAACGTGGCTGCCATCCTCGACCGACTCGCGGGCGAGACCGACGCCCAGGTCCTGGTCCTGGACATCCCGATGCTCGGAGAGGACCTCTCGAGCGAGTGGAACCTGCGGGTTGAGGCCCACAATGCTGCCCTGCGGGAGATCTGCGCCGAGCGCGGTGTGGGGTGCCTCCCCCTGCACGACCGGTTGGCGGGCATGCTCCCAGTCGGCCACCAGCCCCCGCCGTACACCGGCGATCGGATGCTGATGGTCCGCGCGATCCTGGGTCACGCGGTTCTGCGCCGCAGCTGGGACGACATCTCCCGCCGGAACGGCCTGGCAGTTCTCACGGACCACATCCACCTCAACGACAGGGCGGCGGCCGTCGTCGCTGACCTGGTCGAGGAGGCCCTCACCTGAGGGTGACGGGGGGTGCCCACCCCGACTGGCTCCCCGGGGCGCAGGACGCCAGCCGGTAGATGCGCACGTCCGCCGGTGATCTGCTCAGTCCCGGTCCCAGGATGCGCGCGGGATCACGAACAGGTTCTTCTTCGGCTTCTTCCGGTCGCAGGCCACGAGGACATCGAGGTTGGGCAGTACGACGATCCCCTCAGGCTTGTCTGCGAGCCCCGACATGCGCCACACGAGCATCGCCTCGAATGAGCCCGCGAACGGGTCAGGGGCCGGACTCCCCGCTGGCACGACGGCGATGGAACTGCCCTGGTCGCTGAGCAGGATCAGGTTGCCCGCCGGACCCACCTCGGCATCGCTGAGATCCGGAGAGGCGGCGAGCATCTGCGGCGTGGGCGCCCAGGAGGCCAGGAGGACCAGGGTCACCTCCTGCTCCGACGGGGAGGTGACGCCCTGCCACCATGGCTGTCCGGCATCGAGCCACCTGTCGCCGCCGAATCCCCGAGCCGTGTCACCCGCCGGGCCGAACTCCAGGAGGGCGGCGGGATCCTTCTCCTTGACGATGAGCAGGTGGCCGTCCTTGAGCAGGACAACGCCCTCGGCGTGCGATCCGTTGGGATCACCCCATGAGGCCCGCAGCGCTTCGCAGCGGACATCCTCGGGGAGGTCGAGGGTGATGTGCGCCAGCACCCGCCGCTGCCGGGCGTCGATGTACTCGGCCCGGCACGGTGACTCCTGCACCAGGAGGATGCCCAGGGCGCCGTCCACGGCGATGGCCTCGAGTTGGGGATCGGCGCTGGGGATCCGCGTTCCCTGCACCTCTCGCAGACTCAGGGTCTGCCAGTCGAGCTCCTCGATCGCGTCGCCCACGGTCGCCCATGCGATGGTCGCGGCCCGATCACCGATGGCCGCAACGGTCACCTGGCCGTCGCGGTTGCGACCGAGGGCGAGCCCCGAGACCTCCGCCAAGGGGACCGCTCCCACCTGCCTTGCCTCGACGTCGACGATGCGCACGTCCCCATCGTGACGGATCCGTACGGATCGTGGAGGCTCACGGTCAAGCAGGCGGGGGCGTGTCCGCTCGACGGGTCAATCGGCGGACAGTGAGATGTCCACCATGAGCTCGTTGGCCAGCTGCTCGAGCACAGCCTGCAGGTCGGCGATCGGCACGGTCGGCGGTGCCAGCAGCGTCGCGGTCGCCTCGAACAGCATCCCGCCGACCATCGGCGCTTCGCGCGTCGCGGTGTGCAGCTCCTCGATGCTGACCTGACGGGCTGCCAGCGCCTGGGAGATGTCGTGCACGATCCCAGGCCGATCGGCGCCGACCAGCTCGAGGCTCAGACGTGTCAGGTCGATGCTGACCGTGTCCTCATCGGCGGCCCGCTCGACCGTGACGTCGAGCAGGCCCTGCGTCCCCAGCGGACCCAGGGCGCCCATCAGGGCCTCGGCGCGGTCGTCGGGCACCGCCACGAGGACGATGCCCGCGAACTTGCCCGCCAGGCGCGCCATCTGGCTGCGCTCCCAGCTCCCGCCATGCTCGGCGATCACGCCGGAGAGCGCAGATACCAGACCCGATCGATCGTCGCCGATCACCGTCAGCACGAGAGTCGCCATGACGGCAGGCTACCGTCGCCGAGCGGGGCGCGTCCGGGCCAGCGGACTGCGGGTGTCGCGACGGTGGCCCGACACCCGAAGGACGGCGGCTCCCTACATGGCGGCCATGTCGACGAAGCGGCTGTAGTGGCCCTGGAAGGCGACGGTGATGGTGGCGGTGGGGCCGTTGCGGTGCTTGGCGACGATGAAGTCGGCCTCGCCGGCGCGGGGGGACTCCTTCTCGTAGGCGTCCTCCCGGTTGAGCAGGATGACAACGTCGGCGTCCTGCTCGAGGGAGCCGGACTCACGCAGGTCGCTCATCATGGGCTTCTTGTCCTGGCGCTGCTCGGGACCACGGTTCAGCTGGGCGATCGCGATCACCGGCACGTCGAGCTCCTTGGCCAGCAGCTTCAGCGCCCGGGAGAACTCCGCGACCTCCTGCTGGCGGGACTCCACCTTCTTCCCCGAGCTCATCAGCTGCAGGTAGTCCACGATCACCAGGCGCAGGTCGTGCTTCTGCTTCAGGCGCCGGCACTTGGCGCGGATCTCCATCATCGACATGTTCGGCGAGTCGTCGATGAACATCGGCGCCTCGACGATCGCCCCGGACTTGCGGGCCAGCTTCTGCCAGTCCGCATCCGACATCGTGCCCGAGCGCATGTGCGCCAACGGCACCTGGGCCTCCGCACTCATCAGGCGCATCACGATCTCGTTGCGCGCCATCTCCAGGGAGAAGATCACGCTCGTCAGGCCGTTCTTGATGCTCGCCGAACGGGCCAGGTCCAGGCCCAGGGTCGACTTGCCGATCGCAGGTCGCGCGGCGATGATCACCAGCTGCCCGCCGTGCAACCCGTTGGTCAGGGCATCGAGGTCGGCGAACCCGGTGGGCACCCCGACCATCTGCCCACCGTGCGAGGCGATCGCCTCGATCTCGTTCAGGGTGCCGTCGAAGATGTCGCGCAGCGGTGAGTAGTCCTCACTCGTGCGCCCGCTGGTCAGGTCGTACACCTCCGCCTGGGCCCGGTCCACCAGGTCGTACACGTCGCCCTCGGCCGCGTACCCCATCTGCACGATCCGGGTACCGGCGGTGACCATCCGGCGCAGCACCGCCCGCTCCGAGACGATCTCCGCGTAGTACGAGGCGTTCGCCGCCGTCGGCACCATCGACACCAACGTGTGCAGGTAGGACGCCCCACCGATCCGCGCGATCTCCCCGGACTTCGTCAGCTCCCCAGCCACCATCACCGCGTCCGCAGGCTCACCGGCCGCGTACAGGTCCAGGATCGCCGAGTACACCGTCGCGTGCGCCGGCCGGTAGAAGTCCTCGACCTTCAACGACTCCACCACATCAGCAATGGCGTCCTTGCTCAGCAGCATCGCCCCCAGCACAGCCGCCTCCGCAGCCATGTCCGCAGGCGGCGTCCGATCGAACGGGGTCCCTCCATCCGAGACCGACAGCTCCAGCTCAGTGACGCTCATCCCACCCCTCCTGGCCATCGGTCTACACCGGGGGTCCGACATCAGCAGGTGCTGGTCCGCGTCAGGTGCCCCGGGTGAACCTAGGCCCTCATCACCGCCCCGGAAAGCCCCCCCTGTGGACAACGATGTGGACAAGGTGTGTGACACGCGGCACACACGCCGGTCCGGGGTGTGGACAACTTGGGTACGGAGAACGCTCCCTCGATCTCAACACGGCTCTGACCTGCGATGATGCGATCCCCACCCTGTGCGCTGAAGAAACTTGGGATGTTTCTTTCCGGTTACCCCACGGCCCATCGGTCGCAGGCGTTGACGGTCCCTTTACACCACAATGGGGGTCGTGAGCCCGCCGAGACCGCAGTTTTCCACAGCCGATCCGATCCGCGTCACGATGGTCTGCACCGGCAACATCTGCCGGTCCCCGATGGCCGAGGCGATCCTGCGCGAGACCCTGAGGGGCAGCGACCTCGAGGGCCGCGTGGTCGTCGACTCCGCAGGCACGCACGACTACCACGTCGGCGACGACGCGGACGGCCGCGCCCGACAGATCCTGGCCGAGGGCGGCTACCCGGTCAGCCATCGGGCGCGACGCTTCGATCCGGCCTGGCTCGAGGACCGCGACCTCATCCTCGCCATGGATGCCGGGCACCTGCGTGATCTCCGCTCGCTCGCTGCACGCCATCGCCACCCCGACGCGACCATCGTGGCATTCCGGGACTTCGACCCCGAGGGCCCGGGCGACGTCCCGGACCCGTACTACGAGACCCTTGACGCCTACCGACTGGTCCGCACGATGGTGGAGCGCTCGATGCCGGCGCTCATGGAGCACCTGCGCGCCATGGACGCCGATCGTCGCGGCACGTGACCCCGGGGTTGGCCGGGGCCTGACCACTGACCACTGACCACCGACCGGAGGGTCACCAGGCCCCGAACACCCTGACCAGTGTGCCGATGCCCACCCCACCCGCCTGCATGGCGTCGATGTCGCGATGCAGCATCCGCACGCACCCATGCGATGCCGGATAGGTCGTGACCAGCCGATCCGTCGCTGACCCGTGCAGCGCCTGCCCGCCGGAGAACTGCATGGGCTTGTACATGCGTGCCTCTGGGTAGATCGTCGAGTACCGCCAGACGGAATGGGTCCGGAAGACCCGGTGCGTCCCGAGCCGGGTCCGGAAGCCCTTCTTCCCCGTGGTCGCGGCCATGACGCGGCGGTACTCCCGGTTGGCACCCACCCAGAACGCCGCCTGACAGGTGATGGAGACATTCATGCCGGTGACCATCGAGCCCTGGGCAGAGGGCAGGCCCGCCGTGGCCACGATTGCCGCGGCCTCGGACTGCGAGGGGAGCCCGCGGCCTGCCGAGCGGCCGGTGACCGTGCGCCAGGCGCAGACCGCCCGTCGCGTCCGGGCGTCATAGCGGCCGTCGGCACTGCCCGTGGGCAGGCCCAGACGGGCCAGGGCGGACTCGACCGCAGCCTTGGACGGCCCCTCGCCGGCAGCGGGCGGCGCTGGCGTTGGGCTTCGGCTTCACCGCCGGGGTGCGGCGCTCGACGGTGATCGTCAACGTCCCCGTGGTGCGCGCGCCGGATGCGTCGCGCACCACGTACCGGACGGTGGTCGTGCCGGTCCAGGACTTCGGCGCGCGGAAGACGACCTTCGAGCCCGATCGCCTGGCCGTCCCGTGCTTGGCCTTGCCCACCTTCACCAGGGAGAGCCGGTCCCCGTCAGGGTCGGCGTCGTTGGCCAGGACCGGGATCCGGTAGGAGCGCCCCACCTTCACCCGCACCGAGTCCGTGACGGCCACCGGTGGCCGGTTGGGAGCCGTGATGACGTCCACGGTCACCGTTGACTGCGACTGAGCGCCCCGGGGGTCGGATACGACGTAGGTGACCACCAGCGGGCCCACGAAGCCAGCGGCCGCCCCGATCGCGAGCACCTGACCGTCGGTGGTCACCGTGCCCGCCCCGGCGCTCACCCCGGCCGATGACACGGTCAGCGCCTCGCCGTCGGGATCAGTGTCGTTGGCGCGCGGGTCGACCTGCAGCTGGCTTCCGGAGTACATCTGGGCCACGTCGGGCACCGCCACCGGGGCCTGGTTGAGGACGTCGACAGTGATGGTGCCGGGGGTCGGCGTCGTGCCATCCGTGACGACGTAGGCCAGGGCGAGCGGGGTGGATGTCCCCGGAAGCGGGGTGATCACGACCTCCACGCCCTCCACGCTGACCGTGGCCGATCCACTCGTCACAGTCGGGACACCGAACAACGACAGCGCAATGCCCTCGGAGTGGGTGTCGTTGGCCACCGGGTTGATCCGCACGGCGGTGCCGACGACGGTGCTGGCCGTGTCCGGGACCGCCACCGGGGGGCTGCTCGGTCCAGCGTGGGCGGGCGCAGCGCCGACCATCCCCACCACCAGTGCCGCCGCCACAGCGGTGGTCCACCGCGTGCGCAGCCCCATGACTCAAGCGTAGGCAGGTGGTTCGGGAACCGTCAATGACAGCTCGACCACACAGCGCAACCACGTGCCGGCCGACGGGCCGACCCGGCTCCGGACGCGACAGGAGCGGGCCACCCGGAATCCCGGGGACCCGCTCCTGCGGTGCTCGACTCGGCGGTCAGCTGGCGGCGACCACCTCGAGGGTGACCGTGGCCGAGACCTCCGGGGTCAGCGCGACGGTGGCCGTGTGCGTGCCCACCGACTTGATCGGGGCCGGCAGGGTGACCTTGCGCTTGTCCAGCGCCGGACCCCCCGCCGCGGAGACGGCCGCGGCGACGTCAGCGCCACCGATGGAGCCGAACAGCCGGCCCCCGCCGCCGGCCTTGGAGACCAGCCGGATCGGCTTGGCCTCCAGTGCCGCCTTGATCTCCTTGGCGTGGTCGAGGTCGCGGACCTCGCGGGACGAGCGCGCCCGCTTGATCTGGACGACCTGCTTCTCGCCACCCTTGGTCCAGGCAACCGCCAGGCCTCGGGGGAGCAGGTAGTTGCGGCCGTAGCCGTCCTTGACCTCGACGACATCTCCTGGCGCGCCGAGGCCCAGGACGTCGGACGTGAGGATGAGCTTCATCGTCGTGTCTCCTTCGGTCTCAGCGAGCAGTCGAGGTGTAGGGCAGCAGCGCGACCTCGCGGGCGTTCTTCACTGCCATGGCGATGTCGCGCTGGTGGCGCGTGCAGTTGCCGGACACCCGCCGGGCGCGGATCTTGCCGCGATCGGAGATGTACTTGCGCAGGGTCGGCACGTCCTTGTAGTCGACGGGTGCCGCGCCCTCCTTGCAGAACGCGCAGGCCTTCTTCTTGAACTTCTTGACAACGGGCTTTGCCATCGTGGTGCTCCGTTTCTACGGATGCCCGGCGCGTGGCCGGGATGGTCGGTGATGAGGTGGGCGGGACGGTCGGCGGGGGCCGACACTCTCCCGCGGTGAGGGGATCAGCAGATCTCAGCGATCAGCGAACCGAGGGGATCAGAACGGCGGGGGCTGCTCGTCGGCGAAACCGCCGCCGGACTGGCTGGCCCAGGGGTCGTCGGAACGACCGCCGAACCCACCGGCCTGCGAGCCGCCGCCGCTGGAACCGGCCTGGGAACCGCCGAACCCGCCGCCCTGGTTGCCGCCGAACCCGTCGGAACGGGCCACGCGGTTGACCTTGGCGGTCGCGTAGCGCAGCGCCGGGCCGACCTCGTCGACGTCACACTCGACGCTGGTGCCCTTGCCGCCCTCGCGGGTGTCGTACTGGCGGACCTTGAGCCGACCGGTGACCACCACGCGGGTGCCCTTGGTCAGCGACTCTGCGACGTTCTCGGCGTACTGGCGCCAGACACTGCAGCGGATGAAGACGGTGTCGCCGTCCTTCCACTCGTTGGTCGTTCTTGTCCAGCATCCGGTTGGTGGACGCCACGGTGAAGTTGGCGACGGCCTGCCCGGACGGCGTGAAGCGCAGCTCAGGATCGCCCGTGAGGTTGCCCACGACGGTGATCGGGATGTCCCCAGAAGCCATGGAAGCGCCCCCTACCTGATCTCGGGCCGCATGACCTTGGTGCGCAGCACCGACTCGTTCAGCCCCAGCTGACGGTCGAGCTCGCTCACCGACGCCGGCGTCGCGTTGATGTCGAGGATCGCGTAGATGCCCTCGGACTTCTTCTTGATGTCGTAGGCCAGCCGACGACGGCCCCACACGTCCACGGACGTGACGGTGCCACCATCCTGACGGATGACATTGAGGAACGTATCCAGGCTGGGCGAGACAGTGCGCTCATCCAGCTCGGGGTCGAGAATCACCATGATCTCGTAATGGCGCGTGCTCAAGAACCCACCTCCTTCGGACTCAAGCGGTCACGGTCCATCCGTGACAGGAGGGTTGCAGCGCCCTGGACGCGACCGTCCCCCCGATCACGAATGGTGACGTGGGGGTCCGACATCCGCCAGTGGCTATCCACAGCCCACGACGTGTCCAGAGGGCAACAGGGTAGCCCGCAGCGGCCGCCGTCACGAAATCGTGGCCCGAGCGCCCCACCGGGCAGGGCAGATCGCGAGCGGGTCGGTAGCCTCGGGCCCATGTCCCTGACCGTCCGGCGGATCACCGCCGAGCAGCACCTGGCCCACATCGCCGCCCGCGCGCAGGGCACCGGCCTGGTCAGCGCGCTGCAGGTCCCCGGCTGGGCGGCCGTGAAGTCCGACTGGCGCAACGAGTCCCTCGGGTGGTTCGACGGCCAGGCCCTGGTGGGCGCCGGCCTGGTCCTGTACCGGCAGGTCCCCCGGATCCCGCGCTACCTGGCCTACCTGCCCGAGGGCCCGGACATCGACTGGCTCGGCGAGGGCCCGGCCGCCCGCGGGATCCAGGGGGCGCCGGAGCAGGTCCATCCGCTGCCCGACTGGCTGGACCCGATGCTGGCGCACCTGAGGTCCGCCGGGGCGTTCGCGGCGAAGATCGGCCCGCCGATCTGGACCCGGCGCTGGGGTGCGGCCACCCTCAAGGAGGCCATCGCGGGCGGTGCGGCCACTGCGCTGCGCGACATCACCGCCGACGAGACCGACGGTCGCGCGCTCGCAGCAGCGGATGTGCTCGAGGCCGTGGGGTGGACGCAGAAGCCCGCCACCGGCGCAGGGTTCGGCGACGTGCAGCCGCGCTACGTCTTCCAGGTCCCGCTGGCAGGGCGAACGGAGGCCGACCTGCTCACCGGGTTCAACCAGCTCTGGCGGCGCAACATCAAGAAGGCCGCCAAGGCCGGGGTCACGGTCCGCCCGGGCGACGCCACGGACCTGCCCACCTTCCACCAGGTCTACGTCGAGACGGCCGAGCGTGACCGGTTCACGCCCCGGGGCCTGCCCTACTTCCAGCGGATGTGGAAGTCCCTGCGCGCAGAGGATCCGACCCGCATCTCGCTGTACCTCGCCGAGCACGAGGGCACCTGTCATGCGGCGACCATCGCCGTCCGGGTCAACCGGCACGTCTGGTACTCCTACGGCGCCTCCACCACGGCCGGGCGCGACCTGCGGCCCAGCAACGCGATCCAGTGGCAGATGATCCGCGACGCTCGCGACACCGGGGCCGACACCTACGACATGCGCGGCATCACCGACACGCTCGACCCCGACGACCACCTGTTCGGCCTGCTGCAGTTCAAGGTCGGCACGGGAGGGTTTGCCCAGGAGTACGTCGGGGAATGGGACTATGCGATCAGGCCCGCGCTGAACCGGGCCTTCGAGACCTACATGCGCCGTCGCTGAGGCCGGCACTCCGGCACTCACCCGGCGCCCCAGGACCCCGCGCGCGAGCACCCAGCGCGCGCGGCACGACCACGAGCGCCACCGCACCCGCAGGACCCGACGCACCGGCAGGACATGAGGGCACATGAGCTTCGTCATCACCATCGACACCCCGCGCTGGCGGGCCCACCAGGACCGGGTCCGCGACGCGATCACCGCGACCGGCGCCACCCTGGTGCCCGTGGCCAAGGGCAACGGCTACGGGGTGGGCAACGTCCGGCTTGCCGCCGAGGCCCGGCGGCTCGGCGCCGACTGCGTGGCGGTGGGCACCGTCCATGAGGCTCCCGCGGTCCTGGCCGCAGAGGCCGACCTCGACGTCCTGGTGCTCGAGCCGCTGACGCTGCGCGGCGAGGTGGTGGCCGGTGCCTGGCGGGCCCTCGCCGAGCACCCCGACGCCGCCCGCGTCATCCACACCGTCGCCAGCCCGGAGACCGCGGCCGAGATCGTGGCGCTCGCCTCGCCGGAGACGCCGCGCCGGGTGGTCCTCGAGGGCCTGACCTCGATGCGCCGGTTCGGGATGACCGAGGACGAGGTGGCTGCCGCGATCACCACGCTCGCCCCGCACATCGACTCGGGCGCAATCCGCCTCGAGGGCCTGGCCCTGCACCTGCCGATCGCGACCCCTGAGGAGCCTCGCATCGGGTCGATGGCCATGTTGACCTCGGACGATTCCGCCCCACAGCCGGTCGTGATCGGGTCGGCCCGGGTCCACGAGGTCGTCGCCTGGGGGCTGCTGTGGCCGAACCTGCTGGCGAACCTGGCCGGGCTGTCCGACGCCGGCTCCCTGTGGGTCAGCCACCTCGACGACCGCGAGTGCACCCAGGTCCGGGAGGCGCTGCCCGACATCCCGATCCGGCTGCGCCTGGGGACGCGGCTGTGGCTGGGTGACCGCGGGTCGCTGCGCGCGGGCGGGACGGTTCTGGCCGTCCATGCCACGCCCCAGGGCCAGTCGGCGGGCTACCACCAGCGCCGCGGTCCGCGCGACGGCTATGTCGTGGTGATCGGCGGTGGGACCTCACACGGGGTCGCCCTCACGGCACCGCGTCCGGCCCGCAACGCCCGCCAGCGCGCCGCCGCGGCCGGTTCGGGTGCGCTGGAGGCCGCCGGTCGGTTCCGCTCCCCGTTCCGGCTGCCCTCGGGGGGTCAGGCGTGGTTCCTCGAGCCGCCGCACATGCACGTCTCGATGCTGCGGATCCCCAAGGGCACGATCCCCCCGCCGGTCGGCGAGCTGCTCGAGTGCGACGTACGGTTCACGACCGTCGCCCCCGACGCGATCATCGGCTGAGCGCAGCGCCCATGATCCCGATCTGATCCAACTTCCGGGCCGAAAACGTGCCCGAGACTCGGAGCAACCCTCAAGGGGCGCCCGAGACTTGGAGCAGATCGTGATGGGGTTGCGGCTTGGGCGGGGGCGGGGCCTCGTCCAGGACGCCTCCGCTTGGGTCGTTGACGTCCTCGGCGAAGCCATCCGTGCGTACTGGGTCGTGCCTGGGCGACCATGCGTCCCGGGCGACCAGTGCCATCAGCCATGCAGTGGCCAGCCAGTGCGCCGCCGTGGCGGCCACGTACCAGCCCTCATGCAGCCCCTTGTCCTGCGTGCCGTACCCGACGAGGAACCACCAGATCCCCACGAAGTACGCCGACTCCGCCGCCTGCCAGATCAGCAGGTCGCGCCACCGCGGCCGGGCAAGCACGGCCAGCGGGAGCACCCACAGCACGTACTGCGGCGAGTAGACCTTGTTGGTCAGCACGAACGCGCCGACCGTCAGGAACGCCAGGGCCGCGAGCCGGGGCGGCTGGGGCGCACGCAGGACGAGCCACGCGATGGCCGCGCAGGCCAGCAGGAACGAGCCAGAGGCAAGTGAGTTCACCGCGTCGCCGGGGACGTCGAGGCCCACCAGCGTGAGGGCGTACCACGGCGACCCGAAGTCCATCCCACGCTCCCGGGAGAAGGCGTAGAACCGCGACCAGCCCTCGAAGTTGGCCAGCATCACCGGCACATTGACCACGAGCCAGGCGCCGAGGGTCCCGGCGAGGAACGCGCCGAGGGCCCGCCACTGCCCGCGCCTGGCGCACAGCAGTGCGATCGGGCCGACGATCACCAGGGGATAGAACTTGGCGGCCACGGCCAGGCCCAGCCACATCCCGGCCACGGCCGGGTGCCGCCGGGACCACGCCGCCAGCGACGCCGAGGTCAACGCGATCGCGAGCAGGTCCCAGTTGACGAATCCGGCCAGGGCGACGACCGGTGCGAGCGCGACCATGAGCGCGTCCCACGGCCGGCGGCGCACTGTCGCCCCGGTGCTCGCGATGGTCCAGGCCAGGAGCGCGGACATGCCCACCACGTTGACGCCGAAGAAGGTCGCCGCACCCCCGCCGAACAGCCGGGTGATCCACGCGGCCACGTACATGAAGACTCCGGTGAGCACCGGGTACTCCAGCACCTGCTGGCCGGGCCCGGGCTCGAGCAGGTAGGGGAACGCCCCGTCGGCAAGCCCACGGGCCGAGTACAGGATCGGGATGTCCGAGTAGCACAGGTACATGTAGCGCTGGGGTGCCCCCCACCCGTTGGCCAGGCAGTACCCCTTGGACAGCCAGCCCACCGCGTAGACGAGCAGCCCGACCACGATCGACACCCTGATCGGGGTCCACCACGACCGCCCGAGGCCCGCGTACCGACCCACGGGACCACCCAGCAGCGGCAGCGCAGCACGCGCCACCGGGTCAGCGTGAGTGGGCACCACGTACGGACGTGGCTCGGTGCGGTTCACGCGCGTCAGCGTACGGCCACTGATCGGCTAACCAGTGGGGCTGGGCGTGGCCGACACATCCTTCGCACCCTGCGCCTGACCCTGGCCACCCCCGCCGCCCGGGTCTCGGCTGCGCGCCGTCGGTCGGCTGCGGTGGCTCGGGCGTCGGGGGCTCCGGGGTCGGCGTCGGCTCGGGTGTCGGCGCCAGCGTCGGGGGCTCCGGGGTCGGCGTCGGCTCCGGGGTCGGCGGCGCGGTCGTGGGCTCCGGGGTCGGCGTGCGGTCGTGGGCGTCGGCGTCGGCGTGGGGGTCGGGGTGGGGCTGAACCCCCCGCCACCCGAGGGCGGATCCGCGGGAGCCACGAACTCCTCGACCGGGGTGTCGGCCAGCGCACCCACCATGAAGGCCGTCCACACCCGCGCCGGGTAGCCGCTGCCGAAGAACTGCGTCTGACCACCGACGCCCGACAGCGACAGGACGTTGCCGTTCTTGTCGTTCTTGCTGAAGCTGACAGCCGACGCCAGCTGCGGGACGTACCCGGCGAACCATGCCGACCGGTACTCGTCGGTCGACCCGGTCTTGGCCGCCACGGGCCTGCCCAGGGCCCGCGCCGGGCCACCCGTGCCGTTGGTCACGACGCTCTGCAGGGCGAAGTTGACGACATCGGCGGTGTTCTCGTCGAACGCCCGCTGGGGGTCATCGGTGCGCTCGTAGAGCACCGAGCCATCCGCGGCCGACACCGACCGGATCGTCGTCGTGGTGGCACGCTCCCCACGCGCGGCGAAGGTCGCATAGGACTGGGCGATGTCGACGGTGTGCGCCGACGCGGTCCCCAGGACGAAGGTCAGGTTCGGGTCATCGAGCCTCAACCCCGGGGTGTCCTGCGGGATCCCGGCACGCAGAGCGGCCTGCTGGACCGCCTCCACGCCCGTCTCGTCCTCCACCGACACGTACACGGTGTTGATCGACTGCTCGGTTCCCTTGAGCAGGGTCACCTGGCTCCCGTACGAGTTGTCGGCGTAGTTGTTGACCTCATAGCCGGAGACCTCGGTCGGGGAGTTGCCCGGCCACAGGGTGTCCAAGCCGATCTCGTCCTCGGTCGCCGCCGCCAGGCCGAAGGGCTTGAACGTGGAGCCGGCCTGCTGGCTGGCCATGGTCGCGTTGTTGAACTGGTCCTCGAGGTAGTCCGCGCCGCCGTACATGGCCACGAACTCGCCCGTGACCGGCTCGACCGCCGCCAGGCCGATCCGCACGCCCTCCATCCCGGTGGTGGGGGCCTGCTCCTTGACTGCCTTCACCGCCGCGGCCTGGGCCTTCTTGTCGAAGGTGCTGACGATCCGCAGGCCGCCACCCTCGATCTCGGCCTCGGCGAACCCGAGGGCGACCAGTTCCTCCTGCACCGCGCGGATCAGGTACCCGGTCGGCCCGGCGTACTTCTCACTCACCTTGCGCTTCTTGATCTTCGGGAAGTTGTCCAGCGCCTCGTCGCGCTCCTTCTGGCTGATGTAGCCCTCCTCGTACATGGCATTGAGGACGTAGGCGTAGCGCGTCTCCAGGTTGTCCATGTTCGTGTCCGGGTTGAACCGGCCGGGAGCGTTGATGATGGCAGCCAGGACCGCCGACTGCTCGAGGGTCAGCTCGGAGGCTGGCACCCCGAAGTAGGCCTCGGCGGCGGTCTCGACGCCATAGGCACCCCGGCCGAAGTAGATCGTGTTCAGGTAGCGCTCGAGGATCTCGTCCTTGGTCAGGGTGGTCTCGAGCTTGAGGCTCAGGACCAGCTCCTTGAGCTTGCGGACGAAGGTCTGCTCCTGGGTCAGGTAGGCGTTCTTCGCGTACTGCTGGGTGATGGTCGACCCCCCCTGCGACGAGCCGGTGGTCAGGTTCCGCCACATCGCCCGGCTGAAGCCGACGACGTCGAAGCCGGAGTGCTCGTAGAACCGGCGGTCCTCGGCGGCGATGACCGCCTGCTGCATGTCCTCGGGGATCTCCTCGATGGGCACCGAGATCCGGTTGGTGTCCCCGAGGCGGGCCATCTCCTTCTCGCCGTCGTTCCAGTAGATGATCGAGGTCTGGGCGGCAGCGACCTCGTTCTCCTCCGGGATGTCGATCGTGACCCAGGCGAAGGCGACCAGCGCCGCGAGGGCTGCCGCGCCCAGCACGAACAACGTGCCCAGGGTGCCGAACACGAGCTTCCAGGACGGGATGAAGCGCGTCCATCCCTCGCGGTCGTCCCGCGGGTAGTTGATCCTCACGCTGGGTACGGTAGTGGACCCGCGTCGTCACCGCGCCGTGATCGCGGCAGGTCACGCCGGTCACGGCACCGGGCACGGCACAAGGCTCCGGCACAGGGCCCCGGCACAGGGCCCGGGCACAGGGTCCCGGCAGGGACGGGTGCGCTCCGGGCCGGTCCGGCCTACCCTTGTGCGATGGCCGCCCCGCGCACGTCGACGATCCGGGGCTCCCGCACGTCCATGCCCACCAAGGCCCCGGCCCCCCATCCCGACGAGTTCGCACCCGAGGCGATCGAGGACCCCGAGGCCCCGCGCGACGTTGTCTCCTTCGCCCTCGCGCGCCGCTCCGCCCTGGAGACGATGCGCCGCGGTGGGGCCTTCAACAGCGACTACTGCGACGCCGACCCGGGCCTGCTGCGGGCCGCGAAGTACCACGGCGAGGCCACCGACCGGGGCTGCCCGGTGTGCCGGCGGCCCGAGCTGGTCGAGGTGACCTGGGTCTACGGGGCCCAGCTCGGCCCGCTGAGCGGCTCAGCCCGCGCGCAGGCGCAGCTGCCGGGCATGGCCCACGAGCACGGGCGGTTCAAGGTCTACGTCGTCGAGGTCTGCCGGCACTGCTCGTGGAACCACATGGTGATCTCCTTCTTCCTCGGCGACGGCCGGCCGCGCACCATCGGTCGAGGGCGCAGCCGGGACTAGCACCCGGGAGGGGCGCGCATCCCCGCCCCCGGTCATGCCACGCTGAGTGCCGTGCCCGAGCTGCCCGAGGTCACCGCCCTCGCCGAGGCGCTGTCCGCACGCACCGCGGGCCTGCGGGTCGCCCGGGTCGAGGTGGCGGCGATCAGTGCCCTCAAGACGTTCGATCCACCGGTGAGCGCGGTCGCCGGGTGCGAGGTCCTGGGCTTCTCCCGCCTCGGCAAGCACCTGGTGCTCGAGCTCGTCGACCCCCAGGGCGAGCCCCTGTACGTGGTCATCCACCTGTCCCGGGCGGGGTGGGCTCGCTGGCGCGACGACCCCCCCGCCGCCCCGGCCCCGTTCGGTCGCCGCGGCGGTGGGCGCGGAGCCGGCTCCGCCCTGGCCCTGCGCATCGTGTTCGGGGCGGGCGCACGCGGAGGGCCCGACGGGCAGCCACCGGGCGCTGCGATCGCAGCGCTCGATGTCACCGAGGCGGGCACCCAGAAGCGCCTGGCCGTCCACGTCGTGCGCGATCCCGCCGACGTCCCGGCCGTGGCCCGGCTCGGCCCGGATCCCCTCGACGACCTGACCCCCGAGCTGTTCCACGAGATCCTCGTCGCCGCGGGCCGCTCCCAGGTGAAGGGCGTGCTGCGCGACCAGTCGCGGATCGCCGGGATCGGCAACGCCTACTCCGACGAGATCCTGCACGCCGCCCGGATGAGCCCGTTCGCACCGGCCGGGACGCAGACGCCGGAGGCCGAGGCGCGGCTCTACTGCGCCATGCGCGACACGCTGGCCGACGCCGTGGCCGTGGCCCGGGCGACCGATCCGGCCACCCTCAAGGCCGAGAAGAAGGCGGGCATGGCCGTGCATGGGCGCACCGGGCAGGCGTGCCCGGCGTGCGGCGACACCGTGCGCGAGGTCAGCTTCGCCGACTCGAGCCTGCAGTACTGCCCCACCTGCCAGACGGGCGGCAAGCCACTGGCCGACCGTCGCATGAGCCGCCTGCTGAAGTAGCACAGGCGATAGGCTCACCCACATGGCGTGGCTGATCACCGGAGGGGCTGGATACATCGGGGCACACGTCGTGCGCGACATGGTGGCCAGCGGCCGGGATGTGGTGGTGCTCGACGACCTGTCGACCGGCCGGGCCACACGGCTGCCCGACGGGGTCCCGTTGATCAAGGCCGACGTCAACAACCGCCGCGCCGTCCGGCGTGCGCTCACCACCCACCCGATCACCGGCGTGATGCACTTCGCCGCGCGCAAGCAGGTCGGTGAGTCGGTGGAGCGCCCGCTGCACTACTGGTCGCAGAACGTGGGCGGCCTGCAGGTCCTGCTCGAGGAGATGGTCGCGGCCGGGACGACGCAGATGGTGTTCTCCTCCTCGGCGGCGGTGTACGGGCAGCCCGACCTGACTCCGGGGGCCCCCGGCGTCTCCGGGGACGGCCGGATCCTGGAGTCAGCACCACGGATGCCCATGAACCCGTACGGCGCGACGAAGCTGGCAGGCGAGCACATGATCGCGGCCACCGCTCACGCCCATCAGTGGCATGCGATGAGCCTGAGGTACTTCAACGTGGCGGGAGCGGCGAGCCCCGAGCTCGGCGACCCTGCGGCCCTGAACCTGATCCCGATGGTCCTCGAGGCACTCGAGAACGGCCGCCGCCCCAAGGTGTTCGGCGATGACTACCCGACTCCGGACGGCTCGTGCATCCGGGACTACATCCACGTCGCCGACCTCTCAGCCGCGCACGTGGCGGCCGCCCGGATCGTCGAGATCTCCCACCAGGCCGAGGTGCTGCGCGCCGCCGGCGACCGGGTCCAGGATGCGGCGGCCCGCGCGGAGCTGGCGGCCGCCCGGTTCCCCGGCGGCTCGGCTGCCGTGGAGGCCGCCTCGCACGTCCCGGCGCGCGCCATCGAGCGGATGCCGGCGGCCGCCCGCGCGGTCGAGATGGCCGCCCAGCGCATCCCCGGGGTGATCCGCTCCACGACCGGTCCCGGTGGCCGACGCGGCCAGGCCGGTGAGCTCGTCGCCGAGGTCGCCTCCCAGCTGGGCTCGATGGTGGCCCGAGTGGCCGGCGTCGAGGATGCGCCGCGCCTGGAGGACCATGTCGCGGTCAACATCGGGACGGGCACGGGGTACTCGGTGTTCGAGGTCATCGAGGCGCTGCGCCGCTCGATGGGCAAGGAGTTCGCCGTCGAGATCGTCGAGCGCCGCCCCGGCGACCCGCCGGCGCTGGTGGCTGATCCGAGCCTCGCGGGGACGTTGCTCGGCTGGCGGGCCCGGCGGTCGCTGGCGGACATGACCGACTCGGCGTGGGCGGCCTGGCAGACGCGCCCCTAGGTCCATCACTGGCTCACCAGCCACACCAGCGCCTGCGGGCTGCCCTGGGGCGGACTGCCGATCCGTCCCCGACTACGGCACCGGCGAGGCCGACAGGCCCGGGTTCCCGTTGGCCGTCCCGCCGCCGCCCGACCCGTCCGCTCCGCCACCATCGGCCGGCACGCTCGGTGTCGGCGTCGGGGTCGGGGTCGGCGCGGGGGCCTTGGCCAGGGTCAGGGTCACCAAGGAGCCCTTCTTGGCGCTCTCGCCCCCCGTCGGGGTCTGGTCGACCACCGTCCCGGGCGCGAACTCCGTGGTCTCCACCTCGTTGTCGTAGGCGACCTCGAAGCCCTGGTTGAACAGGGTCGTGCGGGCCTGGGCCTCGGTGCGGCCCACGACGTTGGGCACCTCGACCTGGGCGTTGGACACCCAGATGTCGACAGCCGAGCCGGCATCCACCGTCTCGTAGGGCGGCGGATCCTGCCTCAGGACCGTCCCCTCGGGCCGGTCCGAATCCTCCTCGCCGACCTTGCCCAGCGTCAGGCCGGCTTCGGACAGCGCCCGACGGGCGTCGGACTCGGAGCTGAGGTCGATCAGCTCCGGGACCTGGACCTGCTCCTTGCCCGCCGACACGACGACGTCGACGAGGCTGCCGACCTCGACCAGCTCCCCGCGGCGCGGATCCTGGCTGATCACGGTGTCCTTCGGCAGGTCGGAGGCCTGGAACTCGGGACCACCGAGGCGCAGGCCGACGTCCACCAACTCGGACTCTGCCTTGGCGACCGTGAGTCCCTCGAGTGCCGGCACCTCCACGGTGTCCGGGGTGACGGACCCGAGCATCCGCACCCCGAACCACACCCCCACACCCAGGAGCGCGATCACCAGTGCCGCGATGCCCAGGCCCTTGAGCGCCCCACCCTTGCGTGGCGGCTCGTCCTGGACAGCGGTCATCGGGTCGGTCGTCGCGTAGGAGCCACCCGCACCACCCGGGATCACCGGGGGCATCGCGCCGGTGGCCGCCGCGCCGGTCGCTGCCATGGCGGCGGTCGCGTAGGGGTCGACGCCCCCGATCACCGAGGTCGCCTGGGCGTCTGGCCCAACCACTGGGGGCATGGGCATCACCTGGGTCACCGGGACACCGGCGATCGCCCGCTCCACGTCGGCACGGAACTCCACGGCCGTCTGGTAGCGCTGGGCGGGATCCTTGGCCAGTGCGCGCGCGAGGATCGGGTCCAGCTGCGCCGGGAGCGTGGGATCCAGGGTGCTGGGCACCGGGGGCGGCTCGTTGACGTGCGCGAACGCCACCGCCACCGGGGCGTCGGCCATGAACGGGGGCCGCCGGGTGAGCAACTCGAAGAGCACGACGCCGGCCGAGTAGAGATCGCTGCGCGAGTCCACGGTCTGGCCCTGGGCCTGCTCCGGTGACAGGTAGGCGGCCGTGCCCAGGACGGTCGAGGTGCTGGTCCCGGTGTGCCCGGAGTCGGCGGTGGCCCGGGCGATGCCGAAGTCCATCACCTTGACCGCCCCGGTGGTGGTCAGCATCACGTTGCCCGGCTTGATGTCACGGTGGACGATGCCGTGCCGGTGGCTGTAGTCCAGTGCCGCGAGGATGCCGGAGGTGATCTCCAGGGCGCGCTCGGGGACCAGCTTGTTCCCGGAGGCCAGCAGCTCCTTGAGGGTGATCCCCTCGACCAGCTCCATGACGATGAACGGCACGGTCTCGGCGGTCGGGCCCTCGCCGAGGACGTCCTCGCCGGTGTCGTAGACGGCGACCACGTTGGGGTGGTTCAGGGAGGCCGCGCTCTGCGCCTCACGGCGGAAGCGCGCCAGGAACGAGGGGTCGCGGGCCAGCTCGGGCTTGAGGATCTTCACGGCCACGCGTCGACCCAGGCGCAGGTCGCGGCCCTCGTGGACCTCAGCCATCCCACCGCGGCCGAGCAGCTCGCCCACCTGGTACCGATCGCCCAGCCGGCGCACGTCGCTCATCCGCTCTCCTGTCCTGGCCGTCGCGCGCCGAGCACGCGCCCAGGCCATCCGGATCGGGCCAGCCTGCTCGAACGACCCGCCCACCGGCGCCCAATCTACCGCGAAGCAGGCATGCCACCCGGGAGCGCGCACCCCTGCGGCCAGCGCGCCGACCTCAGCCGGACAGCACTGCCTGCATCACCGCGCGGGCGATCGGGGCCGCCAGCAGGTTGCCGCCGACCTCGGGGGCCCCGGACTTCTCGATGGCCACCGCGACCGCCACCTGGGGGTTCGAGGCCGGGGCGAAGGAGATGAACCACGCGATGTTCGGCCGGTCCTTGGACGTCTGGGCGGTACCGGTCTTGCCGGCAACCTCGACACCGGGGATCTTCGCGTTCGACCCGGTGCCCCCGTTGACCACCCCGACCATCATCGCCGCGAGCTGCGCGGCGTTGTCCGTGGTCATGGCCTGGGCGAACTCGGTCGGGTCGAACGTCTCGAGTGCGTTGAGGTCCGGGGCAGCGGTCTGGTCCACGAGTCCGGGGCGCATGGTCACGCCCCCATTGCCCACGGCGGCGGCCACCATGGCCATCTGCATCGTGGTGGCGCGCACGTCGAACTGCCCGATGGCCGACATCGCGGTCTGCGGCTCGTCCGGGTCGGCCGGGAACCGCGAGGTGGCGGCACGCAGGGGGGTCTCGAAGGACTCGTCGAAGCCGAACTTCTGGGCCTGGTCGCGCAGGGCGTCGTCGCCGAGCTCGTTGCCCAGCCAGGCGAACGCCGTGTTGCACGAGATCGCCAGGGCGTCGGCGAGGGTGATCTCGTCGTTCGGCCCGCAGGGTCCGTCGAAGTAGTTGGGGATCGCGACGCTGGTGCCCGGCGGGGTGTAGGTGGCCGGACCGGGAAGGATGCTGTCCGGCTCGAACCTGCCCGACTCCAGTGCGGCGGCCGCCGTGACCACCTTGAAGGTGGAACCGGGCGGGTTGGTCTTGGCGATGGGCCGGTTGAGCAGCGGCTTGTCCGGGTCCTCCTCGAGGGACTTGTAGTAGGCGTTGACCTCCTTGGAGTTGTGCGAGCTCAACTCATTGGGGTCGAACGACGGGCTCTGGGCCTGGGCCAGGATGCGCCCCGTGCTCGGCTCGATGGCCAGCACCGACCCGACCTTGCCCCTCAGCCCGTCCCACGCTGCCTTCTGCGCCGCCCCGTCGAGAGTCGTCGTGACCGACCCGCCCTGGATCTCGCGACCCGCGAACAGCTGCTGCATCCGGTCGACGAACAGGCGCGGGTCCTCCCCGGACAGCACCTCGTTCTCGGCCTTCTCCAGCCCGGTCGCCCCGTAGACGATCGAGTAGAAGCCGGTCGCGGAGGCGAACATCGGCCCGAGGGGGTAGGTGCGCAGGTACTTCAGGTCGTCGTCGGTCTCCACCGACTCGGCGATGGGCGCCCTGTCGACCAGGATCGGCCCGCGCTCGCGGGAGTACTCGGTGAGCAGGGTGCGCTGGTTGCCGGGCATCGCGTTGAGCTCGGCGCGCTGGAACACCTGGATTCGGGTCAGCTGCACGAGCAGGGCGACCATCAGGATCAGGAGCCCGAGCGCCAGCCGGTTCAGGGACCTGGTCATGGCACCCGGACCACCTCGGTGGTCGCATCATCCGGGCGGATGATGACCGGATCGGGCCGGCGGACGTGGTCCGACACCCGCAGCAGCAGTCCCAGGATGATCCAGTTGGCCAGCAGCGAGGACCCGCCGGCGGACATGAAGGGCGTGGTCAGGCCGGTGTGCGGGATCAGCTTGGTGACCCCACCGAGCACGATGAAGGTCTGCAGGCCCAGGACGATCGCATATCCGGTGACCAGCAGCGTGCCGAACGGGTCGCGGCTGGCGTGCGCCACGCGCAGCGCCCGCTGGATGAGGATCGCGAACAGGACGATGACCGCGAAGGCCCCGGCCATCCCGAGCTCCTCGCCCAGGGCGGCGAAGATGAAGTCGCTCTCCGCGAACGGCACCAGCTGCGGGTAGCCCCGGCCCCAGCCGGTGCCCATCATGCCGCCGTTGGCGAAGCCGAACATCGACTCGACGATCTGGTAGCCCTCGGCGGTCGAGTAGGCGAACGGGTCCAGCCACACCTTCACCCGGATCTGCACGTGGCTGAAGGCGAGGTAGGCCATCACCGCGCCGAACACCGTGAGCAGGAAGCCCAGGACGATCCACGAGCGGCGACCCGTGGCCACGTACAGCAGCCCCACGAACAGCCCGAAGAACATGGCCGCCGTGCCCAGGTCGCGCTGGAAGACGACGATCCCCATGGCGATCGCCCAGGCCACGAGGATCGGGCCGAGGTCCCGGCCCCGGGGGATGCCCAGACCCAGCACCTTGTGCCGGACCAGGGACAACGACTCCCGGGTCAGCACGAGGTACGAGGCGAAGAAGATCGTCAGCAGGACCTTGGCCAGCTCCGCGGGCTGGAACGTGAACGGCCCCACCTGGATCCAGAGGTTGGCTCCCCGGATCGTGAGGCCCAGGCCCGGCACCATCGGCAGCAGGAGCAGGATCAGCCCGGCCAGGCCGATGAGGTAGGTGTAGCGACGCAGGTTGCGATGGTCGCGCACGATCACCAGCACCAGGGCGCAGGCCACCACCCCGACGGCCATCCAGATCGCCTGCTGCACCGCCACCGAGTCGGGGATCTGCACCCCCTTGGCCGCAGCCCGCTTCGCATCGGCGATGTCCAGGCGGCCGATCATGGCGATGCCCAGCACGTTCAGCGCGGCAGCGGCCGGGAGCATGACCGGGTCGGCGTAGGGAGCGAACCAGCGCACGACGAGGTGGATGCCCAGCAGGCACACCCCCTCGATGATCACGATGGTGCGCACGTCGGCAACGACCTCGCCGGCCGCGCCCTCGCTGGCCAGGACCAGCGCCAGGGCCCCGAGGAGCCACACGAGCACCAGGAGCGCGAGCTCGGTGTTGCGCCGGGTCGGCTGGGTGGAGGCCGCGCTGGACTGCGCGGCTCCGGGGATGACGGCGGCCGTCACTGGGCCGTCCCGGGGGTTGCGGTCGGCACGGGCGCCGTGGGAGTGGCGCTGGGCAGGGTGGTCCCGGATCCCGTGCCGGGCGCGACGATGGGGCACCCGAGCGGGGCCTGGGCCGACGAGCACGCCGCGGACTTGGCCTCGAGGTCCGTGACGATCCGCTGCGCCTCGGCCTCGGTGGCCGCGTCGATCGTGCCCGTGAGCTGGGCCTGGTCGTAGTAGGGCAGCGTGCCCACCGGCAGCGCGGTGCGCGTCACGACCCGGTTCAGGGGCACACCGGCCACCTGCTGCGGGATGCCCTGGTGGATGGTGACGAACCCGGCGTTGGGGCCGACGAACCACTGCGAGCTCAGCCACCACAGGAAGCCCAGGGCGCCGATCAGGAGGACCCCGATGACCGCGGTGGCCGCTGCGACGCCCCGCCAGTGCCGGCGGAGCCAGCCGGGCTGAGCCTGCGGGGCCACGTCGGGCGGCGCAGCCTCGGCCATGACGACTGCGGACGCGCCCACGGGCAGGTCGCCGGCCGCCATCGCGGCGCCGATCGATCCCGGCGAGGGTGGGTCGGACGGGGAGGCCTCGACCCGATCGGCATCCGACCCGGGCGTGCCGGGCGGGGCCCCGTCGGCGGCCTCGTCCAGGTCCTCGGGCTCGTCGGGGGATCCCGAGCGGGACCTGGACTGGCTGCGGGCCGCAAGGCCGCCGGCCACGGCAGGTCCACCCCGGGAGCCGGTCGGATCGGTGCCGTCGTCCCCGGGACCGACGTCGTCGGGGAACAACAGCCCGGGAAGGGCCGCGCGGTTGCGCCGGTCACCGGCCGCACCGACGACGACCGGCCCACCCAGGGCCGACTCCAGGTCGTGGTCGGCGTCGGCGACCTCGATCACGTCGGCGATGACCGCCGTCACGTTGTCCGGGGCGCCGGCAGCCAGGGCCCTGTCGACCAGCTCGGTGACGGCGGCGGTCGGATCCGGGACCTGGGCCAGCACGCGCGCGATGTCGGAGTCGTCCACGACTCCCGACAGGCCGTCGCTGCAGAGCAGGTACCGGTCCCCGACCTGCGCCTCACGGATGGACGTCTCACCCTCCGGGACGCCGGTCCCGTCGATGGCCCGCAGGATCAGGTTCCGCTTGGGATGGGTGCGCGCCTCGTCCGCGGTGATCCGACCGGCGTCGATCAGGGTCTGGACGTAGGTGTGGTCGTGGGTGATCTGGCTGAGCTCACCGTCGCGCAGCAGGTAGGCCCGGGAGTCCCCGATGTGGATCAGGGCGATCCGCCCTCCGCGCCAGAGCACCGCCGTCAGGGTGGTCCCCATGCCTGCCCGGGAGGGGTCGGCCTCGATGAACTGGGCGATCCGCTCGGCCGAGGTGAGCATGGCGTCGTCGAGGGCGGTCAGGACGTCGCCCGCGGGCAGGTCCTCGGAGTCCAGCTCGGCAAGGGTGGCGACCGCGGTCGAGCTCGCGAGCTCCCCGGCTGCGTGCCCGCCCATCCCGTCGGCGACGACCAGCAGGGTCCGCCCGGCGTAGCCCGAGTCCTCGTTCTCGCGGCGCACCATGCCCACGTCGGACTTCGCCGCGTACCGCAGGAACTGTGTCATCGGCTCGCCCTACCGCTGCAGCTGCAGGGTCGTGCGGCCGACGCGCACCTTGGCGCCGACGCGCAGCACGGTGGGTCCGGTGATCCGCGTGCGATCGATCCAGGTGCCGTTCGTCGACCCGAGGTCCTCGACGATCCACTGGCCGTCGGAGGGGAAGAACCGCGCGTGGCGGCTGGAGGAGTAGTCGTCCTGGAGCACGAGCGTGGAGTCGGCCGCCCGGCCCACCGTGATCGGCGAGGTGCCCAACGGGATGACCGTGCCCGCGAGCTCGCCCTCCACGACGGCGAGCTTGCGCGGGGTCGACGAGCTGCGCGCCGCTGCCCGCTGCCTGGGCTGGGGCGGCACCGCAGGGGTGCTCGAGGTGGGCAGGCCCGGCACCGGACGGCTGGCCGGCTGCGGACGCGCCTCCTTCGGGGCCGCGAGGTCGCGGCGCAGGACCAGGACGATCGCGAACACCGCCAAGCCACAGCGCGGCCAGGAAGCCGAACCGCATCAGGGTGATCGCGAACTCAGACACGCCTCACCTGGCCCGGTAGGTCAGCGTCGTCGTCCCGAGCTGGATCCGGGACCCATCGGTGAGCACCACGCTGGCCACCATCCGACCGTCGACCAGGGTTCCGTTGGTCGATCCGAGGTCGCGCAGGGTCACGTCGGTCCCGAGGGTGATCTCGGCGTGGTGCCGGGAGACCCCGGGGTCGTCGATGCGGATGTCGACATCGGTGCCGCGACCCAGCTTGGTGACCGCGTGCAGCGGGTAGGTGATGCCGTCCACCTCGAGGTGCGGCTCACCGCTGACGTCGACCGGGATCACCGCGTCGGGTTGCCCACCGGGGCGGACCTCGGAGCGGATCCGGAACACGCCCGTCCCCAGGGAGTCGTCCTGGGCCAGCGACACCTCGGCGGCACCGACGAAGGCGTAGCGCTGCTGCTGGGCGTACTCGCGCACGAGGCTGGCGAGCTCGTCGTTGACGGTCTCCTCGAACGCGCACAGGCGCTCGAAGTCCGCAGCCGACAGCTCGACGACGAAGATGTTGGGCACGACGGTGCGCGCGCGGCTGACGACGGTGGCACGGTCGTCGAGCTCGCGCTGCAGTCCCGCGGCGATCTCGACGGGCTGCACCTCGGACTTGAAGGCCTTCGCGAACGCGCCGTTGACCATGCGATCCAACTTCTTCTCGAAGTTGTCGAGCATCCCCACCGGCCACCTCCTTCCGCTCGTGTGCATACGAGCCCGCCCCCAGGGCAGACGGCACCGGCAATGGCCCGATCTTAGCCACGCACCGCCGCAGGCCGCAGGCTCCACGCGCTGGTCGCGGCGAGCAGCAGCCCGACCCCGATCCACAGCGGTGGGGCGACGCCATCGGTGGGGGCCGTGAAGGCCGTCAGGCAGATCCCGCTGACCAGGGCAACGTTGAGGCCGACGTCATAGAGCGAGAAGACCCGGCCCCGGTAGCCCTCCTCGATGTCCTGCTGCAGGACCGTGTCACCGGCGATCTTCACCGTCTGGCCGGAGAAGCCCATCGTCAGTGATCCGATGGCCATGAGGAGCAGCTGCTGCGAGGCGAAGCTCAGGGGCGCCACCACCGCCGCGGCTGAACAGGGTCATGGCCGACCACGGGGCCAGGCCGATCCGTCGGACGACGCGGGGCGCGCTCACCGCGGCCAGGAAGCTGCCCAGCGAGGCCCCGGCCGCCGTGAGCGCGAAGTCCGCGAGGGCGGCGTCGGTGGCGTCGGCAGGGTTCATGGTGTTGCGGACCAGGAGCAGGGTGTCCACCAGCAGGGCGCCGAATGCCACCCGGTGGGCCATCACCACGGCCATCCCGCGACGGGCCCGCGGCCGGTGGTGGACATGCACGACGCCCGCGACCATGCCGCGCACGACCGCCAGGAGGTCCGAGGTCAGGGACGCCAACCGCGCCTCCCCGGCCTGCGGACCAAGATCCCGACGCGGGATCCGGGTGGCGATGACGGCCGAGACCAGCAGCCCGGCCGCCACCAGCAGGATCAGCCGACTCGCCCCGTCGGGGCCGAGCAGGGGCATCAGCAGCAGGCCCGTGACGGTGGCGATCGCAGCTGCGATCGTGCCGGCGGTGGGGAAGAGGGCGTTGGCCGTGACCAGGTGGGCCGGGGCCACGACCAGGGGCAATCCGGCGGACAGGCCCGCCAGCCACAGCCGGCCGATGCCCATCGTGACCAGCACCGCGGTCCCCAGGTCCAGTCCATCGCGACCGGCAGCCACCATCAGGGCGATCCCGATCATCACCGTGCCCCGGGCCAGGTTGGCCACGACCAGCACCCGCGCCCGGTTCCAGCGGTCCAGGAAGACCCCGGTGAAGGGGCCGAGCAGGGAGTAGGGCAGGAGCAGCAGCGCGAAGGCGGCGGCGACCTGACCGGCGGTGGCCTGGCGCTCGGGGGAGAACAGGACGAAGGAGCCCAGGGCCGCCTGGAGCAGGCCGTCGGAGGCCTGGCCGGTCAGCCGGGTGGCCAGCAGCCGCCGCGAGTTGGGCGTCTCCAGGACGGGCCAGCGCACCCCGGTCGCGTCCTGCGGGGGGCGAGCGGCGGGCGCTGGCATGCCGGGGGACGCGGCGGCAGGCACGGCGGTCGGGATGGGCTCGGACGAGGCGGGACGCAAGGTCGGCTCGGGCAGGCCGCCGGCCGCCGGCAGCGCCGGATCGCTCGGTTCGGCGCCGGGGCCCATGTTCCGCAGCATGCCCGTTCCGGGCCGTCGCCGTCCACAGGCGCGCAGAACCAGGGGCGGCGAACGACGCTGCCGGGCCGGGGGAGTCAGCGGGCAGGCGGGACGTCCGCAGGCGCGAACGGGCGGGCGGGCCGACACTGGGGACATGGACCTGACGTGGGCCGAGGGGGTCCGGGCAGCGGTGCTCAGCGGGGACGGCGACGCACTTGCCCGGCTGTTCGAGGCTGCGGTCGCGGTCGAGGGCCGCGCGGGCGCCTCGCGCTCGTGGCTGGATGCGATCTCCGCATTCGACGCCGACGCCGTGACCGGCTGACCGCGCAGGACGCGCGGACGCGCGACGTCGGCCCGGGACGACCCGTACGGGCGCGACCTCGGCCCCGGGACAGCGAGAAGGGCCCCGGGGTGATCCCGGAGCCCTTCTCGAGCGGTCTACCTGCGGATCAGCCTCAGCTGTCGATCTCGCCGGCGATGAACTGCTCGACCTTGGCCTTGCAGATGTCGTCCGCGTACTGCTCCGGCGGGGACTTCATGAAGTAGCTCGAAGCGCTGAGGATCGGGCCACCGATGCCGCGGTCCTTGGCGATCTTCGCCGCGCGCAGCGCGTCGATGATCACACCGGCCGAGTTCGGGGAGTCCCAGACCTCGAGCTTGTACTCCAGGCTCAGCGGCACGTCGCCGAACGCCCGGCCCTCGAGGCGCACGAACGCCCACTTGCGGTCGTCGAGCCAGGCCACGTAGTCCGAGGGACCGATGTGGATGTTGCGCGGCTCGATCTTGCCCTGCATCTGCGAGGTGACCGACTGGGTCTTGGAGATCTTCTTGGACTCGAGGCGATCGCGCTCGAGCATGTTCATGAAGTCCATGTTGCCGCCGACGTTGAGCTGGTAGGTCCGGTCGACGGTGACGCCGCGGTCCTCGAACAGCCGGGTCAGCACGCGGTGGGTGATGGTGGCACCCACCTGGCTCTTGATGTCGTCGCCCACGATCGGCACACCGGCATCGGCGAACTTCTTGGCCCACTCCGGGGTACCGGCGATGAACACGGGAAGCGCGTTGACGAAGGCGACCTTGGCGTCGATGGCGCACTGCGCGTAGTACTTCGCGGCCTGCTCCGACCCGACGGGCAGGTAGCAGATCAGGACGTCGACCTTGTTCTCCAGGAGGCTGGCGACGATGTCCACCGGCTCCTCGTCGGACTCGGTCACCATCTCGCGGTAGTACTTGCCCAGGCCGTCGAGCGTGTGGCCGCGGGACACGGTCACACCCGTCGGGGGCACGTCGCAGATCTTGATGGTGTTGTTCTCGCTGGCCACGATGGCGTGGGCGAGATCCTGGCCGACCTTCTTGGCATCGACGTCGTACGCAGCCACGAACTCGATGTCGCGGACGTGGTAGTCGCCGAACTGGACATGCATGAGACCCGGGACGCGATCGTTGACGTCCGCGTCCTTGTAGTACTCCACACCCTGCACGAGGGAGGAGGCGCAGTTGCCCACGCCCACGATGGCCACACGAATGGCACCCATCTGATGTTCCTTTCTCACCCGCGGGCTGGCGGGCGACGCGGCCCGGCCCCGGTATCTCCGGATTGGTTGTCGGACGCGTCGGCGGATCCTTCGCGCCGTCCTTGGTTCTCGTTGTCGATCAACTCGTTGAGCCAGCGCACCTCGCGCTCGACACCTTCCAGGCCGTGGCGCTGCAGGGCCTGCGTGTAGGTGTCCAGCCGCTCGCGGTTGCGGGCGGTCGAGGCGGCCAGGTTGGCCCGCCGTTCCTCCATCCGGCTGCGCCGACCCTCGAGGATGCGCACGCGCACCTCAGCCGGGGTGCTGCCGAAGAAGGCCATGTGCACGCCGAACGCCTCGTCCTCCCACGCTTCGGGGCCGGTGCGCGAGACGAGCTCGGCGAACCGGTCCTTGCCGTCGGCGGTGAGCTCGTAGACGATCTTCGCGCGTCGGCCCGAGAGGACCGGAGCGCTGGCGTCCGCGGCACCCGCCTCGGCGATCAGACCCCGGTCGAGCAGGTCCTTGAGCGCCGGGTAGAGCGAGCCGTACGAGATGGCACGGAACGTCCCCATCACCGCGTTGAGCCGCTTGCGCAACTCGTAGCCGTGCATGGGGGCGTCCTGGAGAAGGCCCAGGATCGCGAACTCGAGCACTGCGCTGCGGCGAGTTGCTGCCATCGCGGAGTACCGTCCTCTCCCTGCCTGGGTGACGAACTGATGTATCGAGTTGATACATCGAATAATGTACCTGACGCGCGGGCGACGCGCAAACGACACGCCCGGTTCACTCGCTGGCCACTCGTCGAAGGCGGGTCGCAGGGACCTCCCCGCGGAGCAGGGGACCTATGACCGCCGCACCCGGGCCCTCCGGACCACGCCCAGGGCGCGCGCCCGCGGAAGAATGCCATCCATGACCCTGCATGCCACGGCCGAGTCCCTCGCTGCCATCCTCGAGGCGCTCCCGCCGAACCCCCGCGTCGTCGCCTCCGGCAACTTCGCCAGCCCCCGCACGGCGCTGGCGCTGTTCGACGCGCATGTCCCCGAGTGGCGACTGTGGACGTTGAACCCCCAGCCGGGCCTGCCTGAGCGTGACGGGATCACCCCGGAGACCTCCTTCGTCGGCGCCGGGATGCGCAAGAACCCGCGACTGCACTACGTGCCCTGCCGGCTGAGCCTGGTCCCGGCCCTGTTCTCCCGGGCGATGGAGCCCGATGTGGTCCTGCTGCACACATCGATGCCCCGGCACGGCGTGGTGAGCCTGGGCATCGAGGTCAACGTGATGCCCGCGGCGATCGAGGCCTGCCGGGCCCGGGGCGGCAAGGTGATCGCCCAGGCCAACCCGAGCATGCCGTTCACCTACGGCGACGCGATCGTGCCGCTGAGCTCGATCGACGTGCTGTTCGAGGCCGACGAGCCGCTCACCGTCGCGGTGCAGGGCACCCTGGACGACACCTCGCGCGACATCGGCGACCGCATCGCTGCACGGATCAAGGACGGCTCCACCCTGCAGATGGGGATCGGCGCCGTACCCGACGCGGTCCTCACCGCCCTGTCGAACCGCAAGGGCCTGCGGTTCTGGACCGAGATGTTCTCCGACGGCGTCCTGGCCCTGGACAAGGCCGGCGCCCTGGACCCGGATGCTGCGCTGGCGGTGTCGTTCCTGTTCGGCTCGCAGGAGCTCTACGACTGGATCGACGGCAATCCGCGCGTGCGCATGGTCCGCACGGAGGCCAGCAACGATCCCGGGCTGATCGCCCAGCAGCCGCTGATGACCTCAGTGAACTCCGCCCTGCAGGTGGACCTCTTCGCCCAGGCGAACGCCTCGCGCATCAACGCCCGGATCTACTCCGGGTTCGGCGGCCAGACGGACTTCATCGTCGGCGCCCTGCACGCCCCGGGCGGCCAGGCGTTCATCGCCCTGCGCTCGTGGCACCCCAAGGCCAACGTCTCCACGATCGTGCCGCTGCTCGACGAGCCGGTGACCTCCTTCCAGCACACGGCGGTGGTCACCGAACAGGGCGTCGCCGAGATCTGGGGCCGCTCCCAGGACGAGCAGGCGCACAACCTGATCACCCAGGCCGCACACCCGGACGTCCGCGAGGAGCTGTTCGAGGAGGCCGCGAACCTCGGCCTTCGGGTGGGCTGACACCGATTCCCCGGGGGCGTGGCGCCTGCCGCCGCGCACGCGGGACACGCCGACGTCGGATGTGAGATGGGACACGATCCGTGTCCCATCCACGCGTGGTGGGCATGAACGAGGGACACCACCCCTCGGAGGACCCATGAGCACCGGCACCCTGATCAAGGTTGGCGCCGCCATCACGGCCACGGCCGCAGTGATCGCCGGCGGACCTGCGCTTGCCAACACCCTCGGCCTGGCCGACGACTCGGTCGCCGCCATGCCCGCCTCCTGGGAGGCCCAGCGCGCCGTCGACGCCCGGAACGCCACCGCCAGTCATGAGGCCACGCTGGAGGCCGAGGCCGAGCGCAAGGCCGCGGAGCGCAAGGCCAAGAAGGAGGCCGAGCGCAAGGCCGCGGAGAAGAAGCGTCGCGCGGCTGAGCAGCGTGCCGCGCGCGCCCGGGCCGCCACCGGCGGATCGCCGGCGCAGAACCGCGCCCTGGGCATGCAGATGTGCGCCGACAGGGGCTGGTCGGCCTCCCAGTGCAACGACCTGGGCACGCTCTGGCAGAAGGAGTCCGGCTGGAGCACCCGGGCCCACAACCCCTCCGGGGCGCACGGCATCCCGCAGGCGCTGCCCGGCTCGAAGATGGCGTCAGCCGGCCCGAACTGGCAGGGCAGCGCCCGCACCCAGATCGCCTGGGGGCTGGGCTACATCGAGAGCCGCTACGGCAATCCCAGCAACGCCCTTGCGCACTCCTACCGCACGGGCTGGTACTGACCGGCAGGCCGAGCGACGACTCAGCGGCCGGAGTCGGGCCCACCGGTCGAGTCCTGGGATCCGACCGGGGCGACCTGGTCCTCATCCTCCCGGCGCCCGACCGGCTTGGGCAGGGCGAGGGTGGCCAGCAGGCCGAGGAAGACGAACCCACCGGCCACATAGGCCGTGACCTGGACGGAGTCCGCGAAGGCCTGGGAGGCCGCCGACTGGACCTCAGGGCTCCCCGGCGGCTGGTCCAGGCTCGGGATGACCGTGCCTGCCGTGCTCTCGACGAGGTCAGCGACCTCCTGGGCCTGGGCCGTCGGGACTCCGACCTCCTCGACATGGGCCGCAGTCTGGGCGTTCAGCGAGACGAACAGCACGGTGCCCAGGATGGCCGTGCCCATCGCGGCACCGATCTGGCGTGCGGTGCTCTGCGTCCCGGACGCCTGCCCGCTCTGGCGCACCGGGACGTCGGCGAGGATCAGGCCGGTGAGCTGGGCGCTGGCGTATCCGACGCCCATGCCGTAGATGATCAGCCAGAACGCCATCACCCAGCCGGACGTGGTCGGAGAGATCGTTGCGCCGAGTCCGACGATGCCGATCACCTCGAGGCCCATGCCCATCCGGGCCACGAACCGGGCGCCGTACTTGTTGGCCAGCGAGGCCGCCGTCGGGGCTGAGACGAACGAGCCGATCGCCAGGGTCGCCAACAGGGCGCCCGCACCCAGCGCGGTGTAGCCCAGGACGCTCTGCAGGAACAGCGGGAGCGAGAACAGGATGCCGAACTCGCCGAGGCTCACGATCAGCGCCGCGACCGACCCCAGGCCGAAGGTGGCGATCCGGAAGAGCGTGAAGTCGATCAGCGCGGACTTGCCGGCGCGGGTGCGCCGGGTCTCGACGAAGTACAGCACCAGCAGGCACAGCAGCCCGAGCCACCAGCGCGATGAAGACCGGGGAGACAGCGCCGGCCGCGTACTCCCGGCCGAACAGGCTGGTGTCCTCCTCGACGCGGACCCACCCGTAGTTGCGGCCCTCGATCAGGCCGAAGACGATCAGGCCGATCCCCAGCGCCGAGAGGATCGCACCCCCGACGTCGAGGCCCTGGGTGTCGCCCGGGGTCCTTGCTCTCCGGGACGAAGCGCAGGGCGCCGACGATGACGATGATCCCGATCGGGACGTTGATCCAGAACGCCCACGTCCACGAGAAGTTGGTCGTCAGGTAGCCACCGACCAGTGGGCCGAGCGCGGCCATGCCGCCGATGATCGAGCCGTAGATGGCGAAGGCGATGTTGCGCGCCCTGCCTGCGTAGAGCGAGTTGACCAGGGACAGCGACGAGGGCGACATCATCGCCCCGCCGATCCCCTGCAGCGCCCGGGCGGTGATCAGGTGCTCGCCGGACTGCGAGGACGCCGCATAGATGCTGGCCAGGACGAACACCAGGGCGCCGAGGGTGAAGATCCGCCGCCGGCCGACCCGGTCGCCCACCCGGCCGAACACGATCAGCAGCGCAGCGAAGGTCAGTGAGTAGATCGCGTTGACCCACTCGGCGTCGATCGAGCTCAGGCCCAGGTCGGCGATCATCGAGGGCAGCGAGACGTTGACGATCGTCGCATCCATGATGATCAGGGCCGTGCCCATCCCGATGAAGAGCATCGGGATCCACCCGTGTGCGGGCTTCTCGATCGGGGTGGCGGGGCTCACGGCGGCGGTCACGGAAGCGGAGCCTATCGGCGGTCGGTCCCTCGTGCCGGCTGCGAACAAGGAGACGCCCCCAGGCTGCTCGCCTGGGGGCGTCTCCGTGGTGCGCGAGGGGGGAGTTGAACCCCCACACCCTTTCGAGTACACGGACCTGAACCGTGCGCGTCTGCCTATTCCGCCACTCGCGCATCACCACACCGAAACGGCATGACAACACCCCCAATCGTACCGGGGTCGCCCACCGGCGGCCAAATCGCGGGGCGGGACTCAGGTGGGCTGGACGCCGGCAGCTTCAGCGATGACACGGGTGTACTCAGCCGCACCCTTGCCGGTCAGGTGGACCCCGTCCTTGACCATGTAGTCACGGTGGTCCTCGGAGGCCTTCGCCCAGTCGGCCACCGTCACGTTGGGGTAGTCCCTGGCGACGTCCGCGATGAGCGCGTTGTTGGGCTTCATCCACGACCGGGGGACCCGGACGTTGACCAGGACCACCTTCTGGGCGCCCCTCAGCCCGTCGAGCATCCCGCGCAACTGCTCCTCGGTCACGATGCCGTTGTTCCCGACGTGCAGGATGACCGTGTCGCGCATCTGCCCGCTGCTCACCTGGCGGGTGATCGCCGACAGGACGTCGGCAGCCTGGGTGGCGACCTTGGCGTGCAGGTCCAGGTTGAACGTGTCGCTCTCGAGTGCGCCCGAGGCCCCGAGCATCACCGAGTCGCCGAAGGCCGTCACCTTGGCCCGGGGATCCCGGTCCTCGGCCTCGGCCATCCGGAGGAAGTCCTTCTCCAGCGGCGCGCGGGCCGGGGCCAGTGCCGCGAACTGCTCTGCGGTCATTCCACCGGCCGCGGCAGCCGGAGCCGGTGCAGTGATGACCCGGAAGCCGGTGAACATGACCACGACAGCCACGGCCGCCACCGACGCCAGCAGCGCCGGGCTCGGCTGCGGCAGGTCGCCGTCCCGGACGCGTCGCCAGCCACGGGCCAGTGCCCCCCGGCGGACCGGCATCTCCAGGTATCGGTAGCTCAGCTCGGCGATCCCGAGGAGCAGACCCAGGCGCAGGACGAGGGCCAGGACGCCGTCCACCGGGATGTCGACCCCGGGGCGGGTGATGAGGAACAGTGGCCAGTGCCAGAGGTAGATGCCGTAGGAGCGCTCACCGATCCACCGCATCGGCCGCATGCCGAGCCACGTGCCGAACAGCACACCCCTGTGGCTGGCCGCAGCCACGACCACGGCCGAGACGAGGGCCACCACGAGGAACCCGCCGCGGTAGAGGAACGTCGAGAACTCCCCGAGCCCCGTGAACATCAGGACCAGCAGGAGCAGCCCGACCACCCCGGCACCGGTGATCACCATCCGAGCCTGACGGGGCAGGACCGGCGACGTGCGCCCCGGCCGCCAGACGACCGCCAGGGCGGCCCCGACGAAGACGCCCATCGCATGCGTGTCGGTGCCGAAGTAGAGCCGGCTGGGGTCGGCAGCGCCCGGCATGTCGCCGACGAACGAGCCGACGGTCATCGCCAGCGTCGACAGCAGCGCCCCGCCGAGCGCGACGAGCCCCACCGCACGCGCCCCCCGCCAGCGATACGCGAACAGGGCGATCGCGGGCCAGAAGATGTAGAACTGCTCCTCGACCGCCAGCGACCACAGGTGCTTGAGCATCGGGGGCCGGCCGATGAACTCGAAGTACGAGGTCTCGGTGAAGATGGCCAACCAGTTGGAGTAGTAGAACAGCGCGCCGGGCAGGTCGCGGCGGAACGCCGCTGCCCCGTCATAGGCGACCGTGGCCACCAGCAGCGCGGTCACGGCCAGCACCGCGATCAGGGCGGGCAGCAGCCTGCGGGCACGGCGGATGTAGAAGCTCTTGAAGTCGATTCCCCCGGAGCGGTCGAGCTCGACCAGCAGCAACGAGGTGATCAGGAAGCCGGAGAGGACGAAGAACACGTCCACGCCGAGGAAGCCGCCGGGGATCCACGCGACATCCGCGTGGTAGAGGACCACCGCGATGACGGCGACCGCGCGCAGGCCGTCGAGTCCCACGAGGTGCGGCAGTGCCGGACGTCTGACGGTGCGGCGCTGCCGGGTGAGAGTCCCGGACATGACGGTTCCTTCCTGCAGCGCCCCGGCTCGACCCTGCCGCGGTGCCTGGACACATTGAACCCCACCCGTCCGACATCGCCGGGGAGGCCGGCCCACGCGGGCGGCGCGTCGCGGATCAGCCCGTGGCGAACGCCGCACTGCTCCGGGCGGTGTCCTCAGGCAGGGGTTCGCCCCGCCCACCACCGACGCAGTTCCTGCTCCGCGCGCTCCCGACCCAGGGGCCCCTCGTCGAGGCGCCGCTCCATGAGCCATCGGTAGGCCTCGCCGACCTCGCGACCGGGACCGATCCCCAGGATCCCCATGATCTCGTTGCCGTCAAGGTCCGGTCGGATGGACGCGAGCTCCTCGGCCTCGGCGAGCTCCTCGATGCGCTGCTCGAGGTGGTCATAGGTGCGCCGCAGGGCTGCTGCCTTGCGGGGGTTGCGGGTGGTGCAGTCCGCGCGCGTCAGCTTGTGCAGCGCGACCAGCTGGTCCCCCGCGTCGCGGACGTAGCGACGCACCGCTGCGTCGGTCCACTCGCCGCTGCCGTAGCCGTGGAAGCGCAGGTGCAGCTCGACCAGCGTGGAGACCTCGTCGACGACGGCCTTGGGGTAGCGCAGGGCCGTCAGCCGCTTGCGGGTCAGCTTCGCACCGACCACCTCGTGGTGGTGGAAGCTCACCCGACCGCCGTGCTCGAAGCGGCGGGTGCGCGGCTTGCCGATGTCGTGCAGCAGCGCGGCCAGGCGCAGGACGAGGTCCGGCGGGCAGGCGGGCTCGTGCGAGGTCTCCAGGTCGATGGCCTGGTCCAGCACGATCAGGGAGTGCTCGTAGACGTCCTTGTGCCGGTGGTGCTCGTCGATCTCCAGGCGCAGGGCTGGCAGCTCGGGCAGCACGTGATCGGCCAGGCCGGTGTCGACCATCAGCTCGAGGCCCATCCGGGGCACCTCGGTGAGCAGCAGCTTGGACAGCTCGTCACGGACCCGCTCCGCGGACACCATGGTGATCCGCTCGGCCATCTCGGTCATGGCTGCCAGGACCTCCGGGGCCACCGACACGCCCAGCTGGGCGACGAACCGTGCAGCCCGCATCATCCTCAGCGGGTCGTCGGCGAAGGACTCCTCGGCAGTGGCGGGCGTGCGCAGCGTGTGGGCCGCGAGGTCGGCCAACCCGTCGAAGGGATCCACGAACGCGCGGTCGGGCAGCGTCACCGCCATGGCGTTGATCGTGAAGTCCCTTCGGCGGAGGTCCTCGAGCAGGGAGTCGCCGTAGGTCACCTCGGGCTTGCGCGTGGTGCGGTCGTACGCGTCGCTGCGGTAGGTCGTGATCTCGAAGCTGTGCTCGCCGCGGCGCGCCCCCACGGTGCCGAACTCGATGCCGATGTCCCACACGGCATCGGCCCAGCCCTCGAGCACGGCCAGCGTCTGCTCGGGATGCGCCGAGGTGGCCAGGTCGAGGTCCACGTGCCGACCCAGCAGGACGGCGTCGCGCACGGAGCCCCCCACGAGGGCGACCTCGTGACCGGCCGCGGTCATCCGACCTGCCAGGTCGACGAGTTCCGGGATCTCGTCGAGCAGGTCATCGATGCGCATGCGGCTCGCAGCTGCGAGCGCCGCGCGGGGAGGGACGTCGGGCACGGGCCGATAGCCTACGTGGCCGCTATCCTGACCAGCATGTCCACGCCGCCGACCCCTGTGCCGCCGCCGCGGCGCGAGGGACGCCGGTTCGCCATCCCCACCCCGGCTGACCTGCGCCATCCGGGGTCGCGACGCCGCCCGCCCACCCCCGAGGAGGAGCTGGACGACGCGCCGGACACTGCCGCGGCGGCCCCCGCGCAGCCGGACCCGGACCCATCGCCGGATGCTGCGACCACCGAGCCGGACACCCAGGAGCCCGCGGGTGCCGCGCCCGCCCCGGGGGACACCAGTGCCCTCGCGCCGCCAGCCCCACGCAGTGGTGGGCCCACCCCGGGAACCCTGCCACGCCGTGGTCGGCCCCCCGTGGCAGCCGGCGACCCTGCGGCCCTCCCGGCACCAGCCGCGCAGGAGACGGCCCCCGATGCGGCGCTCGGACCCGACACGCCCCTCGCAGGCGAGGCGGATCAGGCCGCCCCCGAGCAGGACGAGGACGCCGGCGAGGGTGTCCGGCGGATGTTCCCCAACCCCGCCACCCTGATGGCCGCCGGGCGTGGCGTGCGCAAGGTGCGCCCCGGCGGGCTGCGAGGCCGGCGGCTGCCCAAGGTCGAGGAGACCTCCGCCGGGGGCGTGGTGCTCGACCTGTCCAGTGACCCCCCGGCCGTCGCCCTGATCGCACGCCACGACCGTCGCTCGCGCCTGCTGTGGAGCCTGCCCAAGGGCCACGTCGAGGAGGGTGAGACCCCGGAGCAGGCGGCGCTGCGCGAGGTCTTCGAGGAGACCGGGCTCGTCGGCCGGATCGTGGCACCCCTGGGGGTGATCGACTTCTGGTTCGTGGTCGAGGACAAGCGGATCCACAAGACCGTCCACCACTACGTCATCGAGGCGGTCGGCGGTGAGCTGTCCGACGAGGACGTCGAGGTCGAGGCGGTGGAGTGGATCCCGTTCCACCAGGTGGTGCGCAAGCTCGCCTATGGCGATGAGCGCCGACTCGTCGAGAAGGTCCCGCAGATCGTCCCGGGAGTGAAGTGACCCGGCGGGCCGGGTTGCGCCCAGCCGGGGCGCTCCTGGCCGTGGCCTCCCTGCTCGCGAGCACGCCCAGCGTCACCGCCACCACAGGGAACGCCGCCGGACCCACGACCGTCGTGCCCACGACCGCCGTGCCAGCGACCGTCGTGGCCGCGCCGACCGCGGAACGGCCCCCGCTCGGCGCCGGCGCGCTGAACGTCCGGATCACCAGCCTGGCCCCGGCGATCCCGGAGCCGGGCGACGAGCTGACCGTGACGGGCACCATCACCAACACCTCCGATGCCCCCGTGCGCGACATCTCTGCGCGGCTGCGGGTGTCCCCCACGCCCCTGGTCAACCGCGATGAGATCCCCGAGGTCCTGGCCGGGGCCGGACAACGCCTCGGCGAGCCGATCGTCGGCTCCGACGACGTGGTGGCCGACGAGCTGACCCCGGGGCAGTCCCAACCCTTCGAGGTGCGCGCCGACGTCGATGACCTCGGGTTCGCCGGCGCGGGGGCCTATGTCACGGGCGTCGAGGTGCTGGGGGACTCGGGGGCCGGGACGGTGCGTCAGGACCTGGACCGCACGTTCCTTCCCTGGTGGCCCACGGACACCTCGGTCGAGCCGCTGCTGCTGACCACGATCTGGCCCCTCACCGGCGCGCCCCTGCGGGATGCCGAGGGCGTGCTCCTGACCGAGGACACAGCCCTGCAGATGTCCCCCGCGGGCCGGCTGTCACGGCTGCTCGACGCGGCTGCGGCTGACCCTGGGTCCGTGTCCCTGGTGGTCGATCCGGAGGTGGTCCAGTCAGCAGCCGACCTGGCTGACGGGTACCAGGTGCGCCGCCCCGACGGCGACGTCGAGCCGGGGACGCGCCGCCGTGAGGTGGCCGACTGGCTCGACTCGCTGACAGCAGCACTGGCAGCACCCGGAGCCGATGCCTCGGGCTCCCTGTACGCCTGGCCGGACATCGATGCCGCCCGACGAGGCAGGGTCCTGTCGACTGCCCTGCGCCAGCGTCCCCGCATCGACGAGGCGACCCGGGAGATCCTCGGCGCGCCGCTTCGCAGCTCGGTCGTCCTCGCCCCCGGGGGTGTCGCCCAGCCGAACACCCTGGCTGCGATTGCGGCCGCCAGGGTTCGGGTGGTTGTGCTCAGCGACCGAGCAGCCCCTCTGGACGTGCCGACCTACTTCACCCCGAGCGGGAACGTGGTCCTGCCCACTGCCGACGGCGACCTCCCGGCACTGCTGCTCGACTCAGGACTGGCAGGGACGCTGGCCCTGCCGATGGGCACCCCGGCCGAGCAGACGGCGGTGCGCCAGGCCCTGCTCGCCCAGACCCTGGTGACAGCCGTCGAGCTCCCCGAGACGCAGCGCCTCCTGGTGACCGGCCCCGACCCGGGCTGGGATCCACCGGCCGGGGCCGCCGACATGGTGCTCAGCGCCCTGACGGGGGCTCCCTGGGTCTCGCCGACCTCCCTGGCCGACGCACTGGCCCGCGAGCCGAGCTCACTTCCCCGGGAACTCCTGGGGCCCACTGCGGAGCAGGTGGCCCAGGAGCTGCCCGCCACGCATGTGGCCCAGGTGCGGGACCAGTACCGGGACCTGACGCAGTACGCCGGCGTGGTCACCGACCCCGCGGTCATCCCCGAGGTCACCCGGACCGCCCCCACCCGCGGCCTCGGCGCCTGGTTCCGGACCCATCCCGAGGCCCGCACCGACCTGGCCGGGATCGTCGACGACCAGGTGCGCGGCCTCATCGAGTCGGTCCGGGTGGTCTCCAGCGGCTCCATCACTGTGTCGGGCGCATCGGGGACCATCCCGATCACCATCGAGAACGCCGGGCCCACGGAGGTGACTGTCGGCCTCGAACTCAGCGCCACGCCCTCCCAGTTGTTCTCCGCCGACCCCGTCGAGCCGTTCACGATCGCCCCCGAGCGACGCAGCTCCGTGGAGGTGACCGCACAGGTCGCGGCGGCCGGGCCGATCCCCGTGACGATCCAGTTGCTCACGGCCGAGGGCGACCCCTTCGGAGAGCCCGGTCAACTCGTCGTCGAGTCCGCCGCCTACGCCAATGCCGCCCGGGTCCTGGTCCAGGTCGCACTGGGAGCCCTGGTACTGGCCGTCGCGGTCCACGGTGTCCGCCGGGCCCGTCGCCGGCGACGCACCCGCGGCACCGGGGTCCGGAGCCCGACGCATCACCGACCCCCGCCGCCACCGCCGTGGCCTCACCGGGCGGCGAGTCGCACGAGGGTGCACATGACTGACGAGCCCCTCGGTCCCGGGCCCCACGATGCCGGGGACCAGTCCCCCGACGACCCGCCGACGGAGGCCGTCGACGTCTCGGACCTGACCGGCTCGCCCGACCCCGACGCCGCCAGCGACGCGGCCCAGCAGGCGGCCGCCCCGCAGCAGGGCGACCTGGTCGCCAAGGGCGCCCAGATGGCCATCGGCACGGTGATCAGCAGGATCACGGGCCTGTTCCGCGACATCGCGATGACCGCTGCCCTGGGCCTGGGGGTCGTGGCCGACATCTTCACCGTCGGCAACACCATCCCGAACACGGTCTACGTGCTGACCGTGGGCGGGGCGATGAACGCGGTCTTCGTGCCCCAGCTCGTGCGCCGAAGCCGGGAGGACTCCGACGACGGGGCCGGGTTCACCGACCGGCTGCTGACCCTGACCTGTGTCCTGCTGCTCGCACTGACCGCGATCGCGATGGTGCTGGCCCCGCTGCTCACCCGGATCTACGCCTCACCGGACTACACCGCCGACCAGATGTCGCTGGCGGTGGCATTCGCCCGCTTCTGCCTTCCGCAGGTGTTCTTCTACGGGGTCTTCACCCTCGTGTCCCAGGTGCTCAACGCCCGCGGCCGGTTCTCCCCGCCGATGTACGCGCCGATCGCCAACAACCTCGTCGCCATCTTCGTCTTCCTGTCCTTCCTGGTCGTCGCCGGACCGGCGGCCGCGCAGAGCGGGACGCTCACCGCGCAGCAGACCGCGTGGCTGGGGCTCGGCTCCACCGTGGCCGTGGCCACCCAGGCACTCCTGCTCATCCCGTTCCTGCGCTCCTCGGGGTACCGCTGGCATCCCCGGTTCGACTGGCGCGGCTGGGGGCTGGGCAAGACCGGCGGCCTGGCCCTGTGGACCCTGGGGCTGCTGGCTGCCAACCAGGTCTCCTTCATCGTGCACAGCCGCCTGGCCACGACCGCCAACGTCCTGGCCGAGGCTGAGGGCCTGCCCGCCGCCGGCATCACGACCTACCAGAAGGCCTACCTGATCTTCTTCCTGCCGCACTCGATCGTGACGGTGTCGCTGGTGACCGCACTCCTGCCCGGCTTGAGTCGTGTGGCCGCTGCCCGGCAGTTCGGGACCTTCAGCCGGGTCCTGACCGACTCGATGCGCACAGTCACCGCCCTGACCGTCCCCATCACTGCCGTGATGATGCCGCTGTCACCGATCCTGGCCGCGGTCCTGTTCGGCTTCGGGGCGGCGAACCGGGAATCGGCCTTCCTGATCGGGTACACCGTCATCGGCATGCTGATCGGCCTGGTGCCGTTCTCGATCTACTTCATCCTGCTGCGGGGCTGGTACTCCCTGGAGGACACGAAGACCCCGTTCTACCTGTCCCTGGTGCTCAACACCATCAACGTGGCGCTGTCGATCGCCCTGTTCACCCTGGCGCCGACGTCGATGAAGGTCCCGGCCATCGGGCTTGCCTTCGGGCTGACCTACTGGATCATGATGCCGATCGCCTGGCCGATCCTGGCCCGGCGCAGCCATGGCCTGCACACCCGAGACACGTGGGTGGCGATCGTGAAGATGCTCCTCGCGGGCTCGGCAACCGTGCTCGTCACCCTCGGGTGCTACCTGGGTCTCGAGCAGGTGCTGGAGGGCGCTTGGGGCTCCCGGCTCAGCCTGGTGGGCGTTCTCGTGGTCGCCAGCCTCCTGGGACTTGTGGTCTACCTGGGCGCGGCCCGGGCGCTGCGCATCCGGGAGGTCAGCGCCGCGATGTCCCTCGTGCGCACCAAGGTGGGTCGCTGACCAGGGTCAGCCCCCTGACGACCCAGGCCTGTCCCTGGGTCAGGAACTCAGAGCCGTACCGACCGCACGCACCGTCAGGTACTTCTCCAGCTGCGGGATGTAGTGCAGGGCCAGGGTCTTGGCATCGCGGCTGACAGTGACGTGCACCTCCCCGGACTCATCGACCCACCAGTCCTTGGACCGCATCCGCACGCCCAGCTCCTCGGCCTGGGCCACCGACACGGACCTGGCCGCCTTCTGATCACCCGGGTTCTCCATCAGCGACTGTGCTCCGGTTCCAGCCACGATTCCGGCATCGTCGACGGTCGTCACGTTGGTGTAGGCAAGGGAGAAGACATCGAAGGCGAGCACGCCCATGAGGACCAGGACGATGGTCACCCGCATCAGCCAGCCGAGGACGATGCCGCCCCGATCGCCTGCCCCGGACACACCCGCTGTCATGTCCTGAGCCATCGACATCGCCGGTGAGGTTCTTGACCGGTTGACCCGAACGGCCGCGGCGACCCGGGGCGCGCCCGTCACCAGGCCCGCGGCACGTGGCCTAGCATTCCTGATGTGAACGAGCAGGGACAGGTGGCACCCAATCGGCAGATCGGCCGATTCACCTTGGACGACCTCGTCGAGGAGCGTTACGGCGCCCAGATCTGGCGCGCCGTCGACAGCACGCTGAACCGCGAGGTCGCCCTGTGGCTGGTGGCCGCCGATGAGGCCCTCACCGCCGACCTGGACCAGTCGACACGCACGGCGGCCACGGTCGACGACCGGCGCATCGTGCGGATCCTGGACGTCTTCACCGCCGAGGACCTCCTGGTCGTCGTCACCGAGTGGAGCGAAGGTGAGGTCCTGCGCGACCACCTCACCGCACCGATGCCCCCGGCCGAGGCGGCCCGCATCGCCTATGAGATCTCCGGCGCGATCGAGTCCGCCCATGCCAAGGGCATCGCCCACGGTCGGCTGCGCCCCTCCAACATCCTGGTCGGCCACGACGGCGAGGTGCGGATCACGGGCCTCGGGATCGACGCCGTCCTGGCCGGCATCGACCCGGTCGCCGGCGACGACCCGGTGGCCGCCGACGTCAACGGCATCGGGTCGATCCTCTACGCGTGCCTGACGGCCCGCTGGCCCGAGGGCGACGTCGAGGGGATCCCCGGCGCCCCGGAGGTCGCCGGGCACACACCCCCGCCCTCCCGGATCCTGGCCGACGTCCCGGAGTCTCTGGACGACCTGTGCGCCCGGACGGTGATCCCGGTCGTGCCCCCCCGCGGACGCCCGCGGCTGGCCTCCGCCGGGCAGGCCCGGGAGGCCCTGGGCGCAAGCCTGACCGACCTGACCGGGGAGCGCCGGCCCCTGACCAGCGCGCCCGGCGAGCCCTCCCGCGTCCTGCCCCGGATCGCGGTCGGTATCGGCGTGCTGCTGCTCGTGCTGGGCCTGGCCTGGGGCGGCTGGCGATTGCTGTCCCAGGACACCACGGTCGCTGCCCCGTCGGAACCGACTCCCACGGCCTCGCCGACCCCGACACCTGAGGCCTCGGCCACAGCTCCGCAGAGGGTCTCCTACCAGATCGTCGCGGGCCGTGACTTCGACCCGCTGGGCAACGGCGAGGAGAACCCCGGGCGGGTTCCCTTCGCCTTCGACGGTGACAAGAACACCGCCTGGCGCACTGTCACGTACTACAACAAGAGCCTGGACAAGCCCGGGGTGGGGATCGTGCTCGACCTGGGAGCCCCGCGCACCATCGGTTCGGTGTCCCTGGACCTCGTGGGCAACGGGACCGACCTGCAGGTGCTCACCAGCAACGATCCGGGCGAGAACCCCCAGGACTACGACCTGATGGCCCAGGCCACGGAGGCGGGTGAGAAGGTGCGCCTGAAGGCGGCGGATCCGACCTCAGCGCGGTACGTGCTGGTCTGGTTGACCGGCCTGCCCCAGGTGGACGGTGGCTGGCGGGGCGGCATCCGCGAGGTGCGGGTCACCAGCTGAGATCCGGCCACTGGGGCGCGGGTTCGGGAATCCCGGGCGCACCTAGGATGTTGTCATCCACGACTGCGAGGGGTGAGGGACACATGTCCGAGGTTCGGGATCTGATCATCGTGGGCTCTGGCCCGTCGGGGTACACGGCTGCCATCTACGCTGCGCGGGCGGCATTGCGCCCGCTGGTGTTCGAGGGAGCGGTCACCGCCGGTGGGGCGCTGATGAACACCACCGACGTCGAGAACTTCCCCGGGTTCCCCCAGGGGATCATGGGTCCGGACCTGATGGACAACCTGCGCGCACAGGCCGAGCGGTTCGGCGCCGAGTTGGTGACCGATGACGTGACGGCGATGTCGCTGTCCGGGGACATCAAGGTCGTCGTGGACGGTGAGGGGAACGAGCATCGCGCCCACGCGGTCATCCTCGCGATGGGGTCCGGGTACCGCGAGCTGGGGCTCCCCGACGAGAAGCGCCTGTCCGGGCACGGGGTCTCCTGGTGCGCGACCTGCGACGGGTTCTTCTTCCGCGGACAGGACATCGCGGTCGTCGGGGGGGGCGACTCAGCAATCGAGGAGGCCCTGTTCCTGACCAAGTTCGCCGAGACCGTGACGATCATCCACCGCCGCGACGAGCTGCGGGCCAGCCGGATCATGGCCGAGCGGGCCCTGGCCAACCCCAAGCTGCGCTTCGCCTGGAACAGCACGGTCGCTGCGATCAACGGCGCGGACAAGCTCAGCTCGGTGACCCTGGCCGACACGCGCACCGGCGAGCAGCGCGAGCTCCCGGTGACCGGCCTGTTCATCGCCATCGGTCATGATCCGCGCTCCGAGCTCATCCGCGACCAGGTGCAGACCGACGGCGACGGCTACGTGCTCGTGGAGGGCCGCAGCACCCGGGTCCTCAGCGGTGGCACCGTGCTCCCGGGCGTGTTCGCCGCGGGTGACCTCGTGGATCACACCTACCGTCAGGCCATCACAGCAGCGGGCAGCGGATGTGCTGCCGCGCTCGACGCGGAGCGGTTCCTGGCCGCGCATGAGCACGCGTTGATGGCGACCGCCTGACGCTAGGATTGTCCAGCCAACCCAAGGAGATCCGATGGCCCTGATTACCGTGACCGACGCCAGCTTCGCCGACGACGTGCTGCTCTCGGACAAGCCGGTCCTGGTGGACTACTGGGCGGTCTGGTGCGGCCCCTGCCGGATGATCGCCCCGATCCTCGAGGAGATCGACGCCACCCACGGGGACAAGCTCACGATCGCCAAGCTCAACGTGGACGAGAACCCCCGGATCGCCTCGGACTACGGGATCGTCTCGATCCCCACGCTCAACGTCTTCCAGGGTGGCAAGGTGGTCAAGCAGATCATCGGGGCCAAGCCCAAGGCGGCCCTGCTCAAGGACCTCGCCGAGTTCCTCTGATCGTCAACCCGTTCCGTGAGAGCACGACTGTCGACAAGTGCCGGACCCACGTGCCGGCTGGGCGACTCGGGGCCGATGGTCGCCGAGGTCCGCGCCCGTCTGCACCGCCTGGGCCTCACTGAGGACGGCCGCGGCGATGAGTTCGACGCCGAGCTCGACCGGGCGGTGCGCCAGTTCCAGCAGGAGCGTGGGATCGCCGTGGATGGATGCGTCGGCACGCAGACGTTCCGGCGCCTCGAGGAGGCCCGGTGGCGCCTCGGCGACCGGGTCCTGTCGTTCCTTCCCGGGCACCTCATGGTCGGTGACGACGTCCTGGCCCTGCAGGAGCGCCTGACCGGCCTGGGGTTCTCCCCCGGCCGTCCGGACGGGATCTTCGGCCGGCTGACGGACCACGCGGTGCGCGAGTTCCAGCTCAACACCGGGCTGCCGACCGACGGGACCGCCGGGCCGGAGACGTTCCGGGCCCTGGGCAGGTTGACCCGGACGGTCAGCGGTGGCGCGTCGACCGTCCTGCGTGAGCAGCAGGCCTTCGACGTTCTGCGCACCGGGGTGACGCACAAGGTCGTGCTCATCGACGCGGGCCCGGATCACCTGCACCGGGGCCACGCCGGCAGCGGGTTGTCCGAGCAGGACATCGCCGCCGACATCGCCTCACGGGTGGAGGGCAGGCTCGCGGCACTGGGCACCACCGTGCTCGTGACCGGTCCGGCCCGGGCGGGGCACACGTCCTTCGACGAGTCTGCGCGCGCGGCCATCGCCAACGAGGTCGGTGCCGACGTCGTCATCTCGTTGCACTGCGACGCGCACACCAACCCCCTGGCCCACGGGATGGCTGCGTTCTACTTCGGGGCCCTCAACGGGCGGACCAGCTCCGTGGCGGGCCGTGCGCTGGCCGAGCTGTTGCTCGAGGAGATCGCGGTGCGCACCTCGGCGAACAGTTGCGGGGCCCACCCCAAGACCTGGGAGATCCTGCGGTTGACGAGGATGCCAGCCGTCCACCTGGACCTCGGCTACCTCACCAACCCGCAGGACGGCGCCCGGCTGGGCGATCCAGCCGGTCGCGACCAGATCGCGAAGGCCATCACCGCCGCGCTGATCCGCTTCTTCGCCCCACCCCCGCCGGACTGAGCCCGGGGAAGGATCCCAGCCCGGCCGGCTGGCGAATCCCCCGGCCCCTCCACCTGGTCTGGGGCGAACGTCTGCGCGCTGCGCGGGTGCCGCTGCCGTTGCTCCTAGCCCTGGCCGGCCATCTGCTCGTCGGACATGCCCGTCACATCGAGCTGCTGGGAGCCCGACAGCTGGAGCATGTAGGTCTGGGCCGACTTCTTCTTGGTCTTCTTGGCGCTGTTGCGGGTGACGACCTTCTTCAGGTACTCGCCGTTGGCCTTGTACTGGTCGTAGAGCGCACCGGCGTCCTGGATCTCGGTGATGATCTCGTCCGAGGCGCGCAGCCCGGGTGAGGACCAGTTGGCCGAGCCGGTCATCACGTACTTCTGCACCTTCCCACGCACGAAGCCGTTGACGAGCAGGGCCTTCTGGTGGGTGAAGATGTCGTTGCGGATGCACAGGACCGCCCACGTCTTCTTGACCGTGTCGTACTTCGGCTGGACCGGGCACGCCATGCGCACCGTCAGCCTGCCGCCGCCGTAGGGGCTCGTGCGGTTCAGCCACATGCCCGTGGAGGTGACCGGCACCGAGCCGCGCAGCGAGCCACCACTGCAGGGGCCGTCCGGCCCGTTCAGGTCGTTCTTCACGGTCCGGCGCTTGGCTGGCTTGCCCTTGCTCGCCTTGGTGACGATGACCTTGCTCGGCGGCGTGGACAGGCAGTCAGCTGACCCGTACCCCATCTCCTCGCCGTCCTCGTTCTCCAGCCACTTGCCGTTCGGGCCCTTGAGCCGCTGGCTCATCTGGGTGTAGACCACCTCGACGTTGCAGCCCCGCTGCATGGCCAGGCGCCAGAGGTCGGAGGCGACGCCGCGGCGGGTGAGCACGAACATCGAGACCCGCACGTCCGTCCGCTTCCACTTGCTTGCCCACCTTGAACCTGCACTTGATGGACTTCAGGATCTCCCGGTTGATGTCTCCGGAGGTCTGCGGCCCGAGGTGGACGGTGGTCGGCCGGGCACCGGTCGCCGGGTTGCCCGGGGTGGCGAAGGTCCGGAAGTAGTTGGGGGTCATCAACTCGCCGCGCGACCCCTTGACCAGGTCCCCGAAGTACGTGGAGAAGATGTCGTGCAGCGGCTTGTCGCCGACCGCGATGTTGAGGTTGTTGAACCCCTTGCGCGACTGCTGGTAGGTCGGGTTGCCCGAGCTGTAGGCACTGACCCACTGACGGGTGCTGGCCCCCTGACCCACGGTCGAGAACAAGTAGATCTTGGAGTGCAGCGACGGGTACATCGGCTCCATGTTGTCCGGCAGGGTCTTCTCGCCGGTGGTGGTGTGCGTCAGCCCGGCGGCGTCGGTGACGGTCAGGGACGTCTTGTAGGTGCCTGGGACCGAGTAGGTCTTGGTGTGCGGGCCAGGGCCGTCGGCGAAGGTGCCGTCGCCGAAGTCGTAGCGCCAGGCGACGATCGGCTGCAGGCCGGGACGGGAGCGGTCGCTGTAGATGACGGTGTTGGACGTCAGCGTCGTCGCATCGGCTCCGTACCAGGACGTGGGACCACCCAGGACGGCCGGGTTCCGGGGGGTCAGGCACCCCTGCCAGCAGGTGGTGGCGAAGTTCACCGCGTTCGTGTCGGGGCCCAGCGTCCTGCTGAGCTCACGCCAGGAGGAGTACTTGTCCGAGTGGCTGTTGGTCAGAGCCTGCACGGAGACCCCGCGCTGGGCTGCGGCGGTCAGGGCAGCCTGGACGGGTGCGTAGGTCAGCGAGTAGAAGCTGAACTTGATCGAGGCCTGGCTCCCGTCGGGGTTCAACGGGGGCGTGCAGTCAATGAGCTCGATGAGGTAGCGCAGCATCTTGTACTGCTCGGTCTCCGAGCCCGAGGGGTCGTTGAACATCGTGCGCGTCGCGGGCACGAAGCCGGCGTTGCAGGAACGGGGCAGGCCCTGGATCTGGATCGGCACCTCGAAGAAGGCCTGTGCGCCGTCGGGCGACGACGCGATGACGGTGAACGAGTCGGGGCCGGAGAACTCGGGGAGCTTGTCCTGCTTCCCGCCGTTGAGGGGGTCGGGCGGGTAGAAGCCGGGGGTGTAGGAGAAGTTGCCCGTCGCGTTGTCGAATGCGAGCTTGCCGTTGAACGGACCGGTTGCGTCGGTGACGAAGGGCGCGACGGAGTACGTCACGGGCGTCCCGGGGATGCTGTGGGTACAGGTGACGTTGCCCCCCACCGGCGTGTCCATGAGGGTCACCACGGGGTTGCCCGGAGCGGTGACTGAGCAGGTGATCGTCCCCGTCGAACCGGCGGTGTCGGCCGACGCGGGAGCCACGGATCCCAGACCGGACGCCAGAAGTGCGGCACCCGTCATCGCAACAGCCATCAACCGGGCACGAGACACCACAACGAACTCCTCCCCACGCGTGTGCCAAATGTACGGCATCGCACCGACACGGGTCACTGGTCCGGACTTATCGCGGGGCTAACCCCGGATCATCGTCGGGCGCTCTCGCGGACGCCGGCGAACTCCGCGTACTTGCGTGGGCGGAGCAGGGACACAGCGAAGCCCGCGGTCGCACCGACCGCCAGGGCCGCGGTCGCGAGCAGGACCCACCGCACCGTTTTCATGAGTCCACCTCCCATCGGGCATCCTAGGCACATGAGCCCTGGCACGCGCCTCGACCCGTGGTTCACCAGCTATGCCCAACGGGCGCATGGGCTGGCGGCCTCCGAGATCCGCGCACTGTTCGCGGTCGCCAGTCGACCGGAGGTGGTGTCGCTGGCAGGTGGCATGCCGTTCGTCTCAGCCCTGGACCTCGACGCGATGAGCGAGACGGTCGCCCGGCTCCTGCGCGAGCGGGGCGCCACGGCGCTGCAGTACGGATCCGGCCAGGGCGACGAGAAGCTGCGCGAGCAGATCCTCGACGTGATGGCTCCGGTGGGGATCAAGGCCCATCCCGACGACGTGGTGGTCACCACCGGGTCGCAGATGGCCCTGGACCTGGTCGTGCGGACGTTCTGCGACCCGGGGGATGTCGTGCTGGTGGAGTCGCCGTCCTATGTCGGCGCGCTGGGCGTGTTCCGCTCCTACGAGTGCCGTGTGGTCCATGTGGCCATGGATGACCAGGGACTGTCCGCTGTCGCCCTGGCCGAGGCGATTGCCCAGGTCCGTGCCGACGGCGGCCGGATCAAGATGATCTACACGATCCCCTCGTACCACAATCCTGCCGGCCTGACCCAGGGACAGCAGCGGCGCCACGAGGTGCTGGAGGTGGCCCGGACCCACGGGATCCTGCTGCTCGAGGACGACCCGTACGGGCTGCTCGGCTTCGACGGCGTGGTCCCGCGCGCGATCCGGGCGGACGAGGCCGAGGGCGTGGTCTACCTCGGGTCGTTCTCCAAGACGATCGCATCGGGGCTGCGCGTCGGGTGGGCCGTCGCCCCGCACGGAGTGCGCGAGAAGCTGGTCCTGGCCGCCGAGGCCGCCGTGCTGTGCCCGTCCAACTACGCCCAGCTCACCGTGTCGGAGTACCTGGCCACCAACCCCTGGATGGACCAGATCGCCATCTTCCGCGAGCTCTACCGGGAGCGGCGCGACGCACTCCTGGAGGCATTGGGCGACCACATGCCCCCCGGCACGACCTGGACCGAGCCCACCGGCGGGTTCTACTCGTGGGTGACCCTGCCGGAGGGTCTCGACGCCCGCGCAATGCTGCCCCGGGCGGTCGCGGCCCTCGTGGCCTACGTGCCGGGCACCGGGTTCTACGTCGGCGATGCCGAGCAGGAGGCCAACCGCCGGTCACTGCGGCTGAGCTACTGCTACCCCACACCGGAGCGCATCCAGGAGGGCGTCCGGCGGCTCGGCAACGTCATCGACGACGAGCTCGGCCTGCTGGCGACGTTCGGCCAGACCGCTCCGGGCGTGGTCAGGGCGCACAACGACGAGGCTCTCATGACCACACCCGCACCCGATTTGGCCTAGGACAAGGGGTAGGACAGTGTCCCGATCGATCGTCATCCTGGCAGGCGGGCTCTCGCATGAGCGCGATGTCTCCATCCGCTCGGGTCGCCGGGTCGCCGAGGCCCTGCGTTCCGTGGGCGAGAACGTGGCCATCCACGACCTCGACGCCAACCTGCTCGGATCCCTCGCGGCCTCCCCTCCGGACTGCGTGATCCCGCTGCTGCATGGGGCCAGCGGGGAGGATGGGTCGCTGCGCGATGTCCTCGACAGCCTGGGTGTCCCGTACGTCGGGTCACGCCCCGACGCCTGTCGGTTGGCCTTCGACAAGATGGTCGCCAAGGCGCGTGTCACCGGCGAGGACCTGCACACCGCCCCTGCCGTGGCACTTCCGCACTCGACGTTCCGCGACCTGGGTGCCGGCGCGGTCCTGGATTCACTCGTGAAGCGGATCGGCCTGCCTCTGGTGGTGAAGCCCACCAGAGGGGGATCCGCCCTGGGTGTGGCGATCGTCCGCGAGAGCGGCGGACCTGGCGGGGGCGATGGTCAGCTGCTTCGCCTACGCCGATACCGCGATGCTCGAGGCCTATGTCCCAGGGACCGAGGTCGCGGTCACCGTGATCGAGGATTCGGACGGCACCATCCGCGCCCTGCCCGCCGTGGAGATCGTCCCGGACTCAGGGGTCTATGACTACGCCTCGCGCTACACGGCAGGGACCACGGAGTTCTTCGCCCCCGCGCGGCTCACTGACCAGGATGCCGCCCTGTGTGCGCGCGTGGCTCTGGCCGCCCATGAGCGTCTCGGACTGCGCCATCTGTCACGCGCCGATCTCATCGTGGGCGAGGCCGGGCATGTGACGTTCCTCGAGGTCAACGTCGCCCCGGGATGCACGGAGACCTCGCTGCTCCCTCAGGCCGTCGAGGCCGCGGGCCTTGACCTGGGACAGGTGTTCCAGGACCTGGTGGAGAGGGCCATCGCCGAGGGGTGATCCCCAGCGGGACGCCCTGTCCCGGGGAGTCCCGGGGAGTACGGCTCCCCGAGCAGTGCGCTTCGGCGAAGTCGTCGGTGGGCCGCACCTCAGCTGCGGGTTGCCGTCAGGACGCCCGCGTCCCTAGGACGTGTCACAGGTCCACCCGGCGATTGTCCCAGTGCCGTGACCTAGCCCACGATCGGATCGGCATTCGACCCGATCAGCGCGACTGCCACCACCGGCGCTTCTTCACAGGAATGGCCCCCGCGGGGACATACCCACCGGTGCGGGCCGCGAGGTTCCGCGCAGCAACCACGTCGGCTGGAATGGCGTCCAGGCCCACCCCTGGGGCTGGGATGCCGCTCTCGTTGGAGACACCGTCGGAGGAACTCAGCGCCTGCGGTGCGAGAACGCGGTCAGCGCCCTGGGCCCGACGGCGTTCCCGACGCCGGTCCCGCTGGTGGCAGCACCCCCCGTGCTCGCGGACGTCGTGTGTGGGTTCGCCGCGGGGATCGCGCCGTCCGGAGCGGGGGGGCCGGCGAGTTCCTGCGCACTGGACACCGCTGGGGGCCGCAGAGCTGTGCCCGGTCCCGCGGTCAGCGCCCGGAGGGCAAGTCGGGCATCGGCCAGGGCGAGCCCGCGCTCGGAGGCCTCTGCCTCGGCCCGGGCGAGGCGGATCCGCACGTCATCCCAGCGATCGCGCGGGATGGTGATGGTGTCCTGCTCGGTGGGGCGCGCGGGCAGCGGCGCCGGGGCAGCCTGCCGCGGCGTTGAGGGGGCACCCGCGGGCATCGAGCGGCCGGGATGCAGGCCAACCGCCAGCAGGGCCTCCACCGGGATCCGCCAGACGCCATCGTCGTCCTTGGCGGCACCGTACCCGGCCAGTTCGGGGAGCTTGCGAGTGATCGTCTTCCTGCTCACAGAGCAGGAAGTGGCTGCATCGGTGATCGTGAATGTGGGACGGGTCGAGGACAGCGCCCCGGCCACATCAGGGGCCGCGTCCCGCTCCCGGTCGGTGGTGACGTCGATGACATCGGGGCCCACGCTGTCACTGGTCCCGCGGACCACCTCGGGGCGGTCGTCGGTGGTTGAGATGCTCATGGGCAGATCCTAGATCGGCCCAGGGACTTCTCCGGGAAGGTTGTCCACAGCGGATTCGGCGTGTCCCACCAGGGACGGACTGGGACCTATGTGACCTAGGTCGATGTCCCGTGCACGGAAAGAACCGCAAGGATCCTGTCCAGGTCCTCGCGGCCAGCGAACTCGATCGTGACCCGACCCTTGACCTTGCCCATGGTCAGGTGCACCCGGGTGTCCAAACGGTCGGCGAGTTCGTCGGCCACGTCCTGCAGGCCCTCATCCGAGGAGGTTCGCCGGGGCCGCCGGGTGCGAACTCGCTGGGGCCGGTCACCGAGCGCCACGATCTCCTCGACCGAGCGCACCGACAGCCCCTCAGCCACGATCCTGGATGCCAGCGCCTCCATGCTCGCGCTGTCCGGAAGCGACAACAGCGCTCGGGCATGTCCTTGGGACAGCACTCCCGCCGCGACCCGACGCTGCACGCCGGGGGGCAGTCGCAGCAGCCGGATCGTGTTGGCGATCTGCGGACGTGAGCGTCCCACCCGTGCCGCCAGCTCGTCCTGGGTGCACCCGAAGTCGGCCAGCAGCTGCTGGTAGGCGGCTGCCTCCTCCAGCGGGTTGAGGGCCGCGCGATGGATGTTCTCCAGCAGGGCATCGCGCAGCATGTCTGCGTCGTCCGTGGGGCGCACCATGGCTGGGATCGTGCTCCACCCGAGACGTTGGGCGCACCGGAACCGGCGCTCACCGGCCACCAGCTCGTACCCGACGCCCTGAGCGTGCTCCTCTGGCCTGTCCACAGGGACATGACCCAGGGGACGAACCACGACGGGCTGGAGCAGCCCAATCTCCGTGAGCGAGGCGGCGAGTTCCTCGAGGGCCTCCTCGTCGAACACTGTGCGCGGTTGCCGTGGGTTCGGACGAATGGCGTCGAGGGGTAGGTCGGCGTAACGGATCGGCGGTGCGATCGTGGTTCCCGGGGAGTCACCGGCCTGCGCGTCGGACCCCTGGCCCTGAGTCGCGGTCAGCCCTTCAGCCCAGGTCCTGCGTACCTGGTTGTCGAATGTGACCTTGCTCACAATGCCTCCTGGTGCTCAGGCCAGAGCCTAGGTCACATGTCGCTCCGACCACGTTATCCACAGAATCCCTGTGGATAACGTGGGGATGATATGTCCGTTTCGCGTACTTTGCCACTCTCGGTACTTGACTGATCACACAGCGCGCCCGACGCCCGCAAGGGAGGTCTCGGCACCGCAGCTGGCCGTCACCGCACGCGGGGGATCATCACCACGGTCGTGGCCGGATCGATGGTCCCGATCCCGTAGCGGTGAATGGTGATCGGCCCGGCGCCGAGGGAGTCCCGGGTGGCTTCGGCCTCCGCAACCTCGAGGACCGCACTGGATCCCTTGAGGGCCAGGACCACACCACCGACCCGGGCCAGGGGAATGGTCCACGTCAGCAGCTGCGGGAGTCGAGCGACCGCTCGGGCTGTGACGACGTCGAAGGTCTGTGGAGCCACATCCTCGGCCCGGGCGCGAAGGACCTCAACGCGGCCGTCGAGAGCCAGCTCGGTGACAGCCTCCGAGAGGAAGGTGGCCCGCCGCAGCAGCGGTTCGATCAGCGTCACCCTCAGGTCGGGCCGAACCAGGGACCACACGAGCCCTGGCAGGCCGGCTCCGGAACCAACGTCCGCCACCGAGCAGCCAGCAGGAATCTCCTCGGTCGCCTCCTGGGCCACGACCGCACAGTTGACCAGGTGTCGCGACCACAACCGGGGGACCTCGCGAGGCCCGATCAGTCCACGTTCGACCCCACGAGTGGCCAGGATGTCGGCGAACGCCTGCATCCCGGGCAACTGCGAGTAGCGCGCGTTCAGTTCCGTTTCACGTGGAACATCGCTCACGCCGGCATGACCACCACGCGTCGCGAGGAACCCTCACCCTCACTCTCGCTGCGTAGTCCGGCCTCGGCGACGACGTCGTGGACGACCTTGCGCTCGAAGGCTGTCATCGGGGCGAGCTTGACCGGTTCACCAGTCCGCTTCACGTCGGCGACGGCACGCTCCCCGAGCTCAGCGAGCTCGCGACGACGCGCAGCCCGGAAGCCGGCAATGTCGAGCATCAGACGGCTGCGCTCACCGGTCTCCCGCGTGACTGCAAGCCTGGTGAGCTCCTGGAGGGCATCGAGGACCTTGCCGTCGGGACCCACGAGATCATCGAGGTCCCCCCCGACGATCGAGACCATGGCGCGATCCCGCTCCACGTCCATGTCGATGTCCCCGTCGAGATCGGCGATGTCCAGCAGGGCCTCCAGGTAGTCGGCTGCAACATCACCCTCGCGCTCGAGCTCGGACTTGTTGGTCATTAGTTCCTCCAGTCGTGCCTCGATGGTGCTCAGCTGGACTTGGGTGGTGGTCCCGTCCGCTTGCTCCGAGGCTGCTTCTTCGGCTGGGTGCGACCACCGGGCTTGTCCTCGGCGACCACCTCCCCCGCGATCACTGCGGTCGAACCGGGCGATTCCGGCGAAACGGGCAGGCCCTTCCTGGCGTTCTTCGCTGCCTTGCGTTCTGCTGCCGCCTCTGCGGCGGGGGTCCCCGGCTGGGGATTGTTCCTGATGACCCAGAACTGCTGGCCCATGGTCCAGAGGTTGGTGGTGAACCAGTAGATGAGCACACCGATCGGGAAGTTCAGGCCGCCCAGGGCGAACATCACCGGGAAGATGTACATCATGATCTTCATCTGCTGAGCGATCGGGTTGTCGCTCGCGGTGTTCTTCAGCAGCAGCTGCCGCTGGGTGATGAAGCTCGTCACCGACATCAGGATGATGAGGACGACGGCCAGGATCTTGGTGTTGGTGGGGTTGGGCGTCTCTGCAGCGCGGGCGAACGTCCCGTAGAGCGGGACACCGAAGATCTCCGCGTCATGGAAGGACGCCAGCAGGTACTCGTACTGGGGCCAGGCGAAGACGCCAACCGGCTTCTCCTGTGAAGCGCCCCTCAGGACCGAGAACAGGGCGAAGAAGATGGGCGACTGGGCCAGGATCGGCAGGCACGAGGCGAGCGGGTTGGTGCCCGTGTCCTTGTAGAGCGCCATCATCTCCTGGGACTGGCGTTCCTTGTCCCCGGCGTACTTGGCCTGGATCTCCTTGAGCTGGGGCTGGATGGCCTGCATGTTGCGCTGCGCGCGGATCTGCTTGACGAACAGCGGGATCAGCAGGATTCGAATCAGGACGACCAGGCCGACGATCGCGAACGTCCAGGACCAGCCGCTGTCCTCACCCCAGAACAGGGAGAAGAACTGGTGGAACTTCACGAGGACCCACGAGACTGCGTCGAGCAGCCATTCCCAGAGGAACACGAACTAGCTCCCTACTCGTTGCGTGGTGGGACGGACGTCCTTACCACCCCGCCAGCTGCCCTTGGCCGGCACATGATCGATCCCACCGGGGGACCAGGGGTTGCAGCGCACCAGTCGCCCGACTGCCAGGAGGAACCCCTTGACCGGCCCGTGGGTGCGTACCGCCCCCAGAGCATAAGCCGAACATGTGGGGTAGTAACGACACGTGGGTCCCGAGAGCGGCGAGATGAACCGTTGATAGCCACGAATCCCGCCCACGAGGATCACCGACAGCATGCGTCCGAGGGTCATGTCCCACGCATGACGTGCTGCAGATCCGAGTCCCTGGCCCTTTGTCACGGGGACACCACCCGCGTCGTCCCCGCGTCATGTCCCAGCCTGGACATAGCTCGCCGGACACCCGAGGACAGGTCGAGGGCCAGATCGGGACCCGAGGCACCGGCGGACGGGGGCAGCGCACGAACGACGACGTCCGTGCCCGCCGGCAGGTCCTCGAGCTGCGCCACCATCAGGTGGCGCAGCTGCCTGGTCAGGCGGTGGCGGACGACGGACCCGCCCACGGAGCGCCCCACGACGAATCCCGCCCGAGCGGGACCTGGTGCATCGGTGGCCAATGCATGCACCACCACAGTGCGTGTCGCAGCCCTCGAGCCCGCGCGCATCACGACGCGGAACTCCTCAGCGCGCCGGATCCTTCGGCGCCCGGGCAGCACGAAAGGCTCGGTGACTAGGCCGAGATACGAGTGCGACCCTTGCCGCGACGCGCGGCTAGCACGGCACGACCCGCCCGCGTGCTCATGCGGGTGCGAAACCCGTGCGTACGGGCGCGCCGACGGTTGTTCGGCTGGAAAGTGCGCTTCATGGCGTCTCATCCTTGCGGCTGGGTGATCTCGGACGAAGAGCCTTCGGCGTGTGCACCACTGGCCGGACGGACCTCTTCCTGGGTACTAAGGTACGCAACCGCCTGAGGACGGGTCAAACGCGCGTGCTTCCAGCCCGCTCAGTCGGAGGTCGGATGCCGCTGTCCGGGCCGCGAGTGCGCCTGCGGCGGGACCTGATGACGACCGTGGTCGGGGGCTCAGGTGAACCTGTGGAAAACTCTTGCACGCCAGCGCCCGAGGGGCATAGGTTCGCCGGGTTGTCCGCGGTGCGGATCGTGGCGTTGGGACGCACAGCCAAGGAATGAGGTTCACCCGTGGATGACACTGCAGACCCGGCCGACATCTGGGCCAGCGCCATCAGTTCGCTGGACAGCACGGCCCTGAGCCGCTCCCACCGGGCGTTCCTGCAGTTGTCCCGGCTGGTCAACGTCTACGGCAGCGTCGCAGTCCTGGCCGCCCCCAACCCGTTCGCCAAGGACGTCCTCGAGTCCCACCTGCGACCACCCATCGAGAACTCGCTGGCTGCCCTGCTGGGCCGCGACATCAGCCTCGCCGTCACCGTGGACCCGTCCCTGGACGTCGATGACGACCTGGCCGACATCTGGGCTGACTCCACCTACGCCGATCGGCCCGCGGATCCGACCGGACCACAGCCGGTCGTGAGGCCCGGAGCCCGTGCCACCGAGTCGAAGCCGGAGCAGTCCGCGCGCCTGAACCCGCGCTACACGTTCGACACCTTCGTCGCCGGCGCCAGCAACCGGTTCGCCCACGCGGCTGCCGTGGCGGTCGCCGAGCAGCCGGCGCGCAGCTACAACCCCCTGGTCATCTACGGGGAGTCGGGGCTGGGCAAGACCCACCTGCTGCACGCCATCGGCCACTACACGCAGATGCTGTACTCGGGCACCCGCGTGCGCTACGTGTCCAGCGAGGAGTTCACCAACGAGTTCATCAACTCGATCCGCGATGACGCCGCGCTCCTGTTCCAGCGCCGGTACCGCGACGTCGACGTCCTGCTGGTCGACGACATCCAGTTCCTGTCGGGCAAGGTGCAGACCCAGGAGGAGTTCTTCCACACGTTCAACACCCTGCACAACGCCAACAAGCAGATCGTCATCACCTCCGACATCGCCCCCAACCGCCTCAAGGACTTCGAGGACCGCATGCGCACGCGGTTCGGCTGGGGACTGACCACCGACATCCAGCCGCCGGACCTCGAGACCCGGATCGCCATCCTGCGCCGCAAGACCGACCAGGAGGGGATCACCGTCCCCGCCGACGTCCTGGAGTACATCGCCAGCAAGATCTCGCGCAACATCCGCGAGCTCGAGGGAGCGCTGATCCGCGTCACTGCCTTCGCCAGCCTGAGCAAGCGCCCCGTGGACCTCAACCTCGCTGAGGAGGTCCTGCGCAACGTCATCCCGAACGAGGCCGGTCCGGAGATCACCGCACCGGCCATCATGCTCGAGACTGCGAAGTTCTACTCGGTGACCATCGACGACCTGACCGGGCAGTCCCGGTCGAGGACCCTGGTCACCGCACGCCAGGTGGCCATGTACCTGTGTCGGGAGCTGACCGACCTGTCCCTGCCAAAGATCGGGGAGCTCTTCGGTGGCCGGGACCACACGACGGTCATGCATGCCGACCGCAAGATCCGAACCCTGATGGCCGAGAGGCGCTCGCTCTACAACTCGGTCATGGACCTCACTGCCCGCATCCGGACCTCCGCCGCCACTCGTTGATCGCCGGGCCCTGTGGACACACGCGCGGTGAATCCGGCGTGTCATTCCACCCACGACTGCCGCGTCTGTGGATGACGTGGTCGCCGCCCTGTGCGTGGGTCCCGATGTCCACGAATCACATCGGTCCGACTCAGCTGGGCCCACAGGGGCTGTGGTCAAGGACACGCGACACGACCTGCATCGATGCCAGTTGTCCCCAGGATCCACAGCACCTACTACGAAGACTCCACTTACTTAGGGATGATTCGATGAACCGCCCCCTGGGCCGGTCCGCCTGTGGACGACCCTGGATCGAGCCGACCCGGCGACGCCACCCGAGGACGTGACGGCACCCGGCCGCCAGCAGGTTGGGACCGGTCTTGTCGCGGCGGTGCAACCCAGTGTCACTGCCGCGTCGTAGGGTGACCCAGCAGAGCGCACACCCAGGAGGAGTTCGTGAAGTTCCGCGTCGACCGTGACCAGTTCGCCGATGCCGTGGCATGGGCCGGTCGGACCGTACCCACCCGGCCCGCACTGCCCATGCTGTCGGGGCTGCGCCTCGAGTGCGTGGACGGTGCCGAGCCCAAGGTGTCCATCGCCAGCTACGACTACGAGGTCTCCGGACGGGTCGAGGTGGCCGCCGATGTCAGCGACGCCGGCGTCGTGCTGGTCAATGGCCGCCTCCTGGTCGATATCGCGCGCTCGCTGCCGGCCCAGCCCGTGGACGTCGAGATCGAGGGCACCCGGCTGCGCGTGCGCTGTGGACGGGCCTCCTTCGAGCTGCCCACCCTTCCCGTGGAGGAGTATCCGCCGCTGCCGGCGATGCCCGACCCGAGTGGCAGCGTCCCTGGGACCGTTCTGGCTGGGGCGGTGGCACAGGTGGCCGTCGCTGCCGGGCGCGACGACGCCCTGCCGTTCCTCACGGGGGTGCGGGTCGAGGTCGACGGCGACCAGGTGACGCTTGCAGCGACCGACCGCTACCGGCTCGCTGTGCGTACGTTCTCGTGGAGCCCCCAGGTCGCCGACTTCAGTGCCGCCGCCCTGGTGCCTGCGCGAACCCTCGCCGACACGGCGAAGGCCCTGGCCCACGCCGATGAGGTCCATCTGGCCTTCGGGTCAGCCGCGCTGGGTGAGGGCCTGCTGGGCATCGAGGGCCTCGACCGGCGCACCACCACGCGTCTACTGGAGGGCGACTTCCCCAAGTACCGGGCTCTGCTGCCCTCGGAGTCCCCCACAGTCGCCCGAGTCGAGACGGCTGCGCTGACCGAGGCTGTGAAGCGTGTTGCGCTGGTCGCTGAGCGCTCCAGCGCGGTGAAGATGATCTTCAACGGCCAGGAGCTCGTGCTCGAGGCCGGCACCGGCGACGACGCCATCGGCCTGGACGCCATCGAGTGCGTCCTGACCGGCGAGCCCATGGAGCGGATCGCATTCAACCCCGGCTACCTCCTTGAGGGACTGGCAGCGATCTCCAAGCCCGTGACCAACATGGCTTTCACGAACGCGAACAAGCCTGCGGTGCTCACCGGGGCCACAAGCTTCGACGCGGACGCCTCGGATGACTACCTGTACCTGTTGATGCCCGTCCGCCTGCCGTCCTAGCAGCGTGCACGTCACCCATCTCGGCCTGGTCGACTTCCGGTCCTACGTGGCCGTGGAGCTCGACCTCCCCGCCGGGGTGACCACCTTCGTGGGTGCCAACGGGCAGGGCAAGACCAACCTCGTCGAGGCGATCGGCTATGCCTGCTCATTGCGCTCGCACCGCGTGGCCACCGATGCGCCGCTGGTTCGTCAGGGAGCCGAGCGGGCTGTGGTCCGGGTCCAGGCCGACAAGGGCGGGCGCGAGGTGGTCGTCGAGCTCGAGATCACCCCGGGCAGGGCCAACCGCGCACGGCTCAACCGGTCACCGGTTCCTCGGCAGCGCGATGTCCTGGGTCAGGTGTCTCGGGTGTTGTTCGCCCCGGAGGACCTGTTCCTCGTCAAGGGTGATCCCGGGGAGCGCCGCACCTATCTCGACGAGCTCACGGTGGCCCTGGCGCCGCGCTTCGATGCCGTCCTTTCTGACCTGGAGCGGGTCCTGCGCCAGCGCAACTCGCTGTTGAAGTCGGCGTCAGCCCTGCGTGGAGGGGGCGCTCGGAGCCGGTCGGCGGCCGAGGCGACCCTGTCGATCTGGGACGACCAGCTCGCGGCCCTCTCCGCAGACGTGATCGCCGCGCGGGCGGCACTGGTCGATCGCCTGTCCGGTCCCCTGTCCGAGGCCTACCGGGCAGTGGCCCCGGGCGACCGCGATCCGCGGGCCCTCATCGAGTACGTCCCTGGTGTCCCAGGGGCCCAGGGACTCGGACGTGACGCGCTGGTCGAGAAGGTGCGCGAGTCCCTCCTGGCCCGGCGCGACGAGGAGTTCGCCCGGGGGATCACGCTGGTCGGTCCGCACCGCGACGAGTTGGCCGTGTCCCTGCACGGGATGCCTGTGCGCGGATATGCCTCCCACGGGGAGTCCTGGTCCATGGCCCTGGCCCTTCGGCTGGCGTCCTATGACATTGTCCGTGCCGAGGCCGGCCCCGGCGGTGAGCCGGTGCTGATTCTCGACGACGTCTTCGCCGAACTCGACGCCGACCGCCGCCAGCGCCTGGCCGTGGCGGTCGCCGAGGTGGAGCAGGTCCTGATCACCGCGGCGGTTCCCGACGATGTTCCGGAGGTCCTGAGGGGTCGGACCGTGGCTGTCAGTGACCTGGTCGCGAGTGCGGCATGAGGGCGCCGGGTCCGCAGCCCGCAGAGGGCGGGGGTGAGCTGCCCGGCACGCCCGAGCCGGTCCATGGGGAGGATGACCGTACGGACCAATTCATCGACCTGCCCGGTGCCGTCCCGGATGCCGCCCGCGCGGTCCTCTCCCGGGTCAGGTCGGCGGCCAGAGCAGGTGCACCAGCAACCGAGCAACGGTCCACGCGACCGTCGGCCAGCCGCAGGAGGCGTCGGCCGGTCGCGGGGTTCTCCGGCCCGGGGCCCGATGAGCGCGATCCCATGGCCATCGCTGGAGCCTGGTCCCGGCTCGTCGACGATCATGGATGGCACCAGGGCCTCGACGTTGCGCGACTCCTCGGCATGTGGCCGGAGATCGTCGGGGCGGCCAACGCGGAGCACGCGACCCCGGAGTCGTTCGATCCGGAGTCCGGGGTCCTGCTGATCCGCACGTCCTCCACGGCCTGGGCCGAGCAGTTGCGCCTGATGATGCCGACCCTGCGCACCGCCATCGAGGCGCAGGTCGGTCAGGGAGTCGTGCGCGACATCCGGGTCATCGGCCCCACGCCGCCGCGCACCCGCGGCCGGCTGCGCGTGCGCGGCCGAGGGCCACGCGACACATACGGGTGATGGTCGCCGGCAAGCCGCCCGAAACGCAGAATCGCCGCCAAACGCCTCGGTCCACAGGGATGTGGGGGGGATCATCCCCGGCAGGTGAGACGCCCTGTGCGCGTCCTATGTGGATTTCCGGCCGTGGATGGCCCCACAGAGGGTAGAATTCTGGCATCACGCAGTCGCGGGGGAGTCGCGGGTCCTCGGTACCCGCAGGGGTCTCGGACCGCCGTTTGCACGTCCCACCAGAGTCAGGAGTCACCAGGTGTCCTATGACGCGAGTGCGATCACAGTCCTCGAGGGGCTGGACGCCGTGCGCAAGCGGCCGGGCATGTACATCGGGTCGACAGGTGAGCGTGGCCTGCACCACCTGGTCTACGAGGTCGTGGACAACTCGGTCGACGAGGCCCTGGCCGGCTACTGCGACCGGATCGAGGTGACCCTGCTGGCCGATGGCGGCGTACGGGTCGTGGACAACGGTCGTGGCATCCCCGTGGACATCGTGGCCAGCGAGGGCAAGCCGGGTGTCGAGGTCGTGCTCACGGTCCTGCACGCGGGCGGCAAGTTCGGGGGCAGCGGGTACGCGGTCTCCGGTGGACTGCACGGCGTGGGCGTCTCGGTGGTGAACGCCCTGTCCACCCGCCTGAACGTCGAGGTGCGCCGGGAGGCCCATGTGTGGCGCCAGGAGTACTCCCACGGCGTGCCCCAGGCACCGCTGTCCAAGGACGAGGAGACCCAGGACACCGGGACCGTCATCACGTTCTGGGCAGATGAGGGCATCTTCGAGACCACGCACTACGACTTCGAGACCCTCTCGCGCCGCTTCCAGGAGATGGCGTTCCTCAACCGTGGACTCACGATCGCCCTGGCCGACGAGCGGGTCCACCCGACCGATGACGACTCGGTCGAGGAGCAGCCCGGGCCGCGGCAGGTGACCTACCACTACGAGGGGGGCATCGCCGACTTCGTCCGGTACCTCAATGCCAAGCGGGGCGCAGCCCATCCGACTGTGATCGAGTTCTTCGCCGAGGACCTCGACAAGGGCATCTCGGCCGAGATCGCCATGCAGTGGAGCGACCTGTTCAACGAGAGCGTCTACACGTTCGCCAACACGATCAACACCACTGAGGGCGGGGCCCACGAGGAGGGCTTCCGGGCTGCGCTGACCACCCTGGTCAACAAGTTCGCGCGCACCTGGAACATCCTCAAGGAGAAGGACGTCAACCTCTCCGGGGAGGACATCCGTGAGGGCCTGACCGCCATCGTCAGCGTGAAGCTGCGTGAGCCTCAGTTCGAGGGGCAGACGAAGACCAAGCTGGGCAACACGGAGGCCAAGACCGTGGTCCAGTCGGTGGTGTTCGATCAGCTCGGCGCCTGGTTCGAGTCCAATCCGGCCGAGGGCCGTGAGATCGCGCGCAAGGCGGTCTCGGCCAGCCATGCCCGCATGGCCGCCCGCAAGGCCCGGGACCTGGCCCGCAACCGCAAGGGCCTGCTCGGTGGCGGTGGCCTGCCGGGCAAGCTGATCGACTGCTCGAGCCGGGAGCCGGAGAACTGCGAGCTGTTCATCGTCGAGGGTGACTCCGCCGGAGGGTCGGCCCGTCAGGCCCGGGATCCCAAGACCCAGGCGATCCTGCCGATCCGCGGCAAGATCCTCAACGTCGAGAAGGCTCGCATCGACAAGGTCCTGCAGAACAACGAGGTCCAGGCGCTGATCTCGGCGATGGGCGCGGGGGTCCAGGACGAGTTCGACAAGGACAAGCTGCGCTACCACAAGCTGGTCCTGATGGCCGACGCCGACGTCGACGGCCAGCACATCCGGACGCTGCTGCTCACCCTGCTGTTCCGCTACATGCGTCCCCTGATCGAGCATGGACACGTGTACCTGGGACAACCGCCCCTGTTCAAGATCAAGTGGATCAAGTCCGCGCCGGAGTACGCCTACTCCGAGCGGGAGCGTGACGCACTGATCGAGGCCGGGGTCACCGCCGGGCGCAAGCTGCCCAAGGAGGAGGCGATCCAGCGCTACAAGGGCCTCGGTGAGATGAACTGGCAGGAGCTGCGTGACACCACGATGAACCCCGAGGTGCGCATCCTGCTGCAGGTCACCCTCGATGACGCGGCCCAGGCCGACGAACTGTTCATGACGCTGATGGGCGAGGACGTCGAGAGTCGTCGGTCGTTCATCCAGCGCAACGCCCGCGACGTGAGGTTCCTGGACATCTGATGACTGAGATCACCGACGGCCCCGGCATCCACGGCCGGATCGAGCCCATCGACCTGCAGGTCGAGATGCAGCGCTCCTACCTGGACTACGCGATGAGCGTCATCGTGTCCCGGGCACTGCCCGACGTGCGCGACGGGCTCAAGCCCGTGCACCGGCGCGTGCTCTACGCGATGTACGACGGGGGCTACCGCCCCGATCGGAACTTCTCGAAGTCGGCGCGCGTCGTCGGCGACGTGATGGGCAACTACCACCCCCACGGTGACCTGGCCATCTATGACACGTTGGTCCGGCTGACCCAGGCCTGGGTGCTTCGCTACCCGCTTGTCCAGGGTCAGGGCAACTTCGGCTCCCCGGGCAACGACGGTGCCGCGGCCTCCCGGTACACCGAGTGTCGCCTGGCCCAGCTGGCCATGGAGATGACCCGGGACATCGACGAGGAGACCGTCGACTTCGTCCCGAACTACGACGGCCGCACGCAGGAGCCGACCGTCCTGCCCGCGCGGTTCCCGAACCTGTTGGTCAACGGCTCTGCCGGCATCGCCGTCGGCATGGCCACCAACATCCCGCCGCACAACCTGCGCGAGGTCGCCTCCGGGGTCATGTGGGCCCTGGAACACCCCGAGTCCTCCCGTGAGGAGCTGCTCGCCGCGCTCATGGAGCGGGTGCCCGGCCCGGACTTCCCGACCGGGGCGCAGATCGTGGGCCGTCGCGGGATCGAGGACGCCTACCGCACGGGTCGGGGCCTGATCACCATGCGCGCGGTCGTCGAGGTGACCGAGGACGCCCGCGGGCGCACGATGCTCGTGGTCACCGAGCTGCCCTACCAGGTCAACCCGGACAACCTGCTGGCCAAGATCGTGGACCTGCACAAGCAGGGCAAGATGTCGGGAATCTCGGACATCATCGACCAGTCCAGCGGCGACACGATGCGCCTGGAGATCATCCTGTCCAAGGACGCGGTCCCGAAGGTCGTGCTCAACCAGCTGTACAAGCACACCCAGCTGCGCGAGACCTTCGGTGCCAACATGGTGGCCCTGGTCGACGGTGTCCCACGGACACTGCCCCTCGACGCGTTCGTCCGGCACTGGATCACCCACCAGATCACGGTGATCCGCCGGCGCACCACGCACCGGCTGCGGGTCGCTGAGGAGCGCGCCCACATCCTGCGCGGACTGCTCAAGGCCATCGACCGGATCGATGAGGTCATCGCGCTCATCCGCGCGTCGAACTCGGCGGCCGAGGCCCAGTCCGGGTTGATGGAGCTGTTGGAGATCGACGAGATCCAGGCCCAGGCCATCCTGGACATGCAGCTGCGCAAGCTCGCAGCCCTGGAGCGCAACGAGCTGCAGTCGCGCTATGACGCCCTGATGCGTGACATCGCTGAGTACCAGTCCATCCTGGCCAGCGAGCAGCGCCAGCGGACCATCGTCGGCGAGGAGCTGTCCGAGATCGTCGCGAAGTACGGCGACGAGCGGCGCACCCAGATCGTGGCCGACGAGGGCGACGTCACCGACGAGGACCTGATCGCCGAGCGGGACATCGTCGTGACCCTGACCCGGGGTGGGTATGCCAAGGCAACCGACGTGGGGCTGTACCGGGCCCAGCGCCGGGGCGGTCGCGGCGTCAAGGGCGCACAGCTGCGTGGCGACGACGTCGTGAGCCACTTCTTCGTCACCACGACCCACCACTGGATCCTGTTCTTCACGACCAAGGGCCGGGTGTACCGGGCCAAGGGCTACGAGTTGCCCGACGCGGGTCGCGACGCGCGCGGCCAGCACGTGGCCAACCTGCTCGCGTTCCAGCCTGATGAGACCGTGGCCCAGGTCCTGGACCTGCGCGACTTCGGCACCGCCGACTACCTGGTGCTGGCCACCCGGGACGGCATGGTCAAGAAGAGCAGGCTGCGTGAGTTCGACTCCATCCGGTCCAACGGCCTGGCGGCGATCAACCTGCGCGAGGGTGATGAGCTGATCTCAGCGCAGCTGGTCAGCGCTGAGGACGAGTTGATGCTCGTCTCCGCCAAGGGCGCCTCCGTGCGGTTCCGTGCTGACGACGCGACCCTGCGACCGATGGGTCGGGCCACCTCCGGCGTGCAGGGGATCCGCCTGCGTCCCGGGGACAGCGCGCTGTCCATGGAGGTCGTGCGTCCTGGGTCCCACCTGGTCACGGTGACCGACGGCGGGTACGCCAAGCGGACGTCGGTGACCGAGTGGCGGACCCAGGGTCGCAACACCTACGGGGTCACCGCCATGAAGCTCGTCGAGGAGCGCGGCTCACTGGTCGGCGCCCTGATCTGCGAGGAGTCCGACGAGCTGTATGCGATCGCCAGCAACGGCGTGGTCATCCGGACCCGCGTTGACCAGGTCCGCGCCACCGGACGGGCCACCATGGGCGTGTCCCTGATGGACCTGGCTCAAGGGGACAGCGTCGTCGGCGTCGCCCGCTCCGCTGACCTCAGCGAGGACGACGAGGTGCCCGACGACGAGGTCGAGGTGGGTGACCCGCGGACGGCCGGTGACCCGCATGAGGTGGTCCCGGCGCCATCGATGGATGGGGAGCCCGAGGCCAGCGGCGAGGACCTGCCCGGGGACAGTGGGACAGGTAACGACGAGGACGAGTAAGGCCTGCCGCTCACGGGTCCCACCCGGGACCCGTGACAGCGAGCCGGGCTGTCCCAGCGTGGGCGGTATACCATCGGGGCTGGTCGCATCGGTGACGGGAGTATCGACATGGCGGAGCACGTGCAGGGTCAGCCCGGTGCTGACCGTGCGGTTGGCCGCCCCGGCCCGGCGGCACGCATGACAGGTCCGGATCCCGCCCGACCGCGTCCGAGCGTCCTGATCCCACCGGTGACCTCAGCCTCGGGCGCCTCGACTGCTGCGGCGTCGGCACCTGCACCCGCGGCGCCCATCCCCCCGACCGCAGCCCCGCAAGCACCGCCGACCAGGGGCCCCGCACCGTCGGCTGCAGCTCCGGCTGCCGCGGCGGGGATCGCCGCTGCCGCCGCCGCAGCCCCGGCTCCGGCACCTGCTCCCACATCTGGTCCGCCCTCGCTGCCCGCAGCTCCGGCACAGCCTCAGCCGCGGCCGCAGCAGACCAGCGTTGCACGGGTGGCCCACAGCGCCGTTCGGCCCTCGTCCGGCCCCCGAGCGGCACGCGTCTACCTGACGCACATCGACCCATGGGCTGTCATGAAGCAGGCGTTCCTGCTGTCCCTGGCCCTGGCCGTCATCATCCTGGCGGCCTCCGCTGCCCTGTGGTTCGCCCTGGACTCCGCGGGGATCATCGATGCGATCACCAGGACCGCCACCGACGTGGGTGGCGAGAGCGGCGCCAGCGTGACTGGCTTCCTGGACTTCGGCAAGATCATGGGTGCCGCACTGGTGGTTGCCGGTATCGAGACGGTGCTCGTGACCGCCCTGTGCACGCTGCTGGCGTTCATGTACAACCTGTCGGTCGGAATCGGCGGCGGCCTCGAGGTCACGCTGTCCGAGGAGGACTAGTAGTCGTTTGGGTCCCACTGCGGTGCTGGGGTACCCTTTCCGACGGTGCCGGAACGCACCGGAGGGCCTATAGCTCAGACGGTTAGAGCGCTTCCCTGATAAGGAAGAGGTCAGAGGTTCAAGTCCTCTTAGGCCCACGCGGAGCGAGCTGGCTCGCCCTGATTCCCCGGGAGGTCACCCATGTTGAAGAAGGTCCTGCTGCTGGCAGCAATCGCTGCTGCCGGGTACGTCGCCTACAGCCGCGTCACCCAGGCCCAGGAGGAGCGCGACCTCTGGAACGAGGCCACCACCGCTCCTGACCTCCGCTGACCAGCGCGGGGACGTAGCTCAACTGGCAGAGCACCGCCTTTGCAAGGCGGGGGTTAGGGGTTCAAGTCCCCTCGTCTCCACACATGACCGTGGCCCCGGGCTGTTCCCCGGGGCCACGGTCATGTGTGCAGGGAGACGCAGCGGGGACTTGGGAGGAGGCTCGCCAGAGGCGAGCCGACGGCTCCCCTCGTCTCCAGGCGACGACTTCCCGGCAGCCACCCAGCTACCCCTGTGACCAACCCCAACAGCCCGACCCTGCCCACCTGAGACACCTGTGGCAGGATTCCGGCCATGACCACAGCCGTCCTGCACACGACCCTCGGTGACATCCGGATGACCCTGTTCGACAACCACGCCCCAAAGACGGTGAAGAACTTCGTCGGGCTCTCCGACGGGTCCCTGGAGTGGACCGATCCCCGCACCGGCCGTCCAGGGCAGGGGGCCCTGTACACCGACGTGATCTTCCACCGCGTCATCCGTGGCTTCATGATCCAGGGCGGGGACCCGACCGGCACTGGCCGAGGGGGCCCCGGATACCGGTTCGGCGACGAGTTCCACCCGGAGCTGGTCTTCGATCGGTCGTACCTGCTGGCGATGGCCAACGCCGGGCCGGGGACCAACGGCAGCCAGTTCTTCATCACCGTCGGCAAGACGCCACACCTGAACCGCAAGCACACCATCTTCGGCGAGGTGGCCGACCAGCCCAGCCGGGACGTCGTCGACGCGATCGCTGCGACCCCGGTGGGTCCCGGTGACCGCCCCGTGACCGATGTCGTCATCTCCTCGGTGACCATCGAGCAGTGAGCTACGGCCTGCCGGCGGAGGCCGCTCCACCCGCGCCCAACTGCTACCTGCACCCCGGGCGCGAGACGTGGATCCAGTGCACCCGGTGTGGTCGGCCGATCTGCCCGGAGTGCATGACGGCTGCGGCTGTGGGCTACCAGTGTCCCGAGTGCGTGCGCGCCGGCGCAGCCTCGATCCCGACGCCGCGGACCGTGTTCGGCGGGACGCTGAGCCGCGACGGCGCGGGCACGATGTCCCTGATGGGTGTCTGCGCGTTCCTGTTCGTCACGATCACGCTGCTCGACATGGCCGGCGGGCTCTCGCGCTGGGGGATGCAGCCGCTGGCGATCGCCCTGGATGACCAGTGGTTCCGGCTGATCTCCTCGATCTTCCTGCACGCGAATTGGCTGCACATCGGATTCAACATGTATGTGCTCTTCATCCTCGGCCCACCTCTGGAGCGTGTCCTGGGACATGGTCGGTTCCTGACCCTGTACCTGCTCTCCGGCATCGGCGGGTCAGTGGCCTCGTACTGGTTCTCCCCGGTGAACACCCTGTCGGTGGGGGCCAGTGGGGCGATCTTCGGCCTGATGACCGCGTGGATCGTCGTGGGGCGCCGCCTTGAACGCGACGTGACCCAGATCATCGTGCTGCTCGGGATCAACGTCGCCCTGGGGTTCTTCCTCGGCGGGGTGGACTGGCGAGCCCACCTCGGCGGTGCGGTGACCGGTGCGCTCGTCGCGCTGGTGCTCACCACGGGCCGGGGCCAGGAGGGCCGCGCCAAGGTGGGTCGACAGTCGGCGGCAGCGGGGGCGGTTCTCGTCGTGCTGATCGTGCTGACCGTCATCCGCACCTCACAGATCCAGGAGCTGGTCCCGGCGTTGGTCAGCTGAGGCCCCGGGGTACGATGCGGCCCTGTCGTGCCGAGAGAGGAATTCATGCCGGAGTCCAAGGGCCGCGGAAAGCCGACGTCGAGCTCGCCGCCGCCAGTTCCCAAGAAGGACGTCCCCACGGCCTCCCCCCGCTGGCTGGTGCCTGTGATGTTGGCCTGCTTCATCATCGGGCTGCTGTGGATAGTCGCCTACTACATCGCGCCGGGGATGCCGGTCATGTCCAGCCTCGGCCGATGGAACATGGTGGTCGGGTTCGGCCTGATCATGGTCGGGTTCGGATTGTCGACGAAGTGGCGCTGAGCCGGACAAATCCCCCCAATTCTCGTGAATCGGCCCAGATCCAGGTGAGATGGGTCACGTTCAGTCACGGTGGACCGTGAGGCGTCCGAGGGATCTCCCGTGGACTAATCGCCACGCAGAGTGACCGACCAGCCACTGGTGGCCAGCGAATCACACAGATGTAATTCTGTCCCCAGGTGTGGATAACCCTGTGGACGACATACCGTCCACCGTCACGTCGGTGAACGGCAGACGGGGTTCGAGCCAGGGGAACACCCACGTGAACAGCACGAGGACGAGTCCGGCGAAGGCCACCGCGCAGATCAGTGCCCGCACGGCCGTGGGGCCAGGCAGGTGGTTCCAGAGCCAGCCGTACATCTATCCGCCCGCTTCGATCTCCGGCGGGATCTCCCCGGCGGCCTTGTCGTAACGTGTGGTGAGGTCGCCCCACCAGATCCACCGCGTCGTGCTGCCCCAGCGGGGATTGCAGGTGGTCAGCGTGATCAGCCGGTCTGCGGGCGTGGCGCCGGGGTCGCCCGGGACGGGGTCGATGACCCAGGTGTCCGTCGGGCGCACGATCTGGTCGCGCCGCAGCGTGTACTCGAACCACGAGTCCTGGGTCTCGACGAAGACCCGGTCACCGTCGCGGAGGCGGTCGATGTCGCGGAACGGCTCCCCGTTGGTCGCCCGGTGGGCCGCGACGGCGAAGTTCCCCTTCTCGCCGGGCAACTGGGACGTCGGGTAGTGACCGATCCCCCGCGCAAGGTCCGACAGTGCGACGCTCTCCAGGACCGGCATCCCCCACACCTTGTCACTCAGGCGCGGGATGTACATCAGGGCGAATGCGTTGCCGATCTCGGGGCGGGCCGGGGGGGTGTCCTCGTCTGCCTCGCCCGAGTCGCCCGAGTCACCGTCCGTGGGGCCCGGGCTGGCCCACGAGTCCTGCAGGTCGGACGCGACCTGGTCGGCGGCCCTCTGCGCGGTCACGTTGGTCCACAGCAGCTGATAGGCGACGAACAGCAGGAGCAGCACACCCAGCGTGATCAGCAGCTCGCCGAGGATTCCGACGGCTGACCAGACGCGCGACGGTGGCCGGTGGGGGGCCTGCTCGGTCTGCGGGGCGGTCATCGGACAACCTGGGCGTCGTTGGTCGACAGCGGGCCGGTATAGGCCGGGAGGACCTGCTCACGGGAGGTCTCCACCTCGTAGCGCATGCCCACGACCCCTGCCCACTGCCGGAAGAGCTGCACCGACTCGTCCTCGTCGAGTGCCGTCAGCATGCGGTCGAGGTCCCCGACCCCGGCGATGACGAACGGTGGGGAGTAGACCTGCCCCTGGAGGATGACGGTGTTCCCCACGCAGCGCACCGAGCTCGAGTTGATCAATCGCTGGCCCATGACGGTGACCCCCGAGGCCCCCGAGCGCCAGAGGGCGTTGACCACGCCCTGCACGTCCTGCTGGTGGACGATGTAGTCGTCCCCCGTGAGCCCGTCGGGCAGCGGGTTGGGCGCATCCGCATCGTCGAGTGTCACAGTGACACCGGGACCCTTGACCTCGGTCAGTCCCACCACGGGGGCCAACTCGGCGATCTGCTCGTTGGTCTGCTCCAGGACGATCCCCGGATCATCCTGGGACTGCAGCGCTGCCAGCTCGGTGGTCAGGCGGTCGACATCGTCCTGCAGGCTGCTGTTCTGCTCCGCCCTGGCGATGATCGCGTCGCGCACGCCCCCGGTGCGGTCCAGGCGCAGGATCCCGTCCTCGGACGCCGTGGCACTGGCGATGAACATCGCCCCGGCCATGGCGAAGACCGCGCCAGCGACGAGATCGGGCCAGCGCACCCGGCGCCTGCGCCGGACGGTCCGTTCCGCAGCAGCGGCGCCCTCCGGCGGGTCCAGGACCTCGGTCCCAGGCGCAGGCGAACGCCCCGGTTCCGCGGATCCGGGGCCGGGCGCGCCAAGCGGGGAGTGCACGGGACTACGGTACCCGCGACAATGGGTCCGTGACTGCACGCATCCTGATCGTGGACAACTACGACTCCTTCGTCTTCAACCTCGCCCAGTACCTCGCCCAACTCGGTGCGCAGGTCGATGTCCGGCGCAATGACGAGGTGTCCACCGGGGACGCCGGCAGCTACGACGGCGTGCTCCTGTCGCCCGGACCGGGTGACCCCCACGATGCCGGGGTGTGCATGGACATGGTCAGCGCGTGCGCTGGGACGGTCCCGCTGTTCGGGGTCTGCCTGGGGCATCAGGCGATCGGTGCGGTGTTCGGCGGGATCGTCTCGCGCGCTCCGGAGCTGCTGCACGGCAAGACCTCGATGGTGCACCACACCGGAGCCGGGGTCCTGGCCGGGCTGCCCGACCCGTTCCGGGCCACCCGCTACCACTCGTTGGCCGTTGAGCGAGCGTCCGTCCCCCAGGAGCTGGAGATCACGGGCTGGACGGACTCCGGCGTCGTGATGGCGCTCCGGCACCGCGAGTACGACATCGAGGGCGTCCAGTTCCATCCCGAGTCCGTGCTCACGCAGGGCGGTCACCTGATGTTGGCCAACTGGCTGGCTCGGTGCGGTGATCCGGATGCGGTGCGGCGTGCTGACGGGTTGGCCCCCGTCGTGGGTGCGGCCTCGAGCACCTGAGCCCCTCCGGCGAGCCCGGGTGGCGACCGATCGGGTACCCGCGGGCGTCGGGCTCAGCCGAAGACCGCGCGTAGCCGGCCGACAGCCTCGCGCAGCACCTCCGGGCGCTTGCAGAAGGCCCACCTGACCCAGGTGTGTCCGACGGACCGGTCATCGCAGAACGGGGCCACGGGGATGGCGACCACGCCCGCCCGGCCGGGCAGCTCAGCACAGAACTGCTCCCCGCTGAGGTACCCCACGGAGGTGACATCGGTGAGCAGGAAGTAGGTCCCCTCGCTCGGCAGCACCGTGAGACCGAGACCGGCCAGCCCGTCGGCGAGCAGGTCGCGCTGACGGGCCAGCGTGCCGCGGACGGTGTCCCAGTGCGCATCGGGCAGCGCGGTCAGTCCCTCGGCCACGGCCCACTGGAACGGCCCACCGGAGACGTAGCTCAGGTGCTGGCGGATGACCCGCACAGCGCCGATCAGGTCCGCAGGGCCTGTTGCCCATCCCACCTTCCACCCGGTGAACGACAGGCTCTTGCCGGCGGAGCCCACGGTGATCGTGCGTTCGGCCATGCCCGGCAGGGTGGCGATGGGCACGTGCGGGTGTCCGTCGAACCAGAGGTGCTCGTAGGCCTCGTCGGAGAGCACCACGAGGTCGGCGGCGACTGCCTCCCGGGCGATGGCCGCAAGCTCTGCGCCAGTGAGGACCGAGCCCGAGGGGTTGTGCGGTGAGTTGACGATCAGCATCCGGCTGCGCGCGGTGATGCGCGCCCGGAGGGCCATCGGATCGGGCCGGAATGTCCCTGGGACAGGGGGGACACTGACGCGGACCCCTCCGGCGAGATCGATGGCGGCGGCGTAGAGGTCGAACCAGGGCTCGAGGACCAGGACCTCGTCCCCGGGCTCCACGAAGGCCAGGACGCTGGCGACGATCGCCTCCGAGGCACCGGTGGTCACGACCACATCCGTGGCCGGATCCCACCCCATCCCGTACCACCTCTGCTGGTGCGCGCAGATCGCCCGGCGGAGCTCGGGCAGACCGTGGACGGGCGGGTACTGCGCTCCTCGGCCCTCGGCGATGGCCGCCAGGGCGGCGTCGCGCACGAGCTCCGGCCCGTCGGTGTCCGGGAATCCCTGGCCGAGGTTGACGGCCCCGACCGAGGACGCCAGGGCCGACATCTCACCGAAGATGCTGCGGCGATGGGGCTGCATTCGAGCCACGAGGGGGTGGGTCATTGGCCCACCCCACGGGACATGTGTCGTAGGGACACGCGGGTCACCGACGACCGGAGCGGGACCGGGTGATCCGGGTTCCGGCCATGCGCAGGAGGGGACGCGGCGTGTACTGGGCGACCAGCGCCAGGGAGCCGTACCGCTTGGACGGCACACTGACCGCATGCCCGTCGCGGGCATCCCGGAGACCATCCCGGGCCACCCGACGCGCATCGAGCCACGCCCACTGGGGGAGGAACACCACGTCCATGTCAGCGCGCTCGTGGAACTCCGTGTGGGTGAACCCCGGGCAGACCGCCGTGGCGCTCACCCCGGTCCCGGACAGCTCGGCACCGAGGCCCTCGGTGAAGACGGTCACCCACGACTTTGCTGCCGCATAGGTGCCGATCGGCACCCACCCGGCGACGCTGGACACGTTGAGCACGATCCCGTGCCCCCGCTGCACCATCCCGGGCAGCGCGGCATGGGTCAGTCGCAGGGTGGCCCGGACGAGCACATCGAGCAGGCGTTCCTCGTCGGACAGGTCACCTGCGACGAAGTCCTGGTTGACGCCGAACCCGGCGTTGTTCACCAGGACGTCGATGGGACGTGACCCGTCGGCCACCCGGTCCATCACAGCCCGGCAGCCGGGGTCGGTGGCCAGGTCGGCGGTCAGGACCTCGACCGTGATGCCGTGCTCGGCGGCGAGCCGTTCGGCGAGGGCCTCGAGCCGCTCGGTGGTGCGGGCCACCAGGACGAGGTCCGAGCCCTCGCTGGCCAGCTCCTCGGCGAACGCCAGGCCGATGCCGGCGGTGGCGCCGGTGATGCATGCAGTCATGGCCCCAGTGTGCCCCAGCCAGTCAGGGCATCGAGTCGGGCCAGCCCTTGGCGATCTCGGTCACGGCGGTGATCGGATCGCCCTGGACCGTCGACCACCCGCGCAGCCGCGCTGCTGCCGCCGGTGCGCCGTCGGAGTCCGGGCTGGTCACGTGGACCACGGGGGCATCGGGCCAGTCCGTGCCCGCCCGGCTCGGGTCCGGCAGGGGTCCGTCCACCAGGATGTAGGCCACGACGCTGCGGCGCGAGGCCCGCTGGGAGAACCCGAGGGCGGGAATGGCCCGGTTCGCCTCCCCCGAGCTCACCAGGATCAGCGGGCCCTCCACCTGCGCCGCCGTGATGGCGATGGCCTGGTCGGCCACCCAGGAGGCGATCCCCAGGCGTTCGTCAGTTGCCTCTGCGCCTGCGCGTGGCGCCATGTGCGGGATCACCACGCGGATCCCCCAACCGGCCAGGACGCCTGCCAGCTCGCGGCGCGGCCCGTCGGGGGCGCCCGGGTCGAGTGTGGGGCACAGGACGACAGTGACGCCGGGCATGTCAGTCGAGACCCAGATCGGCCAGCTGGTACGCGGCCCGGTACTCCAGTCCTGCCTCCGCGATCATCCCGGCGGCGCCGCGCTCGACGATCACAGCCACCCCCACCACCTCGGCGCCCGCCTCCCGCAGCGCCTCAACGGCGGTCATCACCGAGCCGCCGGTCGTCGAGGTGTCCTCCACGGCCAGGACCCGCCGGCCCGCGACATCCGGGCCCTCGATGCGCCGCTGCAGACCGTGGGCCTTCTCAGCCTTGCGGACCACGAAGGCGTCCAACTGGCGGCCGCGGGCCGCTGCGGCGTGCAGCATCGCAGTGGCCACGGGATCCGCGCCCAGAGTCAGCCCGCCCACCGCGTCATAGGACAGGTCCGCGGTCAGGTCGAGCATGACCTCACCCACGAGAGGCGCCGCGTGCCCGTCCAGGGTCACCCGGCGCAGGTCCACGTAGTAGTCGGCCTCCCGTCCCGAGGACAGCACGACCTTGCCGTGCACGACGGCCTTGGTCCGGATCTGGTCGAGGAGTTGCTCACGCGCGTCAGTCACGTCAGCAACCCTAGGTCCTGCGTGGGGATGGCGGTCGCAGCGCCGCACAGCGCCGAGCCGGTGTCAGGAGGCGGGCTCGACCGCTGCTGCGGCCTTCGACTCGCGGCGGTGGCGGAATGTCTCGAACCCGATGGGGATGATCGACAGCGCCACGATGCCGATGAGGATCAGCTCGATGTGGTCCTTCACGAACGGGATGGTGCCCAGGTAGTAGCCCAGCAGGGTGACCCCGGTGGCCCAGAGGACTCCGCCGATCGTGGAGTACAGGGCGTAGGTGCGCAGGTCCATGCGCCCGACACCGGCCATGGCGGTGATGAATGTGCGCACGATCGGCACGAACCGGGCCAGCACGATCGCCCGGGACCCGTACTTCGCGAAGAAGGAGTGGGTCTTGTCGACGTACTCCCGGCGGAAGAGCCGCGAGTCCGGCCGGTTGAACAGCGGCGGGCCGGCGCGATAGCCGATCCAGTAGCCCGTGAGGTTGCCCGCGACAGCGGCCAGGGACAGCAGCACGCAGGCCACCTGGATGGGGATGTCGATCACGCCGCTGGCGATGAACAGGCCCACCATGAACAGCAGCGAGTCGCCGGGCAGGAAGAACCCGATCAGCAGCCCGCACTCGGCGAAGATGATGCCCAGGGCGATCCAGAACGCCGCCGTGCCGAACCGGTCGAGGTTCTGCGGATCCAGCCAGTCAGGGCCCAGTGTGCTCACGATCGTCGGGACCGCTGACGCGACGGACAGGCTCAGGCTCACCTCACAAGGTTACCCCGCGTCGTGGCCGGCCGGACCCAGGTGAGTCCGGGCCCAGCTGTGCATGGCGATGGCAGCCGCAGCCGCCACGTTGATCGATCGGGTGGACCCGTACTGGCTGATGGACAGCACCGCGTCGGCCCCCTCGATCGCCTGCGCGCTCAGTCCGGGGCCCTCCTGCCCGAACAGAAGGACGCACCCGCGCGGCATCTCGTACTCGTCGATGGGGATCGCACCCGGCACGACGTCGATCGCCAGGATCGCAAGGCCCTGCCCCTGGGCCCAGCCCTGCAGGTCCGCGGCGTCGGGATGGTGGGTGATGCTCAGGTAGGCGTCGGTGACCATTGCCCCACGCCGGTTCCAGCGGCGCCGCCCCACGACGTGCACACCCGCGACGTTGAACGCGTTGGCGGTCCGCACGATCGAGCCGATGTTGAGGTCGTGCTCGATGTTCTCGATCGCCACGTGCAGCGGGGAGCGCCGGGCGTCGAGGTCCGCGACGATGGCCGGCACCGTCCAGTAGCGGTAGGCGTCGACGACGTTGCGGGCATCGCCCTGGGCAAGCAGGTCCGGGTCCAGCCGTGGGTCGTCCGGCCAGGGCAGGGGGTGGGGTCCGACGGGCACGGGCCAAGGGTACGAGCGCGATTTCGCCCCGCGGGACCCACCGCCGTAGAATTCTCGGCGGTGGCGTGTCCGAGCGGCCAAAGGAGCACGACTCGAAATCGTGTGTGGGTGATGAGCCCACCGTGGGTTCGAATCCCACCGCCACCGCCGCGCCTGCGCATCGACCCAGTCGGGTCGCACCGGTCCCGGGCCCCTGGCGGGTCCGGGACCACGTGTGTTCGAGCCCGTGCGCCGTGGCCACTGGCCGCGTAGGCTTGCCGGTGTTGGCGTGCGACCCACGGCCAACTCCCGTCGACGTTCCAGGAGTCCGTCAATGAGCCCCGTCCACGACCTGCTCACCGACCAGATCGGTCATGAGTTCTTCGCATCCCAGCAGTACGTCGCCATCGCGGTCTGGTACGACCAGCAGGCCCTGCCCCAGCTCGCCGCGCACTTCTACGCCCAGGCTGTCGAGGAGCGCAACCACGCGATGATGATCGTGCAGTACCTGATGGACCGGGAGGCTGCAGTCGTGATCCCCGGGGTGCCGGCGGTGCGCAACGAGTTCGCCTCCGTGGTGGAGCCGCTGGAGCTGGCGCTGGCCCAGGAACGCCTGGTGACCTCGCAGTTCGAGGCCCTGATCGCGCTGGCCCGGTCGGAGTCGGACTACCTCGGCGAGCAGTTCATGCACTGGTTCCTCAAGGAGCAGGTCGAGGAGGTCGCGTCCATCTCGACATTGCTGCAGGTGGGCCGGCGCGTGGGCGAGAACGTCATGCTCCTCGAGGACTACCTGGCCCGCGAGAGCGGTGCCGGTGGGGGTGCGGACCCGACAGCTCCCTCGGCGGCCGGTGGGGCGCTGTAGGGCGGTTCACGCCCCCCGGAGGTGAGTGACAGCCACGTAGTTACAGGCGTGTGACTTATCCCCAGGTGTGGATGACCTGGGGATTGTGGATCCCCGTCACCGTCGCCACCTCGGTGGCCCAGACAGCTGGCCCGTGTTGTCGGCGGGCACCGTTAGGGTGGGCGCGTGGCACTGGCGCTCTATCGGACCTACCGGCCGGGCTCGCTGGCCGAGGTGATCGGCCAGGAGCACGTGACCGAGCCGTTGGCGCGTGCCCTCGAGTCCGGCCGGATCCACCACGCCTACCTGTTCTCCGGGCCCCGGGGGTGCGGCAAGACGTCGACCGCGCGGATCATGGCCCGATCGCTGAACTGCGAGCAGGGCCCCCGGGCTGAGCCCTGCGGGCAGTGCCGCAGCTGCATCGAGCTGGCCCCCAACGGACCCGGCTCGATGGACGTGGTTGAACTCGACGCGGCCACGCACCGCGGCATCGACGACGCCCGGGACCTGCGCGAGAAGGCCATCTACGCCCCGGCCGCCAGCCGGTTCAAGATCTACATCATCGACGAGGCCCACCAGCTCACCAACGAGGCGGCCAACGCCCTGCTCAAGCTGGTCGAGGAGCCCCCGCCGCACCTGCGGTTCATCTTCGCCACCACCGAGCCGGACAAGATCATCCCGACGATCCGCTCGCGGACGTTCCACTACGGCTTCCGGCTGGTCCCCGCCCGGACCCTGGCCGAGCACCTCGGCTCGGTCTGCCGCTCGGAAGGTGTCCCGGCGGAGGCCGCCGCGCTGGCGATCGTGGCCCGGGCCGGCGCCGGGAGCGTCCGTGACGGCCTGTCCGTCCTGGGCCAGCTGCTGGCTGGGGCAGGTCCGCAGGGCCTGACCTACGCCGATGCCGTCTCCGCCCTGGGCCTGACCGACGCCAGCCTGATCGACGAGTTCGTCGCAGCCCTGTCCGCGGGCTCGGCAGCGGAGATGTTCGGCATCGTGGACGTCGTGATCTCCGCAGGTCACGATCCGCGTCGGTTCGTCACTGACATCCTGGACCGGTTGCGCGACCTGATCGTCCTGCGGGCCGACCACGAGGCCCTGTCCAAGGGCCTGATCGACGTTCCCGACGACGAGGGCCAGCGCATGGTGGCCCAAGCCCAGTCCCTGGGACTTGCCGAGCTGTCCCGGGCCGCCGACCTCGTCAGCACCGGACTCGGCCAGATCAAGGGTGCCACCGCCCCTCGGCTGCAGCTCGAGCTGCTCTGTGCCCGGCTGGCTCTCCCCGGACCGGGAGGCGATCTCAGCGCGGTCCTGGCCCGCTTGGACCGGCTCGAGCGTGGTGGCCCGGCCGCACCTGCAGTGGGTCCCAGTGTGGCGGCGAAGCCCTCCTCGGAGTCGCGGCGGCCCGCGGGGCCGAGCGGACCGGACGCGCCCGCGCGCGAGGTGCAGGTCGATCCTGACCCCCTCGCAGCGCCTGCCCAGCCCACGTCCCCCACATCAGGCCCACCTGCCCGTCCGGCGACCACGTCCGGAGGCCCCGCCGCCCCGCCCCGCCGCCCCGAGCTGCGCCGGGACGTGTCGGATCCGGCCCCGGCCCGGGCCGGATCCGATCCGGTGCCGCCGGTGGTCCCGGTGGCCACCCCCGCGAACGCACCCGAACCTCCCACGGAGCGCCCGGCCACGCCTGCCCCCTCGACCGCACCGGTCACGCCGGCCACGCCGGCCCCCGCGCCCGTCGCCGCGGCACCGGGCGACGACACCACGATCACCCGGATCCGCGACTCATGGCCGGCGATCCTCGAGCGCCTCGCGTCCTCGAGCCGCGTCGCCTGGACGGTGTTCCACGCTGCCACGCCGGTCTCCTGCGTCAACGGCGCCCTGGCGGTGGCGGTCGCCGAGCCGGGCAACGTGCGGGCCATTGCCCAACGCGGTCACGATGAACGGCTGCGGCAGGCCATCATCGACGTCCTGGCCCTCGACCTCACGATCGATGTCCTGCATGACCCCGAGCCCGCTCGGCCTGCGCCGTCCGGTGCCGGGGCGACCGGTGATGCGGCCACATCGGCGGCGGGTGCGCGGCCGGCGAGCCGCGCCCCCGGAGCGGGTGACGCGACCAAGGCGGCCACGGGGGCAACGGGCTCCCCTCGGCGGCCGCGCCCGCGTCCCGCCCGGCTGATGTGGTCCGGGAGGCCGGCTCCGCCCCAGGGGCCCCCGACGTCGCTGACGAGCCCAGCCCTGACGATCCGGACCTCGATCCCGGTGGCGCCCAGGGCCTGGCCCTGATCACCCGGGAGCTCGGCGCCCGGCCCATCGGTGAGATCGACCACTCCTAGGGGCTGGGCATGTACGAGGGCATCATCCAGGACGTCATCGACGGTCTCAGTCGCCTGCCCGGCATCGGACCCAAGGGTGCGCAGCGGATCGCCTTCCACCTGCTCAAGGCCGACCCGCAGGAGGTCGCGGACCTCGCCGAGGCCCTGCTCACGCTGCGCGAGAAGGTCCAGTTCTGCGAGATCTGCGGCAACGTCTCCCAGGAGCGGACGTGCGGGATCTGCCGGGATCCCCGACGGGACCCGTCGCTGCTGTGCGTGGTGGAGGAGAGCAAGGACGTCGTCGCCATCGAGCGGACCCGCGAGTTCCGCGGTCGCTACCACGTCCTCGGAGGGGCGATCAGCCCGATGGAGGGTGTGGGCCCCGACGACCTGCGCATCCGCGAGCTCATGGCCCGCCTCGCGGACGGCTCGGTGGTGGAGGTGATCCTGGCCACCGATCCGAACCTGGAGGGTGAGGCCACGGCCACCTACCTGGCGCGCCTGATGAGCACGCTCGGCCTGGCCGTGTCACGGTTGGCCAGTGGACTACCGGTGGGCGGCGACCTCGAGTTCGCCGACGAGGTGACCCTCGGCCGGGCATTCGAGGGCCGACGACGGATCGGAGGGCAGGCATGAGCGTCGACGAGGCACCCATGGAGGGTGCGATGGCGGTGCTGACCACGCCCGCCACCGCGGTCGAGGACGACCTGGTCACGTTGGCCGACGGCCTGGCTGAGGCGTCGGCCCGGTTCGTCCAGGCCACGGAGGCGGTCGCTGCCGGGATCGGTGAGGACCACGCGATCGCGATCCTCCTGCTCGAGGTCTCCGACGTGCTCGCGATGGGCGCACGCCTCGGCGCGATCGACGATGTCGTCCCCGAGGGTCGCTTCGAGCCGGACGCGGGCGTCGAGCCCGACGTGGATCGCCTGCGGGCTGCTCTGGCCGAGCGACTGGCCCCGGTCGACTCCTACATCGAGGTCTTCGATCCCTACGCCAGTCCCGAGCTTGTGGCCGGCCGGCTCTCCGATGACCTCACCGCGATCGTCTCCGACCTCCTGCACGGGCTGGCCCACCACACCGCAGGGCGCACGCTCGAGGCGCTGTGGTGGTGGCAGACGACCTACCTGAGCTCCTGGGGGGACTCGGGGGCGATGGCACTGCGGGCGCTGCGGTCCCTGGTCTCGCACGTGCGGGCCGGTGCCCCGCTCGAGGTGGCCGGCGAATCCGACCGGTAGCGCGCTCGGTCACGTCGCGCGCACGGCCAGGGGCCGGCGAGCGCGATCGGGACGGTATCGGGCGCCGACCCCCTAGAATTGGGGCCCGGAACGCCGCCGACCACTACCGGGAGCCCGCGAGCATGTCCCTGATCGTCCAGAAGTACGGGGGATCCTCCGTCGCCGATGCGTCCAGCGTGCGTCGCGTGGCCAAGCGGATCGTGGACACCAAGCGCGCCGGCAATGACGTGGTGGTGGTCGTGTCGGCGATGGGCGACTCCACCGACGAGTTGCTCGACCTGGCCAACCAGGTGAGTCCGAACCCTCCAGGCCGTGAGCTCGACATGCTGCTGACCGCGGGCGAGCGGATCTCGATGGCGGTCCTGGCGATGGCCATCCACGACCTCGGCGAGGAGGGCAGGTCCTACACGGGCTCGCAGGCCGGGCTGATCACCGACTCCGCCCACGGCGCCGCCCGGATCATCGACGTCACCCCGGGTCGTATCCGGCACGCGATCACCGATGGGGCGATCCCGATCGTCGCCGGATTCCAGGGGGTGTCCTACGACAGCAAGGACATCACCACCCTGGGGCGCGGCGGCTCGGACACCACGGCCGTTGCCCTGGCCGTTGCCCTGGACGCCGATGTCTGCGAGATCTACACGGACGTCGACGGCGTGTTCTCCGCTGACCCCCGCGTGGTCCCCGCCGCCCGCCAGGTGCCCCGGATCAGCTACGAGGAGATGCTCGAGCTGGCTGCGGCGGGCGCGAAGGTCCTGCACCTGCGCTGCGTGGAGTACGCGCGCAGGGCCAGCATGCCGATCCATGTCCGGTCCTCCTTCTCCGACAAGGAGGGCACCTGGGTCCTCAACTCGTCCGATCCGCTGCCGGCAGCGGCCCATCCCGCCGAAGGGACAACTGTGGAGCAACCGATCATCGCGGGGGTCGCCCATGACCTCAACGACTGCAAGATCACCGTGGTCGGCGTCCCCGACCGTCCAGGAGAGGCCGCACAGATCTTCCAGGCCGTGGCCGATGCCGGCGTGAACGTCGACATGATCGTCCAGAACGTGTCGCTGGGGGAGTCCGGGCGCACCGACGTGACGTTCACCTGCCCAGTCGCCTCCCGCGAGGACGCCATCTCAGCCCTGCGGCGTGAGCAGGGCGCGATCGGGTTCGAGGACCTGGCCTATGACGACGGGATCGCCAAGGTCTCGCTCATCGGGGCCGGGATGCGCTCCCACCCCGGGGTCTCGGCCACCTTCTTCAAGGCCCTGGCCGATGCCGGCATCAACATCACCATGATCACCACGTCGGAGATCCGGATCTCGGTCGTGACCAACCAGGACACCGCCACCGAGGCGGTCCGGGCGCTGCACACGGCCTTCGGGCTGGACGCCGACGGGGAGGCCGTCGTGTACGCAGGGACCGGCCGATGAGCGTCACCGTTGCGGTGGTCGGAGCAACCGGCCAGGTCGGTGGCGTGATGCGTCGCCTGCTCGACGAGTCCGGTATCGACGTCGGGACGGTCCGGTTCTTCGCCAGCGCGCGCTCGGCTGGGACGACCCTGCCGTGGCGGGGCACCGAGATCCTCGTCGAGGATGCCGCGACTGCCGACCCGTCGGGCATCGACATCGCGCTGTTCTCTGCGGGTGGGGCCACGTCCAAGGCGCTCGCGCCGGTGTTCGCCGCGGCGGGCGCGACCGTGATCGACAACTCGTCGGCGTGGCGGATGGACCCCGATGTCCCGCTGGTCGTGTCCGAGGTCAACGCCCACGCCCTGGACAGCATCCCCAAGGGGATCGTGGCCAACCCCAACTGCACCACCATGGCAGCGATGCCCGTGCTCGCCCCGCTGCACGCGGAGGCCGGCCTGCGCAGACTGGTGGTGAGCACCTACCAGGCAGTCTCGGGCAGCGGGCTGGCCGGGGTCGAGGAGCTGGCGGGCCAGGTGCGGGCCGCAGTGGCCCAGGACATGACGGCGCTGACCCATGACGGCTCCTCGGTCGATCTGCCGGCACCGTCGAAGTACGTCGCTCCCATCGCCTTCGACGTGATCCCGCTGGCGGGCAGCATCGTCGACGACGGCTCCGGGGAGACCGACGAGGAGCAGAAGCTGCGCAACGAGTCCCGCAAGATCCTCGGGATCCCGGACCTGGCGGTCTCCGGGACGTGCGTGCGCGTCCCGGTCTTCACGGGCCACAGCCTGAGCATCAACGCCGAGTTCGACCGACCGCTGTCGGTGGCACGGGCCCGCGAACTGCTGGAGGGCGCCCCGGGCGTCGTCTGGGCGGACGTGCCCACCCCGTTGCAGGCCGCCGGCGCGGATCCGACCTACGTGGGCCGGCTGCGCCAGGACCCGGGCGTCCCGGACGGGCGCGGACTGGCCCTGTTCCTGTCCAGTGACAACCTGCGCAAGGGCGCGGCCCTCAACGCCGTGCAGATCGCCGCCCTGCTGGCCGAGCGCGCCTGAGCTGCCGTCCTGCGGCCCACGACGGCGGTTTGGGCTGGGGGTCAGCGTGCGGCTAGAATCGGACCCGCAATCGGGATGTGGCGCAGCTTGGTAGCGCGCTTCGTTCGGGACGAAGAGGTCGTGGGTTCGAATCCCGCCATCCCGACACAGTGAAGGGCCCCGGGGATGTGTCCCCGGGGCTCTGTCACATGACCCCGGACTGCAGCCGGGATTCGGGAGGAGGCTCGCCAAAGGCGAGCCGACGGCTCCCGCCATCCCTCCGGGCGCTCACGAAGCCGGGCACGGGCCGGCCGAGCCGACGGCTCCCGCCATCCGTCGCAACTCGCGGGATTCGCCAGGGCCTGCGGATGTGGGTTCTCCCCAACTCCTACCCCGCAACCACCGTCAGCACCGTCGCCTCCGGCCGGCACGCCAGCCGGATCGGCGTGTACGGGCTGGTCCCGAGGCCCGCCGACACGTGCAGGGCGGACTCCTGCCAGCCCGACAACCCCTTGGCCTGGGCGCGGGGGAGGTCGCAGTTGGTGACCAGCGCACCCGCCCACGGAAGGCACACCTGGCCGCCGTGGGTGTGGCCGGCCACGATCAGGTCGGCGCCGTCGGCGGCCATCGCGTCGAGCACCCGCCGGTACGGAGCGTGGGCGACCCCGAGCCGGAGGTCGGCGTCGGGGTCGAACGGGCCGGCGACGTCGGCGTACCGGTCGCGCCCGATGTGCGGGTCATCCACCCCGCGCGCGTCGATGCGCCAGCCGCGGACGGTGACCTCGGCCGTCGCGTTGTCCACGTCGTGCCACCCAGCAGCGGTCAGGCCCTCGTTGAGCGGCGTGACGTCGATCTTCGGCCGCTTCGTCCGCAGCTCGCTGGGACCGGACAGGTACTTCGCTGGGTTGGCGCGCGCAGGGGCGTAGTAGTCGTTCGAGCCCCGCACGAACAACCCGGGACGGTCGAGCAGCGGCTCCAGGGCGTGCAGTGCCAGGCGCGGCCCCTGGGCGTCGCCGTGGAAGTCGCCGGTCACGACGGTCAGGTCCACGTCGAGCTCGCCCAGGGAGCGGACCCAGTCGATGCGGTCGGTGTCGCGTGGGGACAGGTGCAGGTCCGACAGGTGCAGGATCCGCAGCGATGGGTGGCTCTCCCTGGATGACGCCCGCCGCACTCGCACCTCTGCAGAGCGCAGCGTGTACTGGCGGGCCTCCCACAGGCTGTAGGCCGTGGTCGCGGCACCGAGCGCCACCAGGGATGCCGCAGCACGCACGGCGGCGCGGGTGGGGGTCGGCATGCCCCAAGTCTGACAGGGGCCACCCGGGGAACCCGCATCCGTCAGCGCGGCCGTGGCCCTGGGGCGGGCCCGAATCCCCCACAATGGGGCCATGAGCACCCTCAAGGAGACCCTGCAGTCCGACCTGACATCAGCCATCCGAAGCCGTGATGAGCTCACGTCGGCCACCCTGCGGATGGCCCTGACGGCGGTGACCACCGAGGAGGTTGCCGGCAAGTCCGCGCGCACCCTCAGCGATGCCGAGGTCGTGGGCGTCCTGACCAAGGAGGCCAAGAAGCGCCGGGAGGCCGCAACGGCGTTCACCGACGCCGCCCGCCCGGAACTCGCGCAGCGGGAGCTGGCCGAGCTCGACGTGCTGGCCCGCTACCTGCCCGAGCCACTCAGCGCGCAGGAGGTCAGCGGGCTCGTGGACGCCGCCGTGGCACGACTGGCCGACCAGGGCGTGACGGGCATGCCAGCGATGGGTCGGGTCATGAAGGAGCTGACAGCGCAGACCGCCGGCCGCTTCGATGGCGGGGAGCTGGCCGCGATGGTCCGCGCAGCCCTGGCCTGAACCCCGAGGGCCTACTGACCCTGTTGACCCTGGCCCTGACCCGAGTCCTGACCCTGACCCCGGCTGGAGTCGCCGAATCCGGGGAAGGTGCGCTGCCACCAGGGAACCTCGGGCGCGGCATACCGGCTGCGCTGGTACGGGGTGCTGGCCTGGCGGGCCGGCAGGAGCCCCCACTCGTTCTTCAGCTCCATGGGGACGGGCGCGGTGTCGGCCAGGGCGCCCTCCATCGCCTTCTTCCATGTGGGCCCGGGCAGCGAGGAGCCGAACACCTTGGGGTAGTAGCGGCCGTTGATGGTCAGGTTCTTCAAGGGGTACCTGTTGCCACCCCGGGGGTCGCCGACCCACACTGCGGCGCCAAGGTCGGGCGTGGCTCCGGCGAACCAGACCGCGGCGTTGTTGTCGATGGTCCCGGTCTTGCCGATGGTGTCGCGGCCCAGGGACATGGCAGCACCCGTTCGCCCGGAGATGGTGCCGTCGACCACGTTGGACAGCACCGCTGTCGCGCCGTCGGCGACGTTTCGGGTGATGGCCTGATTGCACTTCGGTGCCGGTACGGACAGCTCCTTGCCGTCCCGATCCACGATCTTGGTGATGACGCGGGGCTTGCAGTAGACGCCGTGAGCGGCGACGGTGGCGTATGCGTTGGCCAGCGTCAGGGGGGAGACCTCTGTGGATCCGAGGGTGAACGAGGCGACCTCGGCGGTTCTCCCACCGGGCTTCACGTCGTTCAGGTCGTAGCCGTCGGCGTACTTGACCCCCAACTTCCGGGCCGCCTCCACGGTCTCGCAGACGCCGGCCTCCTTCTCCAACTGGGCGAAGAAGGTGTTCACCGAGTAGGCGGCGCCGCGGAACATGTCGAAGTTGCCCGATGACGTCGAGTTGTTCACGGTCCAGGGCTTGACCCCACCTTCATTCAGAAGGCCCCCGTTGCAGCCGACGAACCCGGTGAACTCCTTTCGCGGCGGCGCATTGATGACTGTGTACGGGCTGATGCCCTTCTCGAGTGCCGCGACGATGGTGAACAGCTTGAACGTGGATCCGGCCTGCATCCCCTGCGTGCCGCCGTCTGCCAGGTCGACCGCGTAGTTGTAGGTCGTCTCCCACCACTTCTTGTCCGACTTGCTGGTCCCCCAGACGCGGTTCTGGGCCATGGCCCGGATGTCACCGGTTCCGGGGGTGACCATCGCGATCGCCGTTGCCTTCCGGCTCTCGTCCTTGGGCGGGATGGCCTCCATCACGGCCTTCGTGGCCGCCTTCTGGGCCTTCATGTCCAGGGTCGTGTAGATCTTGTAGCCACCGGCGTTCCACGCGGCCTCGCGCTCCTCGGGGGTGGACCCGAAGGCCTTCATCTCCCGGACCTGGCGGACTGCGTAGTCGCAGAAGTAGGGGGCGAACGAGGTGGTGCACCCGTTGTACTGGATCTTGGGGTTGAGGTAGTCCTCGATGTCGGCGGACTTGGCGGAACGGGCCTCCTCGACCGTGATGTAGCCGAGCTCGGCCATCCGGTTGAGCACGACGTCGCGGCGCTTCTGCGACTGGCGTGGGTTGCGGGTGGGGTCGAAGCGTGACGGCTGCTGCACGATCCCCGCCAGGGTCGCCGCCTCGACGAGCTCCAGGTCCTTGGCGCTCTTGGAGAAGTAGCGCTGCGAGGCCGCCTCGACCCCGTACGCGCGTGCCCCGTAGTAGCTGATGTTCAGGTAGCGCTCGAGGATCTCCTGCTTGGTCAGGCGCTTCTCCAACGCCATCGCATAGCGGATCTCGCGAACCTTGCGGGTGATGGTGTCCTCTTTGGCGGCTGCCTGCTCCTCCTCGTCCTTGGCGGCCGTGAGCAGGACGTTCTTGACGTACTGCATCGTCAGGGTCGAGCCGCCTTGGGCCACGCCACCGGCGGTGACGTTGGTGACCGCCGCCCGAAGGAATCCGCGGGGGTCGAACCCGTTGTGGTCGTAGAACCGGGAGTCCTCGATCGCGACCACGGCCTGCTGCATGACCGGTGCGACCTTCTCGAGGCTGACCTCCTTGCGGTTCTCCTCGAAGACCGTGGCGATCTTGGTGCCGTCCGCGGCGTACACGCGGGTGCGCACCGGCAGGGCCGGCTCGCGGAAGTCACGGGGGAGGTCCTCGAACGAGGATATGGAGTCGCGGGCCAGGATACCGACCGGGCCCAGCACGGGAAGCGCCATGCCCGCAACCACGATGCCGGCGAGCGCGGCGACCGCCACAAGGGCCACCAGGCGCGTCACGGACCAGGCCGCTGGCCGGCGACGGGCTCGTTCGGATGAGGGCATGGACCCAATTTTACGCCAACTCAGCCGGTGCCACCGCCGTGCGACTCCGCGCGCCGCTGCGCCATCAGGTCTCCCACCCGCCGCAGGCCCTCGAGGTCGTGGACATCCTGGGCCAGGGCGGTGACCGTCGTCACCGGGACCCGCGGGTTCGCGGCGACGAAACGGTCGGCCAGGCGGTGCTGGCGCTCGGACTGGCGCATCCGGTCGGCGTGCAACTCGAGCAGTGACGCCGTCAGGGCCTCGGCGGAGTCCTCGGCAGGGTCGTCTGCGCGCAGCCGCTCGGCGCCGGCAGCCGCCTGGTCGGGGCTGAGCTCGGGCAGCCGGATCGGTGCGACCCGGTTGAGCACCAGGCCCGCCAGCGGCATGGCCTCGGACTCGAGGCGCTCGACGAAGTACGAGGCCTCACGCAGGGCATCGGGCTCGGGGGCGGCGATGACCAGGAACGCCGTGCCGCGGGCGGCCAACAGGGCATAGGTCTGCTCGGCGCGCTCCCGGAATCCACCGAACAGCGCATCGGCCGAGGCGACGAACGTCTGCAGGTCGGCCAGGACCTGGGCCCCGACGATCTTGTTCAGCACGTTGCTGAAGACCCCGAGGCTTGCTGACACCAGCCGCATGTAGGCCCGTCCCCCCACGCGAGCGGGCGCAGCCAGGATCCGGATGAGCCGCCCGTCGAGGAACGCACCCAGTCGCATGGGGGCGTCCAGGAAGTCCAGGGCCGAGCGCGAGGGCGGGGTGTCCACGATGATCAGGTTCCAGCGGCCCTCCGACTGGGACTCCCGGTGCAGCTGCCCCAGCTTCTCCATCGCCATGTACTCCTGCGTTCCGGCGAACGAGCTCGACAGGGCCTGGTAGAACGGGTTGTCCAGGATCGCCTGGGCCCGGCCCGGGTCACTGTGGGCGATGACGACCTCGTCGAAGGTCCGTTTCATGTCCAGCATCATCGCGTCCAGGGATCCCCCGGCCGTCAGGTCGATCCCAGGGATGGGGGCCGGGGTGTTGTCCAGCTCGGACAGTCCCAGGGACTGGGCCAACCTCCGGGCGGGGTCGATCGTGAGCACGACAGTTCGCCGCCCCGCCTCGGCGGCGCGCACGCCCAGGGCCGCGGCGGTCGTCGTCTTGCCCACCCCCCCGGAGCCGCAGCAGACGATGATGTGCGTGCGCGGGTCGGCGAGCAGGGCATCGATGTCCAGGGTGACAGCCGATTCCCACAGGGCCGGGCTCATGGGCGTGGCTCCGGTCCCAGGCCAGCAGCGCGCAACTGGGCAGCAAGCTCGTAGAGCGCTCCGAGATCGATTCCTGTCGGGATGTGGCCCAGGGACAGCTGGGGCAGGTCCAACTGGGTCAGGCTGGCCCGCTCCTGCTCGGCCAGCGCGACCCGTTCGGCGTGGTCGCGCGCCTCGTCCACGAGGGCGTCGACGACCTCCTCGACCGTGTGCGGGTCCCGCGCGGTGATCACGTCGGCCGAGCGGACGGCCCCGGCCAGCGCCGCGCGGTCCAGCGTCCCGCTCAGGGCTTCGGAGCGCTGGTCCGCGGTCAGCATCGGCGGCCGGTCCGAGTTGATGATCACGGCACCAACCGGCAGTCCCTCCTCCTGAAGGTGGCCCACCCCGTCGATCGTCTCCTGGACGGGCATCTCCTCGAGCAGGGTCACCAGGTGCACGGCGGTGCGCGGGGAGGCCATGACGGCCATCACCGACTTCGCCTGGCTGTGGATCGGCCCCATCCGCGCGATCCCGGCGACCTCGGAGTTGACGTTGAGGAACCGGGTGATCCGCCCCGTCGGTGGGGCGTCCATCACGACGGCGTCGAAGACCGGCTTGCCGTCCTTGGTCCGCTTGACCGCCTCGATGGCCTTGCCGGTGAGCAGCACGTCGCGCACGCCGGGGGCGATCGTCGTCGCGAAGTCGATGGCGCCGATGCGCGCCAGCGCCGAGCCGGCCCGGCGCAGGTTGTAGAACATCTCGAGGTACTCCAGCAGGGCGGCCTCGGGGTCGACCGCGAGGGCGCGCACCTCGCCGCCGTCCGGGGCGCGCGCCACGCGGCGCTCCTCGTAGGGAAGCGGTGCGGAGTCGAAGAGCTGGGCGATCCCCTGCCGGCCCTCGACCTCCATGAGCAGCGTCCGCCGGCCCTCGGCAGCAAGCGCGAGGGCCAGGGCCGCGGCCACCGTGGTCTTGCCCGCCCCGCCCTTGCCCGAGACGATGTGCAGCCGCACGTCGGGGAACAGCCGGGGCGCGATCACCAGCGAAGACTATTGGGCGGACAGCCGGGGCGCCCGGTCGGTGAGGTACTCCACCTGCGCGGCCAGCGACAGCCGTGCGGCCCAGCGCAGCGCCCCGGGGACCTCCGGGTAGACCACTGCCAGCAGGGCCTCGGGGTCGGTCGTGCCGGCGGACATGGCGGCGGACACGAGCTCCAGGCGCTCCCGACGGTGCTCGACGTAGTCGGCCAGCAGCCCCGCGGGATCGGGACAGGCGGGACCGTGCCCGGGCAGGACCCAGCTGGCCCCGGTGCTCCCCGCCAGCTCCCCCAGCCGCGCCAGCGACGCCAGGTAGGCGCCCAGATGCCCATCGGGGTGGGCTATGACAGCACTGCCACGTCCCAGGACCGTGTCCCCGGTGAGCAGTGCGCCGTCGGCCGGCAGCAGGAACGTCAGGCTGTCGGTGGTGTGCCCCGGGGTAGCGACCACGGACGAGCTCGAGGCCCCCGACCGACACCGCATCACCATCGCCCAGCCCCTCGTCGCCCAGGCGATGCGCGGGGTCCAGGGCCCGGACGGGGGCGCCGGTCAGGTCGTGCAGGCTGCGGGCACCCGCACTGTGGTCGGCATGTCCGTGGGTCAGCAGGATCAGCGCGATCCGGGCGTCGAGCTCGTCGGCGGCGCTGATCAGGGCAGCGAGGTGGCCGGGGTCATCGGGACCCGGATCCACCAGCACGGCGAGGTCGGAGCCCGGCTCGACGAGCAGCCACGAGTTGGTCCCGTCCAGGGTCATCCAGCTGGCGTTGGGTGCCAGGACGGCGGTGGCCCGGGCGGTGATCCGCCCCGCGTCCCAGGGACCCGACGAACCCAGGGGGCGCATCAGCGCGTCCCCCGCTCCTCGGATCCGGACGGCTGATCGGCGGCGGAGAGCACCTCGCCGGTGTAGGCGTGCACCAGGACCCAGGTGAGGTCGTCACCGGTCAGCTGTGCGCGCGGCAGCAACGGGACCACCTCCCGGCTGCGGGCCCAGTTCAGCGCATCCCCGACCGAGCGCTGACCGGCGAGGCCGGCCAGCACCGCGACGGTCGGCGGGAGCATCGCCAGCGCGCCCCTGCGGTACTCGGCGAGGGCATCAGCCGGGGCCATCCAGTGGGCGGAGTCGGTCTCGGTGACGTGGGCATCGACGTCCTGGCCCGCGGGGAGGGCGGCAGCCAGGAAACGGGTGTCGAACCGGCGGGTCTCGACCTCGGGGGTGATCCAGTGCGCGATCGGGACCAGCAGGTCGGCCTGGATGTGCAGCTTGCGCCGGCGCAGCACGGACGGGAACCCGCCGGCACGCTCGCTGGCCTGCCGGTCGCGGGCCCAGCCCTCGTCGGGGGTCGCCGGGCGTCCGGACTGGTCGACGGCCAGCAGGACCCCGGCCTCCTCGAACGTCTCGCGGACTCCCGCAACGATCAGTGCCCGTGCCAGGGCGGGGTCCGTCCACGCACCGGCACGCACGGTGCCGTGGACCGTGGGCTGGGAGTCCTGGTCCAGGTCGACGCGTCCGCCGGGGAACACGTGCATGCCCGGGGCGAAGGACATCGTGTCCGGCCGCCGCATGAGCAGGGCCTCGAGCCCAGCCGCCCCGTCGCGCAGCAGCACGATCGTCGCGGCATCCTTCGACTCAGGCGGATCCCAGGCGCCCCCCTGCGCCAGCAGCCTGGCCCGCTGCACCAGCTCGGGCGGCATCTCCAGGACCATTCAGGCGATCTCCACGATGACCTCGACCTCGACGGGGGCGTCCAGCGGCAGGACCGCCACCCCGACGGCCGATCTCGCGTGCACACCGGCCTCGCCGAACGCGGCCCCGAGCAACTCACTGGCCCCGTTGACCACGCCCGGCTGGCCGCTGAAGCCCGGGTCGCTGGCCACGAATCCGACCACCTTGACCACGCGAACGACGCGGTCGAGGTCTCCGACGAGCGCCCGGATGGCGGCGATCGCGTTCAGGGCGCACTGCGCGGCCATCTGTCCGGCCTGCTCGGGGGTGATGTCAGCACCGACCTTGCCGGTGCCCATCAGCACGCCGGAGACCAGGGGGAGCTGCCCGGACGTGTAGACGAGGTTGCCCGTCTGGACCGCGGGCACGTAGACCGCAACCGGCGGGGCCACATCGGGGACGGTGTGACCCAGTGTGGACAGACGCTGCTCGACGGCTCCCATGTCAGGCCAGCGGACGCTTGAAGTAGGCCACGAGCTGCTCGGCGTTCGGGCCGGGGACGACCTGCACGAGCTCCCAGCCGTCGGTCCCCCAGTTGTTGAGGATCTGCTGGGTCGCGTGGATCAGGAGGGGTGCGGTGGCGTACTCCCACCGGGTGCGTTCGGACATGGGGTCAATGTAGCGGCCCGAGTCGCAACCGTCCCCCGGGAGTTCCCTACCGGGCGCGCTGCTCCAGGCGGGGGACGTCCATCAGGGTCACCTGGCGCTGCTCGATGCGGATCCAGCCGCGCTGGGAGAAGTCCGCCAGCGCCTTGTTGACCGTCTCGCGCGAGGCCCCGACGAGCTGCGCGAGCTCCTCCTGGGTCAGGTCATGGCTGACGAGCAGGCCCTCGGGGGTCTCCTCGCCGAACTTGGACCCGAGCTCGAGAAGGGCCTTGGCCACACGGCCCGGGACGTCGGAGAACACGAGGTCGGCCATGGCCTCGTTCGTCCGGCGCAGGCGGCGGGCCAGCGATGCGAGCAGGGCCACGGCCATGTCCGGCCGCCCGACCAGCCACGGGAGCAGCGCCTCGTGTCCCATGGACAGGACCTTGGTCTTGGTCAGGGCCACGGCGGTGGCGGTGCGGGGTCCGGGATCGAACAGGGAGAGCTCGCCGAGCATCTCACCGGCCCCGAGGACGGCGATGAGCGACTCGCGTCCGTCGGTGGCGGTGTGCCCGAGCTTGATCTTGCCGGACTCGATCAGGTACAGCTTGTCCCCGGTCTCGCCCTCGGTGAACAGCACGTCGCCCTTGGTCAGGCGCACCTCGACCATCGACGCCCGCATCCCGGCGGCGGCATCGTCGTCGAGGGCAGTGAACAGTGGCGCGGAGCGCAGCCGGTCCTGCACGTGACTCCTCCTCAGGGCGTGCGGTACTTGCCCCCGCAGGATTCACACAGTAGTGGGCTAGCGCAGGCCGATGTCGGGCAGCGCGGTGAGCGCGAGGGTCGGATCCGCCCGGTACCGGGCGATCAGCTGCCCCGTCGCCTCGTCGAGGCGCTGGTGGATCTCCCGCCGCAGCGCCGAGATGTCGGTCTCCACCGCGCGCAGCTCCTCCACGAACCCAGCCACGGCCTCGGTGTCCCGCGAGTCGACGACGCGTGTCCACAGCCCATGCAGGTCCGGCAGGGCCTCGATGTCGCCGGCGGGCTTGACCGACAGGTTGGCCAGGCGCCGATGCACGGCGCCGCTCTCGGCCAGGACCGTGGTGAGCCGCTCGACGATGTCGCCGTCGGAGCTCCCCCGGGTCAGCAGGTCGATGCGCGCCTGGATGATCCGGCGCCAGTAGGACACTCGGGCCTCCTCGTCTCCGAGCTCGCGACGCAGGTCACGCAGGTCGTCGAGGGTCAGCCCGGAGTAGGCCGGATCCACCTCCGGTGGGGTCGGCGGGGGCTTGGTTGCCATGGATCTCCCAGCAGGCTCGGGTGGCTCGGATCGGGCCTAGGCTATCCACATGCCCACCTCCGCACCCCCGGCGACGCGCACGGCGTTGGTTCGCCGTGCCCGCCGGATGGGCCGGATCCTGGGCGAGACCTACCCCGACGCGCACTGCGAGCTCGACTTCGACTCGCCCTACCAGCTGCTCGTGGCGACGATCCTGTCCGCCCAGTGCACCGACGTCCGGGTCAACATGGTGACCCCCAACGTCTTCGCGGCGTACCCGACATCAGCCGACCTGGCCGCTGCGGACCGCGCGGAGCTGGAGGCGATGATCGAGTCCACCGGCTTCTTCCGGGCGAAGTCGGCGTCCCTGCAGGGCATGGCCGCGCGGCTGGTGGAGGCGTATGGCGGGGAGGTTCCGGGGCGGCTGAAGGACCTCGTCACCCTGCCCGGAGTGGGTCGCAAGACAGCCAACGTCGTACTCGGCAATGCCTTCGGCGTCCCCGGGATCACCGTGGACACGCACTTCGGCCGGCTCTCCCGGCGCTTCGGCTGGACCACGGCGGAGGACCCCGAGAAGGTCGAGTCCGAGGTCGGCTCGTTGTTCCCGCGCTCGGACTGGACCGCCCTCTCGCACCGGATGATCTGGCACGGCCGCCGCATCTGCTTCGCCCGGACCCCGGCATGCGGCGCCTGCCCGCTGGCCCAGCTGTGCCCCAGCTTCGGGGAGGGTCAGACGGATCCCGTGAAGGCCGCCACGCTGGTCAAGGGCGGATCATGAGCAACCACGACGAGTCGCACCCGACCGTGGACCCGAGCGCGGAGCACGGTTCGGGCGCCGTCCCCGGATGGTTCGCGGACTTCCTTGGCGCCATCGACGGCGTGGCCGGCCATGAGCTGTCGCGCTTCACGCCGCCCCCGGACTCCGAGACCAGGTCCTCGGCGGTCCTCATCCTCTTCGGCGACGGACCGGCCGGCCCCGACGTCCTGCTCATCGAGCGGGCTGCCGACATGCGGTCCCACGCTGGGCAGCCGGCGTTCCCCGGTGGGGGCGTCGATCCCGAGGACGACGGTCCGGTCGCCGCGGCCCTGCGCGAGGCGCGCGAGGAGACCGGGCTGGAGCCCTCCGGGGTCACGGTGGCGCGCGTCCTTCCCGACCTCTGGCTGCCACCGAGCGGCTACACCGTCACGCCCGTGATCGGCTACTGGAGCGTCCCGGCCCCGGTCTGGGCCGCCGATCCGCGGGAGGTCGCCCGAGCCGAGCGGATCCCGCTGGCACACCTGGTCGACCCCGCGAACCGGGTGACGGTCGTGCACCCGTCGGGCTACCGGGGCCCCGGCTTCCAGGTGGCCGACATGCTCGTGTGGGGTTTCACGGCCGGCCTGCTCGACCGGCTGCTCGACCTCGCGGGATGGTCCGTGCCATGGCCGACGGAGCGTGAGGTCGGGATCTCCTGGTGAGCATGAACTGGGTCGACATCGCGCTGATCGTCGGGCTGCTGGTGGTCGCGGTCGCGGGATGGCGATCAGGGGTCATCACGACGGCCGCCTCCTTCGCCGGCTTCATCGGGGGAGCCCTGTGTGGGGCGTGGCTGGTGCCGCACCTGCTGGCCGGGCGGGAGTGGCCCACCTTCCTGCAGGCCATGGCCACGCTGGCCGGGATGTTCGTCCTCGGGGTCATCGGACAGTCGATCCTCGGGTTCGCGGGGCGCACCGTGCGCGACGCGGTCGACTTCCGCCCGATCCGGGTCGTCGACAGCGCCTCGGGGATGGTCGTGAGCATCCTGGCGTTCCTGCTGTGCGCGTGGATGGTGCTGTCCGTGGCAGCCTCGAGCTCGCTGGGACCGACGTCCGAGCAGGTCCGGGCGTCCCGCGCCTTCCCCCTGCTCGACCAGGTGCTCGCCGGTCCCGGGGGCGCGCTGCTCGATGACGCCCGCGAGCTGCTGGCGACCATCGAGGTGCCCAGCCTGCCGTTCAACCCGGCCACCCTGCCGCCGGTCGAGGACCCCTCGAACGTCGAGATCTCGAAGGTGGCTGCGCGGGTGGCCCGGGAATCGGTGGTCCAGGTGTCCACCACCTCGGCCCGTTGCGGTTCCTCGTCGCTGGGCTCGGGGGTCGTGGTCAGCCCCGGACGGGTGGCCACGAACGCCCATGTCGTGGCCGGTGCCGGTCGGATCACCGTCGGCTCCGCCAACGACCGCGCCACCCGCGGGGCGCGCCTGGTGTACCTCGATCCGGCGAACGACATCGCGATCCTGCACGTGCCCGGCCTGGAGGCCCCGGTGCCGCGGTGGCTCGCCGAGGCTCCTCGGGGAACCGACGCCGTGGTGGCCGGATACCCCGGCGGCGGTCCGTTGACCCTCGGTGAGGCACGGGTCCGCGGGCAGATCCTGGTCGCCGACGACCAGGGCTCGGGCAGTCGCGAGGTGCACGTGTTCCGGGGGCTCGTGCGTCCGGGGAACTCCGGCGGCGCCCTGCTGGACCTGGACGGTTCGGTCCTCGGGCTGGTCTTCGCCAACGCCCAGGACGACGACCAGACCGGCTTCGCCCTGACAGAGTCGGAGGTCCGTAAGGCCATAGAGGCGACCCGCAACGCCACCGACGAGGTGCCCTCGGGCGCCTGCCGGATCCTCTAGGGATTTCATCCAACTCTCGAGCGCCAGGAGCGACTTCCTCCGACTCTCGGGCCTCCCGACGGCTCCGATCTTGGATCGGATCATGATCTGGGGCGGACGCGGTCAGATCCGCGGCCAGCCAGTCCAGCAGCGTGGTGTTGAACGCTTCGGGGTGCTCCTCGTGGGGGAAGTGCCCGACCTCGGGGATCTCCGTGTAGGTGTAGGGACCGGTGACGTAGGCGCCGGATCCCTGGGCGCTGCTGGGCAGTACCGTCGGGTCGGCCGCGCCCTGGATGTGCAGCACGGGGGCCGTGATGGGTGCCTTCATCCGCTTGGCGTACCGGATGCCGTCGGGTCGCGGCACCGAGCGCAGCGCCCAGCGGTGGTACTCCAGTGCGCAATGGGCCGTGTTGAGCAGCAGCATGGCCGCCCGGTAGGTCGCGGCGGTGTGGTCGTCGGGCCAGGACGGGGTCGCGGACCAGGCACGCAGGAGGTCGCCCACCTCGGAGGCGCCGTTCTCGAGCAGGTCGCGCTCCGGGGAGGCCGGTACCTGGAAGCCGAAGGCGTAGGCCGAGGCCCTCCGCTGGGCGGCGTCGCCCAACAGCGAGGCCCGCAGGCGCCGCGGGTGCGGCATCGAGACCGGAACGATCGCGCGGATCGCCTCAGGATGCGTGACGGCGGCAGTCCAGGCCAGGAACCCGCCCCATCCATGTCCCACCACGACCGCGTCACGCGAACCGAGCGAGCGGATCACGCCGCTGACGTCCGCTGCGAGGGTGAACGGGTCATAGCCGCGTGGGGGATGGTCGGAGCCGGCGTACCCGCGCAGGTCCATGGCCGCCGCCTGGAAGCCGGCCTCGGCCAGCACCGGGAGGGCGTGGCGCCAGGTCCACCAGAACGTCGGGAAGCCGTGCAGGAGCAGGACCAGGGGGCCCTCGCCCATCTCGGCGACGTGGAACCGCGAGCCGTTCGCCGGCACCTCCCGGTGCGTCCAGGGCCCCTCGACCCGGACGACCTCCTCGGGGTCGAGCAGTGTCACGGGGTGGGGACGGTGACTGCGCTGTCCGTGACGGGTGCCAACGCGGAGCCGGTCTGCGTCGAGGCGGTGATCCCGGACAGGGAGGCCTTGGTCTTCTCGACCCCGCTGATGGCCCGCTGCGGGGGCGTGATGTGCTTCGTGCGCGACTTGCCGACCAGGCCGAGGATGATCGCGACCAGCAGCAGCACACCGCCCACGATCAGGAAGCCGGCCCACACCGGCAGCCCCGCAGCGACGATCCCGTAGGCGCCGGCCACGAGCGCGAACACGAACGCCAGGAACCCCAGCACGGCTGCGCCGATGAGCAGCCCGGAGGCCCCCGCCGCCTGCTTGGCGCTCTGGGTCACCTCGGCCTTGGCCAGCTCGATCTGCTGGCGGACGAGGCTCTGCGCGTCGGTGATGGCGGAGTTCACCAGGGTGCTGACGCTGGTGTCGGAGTTGCTGTCCATCCGCGGTTCCTTTCGAGGAAGTCGGCGCAAGGCTACCGCGGCAGCCCCGGTGCCTGCGTGGCCGGCGGGATCCTGGGCGGCTCGCGGCCTACTTCTCATGCCGGTAGACATCGGGGATCCCATCGGCGTCGGAGTCGGCGTCCTCGTCGGCCACGAGCTGGTCCAGGGCGCGCTTGCGGCGGGCCAGCACGAGTGCGGACAGCAGGGCGGCACCGAAGGTCGCGGCCAGGATGCCGACCTTGGCGTCGGTGAGCAGCTGCGGATCCTCCTCGAAGGCGAGCTCGGCGATCAGAAGGCTGACCGTGAACCCGATCCCCGCCAGGACCCCGACGGCGATCACATCGGCCCAGCGCAGGGCCGGGTTCAGGGAGGCCCGGGTGAAGCGGGCCATCACCCAGGCGCCGCCGATGACGCCGATCGGCTTGCCGACGAGCAGCCCGACGAGGACCCCGAGGGCCACCGGCGAGGTGAGGGTCTCCCCGAACGACTCGACCGGCGCGGCGGAGACCCCGACGTCGCGCACCGTCACGCCGGCACTGGTGAACGCGAACAACGGGACCGCGAACCCGGCGACGAAGGGACGCAGGGCATGCTCGGCCCGGTCCCCGGGGGACTGGTCCTCGCCCGGGTCATGGGACACCCGGGTCGCCAGTCCCATGGCCACACCGGCCACCGTCGCGTGGATCCCGGACTCGTGGGTGGTGTACCAGATCAGCAGGGCCAGGGGCAGGTACACGGCCCACGCGGCCCGCCTGCCGTTGAAGCGCCGGTGCTGCAGGAACCACCAGAGCGCCACGAGGGCCACGGAGGTGACGAAGTACCCGAGCTGGAACTTGTCGGAGTAGAAGATCGCGATGACGGTGATCGCGCCCAGGTCGTCGACGACGGCCAACGTCAGCAGGAATGCCCGCAGGGCCAGGGGCAGCCCGCGCCCCATGATCGCCAGGACCGCCAGCGCGAAGGCGATGTCGGTGGCCATCGGGATGCCCCACCCGGTCCGCTCCACGGGCAGGCCCCCGGTGAAGGCCAGGTAGATCAGGGCCGGCACGACCATCCCGCCGATGGCCGCCACGACGGGCACCGCGGCCTGGGAGGGCTTGCTCAGCGTGCCGACCTGCACCTCGTGCTTGAGCTCGAGGCCGGCCAGGAAGAAGAAGAACGCGAGCAGGAAGTCCGCGGCCCACACGCTCAGCGGCAGGTGCAGGTGCAGCGCCTCGGGGCCGACCTCGGTGCTGATCAGCGTCTGGTAGGACGCCGACCCACTGCGAGTTGGCCCACACCAGGGCGATGGCGGCAGCCGCCAGCATCAGGATCCCGCCGACGGTCTCGAGCCGCAGGACGCGCAGCAGCCAGCTGCGCTCGCTCAGCGAGGGACGGTCGAACAGCTGCTCACCCATGGCAGGACAAGCATGTCAGACCAGCGGGTCGGGGCCCGCCCGATAGCCTTGCGCTCCCGACCGCCCAAGGAGGCCGAGCGTGAGCAATGAGGCGCTGGAGAACCTGCTGCACGAGGATCGCATCTTCCCGCCGGACCCGGTCTTCGCCGATGCCGCCAACGCCACCGCGGCCCTGGGCGAGCGGGCCGCCGCAGATCGCATCGCGTTCTGGGAGGACCAGGCCCACCGTCTGGACTGGGTCGAGCCGTGGCACACGACCCTGGACTGGTCGAACGCCCCGTTCGCCCAGTGGTTCGTCGGCGGTCGGCTGAATGTGGCCGAGAACTGCGTGGACCGCCATGTGGCTGCTGGCCTCGGTGACCGGGTGGCGATCCACTTCGAGGGCGAGCCCGGGGACACCCGCAGCGCTGACCTATGCCGAGTTGGCCCAGGAGGTGGCCCGGGCGGCCAACGCCCTGACCGAGCTCGGGGTGTCCGACGGCGACCGGGTCGCGATCTACCTGCCGATGATCCCCGAGGCCGTGATCTCCATGCTCGCGTGCGCCCGGATCGGGGCCGTGCATTCCGTCGTGTTCGGCGGGTTCTCCGCCGAGGCGCTGCGCTCGCGCATCGACGACGCCGAGGCCGTCCTGGTCATCACCTCCGACGGGGGATACCGGCGGGGCGCGGCCTCCCCGCTGAAGCCGGCTGTGGACGAGGCCGTCGAGCAGACGCCCAGCGTGCGCAACGTGCTGGTGGTGCGCCGCACCGGGGGCGAGGTCGAGTGGGTCGAGGGCCGTGACCACTGGTGGCACGACATCGTCGAGCGCCAGCCGGCCACGCACGAGGCGCAGGCCTTCGACGCCGAGCACCCGCTGTTCATCCTCTACACCTCGGGGACCACCGGGAAGCCGAAGGGGATCCTGCACACCACCGGGGGCTACCTGACCCAGGCCGCGTACACCCACCACAGTGTCTTCGACCTCAAGGCCGACACCGACGTGTACTGGTGCACTGCGGATGTGGGGTGGGTCACCGGCCACTCGTACATCGTCTACGGGCCGCTGGCCAACGGGGCGACCCAGGTCATCTACGAGGGGACCCCGGACACCCCGCACCGCGGTCGCTGGTGGGAGATCGTCGCCAAGTACGGCGTCACCATCCTCTACACCGCGCCCACCGCCATCCGCACGTTCATGAAGTGGGGGGATGCAGATCCCGGCCGGCCACGACCTGTCGAGCCTGCGCCTGCTGGGCTCGGTCGGTGAGCCGATCAACCCGGAGGCGTGGATGTGGTACCGCCGGGTCATCGGCGGGGACGACTGCCCGATCGTGGACACCTGGTGGCAGACCGAGACGGGCGGCATCATGATCAGCCCGCTGCCCGGCGTCACCACGTGCAAGCCGGGGTCCGCGATGGGTCCGCTTCCCGGCATCGGTGCGGCGGTCGTCGACGACCACGGCGACCCGGTCGGTCCCGGTGGCGGCGGCTACCTGGTGCTCACGGAGCCCTGGCCGGCGATGCTGCGCGGGATCTGGGGCGACAACCAGAGGTACGTGGACACCTACTGGGCGCGCTGGCCGCAGCACTACTTCGCCGGCGACGGGGCCAAGCTCGACGAGGACGGCGCGATCTGGCTGCTCGGCCGGGTGGATGACGTCATGAATGTCTCAGGACACCGCATCTCCACGACCGAGGTCGAGTCCGCCCTGGTGTCCCACCCCAAGGTGGCCGAGGCCGCGGTCGTGGGCGCCACCGATGAGACCACCGGCCAGGGCATCGTGGCGTTCGTGATCCTGCGTGCCGGGATCGAGGGCGGTGACGACGTGGTCGCCGACCTCCGGGCCCACGTCGCCCACGAGATCGGCCCGATCGCCAAGCCGCGGCAGGTCCTGATCGTCGCCGAGCTGCCGAAGACCCGCTCGGGCAAGATCATGCGCCGACTGCTGCGCGACGTGGCCGAGCACCGGACCCTGGGCGATGTCACCACCCTGGCCGATCCCACGGTGATGGGCCTGATCGGTCAGGGCCTGGCCGACGCGGGCTCGGAGTAGGCGTGGACGATCCGCTGCTCGGGCTGCTGGACCTTCCCGGGGTGCCCGAGGCGGTGGAGTCCGCCCGGGGCTCGGTCGATGCCCTGCTCTGGGACCGTGCGGTGGGCCGCGCCCAGCAGGAGGTGACCGCAGAGTCCGCCCTGCGCGGGGCCTGGGCCAATGCCTGGTTCGACGGGGCCGAGGCCGGGCTGCCGGAGATGCGCAGCGGAGCCGCCCTGGACAGCTCGCCGATCGGCCGGGTGCTGTCCGGCGTGGTGGCGATGCACGCCGAGCTGCCCAGCCTCGTGGCGATCGTGGGAACGGCCCCGGCGCAGGCCCTGGCGCGGATGCACGCGATCGTTGCCCGCGGCTTCGTGCCGGATGCCGAGCTCGGGCGCCCCCGGTCGGGGCAGGTCGTCGACGATCCGCTGCGCCTGGGCGGCGTCGCGAGCTCCGCGGAGGTCGCCGAGCGGCTGTCGGACCTGAGCCAGGTGCTGGTCGCCTCCACCGCGCCGGGGATCCTCGTGGCGGCCGTGGCGCACGCCGAGATCGCGTCCATGCGGCCCTTCGGCTGGGGATCCGGGCTCGTGGCCCGCGCACTGCCCCGGTTGCTGCTGGCCCAGCGCGGGGTCGACCCGGGGATGCTCGGTGCGCCCGAGGTCGGCCTGAAGGCGGCCGGGCGGCCCGCGTATGTCCGCGCGGTGCGTGCCTACGCCCAGGGCTCCCCGGAGGGCGTGGCCGAGATGGTCCGGCTCGTGGCGGCGGCCGTGGAGTTCGGCGCGCAGCAGCCAGCGACCTGGATCGAGGGCACCTGAGGGTCAGCCCTGATTGGGCGCGTGGCCCCGGGGCGTCCGCCACCGGAGGGGTCCCGCGCGTGCGTCATCGGGGCGATTTGCGTGCTCTGCGCGGAATGGGTGACAGCGCTCGCGGGTCGGGCGCAGGAAGGCTCCTCGTGGGGCCGTCTGCCTGTTGCATTCCGGCGGGGCAGCCCCCATGCTTCTCATGTCCGGTCCTGATCGACCGAACCGTCGGCTCCTCCCCCCCGAGCTGACGTTCTGACGGCCCCCGCACCCCCCGGCGGGGGCCGTCGCTTTGGGCGGGGCACCCTGCCAAGGACCGCGTTCGCCTGTATCCCTGGCCGTCGTCCACAGGTTGCGTCTCGAGGTCTTGGCTGGCGCCGACATGCGGGGCAGGGTGGTCCCCGGGGGTGTGCGATGGGGGTTCAGATCGGGCTGGTCGGGCAACGCGCCGACCTCGCGGTGGAGGTGGCGGCACTGGCGGCGCGGGCGGGCGCGTCGATCGTGTCCCTTGACCCCACCGAGGTGGGGCACGGGGTCGGCGAGGCCCGGCCGGAGGCGCCGGTCGACCTGGTGCTGGTGGACGTGGCGGTGGTTGCCCCCCGTGGGGAGCCCCCGGCGGTGACGGGCGAAGGGCCTCGCGCGGGCGCGCGCAGGACCGGGGCGCCGGTCGTCGTCCTCTGCCGGGCAGGTGAGGGTCGTGCGGCTCGTGAGGCCGCCGCCGACCTGGGCTGTGCCCACGTGGTCGAGCTGCCGCTCGGGGCGCCCTGGCTGGTGTCGCAGCTGTCCCCGGAGCGCGGATCGTCCGTGCTCGGGGTCGTGGGTGCGGTCGGCGGCGTCGGGGCCACGACGGTGGCCATCGCGTGTGCCCTGGGGGCCGGCCCGGACTGCCTCCTGGTCGATGCCGACCCCGACTCCCCGGGCCTGGACCTGCCACTGGGCATCCCGGAGGGGGATGGCGTGCGGTGGTCGGCGATCCCGGACTCGACCGACCCGCTGGACCCCAGTTCGCTGCGATCCGCCCTGCCGCAGGTGGGCGGCGTGCGCGTGGTCACCGGGTCGGGGATCGGGTCCGGACTGGCGGCGGGGGCTGGTCCCCTCGGCGCCCCGGGGCGGGGGCGGGTGGCCGGGGTCCTGGGCGTCGGGCGGGCCGAGTTCGCCCACACGGTGGTGGATGCCGGGCGCGGTCGGCTGTCACCGGACCTGATCGGTCCCGGTGACGCTGTGGCCCTCGTGCTCCCCGCGACCCTGGCCGGCGTCGTCGCGGGCCGGCACGTGCTCGCGGTCCAGCCCGCCAGCCAGGTGGTGGTCCTGCTGCGGCCCACCGGGTGGTTGCCCGCCGACGAGGTGGCCGAGCAGCTGGGGGTCCCGGTCGTCCTCGAGATTCCGCGGCTGCGGCGTGCGGCCGAGCTGGCCGACTGCGGCGACCTCGCCTCCGGTCGCACCGGCCGGGCGCTGCGCACCCTCGGCGAGCAGGTCTGGGGGCAGCTCGCATGAGCCGGCTCGATCCGGTCCTGCTGGATTCCGTGCGATCCCGGCTCGCCCTCGATCGCCGCTCGGCCGATCCGGAGGCCATCACGGCGGCCGTGCGCACATCTGGCCTCGTACTGGACCGCCCGGGGCTGGACGAGCTCACCCGAGCCCTCGGCGACGAGATGGCAGGGTTGGGGGCCCTGGATCCCCTCCTCCGCGACCCCGGGGTCACCGACGTCCTCGTCAACGCCCCCGATGAGGTGTGGCTCGATCGGGGTGGCGGCCTCGTGCGTGCCCCGGTGGTCTTCCCCGATGAGGCAGACGTCCGGCAGTTGGCTGTTCGACTGGCGTCGCGGGCCGGCCGCCGCCTGGACGACGCCACGCCGTACGTGGACGCGCGTCTGCCCGGCGGGCAGCGGCTGCATGCCGTGATCCCGCCGCTGTCGGTGCGCGGAACGACGATCTCGCTGCGGATCCCGAGCCGTCGCCGCTTCACGGTGGCCGACCTCGTCGCCGCGGGATCCGTCGACGAGGAGGGGGCCGCCTGGCTGCGCGCGCTGATCCGCTCCCGCGCGGCGTTCCTGGTCAGCGGGGGCACCGGCAGCGGCAAGACCTCGGTGCTCGGTGCCCTGCTGGGTCTCGTTCCGGCGGGCGAGCGGATCGTGGTGGTCGAGGACACCTGCGAGCTCGATCCGCAGCATCCGCACGTGGTCAGCCTCGAGGCCCGCCCGGCCAACCTCGAGGGGCAGGGCGAGATCCCGCTGCGGACCCTCGTGCGCCAGGCCCTGCGGATGCGCCCTGATCGCCTCGTGGTCGGCGAGGTCCGTGGCGCTGAGGTGGTCGACCTCCTCGCCGCGATGAACACCGGACATGAGGGCGGCTGCGGGACGGTGCACGCCAACAGCGCAGCCGCCGTCCCCGACCGCCTGGTCGCATTGGCCCTGGCTGCGGGGATGACCCTTGCCGGCGTCCATGCGCAGGCCAGCGCCGGGCTCGAGGTCGTGGTGCACCTGACGCGCGCGCCGGGTGGGTCCCGCGTGGTCGCTGAGCTCGGGGTGGTGACCGGGGGTCGCGACGGGGCCGAGGTCCAGCCCGCGCTGGTCCGTCGGGAGGGCACGCTGCGCCGCGCCGGCGGGTTTCCCGTGCTGGCCGACCGCCTTGGCGGCGACCTGTGAGCCGGGAGGTCCTGGTGGTCTGCGCGGCCCTGGCGGCTGCGGGTGCGGTGCTCCTGCTGGGATCCCCCGGTCGGGTGGAGGTCAGGACCCGTCCGGGGATCAGCTGGATCGACCGGCTCCTGGGCCGACTTCGACCAGCGACCCCGCCACCGATCCCCGAGCTCCTCTCGGCGCTGGCCGCCGAGCTCTCGGCGGGGCAGCCGACTCGTCTGGCCCTGGAGTCGGCTGCGGTCGGGCTGGAACCCCATCCCTGTCCGCAGGCGATCGCCGCGGGCCGCACCGGTGCTGATGTGGCCAGAGCCCTGCGCGCCGACGCACGCGCCCCTGGGGCACGGGCGCTGCGCGGTCTGGCCGCATGTTGGGAGGTCTCCGAGCGGTCGGGTGCGGGGCTGTCGCTGGCGGTGTCCCGTCTCGCCGAGGGCCTGCGTGCCGGGGCCGACGCCGAAGCCCAGCTCGCCGGGGAGGTCGCGGCCGTGCGCACCTCGGCACGCCTCCTGGCCGGCTTGCCCCTCCTGGGCCTGCTCATCGGCCAGTGGATCGGGGCCGAGCCTGTGGCGTGGCTGACGGGCAGTTGGGTGGGTCGTGCGGTGCTCCTGACCGGGGTGGCACTCCAACTGCTCGGGATGGCGTGGTTGCGCCACATGGTGGCGGCCACCCGGGACGGGCTGTGAGCACCCCGCTGCTGGCCGCCGCGCTGCTCGCCGCCCTCACGGCGGCCCTCGCGCTGCTCCCGGGAGGACGAACCGATTCCGGTTGGCGCTCGGGCACCCCGTCCCCTGGCCCGCGAACCGATGCGCCCGGTCGGCCGGTCGGCCGGCGGGTCCGTGGGTCGGGTGGGTCCGGTGGACCCGGTTCCGTTGGGCACGTGACCCGACCTCGGTCCCTGCGTGACACCGATCCGGGACCGCCACGTGGACCAGGTTCCAGCCCTGGGTCCCTGCTGACTCCCGTGACGGTGCGGGCCGTCAGTGCCGTTGCCGGCGCGGCGGTGTGGCTGCTCCTCGGTGGGCCCGTGGGTGGCGTCCTGGGCGTGGTGGTGGCGTTGGTCCTGCCGCTGTGGATCGCCCGTCTCGAGCCGGCGCGAGCGCGCCGTGAACGTCTCGAGCTCGTGCGCAGTGCGCCCCTGGTCGCTGACCTGCTCGCCGCGGCGCTCGTGGCCGGGGTACCGGTGGAGCACGCGATCCCGGTTGTGGCGCGCGCGATCGGGGGCCCGACGGGCGAGGCCCTGATCGGCGTCCACCGCCGGGTCGAGCTCGGCGAGCCCATGGCTCGGGCCTGGGCGGGGTTGACACAGGCTCCCGGCCTTGGAGGTGTGGCCCGGGCGGTGGCCCGGTCCAGCCGCACCGGTGCGCCCCTGGCTGACCTACTCGCGCAGGCGGCCGAGGACCTGCGGACGCAGGCCTCCGCGGTCGCGCTGGCCGAGGTGCGTGCCACCGGCGTGCGCGCGGTCCTGCCCCTGGGATTGTGCCTGCTGCCGGCGTTCGCGCTGCTCGGGATCGCCCCCATCGTCGGCGGCCTGCTGCCCGCGCTGTGACCGTCCGGCGGTTGTCCACAGATTGTCCTGGACGGGGTTCACGGATCCCGCAACTCGCGACAGGGTTGGGCCAGCCACCCAGGGAGGGTGGTTCCGGGGGACCGGGGGAACGGGGGTAGTCAGATGAACGAGCTCGTTGTGCGGATGCGGGACGAGGACAAGGGGATGAGCACGGCGGAGTACGCGGTGGGCACGGTCGCGGTGTGCGGCCTCGGGGGGGTGCTGATCAAGTTGCTGAGCAGCGAGAAGTTCGCCGACCTGCTGTGGCAGGTGATCTCGACCGCGTTCTCCTTCCTCTTCTGATGGATGCTCGGAAGGTCGGGTGGCGGCTTCGGGCCGCCACCCGGTCCGAGTCCGGGATGGTCACCGCGGAGATGGCGTTGGCGATCCCGGCGCTGATGGCCGTGGTGGTGGCGCTGGCGTGGTTGCTCAGCCTCGGGGCCACTCAGGGCCTGGTCGCCCAGGCGGCCCGTGAGGGGGCCCGGGCCGCGGCCCGTGGGGAGTCGGCAGCTTCTGTCCGGGCGGCAGCCCAGCTGGTGGCTCCGGAGGCAGCGGTGACGGTCCGGCGTTCCGGGAGGACGGTGTCGGTCACCGCCGCAGTGACACGCACTCCGCCGATCAGGTTCCTGCGCCCGTTGCGTCGCGAGGTGCGTGCATCGGCCACCAGCTGGCGGGAGGACTCGTGATCGAGCGACGACGGGGCGCTCGATCACGGGCCGCCTCCCGGCTTCGACCGGCTGCTCGGCGGGGGCCCTGCCGGCCGGGTCGTTCCAGCGACAACGGGTCCGCCCGCTGGCAGCGCGACGACCGGGGCTCAGCCAGCGTGCTCGTCGCGCTGTGGAGCGTGGTGCTGACGATGCTGGTCGCCGCAGGCGTCGCCCTGGGCAGCGCGCTCGCGGCACGCGAGGCCGTCGCTGCCGCGGCGGACCTCGCCGCACTGGCCGGCGCATCGGCGACTCTGACCGAACCGGCCACGGCCTGCACGCACGCCGCGACGATTGCCCGTGAGAACGGTGCGACTCTGACCGACTGCCGGGTCGGCGGCACCGGGGTGTGGGTTGTGGCCCAGGCGCCGGCTCCGCCACCGGTGCAGTGGCTGCTGCCCGGCCGACGTGCCCATCTGCGTGCACGTGCCCATGCCGAGCTGACGGCAGAGGACCCGTGAACCGCCCCACTCGCAGGAACCTGGTCGAGCCGGCGGTCACGTCGCCCCGGACATGCGCTCCTGGAGCAGGACCCGTGCCAGGCGCAGCGCGGCCGCCTTGTCGAGGGGCTCGTTGCCGTTGCCGCACTTGGGTGACTGCACGCACGCCGGGCAGCCCGTCGCGCACGGGCAGCGGCCGATCGCCTCGCTGGTCGCCGTCAGCCACTCGACGGCCCGGTGGTAGCCACGCTCGGCGAACCCAGCTCCTCCCGGGTGGCCGTCGTGCACGACGATCACCGCCTGACCGGTCTGCGGGTGCCGCGCGGTCGAGACACCTCCGAGGTCCCAGCGGTCGCACGTGGCCAGCAGCGGCAGGATCCCGATCGACGCGTGCTCGAGCGCGTGGACGGCCCCCGGGACATCGGCCGCGTCGACGTCGGCCTCCCGCAGGACCTCGTCGGGGATCGACCACCACATCGCCACGGTCTGCAGGCTCATCGGGGGCAGGTCGAGGAGGTGCTCGGCCAGGACCTGGCCCGACGGCCAGCGACGCACGAGGTAGGACGTCACCTGGCGGGTCACCACGACCTCACCGCACGTCACGTCCACCCGGCCCCAGCGGGTCGTGTCGCGGACGGCCTCGAACGCGACGTCCGCCGTGCTCCGGGCGTGGGTGCTCAGGTCGGTGATGGTGGGTGCCGCGCTGGCCACCCGCGCGTCGAGGTCGAGGGTCCAGGACCTCGAATGCCGAGCCCTGATGGACGTACAGCGCCCCCTCGTGGACCGCCGAGGGCGCAGTCGCCGGGTCGACTGTCCCCAACAGGCGGCCAGTGCCCTCCTCGACGACCCGGACCGGTCCACCCGAGGCCCCTCGCAGGTCCACGAGGTCCACGGCACGCGAGGAGTCGGTCCAGTACCAGCCGTCACGCCGTCGGCGCAGCAGCCCTCGGTCGCCCAGCACGCTGCACAGGTGCGGGGCCCCGGGGCCGAACCACTGCTCGAGGTCGGCATCGATCAGCGGGGACTCGGCGGCGGCCGCACACAGGTGCCCTGCCAGCACGTAGGGGTTCTCGGGGTCCATCACGCTGGCCTCGACCGGACGGCCGGTCAGGGTCTCCGGATGGCTGACGACGTACTGGTCGAGGGGGTCCTCCCGGGCGATCAGGACAGCCAGGGCGGATCCGCCGCGGCGGCCAGCCCGACCCACCTGCTGCCAGAACGACGATCGGGTCCCGGGCCAGCCCACGAGCAGCACGGCGTCCAGCCCGCTGATGTCGATCCCGAGCTCCAGGGCGTTGGTGGCGGCCAGGCCCAGCAGCCGTCCGGAGCGCAGGTCGGCCTCCAGCGCCCGGCGCTCCTCGGGCAGGTACCCACCGCGGTAGGCGCGCACCCGGTCACCGTTCACGGCACGCTCCCGGACCGACGTGGCCAGGATCTCCACGGCCCGTCGCGACCGCGCGAAGGTCAGCGTCGAGGTGCCCTGGTCCACGAGCTGACCCATGAGGTCGGCCGCTTCGGTGAGGGTTCCGCGGAACCCCGGGACCGGTTGGTCCGGGTCGCTTGGCAGGTCCACGCCGGTCGTGGTGGCTGGGGTCGATCGGCCTGGTCCTTCCGGTCGGCCCGCCTCACCGGGCCTTCTGTGGGATCCGTAGGCGCGCCCAGCCCGCGGGGGTTCCACAGGACGATGTCGACAGCTCCACGGGCACTGTCGTCCACGTCGACGACCTGCGCCTCGACCCCCAGCAGGCGGGCGGCCGTGGGTCGAGGGTCGGCCACTGTGGCCGAGGCGGCGATGAAGGTGGGCGCTGCCCCGTGCAGGGCAGCCACGCGGCGCAGCCGTCGCAGGACGAGGGCCACGTGCGATCCGAAGACGCCCCGGTAGGTGTGCGCCTCGTCGACGATGACGAACTGCAGGCTGCGCAGGAACGCCCGCCACGCATCGTGGCGCGGGAGGATCCCTCGGTGCAGCATGTCCGGGTTGGTCACGACCCACCGCGCATGCGCCCTGGCCCAGGCCCGTTGCTCGTCGGGGGTGTCCCCGTCGACGGCGGCCGCGCGCAGGCCGGGGAGGCCCAGCGCGCTCAGCCCGGCGAGCTGGTCATGGGCCAGGGCCTTGGTCGGGCTCAGGTACAGGACCGTCGGGCCGCGGCGTCCGGCACCCTCGGGCTCGGCGAGCGCCACGGTCAGCGCCGGCATCCCGAAGGCGGCCGACTTGCCGGAGGCCGTCCCGGTCGCGACGAGCACGTGCTGGCCCGACCACGCCAGGTCGGCAGTGCGGACCTGGTGGCGCCACGGCCGGTCGATCCCGCGCTGCTCGTAGGCGCTTCGGACGTCCGGGTTCACCCAGGGCGGCCAGTCCGAGGTGCGCCCGTCCCGGGCCGGGAGGCTGATGCACCCGACGGAGCGTGGGTCCGCGGCAAGCCGCCCCGCGATGGCCGTGATGCCCGCCGTTGGGCCTCCCGCCACCGCCGATCGGTCCACGAGCCCAGCGGCGGCTGCCACGCCCGCCGGCCGGGAACCCGCAGTCGACCGGGTTCCGGCACCCTCAGCGTCCGGTAGCCCGGGCCCCAGGTCACCTGCGCCGTGCGTGCTCGTCGCCACCGGACCATCCTGCCCCGACGGCTGCCCAGCTGCGTCCCCGCCACCTCGGGCTGCCCGACCCTCCTCACGCTCCCGGCCCCGACCACCCTGAACCATCAACTCCCGCGACCGCGTCGCGCCACCGGATGCCCGGCCACACGCGGCGCGTGTGCCAGAGTTGGCGGCAGACCACGACAGGAGGCGGCATGGAGCTGCAGTTGGCCACGCGCCATGAGGGTGATGTCTCGGTAGTCAGCGCACGGGGCGAGGTCGACGTGTTCACCGCCCCGGACCTGGACACCGAGCTCGACGGCCTCATCGCCGCCGGGAGCTCCCGGCTCGTCGTCGACCTCTCCGATGTGGCGTTCCTGGATTCCACCGGGCTCGGGGTGCTCGTCAAGGCGCTCAAGCATGCGCGGGAAGCCGGTGGATGGCTGCATCTGGTGGTCACCAGCGACCGCATCCGCAAGATCTTCGAGATCACCGGTCTCGACGCCTCGATCCCCATCTTCGACACGGCACAGGACGCGATCACAGGCTGACGGGCGCGGTAGCCCGGGGGGTGTACAACGGACATCTACAGGTTGGGGCGCATGGCTTCGACCAGTCAGGAGGGGCCCTGATGGCAACGGCGACGCTGACGATCCCCCCGCAGGCCGAGCAGGTGCGCACGGCCCGACTGGTCACGACCGCTGCTGCCCGCCGGTGCGGGGTCTCCGAGGACCGCATCGACGAGATCCGCCTGGCCGTCGGTGAGGTCATCGCCCGATCGGTGCTGCGCCAGCAGCGTGCCGGCCTGCCCGACCCGGTGGTGGTCGACATCACCGACGACGACGAGCTGTTCACCGTGCGGGTCCACGAGGCGACCACGCCCGACTTCGGCGACGAGGACGGCGGGTTGGCGCTGTCCGTTGCCAGCGCGCTGTCCTTCGAGTGCGATGTCCGCGCCGCGGGCTCCGGGTGCGAGATCCGGATGGCCTGGCCGGTCGCCGACGACCTGCTGGGCATCGAGTAGCACCAGCGTCCCGCACGGGCCCGGCCCGGCAGCGACTGCCGAGGCCGACTGATCGCGAGGCCTCAGCGCCCTTGGCCCGGGCCGGCCCTCGTGGCGCCCGGTTCACCCCGCAGCCCCTGCCCTGCGGACCTCCTTGAGCGGTCAACTGACTCGGCCCTGTGACGCGCACCTGTCCGGATTGCACAGGTTTCGCCCCGCGGCGATTCCTTCGATGGCGTCGGGAAAGCGCGATCTCAGGGGGCGTGTGACCGCGACCACAGCGCGGCCCTACACTGCCGCACACCTGATGCTGCCCGGGTCGGCCTGACCTGGTCCGGGCGTGCGTCAGACGTGAGGTCCTGACCTAGGCCACCGACCCACCCACGCGAGGAGACGCCCGGATGCGCACCGAGATCGCGACAGTCACCCTGGACTCCGCAGACATGCTGATCGTCGGGGTGGTTGCCGCGATCGGGCTGGCCGCCCTCGGCGTGGCGTGGATCCTGTCCCGGGAGGTGCTCGCGGCTCCTGCGGGCACCGCGAAGATGCAGGAGATCGCCGCGGCGATCCAGGAGGGTGCCTCGGCGTACCTGAGCCGGCAGTTCCGCACGCTCAGCGTGTTCGCCGTCCTGGTCTTCTTCCTGCTGTTCCTGCTGCCCGCCTCGACCACGTCCGAGCGGATCGGCCGCTCCCTGTTCTTCATCGTCGGCGCGGTGTTCTCCGCCACGACGGGCTACTTCGGCATGTGGCTGGCGGTCCGGGGCAACGTGCGCGTCGCCGCGGCCGCACGGGACTCCGGTGAGCAGCAGGCGATGCGCATCGCCTTCCGGACCGGTGGCGTGGCCGGGATGTTCACCGTCGGACTGGGCCTGTTCGGCGCGGCGCTCGTGGTGCTGGTCTACAAGGGCGAGGCGCCCAAGGTGCTTGAGGGCTTCGGCTTCGGCGCTGCCCTGCTGGCCATGTTCATGCGCGTCGGCGGCGGCATCTTCACCAAGGCCGCGGACGTCGGTGCCGACCTGGTCGGCAAGGTCGAGGCCCACATCCCCGAGGACGACCCGCGCAACGCCGCCACCATCGCCGACAACGTGGGCGACAACGTGGGCGACTGCGCCGGCATGGCCGCCGACCTGTTCGAGTCCTATGCCGTGACCCTGGTCGCCGCGCTCATCCTCGGCACCACCGCGTTCGGCTCGCTGGGCCTGGTCTTCCCGTTGATCGTGCCCGCGCTCGGCGTGGTCACCGCGGTCGTCGGCATCTTCGCCGTGGCGCCCCGCGTCGGGGACCGCTCCGGGATGTCGGCGATCAACCGCGGCTTCTTCATCTCCGCCGCACTGTCCGCGGTCCTGGTGGTCATCGCCTCGTACGTATTCCTGCCCGACCGCCTGACCCGGGTCACCGGCATCCGCCTGGACGCCCTGGGCCTGGACGTCGTGAAGGCCGAGTCGTTCAACCCGCGGTTCCTGGCGATCGGCGCCGTGCTGATCGGCATCGTGCTCGCCGCGGCGATCCAGCAGCTCACCGGCTACTTCACCGAGACCGGTCGGCGGCCCGTGGACGACGTCGCCAAGTCCGCGCTCACCGGTCCGGCCACCGTCATCCTCACCGGCCTGTCCGTCGGCTTCGAGTCGGCGGTCTACTCCGCCCTGCTGATCGGTGCTGCGGTGTTCGCCGCGTTCTCCCTGGGTGGCGGGTCGGTCGTGCTGAGCCTGTTCGCGATCGCCCTGGCCGGCACCGGCCTGCTGACCACGGTCGGCGTCATCGTGTCCATGGACACCTTCGGACCTGTCTCGGACAACGCCCAGGGCATCGCCGAGATGTCCGGGGACGTGACCGGCGAGGGCGCGGTCATCCTGACCAAGCTCGACGCCGTGGGCAACACCACCAAGGCCATCACGAAGGGCATCGCGATCGCGACCGCCGTGCTGGCTGCGACCGCCCTGTTCGGCGCCTTCCGTGAGGCGGTCGCGGGCGCGGCCCTCTCCGCCGGACAGTCCACGGCCGACGCGATGGGCAACCTGGCCCAGCTCGGCCAGTACATGGGCGTGCTGGACGTGGCGAACCCGCGCAACCTGGTCGGCCTGCTGATCGGTGCCGCGGTCGTGTTCCTGTTCTCCGGCCTGGCGATCAACGCGGTGTCACGCGCGGCGGGAGCGGTCATCTACGAGGTGCGCCGGCAGTTCCGCGACCACCCGGGGATCATGGAGGGCACGGAGAAGCCCGAGTACGGCAAGGTCGTGGACATCGTCACCCGCGACTCCCTGCGCGAGCTGAGCACGCCGGGCCTGCTGGCGATGCTGACGCCGATCGCCGTCGGGTTCGGGCTCGGGGTCGGCGCGCTGGGCACGTTCCTGGCCGGCACGATCGCCACCGGCACGCTCATGGCGGTCTTCCTGGCCAACTCCGGCGGTGCCTGGGACAACGCGAAGAAGTACGTGGAGGACGGCCACATGGGCGGCAAGAACTCCCCGGCGCATGCGGCCACCGTCATCGGGGACACCGTCGGCGACCCGTTCAAGGACACCGCCGGCCCGGCCATCAACCCGCTGCTCAAGGTGATGAACCTGGTGGCGCTGCTGATCGCCCCGGCAGTGGTGGCTGTGACCCTGGACGGGCGGACCGGGCTGCGGATCGGGATCGCGGTGGGGGCGCTGGCGATCATCGTCGGCTCGCTGATCGCGTCCGGCCGCCACCGTGGCGGTGGCGAGGACCTGATCGACAAGATGGCCGACCGGGTCCACGCCGAGTACGAGGACGCGGTCGCCCAGCGCGAGCTGGACGGCGAGACGGGGGCTGGCGGCGCGGCGGGCGAGGGTGCCCCAGTAGTGACACGATCCGAGCCTGTGGCGACGCCGGAGTCCCCGTCCCAGCCCAGTACGTGATCCTCGGGCTCATGGCCGCCGATCGACGGATCGGGATGGTCGCGCCGGCCCGCAACGTCCTGGGTCGCGAGTTCCTCAGTGCGAACCGGCCACGCGTCGAGGAACTGGCCCGGAAGGGCGGGCGGGCCTTCGACCCCGATGTGCTCTGGTTCCCTGCGGGATCGATGTTCTGGGCCCGCCCCGAGGTGCTGCTTCCCCTCGCCGACCTGGGCCTGACCGCCGAGGACTTCGGTCCGGAGACGGGCGCAATCGACGGCACGCTCGCCCACGCGGTCGAGCGCTACCTCGGCGTTCTGGCGGCGTCCGACGGACTTGCGGTGATCGAGTCCCAGGACGTCGATCGCCTGCTTGCTGCTGTTCAACCCAACAGTCTGCGATGACCTGCAGGATTCGGACATATATCGGCCGGATCGTGCAGGTGAGTGGCCGATCCGTGGGGATCCGCGCCGCACCACCTCGGGCGACCCCGGACGCGTGGTGCGCCGAGCTGCGTGTGCGCCCCGCAACGCCAGCTCCGGTCCCTGCCTCCCGCTACGCGGGACACAATGAGGTCATGACCCACGACGCTGCGGCCCGTGTACGGGAGTTCCTGCTGGACATCGGACTTCACCACCGACGGGGTGCTCGCGCGGGTCGGGTCCGAGGCGTTCGCTGCACTCGGGCGGGACCTGACCGTCCCCGTGCGCCGAGCCCTGGCGGCGTCGGCAGCGCCCACGGCACTCGACCGACTGATCGAGGCGTTCCTGCTCGCCGACCCCATCCCGGTCGACGACCTCCCCGCGGAGGTCGTCGATGACCTCGAGTCCCTGGCGATGGCCCGTCGCGAGTCCGACCGGCTGATCCCGTTGGTCGACGTGCACCCGTATGGCGAGCCGGACACCGACTGGTTCATCGTCAGCGACATCGGCGCCCCGGCCACCCCCGACCACGTCCTGGGCCTCGGCGGCGCGTCGCTGACGCTGGCGCGGATCACCCCCCGCCGCGACGTGGGTCGGGTGATGGACCTCGGCTGCGGGGCCGGCGGACAGGTCCTCCACGCCTCCCGGCACGCGAGCCGCGTCGTGGCCACCGACACCAACCCCCGCGCCCTGGCGCTGACCGCGCTCACCGCCGCGCTGTCCGGGATCCCCGAGGAGCAGCTGGACCTGCGCGAGGGGTCGCTCTTCGCCCCCGTGTCCGATGAATTCTTCGACCTGGTGGTGTCCAACCCGCCGTTCGTGATCTCCCCGTCGCATCGGTTCACGTACCGCGACGCGGGCCTGCCCGGCGATGAGTTGTCGCGGTTGGTCGTCCGCGGGGCCGCCGCCCACCTGGCGCCCGACGGGATGGCTGCCGTGCTGGGCAACTGGCTGCACGTGGCCGGTGAGGACTGGCGCGAGCGGGTCGCCGAGTGGGTGTCGGGCACCGGTGTGGACGCGTGGATCGTCCAGCGCGACACGCAGCCGGTGGCCGACTACGCCGCGACCTGGCTGCGCGACGCCCAGGTGCCCGAGGGGCCGGAGTTCGACGCGGCGATGGACGAGTGGCTCGACGCGTTCGCCGACGAGGGCTGCGTGGAGGTCGGCTTCGGCTGGTTCGTCCTCGTCGCGCGGGGAGCAGGAGCGTCAGCAGAGGCATCGAACGCCGCCGCTCAACCCCGGCGACTCCGGCCTCGCCGAACCGGCTGCTGCCGACCCGTTCGCCGGCGCAGCCGCACCCACCGCACCGCCCTGGGTCCTGGTCGAGGACCTGGCGCACATCGAGCGCCTGCCGCGCGGTGACGAGGTCCTGGCCTTCCTCGAGGGGTGCCGCGCCGCCGAGCAGCTCACCGCCCCGGGCCTGCTGGCAGCGCCCGCCCACCTGGTCGAGGGGGTCACGATCACCACGACCACCCACCTCGCCGGGACGTCCCACGTCGATGCGCCGCCGCGCCTCGGGCTGGCCGGCGTGGTCGGCACCGGGGGCTGGCGCCCGGCCATCACCGTGCCCCCGACCCTGCTCGCCGCCCTGCTCACCGACCCCGACACGCCCATCGGGGAACGACTCGACGCAGTCGCACAGGCCGAAGGCCTGGACCCCCTGGACGTGCTCGGGCCGGCCCTGATGGGTTTGCGTGAACTGGTCCGGGTGGGCATAGTGCGCACCGAATGACCGGGTTCCGGGCGGCGTTTGCGATGATGGAATGCATCACGCACCCGTCGGCCGTCGGCCCCGGATGCGCCGGGGGCCACCGCAACGGCGCCCAGTGAACGACCACGCCGGTCGGAACCTCCCACCGGCGCCCGCCGGTGAGATCCGGCATCGCAGAACCAGATGAGGACCCGTGCCCGCTCCGAAGACCGACTCCCTCCGCCGCCTCGTGATCGTCGAGTCGCCGGCCAAGGCCAAGACGATCCAGGGCTACTTGGGCTCCGGATACGACGTCCAGGCCTCCGTCGGGCACGTCCGCGACCTGCCCAACAGCGCCGGGGAGGTCCCGGCGGCGATCAAGGGCAAGCCGTGGGCCCGCCTGGCGATCGACGTCGACGACGGCTTCAAGCCGTACTACGTGGTCTCGGCGAACAAGCGCGCCAAGGTCGCCGAGCTGAAGAAGGCGCTGGCTTCGGCCGACGAGCTGTGGCTCGCGACGGACGAGGACCGCGAGGGTGAGGCGATCGCCTGGCACCTGCGCGAGGTGCTCAAGCCCAAGGTGCCAGTCCGCCGGATGGTGTTCCACGAGATCACCCGCGACGCGATCAATGCAGCCGCCGCCAACACCCGCGACCTCGACCAGGACCTCGTCGACGCCCAGGAGGCCCGCCGGCTGGTGGACCGGCTGTTCGGCTTCGAGGTCTCGCCGGTGCTGTGGAAGAAGGTGCTGTCGGGGCTGTCCGCGGGCCGGGTGCAGTCGGTGGCCACGCGCCTGGTCGTCGATCGGGAGCGGGCGCGGATCGCGTTCCGCTCGGCCGGGTACTGGGACGCGGCGGGGACGTTCGTCGCCGAGGGTGGCGAGTTCCCCGCCAAGCTGGTCGCGATCGACGGTTCCCGGGTCGCGGGCGGCGGGGACTTCGGCGACGACGGGCAGCTGAAGCCGGCGGCGGCCAAGGCGGGCGCCCTGCGCCTGGACGAGGCGACCGCGGTGGCGCTCGTGGCGGCGCTCGACGGTGCGTCCTGGTCGGTGCGGTCGGTCACGGAGAAGCCGACGACCCGTCGCCCGTCGGCGCCGTTCATGACCTCGACGTTGCAGCAGGAGGCCTCCCGCAAGCTGCGCTGGGGCGCCCAGCGCACGATGCGCGCCGCCCAGGGTCTCTACGAGAACGGCCACATCACCTATATGCGCACCGACTCGACGACGTTGTCGGCCGGTGCGCTCAAGGCCGCCCGCCAGGCAGCCAGCGAGATCTACGGGGCGGCCTTCGTCTCCGAGACTCCGCGCAAGTACGACCGCAAGGTCAAGAACGCCCAGGAGGCGCACGAGGCGATCCGCCCGGCGGGGGACTCGTTCGCCCGCCCCGCTGAGCTGGCCGGTCGGGTCAGTGCCGACGAGTTCGCGCTGTACGAGCTGATCTGGAAGCGCACGATCGCCTCCCAGATGGCCGACGCGCGGCTGGCCACCACGACGGTGCGGCTCGGGCGCGGGCGCCTCGGACGGCCGGGACGTCGAGTTCTCGGCGTCGGGCACGGTGACGCTGTTCGCCGGATTCCTGGCGGCCTACGAGGAGGGCACGGACGAGGTCCGCGACAACGAGTCGGGCACGGAGGGCGGCGGTCGCGCGGCCGACCGGCGGCTGCCGGCGATGCGCGAGGGCGACGCGCTGGGCTGCACCGAGCTGCACGCCGAGGGCCACACCACGTCCCCGCCGGCGCGCTACACCGAGGCCTCGCTGGTCAAGGACCTCGAGGAGCGCGGCATCGGCCGACCCTCGACGTACGCCGCGATCATCGCGACGATCGTCGACCGCGGCTACGTGCGCAAGAAGGGCACCTCGCTGATCCCGACGTTCCTGGCGTTCAGCGTGACCCGCTTGATGGAGCAGCACTTCGCCGCACTCGTGGACTACAACTTCACCGCGCGCCTCGAGGAGATCCTCGACCTGGTCGCGAACTCCACCACCGACCGCAGTCGCGTGCTCGAGGGGTTCTTCTACGGCGACCCGACCCGGGACTTCCCCGGCCTCGACCCACTGGTCAAGGGACTGGGCGACATCGACGCCCGGGCGATGGCCTCGTTCCCGATCGGGCCGAACGGCCTGTCCGAGGGGCTGATCACGGGTGAGCCCGGCGAGATCGTCCTACGGGTCGGCAAGTACGGGCCGTACGTGGAGCGCGGTGAGGAGAAGGGCAACGTCGGCGAGGACGTCGCCCCCGACGAGCTCGACCTCGCGATGGCCGAGGCCCTGCTGTCGGCGCCGTCGGGCGACCGGGTGCTGGGGCGCCATCCCGAGTCGGGGTTGGAGATCGTGGCCAAGTCCGGGCGCTACGGGCCGTACGTGACCGAGGTCCTGCCCGAGGACGCGCCGAAGTCGGCCAAGCCGCGGACGGGCTCGCTGCTGAGCGGGATGTCGCTGGACACGATCACGCTCGACGACGCGCTGCGGATCATGACGCTGCCGCGGGTGGTCGGCACCGACCCGGAGGGCCACGAGATCACGGCTGCGAACGGCCGCTACGGGCCGTACATCGCGCGGACGGTCGACGGCAAGGCGGACTACCGCTCGCTGGCGACCGAGGAGCAGCTGTTCACCGTGACGCTCGAGGAGGCGCTGGCGCTGTACGCGGCGCCCAAGCAGCGCCGCGGCCAGGGTCGGGCGGCGGAGCCGTTGCGTGAGATCGGCGTGGACCCGGCCAGCGGCGGGGCGATCACCCTGCGCGAGGGTCGCTTCGGGCCGTACGTGACCGACGGGGAGACCAACGCGTCGCTGCGCAAGGGCGACGAGCCGGCGACGATCACGTTGGAGCGGGCGGCGGAGCTGCTGGCCGACCGCCGGGCGGCAGGTCCGCCGGTGAAGCGCACGGCGAAGAAGGCGGCGGCGAAGAAGAGCCCGGCGAAGAAGGCCCGGCGAAGAAGGCCCGGCCAAGAAGGCCCCGCGAAGAAGCCCGCCCCGGTCAAGTAGCATCCCCTGCGCACACCCTCCGCGAGAGGCAAGATCACCCCTCGGGCGCCGCGGAGGGTCTGGCATCCGGGAGGGTTCGTGATGGGCGGGCCGCCCGGCGGGCCGGGCCGGCTGCTCGGGGCTACATCGTCGCCGGCAGCGGCCCGTCCTCGTCGACCTGGACCGGATCCAGCCGCGCCCACGCGACCCCGATGAGGGCCGTGGTCCACGCGACGGCCGCGGCGCACGTGACCAGGGCGCTGATCGACGTCCCCAGGGTCAGGCCGAGTCCGACCAGGACGGCCACGGCCGTCCACAGCAGGATCGGTCGCCCGTCGATCGTTGTGGGCCATCCGGGCGTAGAGCAGGACCTGGACCACGCCGAAGCCGGCGCCGGCGAGTGCGAAGATCCACGCCTCGTCGGCGACCTGCGAGGTACTGCTCGCCGGCCATGATCGCGACGACGAGGGTGGGGAACAGGGCGACGAACGCCGTCGCAAGCAGGCCGAGGATCGCCACGGCGGCGACGGCCTGGCGCTGGGCGTTGCGGGCCCCGCGACGATCCGCGGGAAGGCTGCGACGAGGATCGCCTGCGGGAGGAAGAACACCGCGCGGGCCACGAGCGCCCCGGCGGCGTACAGGCCGGCATCGAACGCGGACAGCTCCGCGCGTGCGAGCAGGACGTCGAGGTTGGTCAGGGCGTAGAGGGCGATCAGGGCGTGCGCGGCGTGTGCAGCCTCGACGAGGTAGTCCCGCGTGCCCGTCCTGGAGCGCCACTCGAGTCGCTCGACCAGCACGAAGTGCCCGACAACGGCGCCGATCGTCGCGCCGAGGGCGAGCCCGAGCATCGCGGAGTCGGCGGTCTGTCCGAGCGCGGCGCCGACGACCGCTCCGATGACGCGCGTGAGCGTCGACAGCACGAAGAGGATGCCGAGCCGCGAGTGCTTCTCGAAGCCCTGAAGCAGGCCGAGCTGCGCGCCGGTGATGGCGAACGGGACGAACGTGACGGCCACGAGCATGCAGCCCGGCGACGTCGTTGAGGTTGAGGATCCGTGCTCAGCAGCGGAGCCACCGCCGCAGCCGAGGGCGAACGTGGCCAACCCGGCGGCCAGGACCGAGCTCGCGCCGATCTGCCGCAGCGAGCGCCCCGACGCCACGTGGCGCGCGATGGTCACCTGCGTGGCGGCCAGGACTGTGCTGCCGATCAGCAGGACGACGGCCATCGCCCCGAAGGCGCCGAACTGCTCCGGGCCCAGGATCCGGGAGACGACGAGCATCTGCAGCATCGCGATGACCTGGGAGACGGCCAGGCCGACCCCGACGATGGCGGTCCCCTGGACCGAGATCCCCTGGGCGGGGATCGGCTCGCCCTCGGGGGCAGGGACTCACCCGAGACTCCGGTCCCTGCGTCATGGGACCATCCTCGCCCGATGCCGGCGCGGGCTCTCGAGCAGGGGCGGCCGAGCGCAATGCGGCTGTGAGCCGGCCCCGACCAGAGTCGGAAGGTGCGCCGGTCAGCGCTCTCGCGGGATCGTGACGGGGGAGACGCCGCGGGGCCTTGTCGGATCCGCGTCGGTATCGTTCCGCCCATGCCCGGGGCGTTCGTGGTCTTCGAGGGCGGTGATGGGGCGGGCAAGTCCACCCAGAGCCGCCTGCTCGCCGACGCCCTGCGGGCCCGGGGGCTCGAGGTCGTGGTCACCCGCGAGCCCGGCGGCACCCCGATCGGGGAGGCGATCCGGGAGGTCCTGCTGGGGGCGGGCAGCGACGGGATGGCCGCCCGGACCGAGGCGCTGCTGTTCGCGGCCGCCCGTGCTGAGCACGCCGCCTCGCTGATCCGCCCGGCGGTCGCGCGGGGAGCCGTGGTCATCAGCGACCGCTACCTCGACTCGTCGGTGGCCTACCAGGGGGCGGCCCGGGGTCTGGGCGAGGACCGGATCGCCGAGTTGAGCCTGTGGGCGACCGAGGACCTGGTCCCGGACCTGACGGTCCTGCTCGACGTCGCGCCCGGGGTCGGCCTCGGCCGTGCCGGGGACGCCAACCGGATGGAGGCCGAGCCGGAGGCGTTCCACGCGGAGGTCCGCGCCGCCTTCCTGCGGCGGGCGGCCGACGGCGCCGGAGCGCTACCTGGTGCTGGAGGCGGACCGCCCCAAGGACGAGGTGGCCGGGCGGTGCTCGCGGGGTCCTCGACCGGCTGGGCTCGCCCACCGCCGCCCCACCGTCCCCCTCGAGAACTCCGGAACGAGTCAGACTCTCCGCGACGCGGTGGAGGTCCGTGAGTCCGGAGACCTGCGCGGGACGGGGCTGGCGTGACCGGCCGACGGCGCCCGCCCCTGAGCGAGCTCTGGGACGTGGTCATCGGGCAGCCGGAGCTGGTCGCCACCCTCGCCCACGCCTCGGCCGACGCCGCGCGCATCCGCCGTGGTGAGCCCGGACCCTCGATGACCCACGCCTGGCTGCTCACCGGCCCTCCCGGCTCTGGTCGCTCGACCGCCGCGCGGGTCTTCGCCGCCGCTCTTCAGTGCCCGGACGGCGGCTGCGGCACCTGCGAGACCTGCCACCAGGTCCTCGGGCGCGGGCACGCCGACGTGGACCAGTTCACCCCGGAGAAGCTGCAGATCACCGCCGAGGAGTCCCTCGAACTGATCCGCCGGGCGTCGATGACCCCGATCATGGGTCGCTGGAACGTGCTGATCGTCGAGGACGCCGACCGGCTCAACGACGTCTCCGGCAACGCCCTGCTCAAGTCGCTGGAGGAGCCCAGCCCGCGGACGGTGTGGATCCTGTGCGCGCCGACGCCCGAGGACGTGCTGCCGACGATCGTGTCGCGGACGCGGCAGGTCCGGCTGCGCACGCCCACGACCCGGGAGGTCACCGAGGCACTGGTCCGGCGCGAGGGGGTCGACCCGGCGCTGGCCTCGTTCGCCGCCCGAGCCGCCCAGGGCCACATCGGCCGCGCGCGCGCGCTGGCCGGCGACGAGCAGGTGCGGCTGCGGCGCAGCGAGGTCCTGGCCATCCCGGGGACGCTGCGCGACCTGACGTCCTGCTTCATCGCCGCCCAGAACCTCCTGGACGCGGCGACTCAGCCGACGCTGCGTCGATCACCGACGCCCTCGACGCCGCGGAGCTCGCCCAGCTCAACCGCGCGTACGGCGAGGGGGCCACCGGAGCGATGGCTGCTCGTGTCAAGCGCACGGCGTCGGCGGCCACCAAGGACCTCGAGACCCGCCAGAAGTCCCGGCGCACCCGGACTGTGCGCGACCAGATCGACCGCGCGCTGCTCGACCTGACCGGCCTGTACCGCGACGTGCTGGTGCTGCAGACGCAGGCCGAGGTCGAGCTCATCAACGACGAGATGCTCCCGACCCTCGAGCGGATGGCCGTGCACAGCGACGTGCCGGCCACGATGGCCCGGCTCGACGCCCTGGACCATGCGCGCCTGGCGGTGGCGGCGTCGGTGGCGCCCCTGCTGGCGCTGGAGGCGTTGATGGTGACGCTGGCCCGGGGTCGTAGTCCGGTGCGTGCAGACCAGACGTCCGCGTCCCAACCGCACCAGGTCCGAGTCGCTGCCGCAACCGCAACGCAACCGTGTGCCGGGTCGGAGGTCGGGACCCTCGGAACCGTGGCCCGTCCGCGGTCCGCCGCCGTACCCTTGACGCTATGCCCTCCAGTCCGCCCCACGCCCGAACCCGAATGCGGGCAAGGGCCTGGAGCGCGCGATGCAGCTGGGCATGGACCTCGTCCGTCAGGCCCGCGAGGCGGCCAAGGCCAACTCCGTGCCCGGCCAGCCGCGACCGGCAGATGGCTGAGGCGCACCGCGCGGCGCTGGTCCGCTATGAGGGGCAGGTGCGCCAGCACCAGGGCCGGGTCGCCGGCGCCAAGGCGGGCATGGTCGCGGGGGGTGCGGGACGGCGGTCCTGGGCCTGTCGACGGTGGCCTCGGCAGGCTCCCCGGGCCAGATGCTCTTCCTCGGTGGACTCACGGCCGGTACGGCTGCCCTGGGGTGGCGGGCGCGGCGCAGGGCGAAGGACCTCGAGGCGCACCCGCCGGTCCCCCAACTCCCGCCGTTGCCCCCGGCTCGGCTGCGCCCGGGCGCTCGCGGTGCCGACCAGGCCGACCGGGTCGCCAATGCCCTGCTGCACCTCTACGACCTCGTCCCCAACGTCGGTCGGCTCTACCCGCAGGCCGGGCAGGAGCTGTGGCGCGCCGTCAGCGACGTGGAGCCGCTGCTGCGCGGGCAGGTCGAGCGGCTCGCGTCTCTGGACCGGATCGAGTGGGAGATGCCCGGATCCCGGGCCGCGGAGGCAGCGATCGCGGCCGGGACGGAGATCACGGGTCGGTTGCGCGCGGGCGCCGATGCCCTCGAGGACCTCATCGCCGCCGCCGCGCGGATGCTGGCCGCCCCGACATCGGTGACGGGGTGCCCGACGCCCTGGCCCCGGCGATCGACTCGCTCGACGCCTTCGCCCACGGCCTGAACGCTGCCAACGCCGCGCGGCTCGGCGGGCCGTAGTCCCACACGACCTGAACATCGGCCTGACATTCAGCAGGTACCCTGAATGTGCCTGCGCCCAGATGGTCTGGGCTCCCGGAGTAGACGAGGTCCACGTGGTCGCACACCCCACCCGGCTGGTGATGGTCGGTGCTGCGGCCCTGATCGCCGTTGCCGGCTGCACCGCCTCGAACGCGGAGCCCCAACCGACGACGCCGCGCGAGAGGATTTCGGGTTCCGCCTCCGCATCCGCTCCGGACGACCTGGCGTCCTTCTACGGCCAGCAGGTCCGCTGGGAGGGCTGCGGCGGTGACTTCGACTGCACGACGCTGAAGGTGCCGGCCGACTACGACAACCCGGGCGGTGGGAGTCTCGAGCTCGACGTCGTCCGGGTGACGGCGAGGGACCCCAAGGGCTCGCTGATCCTGAACCCAGGCGGCCCGGGCGGATCGGGCGTGGAGTACGCGCGAGCGGCCCGTGCCGTGCTCACCCCGCAGCTCGCCGACGCCTACGACGTGGTCGGGTTCGACCCCCGCGGGGTCGTCAACTCCAGCCCGGTGGACTGCATCGACGACTCCAAGCTCGACGCGCTCTTCGCCTCCGACGGCACGCCGGACACGCCGCAGGAGGTCGCCGAGCTGGCCGCGACCTCGAAGCTGTTCGGCGTCGGCTGCGAGTCGAAGTCGCCGCAGGTCGCGCCGTACATGGACACCGAGTCCGCCGCGCGCGACATGGACATCCTGCGCGCGGTCCTCGGCGACGAGAAGCTGAACTACCTGGGCAAGAGCTACGGCACCTACCTGGGCGCCCAGTACGCGGAGCTGTTCCCGGAGAGGGTCGGGCAGGTTCGTGATCGACGGCGTGCTGCCCAGCTCGCTGGACTCCGACGAGATCACCCTCGGCCAGGCCAAGTCGTTCGACGTCGTCCTGCGCCGGTTCGTCGAGGACTGCATCACCCAGGAGGACTGCCCGCTGCCGCGGGACGTGGACGCCGGGGTGGCGCGGATCCAGCAGTTCCTGGCCGACCTCGACCAGAACCCGATCCCCGGCACCGGCGACCGCATGCTCACCGAGGCGCTGGGCACCTACGCGATCCTGAGCTACCTGTACTTCCCGCCGAACGACTGGGACATCCTGCGCTTCGGCCTCGACGCGGCCTTCCAGGGCGACGGCAGCGTGCTGATGGACATGATGGACGACCGGACCCAGCGCAACCCCGACGGGACGTTCGCCAACAACGGCAACGAGGCGTTCTACGCGGTGTCGTGCCTGGACCGGCCGGCGGTCGGCGGGCGTGACCACGCGGCTGAGCTGGCCGAGCAGTGGGCGGCGGAGGCGCCGGTGTTCGGCCCGTACCTGGCGTGGGGCAACCTGCCGTGCTGGCAGTGGCCGATGGGCGCGGGAACGGCGGAGGCGGCGGGTGATCCGCCGGTGTTCCGGGCCGAGGGCTCGGCGCCGATCCTCGTGGTGACGACGAAGTACGACCCCGCCACGCCGTACGAGTGGGGCGTGCAGGTCGCCGGTGAGCTCGACAACGCCACGCTGCTGACCTACGACGGCGACGGGCACACGGCGTACACGTCGGGGTCGAGCTGCATCGACCGGGCGGTGGACGCGATACTTCCTCGAGGGGACGATGCCGGCCGAGGGCACGGTGTGCCAGGCGGACGCCGAGGGGGCGAACGGGGGCGTAGCCTCGCCGGGCCAGCCCGGTCGTCGCGGCGCACGGAGCAGCCGACGTTGGGACGGTATCCTCGTCACGACAGGGGACCCGCTAACAGGAGGCACGGTTGGCCACGGACGAACTGCGGCAGGTCGACCATCTGCAGCAGACCCGTCAGACCTCTCCGCGCGCTCGCGCGAGGCTGATCTGGGCTTTCGCCATCCGCGATCTGC
>CAWFSG010000011.1:0-60667 GCA_963818445.1 uncultured Actinomycetes bacterium
TTGAGTCGAGCCGACTCAAATCAGATGAGTCGGAGTTGACAGAAAGTTCAAGTTCGGGCACGATAGTTCTGTCATAACGCGCTCGACGGCGTCGCCGCCGGGCATCCGAACGGAAAGGAACCATCCTCCATGAGTCGTGCTGTCGGCATCGACCTCGGTACCACCAACTCCTGCGTCGCCGTCCTCGAGGCCGGCGAGCCCGTCGTGATCGCGAACGCCGAGGGCGCGCGGACGACCCCCTCGGTTGTCGCCTTCGCCAAGAACGGCGAGGTGCTCGTCGGCGAGGTCGCCAAGCGCCAGGCCGTCACCAACCCGGACCGCACCATCCGCTCGATCAAGCGCCACATGGGCGACGGCACCTTCAAGGTGACGATCGACGACAAGGGCTTCACGCCCCAGGAGATCAGCGCCCGTGTGCTCGGCAAGCTCAAGCGGGACGCGGAGGCCTACCTCGGCGAGACGGTGACCGATGCGGTCATCACCGTCCCGGCGTACTTCAACGACGCCCAGCGCCAGGCCACCAAGGAGGCCGGCGAGATCGCGGGCCTCAACGTCTCGCGCATCATCAACGAGCCCACGGCGGCCGCACTGGCCTACGGCCTGGACAAGGCCGACCAGGAGCAGCGGATCCTCGTCTTCGACCTCGGTGGCGGCACGTTCGACGTGTCCCTGCTGGAGATCGGCGACGGAGTCGTGGAGGTCAAGGCGACCTCCGGCGACAACCACCTCGGTGGCGACGACTGGGACCAGCGCGTCGTCGACTGGCTGGTGTCGCAGTTCAAGAACGCCCATGGCATCGACCTGAGCAAGGACAAGATGGCCAGCCAGCGCCTGCGCGAGGCAGCGGAGAAGGCCAAGATCGAGCTGTCGAGCTCGATGCAGACCGGCATCAACCTGCCCTACATCACCGCCGGGGCCGACGGTCCGATGCACCTCGACGAGACCCTGAGCCGGGCGAAGTTCGAGGAGCTCACCGCGGACCTGCTCAACCGCACCAAGGCGCCGTTCGCGACCGTCATCAAGGACGCCGGGATCTCCGTGGCCGACATCGACCAGATCGTCATGGTCGGTGGCTCGACCCGCATGCCGGCCGTGAGCGAGGTCGTGCGCGAGCTGACCAACGGCAAGGAGCCCAACAAGAGCGTCAACCCCGACGAGGTCGTGGCGCTGGGCGCCTCCCTGCAGGCCGGCGTGCTCAAGGGTGAGGTCAAGGACGTCCTGCTGCTCGACGTGACCCCGCTGAGCCTGGGCATCGAGACCAAGGGCGGGATCATGACCAAGCTCATCGAGCGCAACACCACGATCCCGACCAAGCGCTCGGAGATCTTCACCACGGCCGACGACAACCAGCCCTCGGTGCTGATCCAGGTGTTCCAGGGCGAGCGCGAGATGGCGGCCTACAACAAGAAGCTCGGCACGTTCGAGCTGACCGGCCTGCCGCCGGCGCCGCGCGGCGTGCCGCAGGTCGAGGTCACCTTCGACATCGACGCCAACGGCATCGTGCACGTCTCGGCCAAGGACCTGGCCACCGGCAAGGAGCAGAAGATGACGATCTCCGGCGGCTCCGCGCTGCCGAAGGACGACATCGACCGGATGATGCGCGACGCCGAGGCCCATGCGGCCGAGGACCACGCCCGCCGTGAGGAGGCCGAGGTCCGCAACACCGCGGAGTCGCTGGTCTACCAGACCGAGAAGTTCCTGCGCGACAACGCCGACAAGGTCCCGGCGGATGCCAAGGCCAATGTCGACGAGCCGATGGTGGAGCTCAAGCGCGCACTGGAGGGCACCGACATCGAGGCGATCAAGACCGCCTCGGAGAAGGTGGCCACGGCCTCGCAGGCCCTGGGCTCGGCGATGTATGCCGCGGCGCAGGCCGCAGCCCCCGCCGGTGACGGCAACCCCGGCTCCGATCAGGGCTCGGCGGGCGCTGAGGAGGACGTCATCGACGCCGAGATCGTCGACGACGAGGGCGCACCGGAGGGTGAGCAGAAGTGACCGAACGTCCCGAGCAGACCCCGCCTCCGGAGGGCTTCGAGCCCCCGGCGGCGGGGCAGGCCGATCCCGACATCGTCGATGCGGAGATCCTCGAGGGCGACGTCGTCGAGCCGGACGGGCAGCCCGAGGGTGACCTCGTCGAGGGGGAGGTGGTCGAGCCGTCCACGGTCGAGGCCGCCGAGGTCGATGCCCTGCTCGCTGAGGCGCTCGACGCCGACGCGATCGAGGCGGAGTTCAGCGCCGCGGAGGCCGACATGGCCGCCGCAGCCGGTGGGTCGGGGGCCGTCGCCGAGCAGGTGGCGATCCTGACCACGGACCTGCAGCGCGTGCACGCGGAGTACTCCAACTACCGCAAGCGCGTCGAGCGCGACCGCGAGCTCGTGCGCGAGCGCGCCGTCGAGTCGGCACTGGTCGAGTTGCTGCCGATCCTCGACGACATCGGCCGTGCGCGTGACCACGACGAGCTCGTGGGCGGTTTCCGCTCCGTGGGCGAGGCCCTGGAGGCCGCCGTCGTGCGGCTGGGCCTGACCCCGTTCGGGACGGTCGGGGAGCCGTTCGACCCGACGCGGCACGAGGCGCTCATGCGCGAGGAGCGCGAGGGCGTGACCGAGCCGACGGTGGTCACCGTCCTGCAGGTCGGCTACGAGATGGGCGGGCGCGTGGTGCGCCCGGCCCGGGTGTCAGTCGCCGGTACCGACTGACCTGAGTGCCAGAGGAGGTGAGGGTGCGGTGAGCACGAAGGACTGGATCGACAAGGACTTCTACAAGATCCTGGGCGTCAAGAAGGACGCGACGGCCGATGAGATCAAGAAGGCCTACCGCACCCTCGCCCGCAAGCACCACCCGGACAAGAACCCGGACAACGCGGCCGCGGAGGCGAAGTTCAAGGAGGTCTCCGAGGCCTACGACGTGCTCTCGGATGCCAAGACCCGCAAGGAGTACGACGAGGCCCGCTCGCTGTTCGGCGGCGGGGGCGTCCGCTTCCCGGGCGGCTTCGGCGGCGGCAGCGGCGGCGCAGGTTCGAGCGGCGCCGGGGGCATCAACTTCGATGACCTGCTGGCCCAGATGCGCCAGCAGGGCGGCGGGGCCGGGGGTCCGGCGGGTGCCGGTGGCGTCGGAGGGGTGTTCGGCGACGTCCTCGGTGGGCTGTTCAACCGGGGTGGCCAGCGCACGACCGCGCGTCCGGCGAGGCGAGGCGCGGATGTCGAGAGCGAGGCGACGATCTCGTTCGCCGAGGCCCTCGACGGTGTCACCGTGTCCCTGCGCCTGACCACTGACGAGCCCTGCTCGGCCTGCTCCGGGACCGGGGCAGCGGCGGGTACTGCACCCCGGATGTGCCCCACGTGCAACGGCACCGGGCAGTCCGTGAGCAGCCAGGGTGGGTTCGCCCTGTCCGAGCCGTGCCGTGCCTGCCTGGGTCGTGGCATGGTCGTCGACACGCCCTGCACCACCTGTGCCGGCTCGGGGCGCGGTCGCTCCGCGCGGCCGGTCAGCGCCCGGATCCCCCCGGGCGTCACCGACGGCGCGCGCATCCGGCTCAAGGGCAAGGGCGCGCCCGGCGAGCACGGAGGGCCCGCCGGCGACCTGTTCATCGTGGTGCACGTCAGTGCCCACCCGGTCTTCGGCCGGGCGAAGGACAACGTCACCGTGACCGTCCCGATCACCTTCGCGGAGGCCGCCCTCGGGGCCGATGTGCCGATCCCGCTTCCCCGCGGCGGCAAGGTCACGCTCAAGGTCCCGGCAGGCACCGCCAACGGGCGCACCTTCCGGGTGCGTGGCCGGGGTGCGACCCGTCGCGACGGCACCTTGGGCGACCTGCTGGCCACGGTTGAGGTCGCTGTCCCACGCGCACTGTCCGACGAGGCCAGGACCGCCCTCGCCGCCTACGTGGCGGCCGCCGACGAGCCCGACCCCCGCGTCCAGCTGATGTCCATCACCACGAGCACCAAGGGAGGCACCTGATGGATTTCGACGACGACACCCCGGTCTATGCGATCTCCATCGCGGCATCCCTGGCCGGATTGCACCCCCAGACGCTGCGCCAGTACGACCGGCTCGGTCTTGTCTCCCCGAACCGCACCGGCGGGCGCAACCGCCTGTACTCGATGCGCGACGTCGCCCGCCTGCGCGAGGTGCAGCGGCTGGCCGCCGATGGCGTGAACCTCACCGGGATCATGCGCATCCTCGAGCTCGAGGAGCACCTGGACAGCATGCGCCGCCGCCTCGATGCCCTCGAGGACCGCGAGCGCTCCACGGCCCTGGTCGTCTGGCGCCCCGACCGCCGCCACTGAAGCTCAGAGTTCCATCGCTGTGAACGATTCCGACCATCCGATGGTCGATTCCGTGCACACCGATGATCGATCAGGAGGATCGCGATGGCTGACCAGTTCACCACCCGGACCCAGGAGGCCCTTCAGGCTGCGGTGCGCGACGCCGCGGGGCGGGGCAACGCCCATGTCGAGCCGGTCCACGTGCTGCGGGCGCTGCTCGACCAGCGCGACGGGATCGCCGTCGCCCTGATCGAGGGCCTCGGCGCCGACGTCGATGCCCTGGCCCACCAGGCGCAGCGCGCGATCGCGGCCCTGCCGGTCGCCTCGGGAGCGACCGTGGCCAGCGCCGATCTCGCCCAGGCCACGTACAAGGTGCTGAAGTCGGCCGGCGATCTCGCCCGCACGCGCGGGGACTCGTTCGTGTCGACCGAGCACGTCCTGATCGCCCTTGCCGCGCCCGATGCGGCCACCGGCCCGATGCTGGCTGCGGCCGGCGTGAGCCCCGATGCCCTGAGCACCGCACTGGACGCTGCCCGTGGCGGCCGGCGGGTCGACTCCGCCGACCCCGAGGGCAGCTTCCAGGCCCTGGAGAAGTACGGCGTCGACCTCACCGCCCGCGCCCGGGAGGGCCGGATCGATCCGGTGATCGGCCGCGACGCCGAGATCCGCCGGGTCATCCAGGTGCTGAGCCGGCGCACGAAGAACAACCCCGTCCTGATCGGCGAGCCCGGTGTGGGCAAGACCGCCGTCGTCGAGGGCCTGGCGCAGCGGATCGTGGCCGGTGACGTGCCCGAGTCGCTGCGCGGCAAGCGCCTGATCTCCCTGGACCTGGCGTCGATGGTCGCTGGGGCGAAGTACCGCGGCGAGTTCGAGGAGCGACTCAAGGCCGTGCTCAAGGAGATCGCGGACTCCAACGGCCAGATCGTCACGTTCATCGACGAGCTGCACACCGTGGTGGGCGCGGGCGCCGGCGGTGATTCGGCGATGGATGCCGGCAACATGCTCAAGCCGATGTTGGCCCGCGGGGAGCTGCGGATGGTCGGCGCGACCACCCTCGACGAGTACCGCGAGCGGATCGAGAAGGACCCCGCCCTGGAGCGGCGCTTCCAGCAGGTGTTCGTCGGCGAGCCGAGCGTCGAGGACACGATCGGGATCCTGCGTGGGCTGAAGGAGAAGTACGAGGCGCACCACAAGGTCGCGATCTCCGATGCCGCGCTGGTCGCGGCGGCCACGTTGTCCGACCGCTACATCACCAGCCGGTTCCTGCCGGACAAGGCGATCGACCTCGTCGACGAGGCGGCGTCCCGGCTGCGCATGGAGATCGACTCCTCCCCGGTCGAGATCGACCAGCTGCAGCGCCAGGTCGACCGGCTGCGGATGGAGGAGCTCGCGCTGGCCAAGGAGACCGACGAGGCCAGCGTCGCCCGCCTGGCCAAGCTGCGCACCGACCTTGCCGACAAGGAGGAGCAGCTGGGCGCCCTGCGCGCCCGCTGGGACCAGGAGAAGGCCGGCCTGGACCGGGTCGGTGACCTGAAGATCCAGATCGACGAGCTGCGGATGGCAGCCGACCGCGCCCAGCGCGAGGGCGACTTCGAGACTGCCGCGCGGATCCTTTACGGCGAGCTGCCCGCTCTCGAGTCCCAGCTGGAGACCGTGGCCGCCGAGGCCAACGACCGTTCGGCGATGGTCCGCGAGGAGGTCGGTCCGGACGACGTGGCCGAGGTGGTCGGCGCCTGGACCGGGATCCCCGCCGGGCGGCTGCTCGAGGGTGAGACCGCGAAGCTGCTGCGCATGGAGGACGAGCTCGGCCGGCGGGTCGTCGGTCAGGCCACGGCCGTGCGGGCGGTGTCCGACGCCGTGCGCCGCGCCCGGGCGGGTATCGCCGACCCCGACCGACCGACTGGGTCGTTCCTGTTCCTCGGCCCCACCGGCGTGGGCAAGACCGAGCTGGCCAAGGCGCTGGCGGAGTTCCTGTTCGACGACGAGCGGGCGATCACCCGGATCGACATGAGCGAGTACGGCGAGAAGCACACGGTCGCACGCCTGGTCGGGGCGCCCCCCGGGTACGTCGGCTACGAGGAGGGCGGCCAGCTCACGGAGGCGGTGCGCCGCCGGCCCTACACCGTCGTCCTGCTCGACGAGGTGGAGAAGGCCCATCCCGAGGTCTTCAACGTCCTGCTCCAGGTCCTCGACGACGGCCGGCTCACGGACGGCCAGGGCCGGACGGTGGACTTCCGCAACGCGATCCTGATCCTGACCTCCAACCTCGGCTCCCAGGCCCTGATCGACCCGACCCTGACCCCCGAGCAGCGCCACGAGGCCGTCATGGCGGTGGTGCGCACGGCGTTCAAGCCGGAGTTCCTCAACCGCCTGGACGACACGATCATGTTCGACGCGCTGACCCGCGAGGATCTGGCCTCGATCGTCGACATCCAGGTCGAGGCCCTGGCCCGACGCCTGACCGACCGGCGGATCACCCTCGAGGTGGAGCCGGCAGCGCGCGAATGGCTCGCCGACCACGGGTTCGACCCGCTCTACGGCGCCCGTCCGCTGCGCCGGCTGATCCAGACCGCGATCGGCGACCCCCTGGCCCGCGGCATCCTGGCCGGAGGGTTCCAGGACGGGTCGACGGTGCAGGTCGAGGTCGGCGCCCAGGGCACGGACCAGGGCCTCGTCCTGACGGCGGGCTGACCTCCCGCACCTGCTGACTGGTGTCCCCGCAGGCGCGGTCGCCGCAACCGACCAAGATCACGGTTTGCTCCAAGTCCGCGGCCGATTACCCGCCCGAGACTTGGAGCAAGTAGCCGCAGGCGCACCAGTATTGGAGCGAACGGGTATTGGAGGGCTGCGGCGCCAGCGGCATGGGCGCGGTCCGACGCGTCGCTACACAGCGCGCGCGGAAGCCGCACCTGCCGCTACGGTCGGTCACCTGAGTCATACCCCCTCGGGCACTGACCCGCGACATGCTCGACGTCCGCGTCTGGTGGTGACCTTGGCGCGGGTGGCACAGCGGCCACCCCGCGGATGGGGTCGGGGGCCCGAGGATGAGCAGGGAGCGAGGTGGGCATGAGCACGGACGTGCGTCCGGAGACCAAGCCTGAGGGAACCGCGACCCGCGGGCGGGTCTCGAGCGGCGCGGTCCTGGGGATCGCCTCGTTCGGGGCGTTCCTGGCATTCCTCGACGCCACGATCGTCAACGTCGCGTTCCCGAGCATCCGGGAGTCGTTCCCGGACTCCACGATCAGCAACCTGTCGTGGATCCTCAACGCCTACAACATCGTCTTCGCCGCGTTCCTGGTCCCGTTCGGCCGGATGACCGACCTGATCGGCCGACGCCGCACGTTCGTGTGGGGTGTGCTGATCTTCACCGTCGCCTCGGTCGTGTGTGCGCTCTCGCCGTCGGTGACGTTCCTCATCGGCGCCCGTGTGGTCCAGGCGCTCGGTGCGGCGATGCTGGTGCCGGCCTCCCTGGCCCTGGTCGTGGCGGCCTTCCCGCCCGAGCGCCGGACCCACGCCGTCGGGTTGTGGGGTGCGTCGGCAGCCCTGGCGTCCGGGCTCGGCCCGCCGATCGGCGGCCTGCTCGTCCAGATCGGTGACTGGCGCTGGGCCTTCCTGGTCAACCTCCCCTTCGGGATCGCTGCCTGGGTCATGGCCCGGCGCACGCTGGTCGAGAGCCGCGCACCGGGACGCCGGACGCTTCCGGACCTCGGTGGTGCCGCGCTGTTCGCCCTCGCGCTCGGGCTGCTCACCCTCGGGATCGTGCAGGGTGATGACTGGGGCTGGACCAGTTGGGCGGTGATCGGCTGCTTCGTCGCGTCGGCCGTGCTGGTGGTCCTCTTCGTGTTCAGCTCCCGGCGGCACCGCTCGCCCCTGCTCGACCCCGAGCTGCTCAAGGTCCACGCCTTCAAGGTCGGCAACCTCGCGACGGTCGCGGCCGGCATGGGCTTCTACGCCTACCTGCTGACCAACATCCTGTGGCTGTCCTACGTGTGGGGCTACAGCGTCCTGCGGGCCGGCCTGGCGCTGGTCCCCGCCGCTCTGATCGCCGCGGTCGTCGCGGCCGTGCTGGGCCCGATCGCGGCGAAGCGCGGCTACCGGCTGTTCATCGTCCCCGGTGCCCTGATCTGGGCCAGCTCCTATGTCTGGTACGCCACGCAGGTGGGCACCACCCCCGCGTTCCTGACCGAGTGGCTGCCCGGGCAGGTGCTCAGCGGGATCGGGGTGGGTATGGCCCTGCCCCTGCTCGGCAGCGCCACGCTGGCCGCGGTCCCGGGGGGTCGGTACGCCACAGCCTCTGCGGTCGCCTCGAGCACCCGGCAGATGGGCGGTGTCCTGGGCATCGCCCTGCTGGTGGTCATCATCGGGACGCCCACGCCGGCCACCTCGGTCGACTCCTTCCGTGAGGGCTGGTGGATGTCGGTTGCCTGCTTCGTGGCCGTCGCGGTCATCTCGATGTTCCTGGGCCACATCCAGCCGTCGACCGAGGAGCCGGCTGACCCTGCGGCACGACGGATCGAGGTGCACCTCCCCGAGGCGCTGCCGGCGCCGGGACCGGCGCCCGCGTCGGTCGCATCCCTGCCCCTGTTCAGCCGGCTGCCCCAGGACGTGCGCATCGCGCTCGAGGCTGCGTCCCGGGACCGGCATCTCGAGGCCGGAGCCTGGCTGTTCCAGGCCGGTGATGCGGCGGACTCCGTGTTCGTGCTGCGCGCTGGTCGCCTGGAGGTGGTTGTCGGTGACGAGGTGGTGCGCGAACTCGGACCAGGATCCGTCGTCGGTGAGCTGGCCCTGCTCACGGGAGGAACCCGCTCGGCCTCGATCCGGGCCCGTCGGGACAGCGTGCTCAGCGAGGTGGCGCGCAGCGACTTCGACGCTGCGATGGCCGAGGATCCCAGCGCCTACCCCGCCCTGGCCGCGGTGCTCGCCGAGCAGCTCAGCGACGCCCGGCCCCCGGCGCGCGCTGGCGGCACCCGGCCCGTCGTGGTGTCGGTCGTCGGCATCCATCGGGGAGCTCCCGTCGACGCGGTGGCTGCCGGGCTGCTGGCCGAGCTGCGGACCCGGCTGCGGGCCGATGTGCTGGCCGAGCCCGGCCCGGAGGCGCTCGAGCGCGCCGAGGGCAGCGCCGACCGGGTCCTGCTGGTCGCCGCGGCCGACGACCCGACGCGGGACTTCTGCCTGCGTCAGGCCGACCACGTGGTCCTGGTGGCCGCTGCCGCCGCCGAGGTGCCGGACGCTGGTGCTCTCGGCGCGGCGGGTGCCGACCTCGTCCTGGTGGGCACCCGGCCCACCGAGGACGTCCTGCGGAGCTGGTGCGTGGCGCTGGAGCCCTGGCAGGTCAGCATCGTGAGTGACGGCGCCCCGCGTGAGGACCTGCGGATGCTCGCAGCCCGGATCGGGGGCTGGTCGGTGGGGATGGTGCTGGCGGGCGGCGGGGCTCGCGGGTTCGCCCACATCGGCGTGCTGCAGGAGCTGTCCGCCGCCGGGATCACCGTCGACCGGGTGGCCGGCAGCAGCATCGGGTCCATCGTCGCGGGCGCCTACGCCAGTGGCATGGATCCAGAGATGATGCACGAGGTCTTCTACGGGGAGTTCGTCCGGGGCAACCCGATCGGCGACTACACGGTGCCGACCGTGGCGCTCATCAAGGGCCGCCGGACCCGGCACCTGCTGCGCCATCACCTCGGGGGTCGGGAGATCCAGGCGCTGCCCCGGCAGTTCCGGTGCATGAGCGTGGACCTGCTCGGCCGCGTGGAGGTGGAGCATCGCCGCGGGGATCTCGCGGAAGCGGTCAGCGCGTCGGTGTCGATCCCTGTCTTGTTCCCGCCCATGCGCCACGAGAACCGACTGCTGGTCGACGGCGGCGTGCTGGACAACCTTCCAGTGCGGCTGCTGACCGAGCGCGACGAGGGCCCACTCCTTGCCGTGAACATCGCCATGGGCGGTGGGGGCGGTGGGACCCCACGGACCGGACCGCCGCGGATGCCGTCGATGGGCGACACGCTGCTGCGGGTGATGATGATCGGCAGTGGTGGTGCGGTCCAGGCGGCGCGGGCCAGCGGAGCCACGGTGATCACCCCGCCGCCGCTGGGGGTCGGGACCCTCGAGTGGCACCAGTTCGACCTCGTCGTGGAGGCCGGTCGGATGGCTGCCCGGGAGATGCTCGAGCAGACGGGCGGGATCATCCCGGGACATACGACGCAGGTGATCGCGCAGGAGTGACGCGGGCTGCGGGCACCCCGAGACGCCGGTAACCCGCGGCGTTGGACCCCCGGAGGCAGAAGTGACCCCCCGCGCACCCGTCAGAGCCCGTTTATCCTTGCTGCCTTCCGGCCCTGGGGAGGTTCACAGGGTGACGCCACACGGGGGGTCGGCGACCATTCTACGCCCCTGTCGGGGGTGAGCGTCCCCAGCCATCGCCGGTTCAGGGCCCGGGGGACCGGGCGAGCAGATGGGTGCCGGGCGCGCGCGGATTCGGAGGAACCCCGTGGCGCACCGTAGAATTGCGGGCGGAGGATTCGCATAGTGGCCTAGTGCGCACGATTGGAAATCGTGTTGGGGTAACACCCTCACGGGTTCAAATCCCGTATCCTCCGCCGCTGGTGAAGGGGCAGTCGAGACGGCTGCCCCTTCACCCATTCCCGGTGCGGGCTCGCGCGGCCAGCCGGTTCGCCCAGCCCGTCGTGGATCGCAGGCGCCGCTGAAGTAGCGTGGGGGCGTCGCCCACGACCTCTGCGGGGGAGGATGCCGAGATGTTGTTGAGCCAGCCGGACCTTCCCGGCCCGCTGCTCGCGCCGGGTTCGCGGATCGCGGTCATCGCACCGTCGGGGCCGGTCCGGCCCGAGCGCCTCGGGCGGGGTCTCGACGTGCTGAATGAGTGGGGCTACCGCCCGAAGGTGGGCAAGCACGTCCTGGCAGTCGCCGGGCACACGGCGGGCACTGCCCGGCAGCGCCTCGACGACCTGCGCTGGGCGATGACCGACCCCGAGGTCGAGGCCATCTGGTTCGCTCGGGGTGGCTTCGGTGCGATGCACCTGCTCGAGGACCTGATCCGGCTCACCCGTGATCCCGCCGCAGTCCCCAACCGCCCGCTCCTGGGGTTCTCGGACGCGACGGCGTTCCTCGCCGCGCTCTACCGGGAGCACAGCCTGACCGACGACCTGGCCCATCCGGTCACCCACGGGCTCATGGGCATCCACGCCCCGGTCATCACCGCCCTGGGGGACCTCGCGGCCCCGCCGGTCCTGGAGCGGGTACGCGCGATGCTCCAGGAGGGCTCCGGGTTCCGCGCCCGGGTCGACCACGTGGCTGGCCCGAGGCACTCGGTCCGGGGTCCCTTCGTGGGCGGCAACCTGGCGATGCTGGCCGCCCTCGCGGGCACGCCGCACGCGCTGCGCTCGCACGACGCGATCATGATCCTCGAGGACGTCGGGGAGCCGGTCTACCGCCTGGACCGGATGATCACCCAGCTGCAGCTGTCCGGCGGCCTGATGGGCGTGCAGGCCTTCGCGCTCGGCTCGTTCAGCGCCGCGGTCGGTGAGCGTGACCAGCACGCGGAGAGCTTCATGGAGCAGCGGTTGCTCGAGTTCGACGTGCCGATCGTGGTCGGCGTCCCCGTGGGGCACGACCCGGACAACGAGCCGTGGGTGTACGGCCAGGTGGGCGAGCTCGTCGCCGACGAGTCCGACGACGTGTCGTAGGCCGCCCGGGGGCCGGCGCCGGCCGGCGTGACTTGAGCAGCCGAGGCGGCGATCGGGCGGGAGCAGGCCCGCTCAGACCACGCCGTACAGCCTGTCGCCCGCGTCTCCGAGGCCGGGCACGATGTACCCGTGGTCGTTGAGCCGCTCGTCGATCGCGGCGGTGACCAGGGTGATGGTCGGGATCCGGTCGGCGACCGCTGCATCGACCGCCGCGATGCCCTCGGGGGCGGCCAGGATGCAGATCGCCGTGACGTCGCTGGCACCCCGGGACAGCACCAGGTCGATCGCCATGATCAGCGTGCCGCCGGTGGCCAGCATCGGGTCGAGGAGGAACACCTGACGGCCGGAGAGGTCCATCGGCAGTCGGTCGGCGTAGGTGGAGGCCTCCAGCGTGACCTCGTCGCGGATCATCCCGAGGAAGCCGATCTCCGAGGTCGGCAGCAGCCTGGTCATCCCCTCGAGCATCCCCAGCCCCGCGCGCAGGATCGGGATCACCACCGGACGGGGCTGGGCCATGCGGTGCCCCGTGGCCGGGCCGACCGGCGTGGTGATGTCGACCTCGGCGACCCGGATGTCGCGGGTGGCCTCGTAGGCCAGCAGCGTGACCAGCTCGTCGACGAGGCGACGGAACGTGGGGGAGTCGGTGCGCTCGTCGCGCAGGGTGGTCAGCTTGTGGGCGACCAGCGGGTGGTCGGCGAGCATGGTGCGCATGGCCGCCACCCTATTCGCGCCCGTGGTGCCGCCCGGCACCGACCGGCCGTGGCCCGCGCCGACTGGTCAGCCGCGGTGGGTCTCGAAGAAGTCCCGGAGCACCTGGCCGCACTCGTCGGCCAGGACGCCGGCCACGACCTCGGGGCGGTGGTTGAGCCGGGGGTCGCGCACGACGTCCCACAGCGACCCCACCGCGCCGGCCTTGGGGTCGAACGCACCGAAGACCACCCGGTCCACGCGCGCCAGGACCAGGGCGCCGGCGCACATCGTGCAGGGCTCGAGCGTGACCACCAGCGTGCAGCCCTCGAGCCGCCACTGGCCCACCTCGCCGGCCGCGGCGCGCAGGGCGAGCACCTCCGCATGCGCGGTCGGGTCGGCGTCGAGCTCGCGGCGGTTGAACCCCTCGCCGATCACCGCCCCGTGGGCGTCGAGCACCACCGCCCCGATCGGGACGTCCCCGCCGGGCAGCGCGCGCCCGGCGACGGACAGCGCGAGGCGCATGGCGTCCTCATCGGCGGTGGATGACCTCACGCGCCGAAGTCTGCCACCGGGTCAGACGTGCTTGATCGCACTCACGACCTTGGTCAGCGAGTCCTTGGCGTCGCCGAACAGCAGCTGCGTCCTCGGGTCGAAGAGCAGCTCGTTGTCGATGCCGGCGAACCCGGGGCGCATCGAGCGCTTGAGGAACACCACCTGGGCGGCCTGGTCCACGTTGAGGATCGGCATCCCGTAGATCGGGGCGGTCCGGTCATCGCGCGCGGCGGGGTTGACCACGTCGTTCGCGCCGACGACGAGCGCGACGTCCGCGGAGCCGAACTCGGGGTTGACCTCGTCCATCTCCTTGAGCTGCTCGTAGGGCACGTTCGCCTCCGCCAGCAGGACGTTCATGTGCCCGGGCATGCGCCCGGCGACCGGGTGGATCGCGTACATGACCTCGACTCCCCGGTCGGTCAGGATGTCGGCGAGCTCGCGCAGGGTGTGCTGGGCCTGCGCGACGGCCAGGCCGTAGCCGGGCACGAAGATCACCTTCCGGGCGTACCCGAGCATGATCGCGACATCGTCGGGTGAGCAGGAGCGCACAGGACGGTCCACGGCGGAACCGGCCCCGGCCGTCAGGGCCTTCGCGGTGAACGCGCCGAACAACGTGTTGGTCAGGGGCCGGCCCATCGCCTGGGCCATCATCCGGGTCAGCAGCGTGCCCGAGGCCCCCACCAGGGTGCCGGCGATGATCAGCAGGACGTTGTCCAGGACGAAGCCCGAGGCGGCCACGGCCAGGCCGGTGAAGGCGTTCAGCAGGGAGATCACGATCGGGACGTCCGCACCGCCGACGGGGAGCACGAAGAGGACGCCGAGGACCGCCGAGAGCACGGCCAGGGCGTACAGGGCGGCCGAGCTCGGGGCGGTGATCATCCACACGGCCGCGGCGAGCGTTCCGAGCGCCACGCCGATGGTGATGTACCGGCCGGCGGGAAGCACCACGGGCCGGGTGGTCATGAGCTCCTGCAGCTTGCCGAAGGTGACCATCGAGCCGGTGAAGGACACCGACCCGATCAGGATCGTCAGCGCGGTGGCGACCAGGGTGAAGCCGGACATGTCCGGGGTGTGCAGCCACTCGGTGATGGCCACGAGGCCGGCGGCCCCGCCACCCACGCCGTTGAGCAGCGCCACCAGCTGTGGCATCTGGGTCATCTTCACGCGCCGGGCGGCCACGGCACCGACGGCTGAGCCGACCACGACGGCGGCCAGGATGATGCCGATCCGGTTCAGCTCGATCCCCGACAGGAACACGGTGACGGTGGCCAGGGCTGCACCGAGGGCCCCGATCAGGTTGCCCCGGCGCGCGGTCCTCGGCGAGGACAGGCCCTTCAGGGCGAGGATGAAGCAGACGGCCGCGACCAGGTAGGCCAGCGCCACCCACGTGGGTGTCCCGCTCACTGGCCGGCCTCCCTGTCGGTGGCGGCGGGCTTCTTCGGTCCGCCGAACATCTCGAGCATCCGGTCGGTCACCACGAAGCCACCGACCAGGTTCATCGACGCGAGCACGACGGCCACGATGGCCAGCCAGAACTGGCTGTTGTTGTCCGCCGCGCCCGCCACGGTGATCGCGCCGATCAGCACGATGCCGTGGATGGCGTTGGCGCCGGACATCAGCGGGGTGTGCAGCACCGAGGACACCTTGGCGATGACCTCGAAGCCGACGAAGACGCTCAGGACGAGGATCGTGAGCAGTGCCATGCCCTCCATCAGGACCTCTCCTCCGGTACGTCGGGGCCGGCCGGATCGGCCTGTGCGTCGGTTGGCCCGGACGGCGGCGACCCGACGTCCGGTTCCTGCCGCTCGGTCGGCTCCGGCTGGCTCGGTCGTCTCGGCTGGCTCGGTCGACTCCGGTGGGGTTGCGGGCTCGTCCGGCGTGGGTCCCGGCATCGCCACCTCCAGGCCCAGGGCGTGGGCCGCAGCGGCGTTGCGCACGGTCCCGCGGTGCACGACGGCGCACCCGTCGATGACCTCATCGGACAGGTCCGCGTCGACGACCCCGTCGCTGGTGATGAGCGTGAGCAGGGCCACGACGTTGGCCGAGTAGAGCTTCGAGGCGTGCACCGGCAGCTGGCTGGGCACATCGGCACCGCCCCACACGAGCGCGCCACCGATCTGGACCTCGGCGCCCGGCTGCGAGCCCTCCACGTTGCCGCCGGACTCGGCGGCGAGGTCCACGACGACCGACCCGGGGCGCATTGCTGCGACCATCCCGGCAGTGAGCAGCCGGGGGGCGGGTCGACCGGGGATGGCGGCGGTCGTGATGACGACGTCGGACTCGGCCACGTACGGCGCGAGCAGCTCCTGCTGCCGGGCGGCCCGATCGGCGGCCATCTCGGTGGCGTAGCCGCCGGCGCCCTGCGCGGTCTCGAGGTCGAGGGCGAGGAACGTGGCACCCATCGACCTGACCTCCTCCGCACTCGAGGGCCGCACGTCGTAGCCAGAGACCACGGCACCGAGCCGGCGGGCGGTGGCCATGGCCTGCAGCCCGGCCACGCCGGCCCCGAGCACCAGGACCTTCGCCGGCGGGATCGTCCCCGCCGCGGTCATGAACAACGGGAAGAACTTGGGCAGGCGGGTCGCCCCGACGAGCGCGGCCAGGTAGCCCGAGACCAGCGACTGCGAGGTCAGGGCGTCCATCGACTGGGCGCGCGAGATGCGCGGGACGAGGTCGAAGGACAGCGCCGTGGCCCCGGCGTTGGCTGCCGCCACGACGGTGGCCAGGTCTGCCACGGGCTGCAGGAACGACACCACGATCGCGCCCGGCTTGAGCAGCTCGACGGCCTTCGGGTGCAGCGGGCGGACCGTGGCGACCACATCGGTGACGCCCAGGGCAGCCGCGACGTGCTCGGTGCCGATCACCTCGGCGCCCGCCTGGCGGTAGTCGTCGTCTGTCGCGTGGCTGCGCAACCCGGCACCGGTCTGGACCGCCACGGTCAGACCCAGGGCCGTGAGTCGTCCCACCGATTCGGGGACCAGCGCCACGCGATTCTCGCCGGGCCGGAACTCGGCCGGCACGAGAACCTTCATGGGTTCACCTCCTGCGCCCGGGGCCTTCACACCCACGGGCGTCCTGTCGTCGGGGACAAGCCTATGTCCCGCCCGGGGGTCCCCCGGACCGGCTTCTCGCCCGGGCATCTGTCATGGATCCGGGTGAGTTGGAGGGCGTGATCGATGACACCCGCGGGGCGGGAGCTCCGGCGTCGAGGCGTGGGTTCGGGCATGTGGGCCGGCCTCCGGTTGTGCCCGGGGCCGACTGCTGGTGGGGTGGGCCCATGCAGAGCCCCGCCTCCATCATGAGCCCCGCCGGATTCAACGGTGCCGGCGCCCTGCGCGCACATGCCCGTGGCCGCCGCGGGCGGTCGTTCTTCGAGGGGTGGTACGTCAAGCTCGTCAGCGCCGACCGCACGACCCGGCTGGCGGTCATCCCCGGCATGTTCCTCTCCGAGGACGGCTCGATCGCCGAGGCGTTCGTGCAGGTGCTCGACGGGATCACCGGGAGCACGGCCTACCACCGGTTCCCGCTGTCGGACTTCCGGGCTGACTCCCGGCGCTTCGACGTGCGCGTCGGGGCCAACAGGTTCAGCGCCGAGGGCATCGTCGTGGACCTGCCAGGGCTGTCGGCCGACGTCCGCTTCGGCCCCGGCGCCCCGTGGCCGGTGACCGTCCGCGAGCCGGGCGCGATGGGCTGGTACGCGTGGGTGCCGACCATGGAGTGCTACCACGGCGTCGTCAGCCTGGACCATGCCCTGGGCGGCTGGGTGGAGACGGGGGCCGGACGCGTGGACCTCGCCGGGGGGCGCGGCTACCTCGAGAAGGACTGGGGCACGGCCTTCCCGAAGGCCTACGTCTGGATGCAGTCCAACCACTTCGAGGAGCCAGGTGTCAGCCTGGTCGCCTCCACTGCCCTCATCCCCTGGCGCAGCGCGGCGTTCCGGGGCGACCTGGTGGCCCTGCACCTCCCGGAGGGCCCGGACGCGGGACTTCACCGGTTCACGAGCTACACCCGCGCCCGGACCGTCGACCTCGCCGTCGACGACCAGGAGGTGCGCTGGTCACTTCGGTCCCCCGGTGGCGACCGCCTGGACCTCACGGCGTCGATCGGGGGGCGGACCACCGGCCTGCTGCACTCGCCGGTGCGCACCGAGATGCACCAGCGCGTGGCCGAGACCCTCGACGGGACGCTGCAGATCCGGCTCTCCGACGCGTCCGGGCGGACCCGGTTCGACGGTGTCGGGCAGTGCGCGGGTGTCGAGGTGCATGGCGCGATCGACCAGTTGCTGGCCACTTCCGGCCGGTGATCCCCACGGCCCTCCCGTTGTCAGGACATCGGCACGAGCGAGGGGGCAGACTGGCCCCACGGCGGGGCGCGGACGCCCCAGACACGAATCGGAGGGTGAATGGGCAAGGCTGAGGACATCATCGAGGCCCTGGGAGGGGCAGGCAACATCGAGGAGATCGAGGCCTGCGCGACCCGACTGCGCACGGTGGTCAATGATCCGTCGCTGGTCGATGAGAAGGCGCTCAAGACTGCGGGTGCGTTCGGCGTCCTGTCCGCCGGCTCCGTCCTCCAGGTCATCGTGGGTGGCGAGGCCGACGGCCTGGCCATGGACATCAACGACATCATCGAATAAGGGAGCACAAACGTGGCACTGCAGGTCCTGTCCCCCATGCCCGGTCGGGTCGCGAACCTCACCGAGGTCCCCGATCCCATGTTCGCCGAGGCGATGCTTGGCCCCGGCCTCGCGATCGATCCGCCGCGCAGCCCGGTCGTTGCCGTCGCGCCGATCACGGGCACCATCGCCAGCCTGTTCCCGCATGCCATGGGCATCGAGGCTGAGGGCGGCTACTCGATCCTGGTCCACCTGGGCCTGGAGACTGTCGCGCTCAACGGCGAGGGCTTCACGCTGCTCAAGGCCAAGGGCGACACAGTCGTGGCCGGCGAGCCGGTCATCGAGTGGGATCCCTCGGTCATCGAGGCCGGTGGCCTCCCGGTGATCACCCCACTGATCGCGATCCAGGCCGAGGCCGGCCAGATCACCCAGCTCGTCCCCGACGGCCAGATGGTCGAGGCCGGCACCCCGGTCTTCGAGATCGCCTGACCGGACGCGTTCCACCCACACAACCCGGCCCGCGAGGGCTGCTGACAAAGCACAAACTGAGAGGTGTTTGATCGTGGCTGAAATCACCGTTGTCCTGCCCCCCGGAGTCGGGCTGCACGCCCGTCCGGCGGCGCTCTTCGTCGGCGCGGCTGCCAAGTCGTCGTGCGACGTGACCATCGGTCGTCCGGGCGAGCCCGGCGTCAACGCCAAGAGCATCCTGGGCGTGATGGGCTTGGGCGCCAAGGCGGGTGAGGAGATGGTCGTCACCGCCGAGGGCGAGGGCGCCGACGAGCTGCTCGCCGGTCTCAAGGAGATCCTGGAGACCCCTGAGGGTGGCCATGCCTGACCTGACGACCCTGACGGGCGTCGGGGTCAGCCCCGGCGTGGGCGCCGGACCGGTCGTGCGTGTCGTGGACTCCGTCCCCGAGCCCAAGCAGGGCCCGGGGACGGGGACCCCCGAGGAGGAGTTCGCGGCGGCCGCCAAGGCCCTGGAGGATGTCGCCGCCGACCTCGAGGACCGCGGCCAGCGTGCCGGTGGCGAGGCGCAGCACGTGCTCGAGGCCCAGGCCATGATGGCCCGCGATCCCGACCTCGCCGTCGGGATCAAGCAGCGCACCGACGGTGGCTCCAACGCCGCCCGTGCGGCCTACGACGCGTTCGGCGCGACCCGTGAGGTGCTGCTCACGCTCGGCGAGTACTTCGCCGCCCGCGTGACCGACCTCGACGACATCCGCAACCGGACCGTGGCCCTGCTGCTCGACGTGCCGGCTCCCGGCATCCCCGAGCTCAAGGAGCCCAGCATCCTGGTCGCGATGGACCTGGCCCCGGCCGACACCGCGCTCATCGACAAGTCGATGGTGCTGGCGTTCGCCACCCAGGAGGGTGGCCCGACATCGCACACCTCGATCCTGGCGCGCAACCTCGGCATCCCCGCCGTGGTCGGCTGCCCCGGTGTGCGCGAGCTCGCGGTGGGCACCTACGTCATGGTGGACGGCTCCGTCGGGCAAGGTCGTCATCGACCCGCCGGTCGAGATGGTCGCCGAGCTGGCCGGTCGTGACGAGAAGCGGCGTGCGGCCCTTGCCGCCGTGGGCAACGCCCCTGGCGCGACGGCCGACGGGCACGCGGTCCCGCTGCTGGCCAACATCGGTGGGCACGAGGACGTGGCCGGTGCGCTGGCCAACGGCGCCGAGGGTGTCGGGCTGTTCCGCAGCGAGCTGCTCTTCCTGGACCGCACGGACGCTCCCAGCGAGGACGAGCAGTACGGCCTGTACCGCGCCGTGCTCGAGGCGTTCCCGGGCAAGAAGGTCGTCGTCCGCACGCTGGACGCCGGTGCCGACAAGCCGCTGCCGTTCCTGCCGTTCGGCGAGGAGCCCAACCCGGCGATGGGCGTTCGCGGCCTGCGCATCTGCATGCAGGCCCCGGACATCATGCACACCCAGCTGCACGCACTGGCCAGGGCCGCTGAGGGCCTGGATGCCGAGCTGTGGGTCATGGCTCCGATGATCGCCGACGTCTACGAGGCGCGGTGGTTCAAGGAGGCCTGCAAGAAGGCCGGGCCTGCACGCCAAGATCGGCACGATGGTGGAGATCCCGGCCGCCGCACTGCGGTCGCGGCACCTCGGCCAGGTGGCGGAGTTCTTCTCCATCGGCAGCAACGACCTGACGCAGTACACGTTCGCGGCCGATCGCCAGATCGGGTCCGTGGCGCGACTGCAGGACGCGTGGCAGCCGGCGATCCTCGACCTCGTCGCGGCGACGGTCAAGGGCGGTCAGGCCAACGGCATCCCCACGGGTGTCTGCGGCGAGGCGGCCTCAGACCCGGCCCTGGGTTGCGTCCTGGTCGGGCTGGGCGTCAACACGCTGTCCATGTCGGCCGGCTCGCTGCCGGGCGTGCGTGCGGCCCTGGCTGCCCACACCCTGGAGCAGTGCCGGGCAGCAGCGGCGGCAGCGACCGACGCGGTGGATGCCGGGGCGGCCAAGGAGGCGGCACGAGCGGCACTGCCCAAGCTGGGCGAGCTCGGGCTGTAACGAGGGATTGTGTGGGTCCGATCCGCGCGGGTCCGATCCGCGCGGATGGTCAAGTAGATCGGCTGAGGCCGCTCCGAACAGGGGCGGCCTCAGCCGTCAGGTGGACCATCCCGCGCGTTCCGCGCCACCGTCCCCGTGGCCTGCGCGTTCCCGGCCACATGTGGCGCGCACCGCGCGACCGAGCGCGGGGATGGCGCGCAGTGCGCGACCTGGCCCAAGCCGTGGCGGACCCCGGCCCTCGGCGGACCCCGGCCCGCGGCTGACCTCGGCCCCCCGGGCGGGCCGACCCCGGCCCTCGGCTGACCTCGGCCCCCCTCGCGGGCTGACCCCCGGCACCCCTGGGCCTGGGCGGGCTGACCCCCGCCCTCTGGGCTCAGCCCCAATGCTGGCCGGTGAGGCGCTCGTAGGCCTCGACGTACAGGGCGCGGGTACGCTCGACGACGTCGTCGGGCAGCGGCGGCGGCGGCTCGCCACTGCGACGGTCCCAGCCGGATGCCGGTGAGGTCAACCAGTCGCGCACGTACTGCTTGTCGAAGGAGGGCTGCCCACCGGGGCGTCCGGGCTGCCAGCCGTCGGCGGGCCAGAAGCGAGAGGAGTCCGGGGTGAGCACCTCGTCGGCCAGCAGGATGGGTGCCCCCGGGTCGTCTCCCGGCCGGCCGAACTCGAACTTCGTGTCCGCGAGGATCAGTCCCCGTTCGCGGGCGATCTCCTCGGCCCGACCGTAGACCGCCAGGGTGAGCCGGCGCAGCTCGTGGGCGTCGTGCGCGCCCACGGTGGCCACCACCGCCTCGAAGTCGACGTTCTCATCGTGGGTGCCCAGTTCTGCCTTCGTGGCCGGGGTGAAGATCGGCTCGGGAAGCCGGGAGCCGTCCACGAGACCGTCGGGCAGCGGAACGCCACACACATCCCCCGACGCCCTGTACTCGACCAGGCCCGAGCCGGTCAGGTACCCGCGGGCCACGCACTCCACGGGGAACATCGCCAGTGGCCGGCACAGCATCGCGCGCCCCGACACCGCGGCAGGCACCTCGATGGACAGGATGTGGTTGCCCACGATGTCGGCAACGCGCTCGAACCACCAGAGGCTCAGCCGGGTGAGGATGGCGCCCTTGTCCGGGATGGTCGTGGGCAGCACCCAGTCATAGGCAGAGATCCGGTCGGAGGCGACGAACAGCAGGGCGCCGTCGGGGGACCGGTACAGGTCGCGGACCTTGCCCGAGTAGACGGCCGTGTACCCGGGGATCTGCGGGGCGGCCGGGATGTTGGGCAGCGGGGCCACGGGTTCGTCGAGCGGGGCGCCGTCCCGGTTCGACCCGGGACCCGCCCGGGTCGCGTCGTCCCCAGGTACCGCCGCCGGCCCCGAGTCGGGCCCTTCTCCGGGCAGCGGGCCCGGCGCGCCATCGCTCCCGGTGCTCACAGGATCGCCCCCGGGGTGTAGGTGGCGGCGCCCGGATGCTGGGCGGCGATGACCTCGACCCGCTCGACGACACGAGCCACCTGGTCGCGGGCGGCGCCGGTGAACTCGATCGGCTCGGCGACCAGGGCGTCCAGCGACGCTCGGTCCAGCCCGAGCCGGCCGTCGGCGGCCAGTCGAGCGAACAGGTCGTTGGTCGCCTGGCCGCGGCGCATGTCCAGGGCGACGGCGACCGCGTGGGTCTTGATGACCTCGTGGGCGGTCTCGCGGCCGACCCCGGCGCGCACGGCCGCCATCAGGATCTTGGTGGTGGCCAGGAATGGCAGGTATCGGCGCAGCTCAGCCTCGATCACCGCGGGGAAGGCCCCGAACTCATCGAGCACGGTGAGGAACGTCTCGAACAGCCCGTCGATCGCGAAGAAGGCATCGGGCAGCGCCACCCGGCGGACCACCGAGCAGAAGACGTCGCCCTCGTTCCACTGCGCCCCGGCCAGCTCGGCACCCATCGAGGCGTACCCGCGAAGGATCACGGTCAGGCCGTTGACCCGCTCGCAGGAGCGCGAGTTCATCTTGTGCGGCATCGCCGACGAGCCGACCTGGCCCTCCTTGAACCCCTCTGTCACCAGTTCGTTGCCCGCCATCAACCGGATCGTGGTGGCCAGGCTGGATGGTCCTGCCGCGACCTGGACGAGGGCGGAGAGCACGTCGTGGTCCAAGGAGCGGGGGTAGATCTGTCCCACCGAGTCCAGCACCTCGGTGAAGCCCAGGTGGGCGGCGACCCGCTGCTCGAGCTCGGCCAGTCTCGCGCTGTCCCCATCGAGGAGGTCGAGCATGTCCTGGGCGGTGCCGACGGGGCCCTTGACCCCGCGCAGCGGGTAGCGCTCGATCAGGTCCTCGAGCCGGGCGTAGGCGACGATCAGCTCCTCGGCGGCGGAGGCGAACCGCTTGCCAAGGGTCGTGGTCTGCGCGGCCACGTTGTGGCTGCGCCCGGTCAGCGGCTGGTCGGAGTACTGGGCCGCGAGGGCGCCGAGCCGAGCCAGCGTGGCCACGACCCGGTCGCGCACGAGCAGCAGCGACAGGCGCACCTGCATCTGCTCGACGTTCTCGGTGAGGTCCCGGCTGGTCATCCCCTTGTGGATGTGCTCGGTGCCCGCGAGGTCGGCGAACTCCTCGATACGCGCCTTGACGTCGTGGCGGGTCACCTTCTCGCGCGCCGAGATGGATGCCAGGTCGACCTGGTCGCGCACGGCCTCGTAGGCCTCGATCGTGCCGCTGGGGACCGGGATGCCGAGGTCGGCCTGCGCCCGCAGGACCGCGATCCACAGGTCGCGCTCGAGGCGGACCTTGTGCTCCGGGGACCACAGCGCGACCATCTGCGCTGAGGCGTACCGCTGGGCCAGGACGTTGGGGATCTCGGTCACGGCGCCATTGTCGCAGCCGCCCTCAGCACCGGGGGCTGCAGTGCGCGGATCGCACTCGAATCCGATGTTTCACGGTCCGTCGCCGGGGTCGGTGGATGAGTTCGCGCTCAGGAATGTTGTGCGGGACGCCCTCGACCATCCCGGTAACAACGGGATCGGGTGCGAACCTCGGGTGGGGCACGGGCGGGACGGTGTGAAACAGCGGAATCGGAGGCGAACTCGGGCGATCGGCCCGCGACACCGAGGGTGGGGGGTGATGAATTCGCCCAGGGGCATGCGCGTTGAGCCGGGCCGGCAGTTCCCGGGGCGGTCAGCCCAGCGCGGTCAGCCCCGCGCGGTCAGCTCAGCGCGATCCGGCCCTCGGCGGCCGACTGGGCGATGTCACGGCGGTAGTGGCCACCCTCCAGCGAGATCCCCTCGAGCAGCTCGTAGGCGCGTTCGCGAGCCCCGTCGAGGTCGGCCGCCCTCGCGGTCGCGCACAGCACCCGGCCGCCGGTGGCGACGAGGTCACCGTCCTGCCGTGCGGTGCCCGAGTGCACGACCCACGCTGTGTCCCACCCCGACTCCGCCTCTGCGCCGACGGGCACCCCGGTGAGGACGCCGCCGGTCGTTGGGGCCTCGGGATAGCCCGGGGCCGCCAGCACGACGGTGACCGCCGAACCCGGGTGCCATTGGAGGTCGCCGACCTCGTCGAGCGTCCCGCGCGCTGAGGCGTTCAGCACGCCGGCCAGCGGCGAGCGCAACAGGGCGAGGACGACCTGGGTCTCCGGGTCGCCGAAGCGGGCGTTGAACTCCACCACGCGCAGCCCGCGCGAGGTGAGGGCGAGCCCGGCGTAGAGCAGCCCGCTGAAGGGGGTGCCGCGCTCGGCCATCAGGTCGATGGTGGGCCGCACGACCCGCGTCATGATCTCGTCGACGAGCCCCGCAGGAGCCCAGGGCAGCGGCGCGTAGGCGCCCATCCCCCCGGTGTTGGGCCCGGCGTCCCCGTCGCCGACCCGCTTGAAGTCCTGGGCGGGCACCAGCGGCACGGCGCTGACCCCGTCGGTGATCGCGAACAGGGAGACCTCGGGGCCGTCGAGGTACTCCTCCACCACCACGGCACCACCGGCGCGAGCCAGGCATGCGGATGCGTGTTCGAGGGCGGCCTGCCGGTCGTCGGTCACGACCACGCCCTTCCCGCCTGCCAGTCCGTCGTCCTTGACCACGTGGGGCGAGCCGAACTGGTCGAGGGCGTGGGCGACCTCGTCGAGCGTGGTGCACACGTGGGCCATGGCCGTGGGGACGCCCGCCTCGGCCATCACCTGCTTGGCGAAGGCCTTCGAGCCCTCGAGCTGTGCTGCTGCCCCCGACGGTCCGAACGTGGCGAACCCGGCCCCGCGCAGCGCGTCGGCCACGCCGGCGACCAGTGGCGCCTCCGGGCCGATCACGACGAGGTCCACGGCCAGCTCGCGGGCCAGGCGCACCACGTCGGCGGGGTCGGTCGCGGCGACCGCATGGTTGGTGCCGACCTCTGCCGTGCCGGCGTTCCCGGGGGCGATGTGCAGGGCCGTCACGGCGGGGTCAGCGGCCAGCGACAGGGCCAGGGCATGCTCACGTCCGCCGGAACCGATCACGAGGATGTCCACGCCCCGCAGGTTACCCGTCGGTGGCCACGGACCCGGTCGAGGCATCCCGCAGGTGGCGGCCCACGACGGCGACGACGTACCAGAGCCACAGGATCATCCCGATGTGCAGGACGTCGTTCTCGGAGAAGTAGAAGCCCGCGCCGTCGTCCCAGAGGACGGCGGTGATCCCCGCGGCGTAGTAGGCGAAGTAGGCGACCTGGACCAGCACGAGGAGCACCACGGCTATCACCAGCGAGCGGTCCATCGGATCGCGCGTCGAGAAGTAGCGGCGGCCCGCCACGACGATCGTGATCACGATCACGGGAAGTGCGAACAGCATCAGCACGGCGAAGGAGAGCAGGGTGGCGCTGGGCATCAGCACGCCGATGAAGGTGACGACGAGGTACACCGCCGCGTTGGCGGTCGCGACGATGATCAGGCCGCGCCGCAGCCGATCGGTCGTGCAGGCGTGGGCGACGGCGATCAGCACGGCGCTGATGCTGAACGCCTGCGTGACGCTGTACCCCACCTCCCAGCCGTTGGTCAGGCGGCACAGCTCCAGGCCCGCGCACTTCAGTTCGTAGCTGAGCGCCTGGTAGCTGACCCCCGCGAGCGCCGCGCCGATCCCGCCGAGGATCAGGGCGACCCCGAGCCACGCGCGTGAGCGCTGGCCGCGGCGGGTGCGCAGGAAGTAGACGCCCGAGGCGACCCACAGCCCGGCGAGCAGGAACACGAGGATTGTGCCGAGCGGCTCGTTGACGATCGTGTCCCCGACCTGGACGCACGGGCGCTGGTCGCACCACTGCTGGGGCGTGGTCTCGGGCTGGTAGGTCAGCTCGGCCAGGCGTCCGCATGCGGTGAGCAGGAGTGTGCCGGTCGCGGCCACCAGGCCGCGGGCCGCCGAGCTCGGAGTGGGTCGACTCCCTCGACTGCTGCTCACAGGGCCAGCGTCGCGAGGTCGCCCTCGATCACGGCCCGATCCTCGAGGTCGTCGAGTCGGCCGGCCAGTTCGGCGGCGATGTCGCGCTCGATCCGCGCCGCGTTCAGGTCGCCGTGCACGACGTACGCCCGCGCGAGGGCCTCATGCGCGGAGGCCACGATGAAGCCCTCGAGGTGGTGCTCCTCACACAGGTCCAGGCACCGCTGCGCGTGCACCAGGGCGGGCTCCGGGCGACCCAGGACGGCGTAGGTCCGGGCGCACTGCCACTCACCGATGGCCCACTCCTGCGGGCCGCCCGCCCGGCCCCAGTGCCAGCGGGAGGCGTGCGTGCAGTGGATCAGGTCGAAGTCCTCGGCCGTCGTGCGCTCGGGAAGGTCCAGCAGGCTCCAGGCGTGGTTGAACAGGGCCACGGCCTGGGCGCGGTCGGCGGCACGGTCCTGGATGTTCCCGAGGACGGCTGCGTCCATGTCGTCGGAGGGCATGGCCCACAGGGTAGGGGCTGCCCATCGTCGACGATCGGCCGACGACCGGCACGGCCTGCCGCGGAGTCCCCGAGCGGGCCGACGGGGTGGCTGGGGTCCGGGCCGCTCTCAGCCCTCGTAGTAGCGGTCGACCTCGGTGAACACCTCGTCGAGGATCGCCAGGCCGGTGCGCGCCTCCTCGTCGGTGACGGTGCACGGGGGCACGACGTGCAGCCGGTTGAAGTTCGTGAACGGCAGCAGGCCGCGCTTCTTCGCCTCGGTCACGAGCACGGTCATCGCCTCGGAGGTCCCGCCGTAGGGCGCCAGCATCGCGCGGGTCTCGCGGTTGCTGACGAGGTCCAGCGCCCAGAAGACGCCCAGCCCGCGGACCTCGCCGATCACCGGGTGCCGCCCGGCGAGCTCGGCCAGGCCGGGGCCGAGGATGTCGGTGCCGATCCGGGCGGCGTTCTCGACGATGCCCTCCTCGCGCATGGCGGTGATGCTCGCCACGATCGAAGCCGCCGCCAGGGGATGCCCCGAGTAGGTCAGCCCACCGGGGAAGACGCGGTTGTCGAAGGTCGCGGCGATCTCGTCGGAGATGATCACGCCCCCGACCGGGCACGTACCCGGAGTTCGACCCCTTGGCGAACGTGACCAGGTCGGGGCGGACGTCGAAGTGGTCGAACGCGAACCACCTGCCGGTGCGGCCGAACCCGGCCATGACCTCGTCCAGGATCAGCATGATCCCGTGCTCGTCGCACAGAGCGCGGACACCCGCGAGGTAGCCCGGCGGTGGGATCAGCACGCCGGCCGTGCCCACGACGGTCTCCATCAGGATCGCCGCGATCGTGCCCGGGCCCTCGAACCGGATGACGTCGGCGAGGTGCTCGAGCGCCCGCTGCGACTCCTGCTCGGGGCTCGTGGCCCAGAAGTGCGAGCGGTAGGGGTAGGGACCGAAGAAGTGCACGTGGTCGTCGGCGAACTCGTTGGGCCAGCGCCGCGGGTCGCCGGTCGCGACGATGGCCGCACCGGTGTTGCCGTGGTACGAGCGGTAGAAGCTCAGGACCTTGCGGCGGCCGGTGTGCAGGCGGGCCATCCGGATCGCGTTCTCGATGGCATCGGCGCCACCGTTGGTGAAGAACACCTTGTTCATGCTCGCGGGGGCCAGCTCGCAGATCAGCCGGGCGGCCTCGCTGCGGGCGGCGTTCGCGTGCTGCGGGGCGATGGTCGCCAGGATGCCGGCCTGCTCCTGGATCGCAGCGATGACCTTGGGGTGCTGGTGGCCGATGTTGGTGTTGACCAGCTGGCTGGAGAAGTCCAGGTACCGGTTGCCGTCGTAGTCCCAGACCCAGGAGCCCGCCGCGCCCGCGAAGGTCATCGGGGCCAGCGGCGCCTGTGCCGACCAGGAGTGGAAGACATGCGCCCGGTCGAGCTCATAGGCACGCGCACCGGCTGCGGGATCCGTGGTGGGGGTGGGCTCGGACATGCGTTCTCCTTGATCAGCCGGCGCGTGATCCACGATTTTAGTACCCCGCGACGGCGGCGTGGCCAGTCAAGCACCGCAACGCCGGATCCGGGACGCCCCGGGCGTGTGCGCGGCCTGACGTGCGCCTACATCGCCTTGATGATGTCCTCGACCCGGTCCTTGGCGTCGCCGAACAGCATCTGGGTGTTCTCCTTGAAGAACAGCGGGTTCTGCACGCCCGCGTAGCCGGTGGCCATCGACCGCTTGAACACGATCACGTCCTTGGCCTGCCACACGGTCAGCACGGGCATCCCCGCGATCGGGCTGCCCGGGTCGTCCATCGCAGCGGGGTTCACGGTGTCGTTGGCCCCGATGACGAGCACCACGTCGGTGGCGGGCATGTCGGGGTTGACCTCGTCCATCTCCAGGACGATGTCGTAGGGCACCTTCGCCTCGGCGAGCAGCACGTTCATGTGCCCGGGCAGGCGCCCAGCAACCGGGTGGATGCCGAAGCGGACGTCCACGCCGCGCTCGCGCAGCTTGCGGGTCAGCTCGGCCACCGGGTACTGCGCCTGCGCGACAGCCATGCCGTAGCCGGGCGTGATGATCACCGAGTGCGCCTCGGTGAGCAGGTCAGCGGCACCCTCGGCGGTGATCTCCCGGTGCTCGCCGTAGTCGACGTCCGTGGCCACGGTGCCTGCCTCGACGCCGAACCCACCGGCGATCACGGAGATGAACGAGCGGTTCATCGCGCGGCACATGATGTAGGACAGGTACGCACCCGACGATCCGACGAGCGCGCCGGTGATGATCAGCAGGTCGTTGTTGAGCAGGAAGCCCGCCGCTGCCGCAGCCCAGCCGGAGTAGCTGTTCAGCATGGAGACGACGACCGGCATGTCGCCGCCGCCGATCGAGGCCACGAGGTGCCAGCCCAGGAACAGGGCGAGCAGGGTCATCACGCCGAGCAGCGACTGGCGCAGGACCATGTCGTCAGCCGGGACGATCGTGTACGCGGCGGTCATCACGAAGAACGCGACGATGATCCCGAGGTTGATGGCGTTGTGGGCCGGAAGCATCAGGGGCGCGGACTTGATCTTCGCCGACAGCTTCAGGTACGCCACGATCGACCCGGTGAAGGTCACCGCACCGATGAAGACCCCGACGAACACCTCGACGTCGTGGATGCTCGGGTACAGGACGTCGGTCTCATACGAGCTGTTCCAGCCAACGAGGACTGCGGCCAGACCGACGAAGCTGTGCAGCATGGCGATGAGCTCGGGCATGCCGGTCATCTCGACCACGCGCGCCCGCCAGATGCCGATCGCCCCGCCGATGGCCATCGCCGCCAGGATCAGCCCGAGGCCGGTCCAGCCGGTCCCCTCGGTCTCGACGGCGCCGTTGGCCACCTCGACCCCGAGGACCGCGGCGGTGATCGTGATGACCAGTGCGATGGTCATCCCGATGATGCCGTAGCGGTTGCCCATCGGGGCGCTCTCGTGCTTGGACAACCCGGCGAGGGCCAGGATGAACATCAGGCCGGCGACGATGTAGGCGCCCTGGGTGAGGCTGTAGGGGATTGTCATCGGACCGCATCCTCACGCTTGAACATCTGCAGCATCCGGCCCGTGACGGTGAACCCGCCGAAGACGTTGATGCTGGCCACCAGGATCCCGATGAAGGCCAGGACCGACACCCAGACCTCGCCGTGGCCCACCTGCAGCAGCGCACCGACGAGGATGATGCCGCTGATGGCGTTGGTCACCGACATCAGCGGGGTGTGCAGCGCGTGGTGCACGTTGCCGATCACGTAGAACCCGATGACGACCGAGAGCATGAAGACCATGAAGTGGCCGAGGAACGGCTCGGGCGAGAAGGCCGACATCAGCAGGAACAGGGCCGCCGCGACCCCCATCCAGCCGAGTTTCGTGCCGGCGCTCATCTTCTTCTTCGGTGGAGCCGGTTCCGGGGGTATCGCCACGGCGGCCGTTGGTGCGGCCGAGACCTGCACCGGGGGCGGGGGCCACATGACCTCGCCCTGCTTCACCACGGTCATCCCGCGCTGGACCACGTCGTCGAGGTCGAGGACGGCCTGGCCGTCCTTCTCCGGGGTCATCAGCTTGAGCAGGTTCACCAGGTTGGTGCCGAACAGCTGGGAGGCCTGGGTGGGCAGCCGCCCGGGCAGGTCGGTGTAGCCGAGGATGACCACGCCGTTCTCGGTGACCACGCGCTCGTCGGGGCGGCTTCCGGCGACGTTGCCGCCATTGGCTGCGGCCATGTCGACGACCACGCTGCCCGGCTTCATCGACGCGACCATCTCCTCGGTCAGCAGGCGCGGTGCCGGCCGCCCGGGGATCAGCGCGGTGGTGATGACGATGTCGACGTCCTTGGCCTGCTCGGCGTACATCTCGGCCGCGCGTCGGTTGAAGTCCTCGCCCATCTCCTTGGCGTAGCCGGTCGCGCTCGGCCCGGTGTCCTCGACGTCGATGCGCAGGAACTCCGCACCCATCGACTCGACCTGCTCGCCGACCTCGGAGCGGGCGTCGAACGCCCGCACGATCGCGCCCAGGCTGCTGGCCGTGCCGATCGCGGCGAGGCCCGCCACGCCGGCGCCGACGACCAGGACCTTGGCCGGCGGGACCTTGCCCGCGGCCGTGACCTGGCCGGTGAAGAACGACCCGAACTCGTTGGCCGCCTCGATCACGGCGCGGTAGCCGCCGATGTTGGCCATCGAGCTGAGCACGTCAAGGGACTGGGCGCGCGAGATGCGCGGGACCGCGTCCATGGCCAGCGCGGTGACGCCGCGGGCGGACAGCGCCGCGACGAGGTCCGGGTCCAGCGCGGGGGCCAGCAGGCTGACCAGCGTCTGGCCGCCCTGCAGCCGCTGCACCTCCTCGGGCGAGGGGGCGTTGATCTTCAGGACGAGGTCGGCGGTCCACACCTCGTCGCCGACGATGTCCGCACCCGCCGCCCGGAAGGCCGCGTCGTCGAATGAGGCGCCGAGGCCGGCCCCGGACTCGATGGACACGTCATATCCGAGCTTGATGATCTGCTCGACGGTCTTGGGGGTGGCGGCCACCCGGCGTTCGCCGGGCTTGGACTCCTTGGGCACACCGATGCGCACGACTCTTCCTCTCGCCGAAGCGGTCGCTGCCGAACCTACCTCCTCCGTTGCGGGGGTCCACAGGTGGGTGAGGCCCCAGGGCCGAGGTCAGGACGTAGGTCCCGGGCGGGTCGTGGACACAGGTCCCGCGGGGCCCGGGCCGAGCGGTCGCCCAGGCCACCCACGCGACCTGGTGCTCGATTTCGTCGAGTGAACCGACATCGACCACCAGCAACCCGGGGCAGGGCTACGTGAACCGCCCGCGCAGGAGCTGGGGTGGCCAGGGGGCCTCGGCGCCGAGCTCATGGGCCGCCCGAAGCGGCCACTGCGGGTCGCGCAGCAGGACCCGGGCGAGCGCCACCATGTCCGCCGAGCCGTCGGCCAGGATCGCCTCGGCCTGGGAGGGGTCGGTGATCATCCCGACCGCGGCGGTGGGGATCCCCGCCTCCTGGCGCACACGCGCGGCCAGGGGCACCTGGTAGCCGGGGCCGGGGGTGATGTCCTGGTGCGGGCTCACCCCGCCGCTCGAGACGTCGAGGAGGTCCACGCCGAGCTCGCGCAGCCATCCGGCCACCACGACGCTGTCCTCGAGGGTGTGCCCGCCGGTGACCCAATCGGTCGCGCTGATCCGCACGAGCAGCGCGCGGTCCTCGGGCCAGGCCGCCCGGACCGCGGCGACGACCTCGCAGAGCAATCGGGCACGCCCGGCGAGGTCTCCGCCGTAGGAGTCAGTCCGGTCGTTGGACAGCGGGGAGAGGAACTGGTGCAGGAGGTAGCCGTGGGCGGCGTGCACCTCGACTGTGTCGAAGCCCGCCGCACGTGCGCGGTGCGTTGCCGCCACGAACGCTGCCACGACCCCGGGCAGCTCGTCGGCCGAGAGCGCGCGCGGGGAGGCGTAGCCCGGGTAGCCCGTGCTGCTCGGGCCCACCGTCGGCCAGCCGCCCTCGGCTGCCGGGACGCTGCCCTTCCCGCTCCACGGCCGGTAGGTCGAGGCCTTGTTCCCCGCATGCGCCAGCTGGATCCCGGCCACCGCTCCCTGGCCCTGGATGAACGACACGATCGGTGCCCATGCGTGGGCCTGCTCGTCGGACCACAGCCCCGTGTCCTGCGGGCTGATCCGGCCCTCGGGCACGACGGCCGTGGCCTCGGCCATCACGAGTGCTGCCCCACCGCGGGCCAGGCCGCCGAGGTGGACCAGGTGCCAGGGCGTCGGGATCCCATCCTGGTCCTCCACCGAGTACTGGCACATCGGGGAGACCATGATCCGGTTGCGCAGGTGCGTGCCGCGCAGGTCCAGGGGCGAGAACAGGTGGGTCATGGCCGCCACCGTACCGGCGTGCGTGGCGGCCCGCCCGGGGCCCGTGACCTCAGAAGCCGGAGAAGCGCACGAACCTGGCCGCGTTGAACACCCGGAACTCAGCGTTGATGATCGCCTCCGGGCGTTGCAGGCCCGGCCCGGCGACGTTGGACGCGAGGTCCACGAGGTTGTTCTCGGTCAGCGCGTTGTAGGTCACGCCGTATGCGGCCGCCCTCCCGTCGTTGGCCCACGGCATGAACTGCATCGCGCGGGCCATGTTGGCGAACACGTTGTCCCGCACGGTCAGGTTCTCCGCTCCGCTGGCCAGGATCCCCCGGCAGTCATTGCCGTGGCTGGGGCACCAGACGCCGTCGAACGTGTTGCCGATGATCGCCGAGTCCCGCCAGTTCATCACCCGGATCGCGTCGTTGCGCATCCCCGTGAAGGTGTTGCCGACCACGGCGATCCGGGTGTGGTAGCGACCGCCGGAGAAGTTGTGGGTCCCCAGGCCGCGGACCATGTTCGCGAAGACGTTGCCCTGCACCAGGATGTCGATGTTGGCCGTGGCGTCCAGGTTGCTCCAGGGCGAGCCGAAGCCCTGGGTCAGCGCGTCGGGGGTGTCGAGGTTCACGGCCTCGGCCGACATCCGGGTGTTCCCGGTCGCGCCGAGGAACTCGTTGTTGCGGATCACCGAGTTGGCGTTGGCGTCCATCTCGATGAAGTGGTTGTTGTTCATGTTCGTGAACCGGATGCCCTCGATCCGCACGTTCTGGTTGTGCCCGGCGATGATCCCCAGGGAGTTGCGGATGCCGGCGAGGTCGATCACGGACTGGCCGCCGCCGGCGCCCACGATCGCGATGTTGGCCGCGCCGCCGTACCCGCCGACGGCCCCGCGGCGCTTGCCCAGGGACGGGGGCACCAGCATGAACATCGAGGACGCGGCCTTGAACTTCTTGGTGCAGGTCCTGTTGGTCTTGAGCAGCGTCGTGCCGGCGGCGAGCTGGATCGTGGTGTTGGAGGGGACGTAGATGGTGCTCGGGATCCGGTAGGTGCCGGGAGCCAGGGTGAGCGTGCCGCCGCCGGTGGCCTCGAAGTGCTCCATCCAGGACCGGATCATGTAGTAGTCGCGCGTGCAGGAGTTGACGGTCTTGAAGCGCGCGACCCTGGCCCCGGGCGCGAACGCGGCGCCACTGGACAGCGCGATCTGGGGGCCGTCGGCGCGCACCACGCTGGGTGCTGCGACCCCGGTGGGCGTCACGGCCGCCCGGGGGGCGGGCTGGGCGGGGGCGGGGGTAGCCACTGCGAGGACCACCGCCGCAGCGATCAGGGCATGGGGGGCAAGGCGAACAATGCGCATGCCCCCGTTATCGGCTCAGTTCAGCAGGTCGTTGAGCACGAGCGTCGCATCGCGGTCAGGCCCCACCCCAATGGCCGATACCCGGCAGCCCGCCTGCTCCTCCAGGAACCGCACGTACGCCCGGCAGTTCGCCGGGAGCTCGGCGAAGTCGCGGATGTCGGAGATGTCGGTCCGCCAGCCCGGAAGCACCTCGTAGATGGGCGTTGCGTGGTGGAACTCCGTCTGCGTCGTGGGCACCTCGTCCACGCGGGTGCCGTCGACGTCGTAGCCGACGCACACCGGGATCTCGTCGAATGAGCTGAGCACATCGAGCTTGGTCAGGAAGTAGTCGGTCATGCCGTTCACCCGTGTGGCGTAGCGGGCGATCGGTGCGTCGAACCATCCGCAGCGCCGGTTGCGCCCGGTCGTGACCCCGACCTCACCGCCGATCGTGCGCAGCTTCTCGCCGTCGTCGTCGAACAGCTCGGTCGGGAACGGCCCCTCGCCGACCCGCGTGGTGTAGGCCTTGAGGATGCCCAGGACGCGGTCGATGCGGGTCGGTCCGATGCCCGAGCCGGTGCACGCGCCGCCGGCCGTCGGGTTCGAGGACGTGACGTACGGGTAGGTGCCGTGGTCGACGTCGAGCAGCGTGCCCTGGCCGCCCTCGAGGACGACGGTCTCGCCGCGGTCCAGGGCGTCGTTGAGCAGCAGGGCGGTGTCCACGACGTGCGGCCGGAGCCGATCGGCGTACGAGAGCAGCTGCTCGACCGTCTGGTCGACCTCGACAGCGCGGCGGTTGAACACCTTGACCAGCGCCTGGTTCTTGTTGACCAGGGCGCCCTCCACCTTGCGGTGCAGGATCGAGGGGTCCATGAGGTCCTGGATGCGGACGCCGACCCGGGCCATCTTGTCGCCGTAGGTCGGGCCGATGCCGCGGCCGGTGGTCCCGATCTTCGCCTTGCCCAGGAAGCGCTCGGTGACCTTGTCGAGGGTGACGTTGTAGGGCGTGATGATGTGGGCGTTGGCGCTGATGACCAGCCGCGAGGGGTCCACGCCGCGGGCGATCAGGCCGTCCATCTCCCCGAAGAGCACTTCGAGGTCGACCACCACGCCGTTGCCGATCACTGGCACGCAGCTCGGGGACAGGATCCCGCTGGGCAGCAGGTGCAGGGCGAACTTCGCGTCGCCGATCACCACCGTGTGGCCCGCGTTGTTGCCGCCCTGGTAGCGCACCACGTAGTCGGCACGACCCCCGAGGAGGTCGGTCGCCTTGCCCTTGCCCTCATCGCCCCACTGGGCCCCCACGATCACGATCGCCGGCATAGGTGCCTCCACCCTCAGGCGCGCGCCCTGCGGGACGCGCGGAACCCGCACCCCCGCGGCGGCGGTGCCGCGTCAACCCTAGCGCCGCAGGGAGTCCCGGCTCCTCTCGCCGCCCGGCCCGCGCGGGCTCTGTGTCATGGATCCGGTTCGCCAGGTGGACCGGATCCATGACACAAGCAGGAGGGGAGCAGAGCACGCGAACGCGGCGCCCCCGGTGTGGGGAGCGCCGCGCTGGCGGTGCGTCTGTGGTGCGTCTGGGCTGGCTACAGCTTCGTGCCGGTGGCGCGCAGGTCCTCGGCGGCCCTCACGACACGTGCGGCCATGCCGGCCTCAGCCGACTTGCCGTACGAGCGCGGGTCGTAGACCTTCTTGTTGCCGACCTCGCCCTCAACCTTGAGCACGCCGTCGTAGTTCTTGAACATGTGGTCCACGATCGGGCGGGTGAAGGCGTACTGGGTGTCGGTGTCGATGTTCATCTTCACCACGCCGTAGTCCAGCGACTCATGGATCTCGGACAGCAGTGAACCCGAGCCACCATGGAACACCAGGTCCAGCGGCTTCGATCCGGCCTCGAGCCCACGCATCTCGATGACCTTGTCCTGCAGCGTGCGCAGGATCGACGGGGTGAGGACGACGTTTCCGGGCTTGTACACGCCGTGCACGTTGCCGAAGGTGGCCGCGACCAGGTAGCGGGCCCGCTCGGTGAGGCCGAGCTTGTTGATCATCGCCTCGACGTCCTCAGGGGTGGAGAACAGGTGGGCGTCGTGGCTGGCCTCGACGCCGTCCTCCTCGCCGCCGACCGCCCCGATCTCGATCTCCATGATCGTGTTCGCGGCGATCGACATGTCGAGCAACTCGTCCGCGATGTCGATGTTGCGGTTGAGCTCGATCGCCGAGCCGTCCCACATGTGCGAGTTGAACAGTGGCTTCTTGCCGGCCTTGACGCGCTCAGCGCCGAGCACGAGCAGTGGACGCATGTAGGCGTCGAGGTTGTTCTCGGGGCAGTGGTCGGTGTGCAGGGCGATGTTGGTCGGGTACTGGTCGGCGATCGAGTGCGCGAACTCGGCGAGGGCCACGGCGCCGGCGACCATGTTCTTGGCGTACTGGCCGGACGCGAACTCCGCGCCGCCGGTCGAGAACTGCACGATGCCGTCGCACTCAGCCTCGGCGAAGCCGCGCATGGTGGCGATGATCGTCTGCGATGAGGTGCAGTTCACGGCCGGGTAGGCGAATCCGCCTGCCTTGGCCTTGTTCAGCATCTCCTCATAGACCTCACGTGACGCGATGGGCATTGAAGGGCTCCTCCTCGTTCGACAGCACGACGAGTCCCGCCGTGCATGAGAGCCATCCTGACATCACGCCGCAGCCGACGCGCGGTGGCGCAGACCGGCACGGCTGGGGTTCCGCCGGTGTTCATCAACCGGTGCGTGGACGCCGCCTCGGGGCCCGCTGATCGGGTTCTGCGGGGTGGGCCGGGTTGCCTGCGATGCGCCGTGGAGGTGTCGGCTGGGGTCGCCGGGTGCCGTCTGTGCAGGATGTCCCTGTGACCTCGTCCCCAGGAGCGCCGAACGACGCATGGCAGGCCGGCCGCGACCTGGTCGCTGGGGATCCGGACGGATCTCCGGCACCCTCTCCGGAACCGCTTCCGACCGCCCTGCGGGACGCTCTGGCGGCCGCCGGGATCGTCGTGATCACCGATCCGGACCTGCTGGCCGGGCACTGCGTCGACTGGACGGGGCGCTGGAGGGGCCCGACCCTCGGTGCGGTTCGCCCGCGCACGACGGAGCAGGTATCGGCCGTGCTCGCGGCGGCGCGATCGGCGGGCGTGGTCGTGCAGGTCCAGGGCGGCAACACCGGCCTGGTCGGGGGGTCGGTGCCGGATCGGCCAGCGCTGTTGCTGCTCACGACGGGGCTGGACCGGATCGATCCGGTGGATCCCCTGGAGCGGACGGTCGTGGTCGGGGCCGGGGTCACGGCCGCTCAGCTGGCGGCGCACGCCCGCGCCGCGAGGCTGCACTTCGGGGTCGACCTCGCAGCCCGGGACTCGGCGACGATTGGCGGGATGGTCGCGACGAACGCCGGGGGGATGGGCGTCTGTGCCTTCGGGATGATGCGCGAACAGGTGCGGGGTCTGGTGGCGGTCCTTGCCGACGGTCGGGTCGTGCGGACGGTGGACCGGCCCCGAAAGGACAACTGCGGCTACGACCTTGCCGCCCTGATCGTCGGTAGCGAGGGCACCCTCGCGGTGATCACGGAGGTCGAGATCGCCCTGCACGCGCAGCCGAGGGAGTCCTCCGTCGCGCCTGCTCGCGGTCGCCGATCTGGCGGACGCCGTGCGGTGCGCCCGACGGGTCGAATCGGGCGAGGCGATGCTGCTCGCCGCCGAGGTCGTCGACTCGGCGGGGGTGACGCGCGCGGCTCAGGCCCTGGGGAACCCCGACCCGCTCCCAGACGGGGCGCAGTGGGTGCTGCTCCTCGAGGTCGCGGACGGCGGGACCGCCACGGGCTTCGAGCCGGTTGCCGACCTGGTGGTGGCGGTGGCGACGGACCGGGCCGACCGGCAGCGCCTGTGGGCGCTGCGCGAGCGACAGACCGAGCTGTACGCGACCCTCCCCGGGCTGCAGAAGCTGGACGTGAGCGTCCGGTTGACCGACCTCGATCCTGCGGTGGCGGCGATCCGCGCGGTCGTGGCCGGGGCCGGGGCGGACGCGGGTCGGGGGACTGCGCCCCCGGACGGGTTCGTCCCACCCGCCGGGACCGGTGGCCAGGACGACCCACCTCCCGTCGGTGGCGAGGACCGCCCATGGGTCGGATTCTTCGGCCACGCCCTCGACGGCAACCTGCACGTCCAGGTGGTCGGCGCCGACCGGGCAACTGCGGATCGGGTCCTCCGGGCGGTGGCTGAGCTCGGCGGCAGCATCAGTGCCGAGCACGGAATCGGCCGCCTCAAGGTGGCTCAGCTGCATCTGGCCAGGTCCGCGGAGCAGATCGACTGGATGCGTCGGATCAAGGCGACGGTCGATCCCGACGGGCTGCTCAATCCCGGCGTCCTCTTCGACCAGGAGCTGGGACTTGGGCGGCTCAACCCCGGTGAGCTCGCCGACCCGGCGCAGCACTGACCGGGTGACGGCACGAGCAGGGCGGGGCACGTCGGCTGCGGGCGATCAAGGTGCCCGGGTGAACGCCCCCGTCCCGGTCGCCGGGACACGTCGCCGACGATCTGGTCGCACAGCGCGCGGGCGGGCTGTGCGTGCGTGCATGCTTGGCCCCGTGTCCGGCCGTCCCCTGGTGATCGCCCATCGGGGCGCCAGCGCCCTGCGGGCCGAGCACACCCTGGCCGCCTACGAACTGGCCCTGGAGCAGGGCGCCGACGGCCTGGAGTGCGACGTCCGGCTGACCGCCGACGGGCACCTCGTGTGCGTGCACGATCGGCGCATCGACCGGACCTCCGACGGCTGGGGGGTCGTGTCCACCAAGACGCTGGCCGACCTGCGTCGACACGACTTCGGGTCCTGGGCGGAGCAGGGTGGCCCCCGCCCTGCGCGCCGGCCCCTGCGTGAGCGCCGCCTCGCCGACCGCCGTCTCGAGTCCTGGCCCGGCGAGGACGTGCTCGCCGACCCCTCGGGCGGGATCCTCACCCTGCCCACGCTGCTGGAGCTCGTGACCAGCAGCCCACGACCCATCCTGCTCGCGATCGAGACCAAGCACCCGACCCGCTACGCCGGCTGGGTCGAGCAGGCCGTCGTGGCGCAGCTGCGCAGGTTCGGCCTGGCCACTCCGGCGCGCCAGGGGCCGCACCCGGTGCGGGTGATGTCGTTCTCCGCCCAGGCAGTCCGCCGGTTCCGGGCGCTGGCTCCAGGGGTGCCCCGCGTCTTCCTGATGGATCGCGTCCCGCTGCGGCTGCGCGCCGGTGACCTGCCGTTCGGGGCCACGATCGCCGGGCCGGACATCGCCATCCTCCGCGCGCATCCCAGCTATGCCGCGCGGGTGCGACGCCTCGGCGGCCAGCTCTACGTCTGGACCGTCGATGCGCCCGAGGACGTGGAGCTCTGCCGGGAGCTGGGAGTCGCGGCGATCATCACCAACCGACCGGGCGACGTGTCAGCCGCTGTGCGCCAGGCGACCTGAGTCTCGCGGCAGCCCGGCGGAGGGCTGAGCATGCGTAGACACCCGAAGGACGCTCGATCTTCCGGTGACGCCAAGGATCCGCAGGAAGGATGATGCGGCTGTGACGCGTTGCACGGAGTTACTGTGACTGGCGAGTTGTTGGACCCCGAGCCGATGGCGTAAGGTTCAATCAGTTCGGACGTCACTGCATCCCCCGTCGGTGGCGTCCGGACCCTTTTCCGCCTCCGGCCCGTCGGCGACTACCCTGTCGATCCATGTCCCCGGCCGTGAACTCAGCTCTCTCGCTCCTGGCGCTCGGGCTGGCGGTCGCCGCGATCGTGCTGGCCACCATCGCGAACCGCCGGTGGGCGCGGCGACCCACGAGCCAGCCGCTGGCTGAGGTGCTGGGCGAGGAGTCCGCCGCCCTGCGATCTGAGGTCGAGGCCCTGCGCGTGCAGGTCGAGGACCTGGCCGTACGCGGCGACGACGCGGGCGACCCGACCGCCCTGCGCCACGTCGCACTGGTCCGCTACGACGCCTTCGCCGATGTCGGCGGCCGGTTGTCCTACAGCGTGGCGCTGCTCGACGACACCGGCTCCGGGCTGGTCCTGACGACCCTGTCGGGCAAGGCCGACGTGCGCACCTACGTCCGGACGATCTCGGCCGGCACGCCCGACGGTACCCTGACCGCCGAGGAGCAACAGGCGATCGATGCAGCAGTGGGGAGTCGACAGTGACCGTCGTGGCCTTCCAGGGCGAGATGGGCGCGAACTCGCACATCGCCATCAATGAGGTCTATCCCAGCGCAACCCCGCTGCCGTGCCCGACCTTCGAGGACGTCTTCGCTGCCGTGGCTGACGGCAGCGCGCCCCTGGCGATGATCCCGATCGAGAACTCCCTGGCCGGCCGGGTGTCGGACATCTACCACCTGCTGCCGATCGCCGGGCTGTCCATCGTCGGCGAGCACTTCCTGCCCATCCGTCACCAGTTGCTCGGCGTCCCGGGCGCCCGGCTCGAGGACCTGCGCACTGTCGAGAGCCACGTGATGGCCCTCGGCCAGTGCCGCGATGCGATCCGCCGGCTGGGCCTGACCCCGATCGTGGCGGCAGACACGGCCGGCTCGGCGCGTGAGGTGGCCGAGGTCGCTGACCCGTCGCGGGCTGCGATCGCCTCGGCGCTGGCGGCCCGGACCTACGGCCTGGAGATCCTGGCCGAGAACATCGAGGATGCCGACCACAACACCACTCGCTTCCTGGTGCTCGCACGTGAGCCGGAGGACACCGACCCCGACGAGGGGCCGTTGATCACCACCCTGGTCTTCCGTGTGCGCAACGTGCCGGCGGCGCTCTTCAAGGCGCTCGGCGGCTTCGCGACGAACGGCGTGAACATGACCAAGCTCGAGAGCTACATGCTCGACGGGCACTTCTCCGCCACGCAGTTCTACGCCGACGTGGACGGCCACCCGGCCGACCGCGGGCTGGCCTTCGCCCTCGAGGAGCTCGCGTTCTTCTCGCACGAGGTCAGCATCCTGGGCACGTACCCGGCGCACCCGTTCCGCGACTCGATGGACTGACCGGCGGCGGTTGCGCCCGTTCGGTCGCGCCGCGTCAGTCGAGATACGCACCCGGAACCGATGTTTCACGCCGGTGCGGAGCGCCGCCCGATCCAGTTCGCGCTCAAGACCGTTGTTGGGATACCCACGACGCCCCCGGCCAACGACGGAATCGAATGCATACCCTCGCGCGGAGCTCGACGGGAGAGGGCGAAACAACGGAATCAGCTGCGATCTCGCCGATGGTGGCGGCCTTGATGCCCGGGGCCATGGCGACTCCCAGGCGGTGGGCGGGCCGAGCTGAGGCCCGGAGCGGCGCTCAGGCCCGGGATCGGCGCTCAGGGTCTGGGGCGCGCCACCGGGCGCGGCGCGAACCACCACGCGGCCAGGCCACCGGCGATGGCACCGGTGAGGTGCGCCTGCCATGAGACGTTGGCGGCCACCGTCCACGGCAGCGCGCCGAGCAGCAGGGTCCCGTAGACGACCAGCACCGCGGCCCCGATGAGCAGGTCGCGCCAGTGCCTGGTCCGGATGCCCGCGACCAACAGGTAGCCCAGGTAGCCGAACACCAGGCCGCTGGCCCCGATGGTCACCGTGTTGGCCGGCGCGATGAGCCACGTCCCCACTCCGCCGAGCACCACCACGACGCCCGTCACCTTCCAGAAGACGCCTCGGCCGCTGGCCGCCACGAGGGTTCCCAGGACGAGCAGCGGGATCGTGTTGGAGAGCAGGTGGCTGTAGCCCCCATGCAGCAGGGGTGCGAACAGGATCCCGAGAAGGCCCCCGGACTCGCGCGGCTGGATGCCGCCGTTGTCGAGCCACCCGCGCAGCACGACGTCGACCGTCTCGAGGACCCACATGGCCGCCAGCAGGAGCAGGGGCGGGCCGGCGGGGCCCAGGCGGGCGAACGCCCCGCGACGTGCGGGTGCGGCGGGTGCGGGTTCGACGGTCATCGGCGCGCCACCAGGATCGCCTCCAGCAGCCGCCCCACGCCGTCATCGGAGTTGCTGGGGATGACGTGGTCGGCGGCCTCGCGGGCCGACGGATGGGCGTTGGCCACCGCGTACCCCGTCCCAGCCGCCCGGATCAGGGCGACGTCGTTGGGCATGTCGCCGACCGCGGCGGTGTGGTGCGCGTCGATGCCGCGCAGTGCGGCCACCTCGAGGAAGCCGACGCCCTTGTCGATCTCGCCGGACATGATCTCGATGAGGACGTCCCTGGTCCCCGAGTGCGTGATGTGCAGGGCACCGGCGAACTCCGCCTCGGCCAGCGCGAGCAGGGAGTCGGAGTCGTGGCCGGTCCCTGCGGGCGGTGCGGCCAGGATCTTCACCGGCTCGCCACGCATGATCAGGTCGAGGATGTCACCACTCTCCACCCCGGGCATCCGTGCCCACGGGGGGTCGTACTCCGGCTCGAAGCCGACCACCGTGAGCTGGTCGAGGTCGCGCGCGTGGTCCGCGCCCTCGATGAGTCGCTCCAGCGCGAAGGTGATGCCGGGGACCAGCTCGCGCAGTCGCAGCGCCACCGTTGCCGCCAGATCATGGTCCATGGCGGTTCGGCGCACCAGGCGCTCCTCGGCGAGGTCCACGAGCAGCGCCCCGTTGGCGCAGACGGCCATTCCTGCGTGGCCCGTCTGTCCGATGACCGGTCGCAGCCAGCGCGGTGGGCGCCCGGTGACGTAGACGAACTCCACGCCCGCGCCGGCCAGCTGCGGGATCGCCGCGAGACTGCGCGGACCGACCGACAGGGTCGGGCCCAGCAACGTCCCGTCCAGGTCGGAGCCCACCATCGCGACGTCGTCGGGGACGGGGATCGGCGCGCTGAGGTCCACATCGACATACCCGCCCGCGCGGACTCCGATGTCATCGGGCAGGACCTCAGCGACCAGCAGGTCCTCCTCCGGGCTCGGCCTGGCCGTCGGCTGGGCGCTGTGTGCCATGCACCGATCCTTCCATGACCCCACCCGTCGCGCCCGCGGTCGCAGCGGGCCCTGCCGAACTCGCGGGCGCGGCCGTCGAGGCGCGCATCGGGATCGGTCCTCGGGCCACGGGCAGCCCTGGGAGGAGGCCATACGTCCGGCTCCTGCCGGATGGGCGTGGGGCGTCGCGGGGGTTCAGGCGGGGGGCTCGAGGCTCGTCAACCCGCCGAGGAAGGGCTGGAGGGCGGCGGGCACGTGGACGGATCCGTCGGCCTGCTGGTGGTTCTCAAGGATCGCGATGATCGTGCGGGGGATCGCCACCAGCGTCCCGTTGAGCGTGGCCAGCGGGCGGACCGTCCCATCGGCGGCGCGCTCACGCACGCGCAGCCTTCGGGACTGGAACGTCGTGCAGTTCGACGTGGACGTCAGCTCCCGGTAGCGGCCCTGGGAGGGGATCCACGCCTCGCAGTCGAACTTGCGCGTCGCGCTGGACCCGAGGTCTCCGGTGGCGACATCGATGATCCGATAGGGCAGCTCGAGGCTGTCGAGGAACTGCTTCTCGAACTCCAGCAGGCGCGCGTGCTCGGCCTCGGCGTCCTCGGGCGTGGCGAAGGTGAACATCTCCACCTTGTCGAACCAGTGGACCCGGAAGATGCCGCGGGTGTCCTTGCCGTAGGTCCCGGCCTCGCGGCGGAAGCAGGGCGAGTAGCCGGCGAACCGTCGCGGCAGGGTGTCGGCGGGCAGGATCTCGTCGGAGTGGTAGGCGGCCAGGGGAACCTCCGCGGTGCCGACGAGGTACATGTCGTCGGCCTCGAGGCGGTAGACGTTCTCAGCCGCCTGGCCGAGGAACCCGGTGCCCTCCATCGCGGCGGGCTTGACCAGCGCCGGCGGGATGATCGGCGTGAGCCCGTTGGCGGTCGCCTGGGCCATCGCCAGGTTGATCAGGGCCAGCTCGAGCAGCGCGCCGATGCCGGTGAGGTAGTAGAACCGCGACCCCGACACCTTCGCGCCACGCTCGACGTCGATCGCGCGCAGGGCCTCGCCGATCTCGAGGTGGTCGCGGACCGTGATGCCCTCGGCCGCGAAGTCCCGGATCGTCCCGCGCTGCTCGAGGACGACGAAGTCCTCCTCGCCGCCGCGGGGCGACTCCGGGTGCACGAGGTTGGAGATGGCGAGCACCAGCTCGTCGGCGCGGGCGGTGGCCGCTGCGCGCTGGGCCTCGGCGGCCTTCACCTGGTCGGCCAGGTCCCTGGCGCGGGCCAGCAGCGCGGGCCTGTCGTCGGGGGAGGCCTTCGCGACCTCCTTGCCCAGGCCCTTCTGCTCGTTGCGCAGGGCGTCGAAGGCCGTTCCCACGGTCCGGCGGGCCTCGTCGGCCGCGAGCAGCTCATCGACGAGCCCGGGGTCCTCGCCGCGGGCGGCTTGGGAGGTGCGGAACAGGTCGGGGTCGTCGCGGAGCAGGCGCAGGTCGATCACGAGTGCACAGCCTACGCGTCCCCCATGGCGGCCGAGGGGCGTCGCAGGAGCCGCCCCGGTCGGGCGCCCGCGGAGGCCGGCACCGGACCCCGGGGGACTACAGGTACGGCCCGCCCGTGCCGCCCCGGCGGTGCCCGTCGGGGTTGGGCGTGGGCGGTTCCTCCGGCTCGGCGGTGATGGCGGCGCGGCGCATCTGCTCGAACTGGGCGCGCGCGGCCATCTGCTGGGCGAACAGGGCGGTCTGGATCCCGTGGAACAGGCCTTCGAGCCAGCCCACGAGCTGTGCCTGGGCGATCCGCAGCTCGGCGTCGGTCGGGACGGTGTCGGAGCTGAACGGCAGCGACAGCCGGTCGAGCTCCTCGACCAGCTCCGGGGCCAGGCCGGACTCCAGCTCGAGGATCGAGCGCTGGTGGATGTCGCGCAGGCGGGCGCGGGAGGCCTCATCCAGCGGCGCGGAGCGGACCTCCTCGAGCAGCTGCTTGATCATGGAGCCGACGCGCATGACCTTGGCCGGCTGCTCGATCAGGTCGGCCACGGACGGCTCGTTGGACTCCTCGGCGGTGGCGATCGGCTGGCCATCGGGTCCGACGATGACGATCTGCCCGGGGCTGTTGTCGTCTTCGCTGGTTTCGTCGGGCTGCTCAGTCATGGAACCATTGTCGCCCCCGCACCTCGCGACCCGCGCCCCAGGAGGCTGGATGCTGCACAGTTGGCTCACGCCCAAGGCCGCCGTCTGCGACGTGGGCGACCATGGCCACGGGTCGTTCGCCCTCGAGGCCATCCCCGCGGGGGAGGTCGTGGCGGCGTTCGGCGGCTACGTGGTGACCGGTGGCCAGCTGCCCGAGTTCGATGAGTCGCGGGTCTCGCGCTCGATCCAGATCGCCGACGACCTGTACCTGCTGGCCGCACCCGAGGTGGAGGACGGCGACCTGGTCAACCACTCGTGCGAGCCGACGTGCGGGCTGCTCGGCGAGACCGTGCTGGTCGCGAAGCAGGACCTGGCGACCGGCGAGGAGCTGACCTTCGACTACGGCACCTGCGACGCCAGCCCGTACGACGAGTTCGACTGTGCCTGCGGAGCACCGAGGTGCCGGGGCCGGGTGACCGGGGACGACTGGCGCGACCGGGACTTCCAGATGCGCAACAACGGCTGGTTCTCGCCCTACATCGCCCGCCGGATCGCCTCCCAGCACGGGCGCACCGGGGCCGCGCCGCTGTAGGCAGCGCTCGCAGGTGCGCCCCGGGTGCAGCCGACGGCGTACATTTCCCTCGTGGCCGAGCTGGGGAACCTCTTCGACGAGGAGACGACCGGCGAGTCGCGCGTCGTCTTCCCGAGCCGCCGGCTCAGCGCCCGACGCTCGCTGGGGGTGCGGATCGCCATCGCCCTGGGCATCATCATCTTCACGACCCTGCTCGTGTACTGGGAGCGCGATGGGTACGTCGACAACGGGCAGGACAACGGCGTCTCGCTGTCCGATGCTCTGTACTACTCGACGGTCACCCTGTCGACGACCGGCTACGGCGACATCGCGCCCATCACCACCGCAACACGCATGGTCAACGTCTTCGTGATCACCCCGTTGCGGTTCATGTTCCTGATCGTCCTGGTCAGCACGACCGTCGAGGTGCTCACGCAGGCCGCCCGGGAGCGTTCGCGGGTCAACCGCTGGAGGAAGCGCATGAAGGACCAGACCGTGATCGTGGGCTTCGGGGTCAAGGGGCAGGCCGCCCTGCGCTCGCTGATCGCCCATGGCTTGGACCCGCGCACGATCGTGGTCATCGCCGCCGACCGCTACGCCGTGGCCGAGGCGACGCGCCAGGGCGTGACCGGAGTGGTCGGCGACGCCCGAGCCGAGCAGGTGCTGCGCGACGCGGGCGTTCCCGAGGCCAAGCAGGTGATCGTGGCGGCCGACCAGGACGACACCGCGATCATGGTGACCCTGCGCGTGCGGGCGATGGCCCCGGACGCCACGATCGTGGCGGCCGCCCGCGAGGCGTCGGCAGGCGACCTGCTGCGCCAGAGCGGTGCCGACCGCGTGATCACCCACGCTGAGTCCGCGGGCAACCTGATGGGCCTGTCCATGCTCTCGGCCAACGTCGGGGAGATGCTCGAGGACCTCATGGACACCGGCCGCGGCCTCGAGGTCGTGGAGCGCCCGATCAGCCGGGCGGAGCTCGGGCTGAGCCCAGCCGACGTCCAGTCGGCCGGGGACCTCGTGCTGGCGGTCGTGCGCGGCGACGAGGTCATCCGCTTCGACCAGGGTGCGGTTCGCGTGTTCCAGCCCGGTGATCGCGTCGTGGTGATCCGCAAGGCCCACGAGGGTGCCGCCCCGCCGCGCGCTTCGGCAACGACTCCGGCCAAGCCGGCCGCGCGCTGACCAGCGCGTCGGTTCGGGCGGGGGCTGGCGCTGCCCTCCGACAGGACGTCGGGGCAGCCCGCCCGGACAGGGTCAGTAGCGGGGAAGCGGCCCCGCGGCCAGGACCTCGAAGAGCTCGCGCTCGTTCAGGTTCGACAGGTCGTAGGTCATCTCGAAGCCCTCGGAGAGGTCCAGGTGCGCGCGCGTGCGCCACCAGGCGCGGGTGACCGAGTCGTCGGCAACGCAGGTGATGTTCGCGGCGTCGTCGAGCTGGCCGAGGTAGACCGTGCCGGCGGGGGGCTGCTGGCCGGCCTTCAGGACGGCTGCGCCGCGCTCGCTGAGCAGCACCGTGATATCGCCACGGGCCTCGGCCAGGGTGCGCAGGTGGGCCTGTGCGGCGGGAGTGGCAACGACGTGCGCGGGGGTCTCGTCAACGGTGAACATGTGCCTGTCTTCCATGTGAGGGAACGTTCATGTAAGGCAAGCATTGCCACGTCCGGCGCCGACAATCCAGTTACTGGCGGGTTCTACCGGCGGGTAGTGTCGCGGGGCCTGCGGAGGGCCGTGGCACCGTTTCGCCGGGATCGCCCGGGGGGTCGGCGGATCGTCCCGTGACGGACCCCGGTGGGGCCGTCCGCGAACTTGACGCTGGTGTCAACTTGACGCTAACGTCAAGTTTCGTGAAACCGGTGATGCGCACGTCGGTGGACCCCCGCTCCGAGACGTTCCGGGACAACCGGGACGCGATGACGGCGGCCCTGGCCGAGATCGAGACCCTCAACGCAACGGTGGTCGCCGGCGGCGGCTCATCGAACCCCGAGAAGGCCGCCAAGGCGGTCGCCCGGCACCGTGACCGCGGCAAGCTCCTGCCCCGCGAGCGGATCGCCGCCCTGCTCGACGCGGACAGCCCGTTCCTCGAGCTCTCCCCGCTGGCGGGCTGGGGCTCCAAGGACGAGCTCGGTGTCGGGCTGGTGACCGGCATCGGCTGGGTGAACGGCGTCGAGTGCCTGGTCAGCGCCAACGACCCCACGGTCAAGGGTGGTGCGCAGAGCCCGATGACCATGCACAAGGCCCTGCGCGCCATGGACATCGCCGAGCGCAACAGGCTCCCGCTGGTCAACCTGACGGAGTCCGGCGGGGCGGACCTGCCCAACCAGGCCGACGTGTTCGTCCCCGGTGGCGCGAGCTTCCGCAACCTCACCCAGATGTCGGCGGCGAACATCCCGACGATCACGCTGGTGTTCGGCTCGTCGACCGCCGGCGGGGCGTACGTGCCTGGGATGAGCGACTACATCGTCATGCAGAAGCAGTCGGCCAAGGTGTTCCTGGCCGGCCCGCCGCTGGTGAAGATGGCGATCAACGAGGATGCCAACGAGGAGGACCTCGGCGGCGCGGAGATGCACGCCCGGGTCTCCGGCCTTGCGGACTACCTGGCCGAGGACGAGCTCGATGCGCTGCGGATCGGGCGCGGGATCGTCGGGCACCTCAACTGGCGCAAGCTCGGCCCGCCGCCGCGGGTCGCCGCCCCGGACGCCCCGGTGCTGGATCCCGAGGAGCTGCTGGGCATCGCCAGCGCGGACGTCCGGGTGCCGTTCGACACCCGCGAGATCATCGCCCGGATCGTCGACGGCTCCCGGTTCGAGGAGTTCAAGGCGCTCTACGGGTCGCAGCTGGTCACCGGCTGGGCGGAGCTGGGTGGCTACCCGGTCGGGATCATCGCGAACAACGGCATCCTGTTCAGCGAGGAGTCGCAGAAGTCCGCGCAGTTCATCCAGCTGTGCAACCGGCACGACACCCCGATCCTGTTCCTGCAGAACACCACCGGGTTCATGGTCGGCACCCGCTACGAGCAGCGCGGCATCATCAAGGACGGCGCCAAGCTGATCAACGCCGTGTCGAACTCCACCGTCCCGCACATCACCCTGATGGTCGGGGCCTCGTACGGCGCAGGGAACTACGGCATGGCCGGCCGGGCGTTCAACCCGCGGTTCGTGTTCACGTGGCCGAACCACCGGATCGCGGTGATGGGCCCCAAGCAGCTCGGCGGGGTCATGGAGATCGTGGCCAAGCAGAAGGCCGCGAAGCTGGGCATCCCGTGGAGCGACGAGCAGTTCGCGCCGATGCGCGAGGGCCTGGAGAACCAGGTCGAGCGCGAGTCGACCGCCCTGTTCGCCACCGGCCGGGTCTGGGACGACGGGATCATCGACCCGCGCGACTCCCGGACCGTCCTGGGCTTCGCGCTGTCGGCGATCCACTCCAACGAGGTCAAGGGGACGTCGAACTTCGGCGTCTTCCGGATGTGAGGCGCGAGATGGCACCGGAGAGCACCCCCAGCACCCCCACCCCCCCTTCTGTCCTGGATTCGGTGCACACAACGAACCAGATCCATGACACAGGGGGGAGTCGCGCGATCCGGCGGATCCTGGTCGCCAATCGCGGGGAGATCGCCCGCCGGGTGATCCGCACCGCCCACCGGCTGGGCCTGCAGGCCGTCGCGATCCACTCCGACCCCGACGCCGGGGCCCCGTTCGTCCGCGACGCCGACCTGGCCGTGGCGATCGGCGGGCGGACCTCAGCGGAGTCCTACCTGGTGGCCGAGAAGGTCCTGGACGCCGCGCGGCGGTCCGGGGCCGACGCCATCCACCCCGGGTACGGCTTCCTGTCGGAGAACCCGGTGTTCGCCCGGGCGGTGGCCGATGCCGGGCTGGCATGGATCGGCCCGACCCCCGAGTCGATGAACGCCATGGCGCTGAAGGTGGAGGCCAAGCGGCTGGTGGCTGCGGCCGGCGTGCCGCTCGTGCCCGGTGCCGAGCTCGAGGCCGACGCCAGCGACGCCGACATCACCGCGGCCGGCGCTGCCGTCGGGCTGCCCCTGCTGGTCAAGGCCTCGGCTGGTGGCGGCGGCAAGGGGATGCGCCTGGTCCGCGAGCCCGACGAGCTCCTCGAGGCGGTGTCCGCTGCCCGCAACGAGGCGGCGTCGGCGTTCGGCGACCCGACCGTGTTCCTCGAGCGCTACCTGGAGCGTGGCCGGCACGTCGAGGTGCAGGTCTTCGGTGACACCCACGGCAACGTCGTGCACCTGTTCGAGCGCGAGTGCTCCATCCAGCGCAGGCATCAGAAGGTGGTCGAGGAGTCCCCGTCGCCGGGGGCGACCGCCGCGACATTGGAGCGGATGTACGCCGCGGCCGTGGCCGCCGCGAAGGCGATCGACTACGTCGGGGCAGGGACTGTCGAGTTCATGGTCGCCGGCGAGGGTGCGGCCCAGGAGTTCTTCTTCCTGGAGATGAACACCCGACTTCAGGTCGAGCATCCCGTCACCGAGGAGGTCACCGGCCTCGACCTCGTGGAGTGGCAGGTCCGGGTGGCCGCGGGTGAGCCGCTGCCGCTCGCCCAGGAGCAGATCACCCGCACGGGCCATGCGATCGAGGTGCGGCTCTATGCCGAGGATCCGGCCCGAGGCTACATGCCTGGCATGGGCCGCATCGAGTGCTTCGAGGTCGATCCGGCCCCGGGCATCCGGGTGGAGTCCGGGGTCGAGTCCGGGTCGGAGGTCAGCTCGTTCTACGACCCGATGCTGGCCAAGGTCATCGCCCATGGGCCCACCCGGGAGGTTGCCGCTGCCACGCTGGCGACCAGCCTCGAGGGGCTGCGGGTGGCCGGCGTGCCGACCAACCGCGAGTCCCTGGCCGCGATCCTGCGCTCACCCGCGTTCCTGTCCGGCGACACGACGACGGCCTTCCTCGACGAGCACCCCGACACCGCGGTGCCCGTCCTCGAGCGCCGCGAGCTGGCGCTGCACCTGTCGGCAGCCGCGCTCGGCCTGGCCGAGCAGGAGCGCGTGGGTCAGCCCTGGGCGGCACTTGCCCCGGCCGGATGGCGCAACATCCCGGCGGTGCCCGAGGTCCGCCGGTTCGGGTACTCCGAGTTCGGCGCCGACCTCTCGATCGAGGTGCGCTACACCCGTGATCGCGCCGGCGGCGTGGACATCGTCCTGGCCGGCGACGGGGTCGGGACCGGTCAGGACCCGGCTTCGGGCGACGGGGTCCCCGACACCCGGCATGCAGTCGCCGAGGCAGCCCTCCTCGATGAGGACCCGGCGGCAACCGAGGCCACCTTCGTGGTCGGGCTCCCCCCGCTGCCCGCGCAGCTGAGGGTGGACCGGACCCGTGCCGAGGGGGCCACCGTGATGGTCGAGGTCGATGGCGTGGGCGGATGGTTCACCGTGCGCCGCGCCGGTGACTGGGTGCTGGTCACCGGGCTCGGGCGCACGACCACCCTCAAGGTCCTCCCCCGGCACCCGGAGGCCTCCGACCACGGTCACGACCACGGCCTGGTCACGCCGGTCCCCGGCACGGTCACCGCCGTGCTGGTCGAGCCGGGCGCCCACGTGGTCGCCGGCGACACGCTGGTGATCCTCGAGGCGATGAAGATGGAGCACCGGATCAAGGCCGATGAGGACGGCGTCGTGGCCGAGGTCCGGGTCGCGGTCGGTGACTCGGTGGACGCCCACCACGTCGTGGCGGTCCTCGAGGAGGAGTAGGAGCTCGGCGGCGCGGGAGTCAGGGGTCGGGCCGAGTTCGGCGCCGCGGGATTCGGGGGTGGGCGGAGCCCCAGTGGCGCAGGAGTCCCGGACCCGTGGCTGCAGGGGACCGTCAGCGCAGGTCGAGGGTCCTCAGTGGTGCAACCTCGGCGATCCGCTCGAAATCGGCATCCCGGTGTGCCACGACGTCGCCGTACCTCAGCGCGACGGCCGCGATGAGGCAGTCGGTCAAGGATCGGATGGTCATCCCGCGTCGCCGGCAGGCGCGGTACAGCATCGCCGCGTCGCGGTAGTCGCGGCTCGGATCGAGGGCGCGGAGGTTCACGCTGGCCAGACGCGCCTCGACCGCGTCGGGGTCGTGAGCGCCGGCCAGAACCTCACCCACGATGGGCTCCGTGATGGCCAGAGGCTCGCCCGCGGCTGCCATGGCCTGCTTCAGGTCGGCGGTTGCCCCCCGGGCGATCTCGATCCAGATCGAGCTGTCGACCAGCAGCATCAGAACGTCTCGACCGCGTCGTCCAGCGCTCCCTCGGGCAGGTCCCACCCGGTGCCCTCGATCTCGAACACGTAGTCCAGCAGGGCCTCTCCAGTGAGCGGCGGCCCGACCAGTCGTTGCAGGGCGAGCTCCACCGCGGAGCGCTTGGTCGTCAGGCCGTACTTCGTCATCGCCCGCGTGATCAGATCGTCGTCGATCTCGATGTTGGTGCGTGTCATACACCAAGCATACACATGGTCCCTCGAGCCTCTCCGTGCATCAGCGGGCCGCTGGAGCGGACGCTGGCGCCCGGGCCCTGTGGGGGGTGGCACATGGGCGGCTCGCGGAGGATGCTGGATGTATGGGTACGCGGGTCCCGCAGCGCAGCGACCCCCCGGCCACGTGGCCGGGGCGCTGGTGGCACGCCCTGGACGACGGGCGGATCCAGTGCGACCTGTGCCCGCGGGAGTGCCGCCTGCACGAGGGGCAGCGTGGCCTGTGCTTCGTGCGCGCCCGCGAGGCTGACGCAATCGTGTCGACCACCTACGGCCGGTCGTCGGGCTACTGCGTGGACCCGATCGAGAAGAAGCCGCTGAACCACTTCCTGCCCGGGTCGTCGGTGCTCTCCTTCGGCACCGCGGGCTGCAACCTGACCTGCAAGTTCTGCCAGAACTGGGACATCTCCAAGTCCCGCGACCTCGACACCCTCGCCGACAGCGCCAGCCCGCAGGACATCGCCCTCGCGGCCGAGCGACTGGGGTGCGCGAGTGTGGCCTTCACCTACAACGACCCGGTGATCTTCGCCGAGTACGCGATCGACACGGCCGACGCGTGCCGGGCGCGTGGGATCCGCACTGTGGCGGTGAGCGCGGGCTACATCAACCCTGAGCCGCGTGCCGAGTTCTATCGCCACATGGACGCGGTCAACATCGACCTCAAGGGCTTCACCGAGGAGTTCTACCACCGGATCTGCGGAGCCGAGCTGGCTGCCGTGCTGGAGACGATCGAGTACGTCGCCACGCAGGCCGACACATGGGTGGAGCTCACGACCCTGGTGATCCCCGGGCACAACGACTCCGAGTCGGAGCTGGACGCGATGAGCCGCTGGGTCGTGGAGCACTGCGGGCCCGACGTCCCGATGCACTTCAGTGCGTTCCACCCGGACTGGAAGATGCGCGACGTGCCGGCCACGCCACCGGCGACCCTGACGCGCGCCCGCGCCATCGCGATGGCCAACGGGGTGCGCTACGCCTACACCGGCAACGTCCAGGACCGCGAGGGCGACTCGACGATCTGCCCCGGCTGCCACCGGCCGGTCGTGGAGCGCGACTGGTACGACATACGTGCGTACCGGCTCGACGACGCGGGGCGCTGCGCCGGCTGCGGCACGCAGATCGCGGGCGTGTTCGACGGACCGGCGGGCACGTGGGGGCGCAGGCGACTGCCCGTGCGGATCGCCGAGGTCGTGGGGTCGGGCTGATGGGTGCTCGGGCCTTGCCGGCTCGGACCGCCGCCGCGGGGGTCGGTCCCGCCCAGGAGCGGTCAGTTGTTGGTGGGAGGAGGTCGGCACTGTGAAGTTCTGGGGGCAACCCTCCGGGCCACCTGGGGGTGTCCGTGAGCCGGCTGTGGCCGGGACGTTCTACCCCGGGCAGCCCGAGCGTCTGGCCGCCGGTGTGGACCGGTACGTCGCCGAGGCGCGCGAGGCGCTGGCGGCGCGGGCGGCGGGTTCGGCGTCCGGGCGGAGTGTGAGCGCGGGGCTCCGGCCGGACCCGGATGGCGGTGCGCTCGTGGCGGTCGTCGTCCCACATGCCGGGCACGTGTACTCCGGGCCGATCGCGGGCTTCGCGTACGCCTCGATCGATCCCTCGGTGGTCGAGCGGGTGATCCTGTTGGGCCCGGCGCACTACGTCCCGGTGGATGGGATCGGGGTGAGCACGGCGACCGCGTGGCGCACCCCGCTGGGCGACGTCGAGCTCGATGCGGAGGTGGCCGGCGAGCTCGGCGCGCGCATCGACACCGTCGTGGTCGCAGACGCTGCCCATGCCCCCGAGCACAGCCTCGAGGTGCAGGTGCCCTTCCTCCAGCGGGTCCTGCCCGAGGGGTGGCGACTGGTCCCGCTGATCGTGGGCGCCGACCTGTCCGGCGATGTGGCCGCCGTGATCACGATGTGTGCCGCCCTCCCGCGCACCCTGGTCGTGGTCTCGACCGACCTCTCGCACTACCTCGACTACTCCTCGGCGATCGCCCAGGACGCCCGGACGATCCGGTCGATCGTGCACCGGCGCCCCGACTCGATCGGCACCTCCGACGCGTGCGGTCGCTACCCCCTGCGCGGACTGCTCACAGCCGCAGCCGCCCAGGACTGGTCGGTCCGGCTGCTGGATGCCCGCAACTCCGGCGACACGGCGGGCGACCGCGGCCGGGTCGTCGGGTACGCCGCGTTCGCGGTGATCGGGGTCTCGCGCGACAAGGGCGGCATCGGCGCCCGGGTCGACCGCAGCGGCGACGCACCGCGCTGCGGCGGGGGAGGCCGTTGCCAGGGACTGGGCCGGATCCGGACCCTGGTGTCCGCTCCGCGCATGACGTTGTCCGGATCGCTCCCGAGTCGCGGGCGACCCTTCTCCGGCTCGCCCGGGCGACCATCCAGGAGGCGCTGTCGACCCAGCGGCGGCCCCGGTTCGACGCCGACCGGTGGCCCGCCTCCGACCCAGTTCTGCGCGAGCCGGGAGCCTCCTTCGTCACCTTGCGCTCCGCGGGCGGGGACCTCCTGGGGTGCATCGGGTCGCTGTCCGCGCGCCAGTCGCTCATTGCCGACGTCGCCGAGCACGCGTTCGACGCGGCGTTCCGTGATCCGCGGTTCCCGCCCCTGACCCGCGAGCGCGCGAGCGGGATGGTCATCGACATCTCCGTGCTCTCGCCCACGCGGCCGTTCCCGTGCGCCAGCTACGACGACCTGCTGGCGCGCATCCCCGTCGGCAGCGGCCTGGTCGTCGAGGCCGGGCGTCGCCGGGCGACGTTCCTGCCCGCGGTGTGGGAGCAGCTGCCCGAGCCGCGCGCCTTCCTGTCCGCGCTCTGGCGCAAGGCGGGGCTGGCGCCGGGCGAGTGGCCCACCGGGACCGCCATCGAGGTGTACGACTCCGAGGAGTTCGCCGAGTCCTGATCGCCAATCGGTCCAGCCCGACCCCCTGCCCGGATCGCCCACCGACTGGGCCATACTGCCCGAATGGTGGATTCAGCAGCACGCGGACCGGTTCGGATCGGCAACTGCTCGGGGTTCCTCGGCGACCGGATGTCCGCCGCTGCCGAGCTGGTGGAGTCCGGGGAGATCGACGTCCTCACCGGCGACTGGCTGGCCGAGCTGACCATGCTGATCCTGGCCCGGCAGCGGATGAAGCACGGCGCCGGCTCCGGGTACGCCCGGACGTTCCTGACCCAGATGGAGCAGGTCCTCGGCACGTGCCTGGACCGGGGGATCCGGGTGGTGAGCAATGCCGGCGGACTGGACCCGCAGGGTTGTGCCGACGCCCTGGGCGAGCTCGCCAGCACGCTCGGGCTGTCCCCGCGCATCGGGGTCGTCACCGGCGACAACGTCCTGCCGATCGTCGGCTCCCGCCCTGGGGAGTTCCCCCACCTCGACACCGGTGAGGAGCTCGGTCGCCGGGCGCCCATCACTGCCAACGCCTACCTCGGGGGTGAGCCCGTCACCGCCGCCCTGGCCGCCGGCGCCGACGTCGTGATCACCGGGCGGATCACCGACGCCGCGCTGGTCATCGGCCCGGCCGCGTGGTGGCACGGCTGGTCGTATGCCGACGCGGCGGCCGGCGATCCGGTGGCGCTGGACCGGCTGGCCGGGGCGGTGGCCGCTGGCCACGTCATCGAGTGCGGGGCCCAGGCGACGGGCGGCAACTACTCGTTCTTCACCGAGGTCCCCTCCTGGCCGGCCGGGTTCCCGATCGCTGAGGTCGCCGCAGACGGGTCCAGCGTCATCACGAAGCCGACCGGGTCCGGCGGGCTGGTGTCCGTGGGGACGGTCACGTCCCAGCTGGTCTACGAGATCGCCGGACCGCGGTACGCCAACCCGGACGTGACCGCGCTGTTCGACACGATCACGCTGGACCCGGCCGGCCCGGATCGGGTGAGGATCAGCGGCGTGCGCGGGGCCCCGGCGCCGGACAAGCTGAAGGTCGCGGTCAACCTGTTCGCCGGGTTCCGCAACACCATGTCCCTGGTGCTGACCGGCCGCGACGCCGGTGCCAAGGCCGACCTGGCGCTGCGGATGGTCGCCGGCGTCGGGCTCGCCGAGGCCCTGGGTGATCCGGCCGGCGGCCGCCCCACCCCGAGCCCGCGCGACCTCGCCCGAGCGAGCAGCCTGGACGTCAGCGCCCTGCACGTGGCGTTCGAGGACGTCGGCGCCGAGGATCCGGCCACGACCGCAGCCGCGCAGGGCCACCTGCGGATCACCGTCAAGGACCTCGAGCAGCGCAAGGTGGGCAAGCCGTTCACGACCGCAGTCGTGGAGTCCGCCCTGGGCGCCTACCCGGGCATGTTCCCGACCGCGCCCCCGGCGGAGGGGACGGCGTACGGCATCTACTGGCCGACCCTGATCGACCGGTCCGAGGTGCAGGTCGCGGTGACCGTGGACGGCGACCCGGTTGAGCTGGCCGCCGACCGCGAGACCTGGGCGGCCGTGGCCGGGTCGGCCGGGTCAGGTCAGGCGGCGCCGGGGGCCGGACCGGCCGGAGAGGGAGCAGGGCCGGCCGGAGACGCCGGCGGCGCCACGCCGGGCTTCGAGTACGTCGAGGGCACCCTTCTGGGCGACGTCGTGGGGGCGCGGTCCGGCGACAAGGGTGGCAATGCGAACGTCGGCGTCTGGATCCCCGAGCCGGGCGTGGGTCCCAGCAAAGGCCTTGACGATCACGACCTGGCTGCGCGCTACTCGTGGTTGGAATCGTGGCTGACCCCGGAGAAGGTGCGTGAGCTCCTGCCCGAGGCCGCGGACCTGGCGGTCGACGTGTACCCCCTGCCGAATCTGCGGGCGGTCAATGTCGTGATCCGCGGGCTGCTCGGCAGCGGCGTCGCCGACTCCACATCCCTGGACCCCCAGGCCAAGGGCCTGGCCGAGCACCTGCGGGCCCGCCGGATCCGCTGAGGGCTGGGGCGGCTCGCCCTGAACTTGACGCTCGTGTCAACTTGACGCTAGCGTCAGGTTCATGAGGCCGCTGACGGCCCGGGGGCAGGCGACCCGGGACAAGCTCGTCGAGGCCGCACGCGAGGTCTTCGCCGAGCGTGGGTTCGCCGGCACGCGGATGGGCGACCTGGCCGACGCCGCCGGGGTCGCGCACGGCACCGTCTACACGTACTTCGACACCAAGGAGGACGTCCTGCTCGCGGTGCTCGCCGCCGTGCGCACCGACCTCCATGAGGCGATGACCGTGCCTCGCCTGCGCGATCCGATCGCCCGTGTGGACGCAGCGAACCGCGCCTACCTCGACGGCTACCGCAGCCACGCGCAGCTGCTGCAGGTGGCGCAGGAGGCCTCGGCGGGGGACTCCCGGTTCGCCGACGTCCTGCTCGACCTGCGCCGCACGCACGTCGCCCGCGTCGCGGCGGCGATCCGGAAGCTCCAGGACGAGGGCCTGGCCGCCCCCGACCTCGACGCGCACACCTCGGCCGCAGCCCTGTGCGGGATGGTCGAGGGGTTCGCAGCGCACTGGCTGGGCCGCGGCGAGGTCCACGACGAGGCGGTGGCCACGCGGACGCTGACCCAGCTGTGGGTCCGTGGGTTGGGGATGCCCGCCCGGATCGCGGTGGCCGGGGGCCAGATCCCCTCGGCGGGCCGGCCCCGTGCTGCCGGCGGCACGCCCCGGACCGCATCGCGACCCACACCCCGGCCCACACCACGTCCTGCTCCGCGAGCCACGCAACGATCCGCCCCCCGCCCAGCCCCCGGCAAGGAGTCCTGAATGATCACCTTCACCCCCGAGCACCGCGAGTTCCGCGCACTGGTCAAGCGCTTCGTGGAGACTGAGATCAACCCCAACGCCGACAAGTGGGAGGCTGATGCGATCTTCCCGGCCCACGAGGTGTTCGCGAAGGCCGGCGAGCTGGGCCTGTTCGGCCTCGAGGTCGAGCCGGAGTTCGGCGGCCAGGGAGCCGACCACATCTACAACATGATCCTCGGCGAGGAGCTCGGCAAGGCCGACGTCGCGGGGGTCCCGCTGGCCATCGCCGTGCAGGCGACCATGTCGACGCCCGCCCTGGCCAAGTACGGCACTGACGAGCTCAAGCTCAAGTACCTCGCCCCGGCCCTGCGCGGCGAGATGGTGACCTCGGTCGCGGTCAGCGAACCGGATGCGGGCAGCGACGTCGCGGGCATCCGCACGAAGGCAGTGCGCGACGGCGACGAGTGGGTCATCACGGGCCGCAAGATGTGGATCACCAACGGCACGCAGGCCGATTGGCTGTGCCTGTTGGCGCGCACGGTGGAGCCGGGTGAGGAGCCAGCCACCGGCTACCGCGGCATGAGCCAGATCATCGTGCCCACCGACACCGCCGGGTTCTCGGTGGGGCGCAAGATCGACAAGATGGGCAACCACTCCTCGGACACCGCCGAGCTGGTCCTCGACGAGGTCCGGGTGCCGGTGGCCAACACGGTCGGGCGGGTCGGGAAGGGCTTCCAGCAGCAGATGTCGCAGTTCCAGGACGAGCGGCTGATGGGCGCCTACATGGCCACGGCCGGGATGCGCCGGGCGATCGTGCGGACCGGTGAGTACCTCAAGGTCCGCCACGCGTTCGGCGAGCCCCTGATCAACAACCAGTACCTGCGCTTCCGGCTCGCGGAGCTGGCCGCCGAGGTCGACATCCTCCAGGAGTACAACTACACCGCTGCCGAGCGGTACGCCGCTGGCCAGGACGTCACGCGGATGGCCACGATCGCCAAGTTCAAGACCGGGCGCCTGGCCCGGGAGGTGGCCGACATCGCGGTGCAGTTCCACGGCGGCATGGGCTACGCCGAGGAGAACTGGCCGGCCCGCTACATGCGTGACTCCCGGCTCATCTCGATCGGGGGCGGCGCCGACGAGGTCATGCTGCGCGTGATCGCGATGCTCGAGGGCTGGGAGCGGCTGTGAGCGAGGCGACGAACGGCGCGGCGGCGGGGGGCGCGGCCCCTGAGGTGCTGCGTGAGGTGACCGGCCAGGTCGCCACCATCACGATGAACCGTCCCGACGCACGCAACATGCTCACGGCCCCGGGCATGGGCCTCCTGGCCGAGCACCTGCGTACCGCGGGTGCCGATCCGGCGGTTCGGGTCATCGTGCTCACCGGCTCGGGCAACACGTTCTGCTCGGGAGCGGACCTGCGTGGGGCGTCGGCGGCCGACGCGTCGTCGTTCACCGGATCGGGTCCGGCGGCGCTGGTCGAGGTCCTCACCGCCATCCTGGACAACCCCAAGCCGGTGATCGCGCGAGTGCAGGGCCACGTCGCCGGTGGGGGGAACGGCCTGGTCGCCGCTGCGGACCTCTCGGTGGCGGCGGAGTCGGCGAAGTTCGCGTTCTCCGAGGTTCGCCTCGGCCTGGCGCCGGCAGTGATCAGCGTCGTCTGCCTGGCCCGGATGCACCGCGCGGACTCCCAGGAGCTGCTGCTGACCGGGGACCGCGTCCCCGCCGCGCGCATGGTCGCCGCCGGGATGGTCAACCGGGTGGTCGCAGACGAGGATCTCGACGCCGCCGTGGATGCGTGGGTGACGTCGTTGGTGGCCGGCGGACCGGAGGCGTTGACCCACACCAAGGACCTGCTGCGGGTTGTCCCCGGGATGAGCCGCGAGGAGGGCTTCGCGCACACGGCGTCGCTGTCCGCGCGGCTCTTCGCCTCGCCCGGAGGCGGCCGCCGGGATGATGGCGTTCCTGTCCCGCCAGCCCGCCCCCTGGGTCCCGGTGAAGCCCCCCGAGTGACGCCGCCGGTCCGGCCCGCGAACCGGCCTGTCGGGACTCGGTCCGCGGGCTTCGGCGAGAGCTACTTGACGAGGGTCACCGGGGTTGACGTAGTTCCCAGGAAGCCGTACTTCGATTCAACGACGACCTGGTAGACGCCCTTCTTCAGGTTGATCGTCCTCGTCTCCTTCTTGCCCTTGGTCTTGTACGCCTTGGCGTTGATCCAGGACCCTGAGGGGTCCTGCTTCTGGACGCGGAACCTCCAGTAGCCGGCGCCCTTATCCGGGTTGACGTTGACTGAGAGCTTCCCCTTCTTGCTGACTGCCTTCACGAGGACCACAACGGGCGGTCCGGGCGTGACGCTCGCCGACATGGCCGACGCAGCCGATGCTCCCGCGGAGTTCCGGGCCGTCACAGTGAACTGATAGGCGGTCCCGTTCGTCAGCCCGACGACTGCGCAGCTCGTCGTTGAGGCCGTGCAGGTCTTGGAACCTGGAGTGCTGGTCACCGTGTAGCCGGTGATCGCGGCGCCGCCGTCCGACGTCGGCGGGGCCCACGTGACCGTGGCCCTGGCGTCCCCGGCGGCAGCCGTGGGCGTGCCCGGTGCGCCCGGGGACTTGGCGCTGGACGACACCGGAGATGAAGGGCTCGTCGGGCTCGTCGGGCTCGTCGGGGTCACGGTCGTGGCCGCACCGGTCTGGGCCACTGCCTGGGTCGCCCAAGGTCCCTGCCCGACCGCATTGACAGCGGCAACCTGCAACTCGTAGGTGGTGCTGGGCGACAGGTCGGACAGGGTCACCGTCCGGGTCAGGGGTGCTGCGATCTCGGTCCAGCCGCTCGTCCCGGCGACGCGGTAGCCCAGCCGGTACCCGGTGATCGCTGACCCGCCGGTGCTCGATGGCGCCGACCACGAGACTGTCAGCTTCGAGCCGCTCGCGGTCCCCTTCAGCAGGGTGGGTGCTCCGGGTGGGCTGGCCGTGGTGATCGTCTTGGCAGCGGTGAATGCTCCGCGTCCGATGGAGTTCTGCGCGGCGACCTGGAGCGTGTACGTGCTGGCAAGGGCGACGTCGCTCAGGGTGAACGATCCCGCGTCCCCCGCAACTGTCTGCGTGGTCCACTCTCCGGAGCCGACCTTGTATCGCACGAGGTAGCCCTGAATGGGGGCGCCTCCGGACGACGGAGCAGTCCACGACATCCCGATGGCGGTTCCTGCGAGGGTGACTGCCACGCTTCCTGGAATCCCAGGTGTGGTCTGCAGGGTGAAGGGGACGAGCGCGGAGGACGACATGAGGTTCGTGCCGGTTGCACCCGTCATCGCACTGACTCGCCAGGAGTAGTCGCCTGCTGCGAGCCTGGTCGTCGGGGAGTACGACGTCCCGACCACATCGACGGTCCCACCCGTGACAGCCGCCCACGGGTTTCCCCGCCCGATCTCGACGCGGTACTTGACGGCTTCGGGGACAGGCGCCCATGTGTACACCAGGTCGGGTTCCGCGACCGTTCCCCCGGAAGCAGGCGCAGCGATGGTGGGGGCAGGCATCGCGACTGTGAAGGTCAGCAGCGCTCCGGAGCGAGTCGGGCCCTCACGGCTGGTCCAGGCCGAGGCCTTCCCGTGCGAG
>CAWFSG010000012.1:0-227873 GCA_963818445.1 uncultured Actinomycetes bacterium
GGTCGCCCATGCATCGAACCTCTCGAACCGCCGTCGGGGATCGTGCCCCGCGATCACCTCCCGCAGGGCGGCGGCCACCTCGTCTGCGGCCGTGGACACCCATCCGGGATCGGACTCCCGCACGACACGATCGATGAAGCCTAGCTCGGCCAGCGCGTGTGCCCCGATCCGCTGGTCCCAGGCGATCTGCGCCGGATCGTGGGTTCCGCCGTGGCGGATGGCCGCGGCCCCCTCCGGTGCGAGCGGCGAGACCCACGTGTGCGAGCCGGCCACGATCCGATCGGTGGCGAGCAGCGCCAGGGCCGCTCCCCGGTCCCGGCGCCCAGGAGCAGCGCCACGGTCTGGGTCCGGGCGGCCACCAGGTCCAGCATCAGGCGCGAGATCTCGCCCGCGATACCGGACTGCTCGCCCTCGACGGACAGCTGTGCGCCCAACGTGTCCACGAGGGTGACCACCGGCAGCCCCCAGCGCTGCGCCAGGGCGATGCCGCGGCGGATGGTTCGCAGCCCGCCGACGGTCAGCGGCTGGCCCGAGCGGCGATCGGTGGTGGCCGCCACCACCACGGGAATCCCGTCGGAGGCGACCCAGGGCAACGAGCGCCCCTTGGGCGAGCTCGCCTGCATCGTGCCGGGCATGACCACCGTGTCCGACAGGTGGTCGGCCAGGAACTGCGCCGAGTCGATGCGGTCCGCCCGACGCGAGACCTCGACGTACTCCCAGAGCTGGGCCGCGGACTCCGGGGCGCCGGGCACCGCACCCTCGCCCTCTGCCCGGCGGTCGGGGCATCAGGAGGGGCCACGGGCCGGTCGGCCCAGAGGCCCAGGATCGTCGCCCAGCGTTCACGCAACTCGTCCCAGGGGAGGACTGCATCGATCAGTCCTCGGGACACCAGGTTCTCCGCGGTCTGGATCCCGTCGGGGAACACCTGGCCGGTGATGGCCGTGAAGGCACGGGGTCCGAGGAAGCCCACCATCGCCCCGGGTTCGGCGGTGGTGATGTCCCCCGCCGAGCCCAGCGTGGCCAGGACGCCCCCGGTCGTGGGGCCGCACAGGTGCACGAGGTAGGGCAACCCCGCGGCGCGGTGCTCGGCCAGCGCGGCGGCGATCGCGACCATCTGGACGAAGGCCGGCGCACCCTCCTGCATCCGGGTCCCGCCGGACCGGGGCATTGCCACAAGGGGCATTCCATTCGCCGTCGCCTGACGCACAGCGGCAACAACTCGCGCGGCCGTTCCCACCCCGACTGACCCACCGAGGAATCCGAACTCCCACGCAAGGATCAGCGGTCCGAACTCCACCAATTCGGGCATCTCCCGCCAGAACGGACTCATCGGATCCTGAGGCTATTTCGGCCGCCCGCAACTGCCCGTGCGTAGTTCTCCGGCAATGGGTCGGCAGCAGGGAATGCGCCCTCCCATCGGCAGAATGAATCCCGATCGATGATGGCCAGCACGGCGTCGGCGGCGGAGAGCGCGTTCACACTCGTCGACGGTATCGCGAAGAACAATCTGGCCTAAATGCGGGTTCAACGCGCATCATTACCCCAAACGGGTGAATCGTTGTCACCCGTACGGCCGAAATTTAACGTCGGATGGGCCTAGGGGGGCTTCATCGGGGGGCGGTTTCGGTCCGACATGGGACGTGGATAACCCAGGGAGGACAAGACCATGAGCACAACAGCGAACCGGACGCGGGGAGCAGTGCCCACCCGAATGGCGGCGGCAATTGCTGCCCTTTCACTTCTGGCCATGCCTGTACCGGCAGGGGCACAGGGGTCGGGTCGCACTGTGCTCCTGACGTTGACCGAGGGCGCGAGCCTGACGCAGCTGGCCGACACCGTCGGTGCGCTCGGCGGGCGGGTGCTGGCGACGCTCGAGCTGTCCGACTCCCTGCTCGTCGAGCTGCCCAAGGGCGTGGGCGCTCCGGCCGGCTCCGCCGAGATCCCCGACACTCCCATGAAGGTGAATGGGACGCGAACGTACTCAACCGCCACGGAGCCCACCTTCAGGCAGACCGTCGGCGCCACCGGCGGAGTGGATGTGGGTGCGACCGTCAAGGTCGCCCTCCTCGACACCGGCGTCGCAGACGTGCCGGACTTGGGGCATGTGAGGCACTTGGCGATCCCCGGTCTCGATGAGGCGACCGACGGGCTTGGGCACGGAACCTTCCTCGCCGGGATCATCGGTGGACGGGGAGAGGGCTTCCTCGGCGTGGCCCCGGGGGCCACTCTCGTGGACGTCAAGGTCGCCGATGAGCATGGCAACACATCCCTTTCCACCAATTCGGGCATCTCCTGCCAGAACGGACTCATCGGATCCTGAGGCTATTTCGGCCGCCCGCAACTCCCGTGCGTAGTTCTCCGGCAATGGGTCGGCAGCAGGGAATGCGCCCTCCCATCGACAGAATGAATCCCGATCGGTGATGGCCAGCACGGCGTCGGCGGCGGAGAGCGCGTTCACACCTCGACGGTATCGCGAAGAACAATCTGGCCTAAATGCGGGTTCAACGCGCATCATTACCCCAAACGGGTGAATCGTTGTCACCCGTACGGCCGAAATTTAACGTCGGATGGGCCTGGGGGGCTTCATCGGGGGGCGGTTTCGGTCCGACATGGGACGTGGATAACCCAGGGAGGACAAGACCATGAGCACAACAGCGAACCGGACGCGGGGAGCAGTGCCCACCCGAATGGCGGCGGCAATTGCCGCCCTCTCACTTCTGGCCATGCCGGTACCGGCAGGGGCACAGGGGTCGGGTCGCACTGTGCTCCTGACGTTGACCGAGGGCGCGAGCCTGACGCAGCTGGCCGACACCGTCGGCACGCTCGGTGGGCGGGTCCTGGCGACGCTCGAGCTGTCCGACTCCCTGCTCGTCGAGCTGCCCAAGGGCGTGGGCGCGCCAGCCGGTTCGGCTGAGATCCCCGACACCCCGATGAAGGTCAATGGGGTGCGGGCCTACAACGACCACACTGAGCCGACCTTCCGGCAGACCGTGCGGGCGCCTGGCGACGCATCGGTTGGGGCGGGGGTCACGATCGCCCTGCTCGACACGGGTGTCGCAGAGGTGCCAGGGCTGGCCCATGTCGTCAACCAAGCGATCCCCGGGGTGGACGAAGGCACAGACGGGCTCGGACACGGGACCTTCCTCGCCGGGATCATCGGCGGTCGAGAAGCCAATTACCTGGGGGTAGCTCCTGGAGCCACCCTCGTGGACGTGAAGGTGGCCAACGAGCAGGGCGAGACCTCCCTCGCACGTGTTCTGGCTGGACTCGAACTGGTGCGTCAGCAGAAGGTGGATGTCCTCAACGTCAGCCTCTCCACCGGATCCCCGCTTCCCCCGGCATTCGATCCCCTCACGGTCGCCCTTGATCGGCTCTGGGAATCTGGGGTGACCGTGGTGGTGGCCGCTGGTAACGAGGGCCCCAAATGGGGATCGGTGACCTCGCCCGGCAACGACCCGCGACTCCTCACCGTCGGCGCACTCGACGAAGACGGAACCTCACAAAGAGGCGATGACTCGGTCGCAGCCTTCAGCTCTCGGGGCAGCGCCTTCTCCAAGGCCAAGCCTGACCTCGTGGCCCCGGGCGTGTCGTTGGTGTCCACCGCCGCTCCGGGCAGCAAGGCCGTGATCGAGAACCGAGAGTTCGGTTCTGGTTGACGGTCTGCACATGCGCGGATCCGGGACCTCGATGTCCGCTGCAGTAGTCACCGGTGCCGTGGCCGCGGTCCTGCAGGCGAACCCCGACCTGACACCCGACGGGGTCAAGTCGCTCCTGATGACCACGACATATGGATCACGTGATCTCCAAGACAGGGACGGGGCCGGTTCCGGAGCTTTGGATCTTGCGGAGGCCGTGGACCGAGCTCCATCCGCCCCGGCGAATGGCACCCAGCTCCCACCGAGCGAGGCTCGAGGTCCGTGGGGGCCGTCGGAAGCCGACGCCGAAGCGTGGGCCGACTTCGCTGAGGCATGGGAGTCGGGGACCGATCGACTCGCCGCAGAGGCGGCATGGGACAGGCTTTCGCCGCGCACGCGCATCTGGGCAGCACGCGCCTGGGCCATGATGGTCGTGGCAAACAGCCTTGGCGAGGACGAGGCCGAGTTCAATGCACGGGCGTGGGCGGCGCACAAGTGGTCCGCCGAGCCATGGCTGGCCCGCGCATGGGCAGCACGAGCCTGGGCAGCACGAGCCTGGGCCGACGACGAGTGGCTGGCCCGCGCATGGGCAGCACGAGCCTGGGCCGACGACGAGTGGCTGGCTAACGCATGGGACGCACGCGCGTGGGCTGGTGCCGACTGGGCAGCTCGGGCATGGGCTGCTCGCGCATGGGCTGGTGCCGACTGGTCTGCCCGTGCATGGGCAGCACGTGCGTGGGCCGATGAGGAGTGGTCGGCCAGAGCCTGGGCAGGACCTACATGGTCGGCGCGCGCGTGGGCCGACCTCACCTGGCAGGCGCGAGCATGGGCGGCACGGGCGTGGGCCACCGACGCATGGACGTTCGAGCAGTAACATGGCGGCTCTCTCCGACCGTTGGAGGTAAACGGCCGTGACCGCGCCATCAGCTCGAGGGCAGGAGGCCTACTCGCGGCTCCTGCCCCGCACTGTTGGGCACGCAGTCAACGATGGTTCTCGGCCTCGGCGCCCTTTCAGTGCTGATGGTCGGGATCATCACCCCTAGTCTCACCCCACCTCGCGGTGTTCACCTGGGAACACCTCCGAGCCGTGGCAGTTGGCGCTCTTCGTTGTTCTCGCTGCGCTCGGGGAACTCGCGTACGTGCGCGTCCGCCATGGGGTGCTACAGGAGGAGGACCTCACCTTCTTCGAAGTGGTGCTGGTCGCCGGGGTCCTGACGATGGCTCCGCTACCCGCGATGGCGGCACTTCTCACGGGCCTGATGGTTGCAAGCGTCATCCAAAGGCGCGACGCGCCCAAGACGCTATTCAACCTCGGGTCTTACGCGACCTCCATCGGCATCATGCTGCTGCTCTACTGGGCTCTGGCCAACGGCGAGGACAGGTTCGGCGCCCAGGCAGTTGTCGCGCTCATCGCTGCGACCCTGGTCTTCGCTCTCATCAATACGCTGCTGCTGTCACTCATCCTGCATGTGGTGGCGGGCGTGACTCCCAGTCAGTTCCTCCGCGAGGAGTGGCGCCTCTCCGCATTCATGGCGCTTGGGGGCGTTGGCGTCGGCATCACGGCTGTCTTCTTGGCTAGCCGTCACCAGTGGGCGCTCCTTCCGTTCGTTGCCCTTCCCGCGCTCGCACTGTGGTACGCATACGGGGCAGCGGCCCAGCACGCCGAGGCGACTGAGCGCAACCGCTGGTTGGTCATCTTGGGTGGCGCCCTGGCCCAACATGGACAGGGCGCCACAGCCTTGGATGATTCTGCCGAGGCAATCCGCCAGATAGTCGGCGCCCCCGAAATGATGATTGTTGATCCCCAGGTTTCACAGCCGCGGAACCTGGAGCGGATTCTGTCGTCGACGTGGTCCGACAGCGGACCTCGGGCGCTCGGCGTGGAGGAACTCCCAGACGGCTGGCGCACTGGGGTCGTTACGCGGCTCGACCTGGGGTCGGCCAATCCAGGGGCGCTGCTTCTTGGGTCAACACTCCCCTATCGTCGCAGCCGCATAGCCGCACGCACCCGAGGCTGGTCGCTCGAGGAGGCCGATGCCCCAGTGCTGGGAGCCCTCGTCGCCGCCGTCGGCAGCGCCATGCGGGCCGGTGCCGCGTTCAACGCCCTGTCCGAGGAGACGGCCAAGCTCACTGCCGTCGTGGACAACACCTCTGACGGAATCGCGATGGTCGACGATGCGGGCCAGGTGCGGCTGTGGAGCCAGACCATGGCACGGATGACCGGTGTGGAGGCCGACCAGATCTCGGGGCAGATCGACCGGGCACCGGAGATCGTCCAGACGCTGATCAACGCCTCGCAGGCACCCGGAGAAGCGCCCTGACGGGACTCCGGCCCCGGTGCGCGCACGCCTGCGACGCGCCGACGGCGAGGAGCTCGAGGTCACGATCTCCACGGTCCGGGTTCGCGAAGCCACCACCTCCTCGAACGCCGACACCACCGGCTGGGTGAGCATCCTGACCGTCCATGACGAGACCCGCGAGCGCCGGGTGGAGCGGATGAAGACCGACTTCGTCGCCACCATCTCCCACGAGCTGCGCACGCCCATCACGCCGATCAAGGGGTACGCGCACCTGTTGGCAACCCGCGGCGAGCGCATGACCCCGGAGAAGCGCACGGCCGCCCTGCAGGTCATCTCCGACCGCGCGGACCACCTCGCGCGGCTCGTGGACGACCTGCTGATGGCCTCGAAGGTGTCCGACGGGACCCGGCTGGCCATCGAGATGGGCGTGGAGGATCTCGACGTCGTCGTGCGGCAGGCCGTCTCGACCTTCCCGCAGATGGCCGGACGCATCACGGTCGAGCTTCCCGAGGAGTCGGTGCCGGTCCGGTGTGACGGGTTCGCGCGGTCCAATGCCTGTCGAACCTCCTCGCCAACGCCGAGAAGTACACGCCGGCGGACTCCCCCATCGACATCCGCACCGAGGTGACCGGGACCCAGGTCCACATCCACGTGCGCGACCACGGCCCCGGCATCCCCGCCTCGGAGCAGGACCGCGTGTTCGAGCGGTTCTACCGGCGCGAGGATCCGTTCACGATGCGCACCGGCGGCGCGGGCCTCGGGCTGCACATCGCCCGTGAGCTCGCGGTGGCGATGGGTGGCGGGTTGACCCTCCAGGCACCCAAAGCCGGTCCGGGCGCGGAGTTCGTCCTGCACCTGGTGACCGTGGAGGCACCCGAGGTGACAGTTGCCCAGGCGGCGCCGCCCAACCTCCACGCAGGCGTCTCCCCTGCGACACCCCCGCCCCTCGAAGGGCCAAGTAGTGGGCGCCGCCCCACCCCGGGTGACACGATGGACCAGCCGCAGGATTCCCACCTGGCAGCGATGTGACAGATGCATGAAGGAGCCACGATGCCGCTGATCCTGGTCGTCGACGACGAGGAACCCGTCCGCATGCTTCTGCGCGACACCCTCGAGCTCGACGCCTACGAGGTCCGGGACGCCGTCGACGGGCCCGAGGCCCTCGAGTCGTTCGACGAACGGCGGCCCGACGGGGTCATCCTCGACATCATGATGCCGCAGATGTCGGGCATCGACGTCCTGAAGGAGATCCGCAGCCGCCCGGGCGGGGCCGAGGTACCGGTCATCCTGCTCACGGCCGCCGGAGATGACCAGACCACCTGGGACGGCTGGTCGGCTGGCGCCACCTGCTACCTCACCAAGCCCTTCGACCCGGACAATCTGTTGTCCTGGGTCGAGCGGCTGCTCGCGTAGGCCGCAAGCGGGAGGCCGGCCCTCCTACAGCCGGCAGGCGTGGATGTCGGTGACGATGATCCCGCGCGCGCCCAGCTCGTAGAGCTCGTCCATCACGTGGTGGACCTTGTCCCGGGAGACCATCGCGCGCACCGCCGACCAGCGGGGGTCGGCCAGCGGGGAGACGGTTGGCGACTCGATCCCCGGGGTGATGACGCAGGCCCGAGCCACGAGCTCGGCGGGGATGTCGTAGTCGACCATCACGTAGGTGCGGGCAGCGATGACGCCCTGGATCCGGCGGACGAACGTGGCGACCTCGCCGTCCTGTCCCACGCCGGCGCGCCGGATCAGCAGCGCCTCGCTGACCAGCAGCGGGTCGCCGATCGTCTCGAGGCCCGCCTGGCGCAACGTGCCGCCGGTGGCGACCACATCGGCCACGGCATCGGCGACACCGAGGCGCACGGCGTTCTCGACGGCCCCATCGAGGCGTACCACCGTGGCGGACACCCGCGAGCGCCCGAGGAAGTCGTCCAGGAGCCCGGGGTAGCTCGTGGCGATCCGCCACCCGTCGAGGTCGGCCACTGTGCGGGCGGCACCGGCGGGGACGGCCAGCCGGAAGGTCGAGGGGGCGAACCCCAGGCGCATGACCTCCTTGGCCGGCGCGCGGCTGTCGAGGAGCATGTCCAGCCCGGTGATGCCCAGGTCGAGGGTGCCCGACCCCACGTAGATCGCGATGTCGCGGGGACGCAGGAAGAAGAACTCGACGTCGTTGGCCTCATCGGTCACGACGAGGTCGCGCACGTTGGCCCCGGCGAGGTAGCCAGCCTCGCGGAGGATGCCGCGCGCGGGTTCGGCCAGGGAGCCCTTGTTGGGCACGGCGATGCGGAGCATGGTTGTCCTGTCTGGGATCGGGTGGGCTACAGGTGCTCGTAGACGTCGTCGAGGCTCAGCCCGGCGGCGATCATCAGGACCTGCGCGTGGTACAGCAACTGGGAGATCTCCTCGGCAGCCCGCGCCGGACCCTCGTGCTCGGCGGCCATCCAGGCCTCAGCTGCTTCCTCGACGACCTTCTTGCCCACGGCATGGACCCCGCCGGTGAGCAGCGCGACGGTGCCGGACTCAGGGTCCCCGGCCGCGGCCTTGGCGGAGAGCTCGGCGAACAGCCCATCGAAGGTCTTCACGAGGCTGAAGCCTACCGGGACCTCAGAAGCCGGTCGTGATCCCGCCGCCGGGGCGACGGATCGTACGCAGGGTCAGCGCCAGGGAGAGTGCAGCCTCCGCAGCCTCCCGGCCCTTGTCCTCGTGCGAGCCGGGAAGCCCGGCACGGTCCAGGGCCTGGGCCTCGTCGTCGCAGGTCAGCAGGCCGAATCCGATCGGGACGCCGGTGTCGAGGGCAACCCGGGAGAGCCCGGAGGTCGCGGCATCGCACACGTACTCGAAGTGCGGGGTACCGCCCCGGATGATCACGCCGAGGGCGACCACGGCGTCGAACCCGGCAGCGGCAGCGACCTGCGCGGCCAGCGGGAGCTCGAAGGACCCGGGGACCCGGTAGAGGACGTTGACCGCCCCCGCGCGGGTGCAGGCGGCCGTGGCCCCGGCGACCAGGCCGTCCATCACGGTGTCGTGCCACGAGGAGGCGACGATCGCCACCCGCAGCCCCTCCGCGTCGATCTCCACGCTCGGTGCGCCGGCTCCACTCATCGGTGTCCTCCCATGTGGCCCATCCGCTCGCGCTTGGTCGCCATGTAGGCGGCGTTGAACGGGTTGGGCGCGATCTCCAGCGGTACGCGATCCACGATCGTCAGGCCATATCCCGACAGGCCCGCGAGCTTCGCCGGGTTGTTCGTCAGCAGGCGCATCGTGCGCACGCCGAGGTCGGCCAGGATCTGGGCGCCGGTTCCGTAGTCACGGGCGTCGGCCGGCAGCCCCAGGTCGAGGTTGGCATCGACGGTGTCCCGGCCCCCGTCCTGCAGGGCGTAGGCCGAGAGCTTCGAGACCAGGCCGATCCCCCGGCCCTCGTGGCCGCGCATGTAGAGCACCACGCCGCGGCCCGCCTCGGAGACCGCGCGCATGGCGGCCTGGAGCTGCGGGCCGCAGTCGCAGCGCAGTGACCCGAAGGCGTCACCGGTGAGGCACTCGGAGTGCACCCTGACGAGGATGTCCTGCCCGTCACCGATGTCCCCCACGACCAGGGCGACATGCTCGATGTCGTCCAGCGTGCACCGGTACCCGACAGCCGTGAAGTCGCCGAACGCGGTCGGCAGGGTCGTGGTGGCGACACGCTCCACCTGGCGCTCGTGGCCGCGGCGGTAGCGGATCAGGTCGGCGATCGAGACCATGACCAGCCCGTGCTCGTCGGCGAACGCGCGGCACTGCGGCGCCCGCATCATCGTGCCGTCCTCGTTCATGAGCTCGCACAGCGCGCCCGACGGGCTCAGACCGGCGAGCTGGGCGAGGTCGACCGCGGCCTCGGTGTGCCCGGCGCGGCGCAGCACGCCTCCCGGGACCGCGCGCAGCGGCATCACGTGCCCGGGGCGGGTCAGGTCGTAGGGCTCCGTCGCGGAGTCAGAGAGAACCTTGATCGTGTGGGCGCGGTCGGCGGCCGAGATGCCGGTGGACTCCACGTCGCGGGCATCCACAGACACTGCGTACGCGGTCTGCTTGCGGTCCTCATTGACAGCCGTCATGGGCGGCAGGCCCAGGCGGTCGAGGTCCGCTCCGGGCAGGCTCACGCAGATGTAGCCCGAGGTATGCCGGATCATGAAGGCGGTCAGCTCGGGGGTCGCGCGGGTTCCGGCGAAGATGAGGTCGCCCTCGTTCTCCCGGTCCTCGTCGTCGACGACCACCACTGCCTCGCCGCGCGCGATCGCTGCGATGGCGTCGGGGATGCTGTCCAGCCGTACTCCCCCGGCCGCGGAGGTAGGGGTGTCGGCGGGGTGGGCCGGGGCTGGGTTGCTCTTCCCCTGCTCGCCGCTCGCGGCCGGATCGCTGGCGGGAGCTGGTGCGGTGCTGTCAGTGGCCGGCGCGGAACCGGGCGCAGCCTGCGGATCCACGTCGACATCAGCCTCGCCAGGGCTGGGGGCCGCGCGATGGGCGTCCGGGTCGAGGGGGATGCCCGCCCGCCCGAACATCTGGTCTGCCGGGATCATGCCCGCACCCCCACCATTCGCTCGACGTACTTGGCGATCACGTCCACCTCGAGGTTGACCGGGTCGCCCACCTGACGGCTGCCCAGCGTGGTGGCGCCCAACGTCGTGGGGATCAGCGAGACGGAGAACCAGGGCTGGTCGCCGTCGACGACCTCGACCACTGTGAGCGAGACACCGTCGACGGTGATCGACCCCTTCTCGACCAGGAACCGGGCGAGGTCCTCGGGAAGCTCGACCTCGACGACCTCCCAGTTCTCGCTGGGGCGTCGCGCTCGGATCCGGCCCAGGCCATCGACATGGCCCTGGACGATGTGCCCACCGAACCTGCCGTCGGCCGCCATCGGCCGCTCCAGGTTGACCGGGTCGCCGGGCTGGAGGGCGCCCAATGAGCTGCGGTGCAGGGTCTCGGCCATCACGTCGGCGCTGAAGGTGCCCTCGACCAGGGTGACGACCGTGAGGCACACTCCGTTGACCGCGATGCTGTCCCCATGCCTGGCGTCGGCTGTCACGAGCGGGCCGGACACGACAAGGCGAGCCGAGTCATCGGCCAGCTTCGTGACCTCGACGACGCGACCGAGCTCCTCGACGATCCCGGTGAACACTTCGTGACCTCCTCGATGGTGCGCAGTCCCCCCACCCGGCGACGAATCGCGCGCCGTCAGGACGGGTCCCCGGGCACCATTCTCCCGTCCACACGAACGTCCTGACCAACCCGGGTGATTCCCGTGATCTCCAGAAGCATCGCGGAGGCGATCCCGGGGACTCCCAGATCGCCCACGGCCGGCACGCCTGAACCCAGGATCTTCGGGGCGAGGTACCAGACGACGCGGTCGACCAGCCCGGCGCGCAGGAAGGCTGCGGCCAGTGTGGGACCGCCCTCCAGCAGGACGTGCTGGACGTCGTTCACGGCGAGCTCGGCGAGCACCTGCGCCGGGGATTCGGTCGCGAAGATCTGCAGCGGCGCGAGTCCGTCGCGCAGGGCAGCATCGGCGGGGATGGCGCGGCGCCCCATGACGACGCGCATCGGCTGGTGCTCCGCCAGGGCTCCGCCGGGGTCCCGGACGGTCAGGGACGGGTCGTCGGCCAGCGCTGTCCCGGTGCCGATCAGGACCGCATCGACCTCCGCCCTCAGCTGGTGGACCTGCGCACGCGCCTGCTCTGACGTGACCCACCGGCTCGAGCCATCTGCTGCAGCCACGCGACCGTCGAGCGTGCTGGCGACCTTCCAGGTGACCATCGGACGACCATGCGTCACGGCGAACGTCCATGCCTCGTTGATCGCCGCGGCCTCGTCCGAGAGGACTCCTCGGACCACGTCGACCCCCGCGGCAGCCAGGCGGTCGGCTCCCCCGGCTGCGACCGGGTTCGGGTCCGACTGGCCCAGGACGACGCGGGTCACGCCGGCCGCGAGCAACGCGTCCACGCACGGGCCCGTGCGACCCGTGTGGTTGCACGGCTCGAGGGTCACCACGGCGGTGGCTCCCCGGCCGGCCGCTCCGGCGGCGGTCAGCGCCGCAGCCTCGGCGTGCGGGGTTCCGGCACCACGATGGAACCCTTCGGCGATCGTGAGCCCTGCGGCGTCCAGCAGGACGCAGCCGACGCGCGGGTTGGGTCCCCGGGGGACTCCCGGGGTGACGGCGATGGTCAGGGCGCGACGCATCGCAGCCAGTTCGGCGGACGTGGGCTGGCCCTGGCTCACAGCGGCGAGACGGCGGTCGCGGCCGCACGCAGCGCCGTGCAGGCCGCTGCCGGGTCCTGCGCGCCGTAGACAGCCGACCCGGCCACGAACACGTCGGCCCCAGCCTCGGCGCACCGCTCGATCGTCTCGGCGGACACTCCCCCGTCGACCTGCAGCCAGATGTCGGCGTCACCGATGAGCTGCCGGGCGCGACGGATCTTGGGTACGGCCAGCTCAAGGAACGACTGCCCGCCGAACCCGGGCTCGACGCTCATGATCAGGATCATGTCGATCTCGTCCACCAACTCGGACAGGGCGTCCACCGGCGTCGCGGGCTTGATGCCGACACCCGCGCGCGCACCCTGCCGACGGATCTCGCGGGCGAGGCGCACCGGCGCTCCGGCGGCCTCCAGGTGGAACGTGACGCTGCCCGCCCCGGCCTCGGCGTACGCCGGGGCCCACCGATCGGGATCCTCGATCATCAGGTGGCAGTCGACGGGGGTGCTCACGTGCGCCAGCAGGGCCTGGACGACTGGGAGGCCCAGTGTCAGGTTGGGTACGAAGTGGTTGTCCATGACGTCCACGTGCAGCCAGTCCGCACTTCCGGCGACGCGCTCGCACTCACGCGCCAGGTCGGCGAAATCAGCCGCGAGGATGCTCGGGGAGATCTGGATGCCCATGGCGGCAGCCTAACTTCGCGTGTGGTGGATCGGGGTGAGGTGGACCCTCCATCGGGCCGCACGCTCGCGTTCAGCACACCGGATCGGTGTCGCCGCGATGGGGCGACCGAGGCGCCGCTGGACTCGCACGGTCGTCCACAGATCAGCTCGGGGGGTATTCGCCGTGTCGGTCTCCCCTGATAGTGTTCGTGGTGCGGACGCGTCGGCGGGCTCAGCCGGCAAGCGGAGCCAGCACGGACAAGATCCGGTCATGATCGCCGTGGAGCGCGCGGGGGCGGCGGTTGGGCCGGCCCGCATGCAGGTCGCCGAACGCCCCGGGAGACAGCCCTGGTCGACTTCGCTGCGCACGGTGCTGCCCGGATCGACGATCCACACCGACGGCGCCCAGATGCTGCGCACCCTGGGGACCCGCGGCTACACCCATGAGTACGTCGTGGGAATCCGCGCCCCGGACCCCGCCGAGGTGCTGCCCGGCGTGCACATCACCGCATCCCTGCTCAAGCGCTGGCTCACCGGCACCATGCACTTCGGTGTGCAGCCCCACCAACTGCCCTACTACCTCGACGAGTTCACGTTCCGGTTCAACCGCCGCACCTCAACCAAACGCGGACTGCTGTTCACCGACTCCGCAGCAGGCCGTCGACACCGACCCCCACCCGCTGCGCGAACTACTGAATCCGTAGCAACTTCATCGAGAGAACCCAGAACAGGTGTTCGAGTCGACGGGGGGTTGGGGATGGGGGTTCGGGGGGTGGGTGGTCCGCCGGTGCTGGGCGATGTGCGTGCCGGTGCCGCGGCGCGGGATGCGTCACCGGAGGTGGGTGCGCTGTGGTGGCAGCTGGCTGGGCTGACCGGCGACGACCTGCCAGGCATGGGTTTGGTTGCCGGGGAGCGGCCGGCGGCGGATGTGGAGGTGTTGTGCTCGGCGGTGGCGTCGGTGGAGTTCGAGTTGGCCCGGCGGATGGCTGCGGCGGCCCGGTCGGGCAGTCTGCCGTTGGTCGGGGACGGGGCGATGCTGCTGGCCCGCGGCTGGTCCGCGGGGTGGGCGCGGCGTCTGGCCCGCGCGGGGGCGTTCGCCGAGGTGCACCCGGCGTTGGGTGGGGTGTGGGCGGCGGGGGTGATCACCAGTGAGCATGTGGATGCCCTGGCCCGGCACGCCGACCGGCTGACGACGGTGCAGATGGCGGCGGTGATCAGCGAGCTGGGCCCGTGGTGGGGGGAGTTGTCCCCGGCGGCGGTGGCGGCGTTCGTGGCCCGGGTGATCCGGGTCCTGACCCCGCCACGGGACCCGGAACCCGATGAGGTGGGCGCCCATGAGGCCCGGTCGGTGTCGTTCGCGCTGACGTCGGATTCGGTGGTCCTGTCCGGGGTGCTGCCCCGTCTGGAGGGTGAGGCGGTGATCGCCGCGATCGACGCGTTCGCCGAACGGTTGCGCTCCCAGGCCGACCACGTCCCCGCGTCCGCGCGGCGCGCCGACGGGCTGGTCGCCCTGGTCAACGCCGCGCACGCCTGCGGGTCGATCCCGACCCGCGGCGGGCTACCCGTGTCGGTGTCAGTCACCCTGGACAGCACCGTGCTGGGCGACCAGGTGTGGACCACCTCCCGCGGGCACACCCTCACCGCCGCCGAGCACCGGTTCACCGCCTGCGACGCGCTGGTCACCCCGATCCTCATCGACTCAGGGCACTGCCCCGACACACGTGGCCGAATGGCTCACCGCCGCCGGGCATCCGCGGCCGCGAGGTGTCCGAGGGCAGCGCTGTCGCAGCCGACCGACCCGGCGGGGAACGGCCAGCGGCGAGTACCGCCGCGGCGGACATCGCTTTGACCCCGTCGCGGCAGCGCGGATCGCGGAACTGGCCACCACCCTGTTGGGCACCCGGATCCCGCTGGCCGTGGGGCGCACCGCGCGGACCGCCACACCAGCCCAGCGCCGGGCGCTCGCCGCTCGTGACCGCGGGTGCATCATCCCCGGCTGCGGGATCCCCGCCGAGGCCTGCCAAACCCACCACGTCACCGACTGGGCCGCAGGCGGCGCGACTGACCTACCCAACATGGCCCTGCTCTGCTGGGCACACCACCGCCAAGTCGACCTCGGCATGTGGACCATCGTGCCAGCCGTCACCGACGATCAGGTGCCCAGACCCGAACCCGGAGCACCACCCGGAACCCCCTGGCCCGCCAACCACGGCGCACCCTGGACCATCACCCGCACCCCCCGAACACGCTGGCGACTGTGAGGGAACTGGTACCCGGTCAGTAGTGGCCGTCCACGATCCGCAGGGCAGTCGAGCGCGCCGCGCGGACCACCATGTCGAGAGCCTCCTCAGGAGTGGTCTGAGCGCGGGCCGGGACATGGAAGGAGTGGTCGGCAGCCCAGATGGGGACGACCCGCGCCGTCACGTCGGCCTCGGCAAGCCCCACCGCGATCTCCCCCGGGGACCCGAGGCTGTCACGCGTGCCCTGTACCACCACAGCGGGCACCGCGCGCGCGGCCTCGACCAGTTCCGGCAGCCGGGTCGGGACCGGGCCTGTCACCGACGCGCGCCGAGCAGGATGCAGTGGGAAGGCGAGGAGGAGCAGCGCCGCAGGCTCCACGTCACCCACTGTGCGACAGGCCACTCGCGCCCCTGTGCTGCGGCCCCCCACGACCAGGCGCCTGGTGCCGATGCCCCGCGAGCGCAGGTCCCGCAGGCACGCGACCCAAGCCCGGTCCAGGGTGCTCGCTGCCCCACCCAGGCGCCGACCCGCCACGTGCCACGGCTGTTCGACGAGGACCACCTCGACCCCGTCGTCGGGAAGCGTATCCGCGATGGCCGCAAGGTCCACCGAGTCCACTCCCCGACCGACACCATGGCCGAGTACCAGCGAGGCCCGCGGCCGACCGTGCGGGACCGGGTGGACGTGCGCCCGGGCGAGGCCCGAGGGGGTGTCGACGTCCCAGACCGTGGTCACGACAGGTCGTCCAAGGCGGGCTCCGCGGGGATCGGGGCCAGGAGCTCCGGAGAGTTGTTGCGCACGGAATTCACGGCCGTGCTCACGGGATAGGCGGTGAGCAGGTCCGCGGGCAGTTGGCCATCGAACTGCGCATCGACTCTCACAGCCGGGTCGAGCCAGCGCGAGTAGCCGGACGGCGCGATCATCACCGGCATCCGGTCGTGGATCGCCGCCAGCGGACCGATGGAATCGGTGGTGAGCACAGTGACCGTGATCAGCCATTCCGCATCCGGAGCGGGGCGCCAGAACTCGTACAACCCGGCAAGTGCCAGACCCTGACCATCAGCGCGATGGATGAAGTACGGCTGCTTCCGCGGCTTGGCTCCGGGCTGAGTTCCGGGCTGAGTTCCGGGCTGAGTCCCGGACACATCTCCGGGCAGTGCGGCCGGGGCGTACCACTCGAAGTAGCCGTCGGCGGGTATGAGGCAGCGGCGCTTGGCGAACGCCGATCGGAAGGCCGGCTTCTCGGCGGCGTTCTCCCAGCGGGCGTTGATCATCCTGGCGCCGATCTTCGGATCCTTCGCCCAGGAGGGGACCAGCCCCCAACGGGCGACACGCAGCTGCCGCTGCAGCCCAGAGGCCTCCTCGACCGGGCGGTCGACGACGAAGGCCACCTGGTTCGTCGGAGCCACGTTGTAGTTGGGTGTGGGGGCGGGGTCGACGACCGTCTCGACCTGGAACTCCTCCACGAGGCTGGCTGTGTCCTTGGCCGCCGCGTATCGTCCGCACACAGCGTTCAGCCTGCCACAGTCGGGTAGGCTGCCGCGCGTGCCTGCTGAGGAGGATCCATGGCCAGCACCCGTGGCCGACGGTCCCGTGCGCGCCAAGGTCACGGTTCCCGGTAGCAAGTCGCAGACGAACCGGGCGCTTGTGCTGGCAGCGCTTGCCGACGGGCCCAGCACCATCACGGGACCCCTCAAGGCCCGCGACACGAAGCTGATGATGGCCGGCCTCCGCTCGATGGGTGCCGAGATCACGTCCAGCGGCGAGCAGTGGCGTGTCGAGCCGGGGAAGTTGAAGGGCCCGGCACACGTCGACTGCGGGCTCGCCGGGACGGTCATGCGGTTCCTGCCAGTCGTGGCCGGCCTGGCCAAGGGCGACATCCGCTTCGACGGCGACCCACGCGCCCGGATGCGCCCGATGGCCTCGATCCTGGGCGCGCTGGAGACCCTGGGAGTCACGATCGCCGACGACGGGCGCAACAGCCTGCCCTTCACGGTCCGAGGAGGTGGCCGGGTCCCGGGTGGCCGGGTCTCGATGGACGCCAGTGCCTCGAGCCAGTACGTCAGCGCCATCCTGCTCGGGGCCGCCCGATTCGACGAGGGCGTGGACCTCCGGCACAAGGGCCAGCCGCTGCCCTCGCTTCCCCATGTGGACATGACGGTGCAGATGCTGCGCGAGTCCGGGGTCGAGGTCACCGTCTCCCTGGACGACCCCACCGACGCGCGCTGGGTCGTCGCTCCCGGGCCGATCAGGGCGGTCGACCGCACCATCGAGCCCGACCTGTCCAACGCTGCCCCCTTCCTCGCCGCCGCGATGGTGACCGGGGGCCGGGTGACGATCCCCGGGTGGCCGACCCAGACGACCCAGGCCGGTGCCCACCTGCGCGAGATCCTCACCCAGATGGGCGCCACCACAGAGCTCACGAACAAGGGGCTGACCCTCACGGGCCCGGAGCAGATCACCGGAATCGACATCAACCTGCGTGATGTGGGCGAGCTGACCCCTGTCGTTGCCGCCGTGGCCGCCCTGGCGAGCACCCCGAGCCGGCTGCGTGGGATCGGTCACCTCCGCGGCCACGAGACCGACCGACTGGACGCCCTGTCCACTGAGATCAACCGGTTGGGCGGCGCGGTGCGGGCCAAGCAGAACTCGCTGCGCATCACCCCCGCGACCCTGCACGGCGGGTCCTTCCAGACCTACGACGACCACCGGATGGCCATGGCCGGAGCCGTGATCGGCCTTCGAGTGCCGGGCCTGCGGATCGTGGACGTGGACACGACCCGCAAGACCCTGCCTGGGTTCACGACGCTGTGGCAGGACATGCTCGGGTCGGACAAGTGAGGCATTGGGACGAGGACGACGTCCGGATCCGCCCTGGCAGGGGCAAGTCCCGACCGCGCAGCAAGGACCGCCCAGCACACTCCGCGGGGGCGCCCGGTCGGATCGTCGCGGTGGATCGCGGCCGCTTCACCGCGATCCTCGATGATGACGACACGCCGATCTTCGCCGTGAAGGCCCGCGAGCTCGGCCGCAAGTCCGTGGTGGTCGGCGATGCGGTCTGGCTGACGGGAGACATGCGTGGCGGGCCGGACAGGCTCGCCCGGGTGGTCCGGATCGAGGAGCGCACCACGGTCCTGCGCCGGTCGGCCGACGACTCCGATCCCGACGAGCGGGTGATCGTCGCCAACGCCGAACAGCTCGCGATCGTCACGGCCCTGGCCAACCCGGAACCCAGCCCCGGGCTCATCGACCGCTGCCTGGTGGCCGCCTATGACGCAGGGCTGGCACCCCTGCTCGTCCTGACCAAGTCCGACCTCGCCGACCCAGCGCCCCTGTTGGACCTCTACGCCGCACTCGACGTCCGCGCCGTCGTGTGCGGGATGGCCGAGGACGGATCCACCGACCCCGCGGGCCTCGCCGAGCTGACCAGCCACCTGGTGGACCGAGTCACGTGCTTCGTGGGCCACTCCGGGGTGGGGAAGTCCACCCTGGTCAACGCCCTGGTCCCGAGTGCGGACCGGCTCACCGGCGTCGTCAACGAGGTCACCGGCCGCGGCCGGCACACCTCCAGCCAGGCGGTTGCGATCCCGCTGCCCCAGGGCGGGTGGCTGATCGACACCCCGGGCGTGCGCTCGTTCGGACTGGCGCACGTCGTGCCCGATCGCGTCCTGCACGCCTTCTCGGAGTTCGACGCCGCCCTGGAGAACTGCCCACGTGGATGTCCGCACACGCAGGGAGCCCAGGACTGCGCCCTCGACGCGTTCGCGGCGTCCGGGGGTGCCGGGGAGTCCGGTCCTGCGAGGCTGGAGTCGCTGCGCCGCCTGCTGGCAACACGGCCGCCGGAGCCGGGCGCCCTGCGGAGCCGGCAGGAGCCGGAGTCGCCCTGATCGGGCACGTGCCGGAGGCGGCGGTTGCGCTACTGGCCGCTCAACAGGCCGTAGTCGTCGAACTTGCCCGCCATCGGGCCCGGTGACTTCTTGTAGAGCCCCGAGACGATCTTGATCTTGGCGGCGCAGGTCCAGGGCTGCCAGCCGCGCGAGTCCCAGATGGCACGCGCCATCCGCACGTTGATGGCCGGATCCAGGGCCTTCTTGCGCGCATCGGTGATGTCCGAGAAGCCCACACCGATGGCGCGCAGGGCCGCCTGCAGCGTCCCGCCGTCGTTGATCTGGAAGACGCCGAAGTCCCGCGAGCCGTTCGTGTTCGGCTTGCTGACCCTGTTGCCGTGGCCGGACTCACACCGCGACACCGCCATCGCATTGCCCACCTGGTCCGCCGGGAAGTTGGCTCTGACCAGGTCGAGCACCTCGGAGGTGCTGGTCGCCCCACCGCGGGGCACCGCTCCCCCGAAATCGCCGCCCAGCGGAACGGTGTAGGCGGCCTGGGCGCGAGCTGCCGAGATGGCCGAGGAGATCGCAGCGTCAATGGCCCTCGCCGCAGCTGCCTCCTCCTTGGCCAGGTCCTTGGCGGCCTTCGCCCGATCCTTCTCGGCCTGGGCCAACTCCTCCTCTGTCAGCGAGAGCTGGTCCGCCGCGGCCTTCTCCGCCTCGTCAAGGGCAGCCAGGGTTTCGGCGTACTCGCCGTTGGCTGCCTCGGCACCGGCCACCGTGGGCGCCTCGGACTCCAGCGGATTCTCGACTGCACCGGGCATCTGCGCGGCCAGCGACTCCATCGACCGCCCGGAGGCCCTGGCCAATCTGTCGGTCACGGCCTTGGCATCCGCGCTGCGCTCGGTGATGGGCAGCGGGAGCTGGGTCGACACAGGTTCAAGGGCAACGGCGGCCGGGGCCTGGGCATTGACCCACGCGCCACCGGCCACGAGCGCACCGACCAGGAGCAGGGTGCCCACGACGAAGGTGCGCCGACCCCTGCGCAGGCGGCGCTCAGCCTCGTAGTCCTCGTCCCCCACGCACGCCAGTATGCCCCGGATTGGGTGCGCAAGCCTAGCCCAGCGGGCACCTCATCAGCCGAATGGACGCATGCAGCGCAGGCGTGTCGTGGTTGCAGGGCTCGTTCGACTCAGGGATCCCCGTCGAGCACCTCGCTCAGGGCACGGCGGCCGATCGCCGCGTTGACCGGGGCATCCGCGCTGTGGGCGAGGAACATCACGCCGAAGAACAGCGCCCAGCCCCGTCCCCGCGCCCATGCCGCGTCGTCAGCGGCCAAGGCCTGGCGCAACCGCTGGCGACCCGGGCCGTCGAACAGCAACCACCCCGACGCCAGATCGGTCGCCGGATCTCCTGCGCACAGGTCGCCGAAGTCGATCACGCCCGTGATGCGCCTGCGCGCAACCAGCACGTTCAGGCCGTGGAGGTCCCCGTGCACCCACCGGTCCGGACCCTCGTGTCCGGGCGCTCCCAGGGCCTCGACCCAGGCCCGCTCGATCCGGGATCGCAGCTCGGTGGGCGCGCCGTCCAGCGCCCGGGCCACTGAGTCGCTGCGCTCCGCGAGCGGCACCCCCCGGTACGTGCTGCGGGGTGCGTCCGCCGGCGCAGCGACGTGCAGGGCCCTCAGGAACAAGGCGAGGGCATCGGCCGCGCGGGCTCCCGCGTGCCCAGTGAAGGCAGCAGCCCCCAGGCGGCCTTCCCGGGACGTGGGCACACACCGCCCAGCGCCACGGGTAGAAGTCAGTGGGCTCGCCCGCGCGGACCGGGGTGGGAACCGGCAGGGGAAGGCCGGGGGCCAGGGACGGCACCCACCGAAGCTCGGTGGCGATCAGGCGTGCGCCGAGCTCACGACGGGGCACCCGGACCGTGAGGTCCGAGCCGAGGCGGAACACCTCGTTGTCCCACCCGGTGCCGATCCGCTGCAGGCGTCGATCGGCGAGATCCGGGTGCTGGTCGCGCAGCAGGCGCCGCACCAGGTGGGCATCGACCGCCACCTCGGCCGGGGGGATCGGTGCTCGCACCGGGCCAGACTAAGGTCGGCCATCCGGTGAGGGGTACGTGGCCGGCCCGCCCATCGACGCGGGCCCGCCGCGACAGGACTGCGACGCACGCGGCGCCACGACCTGCTTCTCACGCGCCGACGCCGTCCACTACGGTGGCCCCATCAGGAGGACGGACCGCCACAGGAGGTACCGATGACCATCAAGAACGTGCTCAGGGCGAAGGGCTCGCAGGTTGCCACGATCTCACCGGAGGCGACGCTGACCGAACTGGTCGATGCCCTCGCCGAGCATCGCATCGGCGCGATGATCGTCTCCGCGGACGGCGCACACATCGACGGGATCGTGTCCGAGCGTGACATCGTCCGGGCCCTGCGCAGTGACGGCGGACTGCCGTCGTTCCGGGAGTCCCGGCTCGTCCACCTCGACCGGGTCAAGGTCGCCGAGATCATGACCAGCGAGGTCACCACCTGCACCCCGGAGACCTCGATCGACGAGGTGATGACCGTGATGACCGCGGGGCGGATCCGACACGTCCCGGTGATCTCCGAGGACGCGCTGGTCGGGATCGTGAGCATCGGCGACATCGTGGCCGCCCGGATCTCGCACCTCGAGTGGGAGCGCTCCGCACTCGTCGACTATGTCCAGACAGGACGCTGACCTGCCCGACAGCCCACGCCGGCATGGTCGGACCCCGGCCACTGCCCCGGGACCGACCGGCGGGGACATGCTGCGCGCCATGCGGCGCATCGGTGATGACCCCCTCGCGTTCCTGGCCGAGCAGTGGCGCCTGTACGGCGACGTCGTGCAGTTCCCGATCCCATCGCCCCCGACCTACATGGTCAGCCATCCCGACGACGTGCGGATGGTGCTGGTGGGTCGGTCCCGTGACGTCACCAAGGCAACCATCCAGTACCGCGCACTGTCCCGGGTGACCGGGCAGGGCCTGCTGACCAGCGACAACCCGGTCTGGCGCGAGCACCGGCGCGTCCTGCAGCCCGCCTTCCACGCCGACACGCTGCCGGGCGTCGCGGCGCATACGGCGCGCGCGGCCTCGCGCCTCGTGGCCCGACTGCGCGAGCGCGGCGACGGGCGGCGTCGTGGACATCGACGCCGAGGTGATGACCCTGGCCCTCGAGGTCGTCGGCGACTCCCTGTTCGGCCACGAGCTCGGACCCGTGGCCGACCGGCTGGCCGAGGCCACCCTGACGGCACTGGGCGAGGTCGTGTCGATGGCCCGCATGCCACTGCGGGCACCGGCATGGATCCCCACGCCGGGCAACCGCCGGATGACCCGATCGCTCGCCGAGCTCGATGCCGCAGTGGAGGCGATCCTCGCCCAGCGCCGGTCGCAGGGCCCGAGCGACCCGCCCGACATGCTCGACCTGCTGCAGGCCTCGAACCTGGATCGCACCGCGGTGCGCGACGAGATCGTGACCTTCCTCGTGGCCGGTCACGAGACCGTGGCCTCCGCACTCACCTGGGCCCTCGTCCTGCTGGGAACCCATCCCGACATCGCCGACCGGGTCGCCCGGGAGGCCGATGAGGTGCTCGGCCGGCCCGCGACCGACGGATCAGACATCGACCTGCCGGCTCTCGACCTGCCGGCCCTCGCCCGGCTCCAGGTCGCGCGGGCGGTGGTCGACGAGGCCATGCGCCTGAACCCGCCGGCCTGGCTGATCACCCGCAGCACCACCGCCGACATGGAGCTCAGCGGCTGCCACCTCCCGGTCGGCTCCCTGGTGATCCTCAGCCCGTGGATCGTGCACCGACACCCCGAGGTGTGGGATGACCCGCAGGCCTTCCGCCCGGATCGGTTCCTCGCCGGGGCCCCGGACGCCGGCCCGGGAATGCGCACCGCCTACATCCCCTTCGGCGCCGGACCCCGGATGTGCATCGGCCGGGACTTCGCCTACGCCGAGGCGGTCCTGTCCCTGGCGATGATCTGCCGCGCCGTGCGCCTGGCCCCCACGGGCGTGCCTGTGCGCGCGCTGCCCCTGGTGACCATCCGGCCCGACCGCCCCGCCCTGATGCGGATCACCCAACGCTGAGACCGCTGTGCCGGTCAATCACGTGCTCGCGTCGGTCACCAGCGCGTCATAGTCCTCCGCGGTTGCCGGCCCTTCGAGCACCCGACCGTCCGGGAGGACCAGCGGGATGGGGAGGCCTGCCTGGTCGGTGATCACGACGCTGGTCAGCCCCACGTCGTCCAGGCTGGTGACCACTTGGCCCACGAGGAGCACCTGGTCATTGGCAGGCAGCAGCGTGAAGGCATCCGTGCGGGCCAGCATCACGCGTCCCGACGGGCTCTCCGACATGACCGTCAGAACCGGCTCCCCGGTCAGCGGATCCAGGAGGAGCGTGCGCAGGTCGGTCTGGCGCTCGATCGGTGGTCCCAGGGCAAGAGCGTCCATCACGCCGACCGCCGAACGGTCGTTGATCCTCTCCCCAACCCCCTCGAGCCCGCGACCGGAGACGAAGTAGATCGTGGCCTCCTTGGCTGTCGGGCTCGGTGTCGGGCTCGGTGCGACGGTGGGCAGGGCCCCGCTCGGCAGGGATTGGGCCTCCTCCTGCACCTGCACCCCACACCCGGACGACAGCCCGGTGAGGACCAGGGCAAGGGCCGCCCGGGCCACCAGGGGAGCAGGACCGGTTCATGGCATGACCTCGGCCGGGAGGTCGAACGTGAACCGCGCCCCGCCGAACGGCGAGGCACCGACGGTCACGCGACCGCCGATCGCCTCCGACTGCTCCCGGACGATGGCCAGGCCCAGGCCGGCCCCCTCGATCCGTCGCTCGGCCACACCCCTTCCCCGGGCGAACGGCTCGAACAGCCGCTCGACCTCCCCGGGATCCACACCGGGTCCGGCGTCGTCGACGTGGATGCGCACGCGACCATCCCCGGCGACCATCAGGATCTGGCGCACCCCATTGCCGTGGCGGGTGGCGTTGTCGATCAGGTTGGCCATCACACGCTCCACGCGGCGCGCGTCCGTGACGACGACCGGGCGGTCCCCGTGCAGCAGCGCGGTCTCGAGGTTGCGTCCGGCGAGGACTCCCTCGATGAGGGCGGCGATGTCGGTCGCATCCCGCTGGACCGGCGCCCGTGCAGTCACACTCGAGATCTCCAGCAGGTCCAGCAGGATCCGGGTGAGGCGCCGGGACTGCGTGGCCAGGCTCGTGACGAGGCGGGCCTCCCGCGGGGGGAAGGTGTCGTGGTGCTCCTCGAGCAGCTCGGCGGTCGCCACGACCGTCGTCAGCGGGGAGCGCAGCTCGTGGCTGACATTGGCCACGAACCGCCGCTCGCGCTCGATGCGGGATGCCACGGCCACTGCCATCTCGTTGAACGAGTCGGAGATCGGGTCGAGGTCCGGGTCCCCCGTGTCGGGCAGGCGCACGCTGAGGTCGCCGTCCGCGAGGCGACGGGCACCGGCGCCCATCCGCCGAAGCGGGCGCATCAGCAGCCCGCCGACGTAGCGCCCGATCCCACCTCCGACGACGAACGCCCCGAGGGCGAGCAGGGCCAGGAGCAGGGCGCCGTTGCGCAGCGTCTCGCGCAGCTCGCTCAGTGGGAACAGCTCGACGTACAGCCCGGAACGCGTGTACACGGCCACCGCGTAGTAGTACTGGTCACCGATGGCGAACGTCTGCTGGGCGCCGCCCTCGGTGAGGGTCAGGTCGATCAGCGACACCGGGATCTCCGACGGGGCGACCGTGCTGCCCCCCCGCGAGTACCACACCGACCCCACGCGCATCAGGGCCTGGGAGGCGCCGACCACCGGCAGCTGGCTGAGGACCTCGCCGGGCTGGGTCCCCCCGGCGATGGCCGCGTCCACCGATCGGCCGTCGAGCAGGGCCCGGGTGAGTCCCGCCGACTGGCGCTGGTTGGTCAGGTAGCTGCGACTCACCAGGTAGATCCCGCTGGCCACGAGGACCGCGACCACCATCGAGAGCACGGCGAAGACCAGGGCAACCCGGGTCCGCAGGCCGAAGCGCATGGGTCAGGCCTTGAGCCGGTAGCCGAACCCGCGGACCGTCATCAGGTGCACGGGCTCAGCCGGATCGGTCTCCATCTTCGCCCGCAGGCGGTAGACGAGATTGTCCACGACGCGGCCGTCACCGGGGTTGCGGTAGCCCCAGACGTTGCGCAGCAGGTCGTCGCGGCTGACCACCCGCTCGCGGGCGCCGATCAGCTCGGCGAGCAGCTTGTACTCCGTCGGGCTGAGCGGGACGATCCGGTCACCGACCTGGACCTCCGCGGTGTCCGGTCGCAGGCGGACCTCGCCGCACTCGAGCAGGCCATGGTCGACCTCGACGTCGTTGGCCCGCCGGATCTGCGCACGGATCCGGGCCAGCAGCTCCTTGGTGATGAACGGCTTGGTGACGTAGTCGTCGGCGCCAGCCTCCAGGCCCGACACGACGTCGTGGCTGTCAGCCTGCGCGGTGACGATGATGATCGGCACCCGACTGGTCGCGCGCACGCTGCGCACGACGTCCAGCCCATGGATCCCCGGCAGCCGCAGGTCGACGAGCAGCACGTCCGGGTCCTCGTCCTGGCCGAGGACCAGCGCCTGCTCCCCGTTGGCCGCCTCGAGGACGCGGTACCCCTCGTCCTCCAGGGCGTAGCGCAGCACCAGGCGGATCTCCTCGTCGTCCTCGACGATCATCACGGTCTTCCCCATGCGGCTATTCAACCCCCACTCGGGGCTGGGCAGGCACCCGCACGGTCGAGGAAACATCACATTGCGACCCAAATGGGACCCAGTGCGCCGGCTGACGATGCTGCGATCAGATCGGGCGCTTGAGCTGCAGGACGGGGACACCACTCGGGTTGTCGGCCTCCATCCGGACCTCCTCACCGGCGACGTACTGCCGGATCGCGTGGGCCAGCTCCCGCGGGTGGGTGAAGTTGATGGCATGCGCCGCACCCTGGAAGAGCACGATCGTGACCTCCGGGGGGAGGTCGTGCCAGGGCCCTGGCTGATGTTCTTCCACGGCGGACGCAGCGGGTCCTCGCTGCCGATCACGACCATCACGGGGACAGGCATCGACATGAAGCGCTGGTAGGCCGGGAACTTGGTCATCTTGTCGAACAGCTTGATCGCGCGGACCATCCCGTACCGCAGGTAGTCCGGGGCCGCGACGGGCAGCAGGGTCGGCGGCTCGACCAGGCCGTCGCGGGCCATCTGGACCAGGGCCTTGGCCAGGGGCCGGTTGTGCGGGACCGCCGGCGAGCCCGACCATCACGGCCTTGGACACCTTCTCGGGGGCCTCGGCGACCAGCTCGGCGGTGATGGCACAGCCCAGGGAGTTGCCCACGACCACGGCCTGCTCGATGCCCAGGGCGTCCATGAAGTGGTTCAGCGCGGTGCCCGAGCTCCTCGATGCTCAGGGTCTGCTTCGGCTTGGGGCTGCGGCCGAACCCGGGGAGGTCCGGCACGTAGACCCGGAAGGAGTCCGTGAGGCGACTGGCCGTGGGCAGCAGGTACGTGCCGGAGATCGCGAAGCCGTGCTGGTGGATCATCGGCGGGGCATCGACCGGCCCAGCCGACCCGGTAGCGGATCCAGTTGCCGTCGACGAGGACGCTGTTCCAGGTGAAGTCCGTGTCAGCCACGATCGCATCCTGCCATCTGGTCGCACAGCCGTCGATCCGGCACGGAGCCGCCCAGGGGAGCCGGCGCCGGATCGACTGGGTGGATCGCGGACTCAGCTGATCAGCGCGTGCAGGGCCTCGTCGCCCGGACGGGCCCGCAGGACCGCGGGGTTCACGCCGGCCCTGGTGGTGATCGCGGTGACCGACTTCTGCTGGCGCGTCGTGGCCAGCGAGATCACGGTCCCCGACGCCCCGGCGCGCGCGGTGCGACCCGAGCGGTGCAGGTACTCCTTCGGCCCGTGCGGCGGGTCGACGTGCAGCACGAGGTCGATGTCATCGACGTGCAGGCCCCGCGCGGCCACATCGGTGGCCACCAGGACGTCGATGCGACCGCGCTTGAAGTCCTCCAGGGTGCGCGTGCGCATGCCCTGCTTCATGCCACCGTGCAGGGCCGCGGTGCGAACACCCTCGGCCTCGAGCTGCCCGGCCAGGCGGTCGGCACCCATCTGGGTCCGCACGAAGGCCACGGTGCGCCCGCGGCGCAGCGCGATGTCGGCCGTGACGGCGTCCTTGTCCTTCGGGTGCACGAGCACCAGGTGGTGCTCCATCGTGCCGACGGTCGCGGTCGCCGGGTCGGCGTTGTGCACGACCGGCTCGTGCAGGTACTTGCGCACCAGGCGGTCGACGTCATGGTCGAGGGTCGCGGAGAACAGCAGGCCCTGGACGTCCTCGGGCAGCCGCCCCATGATGGCCTCGATCTCGGGCATGAAGCCCAGGTCGGCCATGTGGTCGGCCTCGTCGAGGACGACGACCTTGACCTGGCTCAGGTCGACCGAGCCGCGATCGGCCAGGTCCACGAGGCGCCCGGGCGTGGCCACGACGATGTCAGCGCGCTCGAGCCCGCGGATCTGGCGGTCGTACGAGCTGCCGCCGATGATCAGCTGGGTCCGCATCCCCAGGGTGGCAGCCAGCGGCGACAGGGCGTCGAGGACCTGCATCGCGAGCTCACGGGTCGGGGCCAGGATCAGCCCGCGCGGCTGGCGCTTGGTCGGCCGGGGACCGGACAGGATCGTGAGCATCGGCAGGCCGAACGACAGGGTCTTGCCCGAGCCCGTGCGGCCCCGGCCCAGGACGTCGCGGCCACTGAGAGCGGCTGGGATGGTCATGGACTGGATCGGCGTCGGCTCGGTGATCGCCTGGCTGGCCAGGACGGCTGCCAGCGACGTCGGGACGCCGAGGTCGACGAACGCGTTCGGCCCGGTCAGGGGCGGGACCTGCGGGGCGCGCTGCGGACGATCGGCGCGGTCACGACGGTCGTTGCGGGGACCAGGTCGGCGGTCGTTGCGCGGCCCACGGTCGTTGCGCGGGCCGCGGTCGTAGCGGTCGTTGCGGTTCGGCCGGCCGGGACGCGACGGGCGCTCGGCGCGCTCCGGGCGTCTCGGTGCGGGCGGCGCTGCGATCATCACGGGGCGCGCGATCGGGGCGGTCCTGGCGCGGGGCGCGGTCATCCCTCGGGGCGCGGTCCTGGCGCGGGGCGCGGTCATCCCGGTCTCGCCAGGCTGGGCGCGCCGGGGACGTGGCGGCATGACGGCTCTGGGGGCGGTCGGCGGATTGCGCCGTAGCACCCTTCCAGGAGCCAACCGACTTGGTTGCCTTCCAGGAGCCGGTCGGCTTCGCAGCCTTCCAGGAGCCGGCCTTCTTGACCCCCTTCGCGGAGGCATTGGACGTGGTGCGCGGTCCGGATCGGGGCGCGCGGGATTGCGGGGCGTGCTCAGCCACGGTGTTCCTTCTTCTCAGGGCGTGTCGTCTTCAACGCGTCTGATTGGCCGCCAAAGGGCCAGGTGAGGAAACGTTGCTCAACGAAATCGGCAGTGTGCCAGCGGTGCGCCGACAGTGCATGGGCTATACCCACATCACGGTAGCCCAAACCCGCGTAGGGAGCCAATCCCCCGGAACCGCTGGCTCAGGCCACGTCCACGTGGACGTGATCGAGGTGCCGGTTGACGGCGTTGTCCGGGTCCGGACCGCTGAACCGGTAGTCACGCCATCCCTGCACCGATCGCCGTGCGGTCCAGATCTGGTCGCGGTAGATGACCGTGCGGATCCCCAGCCGTTCGGCGTTGGCCACCGACCAGTTCGCCAACTGCCATCCCGCCCGGGCCTGATCCGCGTCCTCGTGGGGTCGGAAGAAGAAGTCGATCGCGCGCCCGAGCGAGTGCTCACCCTGGGCGCTGCGACCGGGCAGCACCTCCTCGGGACCGAAGCCGCCGGCCGGCACGTCGCCGAACTGGGCCTGCACCTCAGCGCGAAGGGCAGCAGCCCGGGGGTGAGCCCAAGCGGGGGCTCCTTGGGTGTGTTCGTGGTGCCGATGCTGCCGATCCGGCACGTGAGGCCTGGGCCCGCTCCCAGCGCCCGGGCGATCTCACCGTCGGCCGTTGAGATCAGGACCGAGATCTCCGAGGGTGACCCCTCGGCGAGGACCTGCCCGGACGGGTCGGAGATGGAGCATCCCGGCTCCCAGGGCAGGGCGACTCCCCGGCCCATGACAAGGACCACGAGGGCGCCGACCACGGCGGCGGCGAGGGCGAGGAGGCGCACCCGATCACGATAGGTGAGGTCCCGGCCGCGCGCTGGCGTGCGACTTAGGATGACCGTCGTGCCCGAGACTGAGGAAGCCCCCGCGGCGGCGCCCGCCGGGGTCCTCGATCGAGTGCCGATCGTCGCGCTGCGGGTCGTGCAGTTCGCCCTCGACCTGGGGATCGTCGCCCTGATCACGCTGATCCCGACGACCCTGATCCTCCTGCTGCTGCCCCGCAACCCGGACGACTCCCTGGGTGCCCTGCTGATCACGATCCCGGCGAGTCCTCGCACTGCTTGTCCTGGCCGTGGTCATCAGCTGGTGGTACTGGGCGCGACTGCCCCAGGGCCGCGGGGGGCGGACACTGGCGATGGGCTGGTTCGGGCTGCGAGTGACGGGCCTGGACGGCAGCGCACCCACCGGGAGCCAGTTGTCGCTTCGCTGGCTGCTGCTGGTCGTGGACGCCATGTTCTTCGGTGCGGTCGGGTTGATCGCGATGCTGATGACCGCCAAGCGCCAGCGCATCGGCGACTCGCTGGCCGACACGCTGGTCGCGCGACACGTCAGGTGAGCCCGGCAGCCCCTGCCCCATCGCTTGGTTCCCAGGGCTACTTGATGACGGCCACGGTCTGGGTGTTCCAGGTGACCAGCGCACCGGTGCGCGTCCAGAGCTCACGCGTCTCGACGGTGTAGCCCTCCCGAGCAGCCACGCCTCGGCCACGGTGGAACAGCGGCTCGAGCCGGCCCTCCAGATCACGTGGGAGCAAGGTGGGGTCGCTGGGGAAGTCGAGGGTGAAGCCGACCGTCGCGGCCGGTCGCGGATGGTCCATTCGGGCCATCGCCGAGACCCACCACGCGTCGGCCAGCGCTGTCACGACCGAGGCGTCGACCCGCTCGAGTGCGCCCCGTGGCCGTACCCAGCCCGTGGTCAGGTCGGTATCCGCCCCCTGGTAGGGCAACCCGGAGATCGGGCGCATCTCCAGGTGCACGGTGAAGTCAGGAGCCAGGGGCGGCCCGACAGGGGCCTCAGGCACCTGCTCCGGCCCGGCGGCCAACTCGCTGGGCGGCTCCAGGCTCAGCCACGCCGGCCCATCCGGCATGGCCTCCCCCGTGCGCGGTGCGCCCAGGACGACGACCCCGTGGGCGAGCAGCGCGCCCTCGCTCGTCGAGTCCACGCACTGCGAGGGTGTTGGTCGCCGACCCGCTGCGCAGCACCTCGACGACGACATGCAGTGTCCCGACCAGGACGGGGGCGACCAGCTGGGCGCTGAGCGTGCGCACGGCCATCTCCGGGCGTGGATCCACCAGCTGCGCAGCCGCCACCATGGCCCCGGTCGCCACCCCACCCCAGGCCCCCCGACCCTGCTGGAGCCCGTCGGGGACGTCGAGGGTGAATCGCAGGGGATCGTCGGTCGGGGTCGGGCGGAGCAGGGCGGAGAGGTCGAGGCTGTCCATGGCGCCAGCCAACCATGCGGCGCTCCGGTCACCGAGGACCGAGGTTCGACGCCGACCCCGGCCCTCAGCCGAAGAGGCGCCGACCCCACCACGACGTGGCCACGGCCTCCCCGGAGAGCACGTAGGCCAGGGAGTCGTCCTCGTACAGGGTGGCGTCCCAGGCCCGCTGGGTGCCCGACGCCCCGGCCATCAGGAGCATGTCGCCGACGGCCACCTCCAGGCTCTCGTCCGGCACCAGGATCCGCTCTGCACCGCGTTCGAGCATCAACGCCATCAGGCCCAGCCGCTCAGAGCGCACCCAGGGACTGGCCATGAGCTGGCCGAGGGTGACCGGACCTGCGGCCAGATGCCGGCACAGCGCCGGGGCCTGGGCCTCGTCGATCAGCACCTCCCACACCGTGGGCGAGGGCTCCCCGACCCGAGCCACGAGATCGTGCAGCGTCTGGGCCGCCCAGCTCTCGGACTGCTCCTTGGCCGACTGGAGGAACTGCCACAGGTGCGGGTTGGACAACCGCTCGAGAACCTCGCGTGCCACCACCTCCGAGGGAACCAGCAGCACGTCCGGGGCCAGTGCTGCGAACAGGGCGTCGTTCGCGGGTGACTCCTGGCGGGCGACGACCACGATCGCGGGATTCGCCCTCCGGGCGGCCTCGACGTAGGAGACGGTCACGGTGTCACGATCAGCAGCGCCAACGAGCCCCACCGCGCGCGACGGCCAGGTCGGCGAAGCCCTGCTCCTCGGGTCCGGTCCCCTCCTGCGCCGAGGTCGCCGGGTCGACCACCGTGACCGGCACGCCCACGGCGTGCAGGTCGTCGACCACCTCGCCGACCGCCCGCGTGGACCCGACCACCACCCAGCCCCGGCCTCGGGGGGATCGGTACGCGGCGGCAGCGGCGCACCGGGGGCAGGATCAGCCAGTCGACCAGCTGGGCCAGGCTCGGGGTGCGCAGCGCGACCCGCAGGCGGTCGCCGAACGCGTCGTAGGGGTTCACCACGGTGGGTCCACCGAAGGGCTCCATGCGCCGGGCGGTGGCGAGCTTCTCCGCCCGGGCCACGACCGGCAGGCCCGGGCGGATCAGGTGCACCGCCTGGACCACGGCGAGGTTGGACTCGTCGTCGTCGGTCAGCGCCAGGACCCCCTCGCACCGCGGGTTCGTCAGGCCCGCCAGCATCAGCGTGTCCGGGTCCCGCGTGTTCGCACTCAGGGCGGGGGCATCGGCGCGCAGGGACTCGAGCGCGAGCGCGTCGATCCGGTCCTGGGATCGGTCGACGACCACCAGGCGCCGGCCCCGGGCGTCCAGCGTCCGGGCGACCAGCGCCCCGGCCTCCCCGTAGCCCGACCAGGGCGAGGAACGGCTCCGGGATCCGGGCCACCTGCCGGGCGAAGCGCTGGGTCTCCACGGCCTTGCGGAAGGCGCGGTCCTGCAGCAGCGCCAGCAGCGTGCCGATCGCGTACGCCCACCCGATGACGGCCAGGTAGATCGAGAACGTCACCCACAGCCGCTGGTCGATGGTCAGCGGGTACGGGATCTCCCCGAAGCCGATCGTCGTCGCGGTGTAGCTCATGAAGTAGAACGCGTCGAAGAAGCTCATCGGCTCGGTGCCGCCATCGGGCTGCTCGCCGGGGATGAGCGTCAGTCCGAGCACGCTGATCGAGAACACGAGGATCAGCACGATGAACGGGACCCGCATCCGGCGCAGCACGAGGAAGATCGCGCCCGTGGAGGGCACAGCGCGGACCGAGGGCTCCGGCGCCCCCTGCTCCCGGAGCGGCTGGCCCGACTCGTCCGGGCGCGGCTCCACGAGCATGTGCCAGAACGTCAGCAGCGGGTTGCCCATGGCGGGCTACCGGCGGGAGAACTGCAGCGTCTCGGCGATCAGCAGGATGACCGACACGATGTTCGCCAGCAGCGCCCCGGCGGCCAGCGACACCACGCTGGCCATCGCCGATCCGCTGATCCCACCGGCTGCCTGGTCGGCCACGACCCAGAACACCCCGGCTGCGACCAGCTGCAGGTCCGCGACCAGGGAGGTGGCCAGGTGCACCGCCCCCATCTGCGTGCGATCGCCGAACTTCAGGACCGTGGCGATGAGGTTCACGACGATGGCGGCGAGGAGCTCGTAGGGGTTGTGCACCGACGGGTCACTGATGTCGCCGATGACGAAGCCGAAGTTCAGCGTCGCTGCGAGCAGGACGAAGAAGCCGAAGATGACCTTCTCGAGATTCACCGCACCTCCCCACACCGGGGCCCCGACAGGGTGCCTGGTCGTGCCCCTTCCGAGAGTAGACCCGCGGTCAGGCCGTGGACGGGTCGAGCGGTCCTGCGCCTGCATCACCCTGTGGGCCGCCGATCCGGACCTGCACGGCCAGCACGCGGTCGGGGATCACCGCCAGCATCTTGGCGTCCGGGGTGCCGACGCCGAGGTGGGCGCCGATGGGCAGCGCCGCCAGTCGGGGGTCCAGCACCTTCAGCGCGGCGTTGAGCAGGGGACGGTCTCCCCCGGTGACGAGGAACTGAAGGTCCGCACGGGGACCCAGGATGCGGTCGGCATGCTCAGCCGCCGCACCCACGATCTCGTCGGCCTCGTTGTCCCGCCGGCGGGCGTAGCGCTGCTGCGACCAACCACCCGCCGCCGTCCGACCGTGGATGTGCCGGGTGCCCACCTTCTTCTCCGCGACGCTGACCCCCACGAAGGTGGCCACGGCGTAGCCGGCGCGACGCAGCAGGAGCACCCCGAACGCTGGGGCCAGCTCGGCCAGTGCCGCGGGATCGAACGGCCCGGGATCCTCGGATTCCAGCCATGTGGGCACCACGACCTGGGCGCGGGCGGCGTCGGCGGCCACCAGGTCCCAGCCGTGCGGCTGCGTCGATGCGGTCGCGGTCCAATCCCCGTGTCGGGCGGCGAATCCCTCGAGCCAGCCGGGCAGGCGGCGCAGCGGGACCCCGACGACGTGCTCCTGGTCAGGCACCTCCGACCGGGCCTGACTGCCGCGCGTTCAGGCGCCCAGCGCGCTCGAGGTCGGCGATCAGGCCCTCGACCAGCAGCTCGATGACCGACTCGCGCGGCACAGGGGAGGTCGTCGCAGCCAGGGCGACCTCCTCCAACGACCCCAGCCAGCCGCGCACCGCCAGCTGGGTGACCTCATCGCGGGCCGGCCACTCGGCCGCATCCAGCCAGCGGATCACGTGATTGGCTCGGACCTCATCAAGGACGGCCAACACCTTGGGGTCACCACCGGAGGCGCCGCGCACAAGTGCAACGTACACCCCGCGCTTGCGGGCCACGAACCTCAGGAACGCACGGACCATCTCCCGCAGCCGCGTGTCGGGGTCGGTCCCCGGGTCACCCGGGACGGCCTGCATCAGCCGATCACCGGCGCGTGCGACGACCGCCGCGAAGTAGTCGCCCTTGGACGGGAAGTAGTGGAAGACCAGGGTCCGGGAGACGCCCGCCTCCGCGGCGACCTCGTCCATGGCCAGATCCTGGATGGGTCGGGTCTCCAGGAGGTCGAGTCCGATGTCGACCAGCTGCTGGCGCCGGTCCGGAGGCCGACATGCGCGGTGGCCCCGGGACGGCCCCCATCGGGGCTGCTCCGGGGCCACCGCTGCGACTCACTTGTAGCTGCCGCCAGCCTCGGCCAGGGCCACGACCGACGCCGGCGGGGTGAACCGCTCGCCGTACGTGTCGGCCAGCTCGTTGGCCCGGGCGACGAAGGCCGAGGGGCCGACACCGTCGTAGGTGTTCACGAACTGCAGCACGCCGCCGGTCCAGGCCGGGAAGCCGATGCCGAAGATCGAGCCGATGTTCGCGTCCGGCACGGTGCGCAGGACGTTCTCGTCGAGGCACTTGATGCTCTCGATCACCTCGATGAACAGCATCCGGTCCTGCAGGTCCTTCATCGGGATGTCGAGGTTGTCCCCGCCGAAGGAGTCCTTCAGCCCGCTCCACAGGCCGAGCTTCTTGCCCTCGGCGTAGTCGTAGAAGCCCGCGCCGGCCGCGCGCCCGCCGCGCCCGTGCTCGGTGACCATCTTCTCGATGACCGCGATAGCCCGGATGATTCGACGATCTGGAGGCCCCCAGCCTGCGGCCTCCGCCTCTGCCGCCTTCTTGATCTTCAGGGCCGAGCGTGAGGCTCACCTCGTCAGTGAGCGCGAGCTGGCCGACCGGGTAGCCGGCCTGCAGAGCCGCCTGCTCGACGCTGTTGGCCGGCACGCCCTCGCCGACCAGCGCGGCGGCCTCAGCGACGACGGTCGCCGATGACCCGGCTGGTGAAGAAGCCGCGGCTGTCGTTGACGACGATCGGCAGCTTGCGGATCTGCACGGCGACGTCGATCGCCTTGGCCAGCGCCTCGTCCGAGGTCTGCTTGCCGACCACGATCTCCAGCAGCTTCATCTTGTCCACCGGCGAGAAGAAGTGCAGGCCGATGAAGTCCTCGGGCCGGTCCACACCCTCGGCGAGGCCGGTGACCGGCAGCGACGAGGTGTTGGAGCCCAGCAGCGCGTCCTCGGTCAGCAGCGGCACGACCTCGGCGTAGACCGACTTCTTCAGGGCCGGGTCCTCGAACACCGCCTCGATCATGAGGTCGGCACCCTTGGCGTCGGCCATGTTCTCGGTCGGGGTGATCCGGGCGAGGATCTCGTCGCGCGCCCTCAGCGGTCATCTTCCCGCGGGCCACGGCCTTGTCGAGGATGCCCTGCGAGTAGGCCTTGCCCTTCTCCGCGGCGGCGAGGGTCATGTCCTTGAGGACGACCTCCATGCCGGCCCGGGCGCACTCGTAGGCGATGCCCGCGCCCATCATCCCGGCGCCGAGCACGACCACCTTCTGGGCGGTGTACTTCGGGACGTCCTTCGGCCGGTCGCCACCCTTGCTGATGTGCTGCATGTCGAAGAAGAACGCCTGGATCATGTTCTTGCTGACCGGGCCGATCGCGAGGTTGACGAAGTACTCGGTCTCGATCTTCTCGGCGGTCGCGAAGTCCACCTGGGCACCCTCCACAGCCGCGGCCATGATGTGGTGCGGTGCGGGCATCGGCGCGCCCTTGAGCTGCTTGCGCAGGTTCGCCGGGAAGGCGGGCAGGTTCGCCGCGAACGCCGGGGTCATCGGCGTGCCGCCGGGGATCTTGTAGCCCTTGACGTCCCAGGGCTGGACGGCGTCGAGGTTGGACAGCGCCCACGTCTTGGCCGCGTGCATCAGCTCCTCGGGGGTGCTGACGACCTCGTCGACGAGGCCGGCGGCCATCGCGTCCTTGGGCGAGCGCTGCTGCCCCTGGAGGTGGTTCATCAGCGCGGTCTGGATGCCGAACATCCGGACCGTGCGCACGACGCCACCGCCACCCGGGAGCAGGCCGAGGGTGACCTCGGGGAGGCCGATCTTCGACCCCTTGACGTCCAGGGCGACGCGGTGGTGGCAGGCCAGAGCGATCTCGAGGCCACCGCCGAGGGCGGCGCCGTTGATCGCCGCGACGACGGGGCGGCCCGAGGGTCTCCAGCCGGCGCAGCAGGGCCTTCGTCTGGGTGACCTGGTCGGTCACCAGCTGCGCGGTGGCCGGAGTGGCCTGGATCAGGTCGTGCAGGTCGCCGCCGGCGAAGAAGGTCTTCTTCCCCGAGGTGATCACGACGCCGTTGATCTTGTCCTTCTCGGCCTCGAGGCGATCCAGCGTCGTCGCCAGGGAGGAGACGAACAGCGCGTTCATGGTGTTGGCGCCCTGGTTCGGGTCGTCCATCGTCAGGGTGACGATTCCGGCCTCGTCCATCTCCCAGCCGAACATGTTGATGTCAGTCATGTGTGATGCCTTCCTTGTCCGGTCGGGGTCTCAGAGCCGCTCGATGATGGTTGCCACGCCCATGCCGCCGCCGATGCACAGCGTGATCAGGCCGTAGCGGCCGCCGGTGCGCTCGAGCTCGTCCAGGCAGGTGCCGAGGATCATGGCGCCGGTGGCGCCCAGGGGGTGGCCGAGCGCGATGGCCCCGCCGTTGACGTTGACCTTGTCCGGATCGACGTGCAGGTCCTTGATCCACTTGAGGACGACGGCCGCGAAGGCCTCGTTGACCTCGAAGACGTCGATGTCGTCGATGGTCAGGCCCGCGGTCTTGAGCACCTTCTCGGTGGCCGGCACCGGGCCGGTCAGCATGATCGTGGGCTCGGTTCCGACGACCGCCGAGGCGACGACCCGACCCTTCGGGGTCATGCCGGCCTCGCGCCCGATCCGCTCGGAGGCCGACCAGGACCATCGCGGCACCGTCGACGATGCCCGAGGAGTTGCCGCCGGTGTGGACGTGGTTGATGCCCTCGACCCAGTGGTACTTCTGCAGCGCCACGGCGTCGAAGCCGCCCATCTCGCCCATGCCGGCGAACGCGGGCTTGAGCTTGCCGAGGCTCTCGAGCCGTGGTGCCCGGGACGCATGTGCTCGTCATGGTCGAGCAGCACGATGCCGTTGCGGTCCTTGACCGGGACCACGGACTTGGCGAAGCGCCCGTCGGCCCACGCCGCCGCGGCACGCTCCTGGGACATCACGGCGTAGGCGTCGACGTCGTCGCGGGAGAAGCCCTCGATGGTGGCGATCAGGTCCGCGCTGATGCCCTGGGGCACGAAGTAGGTGTCGTAGGCGGTCTCCGGGTCCATCGCCCAGGCCCCGCCATCCATGCCCATCGGCACGCGGCTCATGCTCTCCACGCCACCGGCGATCGCCACCGACTCCCAGCCGGAGCGGATCTTGGCCGCGGTGAGGTTGACGGCCTCCAGCGCGGACGCGCAGAACCGGTTGATCGTGACGCCGGCACCGGCGGCATCGGGCAGGCCCGAGGCGATCGCGGCGGTCCGGGCGATGTTCGCCCCCTGGTCGCCGACCGGGGTCACGCAGCCGACGACGATGTCCTCGACCAGCAGCGGGTCGAGCCCCGGGTTGCGGTCCAGGATCTCGTGGATGAGGTCGGTCAGCATCGTGACCGGCTTGACTCCGTGCAGGGCACCGTTCTTGGCCTTGCCGCGGGGGGTACGGATCGCCTCGTAGATGTACGCCTCAGAAATCACGCCTGCATCTCTCCTGCCTGCTGTCGTGGTGATGCCCATTCCGATCGCCCACAGGATCGCGGGTTCGGCTTGTTGAGCAAGTGTCAACACACTACTACTGGCCAGTAACTTGCTGTCAAGCGGGGCCCCCCTCCGCGGGGTCCCCCTAGCCTCGGCGCCCCGGGACCCACCCAACCAAGCCCGCAGCCGATCGCCACGTCCCGAGGCAAGATCACGATTCGATCCAACTCTCGAGCGCTTCTCGCGACTTCATCCAAGTCCGGGACGGCCGACCGGCCGCTGACTTGGATGAAATCGCGATCTTGTCTCGCGGCTGGGGCTGTCCACAGATCCGCTCCGGACCCTTTCGGATTGGCGACCCACCCGTGAGGCTTGCGGCATGCGGTCCATGCAGCTGGCGCCTGTCCCGGAGATCCCCGACCGTATCGACGTTCCCGAGGAGGCGCGTCGGCAGGATGGCGTGTTCACGCGGTCGCAGGCACGGGCCGCGGGGTGGGGCGACCGCGCCCAGCGGCGCCTCATCCGCCAGGGGCTGTGGGTTCCCGTGGCCGGACCCGTTCTACGCCACCAGGAGGTCGAGCCAGGCCCATGGCAGCTGGCCCGAGCGGTCCACCTGACGGGCGGGCTGGTGGCCAGCCACGCCACCGCCGGGCTCCTCTGGCAACTGGCTGTGCCGGCTGCCCTGCACGGCACCGGTCACGTCGAGCGCCGGCCATCTCGTGTGTGGGTTCACCGGATCCCGCTCACTCCGGGGGACGTGCTGAACACACGCGGCCTGACGGTCACCTCCCCGGGACGCACCCTTCGCGACCTGCTGTGCTCACTGCGCGAGGACGTCGGGGTCGAGATGCTCACGGATGCCTTCCGGCGGGGCCTGCTGACGGCACGCGACGTTGACACGGCCACCCTCCGCGCGCACGGGCGGCACGGCGTCACCACGGCCCGTCGGCTGGCTGACTCCTGCCGCCGCGAGCCTCACTCGGTGCTCGAGTGGAGGTTCCATCGGCTGTGCGACTCTCTCGGCCCGGGGTGGCGGTTCAACGTCGACATCTACGACGAAATCGGCTTCGTCGGCCGCGTCGATGCCCTGCACGAGGCGACCGGGACGATCGTCGAGCTCGACAGCCGGCGATTCCACGGCGAGGACCGGTTTCAGACAGATCGGACCCGTGACCAACGGCTGGCTGCCCTGGGCTTCGTGGTGATCCGGCTCACCTGGGATGACGTCGAACGCCGCCCGATGGAGATCGTCGAGCGGATCCGACGGACGGTGGCTGTCCGCGGGCGGACGGTGCGAAGCCGATCCCGACAAGACCCGACCCGAACCCGCAGCCCGGTCCGCGACCTGCGGCCTGAGCGCACATACGGGGGAAGGCGGGCTCCCAACCCCGAGCCAACCCCCGCAAGGTCCCGAATCCCCGCGCACTCAGCGGCCGTCAGCCCCAAGACCATGGTTCGATCCAAGATCGGAGTCGTCGGGAGGCCCGAGAGTTGGAGGAAACCGCTCCCGGCGCTCGAGAGTTGGACGAATCCGTGATCTTGGCCGCCGGCCCGCCGTGCTGGCCCGCTGGCCTGACCTGGCGGGGCCGTACGCCACGCGCCCGGCCGGCCGCTCGGACTAGCCTGATCGGGACACCTGCGGAAGGGACGCACATGGGCCGGCTCAGCGTGATCTCCGACATGGACGGGGTCATCTACCGTGGCAAGGAGCTCATCCCCGGCGCCCAGGACTTCGTGGCGCACATGCGGGCCCACGAGATCCCCTTCCTGTTCCTCACGAACAACTCCGAGCAGACCCCGCTGGACCTGTTGCGCAAGCTCGAGGTGATGGGGATCCATGGCCTCACGGAGGCCAACTTCATCACCGCGGCAATCGCCACCGCGCAGTTCCTGCACGCCCAGCGGCCGCACTCCACGGCCTACGTCATCGGGGGCAGCGGCCTGGCGGCCGAGCTGTACAAGGTCGGCTACTCGATCACCGAGAGCCACCCGGAGTACGTGGTCGTCGGCAAGACGGCCAACTTCAACTTCGCGACCATGCGCAAGGCCACCCAGCTGATCGACGCCGGCGCCAAGTTCATCGGGACCAACCCGGACCTGATCGACCCGGTCGAGGGCGGCACGGAGCCCGCCGCCGGCGTGATCCTCGCGGCGATCGAGGCCGCGACGGGCAAGAAGCCCTACATCGTCGGCAAGCCGAACTCGCTGATGATGATCTACGCCCGCCAGATGCTCGGGGCGCACGCCGAGGACTGCGTGATGATCGGCGACCGGATGGACACCGACATCGTCGGCGGCCTGGAGGCGGGCATGCGCACCACGCTCGTGCTGTCCGGGGTCTCCAGTCCCGAGACCATCGAGCAGTTCCCCTACCGGCCGGACTTCGTGTTCGACTCCGTCGGGTCGATCGACTGGGACGCGCTGCAGTCCGGACTCGGGTCCGATGGCTCCCCCGAGGTTCCGGGTGGGGGGACCAAGACCGGGCCGGGGGCCTCCGCGTGACCACCTCGACCGCGATCCAGATCCCCACCCTGCTGCGGGTCAAGCCGAACACCCTCTACAAGCTGGGCAAGTACCTGCGCCGCAACGACTTCAACTCCATCGCCCTGTTCTACGGCGAGGGGATGGGCGATGTGCTCGGCCAGACCGTCGAGATCTCGCTGGACAGCTCGGAGATCAAGACCCGCTACACCGAGACGGTCGTCACCAACGACATCGAGGCCGTGGTCAGCAGCGCGTTCGCCCTGCCGCGAAACACCGACGCGATCGTCGCCGTCGGCGGGGGCATGGCCATCGACTACGCGAAGTACGCGGGGTTCCTGGCGCACAAGCCGGTGATCGCGGTGCCAACCGCGCTGAGCAACGACGGGTTCGCCTCCCCCGGCGCGAGCCTGAAGGTCGCGGGCAAGCGCACCAGCTGCCCGGCGAGCATCCCGTTCGGTGTCGTGCTGGACACCGCGGTGATCGCCAAGTCGCCGCCGCGGTTCACGTTCTCGGGGGTGGGCGACCTGCTCAGCAAGTACTCGGCCGTGCACGACTGGAAGCTGGCGTACTGGGAGACCGGCGAGCAGGTCAACGACTTCGCCGTCCTGATCGCGCTGCAGAGCGTGGAGAACTTCGTCAACTACCCGAACAAGTCGATCGGTGACCTGGACTTCATCAAGCTGATGGCCGGGGCCCTGGTCATGAGCGGCGTGGCGATGGAGGTCTCGGGCTCCTCGCGACCCGCCTCGGGCAGCGAGCACCTGATCTCCCACGCCTACGACAAGGTGGCCGAGCGGCCGAGCATGCACGGCCTGCAGGTCGGGCTGGCCTCGATCGCGACGATGTGGCTGCAGGAGCACCCGCGGCTCGAGGACGTCATGTCAGTGCTGGCCGAGACCGGGTTCATGCACTTCGTGAAGGAGAACCCGCTGGACCGGGCGGCGTTCGTGGAGTCGATCCGGCTGGCGCCCACGATCAAGGACCAGTACTTCACGATCCTGAGCCCCAAGGGCAACGTGGAGAGGCTGGTGGAGTTCGTCACCGACTCCCCCGTCTGGGACGGCCTGCTGGTCTGATCGGGAAGGGCTCAAGATCACGGTTTGATCCAAGAACGAGGCCGTCCGGGCACCCGAGAGTTGGATGAAGCCGGTCAGTGCGCTCGAGAGTTGGAGCAAGTTCGGATCTTGCTGGGTTTGCCGTGCCGCGGTTGGCCGTGCCGTCGGCTCCGGGGCGGGGTTGGCGCCCTGTGCGGCGTGTGTGCCGGAAACCGGTCCGCCCCTTACGATCGACTTCATGCCCAGCCTCGCCACCGCCGCCGTCCGCCTCGCTGAATCGTCGGGTGACGGCCCGACCCTGGGCATCCCGTGGGAGGTCTGGGCGCTGACGCTGGGCGTGATCGTGGCCCTCTTCACGTTCGACCTGGTGATCAGCGGCCGCAACCCGCACGCGGTCGGGTTCAAGGAGGCGGCCGGGTGGTCGGTCTTCTACATCTCGGTGGCGATCGTCTTCGGACTCGTGTTCGGGGCCTGGGCGGGATCCCCCTACGGCGCTGAGTACTTCGCCGGGTACATCGTCGAGAAGACGCTGTCGATCGACAACCTGTTCGTCTTCGTGATCATCATGTCCGCGTTCGCGGTCCCTGCCCCGCACCGGCACAAGCTGCTCACGCTGGGGATCGCCCTGGCCCTGGTCCTGCGCGCGATCTTCATCGCGATCGGCGCGACCCTGCTGGCCTACTTCTCGTTCATGTTCCTGATCTTCGGCGCGATCCTGATCTACACCGGGATCAAGCTCTTCCAGCACCGGGACGAGGACCCCGACATCGAGGACAACGCCCTGGTGCGCTTCACCAAGCGCCGCATCCCGGTCACCGAGGACTACCGCGAGGGGCACTTCTTCGTCCGCGAGAACGGCGTGCGGATGGCTACGCCGCTGTTCATCGCGTTCGTCGCGATCGCCTCCACTGACATCCTGTTCGCCCTCGACTCGATCCCTGCCGTGTACGGCGTGACCGACGAGCCGTTCATCGTGTTCGCCGCCAATGCGTTCGCGCTGCTCGGCCTGCGGGCCCTGTTCTTCCTCGTCGACGGCCTGCTCGACCGCTTGATCTACCTGTCGTCCGGGCTGGCGTTCATCCTGGTGTTCATCGGGTTCAAGCTGGTGCTGCACTGGGCGCACGGGATCTGGCCCGAGGTCCCCGAGATGACCATCACGTTCTCGCTGGCCGTCATCGTGATCGTCCTGACCGTGACCACCGTCGCGAGCCTCGTGGCGGTCCGCCGCGACCCGTCGAAGCGGGCCCACGCGGGCTCCTTCACCGACAATGTCGACAAGGACGGCCCCGGGGTCTGAGCCAGCCGCGACGCTCAGCCGAGCAGGGCCTGGCCGAGGTACTCGCCGGGCTGGACCCCGCCCGGCACCGCGAACAGCGCCGAGCCGATGGGCGTGGTCCAGATGTTCAGGACGTCGGACTTCGCCAGCCGCTTCTGGATCGGCACGAACTGCGCGGCCGGATCGGCCTGGTACGCGACGAAGATGAGCCCGGCGTCGGCCGTGCCATCGGCCGCGATGCCGTCGTCGTAGTTGTAGGGCCGGCGCAGGATCCGCTCGCTCGGGGCCGCAGCGTGGGCAAGGCGCATGTGCGCGGTCGGCGGGATCACGAGGAACCCGTTCTCATCGACGGCCTCGTAGTCCGGTGCGGTGAACTCCGTCCCGCCGGTCAGCGGTGCGCCGTCGGACAGCCGCCGGCCGATCGACTCCTCCTTGGACCGGGAGTCCACCCCGCCCCAGACCTTCAGGTCCATCGCGACCCGCCGCACCACCACCGACGACCCTCCCTGGAGCCACGCCGGTACACCGGAGCCAGACCCGAGCCAGACGACCGCGGCGAAGTCCTCGGTCCCGGGCGTGGGGTTCACGGTGCCGTCCACCTGGCCGAACAGGTTGCGCCCGGTGATGCCGGTGGGCGCGGTGTTCGCCGGGCGGTGGAACCCGGACTGGACCCAGCGGACGGTTGCGAACGGGCCGGCGTCGTTGAGCAGCACGCGCACCGCGTGCGAGACCGTGACCGGATCCTCGGCAGCGACCTGGAGCAGCAGGTCGCCCCCCGTCCAGCGTTCCTGGAGCTTGTCGATCGAGAAGGATCCGAGCCCCTCGACGAGCCAGGCCGGCGCCTGGTCGACCAGCCCTGCTGCCTCCAGCAGGCCCATCCCGTAGCCGACCGTGACCGTCAGCCGGGCGGGCACGACCGCGAGCTCGGGCTGCGGATCCGCCAGCGCCGGTCGACCCTCGGACAGCCGCTCGACGTCGTCGGTGAGCAGGCGCATGAGCCGGACGAGGGCCTCGCGGTCGACGTCGTCCTTCAGGTCCAGTGCGACGAAGGTCGCGGTGGCCTGCAACGGGTCTTCGACGCCTGCCTGATGGACCCCGTGGAAGGGCACCACCGTGCTGCCCGGTGCGGGTACCGCGCCCGGCTCGGTGACGGCCGTCCCTGAGCCGCCCGCGGATGCATCCGTCTCAGATGCGACCGCGTACCCGGCGGCGGCCCCGACCGCCAGCCCCCCGACACCGATGCCCAGCGCGCCCAGCAGGCCCCGACGGGTGACTCCGGTCGGGGCCTGCTCGGGCTCTGGGTCGCGGGCCATCGGCGGGATTCAGCTCTCCGACGGGCTGGGGGACATGGACTCCATCGCGCCCTCAGCCGGCACGTACGACTCGGCGCCGCCCTCGAACGGCTTGGCGACGCTGGTCCAGGTCAGCGAACCACCGGTGTCGCACATGACGGTGATCTCGACCTCGTCACCGGCCTCGATCGGGGCGGGCAGCTTCATCAGCATCAGGTGGTCGCTGCCCGGCTTGAGCTCGGCCGAGCCTCCGGCCGGGACGAGCAGGCCGCCCTCCTTGGGCTGCATCACCATCGCGCCGTCCTTGTCGACGACCTCGTGGATCTCCATCATCCCGGCCGACGGGCTCGAGGCCGCGGTGATCGTGATGTCGGCATCACTCGGGTTGCTGAACACCCCGAACGCACCGGTCATGTCCGTGTCCTGGGCCTTGACCCAGGGGTCGGCCATCGTCAGGGCGCACGCGCCCGGCAGCAGGGGAGGCGGCGGGGGCCGCAGAGGACGCTGTGTCGGTCGCGGTGTCCTCCGAGGAGGCGCAGGCTGTCAGCAGACCGATCGACAGCACTGCTGCTGCCGGAATCACGAGGTGCCGGCGGATGGACATGTCGAGTACTCCTTCGTGGCGACTGCATACCCCCTAGGGCATCGGGTACAGCCTACTCCGTGGGGGAAAGCGCCCGATCACACAGTCAGGCCTTACCTCCTGCCCGGACCCCGTCCGGGTCGCCCAGCTGAAGGCACGCGGGCCGGCACCGGCGCCCCTACCCTTGTGGCATGGCCGATCGGGAGGGGACCCCCGACCTGTCGGAGGTCTCCCTGATGGACGCCTTCGGCGGGCGGCGCGGCGTGCTGGATTCCGGGCTGCCCCCATTGACCTTCGTCAGCACGTACCTGGTCTCCGGATCGAACCTCACCGTGGCCCTGATCGCCGCCCTGGTCGCCGGCCTCGTGGTCACCGGCTGGAGGCTGGCCACCCACGACACCCTGCGCCACGCCCTGGCCGGCTTCGGCGCGGTGGCCCTCGCCGCGTTCGTCGCCTCGCGCACGGGGCGTCCGCAGGACTACTTCCTGCCCAGCCTGCTGGCCAATGCCGGTGCCGCCCTGGCGTGGGCCGTCTCGATCTGGGTCAAGCGACCCTTCCTGGGCCTCACCGTCGGCGCCCTGACCCGCTCCTCGGCCTGGCGGACCGATCCCGTGATGCTCGCCGCGTACTGCCGGGCGAGCTGGATCTGGGTGGCCTCCTTCCTGGTGCGCGTGGCGGTGATGACGCCCTTGTGGTTGGCCGGCATGACCGTCGCGCTCGGACTGGCCAAGGTGGCGCTCGGGTGGCCGATGGTGCTGGTGGTGATCTGGCTGTCGTGGCTGGTGGTCGAACCGGCCCACCGGGCGCGGCGTGAGTCGATGGCAGCCGATCCGGAGGTCCACGAGCAGGGCGCCACCGGCGACGGCACTAGCGAGCTGCCCGCTCGCTGAGCAGGGCCTGCTCGCGCTCCGACCCGAGCAGCGCGCTGCGGGCGGACCATCGCGAGGACGGATCCGACAACCAGGCCAAGGTGTCAGCAGCCGTATCGGCCAGGGGCTGGGCGCGCAGCCCGGCCGCGACGGCGCGCGCGGGGTCCATCGCCAGGGCGAACTCCGGATCGTCCGCGCCCGTCCACAGCGGCAGCATGGCCGGGGTCACCCCCCGCTCGGCCAGCCACGCGGAGGGCACCCACTCCAGGGAGGTCCCTGCCGGTGCCACCGCTGCACGCACCGCCTCGAGCATCTCGCCGAAGGAGTAGGGGGGCGGTGGCTGGACCGCATGGAAGGTCCCCTCGTCCCCAGCCTCGAGGAGGCCGACGGTGAAGTCCGCGAGGTCACGGGCGTCGATGTACTGGAACGGCACGTCGGGGCTGCCCGGGCACAGGACCGTGCCACCGCGGGCGAGCCGGTCCACCCAGTAGACGAAACGCGCGGTGGGATCGTGCGGGCCGACGATGTAGGTGGGGCGGATGACCAGCAACTGGCCCGCGTGTCGCTGCTCGGCCACATGCTCACAGCCGACCTTGAGCCCCCCGTAGGTCTCCATGTCGATGGGCGGGGCGCTGCCATCGAGGCCGAGCGGGGCGACCAGCGGCGCCTGCTCGTCGAGGCCGGGCTGCGGCGCGTCGGCGTAGACCGAGACTGTGGAGATCAGCGCGTGCCGACCGCCGCGCTCCCCCAGCGCATCAGCCAACGACGTGACCTGACGGGGCCAGTAGGCGCACACGTCCACAGTGGCGTCCCACTCGCGGCCCGACAGCACGCCCAGGTCGGCATCACGGTCCGCGTGCAGGTGCTCGGCGCCCGGCGCCCCGGAGCACTCGACCCCCCGGTGCAGGACGGTGACCTCATGACCCCGGGCGATCGACGCGGCCACCAGGTGCCGCCCGACGAACCGTGTCCCGCCGATGGTGAGGATGCGCATGGTGGCGATCCTGCCAGCACCGCCGCCTGCAGCGTGGGACGAGCGACGACAGTCGATGCTTGCGGTGACGAGGTCGCGGCGCGACACTGGAACCGGAGGTGGACTGTGGGGTTCCTGCTGGCGATGACGTTGCCCGCCCTCGTGCTGCTGCTGTTCGCGCTCGGCATGATCGAGTTGGCCGTGGCCAAGCGCAAGCCCGGCTCGAAGCACGGTTCCGCCATGTCCTCGACGGGGTTCGACATCCTGCAGGAGGCGCTCTACCCCTCCAAGAAGCACGAGATCGAGCAGCGCGAGCACGAGTCGCTGATGGCCGAGGAGGACGCCGAGGGCGCCCCGCCGCGAACGCGGATCGACCTGGACAGGGGCACGGCACACATCCGCCTGCCCTGACCGGCTGCCCGCCCGCTGGCCGGGAAGCCCGCCTTCGGCACCGGCGGCGGCTACTCCGAGATCGCGCCGGCGAACTGGCTCTCGTACAGCCGCGCGTAGGCCCCACCGGCAGCGATCAGCTCCTGGTGGTTGCCATGCTCGACGATGTCTCCGTCCTCCATGACCAGGATGGTGTCGGCGTCGCGGATCGTGCTCAGGCGGTGGGCGATGATGAACGAGGTCCGGCCGTGGCGCAGTCGGGCCATCGCCTTCTGCACGAGCACCTCGGTACGCGTGTCGACCGATGAGGTGGCCTCGTCGAGGATCAGGATCGCCGGGTCGCTCAGGAACGCCCGCGCGATCGTGATCAGCTGCTTCTCGCCCGCTGAGACATTGGACGCCTCGTCGTCGAGCACCGTCTCGTAGCCGTCGGTCAGCGTGCGCACGAAGTGGTCCACGTAGGCCGCACGTGCCGCGTCGAGCACCTGCTCGTCGGTCGCGTCGGCTCCGTAGGCGATGTTCTCCCGGATCGTCCCACCGAACAGCCAGGTGTCCTGCAGGACCATGCCGAAGCTGCCACGCAGGTCGTCGCGGGTCATCTCGTTGATGTCGTGGCCGTCGAGCAGGATCCGCCCGGAGTCCACGTCGTAGAAGCGCATCAGCAGGTTGACCAGGGTCGTCTTGCCGGCACCTGTCGGGCCGACGATCGCGCAGGATTCCCCGGGCTCCACCACCAGGTTCAGCCCGCGGATCAGGGGCTTGTCGGGCACGTACTGGAACGCGACGTCCTCGAAGACGACCCGGCCCTCCACCTCGCCCGGCCGGACCGGCTCGTCGGGGTCGGCGATCTCGTCCTCGGCGTCGAGGAACTCGAAGACCCGCTCCGCCGAGGCCACCCCGGACTGCATCAGGTTGACCACGGCGGCGATCTGGGTGATCGGCATCTGGAACTGCCGCGCGTACTGGATGAAGGCCTGGACGTCGCCCAGCGGCATCGCCCCGGAGGCCACCTGCAGGCCGCCGATCACCGAGATGAGCACGTAGTTCAGGTTCGAGATGAACATCATCGTCGGCTGGATGATGCCGGAGATGAACTGCGCCTTGAAGCTGGAGGCGTACATGCGCTCGTTGAGCTCGTCGAACTCCTCGATCGCGCGCTCCGAGTGGCCGAACACCTTCACCAGGTCATGGCCGGTGTACATCTGCTCGACGTGGCCGTTGAGCGACCCGGTCCACTCCCACTGGGACGCGAACTGCTTCTGCGACCGCTTTGCGATCAGCATCGTCACCACGAAGGACAGCGGCACCGTCAGCAGCGAGATCACGGCGAGCAGCGGCGACATCCAGAACATGATGATCAGGATCCCGATCACGGTCAGCGTCGAGGTGATCAGCTGCGTGAGGACCTGTTGGAGGGTGTTGGAGATGTTGTCGATGTCGTTGGTGACCCGAGAGAGCAGGTCACCGCGCGGGTGCGTGTCGAAGTAGTGCAGCGGAAGTCGGCCGATCTTGCCGTCGACCTCCTCGCGCAGCTGATAGATCGTCGACTGGGTGACCCCGGCCATGATGTAGGCACTGGCCCAGCCCAGGAGGGCCGACACCAGGTAGAGCAGCGCCACGAAGGTGAGCAGCCGGCCGAGCTGGGTGAAGTCGACCCCCTGCCCGGGGACGACGTCCATGGACGCCAGCATGTTCGCCTGGTCGGTCTTCCCCTGCGCATTCAGCCCATCCACGATCACGTTCACCGGCACGCCCGCGGGCAGCTGCGAGGAGATGTAGCCCTCGAAGATCATCGTGGTCGCGTTGCCCAGGAGCTTGGGTCCCATGATCGCCAGGACGACGCTGACCACCGACATCGCGATCACGCCGAGGATCTGCGCGGCCTGGGGGCGCAGCCGACGAGCCAGTCGCTTCACCGTCCCCTTGAAGTCACTGGACTTCTGGGCCTGGACGAACAACCCGCCCATGGGTCCACCGCCACCTGGACCCCCCGGCCCGGGACCGCCCGGACGCGGCGGACCACCCGGGCCCATCCCTCCGGAACCGCCCGGACGCCCGCCGGCCGTCGCCGTGCCGGCGCTCATGCGGCCTCCTCCGCGGAGAGCTGGGAGAGCACGATCTCGGCGTAGGTCGGGCACCCGGCCATGAGCTCGTCATGGGTGCCCACGCCGGCGAGCATCCCCTCGTCGAGGACCAGGATCTGGTCGGCATGGCGGATGGTGGCCACGCGCTGGGCCACGATCAGCACGCAGGCATCGCGCGTGGGCTCCCTCAGGGCCGCCCTGAGCCGCGCATCCGTCGCGTAGTCCAGCGCGGAGAAGGAGTCGTCGAACACGTACACCGACGGCTCGCGGACCAGGGCCCGGGCGATCGCCAGGCGTTGCCGCTGGCCTCCGGAGACGTTCACTCCGCCCTGCTCGATGGGGGCATCGAGCCCCTCGGGCAGCGCGCGGACGAAGTCAGCGCCCTGCGCGATCTCCAGCGCCCGCCACATCTGCTCGTCGGTGGCGTCCGGGGCCCCGAACCGCAGGTTGTCGGCGATCGTCCCGGAGAACAGGAACGCCTTCTGCGGGATCAGGCCCATGCTCGCCCAGAGTGCGGCGCGCTCCCACTCCCGCACGTCCACCCCGTCGACGAGCACGGCGCCGCCTGTGACGTCGTAGAGCCGCGGGACGAGGTTGATCAGGGTGGACTTGCCGGAGCCGGTGGATCCGATGATCGCAGTGGTCTGCCCAGGGCGGGCCGTGAACGAGAGCCCGCGGAGCACCGGCTCGGCGGCCCCCGGGTACCCGAACTCGACGTCGCGGAACTCGACCGTGCCGCGCATCGCGGTCTGGCCGGGCTCGGGGACCGCCGGGTCGTGGAGGTCGGGTTCGACCGCCAGGACGTCGTTGAGCCGCTCGGATGAGGCGGCAGCGCGCGGCCACATGACCAGCACCATCGTGGCCATCATCACTGAGAACAGGATCTGCATCAGGTAGGCCAGGAACGCCATCAGGTTGCCGATGGGCATCTCACCCGACGCGATGCGCTTCCCGCCGAACCAGACCACCGCGACGCTGGACAGGTTCATGATCAGCATCAGCGCGGGCATCATCAGGGCGAAGAGGCGGTTGACGCTCAGGGTCGTGTCGGTGAGGTCGGCATTGGCCTCGGCGAACCGGGCCTCCTCGTGCTCGGTGCGCACGAACGCACGGATGACCCGGATGCCGGTCAGGTTCTCCCGCAGGATCAGGTTGATCTTGTCGATCTTGACCTGCATCGCCCGGAAGAGGGGCACGGCCCTGACCATCACCCCGCCGATCACCAGCAGCATGATCGGCACGATCACGAGCAGCAGCAGCGACAGCGGACCGTCCTGGCGGTAGGCCATGATCACCCCGCCGATCGCCATCAGCGGCGCGGTCACCATCACGGTCAGCGCCATCTGCAGGAACATCTGGACCTGTTGGACGTCGTTGGTGTTGCGGGTGATCAGGGTGGGCGCGCCGAAGGTGTTCATCTCGCGCAGGGAGAACCGTTGCACCGCCCGGAAGATCCGGGCGCGCATGTCGCGGCCGACCGACATGGACGTCCGCGAGGCGAAGTACAGCCCCACGATCGCCGCCACTGCCACCAGGAACGCCACGAACAGCATCAGCCCGCCGACGCGGATGATGTAGCTGGTGTCGCCCTTGGCCACGCCGTTGTTGATGATGTCGGCGTTGAGCTCAGGCAGGTACAGGGTGCCGATGACCTGCAGGACGAGGAGTCCGATGACGATCGCGAGGTCGCGGCGGTAGGGCGCGAGGTGGGTACGAAGAAGGGCGATCACCGGGCGACCCTACGCCCGCAACGTGCTTACGCGCGCGCGACCCTGGGCCACATCGCGTCGGGTTCGATCCCGGATCGCGTCGGGTCGCGACGAACGCGATCCACTCAATGCCGACACGATTCGGCGGGCGATTCGGCGGCGCGCGGTCAGGTCCGTGCGAACCCGCCGGCGCGCACCGCACCCTCGATGAACTCGCCGGCCGGCTTCGGAGTGATCCCGGCATCCCGCAGGGGGGCGTCGTCCCAGGTCGCGGGATGGGTGTCTGCGAAAAGGGCCATCCCCATCAGCGACGCGATCTCCGGCTTCGGGCGGGCGAGCACGTGGTGCCCGATTGACAGCGCCGCCCGCGGCACGTGACGCACCTTCAGGGATGCGCCCATCGCCTGCTCGAAGCGGGACACGACCTCCATGCGGGTCAGCGCCTCGGGACCGCCGAACTCGACGACCTCGGGCGGATCGTCGGCCAGGGCCAGTTGTGCCACGAGGTCGGCCACGTCGTCGATCGCGACATAGCGCTGCGGAGTCGTGCCACGGCCGTAGATCAGGGCCTTGCCGGCAGCGGCATCGATCCCCGTCATCGGGGCCAGCCAGACCTCCTGGAACATGTCCGGACGGACGATCACGCGCTGCATGGTCGTCGCCGCCAGCGCTTTCTCCGCGGCCCACTTGGCGCCGGGTAGGGGTCCCATTCCTGAGAGCTCCGGACCCAGGCCGGCCGCGGAGAGGAACACGAACCGGGTGACCCCGGCGTCCTGCGCCGCCCGGATCAGGTTCTGGTTGCCGGTCCCGTCGACTCCGGTGATCGTGACATCCTTGGCGCCGCCGAGGATCCGGCTGATGGCGTTGGCCGTGGTCACGACTGTCTCCACGCCCGCGAGTGCCGGGGCGAGGCCCGTAGGGTCCGTCAGATCGCCGCGGACCACCTCGATGCCCGCCGCTGCCAACTCCGACGCGTCGGTCGCCGGGCGCACGAGCGCACGCACCGGCACCTTCTCGACCAGCCTGCGGGCCACTCGCCCACCGAGCTCTCCGGTCGCACCACACACGAGGATCATGGCTCCCCCTTGCACGTTCCGGGCCCGACCGGATGCCGAGCCACGCCTCCAGACAACACCCCGGAGGTGCGCCATCGTGAGGGTCGGACGTCCCGAGCCGGGCGCGCCACATCACGTCGGGTTCCCTGGGTCGGATCACGGACCGCGTCGGTTGTGACGAAGGCGATCCACTCGACTCCGACGCGACCCGGGGTCGGCCGCGCGCTACCAGCGGTTGCGCGCCTCCTCGGCCCACCCGACCAGCCCGTCGACGGGGATCCGGGTGCCGCTGTCGTCGAGCACCCAGCCGGTGAACACCCCGAAGCACTGGTGGACCTCCGAGGCGATGGCCAGGGCGTTCGTGCGCTCGTCCCGCTCGTGGAATGGCGCGAGGGCCACCCTGACGCGGGGGCCCTCGATCCGCCACGGGGCCATCCAGTTGCTGCGGTCGTAGGTCCAGGTCAGATCCTCGTGGATCTTGTGCAGCCGGCCGTCCACGAACAGGCCGTTCTCCGTGCTGCCGGTCCCGTCGGTCCACTTGCCACCGAGCTGCAGCCCGACTCGTCGACCCGCGACCCGACCGTACCCGGCCGCCCAGTTCCACGTGATCGAGTAGGGCCACTTGCCCCGGCCGTGGTCCAGAACGGCGAACGAGCCGTCGTCGGGGCCGAACCGGAGCTCCTCATCGCCGAGGTGCAGCGTCCCGGTGACGGGGCGGCCCACGTCCTTGACCGTGTACTGGAACCGGCGCTGCGACCAGGGGACCACCACCGCGAGGCTGTCGGCACCGGGCCCGACGTCGGCCACGAGCCGCACCCCCGGCCCCTCGGCCTGCAACCGGGTTCCAGCCGCCGAGTTGGCGAAGGACAACGAGAGCCCCCGTGCACGGCCGCGGGCCACGCCCACCCCGCTGCGGTCCGGGAGTTCGACACTGCGGGCCAGCGGTTCCAGTGCGGTCCGGATGAACTCGGCGTCGGTGCGCCGGTCGATGACGACGATCGAGTGGAGGCCGAGGTAGTCCAGGGACGACACGGTCAGCCCCACGATCACGTCCGGGGTGACGATCCCCCAGTACTCCCAGCGCTTGGTCCGGCCCCACCCCCGCAGGTTGGCGGTGTGCAGCGGGCGGCGGCTCCAGCCGACGGCGTCGCGGTTCAGCCTGCCCCCGGGTGTGCACAGGGGGACGGCGGACGTGATCTCAGCCACGGCCCCACCCTAGTGAGGCTGCGACGTCCGCCGTGCCGGGTGGGCGCCCTCGGCGCACAATGGCGTCATGTGCCGGAGCATCCAGACCCTTCGCCCGCCGTTCCACGAGGACCCGACCGCCGACGAGATCCGGGCGGCAGCCCTGCAGTACGTGCGCAAGATCAGCGGGTTCCGCACACCGGCCGCGCACAACGCCGAGGCGTTCGACCACGCGGTCGACTCCATCGCCGCCGAGACCGAACAGCTGCTCGCCGACCTTGTGGTCCGCGGCGCACCCACGACGGGCTAGCCATGACGGCGTTCACCAGGTCGGTGCGCACCCCAGGGCGCCTGCTGCTCGGTGCGGTGGCCGCAGCCCTCGTGATGCTGGGGATGCCCGCACCGGCCTCCGCGTCGCTGATCGGGGAGCTCTCCGGCACGGTCACAGGTTCTGGGGCGCCGCTGCCCAACGTGTGGGTGACCCTCACGCCGGTGACCGAGGACGGCGATCCCAGCGGCAACCCCAAGCGGACACTGACCGACGAGTCGGGCCGGTATCAGTTCCCCGAGGTCTATGACCAGGGCGTCAAGCTCCAGGTGCGCGCGCCGCTGTTCGGCAAGTTCGTGGACACCTACTGGCCCGATGCCCACACCTTCGCCCAGGCGGGGATCATCGAGATCTCGACCTGGCCCGTGACGGCCGACGTCGACCTGCCCGTCGCAGGGTCCGTGACCGGTCGTGTGGTCGACCTCGAGACCGGCGCCGCGGTCCCGGGAACCCGTGTGACGGCCGTGATCGCCAGCTCCCCGGAAGCCGGACCCGTGGGCCTCCCGGGCCGGGTTGAGGAGGCTGGCGGCTTCGCGATCTCCGGGCTCCCGCCCGTGCCCCTCGAGCTGCGGGTGCAGCCCCCGACCGACAGCCCCTACCTGGCTCAGGGCCCGGCCGACTTGTTCGAGGGGCTGCGGATCGATGGTGCACGCACCACCTCCGGGGTGAGCCTCGGACTGCTCCGGGGAGCCGAGATCCGCGGCACGGTGCGCGATGACCGGGGCGTCCCGGTGCCGGGGGCTTCGATCAAGGTCGTGGGCTGCCTGCCGAACTGCCCGCTCATCGTGTCCAGCGACGCCTCGGGCGCCTACCGGATCCTCGGGGTCTCCCCCGGGGATCGTCTGGGCGTGGTGGCGTGGAAGGGCGACCAGCTCGTTCGTCAGTGGTACCCGGGCCGGGACAACGCCTCGCGGGCCACGGACATCGCCCTGCGCCCCGGCGACGAGCTCGACAACGTCGATTTCGCCCTGACCAGGGGCGCGTTCATGACGGTCCAGGTCACAGGCGAGGACAACGGCCAGCCACTGCCTGGTGCGATCGCGCTGCTCGTCTCCTCGACGGACTCGTTCCAGCGGCACTTCGCCCTGAGGTCGACCGACGACCCGAACCGCATGCACCTGGGTCCGGTCCCACCCGGCGCGTACACCCTGAGCGTCATTCCGGGCAGGTCGAACCCGGGCTACGCCCCTGTCGAGCGGGCGACCAGCCCGGGCCTGGCACCCACGGGGATCATCCGACTGGGACCCAGGGATGACGTGGTGTTCGCCGTGGAACTCCCTCCCGTGGCCGGTTCGCAGGGCCCGCAGACTCGCACGCCTGGGGCCGATTCACCGAGTGGTGGCGCCGGGGGTCCACCACGGGGTGCCGCTCGGCCCCACGCGACGCCGCTCCCTCTGGAGCCGCCGCCATGGACCCCTCGCAGGGATGGCCGGGGCTGGATGAGGGTGGCTTCCTCGCGGCGTCCGGCCAGGTGAGCTGGCCGTGGTGAGTGCGCGTCCGTTCCCCCGGGCGCGCCTGGCGCTCCTGGGCCCCGCGCTGGCCGTCCTGCTCTTCCTCGGCCTGGGCACCACGGCCCACGGCGCGGAGCCCACGGGCAGCCTGTCGGGCACGGTGACTGGCGGTGGAACGACCCTGGCGAACGTCTGGGTGACCCTCAGCCCTGTGGATTCCCGCGGCAGGGCCACCGGACCGGTCCAGCGGACGGCCACCGATGCCTCGGGACGATACGAGTTCCCGGGGCTCCCCGCGGGCTCAGTGAAGGTGCAGGTGAAGGCCCCCCTCCTCGGGGAGCTGGTCGACACCTACTGGCCCAGGGCCTACACGTTCACCGGGGCAGGGGTCATCGAGGTCACGGCAGGCAGGTCGACCGCGGACATCGACCTGCCCGTCGGCGGCTCGGTCCGGGGTCAGGTCGTGGATGCGCGCACCGGCATGCCCATCGACGGGGCACGGGTGAGCGCGAGCATCGCCGACGATGCCTCGGCCGGCAGCCTCGGCGCGGCCCTTCCGGCCTCCGGTCCCGGGCTGTTCTCGCTGACAGGACTCCCCCCGGTCGCCATGGACCTCTCGGTCTGGCTCCCGCCGGACAGTCCCTACCTCGCCCCTGCCCAGGACCCCTCCGGCCCCGCCGGAGCCCTGCGCATCGATGGCGGGGCGCGCACCACGGGGGTGACCATCGGCCTGCGTGCAGCAGCCGAGATCACGCGGGACAGTACGTGACGATGCGGGGACCGCGGTCGCCGGTGCCGACGTCCGGCTGACGGGCTGCCTGCCCGCATGCCCGCCCCACGCGACCACTGACGCCACGGGGAGGTACCGGCTTGCCGGAGTTGCCCCGGGCACCGGACTGGCGGTGGTCGCCCAGCCCGCGTGGGGGCTGCTCGGACCCTGGTATCCCAGCCGCGAGGCCACCGCACGCGTCCCCGACCTCGAGGTGGGTGAAGGTGATGTCGTCGACTCGGTGGACCTCACCCTGACCCGGCCGGCATTCGTCAACCTGGACGTGCTCGGGGCTGACCCCGCCGAACCGCTGCGGGCCATCGTCCGACTGACGACCACAGGGCGGACCTACAGCCAGTACTTCGCCGCGCCGACCGCTGCCGGTCCGTGGGGCACGGGCCCGCCCGGAGGCGCTGCGGCCACCACGCCCACCTCGCCCCGGGCGGACGCGCCCCCGACGGGCGCACAGGCGGCGGACGCACTGCGCCTGAAGGTGGGCCCCGTCCCTCCCGGCGAGTACGCGCTGGGCATCAGCCTGGGCGTCGCCGACCCGGGGTACCTGCCCACTCGGTGGGTGACGGATTCCGGAGACCCCTCCACCCCCATGATCCGCCTGGCTCCGGGCGAGGCGAACAGGTCGGTCATCTCGCTCGCGCCGTCAGGTGGGGAACCGGACCTGGACGTCGAGCCGTCGGAACCCGAACCCGTGAGCGCGTGGCCCGGGCTCGGTCAGGGCTTCCTCGCTCCGACGGGGTGGACCGATCCGCTGAGGTGACGACGCACGGGCGACCCTGCCCGGTTGACCCTGATACCCCCTAGGGGTACCGTGGAGCCATGAGGAGCACCAGCGACACAGCACCCCCCGGCTACGCGGACAACCGCGACGACATCCAGCGCCGGCTGCGCCGGATCGAGGGTCAGGTTCGTGGCCTGCAGCGGATGGTCGATGAGGACACGTACTGCATCGACGTGCTCACGCAGGTGTCAGCCACGACCCGGGCGCTTGAGTCCGTGGCCCTGGTGATGCTCGACGACCATCTCTCCCACTGCGTGGCACATGCCGTCGCCGAGGGCGGTGAGGTCGGCGAGGTGAAGCTCAAGGAGGCCTCGGCTGCCATCGCGCGCCTGGTCCGCTCGTGACCGACACCGCCGGCGCCGGCCCGGCCACCTCGATCCCCGACGCGCGCCACGTCCTCGAGCTCGAGATCGGCGGGATGACCTGCGCGTCGTGCGCCGCCCGGATCGAGAAGAAGCTCAACCGGATGCCCGGGGTTGAGGCCTCCGTCAACTACGCCACCGAGCGCGCGCGAGTGAGCCTGCCGGAGGGCACGGACGTCGCCGCGGCGATCGCCACGGTGGAGGCCACGGGATACACCGCGGCCCTTCCTGCGCCCCCCCAGCAGAGCTCGACGGCCGGCGATGACGCTGCCCCGCCGGTGGACCACGAGATGGTCTCGCTGCGCCAACGCCTGCAGGTCAGCGCCGCCCTCGCGATCCCGGTCGTCGCCCTGTCGATGATCCCGGCGCTGCAGTTCACCTACTGGCAGTGGGCGTGCCTGGCCCTGGCCTCTCCGGTGGTCGTGTGGGGCGCCTGGCCGTTCCACCGTGCCGCCTACGTGAACGCCCGGCATGGGGCCACGACCATGGACACGCTGATCAGCATCGGGGTGTCGGCGGCCTACCTGTACTCGCTCTGGGCGCTGTTCCTCGGCGGCGCGGGGATGACCGGCATGACCATGACCGGCTCCGTGCTGAGCCCGGGCGACGACCTGGTACCGCACATCTACCTGGAGACTGCGGCAGCCGTCACCGTGTTCGTCCTCCTCGGCCGCTACCTCGAGGCGCGCGCCAAGCGAAGCTCCGGTGAGGCGCTGCGCGCCCTTCTCGATCTGGGCGCCAAGGAGGTCGCGGTGCTGCGCGGCGGAGTCGAGCAGCGGATCCCCGTCGCCGACCTGCTCGTGGACGAGGAGTTCGTCGTCCGACCCGGGGAGAAGGTCGCCACGGACGGCGTGGTCACGTCCGGCACGTCGGCGATCGACGCGTCCATGCTCACCGGCGAGCCGGTGCCGGTCGAGGTCGGGCCCGGCGATCCGGTCGTGGGTGCCACGATCAACGCCGGGGGTCGCCTGGTGGTGCGAGCCACCCGAGTGGGGGCGGACACCCAGCTGGCCCAGATGGCCCGCCTGGTATCCGAGGCGCAGGCCGGGAAGGCGCCGGTCCAGCGGCTGGCCGACCGGGTGTCCGCGGTCTTCGTCCCCGTGGTGATCGGCCTGAGCCTCTTCACCCTCGTCGCATGGCTGGCCACCGATCACACGGCACAGGCCGCGTTCAGCGCTGCAGTGGCCGTGCTGATCATCGCCTGCCCGTGCGCCCTCGGACTGGCCACGCCCACCGCCCTGCTCGTGGGCACGGGGCGCGGCGCCCAGATGGGCATCCTGATCCGCGGGCCCGAGGTCCTCGAGTCGACCCGGCGCGTGGACACGATCGTGCTGGACAAGACCGGGACGTTGACGACCGGTCGGATGCAGGTCGTGGAGGTGCACGCCGTGGCTGGCACCTCCCCCGCAGATGTCCTCGCGATGGCCGGGGCCGTGGAGGACGCCTCCGAGCACCCGATCGGCGAGGCCATCGCGGCCGCCGCCACGGCCACCCCCGCTCAGCTGGTGACCGACTTCCGGGCCACCCCGGGCCTGGGCGTCGAGGGCCTGGTCGCCGGCCGCCACGTGGTTGCCGGTCGGGCCGAGTGGCTGGCCGAGCAGTGGGCCATGGTCCTTCCCGACGACCTGCGCGCGCACCTCGAGGCCGCCCAGTCCCTCGGCCGCACCGCGGTGGCCGTCGGATGGGACGGCGGCGCACGTGGCGTGATCGAGGTCGCCGACACCGTGAAGCCGACATCCGCGCAGGCGGTGGCCGAGTTCCGCTCACTGGGCCTGACCCCCGTCCTGCTCACCGGAGACAACTCCCGGGCAGCGCGCGCGATCGCCGACGAGGTCGGCATCTCCGAGGTGATCGCCGGCGTCCTGCCCGAGGGCAAGGTGCAGGCGGTCCACGAGCTGCAGCAGCGCGGCGGCGTGGTGGCGATGGTCGGCGACGGGGTCAACGACGCCGCGGCCCTGGCGACCGCGGACCTCGGCATCGCGATGGGCACCGGTACCGACGTGGCCATCGCCGCCGCGGACCTGACCCTGGTTCGCGGTGACCCACGGGCGGCCGTGGATGCAATCCGGCTGTCGCGGCGCACGCTACGGATCATCAAGGGCAACCTGTTCTGGGCGTTCGCCTACAACGTGGCTGCCATCCCGATGGCGATGCTGGGCCTGCTGAACCCCTTCATCGCGGGCGCGGCGATGGCGTTCTCCTCGGTCTTCGTCGTCACCAACAGCTTGCGCCTGCGCAACTTCCGGAGCATCGCCGGCACCTGAATGGACCTGCCCTCAGGCATGGGGTCCGTCCTCGATGAGGCGCCGGCCGAGGGTGACTGCATGGCTGGCGGGCTCGAGGCGATACCCACGCTGCTCGTAGAACGCGACGACCTCAGCGTTGTCCCCGCGCACCTGGAGGTTGACCTTGGGACAGCCCCGCTCGAGCAGCAGCGCCTCCGCGTGGTCCATCAGCGCGCTCCCGGCCCCCCGACCCCTGCACTCCGGGTCGACGGCGAGGTAGTTCACCGTTCCGCGATGACCGTCGTAGCCGACCATCAGCGCCGCGATCACCCGGTCCCCCTGCTCACCCACGAGCAGGCCCCAGGGCGAGTCGGCGAGCTTGCGGTCGATGTCGCGGTCGGGATCGTTCCAGGGCCGGGTCAGGCCCACGCGGTGCCAGAGGCCGACGACCGCCGCACGGTCGGGCTCCGCGAAGGTCCGGATGTGCACCGGACCGCAGGGTACCGGCACGTCAGACATCGGTGATCGCGATCGACCCCGGCAGGCAGGGTGCGTCCGGAAGGCCCGAGCCGTGGGTGCCGTCGGCGAGGTCGGGATCAAGCGGAGCGCCCATGAGGATCGCGTCCCACACCTGGCCGGACGCACGCCGGTAGTGCGCCCGGATCCGTCCCTCGACAGCAAAGCCGCGGGAGAGGTAGAGGCGAAGGGCGGGCTCGTTGTGCGGCCAGACCTGGAGCTCCGCCTTGTGCGCGCCCAGCGCGCGGGCGGCAGCGAGGAGCGCGTCGAGCAGCAGGCCGCCCACTCCGCGACCGCGCCAGTCAGCAGCCAGGTTCATCCCGAGCTCAGCCACCCCGTAGCGAGCCGCGTGCACCGCGCCCTGCCCGACGAGGCAGTCGGTCGCGGGGTCCGCCACGACCAGCGTGCGAACCATCGGGTCGGCCAGGCCCTGCAGCCAGTGCTCGCGACGCCGGTGCCGGTCGAACCCCGGCTCGGTGCCCAACCAGATGCCCTCAGCGGCGACCTCCTCGAGGAGGTCGAGTGCCTCGGGCACGTCCGCCGCGCGCATGTCCCGGACGATCACACCCACCACGGGCGCCATCCTGCCCGACAGGGGCACGCTTCCCGCTACTCGGACCCCGACGCGCCCACGTACGACTGCCAGGGCCGGTCCAGCCGGGCGCGCCCGGTGAGCACGTAGTCATCGGCCCACTCCCGCACCAGTCGGGCCATCACCTCGTCGCGCACCGCGGGGTCACTCGCGGCCGGCAGGGAGCCCAGGTCGCTCTTCACGTCGTAGAACCCGCCGGTGACCGGGTACCCGCACGAGTCCCCGTCGAGGAGGCCCGCGGGGTCCATCCACGACTCCCCCGCGGGATCGGCCAGCACCTCGGCGAGCCGGGCGCGCGCCCGATCGTCGAGGCCACCGGCCACCTCGGGGTGGCGGGCCAGCAGCTCGGACGCCGCTGAGTCGAGGAGCTCGTCAGCCATGGTCGCCACCTCCGGGTGCCGGGATCGAACCGAGGGCGATCGTAGGCCGATCGGTAGCGCCGATGCCAGCGCCGAACGCAGCACCTACGCGCTGACGACGTCCCGCCTCACGAACCGGCTGATGCCCAGGGCGACGAGCGCCAGGGCGATGACCAGCATCACCGGGATTCCCAGGTACTGCGGGTCGGGTCCGGGAACGACAGGCGAGTGCGCGAACGGGCTGAGGGTGCGCAGCCAATCGGGCACGTCCCACAGGACGCCGAACTCGCCCATGACCAGGAATCCGATGAAGAGCACCCAGACAAGCCAGCTGACCCGGGGCCAGAACCCCCAGATCGCCACCGCGAGGCCGACCACCACCCACGCGGCCGGGATCCGCGCGAGTGCGGCCAGCCCGAGCCGCCACACCTGATCGGGCTCGCCCACCGACATCGCGTGACCAAGCCCGACGGCCAGCCCGACCAGCACGGTGAGCACGGCGACTCCGAGCAGGGCGAGGACTGCATGGCTCGTCGCCCACTGGCGCCGCGAGGTCGCGGTGGCCAGCACGTTCTCCGTGCGCCCGCCCTCCTCCTCGGTGTGCAGCCAGTGCGATGCGGTGATCCCGTACGCGGCGACCAGCGAGCCGATGATCCCGAGCTCAGCGGCGAGGAAGGCGTCCACGAGGCCCTGACGACCGCCCAGCTTCTCGATGAACTGCTCCATGGCCGGGGTGTCGATGAAGCCGCTGACGCTGTCGGCCACGCTGCCCAGCACGATCCCCATGAGCACCGCTGCCGTGACCCACGCCACGAAGGACGGGCGCTGCAGCCGCAACGACAGGCCCCACGTGGATGCGATGCGGCCCTCGGCGGGACCTGGGCGGTCGGCGAGCAGGCCGGCACCGAGGTCGCGCCGGCGGCGGAGCAGGAACGAGATCGACACCAGGATGACCGTGGCCACCAGCGGGAGGACGAGCATCGCCCACCGCGTGCCGGAGAAGGCCCGCACCTGCTGGCTCCACCCGATCGGCGACAGCCACGACAGCCACCCGGGGCCATCCTCGGCCAGGTCCCCCACCGCCCGGGCGACATAGGCCACCGCGAGCACCACCAGCCCCAGCCCCGTGGCCGCGCGCGCACTCACGCTCAGCTGCGCAGTGATCCCGCCGACTGCCGCGAACAGCAGCCCGGTCGCGCCCCACGCAGCCCCGAAGGCGAGGCTCCCGGCCAGAGGAAGCCCGGCCATCGCCAGGCCGGCCCCGGTCAGGACCGCGATGCCCGCGGCCGTGATCCCCGCCAGCAGGATCCCCGCGGCCAGCGGCGCGCAGCGACCCACCACGGTCGCCCCGACCAGCTCCAGGCGCCCGGTCTCCTCCTCGGCGCGGGTGTGCCGGACCACCAGGATGATCATCAGCACGCCGACCATCGCCGCACCGAAGGCGGTCATCTTGAACAGCGACAGCTCTCCGAGTGACGTCGGGTCGTAGATGCGCCCGTAGAGCGCGATCAGCGCAGCAGAGCCGTTGACCGCCTCGGCGGCCTGCACCCGCTGCGGCAGGTCGGGGTAGAGCCCGACCGTGGCCTGGGCGGAGAGGGTGGCCATGCCGGCGATCCCGAGGACCCACGCGGGCACCAGGATCCGATCCCGTCGCAGGGCCAGCCTGAGCATCGGAGCGGTGCCGACGAACGCGGAGCCGCCTCCCCGCTCCCTGCCCGCGGGCGACGCCGACGTCGGACGCACGGCCGTCCGGGCAGCGCCGGTGGTCATGCCGATCGCCTCCCCCGGTGCCCGAGGTGCCGGCGGTGCGATCCGCTGGCCCCAGCTGCCTCATCCGCACCGTTGGCCGCGTCGGCCGGCTCGGCGAGCACATCCCGGTAGTGCCGGAGGAACAGCTCCTCGAGGGTGGGCGGAGCCGTGGTCAGGCTGGTGAGCCCACCGGAACCCAGGCTGGCCATGAGCGGGGACAGCCCGTGGGCCTCGACACTGGCCGTGACCCGGTGGCCGTCCACGAGCACGTCGTGCACCCCGGGGAGATGCTCGAGCCCAGCAGGGACCATCTCCACCTCGGCGACGACCGAGGTCCGGGTCAGGTGCCGCAGCTGGGCCATCGTCCCGGACTCCACGACCACGCCCTGGCGGATGATGCTCACGCGGTCGCACAGCGCCTCCACCTCGGACAGGATGTGGCTGCTGAGCAGGACAGTGCGACCGGCGGCGCGGAACTGGCCGATGTGGTCACGGAAGGTGGCGTCCATGAGCGGGTCGAGCCCCGCGGTCGGCTCGTCGAGCAGCAGCAGCTCCACGTCGCTGGCCAGCGCCGCGACGAGGGCCACCTTCTGCCGGTTGCCCTTGGAGTAGGTGCGGCCCTTCTTCGTCGGGTCGAGGTCGAAGCGCGCGATCAGGTCATCGCGCCGCGCGCGGTCCAGGCCCCCGCGCATCCGGCCCAGCATGTCGATGACCTCACCTCCGGTGAGGTTCGGCCAGAGGGTGACGTCGCCGGGGACGTAGGCCAGCCGGCGGTGCAGCGCCGCTGCGTCATGCCACGGATCGCCACCGAGGAGGCGGACGGTCCCGGCGTCGGCCCGCAGCAGCCCGAGCAGGATCCGCAGCGTGGTCGTCTTGCCGGCGCCGTTGGGCCCGAGCAGGCCGTGCACCTCCCCGGGAACGACCTCCAGTGCGAGCTCGTCGAGCACCAGGGTCGTGCCGAACCGCTTGACCAGGCCGCGCACGTCGATGACGGCGCCGGTCGGAGCTTGGTCGGTCACCTGTGCGGGGGCGGAATCGAGGGCCATACCCAGCACGGTATGCCCGGGATCACCCGATCACGAGGGACGTTCGACCCCTTCGGCGCCGGCGTCGGAACTCCCCATCGCCGCCGACTCGACCTGCGACCGCACCTGCTGCGGCACTAGCCTGCGGCCATCTGCGTCCACACCGATCGGAGCCGTCGTGAACCATGTCCTGGACTCCCCCGAGTTCGGTGCGATCCTGCAGGAGCTGGCCGACAAGTCCGGGAAGCCGGTGGCCGCCCTGCGCGAGGAGGCCGAGGCCGACTTCAAGGAGATGGCCGTACGTCCCGGCAAGTGGAGCGGCGCCGCGTGGGACAGCTTCTGCGGGTGGCTCTCGCGCGCCTACCGCGTGGACTACCGTCGCGCCGAGGTCGAGCACCTGCGCGAGCTGAACAAGTCGGCGTCGCTGGTCTTCCTGCCCAACCACCGCTCCTACCTGGACCCGATGATCCTGCGCTCGGCGCTGTCCCAGCACGGGTTCGGGCCCAACAACGTCCTGGGGGGCGCGAACCTGGCGATCTGGCCGTTCTCCGACATCGGCCAGCGCAATGGCATCGTCTTCATCCGTCGCGAGTTCCGCGACGACCATGTGTACCGGGCCACGCTGCGCGCCTACCTGTCGCACCTGATCGAGGAGCGCAAGAACCTCGAGTGGTACATCGAGGGCGGAAGAACCCGGACGGGCAAGCTGCGCCCACCCCGGCTGGGCATCCTGAGCTACGTCATGGACGCCTACGGCGAGCACCCCGAGCGCGACGTCCTGATCATCCCGACCTCGATCATCTACGACCAGCAGCACGAGGTCGGGGCGATCTCGGCCGAGGAGATGGGCGGCAAGAAGAAGCCCGAGAGCATCAAGTGGATGTACGAGTTCGCGACCTCACAGTCCCGCCGCCTGGGTCGCGCCTACCTGAGGTTCGGGCAGCCACTCTCCCTGGCCGACGCCGTGGCCCTGACCGCCGACGAGGAGGGCACCGTTCGACCGCGCCTGGCCGTGCAGAAGGTCGCCTTCGAGAACGCGAACCGGATCAACGCCGTCACGCCCATCACCCCGGGCGCCCTGATCACGTTCGCGCTCCTGGACAACGGGGACCGGTCGATCACCGTGGAGGAGGGACGCCGGATCCTGCTGCCGTCTGGCCGACTACATCCAGCGACGCCAGCTGCCCATGACCGAGTGGCCCGACCTCAGCGAGTTCGGGCGGATGCGCGAGGTCCTCGACCGGCTCGTCAGCGAGGGCGTCATCACCGTGTACCGCGGCGGCACGGAGCCGGTCTACGCGATCAGCCCGGGCAAGCAGCACGAGGCGGCGTTCTACCGGAACACGATCATCCACTTCTTCCTGGTCCGCGCCATCACCGAGCTGGCCGCCCTCCAGGCAGCCGAGGACGAGGCGGCCGACATCCCCGAGGCCACATGGCAGAACGCCCGTCGGCTCAAGGAACTGCTCCGCTTCGAGTTCTTCTTCCCCGGGACGCGGGAGTTCTCCGACCAGGTGTCCGCGGAGGCGACGATCATGAACCCCGGCTGGGAGGACCAGTCCTACACCCCGACCCAGATCCGGGACGGGATGGGCAGGCTCGACATGCTCGTCGCCCACCGCGTGATCGGGCCGTTCTTCGAGGCCTACAGCGTGCTGGCCGACGAGTTGACCCTGCTCGGGCAGCCGGCAGATGACAAGGAGCTGGTGAAGCGCAGCCTCGGCGTCGCCCAGCAGCGGTGGCTCCAGCGACAGCTGACGACACCGGAGGCAGTCTCCGCCGACTACTTCCGCAACGCCGTGCTGCTTGCCGACAAGCTCGGCCTGATGGCATCGGATGAACCCGGCCTGACGGATCGTCGCCGGGCGTTCGCTGACGAGCTGCACCAGATCACGCGCCGCCTGGACACACTGCGCCGGATCGCCCAAGCATCGGGGCAACCCGTGCTGACCGAGCGCGCCCCACGCCCCCAGGGAGGGTCACATGGCTGACATCGAGTGGCTGGTCGAGGAGATCGACAACTCCCCGGAGGGCCCGCACGTCGGGGCCTTCTTCGACTTCGACGGCACGCTGATCGCGGGCTACTCGGCGGCAGCCTTCTTCACCTATCGGCTCAAGCGCCGCGAGATCTCCACCAAGGAGCTCATGCGCACGATCGCCGAGAGCGTGAACGTGGAGCGCCGCGGGCACGACGTCACCGAGCTGATGAACGTGGGGGTCCAGGGGCAGGCCGGGCGTGACGCCGAGGAGGCGGAGAGCTGGGCGCGCACGGTCTTCGCCAAGGAGATCGCGGAGATGATCTACCCCGACTCCCGCACGCTGATCGACGCGCACCTGCGCCGGCACCACACCGTGGTGATCGCCTCCTCCGCCACCCGGGCACAGGTCCAGGCCACCGCCGACGACCTCGGCATCGACCACATCATCTGCACGGAGATGGAGGTCGACGACGAGGGCCGCTACACCGGCGCACTGGCCAGCCCGATCCGGTGGGGCGAGGGCAAGTCGGACGCCGTGGTGGAGTTCGCCGAGGAGTACGCGATCGACCTCGACGAGTCCTTCGGGTACTCCAACGGCAGCGAGGACCTCCCCTTCCTGGAGTCCGTCGGGCGGCCCTGCGCGCTGAACCCCGACGAGGGCCTGGCGGAGATCTCGAAGGAGCGCGGGTGGCCTGTGGCCCGCCTCGTGGAGCCGCGCTCGACCAGCCCGGTGGACCTGGTGCGCAGTGCCGCCGCGATCGGGGTCTTCGCCGGCAGCGTCGGGGCGGCAGCCGCGCTGGCCGTGCTCAACCGCAGCCGCTCGATGGGCGCCAACGTGGCGGCCAGCGTCGGCTCCGACCTGGGGCTGGCCACGGCGGGCGTGCGGCTGCGCGTGACCGGCGAGGAGAACATCTGGGCCGCCCGCCCGGCGGTCTTCCTGTTCAACCACCAGAGCCAGCTCGACGTCTTCGTGCTCGGGTCCCTGCTGCGCAAGGACTTCACCGGTGTGGCCAAGAAGTCCCTGGAGCGCGACCCGTTCTTCGGACCCGTGGGCTTCCTGGCCGACGTGGCCTACATCGACCGGACCGACAGCACCAAGGCCCGCCAGGGCCTCGAGCCTGCCGTCGAGGCCCTGCGCGGCGGGAAGTCGATCGCGATCGCCCCGGAGGGCACGCGCTCCCCCACACCACGGCTGCTGCCGTTCAAGAAGGGTCCGTTCCACATGGCCATGCAGGCCGGCGTCCCGGTGGTCCCGATCGTGATGCGCAACTGCGGGGAGATCATGGCGGCGCACTCCATGGCGATCCACGGCGGGACCGTCGACGTGGCGGTGCTCCCACCCGTTGCCGACCGACGACTGGACCCTGGAGAACCTCAACGAGAACGTGGCCCGGGTCCGCCAGATGTACCTCGACACGCTGGCCGACTGGCCGTCGGAGTAGGGGTCACGCCCGCGGCAGCAGGTGCATCGCCTTGAACGAGTGGGTCATCAGGGCGGTGAACATCTCGTGGCCCATCGTGCCGGGCGGGTGGATCCCGTGCATGCGCTGGATCACGATCGACTGGGGCTCGGTGAACCGCAGGATGCCGTACTTGCCGTTGCGCCGGCCCATGCCGGAGGCCTTCATGCCGCCCTGCAGCAGGTCGGGGCTGCCCCATGTGGCCACGATGCCGTCGTTGATCTCGAGGCTGCCCACGGTGATCCGCTCGGCCAGCCGCAGGCCGGCGCGGGTGTCGCGGGTCCAGAGCACCGCGTGCAGGCCGTACTCGGTGTCGTTGGCCATCTCGACGGCCTCGTCCGGGGTGTCGAAGGAGTAGAGCGCCACCACCGGGCCGAACGTCTCCCCCGCGCACAGCTCCATGTCCGGGGTCACGTCCTCCAGCACCGTCGGGGCGTAGAACGTGGGGCCGATGTCGGGTCGCGGGTGCCCACCGGTCAGGACGGTGGCGCCCTTCGACACGGCGTCGTCGACCTGGGCCGAGACGCTGGCCAGCTGCTTGGCGTCGATCAGGCAGCCCATCTCGAAGTCGAACGTGAGGCCCCGGCCCATCCGGATCCGCTCCACCCGGGCGACCAGCTTGGTGCGGAAGGTGTCGAGGATCGAGCGCTGGACGAGGATCCGCTCCGGTCCGACACACGTCTGACCGGCGTTGATGAAGCAGGCTCGGATGACGGCCTCCACGGCCCGGTCGATGTCGGCATCGGCCATGACGATGAAGGGGTTCTTGCCGCCCAGCTCGAGTGCGGTGTAGATCAGGCGGGGCCCGGTCCGCTCCGCGACCGCGCGGCCCGCGGCCGTCGATCCGGTGAAGGCCACGGCGTCGGCGCGGTCCACGATCGCGGTGCCGATCGAGCGGCCGGGGCCCAGGACGATCTGCCACAGGTCCTCGGGCAGGCCGGCCTCGACCGCGAGGTCGCGGACCCACAGCGCCGACAACGCCGCCTGGACGTCGGGACGGTGCACGACGGCGTTGCCGCCGACAAGTGCGGAGAAGCCATCCGAGGCGGCGAACACCGCCGGGTAGTTCCACGCCGTGACCAGCCCGACGACCCCACGCGGATGGCGCACCTCGTAGGCCTTGGTGACCATCGGGACCACGCCCTTGCGCGCGTGCCGGCCCAGGACCTTCGGTGCCGTGCGCGAGCTGTAGCGGGCGTACACCGCCACCGCCGCGGCCTCGGCGAACGCGTCGTAGCGCGCCTTGCCCGCCTCGAGCTGCAGGAGGTCCATGAGCTCGTCCTGGCGATCGAGGGCCGCATGGTGGATGCGCCCGATGATCCGGGAACGCTCGGCCACCGGGGTCTGGGCCCACAGCTTCTGGGCCGCGCGGGCCCGGACGAACGCCTCCTCGACGTCGGCCTCGGTCGAGATCGGGTAGGTGATCAGCTCCTCGCCGGTGAACGGGGCGCGGGTGGTCTCGGTCTGGCCTCCGGTGGCCAGGACGCATGACAGGAGTCGGTCGATCAGCTCGGTGGGGACCTGGTCGCGCAGGCTGAGGGGTTCCGGCGGGCGTGGTGGGTGCCCCGCCGGGATCGCCCTGGGGCTGGACCGTCTCGGGCGAGGTGGGGCGCGACTGGGGGATCGATGTGGTGGCCATTCCTTCACGCTACGCGCCCCGGATGGCACATGGTCACACCACCTGCCATCCCTGCGCGTGCCGGTGCCGGTCGCCGTATCCTGCAGGCCCGATGCACTCCCTGGAGGATGGTGTGACACCACCGGACGGCACCACCCTGCGCATCGCGCACGTGTCGGACATCCATGTCGGCGCCCACGACGAGCTGACCCTCGACGGCCTGGCCCAGGACCTGCACGATGCCCAGGTGGCCGCCACCATCGTGACCGGCGACCTGACCATGCGGGCCCGGACCCACGAGTTCGTCCGCGCCAAGCAGGTCATCGACACGTTCCCGGAGCCCACGATGATCGTGATCGGCAACCACGACGTGCCCCTGACGAACCCGATGCACCGGATGGCCTCCCCGTACGGCAAGTACCGCGCGGAGGTGACGGAGAACCTCGACCCGGTCCTCGACCTGGGCATGGTGCGCATCCAGGGGCTGGGCTCCATGCCGCGCTGGCGGTGGAAGTCGGGGCGGATCTCCGATCGGCAGTCCCAGGACATCCGCGACACGTTCGCCGACTGCCCGCCGGGGACTGTCCGGGTCGTGGCGATGCACCACCCGCCGAGCTCTGAGGACCTGGAGTCCCTGGCCGGGGGCGCCGGGTTCGAGCAGGCCCTCGTGGACTCGGAGGTCGACATCGTGCTTGCCGGACACACGCACGTGCCGGCGGTCCAGGTGCTCCGGGTCGGCTCCGGGACGCGGACCCGCTCGATCATCGAGGTCGTGGCGGGCACGGCCACGAGTCACCGCACCCGCGGCGTCGTGCGGTCGTGGTCGCTGCTGGAGATCACCTCCCAGACCCTCACGGTGACCGAGCACCACGCCTCGGAGCCCGGATGGCGGGCTGATCCCCCGCAGGTGTTCCCCCTGCCGGAGGCGTCTCACCGCGGCGCGAGCGGCGCGACGGGCGCGACCGGCTGAGGCCGCCCGCCCGGTCTCAGCTGCGGCCCAGAGCCAGGTTCCACAGCTCCTGGGGGGTGTTGGTCGACATCCTCCGGGCCGCCGGGGACCGCCCCGGGGCCTGCGGCGGGAGCAGCACGGTCAGCGCGGCCGGGAGGATCTCGAAGACGACGGGGGCGTCCATGGCGAGGGCCTCGCCATCGAGCCCGACCTGCACCGGGCCGCTGGACGTGACCTCGAACCGGGGCGTGCTCCACTCCTGCCAGCCGGGGAACCGCCTGACCTGTCCGGCGGTCTCGAGGGCGAGGAACCGGCGCGCGTCCGTCGCCGACGTGATGGTCAGGGAGACCACGCCGAGCTCGCCGGTGTCCATGCGCGCCCGGGTCCCGACGCCGCCCAGCGAGTCCAGGACGTACGGGTTGTTGGAGACCAGGACCACGTCGGCGGTGTCGTGGGCCGCGCCGAGGTCGTCGACGAAGTGCAGGTCGAGGGCGTCGGCGTTGTTCCCCAGGAGGTCGGGAAGGGCCTCGAGCGTGGTGCGCAGCTTGGCGTCGCGGTAGGAGTCGGACGCCACGATCTCGGCGTAGAGCCCGAGGGATGCGTTGTTCACGAAGATGCGGCCGTTGACTGTGGCGAGGTCGATGGTCCGGGGGATGCCCGCGTGGAACGCATCCAGGGCACCGACGACGTCGTCACGGTCGAGGCCCAGGTCCAGCGCCAGGTGGTTGCGGGTGCCGGCGGGGACCACGACGTGCGGCAGCCCGTGCTTCATCGCGACCGTGGCGACCAACGCCTGGGAGCCGTCACCGCCGGCCATCCCGATGACGTCGGCACCGCGGGCCACCGCATCCTCGGCGAGTTGGACCAGGTCGTCACCGATCGACAGGACCACCGGCTCGATCCCACGGGCACGGCACTCGTCGACGAGGTTGAACCTCTCCACCTTCCCGCCGCCGGACTTCGGGTTCATGAGCAGCACCGGGCGCTTCGCGGGGGGCCGGGGTGGTGCGAGGTCCGCGGCCACCACTGCCGCCGCGTGCCGGTGCGTGGCACGGCGCGCGAAGGCGACCGATGCCGCGCCCAGGGCAACGGCCAGCAGAAGCGCCCAGAGCGAGCGTCCGGCATTCACGAAGGCCCCGACGAGCAGCACGAGGCCGAGCGCCGCGACGACCCCGCCCACGATCCGGGCGGTCCCCCGGTTGGCCACCACGTACCAGCCGCCGGTGACGGCGATGCCTGCCCCGATGAGGGCCACCACGAGATGCGCGAAGGAGTGCAGGGTGAACGCCAGTACCGCCAGCAGCGCCAGGGCGCCCATCACCAGGGCCAGGATCGCCGCGGGTCGACGTCCGCCGTCCACCGGACGCTGCTCGGTCACGTCACCGGTTCCTGCCATCGCCCGTTCCTCCCCGACCACACCGCTGCCCACGTTGATGTCACTGAGCATAGGCGGGCGCGTGGGGGCACCCGCGGACCCTCGGGTCCGCGTCTCAGAGGCAGGCTGCCGCCGCGTCCTCGGCGGCGCCCGAGGACGCGGCGAGGTCAGCTGGGACCAGCGACAGGCGGGTGCGACGCTCGAGCAGGTCCGCGACGTCCAGGGCGCCCTCGGCCTCGACGCCGAACGCCAGCTCGACTCCCAGGACCGGCACGCCCACCGCAACCGGGTCGCGCAACCAGGGCCGGGACTCCCCCAACGCCCACACCTGGCCGGCCTCGTTGCCATACCGGCGGACCAGCCGTGCGGGGATGCCCGGATCCACGGTCGTCCGGTCGCCCTCCCCACCGGCGCCCACGAGGGCGATCCGCGCGGTCCTGCAGGGCACGTCGGTGACCAGGTCGACGACGTCCTGGGCCATGCGCCGGTAGGTGGTGAGCTTGCCGCCGGTGACGGTGATCCGCCCGTCGCCGTGGTCGCGCACGACGTGGCGACGGGAGAGGTCCGCACCGCTGGACGTCGGTGATTCGTGGTCCGGAGCAGCCAGCGGGCGCACTCCGGCGAAGGCGCCGATCACGTCGTCGCGAGTCAGCCCGACCTCCAACCAGGGCGAGATGATGCCCAGGATCCAGTCGATCTCCTCCTGCGTCGGCGTGGGCACGCGCGGGACCGGGCCCTCCATCGGCACGTCCGTCAGGCCGATGAACGTCAGCCCGTCGGACTGCGGGAGGGCGAACACGAAGCGTCCCGTGGTTCCCGGCACCGGGACGGTCAGCGCTGCGCTCGCGTTCCCGAGCCGCTCGGAGCGGACCACCACGTGGCTGCCGCGGGAGGGGACCAGCCGCACGTCCTCGTCGAGCTCGTGGGCCCACGCTCCGGTGGCGTTGACGACGTGGGTCGCGCGCACGGTGTAGGTCGTCCCGTCGAGACCGTCGCGCAGGAGGGCCTCGCCGGGCTCGATCGACAGGACCTCGGTGCGGGTCAGGATCGCGGCCCCATAGGCGACGGCCGTCCGCGCGACGGCCACGACCAGCCGGACGTCGTCCTCGAGCTGGCAGTCCCAGAGCACCATGGCGCCGAGGACCCTGTCCGTCGCCAGTGACGGCACCAGCTCCCGCGCTTGGTCGGGGTCCAGGGATCGGGCGCGCGGCAGCATTCCACGCGGCGTGCGGGCAGCGGCCCGCAGGACGTCCGCGGCCGTGAGCCCGCTGCGGACCAGCCGGTGATCGGGCTCGTCGGGGGCGTCGGAGAACGGGACGACCTGGGGCAGGGGACGGATCAGGTGCGGTGCGACCACCCCGGCGAGGACCGCGCGCTCCCGGGCGCTCTCCCAGGCGACGCCCACCTGTCCGGAGGCCAGGTAGCGAAGGCCGCCGTGGACCAGCTTGCTGGACCACCGCGACGTTCCCGCGGCGAGGTCGTCGCGCTCGACGAGGGCAACCCGCAGCCCGCGGGACGCCGCATCGAGGGCCACTCCGACGCCGGTGATCCCGCCACCGACGACGAGGACATCCAGGGACTGGCCCTGCTCGAGGGCCGCGCGCCAGCGAGCGCGGCGGTCCCGCGTGAGCAGGCTGCTCGGATCGCCCGGTGCGACATGCTCGATGCGTGGGGAGGCGCTGCTCGGGCGAAGCGGGAGGGCTGCGGGCCGGTTCATCTGGATCCTGCTTCAGAAGGCTGCTCCGGGCAGGGCCGCAGGTAGCCGTCGAGGGCACGCTCCAGCTCGGGCCAGCGGCGCCCGCGCGGGTCGACCGAGTCGTAGGCGCGGGCCGAGAAGACGTGGATCGCCGACATGCTCATGACCTGCAGGGCCATCGCCTCGACGTCGCCGGGTGCGATGGAGGCGTCTGCCTGCCCCGCGACCAGGAGTTCGCGCAGGCGGTCCAGCGCGATCCGGTGCGAGCTGCCGAGTCGGTCGACGACAAGCGGCATGAGCATCTCCGGGTCGAGCTCGAGGATCCGGCGCATGAGGGGATGCTCGGCGGTGCGCCGGGTGACGTGGATGACCTCGCGGACCAGACGACCGCGTCCGGTGGCCTCCCGCCGGGAGCGCTCGGACGCCTCGGCGATCACCGCCCCGAACTCGACGACCAGCAGGGCGCTGATGAGCCGGTCGAGGTCGTCGTAGCGACGGTAGACAGTCATCCGGGACACCCCTGCCCGGCGCGCCACCTCGGCCAGGGTCAGTCGGCCGAGGCCGATCTCAAGGACCCCTTCGTAGGCGGCGCGGAGAACCGGGTCCGTCGATGCCGAGGCTCCGTGGGAACGACTCGAGAGGTGTGACACTGTGCCCATGTCTGTCACTCTACTCCGTACATCGGCGTTGTTCTCTCCCCCGTTGTGTGACAGATGCATTGAGTCTGTAACACTGGAGACATGATCGGATCACTGGCAGACCGATACGCCCGCTGGGGGGCCGCAGGCCCCGCACACGACCTCGATCCCCGCGCGGCGCAGTACGTGACCGAGCTGCTCGGTCCCCCGGCCCCGGCCCCGGCCGTCGCCCTGTCGCAGGTCGAGCCCGGACCGCCGCGACTCGACGCCCGGGCGATCGCCGCACTCACCAGTGCGGTCGGGGCGGCGCACGTTCGCACGGATCGGGAGTCGAGGCTGGCCCATGCCGGCGGGCTGTCGTACGTGGACCTGCTCGAGCGGCGCTCGGCGAGGCACCCCGAGGTCCCCGATGCGGTCGTCTCCCCCGGCTCGCACGACGACGTCGTGGCGGTGCTCGCCGCCGCCGAGGCCGGCGGGTTCGCGCTGGTGCCGTTCGGCGGGGGCACGAGTGTCGTCGGTGGTGTCCGGCCCGACGCCGGGCGGCGGTCGGGCGTCGTGGCGATCGGTTTCGACCGGATGGCCGAACTGCTCGACGTCGACATCGTCTCCGGCACGGCGCGGGTCCAGCCCGGGATGACCGGTCCGGTCCTCGAGCGGCTGCTCGCGGCCCGCGGACTCACGTGGGGGCACGTCCCGCAGTCCTGGGAGCGGGCGAGCATCGGCGGGTACGCCGCGACCCGATCAGCTGGCCAGTCCTCGACCGGGTACGGCCGCAGCGACGCGACCGTCGAGGCGATGGTGGTGGCCACCCCGCGCGGGACGCTGCGGCTGGGCCGGGCCCCCTCCTCCGCGGCGGGACCGGACCTGCGGGCGCTCTTCCTGGGCAGCGAGGGGGTCCTGGGTGTCATCACCGAGGTCACCCTGCGGGTGCGTCGGGTCCCCTCGACCCGCTGGTTCGAGGCCATCATGCTGCCCGACCTCGACGCCGGCCTTGAGGCCTTCCGCGAGCTCGCACAGGCCCGGGCGTGCGCGGACGTGATGCGTCTGTCGGACCTGGCCGAGACTCGCGCGACGATGCACATGAGCGGACCGACCGGTCGGACGGCACGCGCGATGGCCGCCTACCTCAAGGTCCGCCGCGTGACCGACGGTGTCATGGCGATCGTCGGCTGGGACGGGACCTCGGCCGGCCAGGTGCGCGCCCGACGCTCCGTGGCGTTCGACATCCTGCGCCGCCACGGGGCGGCATCCCTGGGTCGCGGAGCAGGTGAGTCGTGGCTCCGGCACCGGTTCGAGGGGCCGTACCTGCGCGACACCCTGATGGATCAGGGGTACCTCGTGGAGACCCTGGAGACGGCGACCAGCTGGGCGCAGCTGGCCGAGCTGCGCCAATCGGTGACGGGCGCGTTGGCGGCGTCCCTGGGGCACAGCTACGTGATGGCGCACGTGTCCCACGTCTACGAGACGGGGGCGAGCCTGTACATCACGGCCCTCGCCTCCGCCGGACCCGACCAGGCCGAGCGCTGGCACGCTGCGAAGCGGTCGGCCTCGGAGGCGATCGTCGCCCACGGTGCGACCATCACGCACCATCACGGGATCGGGTCGGACCACGCCCCGTGGCTGGAGGCCGAGGTCGGTCCCGTGGGCGTCGACCTGCTGCGCTCGGTGAAGGCGCATCTCGATCCGCAGGGGATCCTCAACCCGGGGGTGCTGCTGCCCGCGGGCGAGTAGCGTCGAGGGTGGCCAGGAGTGGCGCGGGCCGGGCCCAGAGGGAGTCGCGATGACCGGTGAGTTCACGTGGCGCCCCCTTGTGGAGACAGACCACGAGCCGGTCCTCGCCACCCTCTCTGCATGGTCGGGCGGGCGCGACATGCATGCCCTTCTGCCGCGGCTGTTCTTCTCGCACTTCTCCGACACGTCACTCATTGTCGAGAACGCCGACGGTGGGGTGGCTGGGTTCATCATCGCGTTCGTCTCCCAGACGCATTCGGACACCGGGTACATCCACTTCGTCTGGGTGAGCCCCGAGATGCGGGGCCGGGGCATGGGGCGGCAGATGTACGACCGGGTCTTCGACCTGCTGCGGGATCGGGGCTGTCGGCGGGTTGAGGCAGTGACGATCCCGGAGAACACGGGCTCGCTGGCGTTCCACGACCGTCTGGGCTTCACGGCCAAGGGCAGCGACGAGCCGCCCGCACAGGCGCCGATCATCTCTGACCACGCAGGTCCCGGCCAGCACCGCGTGGTGCTCGAGCGGAAGATGTGAGCGAGTGACCCAACCGGGCGCGCCAGCCGTCAGGCGATGGGCAGGTTCAGCTCCGTGATGGCGCCCTGCCGTTCAGCGATGTCGACGAGTGCGATCTCCATGCCGTTGAGTCTTGCAGCGAGTCGCTCGGCACTCCACCGGGACGGTCGTGAGGCGATCGATCACCCGCGGCCGGAGCGTGCCGCCTTCGCCCTCTCCACGTGCTCGTTCATCGGCACCGAAGCGATGACCTCCGCCACGAGGTCCTCGTGCAGTTCGTCGAGGCGCTTGAAGCGCAGGCAGCTCTTCCCCATGTCCAGCTTCGTCCCGCGCGCGACCCATTCCTCGCGCAGCCGCGCCTCCCTCTCGGAATCGGCGTACACGCCCATGAGGTACAGCGCGTAGTAGTTCTTCTGCGCGGCCAGCGAGACGTAGGCCAGCGGCTTGCCGTTGTACGTGTCGGGGTAGACCTCCTGCGGGACCATCCATGTGACCATGCCGTAGAGCATCCCCTCGACGTACCCCGGCGGGAGGCTGGCGTTGACCAGGTCTCGGACGTGGGCAACCACCGCTGCGCGCTCCTCAGGCAGCTCAGCGAGGTACTCCTCGACGGTGGCAGCAGCGCTGGAGGCCATGGATCGACAGAGTAGTCGGGCCAGCGGAAACCCGGGGGCGTCACGGCACTCGACACCACACGAATCCTGTGGAGGACACCCTCACGATGTCGGTGCGATTGGGGTAGTGTTCGTACAGGTGTTCGGGTCGAGGGACGGGGGTTGTGGTGCTTGAGGTGTGTCTGGCGGTACGGGCCGATGATGGGTCGCTGGTGGATCCTGGCGGGCTCGGGGTGGAGGGCCTGATCGCGTTGATCCGGGCTCACCCGCCGGGGGCCCCGCCGGCTGAGTACGCGGTGTTCGGGGCGTCGGTGGACGTCCTTGAGGCGGTCGAGGTGGTCCTCGGTCAGGTCACGGCGTTGCGGGCGGCGGCGGTCCACGCGGTGGCGGAGGACACCCCGGCGGGGGTGGTCGCCGACCAGGTCGTGGACGTGCTGATGATGGCCCTGAACCGGTCACGGCGCTCGGGGCTGTACCTGCGCGAGCAGGCGCTGCTGCTGACCCACCAACCGCAGGTGTGGGCCGCGCTGTGGGCCGGGCAGCTGGACGTGACCAAGGCCGGGGTCCTGGCCCGGGCCCTCTACCAGGTGCCCCGCCAGGACGTCCACGACCGGGAGCGCCCCGAGTACGACGCGGACTGCGACCGGCTCCTCGCGGCCGGGATGGCCTACGCCACCGAGCACACCGCCGGGCAGCTCGACCGGCACCTGAAGCGGCTGCTGGCCCAGATCGACCCGGCCACGGTCGTGACCCGCCGCCGCCGGGCGTTGGCCGAGCGGGGGGTATGGATCGATCACCGGGGCGACGGCACCGCGGACCTGACCGCGCGCCTGGACTCCACGGACGCCGAGCAGGTCTACGCCGCGATCCGCGCCCTGGCCCTGGCCGCGCAGCGGGCCGACTCAGGGACGGCCGACGCCACCGGCAGCAGCGGCGCAGGTAGCGCCAGAGCTGAGGAGCCCGGGTCCTCAGGCAGCCGGTGCGCAGGCGACTCCGCAGACACCCGCGGACCATTCGCCGCAGAGGCGATGCGACGCCCGTTCGACCTGCGGATGGCCGATGCCCTCATCGACCTGATCCTCGACCCCAGGCGGTCGGGACCGGGACCGGAATCGGCGGAGAACCCGGCGCGGTCGCGGACGACGCACGTGACCAGACCGTGCAGGGATCCGGGTCAGCACCCGGGTCAGCGCCCGGTACCGGACCCGGCCGGGGTGGCGTGCTGGTCGGCACCCAGATCAACGTGACCATCCCGATCGACAGCCTCGCCGGGATCACCGACACCCCCGGGACCCTGTCCGGGTTCGGGGTCCTGCCCGCGGACCTGGTCCGCCGCCTGGCCGCAGGCGACACCCGCTGGCGCCACATCCTCACCGACCGGGCCACCGGCGCAATCCTCGACGTCGGCACCTGGTCCTACCGACCCCCCACCGCCCTGGACCGCCACGTGCGCACCCGAGACGTCACCTGCCGATTCCCCGGCTGCACCGTCCCCGCGCGCGAATGCGACCTCGACCACCTGATCCCATTCCCCCAAGGCCCAACCAGCCCAGACAACCTGCATTCATTGTGCCGACGACATCACCGGCTCAAGCACGACGACAACTGGACCGTCGAACCCCTCCCCCACTCCGGCCTGCGCTGGACCAGCCCCCTGGGCACCACCCGCGACACCTGGCCCGACACCGACCACGCACACCAGAAGCTCACCCACGCCGCCTGATCGTCAGCACTCGACCTGCCCCGCGCGTCCGGCCAACTCGGCCGCCGCGCGGTGGATCCCACGCGCCAGGATCTCGACGTCTCCGGCCTGGTCGGCGTCCCCGGTCACGCCGATGTTCAGCGTGCCGTCGTAGCTGAATATGCCGGTGGTGATGCAGGTGTGCCCGGCCACGGGGATGAGCGGATACATCGCCAGCACGTGACGTCCGCACAGGGACACGGGGAACTGCGGGCCGGGCACGTTGGTGGTCAGGGTGTCCATGAACCATGCGGGCGCGCTACGACCGAAAGCGCCGACTGCCGCATCCTGGACAGCTGCGGGCACGGTCCGGTCCACGAGCCCCAACAATGCCGAGGCCAGCACCGGGGTTCCAGCCTCCCGTGCGTGGCCCACGCCCGCTTGGACGGCCGCGAGCCTGGCCACCGGGTCAGCGATCCCGACCGGCAGGTGGCCAAGCATCCCGCTGAGCCGGTTCTGCGCACTGTCGTCCCCCGGCGGGCGCATGGACATCGGGATGAGGTTGCGCACCACCCGACCCTCGACCGACTCGCCCCGATGCACGAGGAGGTCCCGGAATCCCCCGGCAACGCTCGCCAGCACGACGTCGTTGACCGTCGCCCCGAGCGCCCGTCCAGTGGACTTCACCTCCAGCAGGGAGATGTCGACCGAGACCCAGACCCGGCCGGGGCCAACAGGGCCAGCGAGCGAACCCGGCGGACGGGGAATCAGCGCGGTCGCGGCGGGGATGACATGGGGAACTGCTCCACGAAGGGCACCCAGCGCACGGCCGACGCTGTGCCCGAGGTCGTCTCCGAGGTCATGGGCGATCGCCAGGGGGTTCGAGCCCGAGACGGCCCCGGCATCTGGGCGGGAGGTCCTGACTCCGTCGGCTGCTGGTGGTGCATTCCCCGCCAGGAGGGCGTCGGCGAGGGTCTGCGCCCCGTCAGGCTCCACGTCGAACCCATGACCCAGGAGGATCAGGGCCCCGACCCCGTCCGCGATCGTGTGATGCACCCGCCAGACCAGGGCCCAGCGATCCCCGAGCCCGTCGATGACCCACATGTCCCACAGCGGCTGATCGGCCGGCAGCGACTGCTCCATGATGTGGCCGACGGCGGCGTCCAGGCCCGGATGCGCCCCGGTCATCGCCCCATCGACGCGGTGCAGGTGCGCGGGGAGGTCCAGGTTCCGCAGACTCGCCCCAGATCGGCCGCCGGAGGCCGACACCCCGATCGGTCAGGTCCTGGTGCAGCCGGGGCATCCGATCCAGCCGATCGGCCACCATCGCGAGCAACTCGTCATCCGACGGCGCGGCACCCTCTGCCAGGGCGACCGTGCCGATCGCGATCGGCGGCCCCGCGCCCTGCATCTCCAGCCATACGAGATCGAGGGCGTGGAGTCGGTCAGCACCATCGGCCATGCCCCCCATGGTCGCGCCCGCGGCGGCCGCCCACCAGAGCCACAGGTCCGCGATCTCGCGCGCAGCCGGGCGCGGTCCGGACCGGATCGCCTTCTGGTGCCCGCGCCCATGTGGCAGGGTGCCGACCATGCGTCAACAGCACTGGATCGCCATCCCCCTGCTGAGCCTGGGTGCCCTGGTCGTGGCGTGGGGCACCAAGCCGATGGGCGGTGCCGCCCTGCTGCTGGCCCTGTTCCTGGGCGCGGCCGTGCTCAGCTCCGTGCATCACGCCGAGATCCTGGCCCATCGGTTCGGCGAGCCCTTCGGCTCGTTGACCCTGGCCGTCGCCGTGACCGCCATCGAAGTGGCCCTGATCGTCACACTGACCCTCGGCGGCGGGGCGGGCACTGAGTCCCTGGCGCGGGACACCGTGTTCGCCGCCTTCATCATCGCGACCAACGCCATCGTCGGGGCCGCACTGCTGGCAAGGACCCTGCGCGGCGGGGTGGCGGAGTTCAACGCCGAGGGCACCGGTGCGATGCTGGCCACCCTGACCGCCCTGGCCACGCTGTCGCTGATCCTGCCGAACTTCACCTCCAGCTCGCCGGGTCCCACGTTCTCGACCGGTCAGCTGGTCTTCGCCGCCATGTCCTCGCTGAGCCTCTACCTGCTGTTCGTGTTCGTGCAGACGGTGCGCCACCGCGAGCAGTACGCCGCCGTCGGCCGCACAGCACCCGGGATGTCGCACGAGGACGACAACGACCCCGTGCCGAGCAACTCGGCAGCCATGTCGAGCTTCGGGCTGCTGCTGGTGTCCCTGGTGGCGGTGGTCGGCCTGGCCAAGGTGGTCTCCCCCGCGATGGAGCGGGCCATCCTGGAGGCAGGGCTCCCGATCACCACCGTCGGCGTGATCATCGCGATGCTCATCCTGATGCCCGAGGGGATCTCCGCGGTGCACGCCGCCCGGGCTGACGACGTGCAGCGCAGCTTCAACCTGGCCTACGGCTCGGCGATGGCCAGCATCGGGCTGACGATCCCCGCGATCGCGATCGTGTCGATCGTCTTCGACCGCCAGCTGCTCCTCGGCCTGGAGCCAACAGGGGTCCTGTTGACCGCGCTCACCGTGGTGGTCTCGGTGTTGACCGTCACCCCGGGTCGCGCCACGTTGCTCCAGGCAGGCGTGCACCTGACGATCGCCGCGGCCTTCATCACGCTGGCCGTGCTCCCCTGACACCGTTCGCTTCTGGGGAATACTGCCCTGCATGGTCGGGACGCAGTCAGCGCGCAGCACCTGCGACCTGCTTCCCGCCGGCCCGGGCGTCTACCGGTTCCGCGACCACCGCGGCGTGGCCATGTACATCGGCCGGGCAACCAACCTGCGCACCCGCACCGCGTCCTACTGGGGAACCCTGAAGGGACGGGCGCGCATCCGACGAATGGTGCCGCAGATCGCCGCCGTCGAGGCACTCGAGTGCGCCTCGGTCCACGAGGCCACCTGGCTCGAGCGCAACCTCCTCGAGCGAGGGCTCCTGCGCTGGAACCGAGCCCGGGGCGGCCAGGAGGTGCCTGTCTGGCTGGCCCTCGACCCCGGGCCCCGCGCACCCGGGCTCCACGTCGCCCATGCGCCGCACCCGACGTCCATCAACCTCGGACCGTTCCTCGGCGCTGACCGGGCACGGCTGGTGCGCTCCGGGCTGTCCCGGGTCTGGCCCCTGGCAGCCACCGGTGAGGGGCTGACCCGCTCGGAGCGCGACATCGCCACGAGTCGCGGGGTGGGCCCTGAGGACCACGACCGCTTCGTGGCCTCGATCGTTGCTGCGGTCGAGGCCCACGGGCCCGCGGTTCAGGCGTGGCGGACCGGCCTGCTCGATGCTCGGGATCGCGCCGTCGCCGGTCTCGCCTTCGAGCTCGCACGCCAGATCACCGACGAGCTCGACGTGATCGACTGGGCCACCGGGGTCCAGCGCGTGACGACCACCGAGACGATCCACGCCGACGTCCACGGCTGGCACGACGGGGTGCTCGTCAGCCTGGAGATCCGCGCCGGCCGGATGGAGCGCTGGCACCAGCGACTCGTGGACCGCGAGCCGCTGGCCAGGATCGAGGCCACGCCACCACAGTGGCGCGAATTCGCCGACGAGAACGCCCGACTCGCCGCCCGACTGCTCGGCCGGTGACCGCGGGCTACGCTCCTCGCGTGCCCGCAGCCCGTCTCCTGGTCGTCCACCACACGCCGTCGATGGCCGTGCGCGAGATGCTCGAGGCGATCGTCGCCGGGGCGAGGCACCCGGAACTCGTCGACGTCGAGGTCGCGGTCGAACCTGCCCTGTCCGCGACCGTGCCGGACCTCCTGGCGGCTGACGCCCTGGTGCTGCTGACACCGGCCAACATCGGGTACATGAGCGGCGCCCTCAAGCACTTCTTCGACACCATCTACTACCCCTGCATGGACGCCACCCGGGGCCTGCCATGGGCCCTGGCGGTACACGGGAACACCGACACGACCGGAGCGGTCCGCTCGGTGCAGAAGATCGCGGCCGCACTGCAGTGGGAGCAGTCCGCGGAGGTGCTCTCGGTCGTCGGCGCACTCGATCCGGCCGACATCGGCAGCGGCCAGGGAGTTGGGCGCGACCCTGGCCGCGATGCGCTCTGGAGCGCCGCACCCGGGAGGCGTGACCACGGCTGTCACTAGGGTGGTCGCCATGACGATCAACGACATGTTCCGCATCGACGGCAAGGTGGCCATCGTGACCGGGGCCTCCAGCGGGCTCGGAGTCGCCTTCGCGCAGGCGCTGGCCGAGGCAGGGGCTGACGTGGTCCTCGGCGCACGTCGCGTCGACCGGCTGGAGGCGACCGCCCAGCTGGTGCGCGATGCCGGTCAGCGGGTACTGGCCGTCGCCACCGATGTCGCCGACCCCGCCCAGTGCCAGGCCCTCGTGGACGCGGCCATGGCCGAGTTCGGCCACGTCGACATCCTGGTCAACAACGCCGGCATCGGCACGGCCGTGCCGGCCACCCGCGAGACCCCCGAGCAGTTCCGCGAAGTCATCGACATCAACCTCAACGGCTGCTACTGGATGGCTCAGGCGTGCGGCCGGGTGATGGAGACCCGGGTCGAGCATCATCAACATCTCCTCGGTCCTGGCCCTGACCACGGCTGGCCTGCCGCAGGCTGCCTACGCCGCGAGCAAGGCGGGACTGATCGGCCTGACCCGCGACCTTGCCAGCCAGTGGACGGGCCGCAAGGGGATCCGCGTCAACGCGATCGCCCCCGGCTTCTTCGACTCCGAGATGACCCAGCAGTACCCGCCGGGCTACCTCGACGCGATGGCCGCGCGCATCCCCACCGGCCGCAAGGGCGACCCGCGGGAGCTGGCCGCCACCGTGGTCTTCCTCGCCTCTCCCGCCGGCGGCTACATCACCGGCCAGACGCTGCCCGTCGACGGGGGCTGACCATCACCTGACGGCCGCCCTCGCCTCACGGGCGGGGCGCCTGACAGCGGGGACACCAGTAGGTCGGCCGGGCCATCGGCGCCACCCCCACACGTCCGGCTCGGATCGGCGTCCCGCAGCGAGCGGCAGGGCGGCCCTGTCCGCTCGAACACGCGGAGCTCGCGGCGGGTCACCGCGGCGCGGCGTCCACGGCGCGCAGCATCCGGGTCCGGATCGACGGACAGCGACTCGCCCAGTCCGCTGACGGTCGAGGTCGTCGCCCAGGGGTCGGCCCCCGCGGCGCTGGCCAGCTCCGAGGCCCAGATCGTGCCCATCCCGCAGACGAGCCGCTGATCGAGCAAGGCCTCCACCAGCGGGCGGTCGACGCGGCGAGGATCTCCGCAGCGGCGTCCGGATCGAAGCCCTCAGCCATGATGTCAGGCCCCAGATGGCCGACCCAGTGGGCCTCCTCCCGCGTCGGCCGGACTTCGACGTCGTGCACCCGCACCCCGACCGCCTGCGCCGACGAGGTCGCCAGCCAGACCCGGATCTGGTGCCCCGGGCACCAGGACCGCCGGGAGGGCCGGTCCACCACGAACCGTCCATCCGCAGGTGGTGGTGCAGGGTCCACTCCCGGCGGTCGTCGACCAGGCGGGTGAGCATGTGCTTGCCGACGACGTGCGTCCCGAGCACCTGCATCCCACGCAGGTCGACGGTCGCGAACCGCGGCACGCGCAGCTCGGCTCGCACGAGCGTCCCGCCGGCCAGGGCCGCGTCGAGCCGCCGCGCCGTGCGGCGAACAGCATCCCCTTCGGGCATGCACCCATCGTCACCCATCTGTGGCGCAGCGGCCATCGCGGACCGAGACTGGGGCGGGCACGCCCGGAACCGAGTGGTGGTGACGGCTCAGCGCAGGTTGGCCGTCATCCAGTCCGCCCCGAAGCTCACGATGTCGGCTGCCGCGAAGAGCTCCGCCTGCGCGCCTCCCACTCGCCCGATCCTCGCCCGACCGGTCGCGAGGAACTCGCGCAGGATGATCGCGAAGTAGTCCTCCTCCGGCTGGCGCTCGTCGGGGACGATCCCGTTCTCGTCGTCGAGGCACTCGACCACCACGATGCGTGGGCCGTCCGGGCCGAGCACCTTGCGGTGGCGGCGGACCCGAACGGTGTCGGGCACGTCGGCGCGGTACTCGGCGAAGTGCAGGACGGAGACGGTGTCCGGGTTCGCCCCCAGTCGCAGAACGCGACCGCCGCCGGCAACGACCCGGTCGAGGGCCGATCCGGGGCCGTAGTAGTCGTCCCACGGCAGGCCGTCGAGCAGCTCGTTCGCCAGCCGCCCCCGCGCGGCGAACCGACCCTCCGGGTGGTCGTTGACCACCGTGCCGGGCATCGTGCGCAGCACCTCGGCGAGCACGCCCACCTCGGGCAGGACCGGGCGTCGTCGCGTTGTCGAACGGCTCTGCGTCGGCCAGGAGATCCGCCCGCTCGGACTCCGGGCGGGCTGTTCACCCAGTCCCACTCGTTGGTCGCCCCGAGGATCATCACGAGGGTTCCCTCGGGGCCGATCGCCCGCTCGACCGCCTCGATCACGCCGAGCGGCACCACCCTGCACACGGTCCGATCCGGCGCAGGGAGGCGTGCAGGAACAGCAGGTCGCCGGGCCGGACGCCGAGGGCGACCAGGTCTGCGGCCAGCGACGTGGGTGTCAGCATCGATCCAGTGTGCGCCAGAATCGCCCCCATGACATTCCCCGGCGTGATCGTCCCCCTGGTGACCCCCTTCGACGAGGACGGCGGCCTGGCCCTCGACGGGTTCGGCCCGCTCGTCGAGTTCGTCCTGGCCGGGGGCGTCTCCGGCCTGGTTGCCGCGGGCACGACGGGCGAGGGCTACGCCCTGGACCTCGACGAGCGGCGGGCGGTGATCGAGGCTGTCATCGCCGCGGCAGCGGGCCGCGTGCCCGTGCTGGTCGGCGTCGGCGGCACCGCCACCCGCGAGGCGCTGGCCCAGGCGCGGCTGGCCCTGGAGTGCGGCGCCGACGGGCTCATGGTGGCGGCCCCGGCCTACGTGCTGCCCACCCCCGAGGAGCTCGGCCGGCACGTGCGGGCGGTCCTCGACGCGGCCCCGCTGCCGACGGTGCTCTACGACTACCCGGACCGCACGGGCGTGTCCTTCACGGAGAAGGCGCTGGACGCCGTCGCCGCCGACCCGCTGGTCGTCGGGATCAAGGAGGCCTCCGGCGACCTGACCCGGGTACGCCGCCTGCGCCGCCGGTACGGCGCCGACCTGCCGATCGTGTGCGGCGCGGACTCGATCGCGATGCGCTACTTCGAGATGGGCGTCGACTCGTGGATCGGCGGTGTGGCCAACGCCCTGCCCGGCGAGCACGTCGCACTCCTCGAGGCCGCGCTGGCCGGGGACTCCGCGACGGCGTGGGCGTGGCAGAAGCAGATGATGCCCCTGCTGCGCAGCGCCGAGCGCACCCACTACACGCCCAAGGTCCGCCACGCCCTCGAGCTGCGCGGCATCCCGGTCGGACCCCCGCGCCCGCCCCTGGCCGCGCTCGACGCGTCCGAGGCCCACGAGGTCGCGACCCGCCTGACGATCGCCCTGGGCCAGTCCGACGCCCTCCCCTCGACCACGACGCACGGCCCGCTCGCACCCGACGCCTACCCCCTGCCCATGCATACCGACGCCTACATCAACGGCGCCTTCGTGCCCGCGGCCAACGGCGCGACCATGGAGGTGCACAACCCGGCAACCGGCCGGGTGATCGCCACAGTCGCCGCCTGCGGGGCGCGAGGACGTGGACCGTGCCGTGGCCGCTGCCCGCGAGGTCTTCGAACGCGGCGAGTGGTCGCGCGCGCACCCCGCGCACCGCCGGCGGGTGCTGACCCGGTTCGCCAAGCTGATCGAGCGGCACACCGAGGACCTCGCCCGGCTGGACTCCCTGGAGGCCGGCAAGCCGATCACCGACTGCCGCGAGGGCGACATCCCCGAGTCCGCCGAGACGTTCCGCTGGTTCGCCGAGGCGATCGACAAGGTCTATGACCGCGTCGCCCCGACCGGCGTCGACGTCGTGGCCCGGATCACCCGCGAGCCGATCGGCGTGGTGGGTGCGGTGATCCCGTGGAACTTCCCCACCCAGATGTTCGCCTGGAAGGTCGCCCCTGCGCTGGCGATGGGCAACTCCGTGATCGTCAAGCCCGCCGAGCAGACGAGCATGGCCGCGCTGCTGCTCGCAGAGCTCGGCCGCGACGCCGGGCTGCCCAAGGGCGTGCTCAACGTGCTGCCCGGGCTCGGGGAGGAGGCCGGCAGAGCCCTCGGCCTGCACCCGGACGTCGACATGGTCACCTTCACCGGATCGACCGAAGTGGGCCGGTACTTCCTGGAGTACGCCGCCCGCTCGAACCTCAAGCGGGTCACGCTGGAGTGCGGCGGCAAGAGTCCGCAGGTCGTCCTCGAGTCGGTGCGCGACCTCGACGAGGTGGCCGCCGAGGCCGTGAAGGCCGCCTTCTGGAACATGGGCGAGAACTGCTCGGCCGGGTCACGGATCCTGGTGCACCGCACGCTGCAGGCCGGGCTGGTCGAGCGCCTGGTCCAGGCGACGGCCGACCTGCGCGTCGGCGACCCGAGCGAGCCGCGCACCCAGGTCGGCCCGCTGATCGATCCGGCGGCGTGCGGGCGCAGCGCCGGGTACGTCGCCCGCGGGGTGGCCGACGGGGCGCGGGTGGCGTTCGGCGGCGGTCCGGTGCTCGAGGAGACCGGCGGCTGGTTCTTCGCCCCCACCATCCTCGACGACGTCCCGCCCGACTCGGTGGTCGCCACTGAGGAGATCTTCGGGCCGATCGTGGCCGTCATCCCCTTCGACACTGAGGAAGAGGCGATCGCTCTGGCCAACGCCACGTCCTACGGGCTGGCCGCCTCGCTGTGGAGCGACGACATCGATGCCGCCCACCGCGTGGCCCGGATGCTCAAGGCCGGCACCGTGTCGATCAACTGCTACTCCGAGGGCGACATCACCACGCCGTTCGGCGGCTACAAGCAGTCCGGGTTCGGGGGGCGCGACAAGGGACTGGACTCCCTCGAGCAGTACTCCGAGACCAAGACGACGTGGCTGAAGGTCCGCTGGTGAGCCGCGTCGTCGTCATCGGCGCGGGGATCATCGGAGCGTCGGTCGCCTCGTCGCTGGCCCGCCGCGGGGCCGAGGTGACGGTTCTGGACCCCGGCCCGCCCCGCGAGGGCTCGTCCGCTGCCAACGCCGGGCACCTCGTGCCCAGCCACATCATCCCGTTCGCCTCCCCCGGCATGGTCGGAGCCGGGCTGCGCTCGCTGGCCCGCCGCGACGGGGCCTTCGCCATCAACCCGAGGCTGCGCCGCCAGCTGGCGCCCTGGTTGGTGCAGTTCGCGGCAGCCAGCACCGAGGCCAATGTGCGCCGCGGGGCGCCGGCCCTCGAGTGGCTGCTGGCGACATCGATGACCGAGATCGACCGCCTCGTGGCGGCCGGGGTCGAGCTCGACCACGCCCGTGACGGCCTGATCCAGGTGTTCACCCGACCCGAGAGCATGGCGGGCGCACAGCACGAGGCCGAGCACATGCGCGAGCTCGGCTACCCGGCTCAGGAGATGTCCCTCGATGACCTGCACGCCGCCGAGCCCCTCGTGCACGACGCTGTCGGGGCGATCCTGCTGACCCGCGACGGGCGGCTCAACCCCGCCCTGCTCCTCGACGCCCTGCGCGCGGAGGCGATGGCGCACGGGGCCGAGTTCCGCTCCGCCACCGTCACCGGCATCGCCACCGGGCCGACCGCGGTCCTCACCGCCGACGGACCCGTACCCGCCGAGCAGGTCGTGCTCGCCGCCGGGGTCTGGACCCCCGAGCTGGCCGCGACCGTTCCCGCTGGCTGACGGGTGGACCCCGCGACTGCCGATCCTGCCCGCGAAGGGCTACAGCGTCACGGTCCCCGACGTGCCAGAGGTGCCCCGTCGACCGCTGCTCCTGATGGACCAGCGGCTGGCCGTCACCCCGATGGGTGGCGGGCTGCGGATCACCGGGCGCTTCGAGCTGACCGGCCCGGCCGATCGTTCCGTGCCGGCTCAGCGCACCGACGCCCTGCTCGCCGGCGCCCGCGCGGCACTGACCCTGCCGACGGACGCCCGGGCCACCCAGCCCTGGAGCGGCCTGCGCCCCGCGACGCCCGACGGCCTGCCGCTGATCGGTCGGATCGCCCCCGGCTCACCGGTCGTCGTCGCCTCCGGCCATGGGATGCTCGGCACCACGACCGGCCCCGGAACCGGCGAGCTGGTCGCGGCGATCGTAGCCGGCGACGACCCGCCCATCGACGTCACGGCGCTCTCCCCCGAACGGTTCGGTCGACTGCCCAGGAGGGTTCGATGAGGTCCACCAAGGTCCTGCACTGCGTCGAGTCGCACACCGAGGGGATGCCCACGCGGGTGGTGGTCGGCGGGGTGGGCGTCATCCCGGGCGACACGATGGAGGCCCGCCGCCAGCACCTGATCCACGAGCGCGACGACCTGCGCACGTTCCTCATGTACGAGCCGCGCGGCCACGGGGCGATGAGCGGGGCGATCCTGCAGCCGCCGACGCGGCCGGACGCCGACTGGGGCGTGCTCTACATCGAGGTCGCCGGCTGCCTGCCGATGTGCGGCCACGGAACGATCGGTGTCGCGACGGTGCTCGTCGAGACCGGGATGGTCAAGGTCCATGAGCCGATCACCACGATCCGCCTGGACACCCCTGCCGGACTCGTCGTCGCCGAGGTCGCGGTGCGGAGCGGCCGCGCCGAGTCCGTGACCATCCGCAACGTGGCCTCCTTCGCGACCACCCTCGACGCCCGCGTCGACGTCCCCGGGTACGGCTCCGTTCGCTACGACATGGCGTTCGGCGGCAACTTCTACGCGATCGTGGAGCTCGAGGAGGTGGGCGTTCCCTTCGGCCAGGAGCACGCCCGCGAGCTGATGGCCCTCGGTCTGGCCCTGATGGACGCGATCGAGACGACGGCTCCCCCGGTGCATCCCGGTGAGCCGGGGATCCACGGCTGCCACCACGCCCAGCTCGTCGCGCCCGGGTCGACTGCCGAGCACTCCCGGCACGCCATGGTGATCCGCCCGGGCTACTTCGACCGTTCCCCGTGCGGCACGGGCACCAGCGCGCGCATGGCCCAGCTGCACGCGCGCGGACTGCTCGGGCTGGATGCGGACTTCGTCAACATGTCCCTGCTGGATCGCCCCTTCATCGGGCGGCTGGTGGAGTCGACCACCGTGGCCGGGCTCGACGCCGTCGTACCGACCATCACCGGCAGCGCGTGGATCACCGGCACGTCCCAGTACGTCCTGGACCCGAGCGACCCGTTCCCGACCGGCTTCCTGCTGGGCTGAGGTCTGGGCCGCAGGCGGAGTTCTCGATCCCGCGGGAGGATGGGGGGATGAATCCTGACGACCGAGGACCTCGTCGTCCTTCTCGACGCCCAGGGCCAGCCCTGCGGCACCGCGAACCGCAGCACGGTCCACGGGCAGAGCACGCCCCTGCACCTGGCCTTCTCCTGCTACGTCGTCGACGCCGGGGGCATGGTCCTCATGACCCGTCGGGCGCTCACGAAGCTGACCTGGCCGGGGGTGTGGACCAACGCCTGCTGCGGACATCCCCAGCCCGGCGAGGCCTTCGAGGACGCGATCCGGCGACGGCTCGACCAGGAGCTGGGCGCGCGCGCCACGGCGATCGCACCGGTGCTGCCGGACTTCCGCTACGAGGCGATCGACGCCTCGGGAATCCGCGAGAACGAGGTGTGCCCGGTCTTCGTGGCCACCCTCGACGGGGGCCTCGACCCTGACCCGGCCGAGGTGATGGAGTACCGCTGGGTCGACCCTGCCGCCCTGGCCTCCGTGGCCAAGCACAGCGCATGGCTGCTCAGCCCGTGGAGCGTGGCGCAGATCCGGCAGATGGACCTGACCCAGCTCGATCAGGCGCTGGTGACCGACGGGGTCCCGGCTCAGTAGCAGTCCACCGACGTCACCCGCACCACAGCCGCCCCCTCCTCGTCGCTGGCGGCAAGGTCGACCACCGCGCTGATCCCCCAGTCGTGGTCGGAGTCCGGGTCGTCGAAGACCTGCCGGACGATCCATGTACCCGGCTTCTGCTCGATCTGCAGCAGCAGCGGCCCGCGCGACGAGGGCCCAGTGCCCAGGTACTCGTGCTGGGCGTAGTACTCGTCCATGGCGGCGCGCCACCGGTCGGCGTCCCAGCCGGCCTCGGCGTCGAGCTCGCCGAGGTCGTCCCAGCGGCGAAGCGCCGCCAGCTCGACCCGACGGAACAGCGCGTTGCGCACCAGCACCCGGAAGGCCCGGACGTTGGCCGTGACCGGCGGAGGTCCCGCGTCGACGCTGCGCCGGCCCACGGCCGCCATGTCCGCGTCCTCGGGGTGCAGCAGCCGCTCCCACTCGTCCAGCAGGCTCGAGTCGACCTGGCGGACGAGCTCGCCCAGCCACTCGGTGAGGTCCGCCAGCTCCTCGGTGCGCGCCTCGTCGGGCACCGTGCGCTTGAGCGCCTTGTAGGCATCGGCCAGGTAGCGCAGCACCAGGCCCTCGGACGCGGCGAGCTTGTGGTAGCCGACGTACTCCACGAACGTCATCGCCAGCTCGGAGAGCTCACGGGCCACCGACTTCGGCCGCAACGGGTACTCGGTGACCCACGGGTGGCCCTCGGCGTAGATCTCGTAGGCCGCCTCGAGCAGGTCGGCCAGCGGCTTGGGCCAGGTGACCTCCTCCAGCAGCTCCATCCGCTCCTCGTACTCGATCCCCTCGGCCTTCATCGCGGCCACGGCCTCGCCGCGGGCGCGGAACTGCTGGGCGAAGAGGACCTGCCGCGGGTCCTCGAGGGTGGACTCGATCACCGAGAGCACGTCCAGGGCGTAGGTCTCGGACTCCCGGTCGAGCAGTTCGATCGCCGCCAGGGCGAACGTCGACAGCGGCTGGTTGAGGGCGAAGTCGACCTGGAGCTCGTCGACGATGCGCAGCGTCCGGCCGTCGGCGTCCGGCGGATCGAGGACCTCGAGCACTCCGGCGGCCAGCAGGGACTCGCGCATGGCAGCTGCCCGCTCGACCAGCGCCTCACGGGCCGCGGGCTCCTCGTCGTTGTCGGTCAGCAGGTGCGTCATGGCGGCCGCGGCGTCACCCGGGCGGTGGGCCACGTTGAGCAGCATGGCGTGGGTCACGTCGAAGCGGGAGCGCAGCGGCTCGGGCTCGGCGGCCACGAGCCGGTCGAACGTGGCCCGGCTCCACGTCGGGGCCCCGTCGGGCGGCTTCTTGCGCACGATCCTGCGCAGCTTCTTCGGGTCCTCGCCGGCCTTGGCGACCAGTCGCTGGTTCTCGATCTCGTGCTCGGGGGCCTGGACGACCACCGTGCCGTCGAGGTCGAACCCGGCACGGCCGGCTCGGCCGGCGATCTGGTGGAACTCCCGGGCGCGCAGCAGCCTCGTGCGCCGCCCGTCGTACTTGGACAGGGAGGTGATCAGGACCGTGCGGATCGGGACGTTGATGCCCACGCCCAGGGTGTCGGTGCCGCACACCACCTTGAGCAGCCCAGCCCTGGTCAGCTGCTCGACGAGGCGTCGGTAGCGCGGAAGCATGCCCGCGTGGTGCACGCCGATCCCGTGACGCACCAGTCGGGTCAGGGTGCGGCCGAACCCCGCCGTGAACCGGAAGTCCCCGATGGCCTCGGCGATCGCGTCCTTCTCCGCACGGGTGCACACGTTCAGGCTCATCAGCGCCTGGGCCCGCTCCAGCGCGAGGGCCTGGGTCGGGTGCACCACGTAGATCGGTGCGCGATCAGCCTCCAGCAGCTCCTCGATCGTCTCGTGGATGGGCTTCAGGGAGTAGGAGTACGTCAGGGGGACAGGCCGCTCGCCGCCGGCCACGATCGCGGCGGGCTGGCCGGTCCGGCGGGTGAGGTCGTCACGGATGCGCCTCATGTCGCCGAGCGTGGCGGACATCAGCAGGAACTGGGCGTCCGTCAGCTCGATGAGCGGCACCTGCCAGGCCCAGCCGCGGTCGCGGTCGCCGTAGTAGTGGAACTCGTCCATGCAGATCACGCCGACGTCCACCGACGTTCCCTGACGCAGGGCCAGGTTGGCCAGGATCTCAGCGGTCGCGCAGATGACCGGGGCCTCGGGGTTGACGGCCGCATCCCCGGTGATCATTCCCACCCGCTCGGGCCCGAGCAGGTCGCACAGGTCGAAGAACTTCTCCGAGACCAGCGCCTTGATCGGGGCGGTGTAGTAGGTGCGCCGACCCTGGGCCAGCGCGAAGAACATCGCACCGATGGCCACCAGGCTCTTGCCCGACCCCGTGGGGGTGGACAGGATCACGTGCGACCCGGAGGCCAGCTCGAGCAGGGCGTCCTCCTGCGCGGGGTAGAGCGTGAGGCCGTTGTCCGCCGCCCAGGTGGCGAACTCCTCGAGCAGGTCCTCGGGGCTGGGGGCTCCGTCGGTTCCTGCCGGACCAGACGAGGCGTGCGCCGCGAGCAGGTCGATCAGGGACCCGCCCGACTGCGCGCCGGCAGGCTCGGGCTGCTGTCCGTCGCTGGGGGTCACGCCCTGACCCTCCCATGGCCGACCCTGATCGCGCGCATGGATCGTCGTCGGGACGGTCAGTGCTTGTTCGCGTTCGCCGCCGCCAGGCGCAGCGCCTCGGCCATCCGCACCACGGTCGGCTGCTCGCGAAGCGCGGGCCGGGTCGCCAGCCAGATGTGCCGCGGGGTCGGGGCCGGGCCGAGCCGGCGGACGGCGACACCGTGCCGCAGGGCACCGAGTGCCAGCAGGGGCACCAACGACACCCCCATCCCCGCGGCCACATACCCCTGCGTGACCGGGAACTCGTCGCTCTCGGCGATCACCTTCGGGGTGAAGCCGGCGCGCCGACAGATGGCGACGGTGGTCCGCTGCACGTAGTCGTCCGGCCCGGTCGTGACGATCCAGTCCGCCTCGGAGAGGTCCTCGAGGTTCACGACGCGACGACGTGCCAACGGATGGGTGCTGGGCAGCAGCAGCCGGTACTCGTCATCGAGCAGGTGCCAACGGTGCAGGTCGTCGTCGGGCTGGGCGCCGCGCGCGAACGGCTCGACCACGACCACCAGCTCGACCTCACCGGCGCGCAGGCGACGCAGGGCGGCCGCGGTCTCGTCCACGCTGGGCCGGACCTTCACGCCGGGCATGACCTCGCGCAGCGTGGCGATCGCTTCCGGGAGCAGCGACTCGCCGGCTGAGGGGAACGCGACCACCCGGATGCGCCCGACCCGCCCCTCGCGCAGGTCAGCCAGGGCGTTCTCGGCCTCCTCGACCTCATGGAGCACCCGCCCCGCGTGCTCGGCCAGCAACTGCCCGGCCGCGGTCGGGCGAACGCCGCGACCCGCCTTCTCGAACAGGACCGATCCCGCCTGAGCCTCCAGCTGGGCCAGCTGCTGACTCACCGCCGACACCGTGTACCCCAGGGCTGCAGCCGCCTGGGTCAGGGATCCCTCCTCGACCACCGTCCGGTGAACCACCAGCAATCGCGTGCTCAACATGGACCAACTCTACAGGAACGCTGAACAATACCTAAGCAATAGTCGCTGGACTGCGAACGATTGTCGGCGTACCGTTATGTCCGTAAAGCACACCGCCCGCAACTACGAAGGTGATCCTCGTGATCGTTGTCCTGTTCCTCCTCCTGCTGCTGCTGAGCGTTCTCGCGCCCTGGCTGGGCACGGACACCAGCGACGACCGCAGCGAGAAGGCCCGCCCGGAGCAGGGCTGGTACCCCCCGCTCGGCATCCACTGACCGTCACACTCGTCTGACCTGCCGCCGGTCCCCCGGATCGCTGGCTGGTCAGACGTCCACGGCGAGACGGACGGTGACGACGCCGACGTCCATCCTCACGGCCAACGCCCCTCCCCCGACCGCTGCTTCATCGCAGCCCCCTCCTTGGCCGCCCGCCCGAACCTCCTGCCGTGCTTGCGCAGCTCGTGGGGTGACGAGCGCAGCGCCGCACTCGCGACCTCCTTCTGGAGCCGGCGCCAGGAGTCATACCGCCCCTGGCCGAGCTCACCCGAGTCGCGTGCCTCGAGCACGGCGCACCCGGGCTCGGTGTCGTGCCGGCAGTCACTGAATCGGCACTCCGCCGCCAACTCCTGGATGTCGGCGAACGCTGCATCGACGGCGTCGCTGCTGGCGAACAGCCCGAGGGAGCGGATCCCCGGGGTGTCGATGACGACCCCACCATGCGGCCCCGGGATCAGGTGCAGCTGTCGGGAGGTCGTGGTGTGCCGGCCCTTGGCGTCGCCCTCCCGAACAGCGCCGGTGGCGACCTCGTCCCGGCCGAGCAGCGCGTTGATGAGCGTGGACTTGCCCGCCCCGGACTCCCCGACCAGGACGGAGGTGCGTCCGGCGGCCATCGCCCGGACGTCGTCGAGCCCGGCCCCCTCCTGAGCGGAGGTCACCAGCACCCGCATGCCGGGGTGCTCGAGCTCCAGGCGCGGCAGGTCGATCTCGGCGGCGCCGGGAGCTCCCGCCTTGGTCAGCAGGAGCACCGGTTCGGCGCCGGCATCCCAGGACTGGGCGGCGGCCCGGTGGATCCGACCGGCACGCACGGGACGGTCGAGTCCGCAGGTGATCAGGACGAGCTCGACGTTGGCCGCAAGGGCCTGGGCGCCGGACCCGGCGGCGGACTGACGACGCAGCAGGGACGTGCGCGGCAGGACCGCGTCGATCCGTGGCTCGCCCGGGCTCCCGTCGGGCGGTTCGTGGATGGCCAGCCAGTCGCCCACCGTGGGCAGGGGGTCCAGGGCGGGCGTGACGCGCAGCGACCGGACCCCGTGCTGGGCGATCGCCAGGAGCGCGACCCCGTCGTAGCGGACAACTCGGGCGGGGTGGGTGCCGGGCGGCAGGTGGTCGGCGCGCGCCGACGTCCAGCCGTACGGGAACAACAGCGGGTAGACGGTGTGTGACAACTCAGGTTTCCTCATCGAGATCCGCCGGTGATGGCGGCGCGGCTGCCTCAGTTCGCGGGCAGTCGCAGGTGGTCAGTGGGTGTGGAGGGCGCGGTCGAACTCGATGGCGGTCATGGCGTCCCTCCTGCCCCTACTCGATGTGGCGCACCCAACTGTAGCGGCGCCCCACGCTGGCGGGAAGGCCCCGACGGCCCGGACTACGCTGGTGGTGTGCTCCAGGTGCGCGGGGTGTCCCACGCGTTCGCCGAGCGACCCGTGCTCGCCGACGTGACCTTCGACGTCCCTGCTGGCGTGCTGACCGGGCTCCTCGGGCCCAACGGTGCCGGCAAGACCACGCTCATGCGGATCATGTTCGGGGTGATCGACTCCGACGCCGGTGAGACCCGGTGGCAGGGCCACCCCGTGACCTCCGCCGACCGCCGTCGCTGGGGGTACATGCCCCAGGAGCGGGGCCTCTACCCGGCGATGCCCGCCGGCGACCAGCTGGTCTACCTCGCCCGCCTGCACGGGGTGGAACGCGAGCGGGCCACGCGGTCAGCCCGCAGCCTGCTCGACGAGCTGGGGCTGGCCGACCGCTGGTCGGACCGTCCGGACAAGCTGTCGGGCGGCATGCAGCAACGGCTGCAGCTGGCCGCGGCACTCGTGCACGACCCGGAGGTGATCGTGCTCGATGAGCCATTCGCCGGGCTGGACCCGGTGGCGGTCGCGGAGCTGTCCAGCACGCTGGTCGAGCGGGTCCGTGGCGGGCGGACCGTGCTGTTCTCCAGCCACCAGCTCGACCTCGTCCAGGACCTGTGCGAGTCGATCGTCATGCTCGACGACGGACGCACCGTGCTCGAGGGGCGGGTGGCCGACCTCCGCGCGTCCTCAGGGCGTCGTCAGCTGCGTCTCACGATCGCTGATGGGGACCGTGCGTGGCTCGCGGCCTTCCCTCAGGTGAGCGTCGTCGAGGACCGGGCCGACGACCTCCGGCTCGATCTGCCGCCGGGCACGGATCCGCTGGCGGTGCTGGATGCGGCCCGGGGAGCCGGGCACGTCTCGGACTTCGGCCTGGACCTTCCCACGCTGTCGCAGCTCTTCATGGTCGCGGCCGGCGAGATGGCGGAGGTGTCCTGATGCCCGGGTCCGCATGGTGGGAGGGCACACGGCTGGTCGCGGGCCGCAGCCTGTCCGATGGCCTGCGCTCGCGTACCGTCCGGATCACGACGCTGATCCTGCTCCTGGTCGGGCTGGCGGTCGTGTTCGTCCCCCGGATGCTCTCCGGCGACCAGCCCACCTACACCCTGGCGACCATCGGTGAGGCATCCACAGCCGTGCAGGCGCAGCTCGACGCCGCGGGCGAGGCCGCCGAGTTCGGCGTCGAGTACCTGCCCGTCGCCGATGCCCCGGCCGTCGAGACGGCGGTACGCGAGGGGGATGCGACCGTCGGCCTGGCCGGGGCCACCATGTACGTCCGCACCGACGCCCCCGGCGCCTTCCCCGTGCTGGTGGCGCAGGCGGTCGTCGCGGAGGAGAGCACCGGGATGCTGCTCGGTGCGGGCCTGACCCCGGAGCAGGTCCGCGCGGTCTCGTCGATACCCCCACCCACGCAGGTGGAGGTGGGGCCGGTGCAGGACGAGGGCCGGGCCGCGGTCGGCTTCGTCGTCGGGATCGTGCTCTACATGGCCATCATGTTCAGCGGCAACACCATCGCGATGAACGTCGGGGTGGAGAAGTCCACGCGGATCGCCGAGGTGCTGCTCGCCGTGCTGCGGCCCAGCCAGATCCTCGTCGGCAACGTGGTGGGCATCGGTCTGCAGACACTGGCCCAGCTCATGGCCCTGGCGGTCCCGATCCTGGCGGCGATCACCGTCACCGACGGCCTGGACCTGCCCGCCGTCGCGGCCGGGGACATCGTCCTGGGGGTCGCGTGGTTCGTCCTCGGCTTCCTCATGTACGCGTTCCTCTTCGCCGCCGCGGCGGCCCTGGTCGACAAGGTGACCGAGGTCGGCTCGGCCATCATGCCGGTCACCACCGTCCTGGTCCTGGCCTACCTCGGAGCGGTCATCATGGTGCAGCAGGACCCGGGGTCGGCCCTGAGCGTCGCCCTGTCGATGTTCCCGCTCACCTCACCGATGGCCATGCCGATCCGGTGGTCGTCCGGGGACGGTCCCGGAGTGGCAGCTGGTGCGTGAGCATGCTGCTGGCGATCGGCGCCGCAGTGCTCCTGGGGTGGTTCGGCTCGAGCGTGTACCGGCGCGCCCTGGTGATCACCGGGCGGCGGCTGAAGCTGCGCGAGGTCCTTCCCGAGAGGGGCTGATCGCCATGACCGCGCCCCGTATCGGGCTGGTCCTCGGCGGCGGCGGCCTCACCGGGACAGCCTTCCATGCGGGTCTCGTCGCCGGCCTCGCCGAGTTCGCCGACTGGGACGCGCGCGGGGCGGAGGTGATCGTGGGCACGTCGGCAGGATCCACCTCCGCGGCACTGCTGCGAGCCGGGTTGCCCCCAGCCGACTTCGTCGCGCGCATGGCCGGTGAGCCCATGTCCGCCGAGGGCCAGCGCGTCCTCGGCGGGCTGGGTCCGCTGCGCCAGCCGCATCGCCACGAGCGCCCCTCCCGTCGCCCGGCGGCGCCCGGGCCTGCTGCCCGCGATCGCCCGACGCCCGTGGCGCTACCGGCCGGGGATCGCCGCTGCCGCCCTGCTGCCGGAGGGGAACCTCGCCGTGGACGCCGGCGTGAGCTGGATCGGCGACCTCTTCGAGGAATGGCCCGAGCGCCGACGTGGATCTGCACGGTCCGCCTCGACGACGGCGTCCGGGTGGTGTTCGGCCGTGATGCGACGGCGTCGGTGCGCGACGCAGTGACGGCGTCCTGCGCCATCCCGGGGTACTTCGCCCCGGTGGTGATCGACGGGCACAGGCACGTGGACGGCGGGATGTGGTCCATCCACAACCTCGATCTCGTGGCCGGACTCGGCCTGGACCTCGTGGTGGTCTCCGCACCGATGTCGACGGCCGACCGGCACGCCGCCGAACGCAGCACGCTGGTGCGCCTGCCTGTCCGGCGACGGCTGGACAACGAGGTCGACCAGGTGCGCTCGGCGGGCACTCCGGTCATCGTGATCCAGCCCGACGCCCACCTGCGCGAGGTCATGGGGACGAGCACGATGCGGCTGTCGAGGCGGGCACCCGTGGCGCAGGCCACGCACTCCTACGTCCGCGAGCTGGCGCGAGCTGGGGCCCTCGAGCCGACCTGGTCAGCGCCGCACGCCGCGGTTGAGCAGGGCCATCCCCTCGGTCAGGCCGTCGACGGTCAGCGGGAACATCGGGATGACCTCGCCGATGTCCTCGATCGTGGTCCCGCGCCAGCTCAGGCCGGCTCCGGGTTCAGCCACACGGCGTCGGTGAAGTGATCGCGCAGGATCCGCAGCCACCCCAGCCCGGAGATGGCGTCCGGGCCACCAGCTGACCAGTGCCCACCCATGTGCAGCTCGTAGGGGGCCATCGAGCGCGTCACCGACCATGATCAGCTTGTAGTGCGAGGCGCACTGGCGCATCAGGTCCACGACGGGCGTCGGCTCGGCGAACGCCGTCGTGCCGTACACCTCGCCGTAGACGCAGTTGTGGAAGTAGTAGGTGCGCAGCTCCTTGAAGTGCGTGGCCTTCTTCGTCGCGCTGAACAGCTGGGACATGAGCTCGGTGTAGGGGTGCATCGAGCCGCCGACGTCGATCATCAGGACCACGTGGGTGTTCGGCCGGCTCGGCGGGCGCGTCACGACCTCGATCTCGCCGGCGTTTCGGGCCGTGGCGTCGATCGTGGCGGTGATGTCGAGCTCGTCGGCGGCACCCTCGCGGACGAAGGCCCGCAGCCGGCGCAGCGCGACCTCGAGCTGGCGGATGTCCAGGGTCACATCCGACCGGTACCCCCGATAGCGCCGGGCGTCGGCGATGGTGATGGCCGCGCGCCCGCCGCCGGAGGATCCCGTGCTCAGCCCACCGGCAGCGGTCCCGCCCTGGCCGAACGGCGAGGTCCCGCCGGTCCCGATCCAGTAGGGGCCGCCGTCGTGGCGCTCGGTCTGCTCACGCAGGCGCCGCTGGTACTCGGCGAGCAGCTCGTCGAGGTCTGGCAGGGCGTCGTCCCCCTCATCGGCCCGCTCGCCGCGCTCATCCACCTCGTCGAGCCACTCGCGCATCTCGTCGGACATGCTCAGCACCCCGCGGTACTCCGCGGCGAACGCGCGGTCGAAGGCGTCGAGGTGACCCTCATGGTGGATCAGGATCGCGCGGGCCACGTGGTAGTACCCGGTCACGCTGTTCTGGTGCGCCCCGGCGGCCAGCGCGCGACCCAGCGCCAGGGCCTCGGTGGTCCCGACCGGGACGCGCTCGGCGCGCAACCGGTAGAGCAGCGGCAGGAACATCAGAACCGGCGCCGGAACCGGCCGGTGATCTGGTCGTTGAACGCCTGCAGGTCCTGCTCCTTCTTCAGCAGGGTCCCCAGGAACGGCGTGCTCTCGTTCAGCTCCACGGCATCCGGCTGGGCCAGGCGCAGCATCGCGATCCAGTCGATCAGCTCACTGGTCGACGGCTTCTTGCGGACCCGGTCCATGCCGCGGACCGCGTAGAACGCCTCGAGGGCCTGGCTGAGCAACGTGTCGTCGAGGCCGGGGTGGTGGACCTCCACGATGCGGCCCATCAGCTCGGCGTCCGGGAAGTCGATGAAGTGGAACACGCACCGGCGCAGGAACGCGTCGGGCAGCTCCTTCTCGGCGTTGCTGGTGATGATGACCACGGGCCGGTGCGCCGCGGCGATCGTCTGGCCCGTCTCGGAGATCGTGAACCGCATCCGGTCCAGCTCGTGGAGCAGGTCGTTGGGGAACTCCAGGTCGGCCTTGTCGATCTCGTCGATGAGCAGCACCACCCGCTGCTCAGCGCTGAAGGCCTGGCCCATCGGCCCGAGGTGGATGTAGTCGGCGATGTCCTGGACGTTGTGGTCGCCGAACCGACTGTCGTAGAGCCGCTGCACCGTGTCGTAGGTGTAGAGCCCCTCCTGGGCGCGGGTGGTGCTCTTGACGTTCCAGGTGACCAGCTCCATGCCCAGCGCCTCGGCCACCGCCTCGGCCAGCAGGGTCTTGCCCGTGCCCGGCTCGCCGCGGACCAGCAGGGGCTTCTCGAGGACCAGCGCGCAGCGCACGGCCGTCTCGAGCGCGGGGTCGGTCAGGTAGGACGAGGTCCCGGTGAACTCCATGGGGGCTCCTTCAACGCGGTCCGCCAAGCCTACGCGCGCGACGGTGGGCCCACACCGTCTAGCGTGGCGGCTGCGAGGGCGAGGAGGCGGGCATGCCGATCAGGGCGACCATCCAATGGCCCGGCGACGACTACCCGCTTGGTGCGTCGTACAACGGCGTCGGGACCAACTTCGCCCTGTACGCCGAGCGCGCGACCAAGGTGGAGCTGTGCCTGGTCGACGAGCGCGACCGGGAGCATCGCCTGCGGCTCGAGGAGAAGCAGTCCGGCGTGTGGCACACGTACCTGCCGATGGTCGGCCCCGGGCAGCGCTACGGGTATCGGGTGCACGGCCCGTGGGACCCCGCCCACGGGCTGCGGTTCAACGCGCACAAGCTCCTGCTCGACCCCTACGCCACCGCGATCACCGGCATGCCCGACGGGAGCCAGGCGGTGCTGGGCCATCGGTCCGAGGACCCGGACGTCCGGGACACGACCGACAGCTTCGGCCACACCATGCTCGGCGTGGTCACCAGCCCCTACTTCGACTGGACCTCGGACCGCCACCTGCGCCACCCCTACAACGAGACGATCATCTACGAGGCGCACGTCAAGGGCATGACCATGCGCCACCCGGGGATCCCCCGGGTGCTGCGCGGCACCTACGCCGGGTTGGCCCATCCGGCCATGGTCGAGTACCTGGTGGACCTGGGCATCAACGCCATCGAGCTCATGCCGATCCACCAGTTCGTCCAGGACGGGTTCCTGCAGGCGCAGGACAAGCGCAACTACTGGGGCTACAACACGATCGGCTTCTTCGCCCCGCACAACGAGTACGCCGCGACCGGGACCCGCGGCGAGCAGGTCAACGAGTTCAAGGGCATGGTCAAGCAGCTGCACATGGCCGGCATCGAGGTGATCCTCGACGTCGTCTACAACCACACCGCCGAGGGCAACCACCTCGGGCCGACCCTGTCCTTCCGCGGCATCGACAACCCCGGCTACTACCGGCTGGTCCCCGACGACCCGCGGCACTACTTCGACACCACCGGAACCGGCAACTCCATGAATGTGCGCAGCCCGCACTCGCTGCAGATGATCATGGACTCGCTGCGCTACTGGGTGACCGAGATGCATGTCGACGGCTTCCGGTTCGACCTGGCCTCCAGCCTGGCCCGCGAGTTCCACGACGTGGACAAGCTGTCGACCTTCTTCGACCTCGTGCAGCAGGACCCGGTGGTGTCCCAGGCCAAGCTGATCGCCGAGCCGTGGGACCTCGGCGAGGGCGGCTACCAGGTGGGCAACTTCCCCTCCCTGTGGACCGAGTGGAACGGCAAGTACCGCGACACGACGCGCGACTACTGGCGGGGCGAGCACGCCACCCTGCCGGAGTTCGCGTCCCGATTCACCGGGTCCTCGGACCTGTACCTCAACAACGGCCGCAGCCCGCACGCCTCCATCAACTTCGTGACGGCGCATGACGGGTTCACGCTGGCCGACCTCGTGTCGTACGACGAGAAGCACAACGACGCCAACGGCGAGGACGGCCGCGACGGGGAGTCGCACAACAGGTCGTGGAACTGCGGGGCGGAGGGCCCCACACGCGACCGGTCGATCCTGGCCCTGCGAGCCCGCCAGCGGCGCAACATCATGGTGACCCTGCTCCTGAGCCAGGGGGTCCCGATGATCGCCCACGGCGACGAGATCGGGCGCACCCAGAAGGGGAACAACAACACCTACTGCCAGGACAACGAGCTGTCCTGGATGGACTGGGCCGCCGCCGACGAGGACATGCTGGCCTTCACCCGGTTCGTGATCGGCCTGCGCCGGCGGCACCCGATCTTCCGACGCCGACGCTTCTTCGAGGGCAAGCGGATCGCTGAGTGGGACAAGGTCCCCGACATCTCGTGGCTGCGGCCCAACGCCGAGCCGATGACGGCCCGCGACTGGCAGGTCGGCTATGCCAAGAGCCTCACGGTGGTCCTGAACGGTTCGGCGCTGAATGAGAAGGACCGCTTCGGCCGGCCCCAGCAGGACCGGTCCTTCGCGTTGTTCTTCAACTCGGCCGACCATCCCACGGACTGCCTGATCCCGGGTCGCGCTGCCGGGCTCGTGTGGGCCGAGGTGCTCGACACCGCGAACTGGCCGGTCGCGGCGCACGCAGCGCGGGTCACGTACCACGCAGGGGAGCACCGCACGGTCCAGCCGCGATCGGTCGTCGTGCTCCAGGAGTCGGACGCGGCACGCCCCCAGCCGACCTGACCCACTCGCCGGGGACGCTGACTGCCGGGGTGCAGGATGGGCCGCGCGCTGCGAACAGCCAGCGTGCTCACCCCCACGACCCCATGGCCAGGACCACATGACGGAGTCCCGCATGACACCAGAGCAGCCCGCCGGCCCGCCCACCGACAGCCCGGAGCAGTCCGGCGGCGCGCTGCATGACCCGCACAGCCGCGGAGGCAACCGGTTGCGGCGCTGGCTCGTGCCGGGCCTCATCGTGCTGTTCTGGCTGTTCGTCGTCGGCCCGCTGGGGTCATTCGCGGGCCAGCTCTCCGACGTCCAGGAGAACGATGCGGCCGGGTTCCTGCCGGCAAGCGCGGAGTCGACCCAGGTGCGCGAGCTCAGCCTCGAGTTCAGCACCAGCGACACACTGCCCGCGATCATCGTCTACGAGTTCGACTCGGCGATCGGCCCGGAGGAACTCGCCGCGATCTCGACCGACATCGAGGCGATTGCCGAGGTCCCCGGTGTGACGCAGCCCGTGATCGGGCCGGTCCCCAGCGACGACGGTCTGGCCGTCACCGTGATCGCGAACCTGGAGATCTCCCCCGATCTCGAGCCGGGAACCGAGGTCGAGGAGATCCGCGCCCTGCTCCTGGACAGCCCGGCCAGGGCCCTCGGTGCCGAGATCTACGTGACGGGCCCGGCCGGCGTCCTGGCCGACTTCGCCGAGGCCTTCGGCGAGATCGACGGCATCCTGCTGCTGGTCGCCCTCGGCGTGGTCCTGTTGATCCTGCTGATCGTCTACCGCAGCCCCGTCCTGCCCGTGATCGTGCTGCTGACCTCGGTCCTGGCCCTGGGCGCAGCCTCCTTCGTGATCTACCAGCTTGCCGCCAACGACGTCATCACCCTCAACGGGCAGAGCCAGGGGATCCTGTTCATCCTCGTCATCGGGGCCACCACGGACTACTCCCTGCTCCTCGTCGCGCGCTTCCGCGAGGAGCTGCGCCGCACCGAGTACCAGGTCGATGCGATGCGCGCGACGCTCAGGGGCACCCTCGAGGCGATCCTGGCCTCGGGCGGCACCGTGATCCTGGGCGTGATGACCCTGGTGCTCTCCGAGCTGAACTCCAACCGGGGCCTCGGGCCGGTCGCAGCGGTCGGGATCGCGTTCGCCATGCTCGCGGCACTGACGTTCCTGCCCGCGGTCCTGGTGATGCTCGGCCGCAAGGCCTTCTGGCCGGTGCGCCCGAAGCTCGACCTCACCCACCCCCAGTCCCAGGTCACCGGCTTCTGGGCGCGAGTGGCCGCGACCGTGGACCACAAGCCGCGGGTGGTGCTGCTCGGCTCCTCGGCCGTCCTGCTGGTCCTGTGCGCATTCGTGCCGATGTTCAAGGCCGAGGGGGTACCACAGTCGGACTTCTTCCTCGTGTCCGTGGAGTCGACGGAGGGCCAGGACGCACTGGCCCGGCACTTCCCGGCCGGGTCTGGCAGCGAGACGCTGGTGATCGGCCCCCAGGAACTGGCCGCTGAGATGACCTCGGTCATCACGGCCAACACGGGTGTCGCCGCCGTCGTCCCCCAGGTGGCCGGCCCGCCCGGGCCGGATTCGCCACCGCTGGTGGTGGACGGCAACGTGCTGCTCCAGGTGACGCTGGTCGACCAGGCCGACTCCGCGGCTGCCGAGCAGACGGTGGAGCAGCTGCGCTCCGACCTCGACGCGGTGAGCACCGACGCACTGGTGGGCGGCACGACGGCGATCCAGCTCGACACCAAGGCGGCCGCGCAACGCGACCTGCGGGTGATCATCCCGGCGGTCCTGCTGGTGACGTTGATCGTGCTGATCCTGCTGCTGCGCGCGATCGTGGCGCCCCTGGTCCTGATCGCCACGGTGGTGGTGTCGTTCGCGGCCACGATCGGGCTGTCGGCGATCGTGTTCTTCGTGATCCTCGACCTGCCCGGTGCCGATGCGTCGGTGCCGTTGTTCGCGTTCGTGTTCCTGGCCGCCCTGGGCGTGGACTACAACATCTTCCTCATGACCCGGGCGCGGGAGGAGACGATCAAGCACGGCAACCGGGCCGGGATGCTGCGCGCCCTGGCCGTCACGGGCGGCGTGATCACGAGTGCGGGCATCGTGCTGGCCGCCACGTTCAGCGCGCTGGCCCTGCTGCCGCTGCTGTTCCTGTTCGAGATCGCGTTCCTGGTCGCGGCAGGTGTGCTCATCGACACCCTCATCGTCCGCTCGCTGGTCGTGCCGTCCGCGGTGATCGTGATCGGGCCACGCACGTGGTGGCCGAGCAGATTGGCTCGGGAGGCCCATCAACTCGATGAGGCGGCCGCCCTGGAGGTCGCGATCACGGGCGAGGAGGAGTAGCAACCCTGGTCAGCGGGTCCGCGGTGCCACCCGCCCCTGACATCGGGCCGCAGTCGTGCCAGTATTTGCCCGACAGGCAACCACATCGAAGGGAACGACCATGGCCAAGTACGACATCACCACCACCACCCTCGGAGCGTTGATGGAGGATCCCGACGTCGTGGCGATCATGGAGAAGCACGCACCGGGTATCACCAGCAACCCGATGCTGGGGATGGCCAAGGGCATGCCGGCCGCACAGGCCATGGGCATGGCCGGCGGCATGATCGGCCAGGACGCGGTCGAGGCGATCGAGGCCGACGTCTCGGCCCTCTAGACCCGCCAGGACACTGAGCGTGGTCACGGGGGTGCTCCGGCACCTCTCGTGACCACGCTCCTGTCGTCTCGCCGTCCGGCGAGCTCACGGACCTTCGCCCCTGTCCCCGTGGATCCCACGCGGGCAGTCTGGAGCTGACGGGGGAACGTGGGCGGAGGAGGACGGCATGCAATCGCAGGCAGTGCAGCCGCAACACAGTCGTATCCCCCGGTTCTTCCGCACCCCCTCGACCCGGCTCGGGTGGCTGGCAACCGCCGGCTCGCTGGGTGCGATCGTCCTCGTGGTCGTGATCAACCTCCTGTCCGAGCAGGGTCCGGGGCCGCTGGACGACTCCCCGTTGTGGTGGTCGGTGTTCGCCGTGGGGATGTTGGTCTGCATGCTCAGCTCCGGGGTCGTGGGGCTGATCGCCGTGGTTCGCAGGCACGAGCGTTCCTGGATGGTGATCGTGCCCTGCGGACTGGTGCTCCTGGTCGTCGTCGCCGAGCTGGCCCAGGGCCTTGCCGAACTCCTCTCCTGATCGAGCCACTCGAACCCGACGGAATCCGCTCCTCACCGAGGGGAATCACACCGGCCAGGGACCGATCGTGATCCCCGCCGCCTGGGCCAATGCGGGAGCCAGGTCGAGGAGCTGCTCGGCGGAGATGATCGCCCCACCAAGGCTCTCGACCCCGTCGACGCGGTCGATGCGCGCGCCCCGGAGGTCCACCTGATCCAGGTCAGCATGGACCACGACCAACTCGCCGATCGCGCAGCCGGCGAGGCTCACTCGTCGCGCCTTCGCCCCGGCGAGGTCGAGGGTCCCGATCCGGCAGTCGTGCATCACCACATCGGTCAGGGTCGCGTCCCGCAGGTTGACGTACCCGAGTTGGGCGCCTGCCACAGTGACCGCATCGAGCACCCCACCTGCCAGATCCCATGCACCGATCCGGCCACCGTCCACCGCGACGGAACGCCAGGTGGAGTCAGCGCCGACCACCTGCGTGATGTCCGGCTCGGTGAGTCGTGAGTCGATCAGCCGCGCCTGGTCGAGCACCAACTCGGCGACATCCGTGAGGTGAACGTGGCACTCACGAAGGCTCACCCGGGTCCAGCCCAATCGAGCCAGGTGCTCACCGACGATCTCCTCGGCCTCCCGGACGTCCTCCGCCTCGACATCGGATGCGGAGGCCGGTTCGAGCTGGTGCGCATCAGGACCGATCATCGGTCAGGCTCCGATCGGAAGGCCGTGACCAGGCCTCGGGGCGCCTGCCGGACCCACGACTCGGTGATCAGCTCACGCAGGTGCTCCACGTCGTCCCAGTTGGCCACCTGGTGACGGTACTGCCAATGGCCGCATCGACACCACGAAACCCCACTTCAACAGCCCGGACGAGTAGGTCTCGCGATTCACCCTCCCGCGCCTCAGGATCTCTGGGTGGGCGCGTACTGTCGGAATCGGCGACATGACGTTCCGGTCGACCCGATTCGGAGGTGCTGTGATGGCGTACCGGTTCAATCCCCCGCCCGGATGGCAGGTTGCTGAGGGCTTCACTCCCGGCAACGACTGGCGACCCGACCCCGCCTGGCCGGCGGCGCCGGAGGGCTGGGAGTTCTGGGTCGCCGTCCCCGACGCCCCGCCACCCCCACCTCCTCCGGGACCGCCGTCGGCCGACCACTCGACGGCCGAGCCGTCCCCCGGAACCGCGACCACTGCAACCGCGAGCGCCAAGATGAGTGGCATGTTCAAGTCGCTGAAGTCCAAGGCCCAGGACGAGGACTGGATGGGGAAGGCCAAGTCGGCCGCGACCCAGGCGACCGCAACCGCGCAGCAGGCTGCGGGCCAAGCCACCGCCCAGGCCAAGCAGCGGGACCAGGCCACGCTGGACAAGGCGGGACCGCTGCCCGAGGGAGCCCTCTGGCGAGGCGTCAGCCACGATGCGGGCCGGAACTCGCTCGTCACCCTGTACCCCGACCGCATCGAGCGGACCAAGCCGACCAGCCGGATGTCGCTGACGGGGATGCTGGCCGGTGGGCCGGAGGACGTCGAGGTCATCCCGATGAAGTCCGTCTCGTCGGTGCAGGCGCGCAGGGGTGCGTGGTACCACGACGTGACCGTCTTCGCGTCGGGGAACACCATCGTGTTCTCCGTGGACGCCGCCGACGCCGAGAAGCTGCGGAGCCTGATCATGGACCAGGTGCTGGGAGGTTCTGCCCACGCGGCTGCACCGGCCGCTGCCGCGCCGGCCGCACCGGCTGCCCCGGAGGCACCCTCGGGCGACGCCCTCATCGAGCAGATCCGCAAGCTTGGGGAGCTCCGCGACGCGGGGATCCTGACCCCCGAGGAGTTCGAGTCGAAGAAGGCCGACCTGCTCGGCCGCCTCTGAGCCCGCGCGGTTGGCCTCGCCGGCCTTCACCCCCGCCGACGACGCCGACCTCGCACGAGAGATGGGTCCCGGTCCGCGCGTTCCGGGCCACCATGGCCAGCGCCTGCGCATTGCCCGCCGCATGTGACCGGCAACTCGCGAGAGACCGGACACCTGGCCGGGAACGCCCGACCTCGGGTCGTTGAGGGCGAGTACCTGGTCAGCGCCTGGGGCGCCTCGTCTCCCCGAGGGCCTCCGCGGTCGACAGCGCGAGGACGGTGGTGGTTGGCTCCTGCCATGACGACCGTTGCCCTGTTCCCCTCCGTGCTCGGTATCCGTGCCGGCGTCCTCGACGCCGCCGAGCGCCTGCGCAAGGACGGTCATGAGGTGCTGGTCGTGGACCTGTACGAGGGCCGAACCTTCGACGACTACGAACCGGCGATGGCCCACGCGGAGCAGGAGCTCGGGCACGCCGAACTCCTGCGCCGTGCGCGGGCGGCGGTCGCCGACCTGCCTGACGGGTTCGTGTCCGCGGGCTTCTCGCTCGGGTGCGTGATGGCCGTCCACGTCGCCACCGAGCGCGCGGTGTCCGGCGTGCTCATGATCGCCGGCGCCCTGCCGGCCTCGGCCTTCGGAGCCGACGCCCGGTGGCCCGCGGGCGTGCCGGCCCAGACCCACTCCACGCTCGACGACCCGTGGCGCGAGCAGGAGATGATCGACCAGGCAGTCCTCGAGGTGCAGGAGGCGGGCGGCACCCTCGAGGTCTTCGACTACCCCGGCGCCGGGCACCTGTTCACCGACCCCTCGCTACCCGCAGAGTACGACCCCGTCGGCACGGAGCTGCTCTGGAGTCGCGTTCTGCCGTTCGTGGGCGCCTGCGGCTGAGCGCCGCCGGGTGCGGGCGCCCGGTGGGGCGCAACACGAACGTAACGGGCCCGACTTCGCCGTTGGACGCCCGACCGACACAATGGTGCAGGTCGTCCCCGAGCCAGTGAGGTGCGTTGGTGTCACGCAAGAAGCCCAAGCGGATCGGGATCCTGACCGCCGGCGGGGACAGCCCCGGGCTCAACGCGGCGATCCGCGGCGTGGGCAAGACGGCGATCGGCCACTACGGGATGGAACTGATCGGCTTCCGGGACGGCATCACGGGGCTGGCGCAGGACCGGCACGTGCCGCTGGACAGCGCCGCGTTGTCGGGGATCCTCACCCGAGGGGGAACGATCCTGGGGACCAGCCGCGACAAGGTCCACCGGATGGAGGTCGACGGTGAGGTCCGCGACATGGTGCCCACCGTCGTGGCGAACTACGACAAGGCGGGGTTGGACGGCCTGATCGTGATCGGCGGAGGGGGCACGGCGAAGAACGCCCTACGGCTGCAGGCGGCCGGACTCAACGTCCTGACCCTGCCCAAGACGATCGACAACGACATCTTCGGCACCGACACGAGCTTTGGCTTCGCCACCGCGACCGAGATCGCCACGGAGGCGATCGACCGGGTCCACAGCACGGCGCACAGCCACCACCGGATCATCCTCACCGAGGTCATGGGGCACCGGGCCGGATGGCTCACGCTGGCCTCCGGGCTCGCCGGCGGCGCGGACGTCATCCTGATCCCAGAGATTCCCTACTCGGTCGAGAAGGTTGCCGAGACCATCCGGGCGCGCACGGCGCGGGGCAGCTCGTTCAGTGTGGTCGCGGTCGCTGAGGGTGCGCGCGACGCCGACGACACCGCCGACTACGAGGCCGCGCGGCTCCTGGTGAAGGCCGCCAAGACGCCCGAGGCCTCGCGCGCGGCGAAGGCCCACCTGGCCCATGTGGAGGACTCCCAGCGCGAGCACACCTTCCGCCTGGCCCGCGAGCTGGAGGCCGCGACGGGCCTGGAGACGCGCGTGACCATCCTGGGTTACGTGCAGCGCGGCGGGGCACCGTGTGCCGCAGACCGGCTTCTCGCGACCCGCCTCGGCGCGGCGGCCGCCGACCTGGTCGCCCAGGGCGAGTACGGCTACATGGTCGCCGCCCGGGGTGAGAGCGCGGTGCCCATCCATCTGACGGAGGTCGCCGGCAAGGTCAAGCTCGTCCCCCCGGACCACGAATGGGTCGCCGCCGCCCGCAAGGTCGGCACGGGACTCGGCGACTGAGGGTCCTGGCGCGACGACGGCCCAGGAACCGGGAGCGTGGGAGAATCGCACACAGGCGGTGGAGCAATGCGGATCCGGATCGGGTACCAGCTGACGTTCGAGTTGGAGCAGTCCACTCCGATGATCGTGGTCCTCAACGTGCACTACAGCCGGTCCTCGGACCTGGTGGCACCCGACACGATGATCACCTCGCCGGCGACTCCCTTCACCTCGTACCGCGACACCTTCGGCAACTGGTGCAACCGGATCACGGCCCCAGCGGGCACCTTCCAGATCCGCGCCGACACGGTCATCAGCGACCACGGACTGCCTGATGAGGTGCCCTCCTCGGCGCGCCAGCACCCGGTGGAGGAGCTGCCCGAGGATGTCCTGGTCTTCCTGTTGCCCAGTCGCTATGCCGACAGCGACCGCCTTGCCGACCTGGCCTGGGACCTCTTCGGCAGCGCCGAGCCGGGTTGGCCCCGGGTCCAGGCCATCAACGAGTGGGTGCACAACCACATCACCTTCGGCTACCAGTGGGCCCGATCCAGCAAGACTGCCTGGGACGCCTACCAGGAGGGCCAGGGCGTGTGCCGCGACTACGCCCACCTCGGGATCGCGTTCTGCCGGGCCCTGAACATCCCCGCGCGCTACTGCACCGGATACGTCGCCGGCGTCGAGCTGGCGACACCTGAGGAGCCGATGGACTTCTCGGGCTGGTTCGAGGTCTATCTCGACGATCGCTGGCTCACGGTCGACCCACGGAATCTGAACCCCATGACGGGCCGGATCCTGATCGCGCGAGGCCGCGACGCCGCCGACGTGGCGATCGCCACGAGCTTCGGGCCCAACATCCTCAGCGACTTCCGGGTGTGGGCCCGCGAGCAGGTGTCCCCCTGAACCCTGGCCCGGCCAACAGCGAGCTCGTCGGTTGGCCAGGGAGTCGTGCGAACGCTGGCCAGCCGTCACTGGCGTGCACGGCCGGAAACGATCGTGTAAACAACCACGCCACACCATTGCGGAGCCAACGCCGGGAGTGCCATGGTGAATCGCAGGGCACCGGCCGGGCCCTGCCAATTGCCCATCCGGACTGACCCATCTAGGACCAGCGCTGGTTCGTGGAGGTGGCGAGATGATCCAGTCACTTCGCAGAAGCCTGGGTGGCCAGGTCAACAGGGCCTACTACTCCCTGCTGAGGACGGCTGTGACGCATCTGGTTCCCGAAGCGATCCAGTTCGACGATCAGGATCCCATTCTGACGGCAGGCTTCAACTCGGCGCACCGACGGTGACCCGGCACGTCGGCCACACCGCGCGACTCAGGTGATCGACGCCTGATAGATGCTCTCGATCGAGGCATCGAGGGCGGCGTCGAACTCCACCTGGCTCTGCTGGGCGGTCAGTCCCTCGGTCAGGGCCCGGGAGAAGCTGGCCACCACGCCGTGGTTGCGCGCGAGCAACTCGTTGGCCTCCGCCCGGGTGTACCCGCCGGACAGTGCGACCACCCGCAGGACGTTGGGGTGCTCCACGAGCTCGGCGTAGAAGTCGTCCTGCTCGGGCAGGGTCAGCTTCAGCATGATGAAGTCATCAGGGCCGAGCTGCCCGATCTCGGCCAGGAGCGCAGCCTTGAGCAGGACCTCGGCCTGGGCCTTCTCCGGGCTGTGGATGTCGATCTCGGGCTCGATGATCGGCACCAGGCCCGCACCGATGATGTGACGGCCGACCTCGAACTGCTGGCGCACGACCGCGCCCACTCCTGCCTCGTTGCCCAACTTGATGACCGAGCGCATCTTCGTGCCGAAGACACCGTGGGAGATCGCCCTGGCCATGACGGCATCGAGGTCGGGCATCGGCTTCATGACCTGGGCCCCGTCGGCCTCCTCGGCCAGGCCCTTGTCCACCTTCAGGAAGGGCACCACGTTCTTCTGCTGCCACAGGTACTCCGCGGCACCCATGCCCATGATCTGGCGGTCCATCGTCATCTCGAACAGGATCGAGCCGAGGATCCGCTCCCCGGTGAACGCGGGGCTGGTGATGATCCGCGTGCGCATCTCGTGGATCCGGTCATACATCTCGGCGTCGCCGGAGTAGGCCGACTCATCCATCCCGTAGAGCCGCAGCGCCTTCGGGGTACTGCCACCGCTCTGGTCCAGTGCCGCGATGAATCCCTGGGCGGTCTTGATCTTCTGGAACTGCTCGCTGTTCACGAGTCCACATCCTTCGCATCGCCGCAGTGGCCCACGTCTCGTGGGTCACTTCCGTACTACGCCGACGCCATGGCGCTGTCAAGGTGAGCTCGCCCCGAGATCCGCGATCGGCGCAGGTGCCTCGGCGCTGGGATCAGGCTGCGGCCACCGCGAACACCACATGGCTGGTGTCGTTCCCGGTGTCGCTCAGGACTCCGCGATGGAGGACGACGTCGCAGAATCCTGCCCCCGCCACCATCTCGCGGACCAACTCCTCGGTGAAGCAGTGTTCCCACACATCGAAGGAGCGGGTTCCGGACTCGGTGAGCAGCGTGTAGTTGATGCGCTGGGCACGTGCTGCCTCATCGACGAGGCGCTGGGTGAGCAGCAGGTGCGGTCCGGGCGCCCAGAACCCCCCGGTTGCCGATGCCGCCCAGTCCCGACCCCCGAATGAGCCGAGGCGGCGTCAGCGTCCAGGAAGTCGAAGATGAACCTGCCTCCCGGGCGCAACCGGGACCGGATCATGTCGAGCAACCGGAGCTGGACCCGCGCAGATGCGTCCCGAAGTCCAGGTAGATGATGACGATCAGGTCGAATGGCCCCTCGGGCATCTCCACGGTGTAGTCGCCCAGGACGTAGTGGACCGCTCCCCCGGCGCGACCGCGGGCGTACTCGATCGAGGCGGCGTTGAGATCGACCCCCGTCACCTCGAAGCCCCGGTTCGCGAGGCGTTGGGCGTAGAGGCCCGGCCCACAGCCGAGATCCAGCACCGCCGCACCAGGTGGCAGCCCGTCGACGAGCCACTCGACGGTGGCCTCCACCGTGGCGGGGACGCGGGTGGCGGCATCGAGGGACTCATCCAGGTGCGCCAGGAGCAACTGCTGCTGGACATGGGGATCACGCCAGATGGACCCCCCGGTCTGGGGCGCTGCTCCCGTCTCGAGCTGGCGGAGGGCGTCGAGGTCGATGGAGATCGTCACACCCACCACGGTAGGGCCACACTCAGACTGTGACCCCTGGAGGACGGTCGAGCCGGGGTGTGGGATTGTCGGGACCGTGAGCACGTCCGCATGGTTCCAGCGGCTGGGGCCCGGCGACGTCCAGGCGTTGGCCACGGATGTCGGACCTGTGCCGATGAATGTGGGTGCCGTCCTCGTCATGGACTCCGACACCGACTTCGACCTTGCCGGCGCACGGCAGCTTCTCGAGACTCGACTCGCGGCGATCCCTCGCCTGCGCCAGCGGCTGGTCACGGTCCCCTTCGGATGCGGCCGGCCGATCTGGGTGGACGACCCACGGTTCCAGGTGGGCGCTCACGTGGAGCAGGTCCGATGTCGAGCGCCCGGGGACCACGCTGCACTGTTGGACACCGCGGTGGTGGCCGTCACCAGCCCGCTGGTCCGGTCGCGGCCGCTGTGGCGGGCGGTTCTGGTCACCGACCTCGCCGACGGCTCGGCTGCCATCGTCTTCGTCCTCCACCACGTGGTGGCCGATGGCATCGGCGGCCTCGCAGTCCTCGCAGCCCTGGTCGACGAGGCTGCGACCGGCCCCGAACCGGACGACGTCCCCAAGAACCCCGCCCACAGCCCACGACCCGCCAGCTTCGCGCCGACGCCTGGAACACCCGGCTGCGCTCGGTGCGCCGGATCCCCGCCAGCACAGCCACCCTTCGTGCTGCCCTCGTCGAGCTGGGCCGGGGCCGGCCCGATCTCGCGCCGCGGACCTCCCTGAACGTGCCGACCGGGCCCCGCCGCCAGGTGACGACGGTCGAGGCCGAGCTGGCGGCGATCCGGGGAGTTGCCCACGCACACGGGGCCACCGTGAACGATGTGATGCTCGCCGCCGTGAGCGGAGCCCTTGAGACGGTCCTGGAGCATCGCGGGGAGCGAGCGCCCGCCCTGGTCATCTCCGTGCCGGTCTCGGCCCGGACCCGGGCAACGACGGCAGTGCTCGGCAACCAGACCGGGGTGATGCCTGTCCGGGTTCCCCTGATCGAGCCCGTCGAGGCACGTCTGCTCGAGATCTCCCGGGTCACCGCACTCCAGCGGACCGCCACACGCGGGTCCTCCGCGGCACTCGTCGCGCCCGCCTTCCGACTCCTGGCAGCGGTGGGGCTCTTCCGCCCGCTCATCGACCGGCAGCGCCTGGTCAACTCCTTCCTCACCAACATCCGGGGCCCCGTTGATCCCCTGACCTTCCAGGGGGCACGGATCACGCAGATCGTGCCGATCACCATCACCGCCGGAAACGTCGTTGCGGCATTCGCGATCCTGTCCTACGCCGGCACGTTGACGACCACCGTCATCGTCGACCCCGACGCCGTCCCCGACGTCAGCCTTCTCACGAAGGCCCTCGGGTCCGAATTCGAGTCCCTGGGTATCGCGTGCCGCCTTGGGCGTTGACATGCGCCGAGGTGTCACCCGACCCTGTGACGGTGGATCGAATCAGCGCCCTGGTCCCCCTCGTCTCAGTCCTGCTGCTGGGCAGCGGTTGTTCAACCGCCGCGGAGTCGGCTACCCCACCGGATCAAGCCGGCGCACCCTCCGCTCGTCGGAACCCAGGTTCACCTCGGACATGTACCGGTACTCCGTGACCATTCCCACCGGATGGGACGCGAAGGCTGCATCGTCTAGGGGCCTTGATCCTGACGTCCTTCTCGTCAGGAGGACGGAACAGACGTCCTGCCCGCCTTCGAGGAGATGCTCGCCTCCTTCCGCTGGCAGCCCTGATCGCGATCGTGGCTGGCAGACCTCAGGTCCGAGAGCGAATCCCCTCAACGAGCGGGACTGCCCCCACGCTCCGGTCCACCGCGGCGCGCAACGCCCCCGCGCGCCGGAGCAGACTCGGGGCATGACTGACGAACGCCCGGGCCAGCGCCGCCACTCGTGGGCGGAGCCCTACAAGATCAAGATGGTCGAGCCGCTGCGAATGACCACGCGCGCCGAGCGCGAGGGCGCACTGACCGAAGCCGGGTGGAACACGTTCCTGCTGCGCAGCCGTGATGTGTACATCGACCTGCTCACCGACAGTGGCACGAACGCGATGTCGCAGGAGCAGTGGGCCGCGCTCATGCTCGGCGATGAGGCCTACGCCGGCAGCGAGAGCTTCTACCGCTTCGAGAGCGCCGTGCAGGACGTGTACGGCTACCCCTTCATGGTGCCCACGCACCAGGGCCGCGGTGCCGAGCACATCATCTCCCAGGTGCTCATCAGCGGGGGCGACGTGGTGCCCGGGAACATGTACTTCACCACCACGCGGCTGCACCAGGAACTGGCGGGCGGCACATTCGTCGACATCATCATCGACGAGGCGCACGACCCGTCCAGCGAGCACCCGTTCAAGGGCGACGTGGACCTCGCGAAGCTGCGGGCGGTGATCGACGAGTACGGCCGGGAGCGCATCCCGTACGTGAGCATCGCGGTGACGGTCAACATGGCCGGCGGCCAGCCGATGAGCCTGGCCAACATCGCCGAGGTCCACGACCTGTGCCGAACCCACGGCATCCCGCTGTACTGCGACATCACGCGGATCGCTGAGAACGCGTGGTTCATCCGCCAGCGCGAGCCCGGCTACGCCGACGTCCCGGTCGCCGAGATCGTGCGGCGCATCTGCGACCTCACCGACGGCGCGTGGATGAGCGCGAAGAAGGATGCGCTGGTGAACATCGGCGGGTTCCTCGCCCTGCGCGACCCCGACGTGTTCGAGGAGGCGCGCAACCTGTGCGTGGTCTACGAGGGCCTGCACACCTATGGCGGACTGGCCGGGCGCGACATGGAGGCCATCGCCCGCGGCCTGCACGAGTCGGTCGACCAGGCCCATCTCGACGCCCGCATCGGCCAGGTGATCTACCTCGGCGAACAGCTGCGCCAGGAGGGGGTGCCGATCGTGCTGCCGATCGGCGGGCACGCGGTGTTCCTCGACGCCGCCGGGTTCCTGCCGCACATCCCGCAGGTGCAGTTCCCCGGGCAGCGGCTGGCGGGCGAGATCTACCTCGAGGCCGGCGTGCGCACCATGGAGCGCGGCATCGTGTCGGCGGGTCGCGACCCGGAGACCGGGGATCACCGGCACCCGCGCCTGGAGCTGGTGCGGATCACCATCCCGCGGCGGGTCTACACCCAGGCGCACATGGACGTCACGGCCGAGGCCGTCCTGTCGGTGTGGGACCGGCGCGAGTCGGTGCGCGGGCTGGAGATGACCTTCGAGCCGAAGTACCTGCGGTTCTTCCAGGCCCGCTTCCGCCCGTTGTGAGCGCGGTTGACCCGGCAGTTGCTGAGGTCGCGCAAGGATGAGCGCATGACCCGAGCCACGGATGATCCCGTGCGCGTCCTCGAGCAGCTGCCCGGACGGGACCGTGCGCCAGCAGTCGCCGCTGACCGGAACGGTGGTGTGGACGGTTCCAGGTCGATCCAACCGGCCGATCCCCTCGGCCCTGCCCACACCGCAGCCGCTGGGCTCCGCCAGCTCGGAGGCGGTCTGCGCCTTCTGCCCCGGCCGGTATCTCGAGACGCCGCCGGAGCGGTCCCGGCTGATCCTCGAGCCCGACGCCGGCGGGTCCGCACCGTGGACCGTCCTGCAGAACCTGCCCGCCGAGCAGCTCGGGGAGACCGTGGCGGACTTCCGGCGCTTCCCCAACCTGTTCGAGATCCTCGCGTTCGAGTACTGGCACGCCAACCATGGCTACGAGATCCCGGCTAGCGGCACGCTGCCCGCGCCCCGAGTACGTCCGCCACACCGGTCGGACGGGACCATGTCCTGGCCATCAAGCGGACCCGGATGCAGTCGGCCGGCGCCAGCGCCGAGGAGGTCGCGGCCGAGCCCGAGGAGCGGCTGCTCGCCCGCGCCGGCACCCTGTTCGCCAGCTCGCACGACGTCATCGCCGCCCGCCGGCACTTCGTCGACGGGGCGACTCGCGACGACGAACTGGCCTCCTCGGGGGACCTCACTGCGTTGGAGCACCACGCCTTCCTGAGCCTGACAGTGGATGGGCTCGCGGACCTGAACCGGACCAACCCGTTCGCCCGCTACGTCGCGGCGTTCCAGAACTGGCTGCGCCCCGCCGGGGCCTCCTTCGACCACCTGCACAAGCAGCTGGTGGCGATCGACGAGTACGGGCCCCTGATGACCCGCGCCCTGGGCATGCTCCGCGATGCACCCGACCTGTTCAACACGACGATCGTCGACCCGGCGGCCCGGGATCGGCTGGTCATCGCCGAGAACGACCACTGCATCGCCGTTGCGGGCGTCGGGCATCGCTATCCCACCGTCGAGATCTACGCCACGGGCACGGCCCAACTGCCGTGGGAGCACTCCCCGGAGGCCCTTCGAGCGGTCTCGGACGTGCTGCACGCCTGTCACGCCGCAACGGGTCGGGCCGGTCCCCACCAACGAGGAGTGGCACTACCGCCCGATCGGTGCCGAGGCCGCGATGCCGTGGCGGATCAACCTCAAGTGGCGCGTGTCGACGCTCGCCGGGTTCGAGGGCGGGACGAAGATCAACGTGAACACGATCAGCCCGTTCACGCTGCGCCAGCGGATGGTCGACGCCCTGGTGGGGCTGCGCTCAACTGGGCGCATCGAGCCGATGGCCATCGGGGACGAGTGCTCGCATCGGACCGGAGCGCTTCGCTACGCGCAGGCAGTGACCCGCGACCACGCCCTCGCCTGGGTCATGCCACCTGTTCTCCCGTTCGGTAGGCCAGCCAGGCCTCCGGGGTGAGCCCCATGTGGGTCAGCACCGGAGCCATCGGCCCGCTCGCCGGCGCGGAACTCCTGCCAGGCCTCAGGGTGAGCCCCATGTGGGTCAGCACCGGAGCCATCGCCCGCTCGCCGGCGCGGAACTCCTGCCATGCCGGCAGGGTCAGACCCATGTGGAACGGTGTGGTGGACGCCCGCTCGCCTGCTCGGAACTCCTGCCAGGCCTGTGGGGTCAGACCCATGTGCAGGTCAGCAGTGCTTGTCGGCGAGGACTGCGTGAACGCGAAGATCCCCGCGACCACGAGGAGGAACCCGATCGCACCGGCCAGAGCCCATGCGAGCGTGTGCCCCCGTGCGCTCCGGCGCGACCGGGGCGGCCTCCGGCTGGGCGTCGGGGGAGCCTCAATGTGCTCCTGCGCAGGAATGCCCTCTGTCACGACCTCCAGTGGCGGCATGTCCGCCACCGGGGTCATCTGCGAAGCCTCGAGCGGCTTCTCGAACTTGGTGGCCATCACGGCCTCCCTTCGACCATCCCCCGACCGATCCGCCAAACCTTGGGGACCAGTTCCATGATCGGGCGACCGACCAGCCCGCGATGTGATCTGGACGACACTGCGGATGTGCCCGCGATCGACACACCTGCCAGGGCCAGCGCCCCGGATCCCGCGGATCCCTCAGCGGGCGCCGCGGACCGCTCAGCGGGCGGCGCGGGCCAGCGTCTCGAGGTCCGCGATGGTGATGTGGCGCCGACCGAGTCGCACGACGCCCTGGTCCTCGAGATGGCGCAGCACCCGATTGGCCGTGGGTCGCGAGACGCCGGCCATGGCGGCCAGGTCGTCCTGGGTCAGGGGCAGCGGCTCGGCCCCGTCGACGCCGAACGAGCAGCGGCAGTCGAGCAGGCGCCTGGCGACCCGGTGCTCCGCGTCGACGAACAGGGCGTCGGCGAGCAGCGCCGACATCCGCTCGAGCCGCTGGGTGAGTGTCAGCAGGAGCCAGTCGGTCAGGTCGGGATGGTCCGCCCGCAGGTCGTGGAACCGTGTCGCCAGGACCGACAGGACGTGCACGTCGTCGAGGGCAACCACCGTCGCGGTGTGGTGGTGGTCCGGGCGGATCAGCCCGACCTCCCCGAAGGCGTCGGGGGCCGCGATCAGGCCGATGGTCACGTCGTCGCCATCAGGTGTGAGCACGTGCACCGACACACGTCCGCGGCGAAGGAGGAACAGCGAGTCGCACGGATCTCCCTGGTGGAAGACCACCTCACCCGGACGGAACTCCCGAGGCCTGCCCGCCCGCAGCAGGGCCTCGCGAGTCGCAGCCCGAGATCGTCTCGAACGACTCCGCGTTCACGATTCCATGCAATCACCGGTCCGCGTCGCGCACCAGAGTCCAGAGTCACATGTCCGGGAACGGCGGGATCGAGATCGACGGGATCGACGCGATCGGCGGGATCGAGATCGGCTCGATCGTCGGGAACGACGGGAACGAGATCGGCTCGATCGTCGGGATCGACATCGACGGGATCGTCGGGATCGAGATCGGCTGGGTTGTCGGGGTCGCCGGGGTCGACGGATCGACGGGATCGAGATCGGCTCGATCGTCGGGATCGACATCGGCGCGATCGGCTCGATCGACGCGATCGACATCGACTCGATCGACGGGATCGACATCGACGACATCGGCTCGATCGACGCGATCGACATCGGCGCCATCGACGCGATCGACGGGATCGACCAGTACGGCATGTACGGCAGCGCAGAACCACGCAACTGCCCGGCGTAGACCGGCTCGGACGCCCGCTCACCTGACCGGTACGCCTGCCACGCCGGCAGGGTCAGGCCCAGGTGGAACGGCGTTGTCGACGCCCGCTCACCTGCCCGGTACTCCTGCCATGCCTGCGGGGTGAGCCCCATGTGCAGGTCCGACGTGCTTGGTCGACGAGTACTGCGTCACCGCGAAGATCCCCGCGACCACGACCAGGAACCCGATCACGCCGGCCAGCGCCCACGCGAACCAGTTCCTCCGGCGCTCGGGCGCCACGGGCGGCGCCCCCGGCTGGGACACGGGCGGCGGCCCGATGTGCTCCTGCGGCGGGATGCCCTCGGTCACCACATCCAGCGGGGGCATGTCCGCCACGTGCGTCAACTGCGAAGCCTCAAGCGGCTTCTCCACCTTGGTACTCATCTCGGCCTCCCCTCAACCGATCCCCCATCCCTTGGGGGCACTTCCATCGTCTGGCCACCCAGTCGTGCCCGCTATGTCCGCGATGACACCGGAAGTGTCGCCCGGACGACCTTCCAGCTCCGTCGACTCAGGAGGTCGAGCTCAGGCGCCCACCGAGGGGGGCTGCGTGGCGTGCGGCCGGGAGGCGAGGACTCCGAACAGCCCGATGACGACAACGACCGGCACCAGCAGCAGCGCCATGCGGACCGGCATCACCGAGCCGAGCGCCCCGAGCGCGAACGGGGCACTGCCGACGGCCAACCCCAGGACCAGCGAGGAGCGCGCCATGGCGAGTCGGGATGGCCGGCGGACAGCACGATGCCACGGTCCAGGAGCAGGGGGAACAGGGTGGCGATCCCCAAGCCGGCCACGAACAGCCCCACCACCGACGCCGGCAGGGTCGTGGCCGTCCACAGCACGCCGAATCCGAGCAGGGCCAGGCCGAACCCGCCGAGGAGCATCCGATGCGGACCCAGCCGCAGCGTCAGCGCAGACCCGACCGTCCGGCCGACCGCCACGCCCGCCACGACGGAAGCCATCGCCGCGGTCGCCGATGCGGCCGGGGCCCCCGTCTGCTCCTGGATGAGGGTCGATCCCCAGTAGTTGATGGCGAACTCGGTGGCCACCGCCGCGAACAGCGCGACCATCGCCAGCCAGAAGACGCGGGGCAGGGCAGTGGGCACCGGGGCGTCCGGTGCACGCGGAGCGGGCACCGGCTCCAGCGCGGGTTGCACGGCCAACTCGTGCGAGTCCCGACTGGTGTCACCGGGGACCCCATCCGCGTCCGGCCCTGATCGGGCTGTCACCCTGTCGGCAACGACCAACCCGACGAGTGCGGCCACGGCCAGGACCAGGCACGCCAGGATGCCGACCTCCCAGCCGAGACCCGCGCCCAGGGCAGCACCCAGGATCAAGGGCGAGAAGAGTCCGACCCAGGCGGCCGCCGCGTTGGCCTCCGTGATGACCCGTGCGCTGTGGAGAGGGTGGGCGTCGGACAGTCGGGCCATCGAGGCGTTGAGCATGGTGCCCCCACCGCTCGCGCTCATCCACACGAGTCCGAGGATCAAGCCCGAAGGCCACCGAGCCCGAGGCGACCAACGGCACCAGGACCATGCCCACCAGCCCCACAGCAACCACGACAAGCCCGGCCTTCGTGGCTCGGTCGCGGCCCAGCGTGCGCACGGCTCGGGGAGCGGCCAGCGAGGCGGTGATGATGCCCAGCGCCAGGGCCGTGCCGATCAGTCCGGCAGCAGCCAAGGACATCCCCAGGTCCTCGCTCAGGATCGGGCTGACCGGTCCGGTGAGGTAGATGAAGGCAGCCCATGCGCCGTTGACGCCGTAGATCGCCCAGGTGATCGGCAGTCCGGTGCAGGCGCATGGGTCGATCCTCCACCACGAGTGGCTCGTGGTTGTCGTTGAGCCCCGGCATCACACCCCCGAGGGAGGAATACGGTGGAGGTGGACCTCGGGCGGAGCCCCTTTGACATATACCCCCGGGGGTATGCACACTTGGACATGACGACACCCGACCAACGCAGGGAGAGCCCGATGATCGAGCAGATCACCCCAGAACAGCTCCAGCAACGCATGACCACCCAGGACGTGACCCTCGTGGACTGCCGTGAGGTTCACGAGTTCCGCGCCGGGCACGTCCCGGGAGCGATCAACATCCCGCTGGCGCTGATCCCGGTGAGGCTGCACGAGCTGCCCTCGGGCGCCGAGCTGACCATCATCTGCCAGTCGGGAAACCGCTCGATGCAGGCCTGCATGTGGCTGGCCAACCAGGGCCGAGCCAGCGTCAACGTCCTCGGCGGCACCGGTACCTGGATCCGCTCGGGCCTGCCGGTCGAGGCTGGGGTGCCGGCATGAGCCCCCGCCGACCCACAGTCGTCGCCCTGGACACCGTGAACCTCGGTGATCGCTCGTACATCGTGGCCCTCGACGGTCAGGCCGTCGTGGTCGACCCGCAGCGCGACCTCGACCGGCTCATGACCATCCTCGAGCAGAACGCGTGGACAGTGACACACGTCGTGGAGACACACGTCCACAACGACTACGTGTCCGGCGGGCTGATCCTGGCCGGCGAGCTCGGTGCCGAGTACGTCGTGCCCCGCGGGCACGACTACCAGTTCGACGCGACGCAGGTCGCAGACGGCTCCACGTTCACGTCCGGGTCGATGGCCTGGCGCGTCCTGCACACCCCCGGTCACACGCCGCACCACGTGTCCTACGCCGTGGCCGTCGACGACGTCGACGCCGGGGTCTTCACCGGGGGCTCGATGCTCTACGGCAGCGTCGGGCGCCCCGACCTCATCGGCCCTGATGCCACGGAGGGCCTGGCCCACGCGCAGTGGCACTCGATGCGCAAGATCGTCGACGAGGTCGCCAAGGACGCCGACGTGTTCCCCACGCACGGCTTCGGCTCGTTCTGCTCGGCCACCAACACCGTGGGGACGGCCTCGACCGTCGGGCACCAGGCCCTGAGCAACCCCGCGCTGCAGGTCGACGAGGACGTGTTCGTCAAGGAGCTCATCGACGGCCTCGACGCGTTTCCCGCGTACTACGCGCATATGGGCCCCGCCAACGAGAAGGGTGCGGGAGCGATCGACCTGTCCCTGCCCGCGAGGGCGGAGGCCACCGAGCTGCGCCGGCGCATCGACGACGGTGAATGGGTCGTCGACCTGCGCTCCCGGGTCCTGTTCGGCCAGGGCCACGTGCGCGGCACGCTCTCCTTCCCCTCCGACGGCAACGCCGTGACCTACCTCGGCTGGGTCATCCCGTGGGGTACCCCGATCACCCTGCTGGGCGAGACCCCGAGCAGGTCAGCGAGTTCCAGCGCGACCTGGTCAGGATCGGCATCGACCGACCCGAGGCCCATGCCACGGGCGAGCCGCGCGACTGGGTCTCTGACCCGACGGACATCCAGACGACCGAGCGCACCGACTTCGTCGGCTTCATGGCGGCACTGGCCGAGGACCCCAACCGGGTCTACGTCGATGCGCGGCGCCGCACCGAGTGGATCGACGGCCACGTGCAGGGAGCCCGGCTCATCCCGCTGCACGAGTTCCCGGCCCGGATCGAGGAGATCGCCACCCTGTCGCGCGCCGCGGCACACGCCGGCGCCGACCCGCGGGTGTGGGTCAGTTGCGGCAGCGGGTTCCGTGCCAGCATCGCCACCTCGCTGCTGGCGCGCGCAGGCATCCCCGTGGTCCACATCGACGACTCGTTCGGCAACGCCGCGAAGGCTGGGGCCACGATCCTGGTCGACCAGCACCCGGAGACGATCGGTTCGGCCTACGCCGACTGATGACCACCGTCCTGCTCGCCGCCGCCGTCGGCCTCCTGCTGGGCAGCGCCCTGGGGCTGTTCGGCGGCGGCGGGGGCATCCTGGCCGTCCCGATGCTCGTCGGGCTTCTGGGGATGGACGTCGACCAGGCCGCCACGGCGAGCCTGGTCATCGTCCTGTTCGGCGCCCTGGGCGGACTGGTGTCCCACCACCGCGCCGGTCGCGTGCTCTGGACGGCGGGACTCGTGTTCGGCGCGACCAGCATCGTCGGTGCCACCATCGGGGCACTGCTGGCTGCGCGGGTCCCCGACTGGATCAAGCTCAGCGCCTTCCTGGTCCTGATGGTCGCCGCCGGTCTCGCCATGCTGCGCAACGCCCGCCGACAGCCCTCGACGCGGCTCCTCACCCAGCCCAGCCTCGTGGGTTCAGGGCGCCATGTGGGCGACTTGGGGCCGGGCACGGATCCGGGGACTGATCCCGGAGCGGCCCTGATCGACATCCCCGCGGCCGACCTGCCGATGCCCTCAGGCCCGCCTGGTCTCGACGCAAGCGCCGCATCCGGCTCCCCCGCCGAGCGGCCGACGCTGACCTACTCGATCCCGCTGCTCATCCTGCTGGCCACCGCGACCGGACTGGTCACCGGCTTCCTCGGCGTGGGCGGGGGCTTCCTGGTGGTGCCCGCCCTCGTGCTCTCGCTGCGCATGCCCGTCGCCAACGCCACCGCCACCGGCCTGGTGGTCATTGCGATCGCGTCGACGTCGGCCCTCCTCGTCCGACTCACGCACTCCGGAACCCTGGACGAGCCCGTGTTGACCGCCGGGATCGTCGTCGCCACCGTCATCGCCTCCCTGGTCGCCGCGCGGTTCTCCGGCCGGATGTCACCGCGCGCACTGGGCACGGGGTTCGCCGTCCTCGTCCTGGGGATGAGCCTGCTGGTTGCCGTCCAGGCCCTCCAGGCCTTCCGGGCGGCCTGACGCCAGTCGAGCTCGCGTCCTGGGAGGCCTGTTTGCTGCCATAATCCCCGGATGTCCACCACCTCCGCGGCTCCTGCCGCTGGCCCCGCGCCAGCACCGGAGATCGACCGCCGCACGCTCCTGCGCGTCATCGGGTCCTCGCTCCTGGTCGCCCTGCCGATCTCGCTGGTCGCGATGGGCTTCCTCGACCTGGTCTCCGTGCTCCAGGAATGGGTGTGGAAGACCGCACCCGCCGACCTGGGCTTCGACGCGACGCCGTGGTGGTGGCCCATCCCCTGGCTGCTGCTGGCCGGCCTGCTGGTCTCGGCGGCGATCCTCGTCCTTCCCGGCCCGGGGGGTCACGTCCCCGCCCACGGGACCGGCGGCCCGCCGACCCCCCCGGCCTACGTGCCGGGGGTCTTCCTCGCCGCGATCGCCGGCCTGCCCCTGGGCGTCGTCCTGGGTCCGGAGGCTCCGCTCATCGCGATGGGCTACGGACTGGCCGTGTGGATCTCGCGCGTGGTCCGGCTGTCACCGGGTGGACGGCTGGAGGCGCTCATCGGGACGGCTGGTGCCGCGGCCGCGATCGCCATCGTCCTGGGCAATCCCCTGACCGCCGTCATCTTCCTGGCCGAGGCCGTCGCGATCACCGGTGGGCCGGTCATCGTGGCCACGCTAGCCGCCCTGCTCGGCGTCGGGGTGGGGGCCGTGCTGTTCACCGGCCTGGGCAGCAACGAGGGCATCACGGCCCAGTCCCTGCAGCTCGTCGAACTCGACTCCGTGCCCACCCCGGACATCGGTGACCTGCTGTGGGCCGTCCCTGTCGGCGTCGTCGCCGGGATCGCCATGAGCGTGCTGTTCGCCGGAGGGCTGCGCGTCGCTGACCGGATGGGATCACTGACCCGCGGGCGGCTGGTTGCCGGCACGATGGCCATCGGCCTTGCCGTCGCCCTGTGCGCGTCCGCGTACTCGCTGATCACCGGGCGCGATCCCTTCGACGTGGCGTCCTCGGGGACCGAGACCCTCAAGGAGATCACCAGCGACCCGTCGTCCTGGGGCGTCACGGCGCTGATCGCCCTGATCGCCTTCAAGGCAATCGGGTACGCACTGTCGCTGGGCGCCTTCCGGGGCGGTCCGATCTTCCCGTCGATCATGCTCGGCGGCGCCCTGGGCGTGCTGATCGCACCACTGCCCGGACTCGGGCTGGCCGGCGGGATCGCCGTGGGCATGGCCTCGTTCGCGGCCGCCGGCATGAAGATGCCCCTGAGCGCCGTGGCCCTCACGATCCTGCTGTTCGGCCCCAACGCGGGCGAGGTCTTCCCGGAGGTCGCGATCGCCGCCGTGACCGGATTCGCGGTCCGGGTCGGCATCGACAAGCGCCGGTCGGCAGCACCGGAGGGGGCGGCGGTGGGCTCCGCAGCGCCGGACGGCTCTCCCCCGGCAGACGACGCCGGACCCGGCCGCGACGACCCGCGCCTGATCCGGTTCGTCCTGACCCCGCCACCGGGGCGCTGCGGGCGACCGGTCAGGGGGCGATGTTGAGCCGCTCGACTGTGCGCTCACCCAGGGCCTGATCGCCCTCGATCGCGACCTCGGCCGGGCCACGACCGCACGTGAGCGCCACGAACCCCGGGAACGACATGGTCAGCGCCACGGTGGGATTCTCGACGGGCCCGATGGGGCCACCCTTGCCGTCCTCGGTGCGGATGACCGTGTCGGTGAACTCCACCCCGGGACCGGTCACCGACACCTGGAGAGTCGCCCCGACCGGCGCATCGACCTTCTTGGCCCAGACGAACCCCAACGCCCGGCGCATCCGTCCCGCGGCCACGTGCGCCGGCACGGTGCCCAGGTGCCCGGGATCACCCACTGCCACCCGGATGTCCTGCTCGTGGACCCAGGTGTCGAACACGCGCATGGAGAGGACCTCATCGAACGGCATCATCCTGCCCAGTGGGTTCATCACCAGCCCCGGGTTGCTGGCGCGGAGCTCGCGCAGGGCCACCTCACGGTCGGCCATGGTCTCGTCGAACTCAGCCAGGACCTGCTCGCGGGTCCGCGACCGGCGCAGGTCGACGGGCACCTCCGTGATCCGCCCGAAGCCCTCCTTGGCGTGCGGGAGGCTCGCCCAGTCGGGCTCGTGCGGCGGGTCCGCAAGCCCCAGTTGCGAGCGCTCGATCCAGGTGACATGCGCCACGACGTCGGCCACGGTCCACCCGGGGAGCACCGAGGGGTGACGCCACGGCGCCCGTGACGCTGCATCCCGGAAGTCGGTCATGGCCTCACGCCAGACGTCGATCGGATCGGGGGTCGCGGTGTCACGCTCGGTGGGATCGGCCATGGCACGCAGGCTACCGGGATGCGGGAGCCGAGCCGATCCCGGCCGCTGCCTCGCGAGCGACCCTGCGCCCGTCGGCGATGCACTCCGGGACCCCGACGCCGTGCAGGGCCGAGCCGGCCGGGTACCAGCCCGGGACCTCGGCCAGAGCGGCATCCACGGCCGCGGCCCGGTCGAGGTGACCGACCGTGTAGGTCGGCATCGCGTGGGTCCAGCGGGTGACCCGGGTCAGCACGGGCGACCCGTCGATCCCCAGGACGTCGGCCACGTGGGCAGTGACCACACGAAGGACCTCGTCGTCCGGTGCGGCAGCCAATGGTCCCCGCCGCTGGGGCACGAACGCGCGCAGGAGGACGACCCCCTCGGGTGCCCGCCCGACCCACTTGGTGGAGCTGATCGTGACTCCGCTGATGGGGGCCTCACCCGCCTCGAGCCACCCCTGGGTCGTCGGCACCGAGCCGAAGGCAGCATGGGGGTACGCGAGGGTCACGACGCTGGTCGTCGAGTGCGGGATCGTGCGCAGCGCCCGGGCGGCTGCGGGAGCCTGGGCCTCGACGAGGTCGGCCATCGCCGCAGCGCCGACCGCCAGGATCACCGCGTCGAACCTCTCGCTCGACCCGCCGGAGAACGTCGCCGCCGTGCCGGTCGAGTCCCGTTCGAGCCGCTCCACGCGGGTTGCGAGGCGGAGGTCCGCCCCGCCGGCGCGCAGGTCCGCCTCCAGCCGCTCGGGCAGGGCGCCGAGCCCCGTGCGCAGGCTGCGGAAGGGCGAGCCCGGCGCAGGCGCGCCCGACGCCCTGGCCCGTCGGCGGGCATCGCGGCCCTGCGCCAGGCTGGCAACCATCAGGCTGCGATGCTCCTGCTCGTTGGTCCGCAGGCTGGGCAGCACGGCATCGAGGCTGAGCTCGTCGACCCCGGCCCCGTAGATGCCGCCGATCAGCGGCTGGGCGAACCGATCGACCACGCCGTCGCCGAGCCGGGCGCGCAGGAAGGCCCCGGCCGAGGTGTCGGCGGGACCCAGCCGGCGGGGCAGCACGAGGTCCAGCCCGGCGCGCGCCTTGTGCCGCCAGGACAGGATCGGGGTCGTCACGAAGGGCCCCATGCGGGTGGGCAGGACCATGCCCATGCCGTCGGGCAGCGGCAGCAGCCGGCCGTCGGCGCGCAGGTGGACAGCGCGCGAGCCACCAACGGAGATCACCTCGTCGGACATCCCCAGGTCGTTGATCAGCCCGAGGGCGGCGGGCCGGTAGGACACGAACGAGTCCGGGCCGTGCTCGATCGCGAACCCGTCCACGCGCTCGGTGCGCACCTTGCCACCGACCTGGCCGGAGGCCTCGACCAGGGTCACCCGGGCACCGGAGCGCATGGCCTGCCAGGCGGCACTCAGCCCGGTGATCCCGGCGCCGACGACCAGGACGTGGGTCACGGGCGCGACGCCGCATGCGCGTGCGGCACGTAGGGGCACAGCGGGTCGGACTCCAGCGGATCGCCGGTCCAGGCGTAGGCCCGCGCACGCGAGCCGCCGCACCACATCTGGTACTCGCAGTGCCCGCAGCGGCCCTTGAACGTCGACGGGTCCCGCAGGTCGCGCATCGTGGGGTTGTCGCGGTAGATCTCCACCAGGCCGGTCTCCCGGACGTTTCCGACCGGCAGCGGCAGGAACCCCGACGGCGTGACCGTGCCGTCATGGGCGACGAAGACGATCCCATTCCCGTCGCGAATGCCGAAGCCCCGGGAGAGCGGGTGCCGCTCGATCTCGGCGTCCGACAGCCCGGCTCGGGCCAGCGCCTTGGCGGCCACTCGGCGGTACTGCATCGCCTCGGTGGTCTTGACCTGGAACGGGGCGTCGGCACTGATCTGCCACAGCCAGCCCATCAGCCGCTCGGCCTCGCCCGGGGACAGCTCGGTCAGCGTCGAACCGCGTCCCACGGAGATCAGGAAGAACAGGCTCCAGCGCAGCAGAGTGTGCCCGGTGAGCAGGTCGTGGATCGCCGGGAGGTCGGCGGCCGTCGTCGCGGTCACGAGGGTGTTGACCTGGACCGGCATCCCGAGCTCGGCCGCCCAGTCCATGGCCTCAAGTGTGGCGTCGAACGTGCCCGGCACGCCGCGAAGCCCGTCATGGGCCTCTGCGGTGGAACCATCCAGGCTCAGCGAGATCGCCGCGACCCCGTCGTCCTTGAGCTCAGCCAGGCGACCACGGGTCAGCAACGGGGTCACGGCGGGGGCCAGGGAGACCCCGATCCCGCGGGCGATCGCCTCGTGGATCAGCACCTTCAGGTCCAGCCGGCGCAGCGGGTCGCCTCCGGTCATCACGACGTGCGGCAGCGGCGAGCCGAAGCCGGTGATCTCGTCGAGCAGCGCGATCGCCTCCGCCGTCGACAGCTCGCCGGGCGCCGGGTCGGGCATCGCCGTGGCTCGACAGTGCCGGCAGGCCAGACCGCAGGCGTTGGTGAGCTCCCAGTAGATGATCATCGGGGCGGTCGCGTAGACCCAGCCCTGGGGGCGGACTGCTCCGATGCCGGCGGGGTGGCCGCCGGACCCGGGGTGGCCGGCGCTGTGCCCGCCGGACCCGGGGTGGCCGGCGCTGGCCGCGTGCCCTGCCTGTCCGGTGTGCCCTGCCTGCCGTTCCATGGTCACGCCTCCTGAACGTGCGATGTGCCCTGCCCATCGTAGGTTCCGGTCTCCACGCGGCCGGGCGCCGGTGGTCCCCCGGGTTCCGGGCAGAGGTCCCGAGGGCGAGCCTGCCCCGCAGCGACGCATCGGCGGCTGTTCCGTGGTTCGGTTTCGCCCATGATCAGCCCCGATCAGCCGCTGAGCCCGCGGTGGTGCCGCTACCCGATGTCGCGGCGGAAGGTCGTGAACCGGCCGATGAGGACCAGGACCACTGCGTAGCCCACCAGGGTCAGTGCCCCCTGCCACGAGTTCAGCAGTTCGGCCAGCCCTGAGCTCACGTAGAGGCTGGACCCGGCGATCGCCTCCCCCGCGGCACCGGGAAGGAACTTGCTGACCGCCTCCGTGGCATCGAACTGGGCCAGGAGCAGGCGCAGCAGCGGCTCGACGAACTGCGTGAACGCCAGCAGGACGACGATCGCCGCCACCTGGTTGGTGAGCACGGACCCGAAGCCGACCCCGACCAGCGCCCAGAGGGTCAGGGCAACCACGGACAGCACGAGCGTGCGCTGGATGGTGCGCTCGCCCAGCAGCGTCGGCTCGCCCATGATCGCCAGGGTCGCCGCACCGCCGACGACTGTGCCCGCGACGCCGGCGATCGCGACAACCAGTGCGAACGGCAGGATCGCGACCAGCTTCGACCCCAGGACCAGGCTCCGGCGCGGCTCGGCCAGCAGGGTCGGGGTGATGGTGCGGTGACGGAACTCGCCCGTCACGCTGAAGGCCCCGAGGATCGCCGGGAAGATGTAGCCCAGGGCGACGGCGAGCGTGTAGACCGACGTGGCGATCGACATCTGGTCCAGGACGGCGTTGCCGAAACCGCTGCCGCCCGCGGGAGGGGCACCTGCCTTCTCCGCCTCGCGCATCCCCATCACGAGCGAGAACGCCATGATCACGCCCATCACGAGCATGTAGCCGAACATCACCAGCGCCGTCAGCCACCAGGTACGGGTGGTCGAGACCTTGCGCAGCTCGGTGCGCAGGGCGGCGATCATGGCGCCACCTCCGGCGCGCCCGCGGGGGTGGTCGGTCCCGCCGGTCCGCGCACGGCCCCTGTCGGCTCTCCGAGGGCTGCGCCGGCGGGTGCGCCGGGCGGGTCACCGGGGTCAGCCGTGAGCTGCAGGAACAGGGCCTCCAGGCTGGTTCCCGCGGGAGCGAGCTCGTGCAGCGGCAGGCCGCGGGCGTGCGCAGCGTCGCCGACCTGCGGGCAGTGCCGGTCGAACACGACCGCGGTGCTCGGGCTGTCGAAACGCGTGCTCGGCCCCCACCCCTGCTCGGCGACCAGGGCGGCAAGGCCGGCCGGATCGGGGGAGCTGATCCGCACGGCCGGTCGAGCCATGGCCTCCAACTGGGCCAACGACGAGGCGTGGACCAGCCGTCCCAGGGCGATGATGACGACGTCATCGACCGTCTGCTCCACCTCCGAGAGCACGTGGCTGGAGACCAGCACAGTGCGGCCCTGCCCGGCGAGGTAGCGCAGGAACTGCCGCAGCCACGCGATCCCCTCCGGGTCCAGTCCGTTCGCGGGCTCGTCGAGCAGCAGGACCTGCGGGTCGCCGAGCAGTGTCGTGGCCAGGGCAAGTCGCTGACGCATCCCCATCGAGAACCCACCCGTGCGCCGGTCCGCTGCCTCGGAGAGCCCGACGATGCCCAGGACCTCGTCACAGCGCGCGTCCCCCACGCCGATCTGCGGAGCGTAGACGCGCAGGTGGTCACGCGCGGTGCGTCCCGGGTGGAACGACGAGGCCTCCAGGGCTGCCCCGACATGCCGGGCGGGCCGCCTGCGCGCTGAGTACGTCCGACCACCGATCGTGGCCGTCCCGGCGTCCGGGGTGGCCAGGCCCAGGAGCATCCGCAGCGTCGTGGTCTTGCCCGCGCCGTTCGGCCCGAGGAATCCGGTAACCCGCCCGGGCGCGACGGTGAAGCTCAGGTCAGTGACCGCACGAACCGGCCCGAACCGCTTGGACAGTCCGACCACCTCGACGACCCCGGCGTCGGGCACGAACTCCTTAACTGCGGCAGGGGAACTCATGCCCTCAGCCTGCCACGACCCACCCCGGCGACGAGATGCGCACTCGAAGACGTTGTTTCACGCGCTGCCGCCGGGCCAGTCTCCGGAGTTCGCGCCCGATCCTGTTGTTGAGCGGCCCTGCGCGCCATGCCCCAACAACGGGAACGGGTGCGATCGCCGCCCGGCTGTCACGCGGCCGACCGTGAAACAACCGAATCGAGCGCGAATCCACGGTCCGGGGGCACCCGGAGTCGGTGGGCTTGTCGGGGTTGCCCCGGCTGACGGCGTGCCGGCAGGCCGTTGCGGGGGGGCCCTGCCGCGTCCCGCCGAGTCGTGCGGCTCGGCTGGGGTGGCGGTCAGGCGGCCTGCGAGTGGTCCCCGACCGCCGCGGCAGGGACCTCCTCCGCCTTCGGCTCGCGGACCCACGCGGGCGCCCGGTTGAACCGGCCGAACGCGTTGTTCGGCAGCGCCAGGCGGATCACCTTGTGCCACGCGGAGGCGACCTGCTTGGGCAGCGAGCCGGTGACGTAGGGGAGGTTGTGGCGCTCGAAGAGGTCCTGGATCCGCGGGGAGATCTCCCTGTAGCGCTTGCTCGGCATGTCCGGGAACAGGTGGTGCTCGATCTGGAACGACAGGTTGCCGGTCATCATGTGCATCGCCGAGCTGCCGGAGATGTTGGCCGAGCCAACCATCTGGCGGACGTACCACTCCCCGCGGGTCTCGCCCTCGATCGAGGTCTTCGAGAAGGTTGCGACTCCCTCGGGGAAATGCCCGCACATGATCACCGAGTGCGTCCACACGTTTCGCACGAGGTTGGCCACGAGGTTGGCGGTGAAGGTCGCAGCGAAGGCTGGGATCGCCGAGAACGGGTTGACCAGGGCAGCCAGCGCCGGGTTCATCAGGTAGTCCTTGCGCAGCTGCCGACCGATCTTGGCCAGCACCTTGCGCCCATCGCGCTTGAAGTCCTCGTCGACCTTCTTCTTGCCCTTGTAGTAGGCGCCGAGCTCCAGGTCGTAGGCGGCGATGCCGTACTCGAAGAAGCACATGTTGACGAAGTTGTAGAGCGGCTGGCCGAGGGTGAACTTCGTCCAGCGCTGGTCCTCGTCGACGCGCATGATCCCGTAGCCGAGGTCGTTGTCGCGCCCGACGACGTTCGTGTAGCGGTGGTGGATCTCGTTGTGCGAGTGCTTCCACATGTCTGCCGGCGCGGCGTTGTCCCACTCCCAGGTGGTGGAGTGGATGGCGGGGTCACGCATCCAGTCCCACTGCCCATGGAGGATGTTGTGGCCGATCTCCATGTTCTCCAGGATCTTGGCCACCGAGAGCCCGACGGTCCCAGCGATCCACGCGGGCGGGAACCAGGCGAACAGCAGGACGCCGCGGGAGCCCATCTCGAGCAGGCGCTGGGCCTTGATCACCTTCCGGATGTAGGCCGCATCCTCCTCACCGAGGGTGGCGAACACCTCCTCGCGCAGGGCGTCGAGCTCACGACCGATCGCCTCGATGTCGGCGTCGGTCAGGTGCGCGACCGGGTTGTCCGTGCGCTTCTGGATGACGGTCATGGGCTCTGCTTTCGTCGGTGTGAACGATTCCGACCATCTGATGGTCGATTCCGTTCACACGGATGGTGGGGTCGGGGTCATAGGTCGAGGGAGCACGGCCCGGCGGCCGCACTGATGCAGGTCTGGATCTTCACGCCGTCACCGGGGACAGCGGTGGTCAGCGCGCCGTTGCGCAGGTCGCGCACAGCGCCGGACTCCAGGGGGACGACACACCCCATGCAGATTCCCATCCGGCATCCCGAGGGCATCAGCACCCCAGCAGCCTCGCCGGCGTCCAACAGGGGGGTCGCTCCGTCGGCCTGGACCACCGCACCCGACCTGGCGAACGACACCGCGCCGCCCTCGCCGGTCACGACGACGTGGGGGCGGAACCGCTCGGTGTGCAGCCGGTCGGGCACCCCGGCGTCGTTCCAGCGCTCCTCGAGGGCGTCGAGCAGACCTGTCGGACCGCACGCCCACGTCTCCCGCGCCGCCCAGTCGGGCACGATCGCGTCGAGTTCGGCGGGGTCGAGCAGCCCGTCAGAATCCGTGTGCCGTTCGACGAGCCGGATCCGGCCAGCCGCGGCCATGTCCCGCAGCTCGGCACCGAAGATCACGTCAGCCGAGGTTGGGGCACTGTGCAGCACGACAACGTCGCCCAGCTCGGGAAGCCGATTGCGCAGCATGCCCATCACCGGCGTGATCCCGCTGCCGGCGGTCACGAACAGCACCTGCGGCGGGGGTGCGGCCGGCAGGTGGAAGTCGCCCGTGGCCTGGTCGAGCTGGATGACCGTCCCGGGTCGGGCGCGGCGCACGATGTGGTTGCTGACCTTCCCACCCGGGATCGCCTTGACCGTGATCGCGACCAGTCCGTCGCGTTGCGGCCCGGACGTGAGCGAGTAGGCACGCCAGAGCCGGACGCCGTCAACGTCGATGCCGATCCGGATGTACTGGCCCGGCAGGTGGCCCTGCCAACCGCGACCTGGCCGGATCAGCACAGTGGCGGCATCTGGGGTCTCCGGCGTGATCGCCTGGATCCGGCCGCGCAGGGCTGCGCCGCTGCGCAAGGGGTCGATCACATCGAGGTAGTCGGCCGGGACCAGCGGGGTCGTGACGGCACCGAGCACGCGCAGGAACCCGTCTCGAACAGGTGTGGTCGTCTGGGCCATGGTCCCATTCTTCCCGGCAAGCGGGATAACGCAGCAGTCGTATCCGGTGAATCCGAGGTAGTCTTTTGTTCGCCTCGAACAAGGGAGTCCTGATGTCCGACTGGGGTCCACTGCCTGAGCAACCCCGTCCGAGCCTTGACGGGCCTGTCCTCGCAGCACTCCAGGGGCGCCTTCGCGAGGTTGCCCAGCAGACCATCGACGCCGTGGCCGAGGAGGTCCCCGGCTACCGAGGGACTCTCGACGGCGCGGCCCAGGCGATCCTGGCGCAGGCCGTCGAGGGAGCCCTGAGCGGATTCCTCTCCCTGGCCGCCGCCGACGAGGACCCCAGCGCCCCCTTGGCCCCGGCGCTGCAGGGCGCGTTCGCCCTCGGGCAGGGCGAGGCACGACGCGGCCGGACGATGGACGCCCTGCTCGCCGCGTACCGGGTGGGCGCCCGGGTGTCGTGGCGCGGTCTGGCCGGCGCGGCCGTCGACGCCGGGTTGCCGGCCGACGAGGTGGTGCGCTTCGCCGAGCTGGTGTTCGCCTACATCGACGCCCTGTCCGCAGCCAGCGTCGCCGGTCACGCCGAGGAGCTGGCAGTGGCTGACCGCATGCGCCAGCGCAACCTCGAGCGCCTCGGCCACGGGCTGTTGGTCGGAGCTCCCCCCGACTCGCTGGTGGCGGCCGCCCAACGGGCGGGATGGACGCCGCCGGCCGCACTGATGGCCGTCGTGCTCCCCGAGGCACGCGTGGCCGACGTCCTTGCCCGGATCGACTCCCGCACGCTGCAGCCGGTGGATGACATCCCGGGCCTGGAGTCCGGCGAGTCGGTGCTGCTCGTGCCCGACCCGGACGCCCGGTTCCACGCGGGTCTGGCCCGCGGCCTCGGCGGGGATGGTGCGGTCATCGGACCGATCCGGCCGTGGCTGCAGGCCGTCGGCTCCTACCAGCGGGCGCTGCGCGCATGGCGACTCGGCCTGGCGGGGTCACCGCACGCGGGGACGGGGGCTTCCGGGACCGCGTCGGGCGCCGGCGCTGGGTCGACGGGTGCGCCCCCTCGGATCGTCGACACCGAGGAGGTCCTGCCCGAGCTGCTCGTGGCCGCGGATCCCGCCGCGCTGGCCGACCTGCGGGCCCGGGCGCTGGCGCCCCTGGCCGACCTGAGCCCGGCTGTGGCCGCCCGGCTCACCGAGACCCTCCGGGCCTGGCTCCTGCACCGCGGCCGGCGCGACGACGTCGCCGCCACTCTGTTCGTCCACCCGCAGACCGTGCGCTACCGGATGGGCCAGGTCCGCGAGCTGTTCGGCGACTCCCTCGACGACCCGAGGGTGACCCTGGAGCTCACCCTGGCCCTGACGCTGCCGCCCGACCCCCCCGCCCCCTGAGGCCCCACCCCGCCCGAGTTGCGCTGCATCTCGGCTGCCCACAGCCGGTTGCGCTGCACCTACGACGCCGAGACGTCCGAGGTGCAGCGCAGGCGGGGCAACGTCCGCGGGGCTCGCGGGAGCCGGGTGGGCGCGAGCGCCCCGCGGCCCGCTGAGACACTGGGGGTGTGACTGCCCATGACGATCCCCTGACGGCCGATGTGGCAACCGTCGAGGAGCCGATGCCCCACGGGATCCTCGCCCGCCACGGCGCCGCGATGGCCCGGCACGCGAAGGCCGTGGCGCTCATCAGCGTCCTGCTCGCCGTGGGCGCCTACCTCGTGGCAGCACTGGGCGTGGGCGGGCAATCACTCTTCGACCGACTCGAGCTGGGTGAGCCCACCGTGGCCGGCGAGGCCCTCGAGGGCCGGAGCCTGCTCACCGAGAACGACCCGACAGGATCGAGCATCCAGGCCCTCTGGGAGGGGGTAGACCCGCAGTCCGAGGAGTTCCTCGCCGCGGCCACGACCGTGAACACCGACCTCCTGGCGATCCCCGGCGTGGAGCAGGTCCTCGACCCGACGACGGTCGGGCCCGCGGCCGTCTCCACGGATGGCGACTCCGCCCTGGTCACCGTGATCCTCGACCCCGCCCTGGACGACGCGGAGCAGGAGCAGGCCCATCAGGCGGTCGAGGACCGGCTCGAGCAGCTCCCCGCAGGACGTACCCGGCTCGACTGTCGAGGTCACCAGCATCCAGCAGCTTGTGGAGACGATCACCACGCAGGTCGAGGCCGACCTCAAGAAGGGCGAGGGTCTCTCCCTGCCCCTGACCCTGCTCGTGATGGTCCTGATCTTCGGCGGCTTCGCGGCCGCCGGCGTCCCGCTGGCCGGCGCGATCGCCTCGATCGCCGGCGGACTGATCTCGCTGCTGCTGTTCACCTACGTGATCGACCTGGACATCACGGTCGTCAACGTCGTCACCGTCCTGGGCCTGGGCCTGTGCATCGACTACGCCCTGCTGATGGTCTCCCGCTACCGCGAGCAGATGCACGACCTGTACGACCTCAGCATGCCCGGGGCCCACCGCGAGGTGCCGCACGAGGTGCGCGAGCGCGCGATGGCGATCACGATGGCAACGGCAGGGCGCACGGTGCTGTTCAGCGGCATCACGGTGGCGATCGCCGTGGCGGGGCTGCTGTTCATCGACATGACGATCATCCAGTCGGTCGGCGCCGGAGCGGTGAGCGTCGTGGTGATCGCGGTCGTGGTCGCCACCACCTTCGTCCCGGCCCTGCTCGTGCTGTCGACCAAGCACGTCGCTGGTGCGGGGATGCTCTCCAAGGCGCCCGGGTTCCGCCGGTTCGCAGGCGCGTTCGACCACACCCCCAGCGACGACGGCTGGTTCGCGCGGTGGGCCACCAAGGTCCAGCGCCGCGCGTGGTTGGCGTTCCTGAGTGTCACTGCGCTGCTGATCCTGTTGTCCATCCCCGCGTGGCGGATGAACCTGGTGAGCTCCGGGGTCGAGCTGCTGCCCCCGGACAACCCGACGCGCATGGTGTACGAGCAGATCCAGACCGACTTCCCCGCGCTGGCCGCGCCCACGATCACGGTGGTGGCCGACGCAGCGGAGGCTGACGCGCTGACCGAGCTGTCCGCGTCTGTGGCCGCCCTGCCCGACGTCCAACGGGTCGGCGAGGTGGAGACGACCGGCGAGATCGCGCAGCTGCAGGTGTTCACCGCCGACGATGTGGCCACCGACGTGGTCAACGAGATCCGCGACGTCCGCCCCGACGAGCCGCAGACGTGGGTCACCGGGCAGGCGGCGATCCTGGTGGACTTCACCGAGCAGCTGCGCAACGACGTGCCGATCGCGCTGCTGTTCGTCGTGCTGGCCACCCTGATCCTGCTGTTCCTGCTCACCGGGTCGGTGCTGATCCCGATCAAGGCGCTGCTGATGAACCTGCTCAGCCTCGGGGCCACGTTCGGCATCCTCGTCCTGATCTTCCAGGACGGCCGCTTCGAGTCCATCCTGGGCTTCCAGTCCACGGGAGGCATCGAGGCGACGCTGCCGGTGATCATCTTCGCGTTCGCGTTCGGCCTGTCGATGGACTACGAGGTGTTCCTGCTCTCACGGATCAAGGAGTTCCACGACCAGGGCTTCGACAACGACGACTCCGTGCGCCTGGGCCTGCAGCGCACAGGGCGCATCATCACCTCGGCGGCGCTGCTGATCATCATCGTCTTCGCTGGGTTCGCCCTCGGTGACCTGCTGGCCATCAAGGAGAACGGGATCGCGCTGGCCACCGCGGTGTTCATCGACGCCACGCTCGTGCGGATCATCCTCGTTCCCGCGACCATGACCCTGTTGGGCGAGTGGAACTGGTGGGCCCCCAAGCCCCTGCGCCGACTTCACGACAGGCTGGGCCTGTCGCACTGAACCACCGACATACTCGAGTCCAGGAGGTCGACGCCATGCGGGTCGCAGTCACCGGGGGAAGTGGAAAGGGCGGCGCGTGGGTCGTGCGCGACCTGCGCGAACACGGCCACGACGTCCTGAACGTCGACCTCCGGCCGGGTGGCGAGATGTCCGGGGAGTCCCTCGTGGCCGACCTCACGGATCTCGGCCAGGCCCAGGACGCGCTCGCCGGGGTCGACGCGGTCGTGCATTTCGCGGCGATCCCGGCACCCGGCCTGCGCCCGGAGGGCGAGACGTTCCGGATCAACGCAATGTCCACGTTCAACGTCTTCCACGCTGCCGTCGCCCACAGGCTGCGCCGCGTGGTCTGGGCGTCGAGCGAGACGGTCCTCGGGCTGCCGTTCGACATTCCCCCGGTCTTCGCGCCGATCGACGAGACGATCGAGCCGCGACCGGAGTCGAGCTACGCACTGTCGAAGCTGACCGGCGAGACGATGGCCGCGCAGTTCGCGCGGCGGTCCGGGATCGGCTTCGTGGCCCTGCGGATCTCGAACATCATGGAACCCGATGACTACGCCGGGTTCCCGGCGTTCTGGGATGACGCCCAGCTGCGCAGGTGGAACCTCTGGGGGTACGTGGACGCGCGCGACGTCGCACAGGCCGCACGGCTGGCACTCGAGGTACCGGTCGAGGGCGCCGAGACGTGCATCGTCGCCGCCGCCGACACCGTGATGACCCGCCCGAGCGCGGACCTCATGGCCGAGGTGTTCCCGACGGTCCCGCTGCGCCGGCCGGTCACGGGGCACGAGACCCTCCTGGCGATCGACCATGCTCGCCGGGTCCTCGGCTACAACCCGGAGCACTCGTGGCGGGATCACCTGGACCGCCGGTAGCCCCACAGCGACCGGTCCTGCGCCTGGACCTGCGCACCTCGGTGCTCAGCGACGCGACAGTCGTCCAGATCTTCCTCCTCCCCGCGACCATGACCCTGCTGGGCGAGTGGAACTGGTGGGTGGCCGATGCTGGTGCCCCGCCAGCCACGACACGCTCGGGCTGTCCCACTGGAACGGCCCACGCGCGTTCGGGGGACAATGCGGGGGACAAATGCGTGAGACAATGTATAATCGGCGATTCGGGGAAACCGCTGAACGAGCATTGTCAATAGTCGGATTTAATCTGCCACTACATGACAAATCACCCCTGATGCGCGTTCTACGCATCCTTGTCTAAATCCCCCATCCGCATTTGTGGCCTTTCGGCTCCTTTTGGCGCGATTTCTCATTTCCTGCGATTCGAAGAATCAGAAGTTACTGGTCAGTAACCCCTTTACCTCGTCATTGCGATGGCGCTAGCCTCCGCGCGTCATTTGGCGCTAGCACAGTTCAAGCAAGGGGGCAAGTCGTGTATCGGACATCTTCGGCTTTTTCCGCACAACGAGTGATCATTCTCACAGTCGTCACCGCGCTGCTGACTGTCATGGCGGGCGTGATGGGTCGGGCAGTCCTGCCGGCCGCCGCGGCACCTGCGAGCGCCGTGGACGAGTCGAAGGTCCCGCACTACTTCGGGCCGTACCCGAACTGGGCCAATAGCCAATTCACACTGCCTGATGTTGCCGTGACGATCACCGGCGACGGCACCGGGGCTACTGCCACCGCGACCGTGGGCGCCAATGGGGCCGTTACCGGCCTTACCATCACGAATCCCGGTAGCGGGTACACCGCTGCCACGGTCGAATTCACTGGCCCGGTGGACAGCGGCGGCGCGACTGCAACCGCGACCGTGAACACCGGCGGATCCGTCACCAGCATCACAGTGGACGCGGGTGGCTCCGGCTACACCGCGCCCGTGGTCACCATCTCGGGCGGAGGCGCGACGACTGATGCGACGGCGACCGCCTACGGCGGCGTCGACGGCGTGACGTTGGATGGCAACCAGGACTACACCGGCTTCAACATGCCGACGGTCGACTTCGACATGCCGGACGGCCCCGACGGCGTGCTGGCCACCGGCCACACCACGTGCGCGGACCCGTTCCCCGACTGCCAGCCTGCGAACAACACCGACACGGTGACGGTTACGGGCATCGTCGTCGACAACGCTGGGTCCGGCTACTCGACCGCCCCCAACGTGCAGATCAGGAACGGCACGATCGCCGACCCGATCGCCGGGAAGGAACTCACCCCGGCATCCGCCACCCTCACCGTCCAGAGCGTCACCATGGACACGTTCGGCACCGGCTACACCTCACTCCCGACGGTGACGATCGCCGACTCCAACGGCGGCACCGGGTCGGGGGCAGGCGCCACCGCCACCACCGACACCGGCGCGGTCACGGCACTGAACCTCACCAACGGTGGCTCCGGCTACATCACCCCGGGCATCAAGAAGTTCGAGGACGCCCTGCCGGGGCTGTGCACCCCGCCCGCCTGCCCGGCCACCGGCAAGTACATCCCGCTCGGCGTCCCGGAGGCCAAGGACTACAACGGGATCGTGGCCGACGAGTACGTCATCGGCCTGGTCCAGTACCGGACGTCGTTCTCGTCCAGCCTGCCAGCCCACCTTGGTCCGCGGCTACGTCCAGCTGGAGACGGCGGCGAACGCCGGCATCAGCCAGCACTTCCCGCTCGCCAACGAGCTACCTCAACAAGGCCTCGACTCCGGTGCTCATCAACGGCCAACAGGCCTATGCCGTGACCCCGCCGCAGTGGCTCGGCCCGACGATCGCCGCGACCAAGGACAAGCCCGTCCGGATCGTGTTCCACAACCTGCTGCCCACGGGATCCGACGGCGACCTGTTCCTGCCGACCGACTCCTCGCTCATGGGCTCGGGCATGGGCCCGATGGGCATGCCTGCACCGGTCGACAGCGGAGAGGTCACCGACGACGTCCGGAACCCGGAGTGCACCGATGATCCCACAAGCCAAGCACGGCATGTCGGGGATGCAGATGTCCGTGTGCTTCAAGCAGAACCGCGCGACCCTGCACCTGCATGGCGGAATCACCCCATGGATCAGCGACGGCACGCCGCACCAGTGGATCACCCCGGCCGGCGAGGACACCGACTGGCCGCAGGGCGTCAGCGTCGGCAACGTGCCCGACATGAACGTCTGCGAGGCCAAGGATGACGGCTGCCAGACCTTCTACTACACCAACCAGCAGAGCGCGCGGCTGATGTTCTACCACGACCACTCGTGGGGCATCACCCGGCTCAACGTGTACGCCGGCGAGGCCGCCGGGTACCTGATCAGCGACGACACAGAGAAGAAGCTGATCAGCAGCGGCACGATCCCCGGATCCGCGGACACGGTCCCGCTGATCGTCCAGGACCGGACGTTCGTCCCCGACGCCGCGCAGCTCGCCCAGCAGGACCCGACCTGGAACACCACGAAGTGGGGCGGGATGGGCAGCTTCTGGTACCACCACGTCTACATGCCAGCCCAGAACCCGGGCGACCCCGGCGGGCATGAGCTCCTACGGACGCTGGATGTACGGGCCGTGGTTCTGGCCGCCGGCAACACCACCGCACGGGCCGATCGCGAACCCGTACTACAACATGGACCCGAAGGCGGATCCGCCGTTCAGCCAGCCACTGGCCGTCCCGTGCAACCTCGACGACCCGACCACATGGCAGTACGACACCGACCCGTTCTGCGAGCCCAAGGAGATCCCCGGCACGCCGAACATCTCGGTCGGCATGGAGCAGTTCAACGACACGCCGATCGTCAACGGTGTCGCGTACCCGACCGTCACCCTGGAGCCCAAGTCGTACCGGCTGCGCCTGCTCAACGCCGCCAACGACCGGTTCTTCAACTTCCAGTGGTACGTCGGTGACCCGACGACGGCCAGCACCGACACGAACAAGGCCGGTGAGGCCATCGGCGCGACCGAGGTCGCCCTCAAGCCCGAACGAGCTCGCCGCCGCCCAGACCGACCCGGTCGTCTTCCCGACCCCGGTCGACGCGGGCAACGAGCACGGCCGGCCCCGACTGGATCCAGATCGGCAGCGAGGGCGGCTTCCTGCCGGCCCCGGCAGTCGTGGACGGCCAGCAGCCGACCACCTGGATCACGGACCCGACCCGGTTCGACGTGGGCAACGTCGACAAGCACTCGCTGCTGCTGGCCCCGGCCGAGCGGGCGGATGCGATCGTCGACTTCTCGCAAGTTCGCCGGCAAGACGCTGATCCTCTACAACGACGCACCCGCAGCCTTCCCGGCCCGTGTGCCGTCGTACGACTACTACACCGGCGCCCCGGACCAGTTCCCGAACGCCGCCCCGGGGATCCTGCCCGGCTACGGCCCGAACACCCGGACCGTCATGCAGGTGAAGATCGCCGACACGACCCCGGCCGCAGCGTTCAACCTGACCAAGCTGAGGAGCGCCTTCAGCCACAAGGCCAACGGCACTGGAGTCTTCGAGGAGGGGCAGCCCCCGATCATCGTCGGCCAGGCCGCGTACAACTCCGCTTACGGCACCAGCTTCGCCGCCAGCAGCAACTGCAACCCGGCAACGGGCACCAAGTGCGACGGGCTGGTTCGGATCAACGACGGAACGCAGCCCGGTTCGACCTGGGGCTTCAACACCCTCAAGGCGCCGAACGCCAAGATGTCGATGAAGCTCGAGCCGAAGGCGATCCACGACGAGATGAACTCGACGTCGTTCGACGAGTTCGGGCGGATGACGGCCAACCTCGGCATCGAGGCCCAGCCGCCGACGCCAGGGGCGCAGAACGTCACGCTCTACCCGTACGTCAACCCGCAGACGGAGCTGATCGACGCGACGAACCTGCCGAAGAACGACGTCGTCTATGAAGCCGACCCGACTTCGCCCAACTTCGGCCTCCCGAAGAGCGACGTGAAGGTAGCCCCGATCTCGTCGGCATCTGATGGGACGCAGATCTGGCGGGTCACGCACAACGGCGTGGACACGCACCCGATCCACTTCCACCTGTACGACGTCCAGGTGCTCAACAGGGTCACGTGGGACAACATCATCATCCCGCCCGACCCCGAGGAGCTCGGCTGGAAGGACACCGTCCGGATCAGCCCACTCGAGGACACGATCGTCGCCCTGCGCCCGATCATCCCCGAACTACCGTGGGAGCTGCCGAACGCCATACGGCCGCTCAACCCGATGATGCCTGACGGCAACACGACGATGTTCAACAACATCGACCCGCAGGGCAACCCCACGGCACCGATCACCAACAAGCTGGTCAACTTCGGGTGGGAGTACGTCTTCCACTGCCACATCCTGTCCCACGAGGAGATGGACATGATGCGACCAGTGTCGGTGGCCATGCCTCCGGTCAAGGCTGACGGCCTTGCCTGGTCGGTGGCCGGGAGCGGTGGTAACACGCGGCTCACCCTCACCTGGCGCGACAACTCCATCGCCGAGACGGCCTACCAGGTCCAACGGCGGGCAGGGACCGGGGCCTGGGCGAACATCGGAGCACCCGTGCAGACGCCGCTGGGACCGGAGAACACAACCGGTTCGAGGTCCTTCACGGACACGACGTTCCGGTGGAACTCGACCGTGTTCTCCTACAGGGTGCTTGCCCTCAACACAGTCGGCTACGGCGCAGAGTTCCCAAGCCTGACGGTCAGTTCCACGTCCGACTCGGTAGCCATCGTCCGAGCCCCGTCGAATCTGGCGGCAGCCCTGCAGGCGGGACCTCAGGTACGCCTGACCTGGACCGACAACGCGGCCAACGAGAACGGCTTCACCGTGGAGCGGTCCTCCGACGGTGTGACGTTCGCTGCGCTGCTCCCCAACCCGGGACCCAACGCCACGTCCTTCCTTGATACGGGCGTGACCCAGGGCAGCACGTATGTCTATCGAGTGGCAGCCAACACTGCCAACGGCCCGTCGGCCTGGTCGAACCTGGCCACCGTGACGGTCGACGTGCCCGCGGCGCCGACGTCCATGACGGCTGCCAACGGAGCGAACCAGGGCAGCAACCGTCGCGTGGTCCTCACCTGGACTGACAGCTCGAACAACGAGTCGGGCTTCACCGTCCAGCGGGCCACGAACGCGACCTTCACGACGGGCCTCAACACGCAGAACGTCGGGGCCAACACCACGACGGTCACGCAGACTGTCACCCGAAACACCTACTACTACCGGATCCGGGCGAACAACGTCCTCGGCTCCTCGGCCTGGGTGAACGCGTCACCGTTCCCGATCACGACCAATCCGTAGCACCACCGACCACAGCGGGGGGCTCGCCACAATGAGCCCCCCGCAGGGCCGTGCGTCGCCTGTCCGAGGTTGGGCATTTCGGGCCTGATAGCCAGCGAGCCTGTCTGGTGTGAGGGCCTGTGATGACCTTGATCAACCCCGGGCGACCTCGGGGGTGATCGCCCACGCCACCGCCAAGCCCCGCTCGGCGGGGACCAGCTTGACCAGGCCGCCGTTGCGCAACGCCACCACGTGGGCCTCCGGGTCGCCGGTGACCAGCGCGGAGGCGAGCCTGTCGAGGAAGGGCAGGTGGCCGACGATCGCCAGCGACCCGACCGACGACGGGTCGATCAGGGCCGCCGCGGCCACCTCCACGTCGGCACCGGGCCCCAGCCCCTCGACGTGACCCACGTCGGAGCACCCCAGCGCCCTGGCCAGGATCAGCGCGGACTCCACCGCCCGCAGCTTCCCGCTGTGCACGATCCGGTCGACACGCACACCGCAGGCCGCCGCATGACGGCTGACCAGGTCGACGGATCGCTGGCCCACCTCCGACAGGGACCTCGAGGGATCCAGCTCGGCCGGCAGCGCCTCGCCGTGCTGCATCAGGTAGACGTCCATGGCACCCCTATCCCAGCGTCGCGGTCAGGTAGTTGAACAGCACGTCCCCGGAGCGCTCGCTGAACGAGTGCAGCTCCTCGTGCGACTCGCGGTCACCTGATCGCCCTCGATGCGGTTGAGCGATCGTCGTGCAGATCATCGCGAACCTCGGGAAGCCCCAGTGGTTGAGGTAGCCGGCGAGCATGGCGCCCTCCATCTCGATGTTGCGCACACCCTCGGCGTTGATCCACTCCAGCCAGGCCATCTTCGACTCGGGCGTCTCCATGCACACCGCGCCGTCGAGCCGGAACTGCTCGAGGAAGAACTCGTTGCCGGCAACCGTCCGGCCCATCTCCACCGGGATGCCCGTCCCAGCGCTCGCGGCCACGATCGCCTGCGCGACATCGACGGGGAATGAGCCGTCGAACCAGTACTCGCCGGTGCCACCCTGGAGCAGCCGGTACGGCTTCAGGTCGGCCATCACCCCCTCCGTCGTCACGACGACCGTCCCCCCGGGAAGGCCCACGCCGCCGCTGGTCCCGACCCGGGCCCAGAACACCTGCGACATCGCGTCGAGGTCCCCGCCCTTGAGGAAGAACACCATCCGCATGAGCTCCTGGACGGCGATGGACGCGCTCGGCATGCCCATCCCGTGGGAGGCGAACAGCACGCCGGCGCAGTAGCGCGTGACGAAGCGCTCCTCCTTGGGCAGCGACACCACCGGGGCGCTGTCGTGCAGGGCGCTCCAGCGCCTGGCGAACTCGTCGATCCGGTCGCCCGACCCGGCCAGGATCACCGCACGGACGTCGCGGAACTCCTCGAGCACGGGGTCGTCACTGGCAACCCCGAAGTGGTAGTAGACGTCCACATGCTCGCCGCTGAGCACGCCGTCGAGGAAGGCGTGGTTGATGTTGTCGTCGTGCATGTGGGCCTCCGAGGGGATGGCGGCGTGGGCCGCGACCACGACGCTACCGCCGGGGCCACCCACCATGCAGGACACTGGTCACATGGATGCCTCTGGATGGAACGAGCGGTACGCGGCGAGCACGGTGTGGTCCGGGGAGCCGAACGCCGCCGTGGTCGGCAACGTCACTGCACTGGGCGGACCTGCCGCCGGCCAGACCGGCGACGCCGCGCCCACGGCACTGGACCTCGGCTGCGGCGAGGGGGCCGACGCGCGCTGGCTCGCCGGACAGGGGTGGGCCGTCACGGGAGTGGACTGGTCGGACGTGGCCCTCGACCGCGCGCGATCAGCGATCAGGGAGGCGGGCCTGGATGCATCGTTCGTCCAGGGCGACGCGACCGACGGTGCGTTCCTCGCCAGCCTCGCGCCGACGGGCACCTTCGACCTGATCACGCTCGCGTTCATCCACCCGGAGCCCGAGGAGCGTGACAGCGCCTACGCGCACCTGCCTGCGCTCGTGTCCCCCGGTGGCCATCTCCTGGTGATCGCCCACGACCCTGAGCACGGCGTCCGCGGCTTCGGCGGCCCGCCGCCGGCCCGATTGCTGTCCCCGAACGACATCCTCGGCGCCCTGCACCTGCCCGAGGGCTTCGAGGTGCTGGTCGCCGACGTCCAGTCGCGCGAGAAGGACGGCGAGGTCGTGGCACTGGACTCGGTGGTCCTGGTCCGCCGGACCGGCTGACCACCACCCCCTGCCGCTCGGCCCAACCGCCCACCCGCCTGGCCGCGCCGCCGCTGGCTCACTCCCGCGTGCCGGCGGGCTCCCACACCAGCGGGACGAACACCACGTCCAGCAGCTTGCGCCGGGAGACGCCGTCAGGCACCCGCTCGAACACGACCAGCTCCTGCCCGCCGAACCAGCCCGACGGCTCCCCCAAGGGGATGACCAGGCGCCCACCCCGCCGACCCTCCGCCGGCGACCGGAGCTGCTCGACCAGCGCCGGGGGCACCGTGGAGGTCGCCGCCGCCACCACGATCGCGTCGAACGGCGCCGCGGCCGGCAGCCCCGCGGACCCATCACCGCACCTCACGTCCACGTCGTACCCGAGCTCTGCCAGGGTCACCCGCGCCCGGTCGGAGAGTTGCGGCAGTCGCTCGATCGAGTGCACCCGTGCCCCACACGCGGCGAGTACCGCTGCCTGGTACCCGCTGCCCGTCCCCACGTCGAGGACGTGGTCACCGGGCCCCACCGCCGCGGCCTCAGTCATCAGCGCGACCACCGTGGGCTGGGAGATCGTCTGGCCGTGACCGATCGACATCGCGTGGTCCTCCCACGCCCGGAACCCCAGCTCCGCGGGGACGAACCGGTCGCGCGGGACGGACATCAGCACGTCGACGACCCGCCGGCTGAGCCCCTCCCGCAGCAGGTGCTCGCGCAGGTCGGCGGCGTGCATGACCGATCAGATCCAGCCCAGCTCACTGAACTGCGGGAACACCGATCCGTCGGCAACGACCCAGTACACGCCCCACCCGATGAGCAGCACCAGTCCCGCACCGCCGACGACCAGCAGCAGCCGGGACACCGCGTCCGGTCGCCACAGGAACCCGCACACCACGCCGACCGCCAGGAAGAGGATCCCCAGCCACGGGGTGCCGCCCTCGATGTAGGTGTTCACCAACGTGACCGCGACCAGCAGCGCGACGACGACGTCCACCGCCCCCACCCGGAACTCCTGCGCCCGCAGCGCCCACGCCATGGCCGCCATCACGAGGAACAACCCGGTGTACCAGATGTAGTGGCTCACCACCTCGTCCCAGAGGTGCACGATCGGCGCCTTGGCCACCACCGTGTCGGCGACGTTGCTCACGGAGTTCGCAGCCAGGTGCAGCCCGTGGCCGAGGGTGAACGTGATCCCGCCGACCCCGAACAGCACCCACTGGCCGCGGGACGCCCGTGCGCGCAGCAGGACCATCGCCGCGCAGCCGAGGATCGCGAACGGCGTGAGCAGGTCGACCCAGTCGGCCACCCGGGTCTCGCCGATCGTTCCCAGGGGCTTGAACACGGTGCCGGCCTGCATGCCGATGATGACTGCCAGGGCGAACCAACCGAGCCAGCGACGCATGGCGATCCTCCAACCCATCGGGCGAACACCGGGCGGACCCCGCCCGCTGACTCCACGCTACGCCGGTGGACACCCGCTCGGGCGCCCACACGCGGGCGCCATTCACGGCCCCCGATCAGGCCCGGCGGACCTTGCGGCTGCCCGCGTCACGCCGCACGGCGTCGATCTGGGCAGCGGTCCCGATCACGATCACCACGTCACCGGGCTTCACGACCGCGTCCGGCGAGGGGTTGGTGCGGAACACACCGCCCTCGCTCTGGCGCAGTGCCAGCAGGAGCGCCCCATCGCCCTCGTGCAGGCGGGTCTGGCGGACCGACGATCCCGCCAGCGACGACCCGTCATGGACCACCACCTGCTCGAGGCGGAACTCGACCTCCTCGTCGTGCATGGCAACGTCGAGGAAGTCGGTCACGTGGGGCTGCAGTGCGAAGGCCGCGATGCGGTTGCCGCCGATCCGTTGCGGGTTGACCACCCGATCCGCACCGGCGCGCAGCAGCTTCTGCTCGGTGTCGTCGACCCGGCTGCGGGCGATGATGACCAGGCCGGGGTTCAGTGCCCGGGCCGTCAGCGTGACGAACAGGCTGGAGGCATCGGTGTCCAGGGTGGCCACGAGCACCTTCGCATGGTCGATGCCGACCCGGCGCAGGAAGTCGTCGCGGGTGGCGTCCCCGTCGAGGTGCAGGTACGGGCAGTCCTCCAGACGCTCCGCGTCAGAATCGACCACGACGATGGTCTCGCCGGACTTGGCCAACTGGTGGGCAGCCGCCCGACCGACCCGGCCCCAGCCGCAGACGATCGTGTGCCCACGCAACTGCTGGATCTGCTTCTCCATGCGTCTCCTCCCCCACTCGTTGCCGGCCCAGCCCTCGATCAGCAGGCCGAGCAGGACCGTCAGCGTGTAGAGGACGACGCCGACACCGACCAGCACGAACAGGATCGTGAACACCTTCTCGGCCGTCCCGAAGGGCTCGACCTCCTGGAACCCGATCGTGGTCACCGTCGTGATCGTCTGGTAGACGGCGTCCAACGGGGAGAACCCCAGGAGGAAGTAGCCGACCGTCCCGACCAGGATCACGCACGCCAGCGCGAGCAGGCTGCGGCGCAGCTGCCGTGAGATGGCGTCCCGATCCGATGTGGCCACGTGGCCATTGTGGCCGGGTCCCCGCTCGCGAGGCGTGCCCACGCCCATCGTGTCCGGGGAATCAGGCCTCGGGGTGCGCGCGACACCCGCCGAGCCGAGCGCATTCAGCGCGAGGACCTCGCCTGGCGCGGCTCCCAGTGGAAGAGCCACCAGGCCACGAGGACGCCGATCCCGGTCCAGAGCACGAGCGCGCCGAGGTTGAGCCAGAACGCACCGTCCAGCGCCCCTCCACTGGTGGCGGTGACCGCAGCGTGGACCGCGTGGCGCAGCGGGAAGGTCCAGCCGATGGCGTTGAGGACCGTGGGCATCTCCTCGATCTGGATGAAGATGTCGGAGATGAACGACAGCGGAAGCAGGAGGCACAGCGCCACGGCGATCACCGCCTGGGGCCCGTCGATCAATGAGACCAGGGCCAGGCCGCACGCGGCGAAGCAGATGATCGCCAGGACGAACGTGAGCAGGGTCGCCGCCCACGTGGACGGCGGCAGGGACACCGTGAGGAACGCGACCGCGACGACGAAGACCAGCACCAGCGTGGCCAGTCCCAGCACCAGTGCGGCCAGGATCCGCCCGACCAGGTAGAGGATCGGCGGCAGGGGTGTCCCGCGCAGCCGTTTGAGGATGAGGGCCGCGCGCTGCTCGGCGATCGACCCGGGCAGGTTGACGAACGCCATCGTGGCCACGCCGTAGACGGCGAACGCCGCAGCCAGGTACTGCGGCAGCGGCAGTCCGCCCCACTGGACCTCGGAGCCGTAGATCAGCGAGAAGGCGGTCACCAGCAGGACGGGGAACACGATGGCGAAGAACATGGACATCGGGTCGCGCAGGATCTGGGTCATCGTGTACCGCGTCTGGCGCCACGCCAGGGCCGCCGTGCGAGCCCGACCGGCGGGGCCTGCCACGTGCACGGTCTGGGCGCGCACCGGGACTCCGTTGATGTCCACCGCGTCGAACGTGCTCAGCGCTCGCTGCAGCTCGACAGCGTCGACGTCGGCGACCTCCGGCACCGGGGAATGCCGCCTCCGGCGCCCGGTGCGCGCCTGTCCCGACCCCGGCTCCCACTGGAACCGCCGCCAGGCCAGGACTCCACCGACGATCCCCCAGGCGACCATCACCGCCAGGTCGCCCCAGCTCGGCGTCGTCGCGTCGACGTACGGGTTGAACCCGGCAGCGGCCGGGTCCACGAAGTGCTTGAGCGGGAAGAACCCCGCGATCCGGTCCATCCACGTCGGCAGCTCGGCGAACCCGAAGATCCCCGAGATGAAGGACAGCAGGATCAGCGAGGCGTTGCTGAACGCCTGGGCCGCGTTCGGCGTGGGGGCGATGGCGGCGACGGCGAGGCCGAGCGCGGAGAAGCACGCCATCCCGACCGCGAACGTGAGCACCAGGGCCGGCATGTTGGCCCAGATGATCTGCACGCCGTAGAACGCGACACCCACGCCGACCATCACGACGGTCGCGATCGTCGAGACCCACATCGCCGACCCGATGCGCCCCGAGATGAACACTGATGGGGGCAGTGGGGTGCCCCGCAGCCGCTTGAGGACCCCGGAGGCGCGGGCGTACGACAGCGCCAGGGCAAGAGAGACGTAGCAGGCCATGCAGACGCCGAACACCGCGAACACCGGGGTGGTGAACTGGGCCAGGCGCAGGCCGGTCTCCTCGTCGATGACCGCGTTGCCGTAGAGCGAGCACAGGATGACCAGGAAGCTCAGGGGGAACACGATCGTGAAGAACGCCGCGATCGGCGTGCGCCAGAACCCGTGGTTGGCATAGCGGACCTGGCCGAACAGCATGGGCGCCCAGGCGACGGAGGCGGTGTCAGACACGGCTCTCCCCCTGGGTGAGGTCCAGGTACACGTCCTCGAGCGTGGGTCGAGCCATCGTCAGCCCCTCGAGGCCGATCCCCCGGTCAAGAGCCCACTCGGTCAGCGCGTTGAGGTCGCGCGTGGGGTCCGCCGAACCGATGTCGACCTGTTGGCCGTTGCTGCGCGGCGCCCCCACTCCGATCGCGGGGAGGTCCCCTGGGCCGACCCCGTCGGGCAGGACGAAGGTGATCACCGCCTCGGCCCCCTCGGTGCGCACCAGGTTCGCCGGGCTGTCCAGCGCGACCAGGCGCCCAGCCTGGATGACCGCCACCCGGTCGGCGAGGCGCTCGGCCTCCTCCATGTAGTGCGTGGTGAGCACGACGGTCGTGCCGAGCGTCGCGCAGCGAGGCGATCAGGTCCCAGGCCAGCCGGCGGGCCGAGGGGTCGAAGCCGGTCGTGGGCTCGTCGAGGAACAGCAGCTCGGGGCACCCGACCAGCCCGAGGGCCAGGTCCAGGCGGCGGCGCTGGCCGCCCGACAGGGTCTTGGTGCGTGACGACGCCTTGTCGGTGAGGCCCACGCGCGCGATGACCTCATCGAGGTCGCGGCGGTCCGAGTACATCCCCGCGTACAGCTCCACCAGCTCGCGAACGGTGAACTCCTCGTCGAAGCCCGCCTCCTGCAGCACGATCCCGATGCGGTCACGATAGGCGCGCCCCCCGGTTGCCGGGTCGAAGCCCAGGACGCTGACGTTGCCCGCGCTGCGACTGCGGTGCCCCTCGAGGATCTCGACGGTCGTCGTCTTGCCGGCTCCGTTGGGGCCGAGCAGTGCGAACACCTCCCCCTGGTGGATCGTGAAGCTCAGGTCGTCGACGGCGCGGGTGCTGCCGTAGTCCTTGCACAATCCCTCGACGACGACCACCGGTCCGGACGCAGGCTGGGTGCTCATGGTCCCTGCCTACGCCCCGTCGACACCCTCGGGTAGGGCCGAAGGACTCGCACCGCAGGGGGCCACACGCACCGTCCCGAGGTTTCCGGGACCGACTGGCTGGGTATGCCCGACGGATCATGAGGACTATCGGCAACATCATCTGGTTGATCATCGCCGGCTGGGCGATCGCCCTGGCCTTCGCCGTCGCGGGCGTGATCATGTTCGTCTTCATCGTCACGATCCCGTGGGGCATCGCGTCGTTCCGCCTGGCCAACTACGCGCTGTGGCCTTTCGGCCGAACGTCTGTCCCGAACCCTGACGCCGGCGTGGCGAGCCTGATCGGCAACATCCTCTGGATGATCTTCGCGGGCATCTGGATCGCCCTGGCGCTGATCACCTACGGCATCGGCCTGTGCCTGACCATCATCGGCATCCCGTGGGGCATCGCCGCGTTCAAGATGGTCCCGCTGGCACTGACCCCGCTGGGGCACACCATCGTGCGCACGTCGGACCTGTCGGCCTCGCCGGCGGCGTACTGAACGTCGCGGGGCGTCCTGACGCGGCGGCACCCGCACCGCGCTACGTTGGCACCATGACTGAGCGCGAGCACGACGTCGTCCTCTTCGGCGCGACAGGATTCACCGGACAACTCGTCGCCGAGCGCCTCCTGGAGCGCGCGCCGAAGGGCACGCGCATCGCCCTGGCCGGGCGCTCGCTGGCGAAGCTGGGCGCAGTCCGCGACGCGCTGGGCCCCGACGCTGCCCACTGGCCGCTCATCCTGGCCGACTCGTCGAACAAGTCGACGATGACCGCACTGGCCCGCTCGACGGTCGCGGTCGCAACGACCGCCGGGCCGTTCGCGAAGTACGGCCTACCCCTGGTCGCGGCGTGCGCGAAGGCCGGCACCCACTACGCCGACATCAACGGCGAGGTGCTGTTCATGCGCTCGGCGATCGACGACTACCACGAGATGGCGCAGGCCTCGGGTGCGCGGATCGTTCTCGCCTGCGGCTTCGACTCGCTGCCCTCGGACCTCGGCGTGCTGGTCCTGCACGAGGCCGCCGGTGCGCTCGGCGCGACGACGATGGTCGTGACCGGCATCCGCGGTGGGTGGTCCGGCGGGACCGTAGCGGCGGCGCGGCTCGTGGCCGAGGAGGTCAGAGCCGACCCCGCCGCACGGGCGGTCGTCGTGGACCCGTATGCCCTCAGCCCCGACCGTGACGCCGAACCCGACCGCACAGACCCGGACTACGCCGACGACGAGTCCGACCTCTCGAGCGCCGTCAACGACCCCGAGCTCGGCTGGCTTGGCCCCTTCGTGATGGGCCAGATGAACACCCGCGTGGTCCGCCGGACCAACGCCCTGCTGGGCTATCCGTACTCTGCGTCGTTCCGCTACCGCGAGGCAGTCGGCTTCGGCAAGGGGGTCACCGCCCGGGCGAAGGCGACCGGACTCGGCGCGGGCATGGGAGCGCTGGGTGCCGCGCTGGAGTTCGGTCCCACGCGGTCGGGCATCGGGATGGTCCTGCCCAAGCCGGGCGAGGGCCCCAGCCCCGAGGATCGCGCTGCCGGCTACTTCACCCTGGAGATCCACGGGAAGGGCCTCGACGGCGAGCACTACGTGGCCACGGTCGCAGCCGAGGGCGATCCGGGCTACGCGGCCACGTCGCTGATGCTGGCCGAGGCGGTGCTGTTCCTCGCCTCGGGCAGCCCGGACCTGCCTGACCGGGCCGGCGTGCTCACCCCCGCAACGGGACTGGGCCTGCCGATGGTGCAGCGGCTGCGCGCCGCCGGGATGACGTTCGAGGCCGGGCTCGCCCCCGAGCCGGTCGAGGACGACGCTGAAGCGGACCAGGCGGACGAGGGCGCCAGCGATCCATCGGACCCGTCGACCTGAGCCCGTCGACCTGACCCTGGCGGCCAGGTCGGTCCGACCTGGGTCCGATCAGATCTCGGCCGTCACCGGACCGGCCGTGAGCCTCGGCAACCACGGCTGGGCCCCCTCGATCTGGCCGGCCAGGGAGAACAGCTGCTCCTCGGCGCCGAACGCACCGGCGATCTGCACGCCGATGGGAAGGCCCTCGGGCGTCCAGTGCAGCGGCAGGCTCATCGCCGGCTGGCCGGTCATGTTCCACACCTGCGTGTTGGCAACCTTCTCAAGGCGCGGGCCTGCCAGCTGGGCAAGCGCAATCCTGATCGCCGGCCCCACGTTGAGCGGCAGCGTGCGCAGGGCCCGGAGCAATGCCTGGTCGACCGTGCTGGGCGCGTTCTCGCCCACCCGGATCGGCGGGTACGGCAGGGTCGCGGTCACGTGCATGTCGATCTGGTCGGCGAACAGCGCGCCGAGGCGCCGGGTCGCGATGGCGACCCGCTCCCTGCCCTGCTCGAGCTCCCGCGCGGAGAGCACGTCACTGGCCTGCCGGAGGAACCAGGTCGCGCCCTCGAAGTCCTCGGATCGCGGCTTGCGTCCCGTCATCTGCTCGGTGCCGTCGACCATCGCACCGACGCCGGCGGCCACAATCGCGATGTAGGCGTTCGCCAGGCCCTCGCGGTCGATGGGCAGGTCGATCTCGACGATCTCGTGCCCGAGGCCCTCGAGGAGGGCGACGGCAGCTTCCACGGCAGCTACGCACTCGGAGTCCATCGACCGACCGAAGACCGACTGGGTGGAGAAGCCGATCCGCAGGGGCCCGGTGTCCTGCCCTACGGCCGCGAGGAAGTCACCCGCTGGCGGGGCCGCGTAGGGAGCACCCACATCGTCGCCCTGGGTCGCGTCCAGGAAGGCAGCGCTGTCGCGCACCGTGCGACTGACCACATGCCGACGCACCAGTCCGTGCCAACCCTCCCCTTCATTCGGGCCCAGCGGGGTGCGCCCACGCGAGGGCATCAGGCCGAACAACCCGCACGCTGAGGCGGGGATCCGGATGCTGCCGCCGCCGTCCCCGGCGTGGGCGACCGGAACGATCCCAGCTGCCACCGCAGCGCCCGACCCGCCGCTGGAGCCACCCGGGGTGTGGTCGGTGTCCCACGGGTTGCGGGCTGGGCCCCGGAACTCGGGCTCGGTCACGCCATAGATCCCGAACTCCGGGCAGTTCGTCTTGCCGACGAACACGACCCCCGCGCTGCGGTAGCGCGCGAAGAGCTCGGAGTCGTGGTTGGGCACGTAGTCGTGCAGGGAGCGGCTGGAGAACGTGCAGGGCTCGTCTGCGAGGTGACCGTCCATGTCCTTGACCAGGAAGGGCACGCCCCGGAACGGGCCATCGGGCAGCTCGCCGGCCGCCACCTCCCGAGCAGTGTCGTCCATCCTGTGCACGACCGCGTTGAGTGTGGGGTTCACCGCATCGGTCCGCGCGATGGCGGCCTCGACGAGCTCGGTCGGCGTCACCTCCCCGGAGCGGACCAGCTCGGCCAGGCCGAGGGCATCGTGGGCCGCGTACTCGTCATGGCGCATGCGCCCATCTTGGCCCGGGACGCAGGCCGTGGCGTGCTGGGCACCGGCTCGCGCCTGCCTGCTCGTGGGTCGGCCGGCTCGCGCCTGCCGGCTCGTGGGTCGGGCTGCCTACACGGCTGTCCTGGCCAGGATCGCCTCGAGGACCTCGGACTCGCTCTCGGTCCGCAGCCCCCGTAGGGCCGCGTCGCGGGCGGCGGACCGCCGGCCGGCCCGCTCGTGGCGCACGGCCAGGGCGTGGGCCACGTCGCCGATGAGGCTGATCATCTCGTTGATGTGGAGGTCGGCCCAGGGCAGCTCGCGACTGGCCACGGCACCGAACGGACGTCCGCGGACCAGGGCCAGGGCAGCAGTGAGGTGCTCGGTGTCCTCGGGATCAGCCAGGCCCCGCTCGGCCAAGCGTTGGAAGTCGGCCCAGTCGGAGCCGACCTCAGCGCGCAGGCGCAACCGACCCTCGGACTCGGCGAACGTCATGAGGTAGGGCTCCCCGGCGTCCGTGCGGCCCAGCCAGGTCCGGGCCCGGGAGATCATCTGCCGGCACGTCTGCGGGTTCGACCGGCGGCCCGGCCACAGGGCGCCCTGCAACTCGCTGGGTCGGGAGCCGGGGTTCAACAGCACGAATGCTGCCGTCTCCGCGAGCCGGCCGATCCGCGTGGATTCGCACTTCCCGTGGGCGTTCTCGACGAGGACCTCACCGAGGACCAGGACGCGGGGCACCCCTGCTGCGGCGCCCTCCGAGGCTGGACCCACGGGTTCCAACCCCCAGGGCAGGAGTCGTTGCTCCCCCACCCGACGGGGATCGTCCACTGCGCCGGACATCGGGGCGTTCTCGCGCAGGTCGATGACCCCGGCTGAGGACGCAGGCGATTCCCACAGGCCAGCCTGACCGGGGGTCGGCTCGTCGGTTCCAGCCGGCCCGTGGGGGCTGGTGTGCGCGGCGGGGAGGTCGGCCGCGGGGATGTCAGCCCGGGCCTCGGGCAGGTCAGCCTCGGGCAGGTCAGCGGCGCTGAGTGCCTCCACGATGTCGCGGGTTGCCGACCAACTCAGGCGCTGGGGTGCGAGGTGTTCCCGCTCGGGCAGCAGAAGCGCCCTTCCCGAGTCGTCGACGACCAGGGTCGCTCCGGCCCCGGCGACCGGGGCAGCGGTGATGAGGGCGCATCCGGACCGGGGCGGCACCCGGACCTCGAGCGCGCGGTCGGACAGGACGATGAGCAGCGGGTCGGCAGCTTCGGGAGTCGTCCCGGCGGGCGCGGAACCCGACACCGCGGACGTGGCCATGACCGCAGTCAGCGCGGCCGCTGCGCGCAGCGGATCGCGCTCGACCCCGATGCCACCCGAGTCGACTGCCTGGGCAACAGTCGGGTCGACCAGGCACAGGATGCGCTCGGTCAGGGCGCTCGATGGCCCGAACGCCAGGTCAGCGGCGAGTCCGCGGAGCACGCCTCCGGTGGCCTCCTCCGGCCCGGTGACCGACAGGGTTCCCACGGAGTCGAGGTTGAGCAGGACGGTCTCGGCTCCGGCGAAGCCCAGGGTGACCAGGCCGGCGAGCGCCGGCGGACGGTCCGGCAACTCGGCGACGAGGAGCTCCATCGAGAGCGTCCAGCGGGTGTCGTCGACTGGCACGAACGGGGCGATGGCTGGGCCCGACGGCACCGCCAGGTCGAGGACCACGGACTGCGCACCGACCCGTACCGAGCGCACATCGGGCAGAGCGCGCCCGCCTGCCTCGGCCTCGTCGGCCAGCTGGACCAGAGCCCTGTGGAGGAGGTCGAGGCCGGGCTCACGCCCTGAGGCCCTGGCTGCACGCTCGACCTGCTGGGCGCCTGGCCCCGAGGCGGGCATCCGCTCCCCGGGGCGACGATGGCGCTGGAACTGGCGCCGGCGTCGCATGAGCTCGGCACCCACGCCGCCGAGGAGGAGAACGGCAACCGTTCCTCCGGCCGGGAGCGTGATCGCCATGCCACCGGCCGTGGCTGCAGGAGCCGAAGCCGGCTCCGGATCCAGCTCCGGCTCGTCGATCCCCTGCACTGCGCGATCGGGGTCCGCAGCGGCGGGCCCGGTGCCGGTCGCGGCTGGCGCGCCTGTTGCGCCGGTCGCGCCGCCCTCGCGACCCTCCTCGACGGCGCTCGGCTGGGCCACCGACCCACGATCCAGCGTCAGTGGACCGGTGGCCGCAGCCGTCGGCGCCACAGGCGGGTCCGACTCAACGGGCGGGTCCGTCGACGCCGAGGGGGCCGACGCAGCCCTGTCGATCGGTGCCATCGCCGTCGGCTTCGGGAGCGGAAGCGCGGCGTCGGGCTCACTCAGCGCGTCCTCCCCGGGGCCATCACCCGCGGAACTCGGGGCAACTGGAGCGTCCGCCTCCAGCTCCGCATCAGCCTCCACCTCGGCGCCCGCACCGGACCCCGACTCCGCGCCCGCAGCTGCTTCCCGCGCCGCCGCCCCCACCGAGTGCTGCGGCGCGGAGTGGCTCGCCTTGTCCTCGTGCCCCGGGATCTCCAGCACCCAGCCCGGCAGGATGATGTCCGGATCCTCCAGGCGACGCCCATCGGGCTGCAGGTCACCCCGATTGGCCCCGGCAATCTCCGGGTAACGGAGGGGGTCCCCCAACTCGTCTTCGGCGATCTGCCACAGGGTGTCGCCGCGGACCACCCGATGCCGGTCGGGCCGAGCAGCATCGACCGCGGCGTCGGCAGGCAAGGCCAGGGTCCACCCCGGGTAGAGGCGACCATCGTCGCCCAGCGACCGGCCGTCGGGCTGCACCTCGCCCCGGTTCAACTCGACGATCTCGACGAAGCGCTCGCCTGCGCCCAGGTACTGCTCAGCCAGCAACCAGAGGGTGTCGTGACGCTCGGTGGTCACGGTTGGGGCGGCCGGTCCCCTGGCGGACTGGTTGACGCGTTGGTGAGCTGAGCGGGAGACACGAACTCGCTCACGGCGCTCCTCGAGGTCGCCCCCCTGCGCACCGGACCCCCGCGCACCGGGCCGCGGCGCACCGAACGGCTCCACACCGAGGGACGTCGCGGCGCCTGACCTCGACGCGAGCCCCGGCAGAACCCCGCTCGACGCCAGCACCGACGCCCCACCCGACGCGGTGGACCCCACGGGCGCCCCCACCGCAGGGCCACCGGCGGCGGGGCTGAGGGCCACCAGGACCGCAGCCACCAGGACGGCGGCCATCCGCTGCGGCACGGCCATCCCCGGCAGGGTCGGCGTGGGCACGCGCCGAACGGCTGCCCAGGTCTCCAGCCCGACGCTGAGCAGCATCACGGCCCACGACGCCCATGCCACCCCAACGATCGCCAGCAGGAGCAGCCGCCCGTCGTCGGCGCGACCCCACGCAGCCGGCGACAGCGCACCGAGATCGAGCGGGAGCGCCTGGGCCAGCGCCACGAGCACATAGGGGACCACGAGGACGAGGACACCGAGCGCGCCGAGCGCAGCCAGCGCCCGAAGCACCCGGCGCGGTCCAGCCTTCCGATGGTCGGTGTCGTATGTCATGGACGGACTCCTCTCACGGAGTGGACGAGGGCCACCTCAGCGCCGCCGCGGACGGTGAACTGGGGCACCCCGATCAGGCCGAGGAACACCGTGGGGGCCGAGGTGGTGGTGGTGACCGCGATCGCCCTGCCTCCGTCGATCACCCGGACCGAGCCCTCGACCCCAGAGACCCGCAAGTAGGACTCCGCGGCCACGAGGGCGGCGCGGCGGTCCACCCTGACCTCGCTGCCTTCGAGGACCCCGGCAAGGTCGATGGCCTGACCTGCGGCGCGCGCGGCCTCGGCGGCCAGCCGGTCAGCCCGCTGGACCGCGCGCACCTTGGCGCCGCCGTCGACGACCAACCCGGCGAGGGCGAGCAGCCCGACCATGGCGATCGCGACGAAGAGCGTGACCGCACCGCGATCGGACCGCCCGCCGGACGACAGCCGGGACCGCGCCACAACCACCGGACCAGCCATCACGATCGCCCCCGGAACCGGTCGATCGGGCTGGTCATCTGCGCAGTGACGGTTCGCTGCCCGGGCATCCCCGGGACGGAGAGGTCGGCCAGCGGGACGGTGCAGCGCAGTCGCACCGTGACGCTCGCCGGAGACCCGACGGCGACCGCAAAGCCGCCGACGTCCACCGAGCTGGTCAGGGGCTGGCACGTGACGCCCTGATCTCGCAGCGAGTCCCGCGCACTGCGCCCCGCCGCCGATTCGGCGCCGCGGGCATCCCGGGCGATCGACGCAGCCCGCGCCGCCGAGGCGGCGGCCTGCTCGACCGCGCTCCCCGCGATCGAGATCCGGCCCGCGACGATGACCAGCCCGAGCACCGCGAGCAGCGCAGGGGCCAGGACGGCCAGCTCGATGGTCGCTGACCCCCGGTCGACCGCCCAGCCCCGACCGGCAGCGGGCGGTTGACGCGACGCCAGCATGCGAACGCCAGTCACGGTGCCGTGAACCGCTCGATCGGGCCCTCGGCATGCTGACGTACGGGCAACCCGGGCACGCCGGGGAGCACGCTCAGGGCGCGCCCGGTCACGTCCACGCGCAGCGTCGCCGCGGTGGCCGCTGACGTGACCGTGCTCCCCACGAGCGAGTCCCCCGCAGTCGCGTCGAGGAAGGACTGGGCTCGCACCCGCCCGGCCTCGGCCGGCGCGCGGTAGGCACGGCCCGCCGCGACGCCCTCCTGGGCGGCGCCCAGCGCGAGGCTGCGGGCGTATGACCACAGGCCGACCTGGATGATCGTGAACACGACCAGCAGCAGCACTGGGGCCAGGATCGACACCTCGAGCGTCACGGACCCGCGATCCGCGCGTGGCATCAGCTGATCTGGTCGGTGCGCGACTTCACCGCCGCGGTGAGCGTGGCGACGAGCAGGGTGGCCACGGTGATCAGGCCCAGCACGAGGATCACCAGCTCCAGGGTGCTTGCTCCGGCCTCGGTGCCACGGTGCTCCCAGCCGCTGCGGATGCGCCCGGTCAGGGCGCCCAGGACGGTCAGGGTGGTGGTCAGGACTGCATTCATCTCTATCTCCAATGGGTGGGTCAGCCGAACAGGATCCGCCAGAAGGCGGGGAAACCGAGAAGTGCCATGAAGGCCACGCCGAGCAGCGCGACCGGGATCGACATCCGCTCGCTGGCCTCGTTGGCTGCCGTGACCTCCGACTGCAGCAGCCACGTGCGCAGCGAGGCAGCCCGGGCGCGCAACGTGGGGAGAACCGCGGCACCGTCCTCGCCGGAGAGCCGCATGATGTCGGCAACGTCGCCGAGCTCCGGGACGTCCAGTTCCAGCGCGAGGTCCGAGAGCTGCTGCCACGGGGTGCGACCCTCGAGCCGCGCCCGCAGCAGGGCGTCGCGGATGTGCCCGAAGCCGGGACCGTCACCGATCGCCGCGGCCCGCTCCAGCGCCTCGACCGCACCCGCGTCGGCGGCCCGCTCCAGGGCCACCAACTCCAGGTACACGCACACTGTGCGGCGCATCTGGACGCGGGCAACGGCGGCCCGTCGGCGCAGCTCGACCTCCGGCAGGAAGGACATCCCGACCGCGAGGCCCACGGCTGCTGCCGCCGGGATCACCACGGGCAGCGCCAGCCCCGCGATCGACAGGATCGAGGTGAGAAGGACCGGGAACGCCAGGCCCACGAACGCGTAGCCCATCTTCTCCAGCGCCAGACGAGTCGGGGTCGTGCCGGAGATCGCCAAGTCGGCGCGTTGCCGGTCCAGGTGCATCGCCTCAGCCACCCGGACCGCGGCCCGAGCCAGGGCACGCTCCAGCGGTCCCTCGTCCGTGGTCAGCGCCGGGGCTGGGGCGCGGCCAGACATGCGGGCAACACCGGCGGCAAGGTCGGGGACGGGCGCGCGCAGGCCGGCAATGACGAGGGTCACCCCGAGCCCCACGAGTGCCCCCGCCAGCAGCATCGCCGTCATGAGTCCGCCTCCTGCGCCCCGAGGATCCGCGCCGGGGGCGTGGTCCTGGTCATGGAATGCATCCACCAGAGTGCTGCGCCGAAGAACCCGAGCGTGGCGGTCAGGACGACCTGCCCGAGGAACGTGCCGTAGGGGCCGGTGTACCCGCGGTTGAGCAGGCCGGCAGCGATGATCGCCAGCGTGATGACCGTGACGGCGCGCGCGGTGGTGCGCGGCTTGGCCCGGTCGGCCTCGATGCGGCGGCGGGCAGCGACCTCCTCACCCACGGAGTCGGCGATGGCCGTCAGCGCGGCGGCGACCCCCGGTCCGCGCCGACGGGAGGCCAGGATCAGCGAGGCGACGACGAGGTCCGCCGTCGGGTCGTCGAGGTCGTCGGCGAAGCGGCGCAAGGCGGTCTCGGTCGGGGTGCGCGCGGCGATCCGGGCCGAGAGCGTGGCCACCTCCGCGGCGATCGGCGCGGGTGCTGTCCGTGCCGCCGTCTGGATCGCCTGCTCCAGGCCGACCCCGATCGCCAGAACGTCGGACAGTCGGCGGGTCCACTCCTCGACTGCCTCGACCCGGTCGATCTGGACCTCGGCGCTGGCGGCGGCTCCGGACATGGCCGGTAGCCCGATGGCGGCAGCGGCGGCGCCGAGGCCGAGCGCCGGCCAACCCGTGAACGCCCACACCAGCAGGGCGATCCCGAGCGCCGCCGGCCAGCGCAGGGACGCCCAGGACCACTCGATCGCGGGGGGCGACGGCAACGCGCGGCTTGGGGTTGCCAGCCCGTTGCCGCCGCGACCATGAGCACGATGCCCGGAGGCGGCAACCAGTGCGGCAACCCCGGCCAGGACCTGCGCCGCGGTCATCGGGCGGCCCTCATCGGGCGGCCCTGCGCACCGCCCGGACCGGGTCCAGGTGCGGGGTGTCGAGCAGGGATGGGTCGAACCCGGCGGCAACGAGGTCGGCCAGGCAGTGCGGGTTGTGGGCGGGGATCGCGTGACCGTCGGGCCCGGGCGTGAACACCGTCGTGACGACCGGGCGCCCCGCCTCGCCGACGCCGTCCACCTCGAGCACCTCGGAGACGAACCGGTGTCGCGCTCCGCCCCGCTCGGCGTCATGGCGCAGCGACAGGTGGACGATGAAGTCGATGCCGTCGGCTGCCGCGCGGTAGGCGAACGAGTCGGTCATCCCGCCGCCCTGCTCGAGGCACAGGTTCACGATCCGGTCCAGGGCCTTGCCCGCCGTCCGGGCATGCAGGGTGCACATGGAGCCGTCACCAACGCTCATGGCGTTGAGCATCGGGACGACTTCGGGCCCGCGGACCTCGCCGACGATCACGCGGCGCACGTTCATCCGCAGCGCGTCCACGACGAGGTCCGAGAGGGTCACCTCGCCGGATGCCCGCCCGGATGCGTCACGCTCCGAGGACCCGATCCGGGCCTCCATGGCCACCACCCGCGGGTGCCGATCAGTCAGCTCGTGCAGGTGCAGCTCGTACTCCCGCTCGATGGTGGCGAAGCGCTCCATCGGCGAGAACTCCGCGGCCAGCGCGCGCAGCATCGTTGTCTTGCCCGCGTTCTGCGCTCCTGTGACGATGACGTTCTTGCCCGCCCGGATCGCCGCCCCGAGGAACTCGGCGACGGCACGGGACATCGAGCCCCACTGCACCATCTGGCCCAGGGAGACGTCGCGGACGCGATGCCGGCGGATCACGACGACCGGACGCGGAGTGACCCAGGCCATCGCGGTCAGGCGGGATCCGTCATCGAGGCGCAGGTGCAGGCTGGGGCTGGCCGTCGAGAACGAGCGCTCGGCCTGACCGGTCCGGGTCACGAGCGCCTGGATCAACTCGACGAGCTCGGTGTCGGAGCCGGCCACCGGCTCACCGCGCACCTCACGGCCGTCGGCGTGGGCGATCCAGACGTTGTCGTAGCCCGTCACCTCGATGTTCTCGATCGAGGGGTCGTCGATCAAAGGTTGGAGCCGGCCCATCCCGAAGATCGCGTCCATGACGCTGTCGGCGATCGCGAACTCCTCGTCGACCGTCCACGGGCGCTGGCCAGCGTGGACCCGATCCCGCGACCGGGCGACCAGGACCTCGGTCAGCAGGGTGCGGGCGAGCTCGCGACGGGCGCGGGGGTCGGCGACCGGAGCCTCGCGCAGCCGGATGGCCAGGGCATCGGAGACCTCGCGACGGACCTCTGCGACCAGGGTGTGGTCGACGACCACCGGCGCCATGGAGCCAGGAGGGGGAGCAGCGTCTGTCACGCCGGCAGGTCGGCCGGCGTCGTGGGTCGAGCCGGCGTCGTCGGTCGGGCCAGAGTCGTAGGTGGCGCCGTTGTCGTGGGTCGGGCCTTGGCCGTCAGCCCCACGACCCGCTGGGCCAACGCCCACGTCGGCGCCGTCACCAGCGGACGAGGCGAGAAGCCGGACCCGGTCGGCCAGCCCCGCGACGGGCAGCACCTGCGTGGGCCCCATCAGCCGTTCACCTCGACTGGAGACGCCGAGGCCGCGGCCTCACCCGCAAGGGGGGCCGGGAGGTGCCGGTCCGCCCGCGCGATCGCCAGTGCGCCCAGATCTGCCGCGATCCGACGCAGGCTCCGGGCGTACTCGCCGCGCTCGAACCCGCGCCCCGGGTCCGCACCCTCGGAGTGCACCCGGGCGCTGGCCGGGTCGAACGCAATGGATCCCAGCAGGGGGATGCCCACCGCCTCACCGACCTCCGCAAGGCCATAGGGCGACTCGGCATTCACCACCAGCAGGTGCAGCGGCACTCCGGCCAGGGGCCAGTCGGCGGCGAATCGATGGGCGGCGATGACAGCAGCCAGGGTCGGTCTGACCAGCAGGACGGCCAGATCGCTGTCGGCCAACCATGCGGCACCCAGTCCAGCGCGATCCACCCGACCGGCATCCACGAGAACGTCGGCACCTGCGTGGTGCAGATCCGCGCGGAGCCCCTCCACGACGTCCCATGCAAGGGGAAGCGCAGCAGCCCGTGCCTGATCGGGGACACCGGGCAGCACCTGCGCGGAGCCATCGGCACTCAGGTGTACGCAGGCCGAGGCCAGGGCCTCCGGCGCATCGACTCCACGGGCGGTTGCGAGGGGAAGGATCCCAGCGTTGGTCGGGACCGCTCCGCGCAGGACGCCGGCGGCGATGTCCCCGCCGATCGGGTCGGCGTCGACAGCGAGGGCGCGCCTGCCCAGGTGCGCGGCTGACCACGCCATCGTGAGCCCCACGGTCGCGGTGGTCACGCCGGGCGAACCCTTGGCGCTGAGCAGGCTGATCGTCGCCACATCAGCTCCCGTTCGGCTCGACGACCAGGGCGACATGACCGTTGGCGGCGGCCACGGCCAACCTGGGCCCTTGCGCGGCGGTTGTCGTCACGTCGACGACCGTGACACCGTTGATGTCCACGGGCCCCACACGCACCACCGTGGCCGCAGTCGGCACGGCAGGCGGGGATCCCGCCTCGGGGCTGGCGCCCTCGGAGTCGATCGCCAGGATCCGGTCACCAGCCCGCAGCCCACCGGCTGGCATCCGCTCCGCGGGGATGGCGATCGGGACCAGGACCCGGCCCGGTCCCGGCTCCCCCACCGGCTCAACCATTCCCCTGGTCAGCAGCATGCCCGGGGCCAGGCGCGTGGTGGCCACCTGGCCCACCACGGAGTCCCGGTCAGCTCCGGCGAGGACCTCGATGCCCGGATCCACGGAGACCCGGGCGATCGTGATGTCCTCAGCAGTCACGGCCTCGCCGTAGGCCACGTCCGCGCGAACGGCCAGGACTTCCTGGCGCTGGCCCGCGGCGCCCACCAGCCACACGACCGTGAGCGACCCCAGAGCTGCCAGCAGCGCCCCGAGGCCCAGCAGCCATGGGCGCCGCCTGCCCCGGACCGGGGCGAGGCCGGTCACTCGCTGCTGGGCCGCGCGGCCTGCAGTGGGGTCGGTTCCGACACGTGCGGAACCGACAGCAGAGGGCGTTGTGGTCATCCTTGTTCCCCTCGGATCAGAACCCGGAGTTGCGGGCGGGCGGGGCGCTGCCGGCAGGTGCCAGGGACGCGGCACAGCGTGAACGAGCGCATGGCACCTCCCCCTGCGGCCTTCCGGCATAACCGGCATACCGTCCGACACGCCGCATCTGGCTCATGTCGCCCAAAATCGTCCTGCGTATGGTAGGCAACGACTTCTGTTGCTCCAAATCGATTCCCGACCGCGTGGGCGATCCGGCGCCGGCCGCCTCCGGAGGCGCACTCATGCGACCCCCTCCAGGTGGGAGTCCCAGCCGGCCAGCCATGCGCTCGGACCTGCAGACCATCGCGAGGTGGTCGACTGCACGGCGCCCAGCACGGCCGGGTCCCTGATGACCTGCGCGCCGTGGCGGACAACGAGCTCGAGGATGCCAGGCCAGCCATCTCCCCCGAGGAGCAGCAACGCAAGGCGCCGCGCCTGCCACTCGGGGACCCCGAGCCGGAGCGACACCCATCGCCACCGCGTGGTCGGCGAGCCGGACCTGGCGGGAGCGGCGTGGTCGGCCATGATCGCGATCGCGTCCGCGGCATCCGCCCGATCCCAGCCCGCATCGACGAGCCCCTCGAGCACCGCCGCGATCACCGGACCGTGACCCTGGGTCGGCGCCACCCGGGTATCGGGACGCGGGGGTGCCACCCGCCGCCGCGATGAGGAGTCGTCGAGCGACAGGGAACGGCCGACGGCGGCGGGCGAAGCCGGCCTCAGCGGCCACCGCACGGCGAACGGCCACCCACACCATCCCTCCGGGGTTCTCCGCGGTCCGGGCGCTTGGCCGTCGCAGAGCGTCCCACGCGGCTTCCCAGCCCGAGGCCTCCGCCTGGTCCGCCGCAGGCCCGCGAAGCCCCGACCGGCGCACGACGGGCACCACCACCGCCCGGCGGATGTGGTCGAGCAACTGCCGGCCGGCAGCGCTGTCCCAGCCGTCGAGATCGACGGCGTGCAGCGCATCACGAACGAACTCGGCACTCAGGTCCATGTCGGCATCTCCTCTCGGGGCCCGGCCGGGACGGTCCCGCGGCCAGTGCCCCGAACCATGCCCAAGGCGCGTTGCCGTATCCGTTGCCACGCCACCGGATCGGGCGTCCTGCGATGGGCTTGCGGCTACGGTGCATGACCGATGAGTACCTCCTGACCTGCGATGACGCCGTACCGGGATACCGGCAACGACTCACGGGACACGAGCGGCATCCGGGCGGCCTCGACCTCCGAACACGGCGCTGACCCCCGGCTCCGCGCCCCGCACCGGCGTCCGGCAACTCGGCTCGGAGAGGCCCCGGTTGCCCGGCAACACCTGGTTGGCCGGGATCACCCGCGGCACTGCCGATGGCCACCCTGCCCGCGCACTGATGCAGATGACGGCCACGCATCGGAGCGGGCCGACCGACCCTGAGGATCCCCTATGTCACCGAGCACCACAGCCCCTGATCAGGGACTCATCGCGACCCTTCCCGCCACCCTTGCCGGTCTCTGGACAGCCATCACGATGACCCACCACGTCGTCGGACAGTTCGCCGATGACTGCGATCCGGGAGCCCCCGGCGGCCTTGACGCGGTCGCGGAGGCCTGCGCGAAGGCAGCGGAGAGCCTGACCATCTCCCGATCGGAGGCGCTCGTCCCGACCACCGACCTACCAGGGCCGCGAGTCGTCGACCCCGTTGAGGCGTTGCCCCTCGTCAGCGGACTCACCAGCGGGTGCATCGACCTGGCCATCGACCTGCTGGGCAACGAGGCCGAGCCGCTGACGCCCGTCGAGGTCCTGGCGGTCACCCGTGCGGTCACCACGCTCTGCGCCGCCCGCAGCCTCGCCCAGGGAGGTGCCGAATGAGCAGCGCGGTCGCCCTGGCCCCCACCAGGCGCTCCACGACGACCTACGCCCAGCTGACCGAGCGGGCTGCCCGGTGCATCGCCCAGGCCCAGCTCAGCATCTCGATGGACGCGACCGAGGGGCCTCGACCCCACGAGCGGGACACCTCCGCCCACCATGACCTGGCCGCCGCCCTGGTCCACCTCGGCGGGATCCTGACCCGACCGCTGTCGCCTGCGTCGACTCCTGCGGGCCGACGCCGGGGAGGGCCCGACGCCCGCCTGATTCGCTCATTGGAGGCTGTCGGGCGGGCCCGCGACTGGAGCGAGCCACGTCCCACCGACGGGCCGGCCGCGTCCCTGGCCGAGGCCGCCCGCCTGATCCGGGCGGCGGCCGACCTGTGGGCCACCCACCACTGCGCCGAGGGTCGCCCACGCAGCCCCGAGGCATCCCGGATGCGCCACCCCTCGACGCTCGGCGCAGCCTCCCGGGAGTGGCGGACCCTGGTCAGCCTCACCGCGGCGGCCGCAGAGGCGATGGCCGCGCGGGGTTCATCCGCGACGCTCGCCGAATCCGACGTGGCGGATCTGCGCAGGTTCCCCCGTCCACAGCCCGAGGTCCGCGCAACCGCGTCGACAGGGGGCTTGCTGGACCTCACGGTCGCCCGCCCCGGTGTCCGGCGCGGACAGCCACCCCTCGAGGAGCTCTCCGACCGCGTCGGCCGACTGCGCAACCTGGCGTGGACTCTGGCGGAGGTCGGCAGCGCCCCGGCCACAGTGCTCGGGAACCTCGCCGCGATCGGAATCGCCCTGCACGGGGCTGCCGAGAACGCGCACCGCTCGCTGGCCGAACGCGCCACGAGCGACGAGACCCGTGGCCGCCACCTCGACGCCGCGACCCGCGCCGCGGAGGCCGGGGCGAGCTGGCGGGAGGTCGCCGCTCGGGTCCGGGCGCTGCGGACTCCCCATCCCAGGGCCCACCCGATCCAGATCGAGCGACTGGACATCGACCGCCTGCTGAGCCGGGCCGTGCCCAGCGGCGTGCCCCTGTCGCGCCCGGAGGTGGGCTGGTCCTTGAGCCGGCTCGCGGATGATTTCTCCGAGGTGGCGGCACACAACGCCGCGGCCCTGCGTGCGGCTCAGGACCGCGGCGACCTGCTCCTGGTCGGTCGCGCGATCCCGACCGAGGCACTGCCCAGACGCCCGGACCTGCTGGCGGCGCGACTCACGGATCAGGTCATCCCGGCGCCGACCGCCGTGATCGGCCGGCTCGAGGCCTGCTATCGAGCCATCGCCCGGGAGTCGCGCGACCGGCCCTGAGCCTCCCCCGGCGTCAGCCGCACGGCTGCCCGCGCAGCGGGACGCCGCCGCCGGAGTAGGCACGCAGCTGCTCGACGGTCACCGGTGTCCACCCGGTGAAGGTGCCCTGAGCGGGGAGCCATGTCAGGGCAAGGTCGGTCCACCCACCGACCTCACCCTGAGCCTCCAGCTGGGCACCGGCGTCCGTGATCCGTCCGCGGACGCTGAACCACTCGCTGTAGAACTCCCCGCCGGTTCCGGCGACGTCACCGTTGCTCACGTGGAGGACGAGGAAGGACCCCACGGTCGGATCCGTGCCGCTGAGCCGGGACACCAGGTACAGGCAGGTCCCCGGAGTCGCCGCGAGGCACGCGGGCAGCGAGTCGCGCCGCCCGGTCGGGAACTGCGTCTGTCCGGCCGGGTGGTAGATCTTGATCCAGTCCACGTTCCGCAGGCGCCGCAACGTGGGCATGATCGAGTCGGCGATGGTGAAGCTGCTGGCCTCACGCGCGCAGCCACCGGTCAGCCGCAGGCGGGCCACACCACCGGAGACCCTCACCGAGGCGAAGCCCGTGGCCCCCGAGGTGACCAGCCTCAGCCCGGACGCCTGCTCGTCGATCGTGGGACCGGCGAAGATCCGATCCAGCAGGCCCGTGGCGGGGTAGGCGTCCGGGATCGACCGACGCACCGTGACCCGAGCGGACGTGCCGGCCGGCGCGTCCTTGTCCATGAAGGTGACGCGTCGGGTGGTCCGGGGGAACCCGGTCGAGACGTCGATCGCGATGCGTCCCGGGTTGGTGAAGCGGTGCACGTGGAAGGGCATCTTCTTGGCCAGCCCGATGCCCATCGTGACGACCGCCTCGAAGTCACCGGCGCCCCGCAGCGACATCACGTTCGGCAGGGCGAACGCCTGGTCCAGTGCGACCGTCGGCTCGCCGTCCTCGGTGTGCGCCTGGGCGCCCTGGACCTGGAGCCGGATCACCGCCCGGCCGGGCACGAGGACCTGCTCGCCCGAGAAGTCGCCGATCAGCTTCGGGATGAGGGCCACCGTGGCCCGAGGCGCGCTTCGGGTGTCGAACTCGACGACGAACCGGTCGAAGCCGGGGTGGTGTGCGGCCCGGACCGCCACGATCGTCGCAACAGTTGGGGTCGCCGCGGGCGCCCCCACGATCGCGACCGCACCGGTCGGCCCACCTGGCACCGCCACCGCCAGGGCAACCGACCCGGCAACCGCCAGGACGCGTCGGACCAAGGATCCACGGGACCACATCACAGCCCCCTCAACCCGGGCGCCGAGCCCGCCGGCGGGCTCGTTGATGACCCCCGGACTCCTCCATCATCGTCTGCCACGGCGGCTGCGGGAAGCCCCATAGGTCCCACGAGGGCCGACTCGGGCTACGCCCCGCCCGAGGCCCCGCCGGACGCCCCGCCCGACGCCCTGCCCGCGGCCTTGTCGAAGCCCCGCCACGCACGGTGGAAGGGGTTGCGGCCCGCCCTCGACGGGCTTGCCGGCCGGACAGTGACCAGCCAGCGACGGTAGGCGTCGGCTGCCTCGGCGAACGCGAGGCGCGTGCACTCGACGCGATCCTGCACACTGCCCGCCACGGCAGCAGCGGCCCACCCGTCGATGCGCTCCTGGACCTCGCGACGACCCGGTTCGATCAGCCCACGCAGCCGGGCGTAATCCAACAGGACTGAGCGGTGCAGGTCCTCGTGATCCCACCAGAGCGCGCCTGGCGCATAGGTGCCCCCCGGCGCCGGGCCGCGGTCCGGCAGCCCGGCCGCGTCGACCGCGTCGAACCAGACCGGCACGCGGAGCGACAGGCAGGGGGCCGCGGTTCCCGTCACCCAGTGAGTTGCCGGGGCGTCCCCGGCCGGCAGTTCGGAGACCCACGAGCCGGTCGACTGGGACACGCGCACCGGGCCGTAGCCGGCGTGGGCGCAGACCGTCTGTCCCAGCAGGCCGCCGACGGGGTGGTCCGCGGGACTCCAGCCCGGCCTGCCATCGGATCGCTCCCCGTGGTCGGCCAGCAGCCCCCAGGCGCCAGCAACGTCCATGCGGCCCTGTGCAGCCGCCAGGGCGTCGCTGGTCCGGCACTGCCGGGCCCGGGCGTCACTGAACCGTGTGTAGATCCAGTCGCTGTAGTCGGCGGCGAAGTCGAAGGAATCCGGACCGGAGCACCACTTCGCGGCCACCGCGCGCTCGACGAGGTCCGGCGAGGACCGGTCGAACTGCCCACCGATCGTGATGGCATTCGAGATCGACCCCGACCCCTCGACGCGACGTGCTGCCCACTCCCGCCCGGCGGTCTCCAGGATCCACGCCTCCGAGGGATCGGCCACCAGGAAGCTGTTGTGGTACCGGAGGTCGTGGGTGTGCCCGCAGTTGCCGCCCTGACCGTGCTCGACGAGGAGGTCCGTCATGACCGTGACCGCCGCCTCCGCGGAGTCGGCGCGCTCAAGGCCCAGGCGCAACAGGTCCATGCCGATCAGGCCCGGCTGCTTCTCGTAGGGCAGCTTCGTGAAGACGGCCTCATTGCCGATCACGACCCCGTGCTCGTTGGCGCCCATCTCCGCGCCCCAGATCCAGTACGGCTTGCCCAGCAGGACCGCGTTCGTGCGCTCGACCTGCGGGATGGTGATGTAGGTGCACCGGACCTGATCCCCGGGGCCGTGCTCAGCCCCCGGGACGTGCACGACCTCGTGGGCCTCATTGGGCTCCCGGTCGCTGTTCTTGGCCAAGATCACCGACCCATTGGCTGTGACCTCCGAGAGGGCCACGAACGTGTCGCACATGACCCCATGATGCGCGCGTGGACCGGTCCGAGTCCCGCGGGTGGCCGCGGGACCAAAGCCTCTACCCGTGAGCCGGAGAGCCTCGGAAGGCTGGTTCCGGGACGAGAGTCCTGCACGTGGAGATGGGGATGATCCGCCGTGCACGGGATGCGTGACCCTGACGTCGAGGGAGCAGATCTGCTCCCCCGTCCAGACCCGGTCGATCCGGGTTCGCGCGCCTCCGCCCGCACCTCTACCGGCCCATCGCCCCACCGGGCGGACACAGACAGTGTCGCGCCCGTCTCTGCCCTGACGAGAGGTGCACCATGAAACGACTCATCGCCCTGGTGACCGGGGCACTCGTGGCAGCGGGATTGACTGTTGCGCCGGCGCAACCCGCGCCAAGCGGATTCCACGACCGTGAAAGGCCTTCCCTACGGGACGGAGATCACGCTGAACTTCCCCAACCTCCAGTGGACGGACCCCGTTCGTTGCATCAAGGGCACAGTGACTGGGACCGTGAACGGGCTTGTGACTGACGAGTGGGGCTTCTCTGCGGACATCCAACTGAAGGACGATTCCCGTTACACCAGCTACGCATGGTACTCGGACACGCATACGGGAGCCTTTGTCGCTGATGCAGCATTCGAGTTGTGCCCCAAGGACCACCCGAACGGGATCTATGTGGTCACGGGGTACGCGTGGATGACGGTCGCCATCTCTGACACCTGGGCCTGGGCGGAGTCCCCATTCCCGAACGTGATGGAGTTCACGGTCTCCCCGATGACCACGGTTACGACTCTGGCCCCGCTCCCGACTGTTGTCGGCACCCTGTCCACCTTCTCGGGCAAGGTGAGCGTCACGTCCCCCACCACAGCAGGTGTTGTTCCTGATCCTGCAGGTCGGGTGGCGATCGAAACTGGTTCCGGAGACACGTGGACGCCGATCGGATTCGGCAACCCTGACGCCACCGGGGCCTTCGCCATCCCCGTCGGCACCGTGCTGCCCCCGGGCAGCCAGTACCGGGCCTCCTACGAGGGGACGAAGGTCTCGCAGTCCTTCGAGAAGCAGTACCCAGAGCATCCCCACTCCGCCGGTGGTCCAACCGTCACCAACCGTCAAGGTCAAGGCGGTCAGCGGTCGGTCGAAGCTGAAGGTCGACGTGAACCCGAACAAGGGCCGGAAGTACTGGACGTTCCAGGTCCAGCGGAAGAAGGCTGACGGGAAGACGTGGAAGCCGCTGAAGACGTACAAGACGTACGGAAGCGCAGAGAAGCGCACGATCAACCTGCCCAAGGGCACCTACAGGGTGTTCGTCAACCCCAAGTTCGGATACCAGGGTGCGACGTCCGCAGAGATCGTGCTGAAGAGGTAGTTGTCCGGCAGAGGTCGTTGTCTGGCGGGGTGACTGGCGCACAAGCATGACGAGGAGGTCCTCCGGTCGGGAGTCCGATCGGAGGGCCTCCCCTCTCGCGCACATCGTCTGTCTCGCCCTGACAGAGCCGGGACCAACGGCCCTAGCGCAGCGCGGACGCCGTGGGGACGCTGGTTCCGGGACGAGAGTCCTGCACGTGGAGATGGGGATGATCCGCCGTGCACGGGATGCGTGACCGTGACGCCGAGGGAGCACCAGTGCTCCCGTGTCCGAACCCGGCTGCCCCGGGTCCTCGCGCTTGCGCCCGCAGGTACACCGGCCCATCTCCCCACCGGGCGGGCACAGATGGTGCCCCACCCGTTCCCGTTGGGAGAAGAGGTGCACCATGAAACGAGCCATCACCGCGCTGTTCGCCGGAGCAGCACTCGTCGCCACAGGCGTGGGAGCACCGTCACCGACGGCGCACGCAGACGTGGTCGCGGACTGGAGCATGCAGCTCGTCGTCAACACATCGTCGTGGGGTGAACTCATCACGACCAACTTCCTCGGCTGTGCCGATCTTCCGATCCAGCTCGCGGTCAACGTGGCTCCAGGTGTCGGATGGAGTGCCACTGGTCAGATCACGGGTGCGGGCTCAACGACTGTTCTGGAGACCTTCACGGCCACTGGTTCGGGTCCAGCCGGCACTCCATATCTGTCGATCCGTGGGGTTGCGATGTGCGAGCACTTCAACGGACCCGTTGCGCCCCCAGATCAGGGCTACGTGGCCACGGCGACCGTCAGCGTCCCGACGAACCCAGTGCCGGAGCAGTCCGCCACGACTCCATTCACCATCAGACGCCTTGACAGCTTCGTAGTGGTGGGCGCGTACCCCCATGAGTTGCGGGGTGGCGTCAGCGCCCTGCTAGGCCGCGTCCAGGTGCAGACGCGCGACGGATTCATCAGGCCGGCCCCCGTGGCCCTGGTGACCGCGGAACGGCTGGATGGAGCCACGTGGGTCACGGTGGGACAGGCCACATCGGCGGACGACGGCAATGTTGTCGTCACAGCGGACAGGCTCTTGGCGGCCGGGACCTATGTGCGATTCCTCTACCCCGGCGACCAGTGGGTGGCCCCCTACGTGGGGTTCCCGTGGCCCCTGCGGGACGCGTGGAGTCCCCCCACCGCCCCACCCCAGCCGGTCTTCACCCAGCCCACCGCACGGGTGAAGGTCAAGGCAGTCAGCGGACGGTCGAAGCTGAAGGTCGACGTCAACCCGAACATGGGGGGCAAGTACTGGACATTCCAGGTCCAGAAGCGGATGGGCTGACGGCAGTTGGAAGGCGCTGAAGACCTACAAGACCTTCGGCACCACCGAGAAGCGAACAGTCAACCTGCCAAAGGGCACGTACCAGGTCTGGGTCAACCCCAAGTTCAGACCACCAGGGAGTGATGTCCACGCCCATCACGCTCAAGCGTTGAGCACCGCAGCGGCGATACGCAGACCGGCGCAGATGCACGTGACGAGCTGCGACCGCGGCCATGACGACGCACGCGCAGCCCCACCGCATCTCATCGGCGCCGGAGCGGGTCGATACTGCCCCTATGAGCGGCACGCACCTGACCGACGCACCAGACCCACCGGCCCCCACCCGCGACGAGATCCTGACCCTGGCTGAGCGCTACGTCTGCCCCGATCGCGTGCGCACGTTCGCCGCGCTCGGCGCCGGGATCGTCATGGGCCGCCGCGAGGGCTACCGGATCTCCGACGTCGACGGCCGCAGCTGGCTGGACCTGCACCTCAACGGCGGCGTGTTCAACCTGGGGCACCGCAATCCCGAGCTCATCGCCGTGCTGGTCGACGCCCTGGACTCCCTCGACATCGGCAACCACCACTTCCCCAGCGTCGAGCGCTCGCTGCTCGCCGCGGACCTCGTCGAGCGCACGCCCGGCATGGCCTACACGGTCTTCGCCAGCGGCGGCGGCGAGGCGATCGACCTGGCGATCAAGTCCGCCCGCCGGGCGACCGGGCGCCGCCGGGTCGTCTCCGTGGCCGGGGCCTATCACGGGCACACCGGGCTGGCCCTGGCCGCGGGGGACCGCGAGGCGGCCGAGGCGTTCCTGTCCACCGGCCCGGACGACGAGTTCCCCCAGGTCCCCTTCAACGACCTGCACGCCCTCGAAGCTGCGCTGGCCGCCGCGCCCGCGGCCGCGGTGATCCTCGAGACGATCCCGGCCACAATCGGGTTCCCGGTGCCCGACGCCGGCTACCTCGCCGGGGTCCGCGAGCTGTGCGACCGCTTCGGCGTGCTGTACATCGCCGATGAGGTGCAGACCGGGCTGGGCCGTACCGGGTCGCTCTGGGCGGTGCAGCGCGCGGCCGTCACCCCGGACATCCTCGTGACCGGCAAGGGCCTGTCCGGGGGCCTCTACCCGATCGCCGCCACGTTGCTGTCCGCACGTGCCGGGGCCTGGCTCGAGGACGACGGCTGGTCGAACGTCTCCACGTTCGGCGGGTCCGAGCTCGGCTGCCGCGTTGCCCGCGCGGTTCTGGACATCACGACCCGCGCGGAGACCTCCGCACGGGTGGACGCCCTCACGGCCACGTTCGGCACCGGCCTCGCTGACATCGCCGCGCGGCACCCGGAGTGGCTCGTCGAGGTCCGCCAGTCCGGCCTGGTGATCGGGCTGCGATTCGCCCATCCGATGGGTGGGATGCTGATGACCCGGGCCTGCTACGACGCTGGCATCTGGGCCATGTTCGCCGGGTTCGACCGCTCGGTCCTGCAGTTCAAGCCCGGCCTGCTGATGTCCGACGCCGAGGCCGGCGAGGCGCTGGCGCGGCTCGAGGCTGCGATCGCCGGGCTCCTCGGCACCGGCATCCTTGAGGACCCGGGACTGGTCTCCCGGATGTTCGCCCGGGTGGCCCCACCCCACGGCGACACGCCCTCCCCAGAAGGGGTGCACCGATGAGCGCCGACCCCACCGAAGTCCCGGGCGCCACCCCCGATCGCGACCACCTGAAGGCCGTCCTGACCGACACCGAGCGCCGGCTGAACCCCGCGAACCCTGAGTCCGGCGGCCACGTCACCGTCCTGGCCTACGGCGAGATCTCCGCCGCGCTCACCACCGATGAGCTGCCCGGGCTGGTGTGCAAGCGGATGGCGGGGTTTCCCGACGAGGCATCGGTCAGCGTGTACCTGGACCTCGTGGACGAGTACCTGATTGAGCTCGCCGCAGCAGGGCTCAGCGTGGTGCCGACCGAGGCGATCCCGGTCCACCGACCCGGCCGTCCGCCGGTGGTCTACCTGGTGCAGCCGCGCATGGAATCCCAGACCCTGGGCCACAAGCAGCTGCACGCGACCGACGATGAGGGCCTGGCCACGGCAATGGGTCAGGTGCTCAACTCGGTCGCCCTGCTGTCCCAGCGCAGCGCCGGACGGACGGACGGGGTCGAGGTGGCCCTGGACGGCCAGCTGTCGAACTGGTCGTTCCTCGAGACAGCCCCGGCATCACCCGCGTCGCTGCCGTCCGCGGAACCTGGTGCACCGACCGAGGCCCCGACGCAGCCCGTGCTCATCGACGTCGGGACCCCCTTCATCCGCCGCAACGGCCGGCACAGCCTCGACGCCCGGGTCATCCTCGCCCCCGCTCCGCCGGGGATCCGGGCCCTCCTGCTCCGGTTCGTCGCCGACTCCTACCAGGACGACTACTTCGTCCCCCGCACGGTCGCGCTGGACCTGCTGGGCAACTTCCACAAGGAGGGCGCCCCGAAGAGGATCGGCACCGGCCTGGACGTCGTCAACGAGTGGCTGGTGGCCACCGACATCCCCGGCCCACGCGATCCGATCCAGCCCAAGGAGGTCGACGACTACTACCGCCGGGACGCCCAGCTCCTCGGGCTCTTCCTGCAGGCACGACGCGCGGACCGGGCCATCCGCACGAAGGTCCTGCGCCAGCCCTACGACTTCCTCCTGCCCGGCAAGGTCACCCGCTGAGCCTCAGCCGGCATCCCAGCCGCTGACTGCGACGACCCGACTGCTCGATTCAGCCAGGGGGTCGGGGCCGACGACGTTGGCGATCACCACCGACCCGTCGCCGGAGATCCGCAACGTCCCCTCACCTGTCGAGGGCTCGTAGCCGTTCTCCACGAGCAGGGCGCCGATGTCGGTCTCAACCGCCGAGCTCACGTCCCGGACGGCACCGTGGTTCACCACCCACCGGCCGTCGCTGCTGGCCTGGCGGAAGGTGTCGAACGGGTAGTTCGGCATGGCCGGCGTGCTCACGAACTCCTGCATCCAGGGCAACGGGGTCACCTCGCCAGTCGCCACGTCATAGGCGGCGTACTCCGGCACCACCTCGGCCTCGGGCGCCTCGGCCTCGACACCCCGGCGGATGAACACCGTACCGCCGTCGCGGGTCATGCCCCCGCTGCCGTCCACGCTGCGGGTCTCACCGGTCCTGGTGAAGTACAGCGTGTCCGCCTCCCAGCCGACCTTCCCGTACTCGCCGCCCGTGGACCGGTTGCCGTCCACGTGAACGACGCTGCCGTCAGCCGAGATCTGGGGGTAGCTCATGCCCTCGTCGTTGAACTCATCGTCGTCGTTCTCACGACCGAACCGGTTGACGCCGCAGAGCACGGTGGTTCGGGTCAACTCACCCGTCGTCAGGTCCTTCACGTAGAGGACTGGCTCCTTGGGCTCGTCGTAGTTGGCACAGAACGCGGCGATGCGCCCGTCACCGGAGACTGAGTCGGCGGAGATGTTCAGGTGTGGCGCCCAGTGGTAGTCGCAGCCACCCTCACAGTCGCTGGCCTTCCACGACGGTTCGAGCGGCACGCCAGAGGAGTCCGTGTCGATGCGGGTCCGTGCACCGCTGGCCGAGTCCACCAGGTAGACCCCGCCGGAGGGGAACCATCCGACCACGCTGGTGTCCACCTGCTCCACGACCAGGGTCGGGGTCTCGGGGATCATCGCGCCCTGCTCGGCCATCGAGCAGAAGCCGAGGTCCGGGTCTGCCCAGTCGCAGAGGATCGTCTGCTCACCAGTCGCGCGGTTCATCAGGACCAGTGGCTTGGGCTGGTCACTGCCCGGCTCCCGCGGCTCGTTGCCGACCACCCACGTGGCGTCATGGGAGATGTCGTTCACGTAGACCATCCCCAGTGGTGTGACGGACGGGCCTGCCGCGGGGGTCGTCGACGGGGCGACGGTCGGGGATCCGGACGGTCCCGACGCCGACCCCCCGCCTGCGCCACTGCCGCAGCCGGGCAGCACCCCCAGGACCAGGGCGACGCCGGCCACAACGGCCAATGCCCGGACGTGCACCGCACGACGGCGCATCCCGTCCACCTCCCCATGCGGGCGACGAAGGGCGGGCCGCCCACACCTCCATGCTCGCGCGGAGGTTCAGGCGGCGACAGTGCCATTGGCCCCGACGAAGAAGGGCCCCGCGACTAACCGGTCCGGCGGAGGAGAAAGGGCGCGCCGTGGGGGGGCGAGGCCGGGATCCCGAATGTCATCCCGAGCAGCACACCGTCGCCGAAGGGGCGCAGCTCGTCGGTGACGCGCGGCCAGGGGAAGGGCGCATCCACCGGGTAGACGACGATCAGGGCCGGTCGGCCATCCAACCGTGAGGGCCCGATCGCCGCCTTGATCGGCACCGAGTCGCTGACCTGCCCGCCGGAGCGCACCAGGTTCACGCCCACCAGGTCCGCCGTCCCGCCCTCAGTCGGCCCGCCCTCCGCCGCCGCGAACCGCTTGCCGCACCAGCCTGGCATCCGCCCGAGCCGGGTCATCACCGGACCGGCCGCCCGCAGCCATCCGGGGCCGATGAACTCGCCCTCGTGCGTACCCACCAGGTCGGCCAGGGTTGGATCCGGCGCGGACCGGAACGCCTGACGCAGGGCGCTCATCGAGCCGAGATCGACCGTTCCCGGGTCGATGCTCATCGCGCTCCTCCTCACGTCCGACCGTCAGCCTGCGCCCCTCACTGCTTCGACGGGCGCAGGAGGTTGCCCAAGACCTCGATCAGCAGCCACTCGACGAGCGGCTCCGGGGCGAGATCCAGTATCGCGTTGAGGGTTGCGCGCCGCTCGGGCAGGCCCTCGCCCCCGCCATCCCCCCCGAGAGAGATCCCTGCGGCGGCGAGCACCATGTCGACCGCCCCCGGGGGCAGGCTGCTCGGGTCGAGGGAGGCCGCCATGGCCAGCAGCCCCGGATCCACCTCGACCCGCCCGAGGGGGCGGGCGGACTCCACCGAGGCCGCAAGGTCTTCCAGGAATGTGTCGGTCTGGGGCTCGTGGACCGGCATGACGCAGATGTGCGCCGTAGGCGGCCCGCCGTGCCCGGGCTGGACGCCCAGCAGCCATCCGCGCGTGACCATCTCGTCGGCAACCACCCGGATGTCCGGATCCTCCGGGCCACCGTCGTCGGTGAACGCCAGCAGCGTGGAACCGGTCTCGCCGACCGCGTGTATCCCGGGGATGGCTGCGATGCCATCGACGAGCGCCCTGGTCGCCCGCCACGCCGAGAGGGCCAGCTCGCGATAGCCCTCGCGGCCGATCTTGTGCACGTAGGCCCAGGCGATCGCTGGCGCGAAACCGCCGCGGGAGCTCAGCAGGGTCGGGTTGACCACCGGGTATCCGTTCCAGGCCGCGTTGGAGAACCAGTGGTACCGGCGCAGCCCGAAGTCGCGGTGCAGCAGGATCGACACGCCCTTCGGGGTGTAGGCGTACTTGTGCAGGTCGACCGACACCGAGGTGACCCCGGGGATCATCAGCCCGATCGGGGGCAGGCCCTCGGCCTCCCTGATGAACGGCACGGTCCAGCCACCGATGCAGGCATCCACGTGGCAGAGGACGTCGCGCTCGGCCGCGGCAGCCGCGATCGGCTCGATTGGATCGACGATCCCGTGGGCGTACGACGGCGCCGAGACCACGACCATGGCCGTGCGCTCGTCGATCGCCGCGATCATCGCCTCGGCGTCGGCAGCGAACGTGACGGGGTCGATCGGGACCGATACCAGCTCCACGTCGAACAGGTGGCAGGCCTTCACGAACGCCGGGTGCACGGAGGAGGGGGCCACGAGCGTGGGGTGGCCCAGCGGCTGACCGACCTTGGCGCGCCACCGCTCGCGGGCACCGAGGACGGCCAGGGCGCACGACTCGGTGCCACCGCTGGTCATCGTCCCGACCTCCTCTGGGCTGCCGCTGCCGAGCACGCTCAGGGCCGCGGCCACCAGGTCGTTCTCCACCGCCGCGAAGCTCGGGAACGCTGTTGGGTCCAGGCCGTTGACGTGCTCGGACAGGGCGAACGCCCGGAGGCCCAGGTCCTCGAGGTCGTCCCGATCGGGGTCGTAGACGTACGACGTCGTTCGACCGCCCTTGACGGGCACGTCGAGCTCGCGCAGGGCGGCCAGCGTCGCGAGGATCACCTCGTCGGGCAGGCCCTGGTCGGGGAAGGCGGGGGGCAGGGATGCGGTCATGACGGGGTTCCTTCGGGTGTGGTCGCGGTGCCGAGCTTGGCGAACTCGACGCCGTACCGGTGGATGAAGGGGATGCTGATCAGGACGAGGATCGCGGGTACGGCCGTGAATGCCATCAGGACGCCGGTGATCGCCGAGTCGGGCTGGGTGACCTGCTCGTCGGCCTTGCTGGAGACGAACCCGGTCAGCGCGAGCACCACGAGGACCAGACCTGGCCCGAGGGCGAACCCGAGGGTCTCCCCGGCGGTCCACATCCCCGTGAACACCCCGGCCCGGACCTCGCCGGTGCGCTCGCGGTCGGCGGCCACCGCGTCGGGCATCATCGCCAGCGGGAACATCTGGCATCCGCCGTACGCGATGCCGCAGACGGCGATGGCCCCGGCCACCGTGGCCAGCCCCAGGTTCCGGCCCCCGATGAACAGGATCACCGCTCCGACCAGGAACACGAGGGTGGAGGCCAGGAATCCGCGGGTCTTGCCGAACCGGTGGGCCACCCAGTTCCAGAACGGCATCACCACGATCGCCGGCGCCACCAGGCAGACGAACAGGATGGTGATCGAGGTGGGCTTCCCGACGATGTATGTGGCGTAGTACTGCGCCGCCCCGAGCATCGCGGCGAAGCCCAGGGCCTGGATCACGAACCCGATCAGCAGCGCCACGAAGGCACGGTTGTGCCGGACGACACGGACCTGGTCCATCAGGCTTCCCTCGGCCGCCGGGGCAATCCGAGCCCGCGCCTTCGACAGCCCGAGGATGCACAGCCAGATGCCCGCCAGCATCAGGCCAGCCATGAACAGGGCCATCACGAAGTGACCCAGGTACGCCCCGCCGAGGGCGTCTCGGATGACCGGGGCCAGGGCCCCGCCCAGCAGGATCGCGACCGTCAGGAAGGCCACCCGCCACGCCATGAGCGTGGAGCGCTCCGCAGGCTCGTCGGTGAGCTCCGCGGACAGCGCGATGTAGGGCACCTGGAACAGCGCGAACGCCGTCGACGCGAGGATGAACGCCACGAACACCCACGCCGCCGCACCACCCGAGGCCAGCGCCGGCGGTACCGAGAAGATCAGGATGAAGGCCAGCGGCAGCACGATGCCGGCAAGCTTCAGGAACGGCAGGCGGCTGCCCACGCGGGCCGCTGCCCGGTCCGACAGGCGCCCCACGATCGGCAGGACGATCACGTCCCACGCCTTGGGGACCGCCACCACGAAGGCGGCGGCGCCGGCCGCCACGCCGAGGGTGTTGGTCAGGTAGTAGGCGAGGACCAGCCCGGGCACGGTGGCGAACACGCCCGTCCCCACGGACCCGAACGCGTACGCGACGATCGTCCGCCTGGTCAGGTGCAGCTCATCGGTCCCCGCGGCACCGGCGCCGCCGTCCCCACCCTGCGGCTGCGACAGCGCACTTGACGACATGATCCGGACGCTACAGCGGCAGGCACCGGCGTCGCGTGGTCACCGAGGGCAGCGCTGGACCTTGCCCTTGCTCGAGGGCCCAAGCGTTCAGCCCGCCAGCGCAGTCTGCAGACGATCAGGAACGGCGGACGGTCAGCCGCCCAGGAGCTCGGCTGCCCGCCGCCCACTGGCCAGTGCGCCGTTGATGCTCGGCCCCTGACGATGGTCGCCCGCCAGGACCATGCCGGAGCTCACCACCTGCGGCCGCGCGACGCCCACCGCCGGAAGTGCGGCGGCGATCGGGTAGTGGGCGATCAGCTCGAGGTCCCGGGGCGCGACGCCGAGCATCCGCGCCGAATCCTCGCGCGCCCACAGCTCGCCCTCCGTCGAGTCGTGGAACCCCACCGCCGAGGCCGCGACCAGGCGCCGGCCGGCGGGTGCGTAGGTCGGCGCCACGTCACTCATCACGGCGACGTTGGCAAGGCGCACGTCGGGTGACACCAGCAGCATGGGGTGCCGGCGGGGCAGGTCGGCGGCGGCGAAGTACCAGGTCGTCAGCGCCCGCCACGTGGTCGCCGACGCGGTCGGGACCAGCACGGCCGGGTCCCCCACGGCCACGATCACGTCATCGGCCAGCCACTCGGTGTCGGCGGTCGTGACCCTCCCGGACCGCGCGGAGAGCACGGGTGAGTCCGTCAGGACGGAGAGCCCATCGGCGAGTCGCCTCGGCAGCTCGTCCATTCCCCCCTCGGGCACGCCCGGGGTCCCGGCCAGGAAGGTCCGCAGGATCTCGTCGGCGACCCCGCGTGGGGTCTCCAGGGCCGAGTCTGCGAGCACCCCGGACAGGAACGGCCGGACCAGTGCGTCGAACGCGGCATCGTCGACCCCTGCGGAACGCAGCGCCTCGCCGATGCCCTGGTCGGCCCTGCCCGGCGGGGTGCGGCGAGGGTGCAGCGGGGTGCCCAACCGGGCCGCGTACGACCCGAACGCGGCGAGTCCGCGGCCGGCCCCCAGTGCGCGCAGCGACCGGGTCGTGGCCGGCAGGCTGCGGGGGTCGCGCCGTGGATCTGTCAGCGGGTGCGACATGCCATCGCGCACCACGTCGACCCCGGCCGAGAACTGGCGGATGGGAAGGTCGGGCCACGCCAGGCGACCCTCCGGGTAGGCCGGGTTGTACAGCTGGAAGCCCCGATCGAGGGTGAACCCGTCGATGCGGTCGGTGCGAACCCGACCGCCGATCCCGTCCGAGGCCTCGAGGACCACCACATCACGCCCCGCCGTCGCGAGGAGCTGCGCCGCGCGCAGCCCGGCAAGACCCGCCCCGACGACCACCACATCAGCCCTGTTCGCCACGCCCCGAAGGCTGCCGCGGACAGCCCCCCGGCGCAACCCGGCTCGGCCCCGCCGCGGCGGGGCGTCAGGTGAGGACCAGGATCCCGCCGGTGACGTTGAGCATCAGGACGCAGGCTCCGGTCAGCGCGATGAGCCGGGCTGCGGGAACCAGCGAGCCGGAGGGGATCACGCCCGGCTCCACGCGCTGCCGGCGCACCGACCCGACGAGGACGCCGAGCCCGAGCACCATGGCCACGGCAGCCGCCCCCACCGCCAGGGGATTCCGGCCAGCCGAGTAGGCCAGCAGTGCCGACGGGACGCCGAGGAGGGTCAGTCCCATTCGCGCCCACGCGAGCATGGTGCGCTCCCCCGCCAGACCGGGGTCAGAGGGTTCCGAGGGTGCCGCGGCGCCCGTCCCGGTGTCCTCAGCGTCACGAGCCTCATGACGCCATCACGACGGCGATCCCCGTCGCCAACGAGAGCACTGCGATCGACGCTGCCACCAGGGGGATGGAGGTCGACAGTGGCAGCCCGTGGTTCGAGCGCATCGCCCGCTCCATCCGGAACCACCGGAGGAGTGCCCGGAACGACAGGATCGCGGCCATCAGGATCCACAGGACCGCCAGGATGTTGATGGCGAAGTGCTCCCCCGGGATGATCGTGCCGACAGCCAGGCCGATGCCGAGCAGGCCCAGGGAGGTGGTCACCCAGGACAGGAACGTCCGCTCGTTGGCCAGGGTGAAGCGCGGATCGGGATCATCGCCCACCGACCGCACCCACGCGTCGAATCGGCCCACGCCCACGCCTCCCTCAGGTCGGCGCCCACCCTAGCGCCCAGGACTGCCCGCCGACCCTCCCACGAGTCGGCGGGTCCAGGCCAGGAGCTCAGCCCGGTCAGGCCGCGGAGCCGGTACCGCCCGCGGGGCGGGTGGCCCGACGGGGTCCGCGCCGCGGTGTGGCAGGGGTGGCGCCGCCGCTGCTCGACCAGACGGTGGTCGAACCGGAGGACGACCGCGCGGCCGACGAGGTCGACTGCGAGGTGCGGGGGGCTGACGACCGGGACTGCGAGGAACGGGTGGCGGAGCTCCCGGATGCCTGGCCCGGGCGGGAATCCGAACTGGTGCGCTGCCGGCCCGGGGACCCACTTGTGGAGCCACCCGCTGACCTGCCCGCACCCGAGCCCGAGCCGCCTGACGAGCGACCGCGGCTGCCGCCGGATCCACGACCCGATCCACGGCCCGTGCGCTCCTCCGGGATTGGCTGGGCGTTGGGCACCACGACGCGTGGGGCGCTGGGCCCGGCGATGTCGCTGATGGTCGAGTCGCCGGCACGCACCTTGTGCTGGGTGGGCGTGATCGCGGCCCGACGCATCAGGTCGGCGACGTCCCGACGCTGCTCGTGGGTGGCGACCGTCACGACAACCCCCGCCGCACCTGCGCGGGCGGTGCGCCCGGAGCGGTGCAGGTAGGCCTTGTGCTCGGCCGGCGGGTCGATGTGCACGACGAGGGTCGATGTCATCGACATGGATGCCGCGCGCGGCGATGTCGGTGGCCACCAGGACCCGCACGTCACCGTCGGCGAACGCGGCCAGGTTGCGCTGGCGGGCCGCCTGGCTGAGGTTGCCGTGCAGGTCGACGGCGTGGATCCCGGATGCGGTGAGCGTGCGTGCCCAGCGCTTGGCCTGGTGCTTGGTGCGGGCGAAGGCCAGCGTGCGGCCGTGGCCACCGACCAGCTGCGCGACGACCTCGCCGCGGTCTGCGGCGTCGACGTTGAAGACGTGGTGGTCCATCGCGGGGACCGGCGATGCGGCCGAGTCGACCTCGTGGGTCACGGGGTTGTGCAGGTAGCGCCGGGCCAGCACGTCGACGCCGGAGTCCAGCGTCGCGGAGAACAGCAGTCGCTGCCCCTCGGCAGGGGTCTGGTCGAGCAGGCGGCGGACCTCGGGCAGGAAGCCGAGATCGGCCATGTGGTCGGCCTCGTCGATGACGGTGACCACGATGTCCTCGAGGCTGCACAGCCGCTGCTTGATCAGGTCGGCCAGGCGGCCGGGGGTGGCGACGATGATGTCCACGCCCTTGGCCAGCGCGGCGACCTGCGGGTTCTGGCCCACGCCGCCGAAGATGGTGCGGGTCTTCAGGCCCATCGCCTCAGCGAGCGGGGCGATCGTGTTGTCGACCTGCACGGCGAGCTCGCGGGTGGGCACGAGGACAAGCCCACGCGGGCGACGCGCAGCGGAGCGGCTGCCGGCCAGCGCGGACACCAGCGGCAGGGCGAACGCGACCGTCTTCCCGCTGCCGGTGCGTCCGCGGCCGAGCACGTCGCGCCCGGCCAGGGAGTCGGGCAGTGTCGCGGACTGGATGGGGAAGGGGGCGTCGATGCCACCGGAGGCCAACGACGCGATGAGCGCCGGGGCGACGCCGAGGCCGGCGAAGCTCGCACCGTCGGCCGGCACCAAGGTTCTGGCGGGGGCTGAGGAGCGGGCCGGAGCCTGCGGTGGTGGTGCGGTGTGGAGGTGCGCGCAGCAGACGCCGCGCGGGCGGGAGAAGTCACAGGGGTCCTGATCGTCGAGAGGGATGGCCGCGGGTGCTGGCCCATCTCGCGAAGGGGACGCCGGTACGGCGTCAAAGCAGACGACCTCGCCAGCGGCGGATGCCGCGGACAACGTGCACCGTTCAGACGATGCACAGCCAGAGTACCCCGATATGTGACCGGACAAACACCATTCGTCACGGCCGTGGCACACTCCGGGGGTGCCGGACGACCCGCTGCCGACCCGGTCGGTGTTCCAGATCCCGGGCATGGACTGCCCGACGGAGGAGCAGCTGATCCGCATGGCGCTGGCCCCGGTCCCTGTGGCCCAGCACCTGGAGTTCGACCTCGGGACCCGACAGCTCACTGTGGTCCACCGGGGACCGCCGACCAGCATCCTGGCAGTCCTGGAGCCGCTGGGAATGGGCGCCCGACTGTCCTCGTCCACACCGATGGACCGGGCCGAGGACGTCATGGTCGACGACCCGACCACCCCCGACTCCCAACGACGCGCGCTCTGGCTCGTGCTGGCGATCAACGCCGCCATGTTCGTCATCGAGGTGGTGGCGGGGCTCGCGGCCCAGTCCACCGGCTTGGTCGCCGACTCCGTGGACATGCTCGCCGACGCGAGCATCTACGCGATCGCCCTGCTGGCAGCAGGCGACGTCACCCGCCAGCGACGGTCGGCCCGGGCCAGCGGCTGGCTGCAACTGGCCCTGGCCGGGATGGTCCTCGTCGAGGTGCTGCGCCGCGCGGCCGGGGGCAGTGAGCCCGCCGACGCGGTCATGATCCTCGTCGGCGCACTCGCGCTGGTCGCCAACCTCTCCTGCGTCGCGATCCTGGCCCGGCATCGGGGCGGCGGCGCACACATGCGGGCCAGCTGGATCTTCACGACGAACGACGCCCTGGCCAACATCGGCGTGATCGTGGCCGGTGCCCTGGTCGCGATCACGGGATCGGCAATCCCCGACCTCGTCATCGGAGCGGGGATCGCCGTCCTCGTCGCCTCCGGTGCCTGGCGGATCTTGCGGATGCGCTGAGGCGCGACGAGCCTCCTGGATCCATCGGCTCTGGCGGATCCGCGCGATGATGAACCCATGGCCCTTCCCTCGATGGAGCTGATCCGCCCCCAAGCCGAGCACCTGCCCGGCTACCTCGACGCGCTGCGGCGCGGATGGTCGCCGAACACCGAGCACGTGGGGTTCGACCAGGCGGCGATCGATCGCGTCACGCGGGATCCGCAGCGGTTCATCGAGCTGTGCGACGACCGGGAGGCGGCCGGTGGCCCCATCGAGCTGCCCGACGGGACCACGGTCCCACGGCTGCCCGGCCTGACCCGGTGGATGTGGGACGGGGAGTTCGCCGGCGCCATCAACCTGCGCTGGCAACCGGGCACGAGGGCCCTGCCACCCACCTGCCTGGGGCACATCGGTTACTCGGTGGTGCCATGGAAGCGCCGCCGCGGGTACGCGACGGCCGCCCTGGCGGCCATGCTGCCCATCGCCGCGGCGGAGGGGCTGCCGATCGTGGACATCACGACGGACGTCGACAACATCCCGTCCCAGCGGGTGGTCCAGGCCAATGGCGGCGTGCTGGTCGAGCGGTTCACCAAGCATGAGTCCGCAGGAGGCGGCCCCGCGCTGCGCTTCGAGGTGGACCTGACGGCCCTGTGAGTCCGAGGACCGGGCGCGCGACGTCAGCGAGTGAGGTCCGGGTCGTTGAGGTAGGCGTCGACGAGGACCCGGGCCAGGGATCGGGCCTCGGCGTCGTCCGGGTTCGATTCCAGCCGGATGAGGAGCCGTGCGGCCTCGGCCGACTGCGCCCTGCCACCCCGGTCGATGATCTCGCGCAAATGGGCATCCATGACCTCGAGCGTGCCAGCGATCGGGCGGGCACGCTAGCGGGAGCGCGCCCTCGCCAATCAGCGAATCCCCCGATAGCGGGCAGGCATCGTAGAATCGCCCCCACCGCCTCAGGGAGTTGCGACCATGCCCGTCAAGATCAGGGAAGGCCTTCCAGCCGCCGACGTCCTCGCCGCCGAGAACGTCTTCGTGATGACGGATCGTCGTGCCGCCAGCCAGGACATCCGCCCGCTGAGCATCCTCGTCCTGAACCTGATGCCGGCCAAGCAGACCACCGAGGCCCAGATCCTGCGGCTGCTGGGCAACTCCCCGCTGCAGGTCGAGGTCACGTTCCTGCACACCGCCTCGTACTCCCCCAGGCACACCGACCACACCCACCTCGAGGTCTTCTACGAGACCTTCGAGCACGTGCGTGACCGGCGCTTCGACGGCCTGATCATCACGGGCGCGCCGGTCGAGCTCATGGAGTTCGAGCAGGTGGACTACTGGGAGGAGCTGGTCGGGATCATGGAATGGGCCGACGAGCACGTGTTCTCCACCTTGGCGATCTGCTGGGGCGCCCAGGCCGAGCTGTACCACCACTACGGGATCGGCAAGCACACGGTGGACCGGAAGGTGTTCGGGGTGTTCTCCCACGAGGTCACGGACGCCAAGAACAAGATCACCCGCGGGTTCGATGACGTGTTCCTGGCACCGCACTCACGGCACACGAGCGTCCGGGTCGAGGACATCGAGGCAGAGCCGGACCTCGAGCTGTTGGCCGTCTCCCCGGAGGCGGGCGTGTACCTCGCCGCCTCCCGCGACGGCCGTCGGGTGTTCGTCACCGGGCATGCCGAGTACGACGCCGAGACCCTCGACATCGAGTACCGCCGCGACCTCGACGCCGGCCTGCCCATCGAGATGCCGCGGAACTACTACCGCAATGACGACCCCGAGCAGCTGCCCATCGTCGGATGGCGCGCGCACGGTGACCTGCTGTTCACCAACTGGCTGAACTACTGCGTTTACCAGGAGACGCCCTACGACTTGCACGAGCTGGCTACCAGGACGCACTGACCTGCTCGCGACTTCACAGTCGCCAGCGTGTTCGGGGGGTGCGGGTGATGGTCCAGGGTGCGCCGTGGTTGGCGGGCCAGGGGGTTCCGGGTGGCGCTCCGGGTTCGGGTCGGGGCACCTGATCGTGGGTGACGCGCGGGCACGATGGTCCACATGCCGAGGTCGACTTGGCGGTGGTGGGCCCAGCAGAGCAGGGCCATGTTGGGTAGGTCGGTGTTCCCGTCGGCGGCCCAGTCGGTGACGTGGTGGGTTTGGCAGGCCTCGGCGGGGATCCCGCAGCCGGGGATGATGCACCCGCGGTCACGAGCGGCGAGCGCCCGGCGCTGCGCCGGGGTGGCGGTCCGGGCGGTGCGCCCCACGGCCAGCGGGATCCGGGTGCCCAACAGGGTGGTGGCCAGCTCCGCGATCCGAGCTGCTGCCGACGGGGTCAGGGCGCTGCCCGCCGATGGACCCGTACCGCCGCCCGCCGGGTCGCCCGCCTCCTGGTTGGTCGGGTCGGTGGTCCGCTCCGGGACAGCCGCGGCCAGCGGTGCGGCGGCGGCCAGGAGTTCGGCCACGGTGTCGGGGCAGTGCCCTGAGTCGATCAGGATCGGGGTGACCAGTGCGTCGCAGGCGGTGAACCGGTGCTCCGCGGCGGTGAGGGTGTGCCCACGGGAGGTGGTCCACACCCGGTCGCCCAGCACGGTGGCCGTCCAGGGTGACTGACACCGACACGGGTAGCCCGCCGCGGGTCGGGATCGACCCGCAGGCGTGCGCGGCGTTGACCAGGGCGACCAGCCCATCGGCGCGCCGCGCGGACGCGGGGACGTGGTCGGCCTGGGAGCGCAACCGTTCGGCGAACGCGTCGATCGCGGCGATCACCGCCTCACCCTCCAGACGGGGCAGCACCCCGGACAGGACCACCGAATCCGACGTCAGCGCGAACGACACCGACCGGGCCTCATGGGCGGCGGCCTCGTCGGGTTCCGGGTCACCGGGCGGGGTCAGGACCCGGATCACCCGGGCCACGAACGCCGCCACCGCCGCCGGGGACAACTCCCCCCACCACGGGCCCAACTCGGTGATCACCGCCGCCATCTGCACCGTCGTCAGCCGGTCGGCGTGCCGGGCCAGGGCATCCACATGCTCACTGGTGATCACCCCCGCCGCCCACACCCCACCCAACGCCGGGTGCACCTCGGCGAACGCCCCCGCGCGGGCCAGACGCCGCGCCCACCCCGCGGACCAGCCGCGGGCCAGCAGCATCGCCCCGTCCCCGACCAACGGCAGACTGCCCGACCGGGCCGCCGCAGCCATCCGCCGGGCCAACTCGAACTCCACCGACGCCACCGCCGAGCACAACACCTCCACATCCGCCGCCGGCCGCTCCCCGGCAGCCAAACCCATGCCTGGCAGGTCGTCACCGGTCAGCCCAGCCAACTGCCACCACGCCTGGGCCACCTCCGGCGACGCCGACCCGACCGCGGCCACCGCACGCACATCGCCCAGCACCGGCGGACCACCCACCCCCCGAACCCCCACCCCACCCCCCATCACTCGAACACCTGTACGACTCCTGAGAGAACGATACCCCGGCCCCCTGACACGACAACCCCATCACCACACACCTGTGGACAACCCGGGGCGACCATGACTGCGTTCCGTACGATGACGCCGTGGAGAGCACCGACGAGGCTGTCGACCGTGTCCGCGGCTACTTCGACGCCGAGGTCGAGTCGGAGTGGCTGCGTCTTGAGCAGACCGCCGCCGGGCGCGTCTCATTCGAGGTGCACCGCCGATTCCTGGACCCGCATGTTCGCGCGGGAATGTCTGTTCTCGAGGTGGGTGCAGGGCCTGGTCGCTTCACTCGGGAGTTGGCAGCACGGGGCGCGCGGGTGACGGTCACCGACATCTCAGCCGCCCAGCTCCAGGCGAACAGGCAACGGGCTGCTGCCGAGGGGTACGACTCGGCAATCGAGGACTGGCAGCTGCTCGACATCCGCGACGTCACCTGCTTCAAGGACGCCAGCTTCGACGTGGTCCTCGCGTACGGCGGCCCGCTCTCCTACGTCTTCGACCACGCCGAGGACGCCCTGCGGGACCTGCTCAGGATCACGGCGCCCGACGGAGCGGTCCTCGGGTCGGTCATGTCCCTGCTCGGCGCGTGGCGGCACTTCCTGCCGGCCGTCCTCGAACTCACCGATGAGGAGAACGACCACATCCTGGCGACCGGGGATCTCCGCCGCTCGCAGCCAGATGGACATGTCGCCCAGATGTACCGCGCCGCTGACCTGCGCCGACTGGTCGAACGGGCCGGGGCCACCACCCTCGCGTTGAGTGCGAGCAACTGGGCGTCACTGGACCACCCCGAGTCCCTGGCGCTCCTGGCGGAATCACCCGACCGGTGGCAGCGGTTCCTCGACCACGAGGCGGCCGCGTGCGCCGCACCCGGGGCCCTCGACGGGGGGACCCACATCCTCTTCGCCTGTCGCTGACCGGTCGCGACCGCTGCTCCACGACACGACCGAGCGGTCCCGCCGGGGACCACCAGATCAGGCGCCGAACCACTCCCGGACCCGTGCGGCGATCGCGCGGTCGAACTGGTCGTCGTCATGCCGGGCGCCGAGCCACTGCACGAAGTCCCCACCCGCCGCCTGATCCAGCTCGCGTCGGCAGGCGTCGGTGTCGGTGACAGCGCGGTAGAGCATCGCCTCAGCCTCGGCCGGCGTCCGGTAGAAGAACGGGTAGCGCTCGGGCAGGATCGCTCGCGCCCACGGGCGGTCCGGGAACACCCCGACAGCACCCGCGACGAGGGCCTCCACGTACTCCAGGCCGTACGACTCGTCGCGCGCCGTGGCCAGGAACGCGGTGGTCCGCGCCAGTGCGTGCCAGTAGTCCTCGCGGGTCGCGGTCAGCGGGCCGACCCACGCCCAGTCCTTGCGCGACAGCCGCATCGCTCGCTCGCTGATCAGGTGCGACTCGTGCAGGCGCGCCTCCACCTTGATCGGCGTGCGCTTCTGGACCTTCTCCACGGTGTCGAGGAACAGTTGCGGCTGCTTGCGCTCCGAGAGGTAGATGGCCGGGTAGAGCACGACCGGGATGGAGGTCTCCTTGCGCGGCTGGACGTGCTCGAGCCGGATGCCCAGGTTCACCCACGCGATCCGGGCCTCCTCCCAGATGGGCTTGATCGTCCATGCCGAGACGATCTCGCGGATCTCGTTGGCGGTGCGCTCGGAGTTGGCGAACGAAGGGAACAGCCCGCACGACAGGCCCAGCGCCGAGCGCTGCACCCGATGGTCATACTTCGCGGTGTTGAACCACACGAAGTTCATCAGCTTCGGCTCGTCGCAGTTCTCCTTGAGCGTCTGCCAGACCCCGACGGAGTCGATGACGTCCATGTTGATCACGACGGTGTCCGAGCCGTCGACGAACTCCAGCGGGATCACGTCGAACCCCTCGCCCTGCTTCGGCCCCGGGCCGATCAGCCGGGCCCCGGGGAACACCCGCAGCAGCCTCCGGACGAGTGTCGCCCCTGCGTCGTGCCCGCTGACGTGACCGTCCGCGTCGACGATCGCCGCGCCATACCGGATCGCGATGTTCACCTGACCCCACCTGCTCCCTCGTACGCCATTGCCGAGCTGCCCTCAGGAAGGGCACCGCTGCCACCGGAACCGGCCGAGCCGTCGGGCTCCTCCGGGTACTCCTCGTCGTCGACCAGCGGCACCTCGATGCGCATCCCGTAGAAGGACCGGTGCACGAAGAACACCGACACCGCGAAGAACACCGCGGCCAGGACCTTGACCAGGACCTCATTGCCCTGCCCGTCGAGGCTGACCGCCAACTCCACGGCAAGCAGGCCGAACAGGGTCGTGAACTTGATGACCGGGTTCAGTGCCACCGAGGACGTGTCCTTGTACGGGTCACCCACGGTGTCGCCGACGATCGTGGCGTCATGCAGTGCGGTGCCCTTGGCGTGCAGGTCGATCTCGACGATCTTCTTCGCGTTGTCCCAGGCGCCGCCCGCGTTGGCCATGAAGATCGCCTGGTAGAGCCCGAACGCGGCGATCGAGATCAGGTACCCGATGAACAGGTACGGCTCGAGGAACGCGAACGCCAGCGTCGCGAAGAACACCCCGAGGAACATGTTGATCATGCCCTGCTGCGCGTACTGGGTGCAGATCTCGACGACCCGGCGGGAGTCCGCCTCGCTGGCCTTGGTGACCCCGTCGAGCTTGATCGTGCCCTTGATGAACTCGACAGCGCGGTAGGCGCCGGTGGTCACGGCCTGGATGGAGGCGCCGGTGAACCAGTAGATGATCGCCCCACCGCTGATCAGGCCCAGCAGGAACGGCGGGTAGAGCAGCGACAGGTTCTCCATGCCGGTCGTGAGGCCCTGTGTCAGCCCCATGATGATGGAGAAGATCATGGTGGTGGAGCCGACGACCGCCGTGCCGATCAGGACCGGCTTGGCCGTGGCCTTGAACGTGTTGCCGGCCCCGTCGTTCTCCTCGAGCATCTGCTTGGCGCGGTCCCACTGCGGGGTGAACCCGAAGTCGCGGGAGAGCTCGGCATCGATGGCCGGGATGTTCTCGATCATCGAGAGCTCGTACACGCTCTGGGCGTTGTCGGTGACCGGGCCGTAGGAGTCCACGGCGATCGTCACCGGGCCCATGCCCAGGAAGCCGAAGGCCAGCAGGCCAAAGGCGAACACGGCCGGGGCGATCATGATCACGTCCAGGCCCATGTTGCTGATCAGGTACGCGCACCCCATCAGGCCGACGATGGCCATCCCGAGCCAGTAGGCCGAGAAGTTGCCGGCCACCAGCCCGGAGAGGATGTTGAGCGAGGCGCCGCCCTCCCGCGAGCTCTTGACGACCTCCTTGACGTGCTTGCTGTTCGTGGAGGTGAAGACCTTGACGAGCTCGGGGATCAGGGCACCGGCCAGCGTCCCCAGCGAGACGATCGCGGCCAGCTCCCACCACAGCTCGCTCGTGGCGCCGACCCCGAGCACCAGGTAGGTCGTCAGGAACGTGGACAGGATGCACACCACCGACGTGACCCACACCAATGAGCTCAGCGGCTCCTCGAAGTTCATCCGGTCCGCGGTCGCGTACCGGCGCCGCGCCCACATGTCGTTGAGCAGGTAGGAGGCACCGGAGGCGATCACCATCACCGCGCGCACCACGAACAGCCACACCAGCAGGCTCGCCTGCACGCCCGGGTCGTCGACCGCCAGGAGGATGAAGGTGATCAGCGCGACGCCCGTGACGCCGTAGGTCTCGAAGCCGTCCGCGCTCGGGCCGACCGAGTCGCCCGCGTTGTCCCCGGTGCAGTCCGCGATCACGCCGGGGTTGCGCGCGTCGTCCTCCTTGATCTTGAAGGCGATCTTCATGAGATCCGAGCCGATGTCGGCGATCTTCGTGAAGATCCCGCCGGCGATCCGCAGCGCGGCAGCACCCAGGGACTCGCCGATCGCGAAGCCGATGAAGCAGGCGCCGGCGATCTCGGCGGGCAGGAAGAGCAGGATCGTGAGCATCATCAGCAGCTCGAGGCTGATCAGGACCATGCCGATCGACATGCCCGACTTCAGCGGGATGCGGTGCAGGGGCAGAGGCATCCCGCGAAGCGACACGAAGGCCGTGCGCGAGTTCGCGAACGTGTTCACGCGGATCCCGAACCACGCCACGGCGTAGGAGCCACCCATGCCCAGGAGGCTGAACGCAAGGATGATCGCCACCCGCTGCCACGTGAACCCGACGAGCACGCCGTAGTAGATGACGATCACCGCCGCGATGAACACCCACAGGATCAGCAGGAACCGGCCCTGCTTGAGCAGGTAGGCCTTGCACGTGGAGTAGATCAGTTCGGAGATCTCGCGCATCGACTCGTGCACCGGCAGCCGCTTGAGCTGCAGGTAGGCCAGGAGCCCGAAGCCCAGGCCCAGCGCGCACACGAGCAGCCCGACCATCAGCAGCGCACGGCCGGAGCCGCCACCCACCACGGAGACGGTGGAGAGGTCGGGCAGGACCAGGCTGGCCTCCCCACCCCCGGTGCCGGCCTCGCCCTCGGCTCCCGTCGAGGAGCATCCGGCCAGGGTTGCGGTTGCGGTTGCGGCTGCGATGAGCACTGCGGCACTTCGGGCGACACGGCCCGGGGACTTCGCCATCGGGGGTTACCCCTTAGTTCGGGGTGCCGATCGGACAGGCACCAACGCCCGACACGCTAGCGACCGATCCCCCACGCCACGCCGGGCAAAGGTCCCGGGCATGAGGGCATGCGTCCCGAGGATCACCCACGGAGGTGACGCCGTTGGACCTTACCGACGGGTAACCAGGGGTCCGTGGGTCAGGGGGCCTCGGTCAGGGCGCCTCGGTCACGGCCTCCTCGGCGCGGACCCACCCTGCGGATGGTCCAGTGGGTTCTCCAGCGGGGCGTCCTCGACGTGGCCGAGATGCTCGGGATCCTCGGCGACGATGTGCACCTGGTGCGCCGCGTCGAGGTCCTCCCCGGTGGCATAGGGATCGGCCGGCAACTCGCCCGCGGGCGTCGCCCCCGGCTGGCCCGGCACCGGGGCGGAGGTGCCGCCGGCCTTCCACGCGACGGCCTCCGCCTGCGCCGGGAGCCAGACCAGGATGATCACCAGCGCGATGAGCAGGAGCGTCAGGGCCATGTAGGCCGCGACATGGAACGCGGGGATGAACGCAGCATCCCCGGCAGAGCGCAGCATGTCGGCCTGATCGGCTGTCACCTTCCCCGACGCCTGCAACTTCGCGGCCACCTCATAGGTCGCGCCGACGCTGTCCGAGGCCTTGGCCTGGAGATCGGCCGGGAGTGGGCTGCCCTGCAGCGCACTGGACATCGAGCCCGAGAACTTGGTGGCGACCACCGACGAGATGATCGCCACGCCGAGGGTCGCTCCGACCTGGCGAACCGTGTTCTGCACCGCCGACCCCGCGCCCGAGCGCTGGGGTGGCGTCGCCAGGGTCATGCGGGTCGTCGAAGGGGCGACCACGTTGCCCATCCCGAAGCCGAACACGAACGGGATGAGGATCAGCAACCAGACCGGCGTGGTCAGGTCAAGACGCGTGAACATGAACATCGCCACCGAGGCCAGCACAAGACCGAACGGGATGACCCGTCGCGCACCGAACCTGGCCACCATCTTCCCGCTGCGGGGGGCGGACAGCAGCTGCCCGATCGCGAACGGGACGGTCAGTGCGCCCGACTGCAGCGGAGACCAGCCGCGCACCACCTGGTAGTAGAACGCAAGGAAGATCAGCGATCCGCTGAGCGCGGCGAACGTCAGCGAGGTGGCCGACAGCGGCACCGAGAATGACCGGATCGAGAACAGGCTCAGGTCCATCGAGGGATGGTCGGTGCGCGACTCCCAGAACAGGAACCCGGCCAGGACCGCGACGCCGAACCCGATCCACGCGTACGTGACCGGCTCGCTCCAGCCGGCCTCCTGGATCCCGTACACCAGCGCCAGCAGGCCCACGATCGACAGCACGAGACCGAGGGGGTCCAGGCGCCCGGGGTGCGGGTTGCGCGACTCCGGCACGTTGGCCAGGATCCCGCCGATCCCGATGATGATGATCGGGATGTTGATCAGGAACACCGAGCCCCACCAGAAGTGCTCGAGCAGGAACCCGCCGAGCAGCGGGCCGAGGGCGACAGCACCACCGACGGCTGCGGCCCAGATGCCGATCGCCTTGCCGCGCTCCGCGGGCGGGAAGATCACCGTGATGATCGACAGGGTCACGGGCAGCACGGACGCGCCGCCGATCCCCATCAGCCCGCGCGCGACGATCAGCTGCAGGGGGGTCTGGGCGAACGCGCTGAGCAGTGACGCGGCCGCGAACAGCACGAGACCGATGATCAGGATCTTGCGCCGCCCGTAGCGGTCGCCGAGCACGCCCCAGGTGAACAGCAGTGCGGCGAACACCAGGGAGTAGGAGTTGATCGCCCAGATCAGCTCGCTCTGGGTGGCGCCGAGGTCGTCCTGGATCGTCTTGAGCGCGACGTTGAGCACGGTGTTGTCGAGCACGACGACGAGCAGGCTGACGACCAGGGCGGCCAGCGCGCGCCACCGGTGCGGCGCCACGACGGGCGCCGGGGGCGCGGCCGGACTCGGGGCGGCAGGACTCGGGGTGCTCATGGCGGCTCAACCTACTCCGGGCCAGAGGCATTCCCTCCTGACGTGTGCGGCACGTCACACGGGCCGGCCTGCGCCCGCCTGCCGACCCGGTTCGGCTCGCAAGCGAACCGCCGGGGGCAGTTCGCGGGTCCGGTCACCGCCCAGTAGCGTGGAATGGCTACCCGCCGAGTGGAGGATGCCCGCGGGTTGCCTCGGTCCAGGAGGTTCGCATGACGTCCGGAGATCCGCAGCCACCCCCGTCGCCGTCCACGTCCGCGATCCCGCCTGCCATCCCGCACCACCGCCGGACGGTGGTCGTCGAGGTCTCAGATGCCGCTGAGGGCCTGATCGAGGTGGCTGGCCGGATGCGCGATGAACGACCCTGGGCGACCGACCCCCTCGACCTGCCCGTCGTCCACGACCTCGGCCTGGCGGTCACTGTGTCCTTGGCCGACTTCGTCGTCCGCGAAGTCCGCGTCGACTTCTGGACCTACCCGCACGCCGAATGCGTGGACATCGCCGCGGCCCATCAGGCGCTGGTCGGTGTGACCCTCGGCCGGGGCTGGAACGCCGCAGTCCGCGAGCGACTCGGCGGGCCGGCCGGGTGCACCCACCTGAGGGAGCTGGCCAGGGCGCTGGCCCCGACCCTCCTGCAGGCCGCGTTCTCCGCCCGGCTGCGCGTCGGCGGACGAGACGATCCGGAGTACCGCGAGGCTCGCGCCATGCTGCCCCTGATCGCCGACACCTGCCATGTCTGGGCCGTGGGAGGCGTGGCGGAGCAGAAGCTGCAGCGCGGCTGGCGACCGGGCAGCTCCCTGACCCCGATCCCCGCGCTGGAGGACCTCCCCTAGACCTGCGCGCGAGGACGTCGACCACTCACGGCGCTGACCCCCACGTTCCGGATCTCCCCGTCGGGCGGTGCTACCGTCGCGCTGGCCGACCCGCTCGGGCCGGCCGCTCGAGCACGTTGGGTGAAGGGGCCTGATCATGCGCGTACGTACCGTGGCCACGCTTGTGATGCTTCTGGCCCTGCCGCTCGCGGCGTGTGCCAGCTCGAACGACGCGGGGTCCGGCGATGCAGCGTCGGCCCCCGCCCAGTCACTGGCGGGCACGGCCTGGGACCTGGCGCAGTACGCGCCAGCCGGAGAGTCGACGCTCACCTCCGTGCCCGACGCCGTGAAGGCCACGGCGGAGTTCACCGCCGACCAGATCGCTGGATCCAGCGGCTGCAACCGGTTCACCGGTGGGTACACGACCGACGGGACGACCATCGAGATCGGACCGCTGGCGTCTACCGCCATGGCGTGCCTCGGAGACGCGATGGCCGTGGAGGCCGACTACCTGGCCCGACTGGACGAGGCGACCACCTTCTCGATCGGCGACGGCACCATGACGATGAGCGACGGATCGGGTCAGGTCGTGCTGTCCTACACGGCGGCGGTCCCGATCACGCTCACCGGGACGAACTGGTCGGCCAACGGGATCAACACCGGCACGGGAGCGGTCTCCTCGCTGGTCGCCGACACCACCGTCACCGCGGTGTTCGCCGAGGACGGGACGATCTCGGGCAATGCCGGGTGCAACACCTACAACGGGACCTACGAGGTGTCCGGGACGGACATGACGATCGGGCCGCTGGCCACGACCCGGATGGCCTGCGAGCCGGACGTGAGCGACCAGGAGGCCAACTACCTCGCGGCGCTGGGCCGAGTCACCACCTTCACGATCCGGGGCGACCAGCTGGAGCTGCGCGACGACGAGGGCGCGCTCCAGGCCGGGTACGTCGCCGGCTGAGGCCATCCGGCAACTCGTGGAAGGCGAGATGGGGGTCGGTCGACTCTGGCGACAGCGGCTGATCCGCGGTCTGCTGGAGGTGGACGGATCGAGGAGGTGCCGACCATGAGCAGCGTCCAGTCCCGGGGTCGACTGACAGTGCGCTCGTTCGATGAGGGGCGCGGTGTCCATGCCCGACGTCATGTGCGTCGGCCAGGTCGGGTGGTGAAGCAGCGCATGGGCCATACCCGCCGTCGCGAACGCTCGTAGCGATCACGGCCAATGTGGCCCAGGACCTGGCCCAGGACCTGCAGGAGGCCGCAGCATGCCGTTCGCCTCGTCGCCCGGGTCAGGCCGGCTGGACCTCGCGTTCGAAGGCCGCCAAGTGGTTCAGGGACCCGGCCAGCAGGTTCTCCACGACCTGCTCGACATCGGCGGGCGGCGCCATTTCCAGCAGCTCCCCGAGGTCGGTGATGTCAGTCTCCTCGATGAGGATCCCGACCGCCATGGCCTCGGACCGGCTGGTCTGGACCCGCTGAGCGAGCTGGTCGTAGAGCCCCTGCAGGCTCTGGTCGGTGAACTCTCCGGCGGCGTTGCCGATCGTCGGATCCGTCAGCTCGTAGCGAAGCAGCAACGTACGGACCGAGTCGACGTGAGTGTCCTCGGAGACGGCGATGTGGCTGAACACCTGGTCCCCGTACTCGGCCAGAGCCAGCTCATAGACGTCCCCTGCGAGCTTCTCCTCCTCGATCAGGTACTGGAGCTCGGATGCAGGTACGGAACCCTCGTCGCCAGGTAGGGCGCTGGCGACGAGGGCGGGGCCGCCCGCGCAGGTGACTGCGGTGGCGATGAGGACTGCGAGGGCGGTCCGACGAGTCCGAGTCATGGTGACCTCCTGATCCATTCCGTCGCCTCCAGCCTCCTCCCCCATGCCCCTGCCCTCCCACACCTGCAGGGTTAAGTCCTCGACATGCACCGACTAAGGAGGCCGAGCTGAGGCTCACCCGGGTTCAGCGAGGCCGTCAGGCTCCGATGGTGCGCCTCCGACCGGCACTCACCGGAGCCCTGAGCCGGTGTCCCCCGTCGACAGGGGAAGCCGCACTGAGATGGTTGCGCCGCGCCCTTCCTTGGAGTGCACCCGCACCTTGCCGCCCTGCGCCTCGACCAGCGCACGGACGATCGGCAGACCGAGCCCCGACCCGCGGGTCCCATCCGCCGACACGCCACGCCAGGACCGGTCGAAGACGAAAGGTAGCTCGTCCGCGCGGAACCCGGGCCCATCGTCGGACACCTCCAGCACGCCGAACCCTTCGTCGATGAGCACCCGGATCGTCACTCGATCTCCGGGGCGACAGTAGAGGACGGTGTTGGCCAGGAGGTTTCCCACCACCTGGTGCATCCGGTCCGCATCGGCAAGGATCCGGACCTCGCGGTCAACGTCACGCTCGACGAGCAGCCCGGCCGACTCCATCGCCCCCTGTCGGGCGGCCAGGGCAAGGTCCGCGAGCTGCCCGAGCTCGACCTCGGAGATGTGGAGCTGCACACCGGAAGACTCGGCCTCCGACAGCTGGGAGAGGTCGTTGACGATCCGCCCCAGCCGTGTGGCCTGGTCATGCAGGGCTGCCAGCGTCGCCGGCTCGGCCGGGACCAAGCCGTCGCGCAGCTCCTCCAGTCCGATCTGCAGCGCGGTCAGCGGCGTTCGCAGCTCATGGGCGATGTCGGCGGTGAGCTGACGACGGGCGTTCTCCGATCGTTCGATCTCCTCGGCCGCTGCATTCAGCGCGGTGGTGAGATCAGCGAACTCGGGTGGCCCGAGATCGACGGGACGGGCGGAGTGGTCACCGGCGGCGAACCGACGGGCTGTGTCGATGTAGCCGTCGATGGGGCGCATCAGCCGGCGTGCCATGACCACCGACAGGATGGTCGCCGTCACCAGAGCGACCGCGGTAGCAGCCAGCAGCCACGGGGGCGAGACGGCATCGTCTGGATGGGGCGGGTCAGCCACCAGGTGTGGCACGACGGTGCCGACGAACAGGACCGCCAGCGATGACGCTGATACAAGCAGGATCGCCCCGGCGAGCCGACGGCCCATCCGGCCGAGGCGCCGGCGGTCACTCATCGGCCGGCAGCCCCAGCCGGTAGCCGAACCCCACGACGGTCTGGACGACGTCCTGACCGTCGGGGCCGAGCTTGTGCCGGAGGTTCTTCACGTGTGAGTCCACGGCTCGCTCGTACCCCTCGAACGTGTAGCCGCTGATCCGCTCGACCAGCTCCCGGCGCGTGAACACCCGCCCGGGGGCGCTCGTAAGGGCGAGCAGGAGACCCCATTCGTGTGGGGTCAGGGAAAGATCACACCCCGCGAGGGTGGCCCGGTGGCCCGCCTCGTCGATCTGGAGCCGACCGCCGCCGAACGACGCGACCGCCGCGGGCGCCTGTAGCCGACCCCCTCGAGCCAGCACGGCACGAACCCGCAGCACCACTTCCGTGGGGCTGAACGGCTTGACCACATAGTCGTCGGCGCCCATGCGCAGGCCCGCGATCCGGTCGCTGACACTCGTGCGCGCGGTGAGCACGATCACCGGAATGTCTGGGACTGCGCTCTCCAGGACGTCCATCCCGTCGATGTCGGGAAGCCCCAGGTCGAGCAGGAGCAGGTCCGGCCGGATGTTCTCGATCAACCGCAGCGCCTCGGCGCCCGTCGAGGCGGTCAGCACAGAGAGCCCAGCACGCTCCAGGTAGCGCCGCAGGGCCTCGCGGATGTCCTGCTCGTCCTCGACCACGAGAACCGTCTGCATGAGTTCATTGTGCGCCTCGAGGGCGACGGAACGCCGACGGGCGCTGCGGGCGAGTCCCCCGTCTGTCTGGGAGATCAGCGATGTCATCGGCCTCTCCTTGCTCATGCTCAGCACTGCCGGGCCGACCGCCCTTGGACAGCCGGCCCGGCGCCTGCGGATGCGGTGCTGCTACGGCCGACGGCCGCCCCCGCCCCCGCCGCCCCCGCCGCCAACGGTGATGGTCAGCGAGACCATTGACCCGAGGACGGTGGTCCCGTCCTCGGCGAGGACCGCGGTCACGGTGCCGTTGTTGGCACCGGTGATGGTCACGTTCGGGAACGTGTACTCGATGACGTAGTTGCCCGCGGCCGGTACCCGCAGGTTGTACCCATACACGACCCGACCGGTGGCGTTGATCTCGGCGCTGGCCGTCCCGTCGACGATCGCGGCCTCAGGGTGACCCTCGGAGTAGATCTTCAGGTGAGCACCGGCGGCCCAGACTCGCGTCTCGGCAAACAGCACCGGGTCGCTCGCGTAGGTCGTCAACTGGGTGTCCGGGTCGACGGTCACGATGGCCTTCGTCCCGTAGGCGGACAGCCTGTCGAGCTCATCCGGCTGCAGCTTCACCACGGTGAAGCCGGTCAACTGCTGGGCGCCCGCGTTCAAGCCCATCTCGACGCGGATCGGGCTGCCGACCTTCATCATCGCATCGCCTGCGAGGTTGTCGCCCCACGCTGCTGCCACAGTCGCCGACGGCTCGCCCTCCAGGCAACCGGCCTGCCAGCTGTGCACACCCTGCACGTAGTAGTAGCCCTCCACGGGGAACCCGGTCTGCGGGACTCCGGTGGGCACTCGGAACGATCCGTCACACGTCAGTCCGGACGGGTTGACTGCGCCGACGTAGATCGCCGGTACGGACAGGCTGTTTGCGGTGATCTCCTCACCACCGCCACCCCCGCCCCCTCCACCGCCACCGCCCCCGCCACCGCCGGGCGTGCCCTTGGCGAAGGCTGCGCCGGGTACGACGAGCGCCGCCACTGTGGCGGCTCCCACGAGACCGAGCAGAATCCGGCTGCTCCTGTGTGTACTCATCTGATCCTCCTCATCGCCACGGACTCGCGGGAGTCTCCCGTCTGATGAGCCCAGGACCTGCCCCGCGGTGCGCAGGCACCTTGCGGCTTTCGTCCCGATCTCAGCCTCACATCAGGGCGGTGAAAGGGTGATGAATGCCCCGTGACGATCGTGTGGAGATCGGTGGCGAACGGAGTGGTGCACCTGAACCGGTGACGGCGTTGTCCCTGGGCCTCCCCGGATGTCCGAATCGCGCGTCTAGACGCTCCCCGTGTGGCGGACAGGTGATTCGTGTGGAGAATGTGTGGAGACACGACCCTCGGACTCAATCGCTTCATCCGATGTTCCGATCGACCGTGCTAGGGGGGTGACTGCGAGAGACCGCACCGTCACGGTGTGGTGACGCGCTCATGGCAACTGTGCTGGTGGTCGAGGACGAACGGGACATCCGGGAGCTGCTCCGGCGGTTCCTGGAGCGCTCCGGTTGCTCCGTGCTGACCACTGGCTCCGGCGCCGAGGCGCTGCACCTGCTCGCCACCTCCCACATCGACCTGGTGCTGCTCGACCTGGGCCTGCCGGACATCGACGGGACGGAGATCCTGGAGGAGGCCTCACCGAGGATCCCGGTGATCGTCCTCACCGCCCGATCGGACACCCAGGACCGGATCACCGGCCTCAAGCTCGGCGCCGACGACTACATCGTGAAGCCCTTCAGCCCCACCGAGGTGGTCCTGCGCGTCAAGGCGGTGCTGTCACGCAGCCTCGGCCGGGCGCCGGAGGGCACGACGCGGTCCTTCGGCGGCGGCCTGCTGACGATCGATCCCGCCCAACACCACGCCACCTGCCAGGGTCGGGAGCTGAACCTGACCGTCAGCGAGTGGGAGCTGCTCCACGCCCTGGCGGACACGCCCGGGCGGGTGCACACCCGGCTGGAGCTGATCAACCGCGTGCGCGGCTACGAGTTCGAGGGGTACGAACGAACGATCGACTCGCACGTGAAGAACCTGCGCCACAAGCTCGGCGACGACCACCACCACATCGTCGAGACCGTGGTCGGGGTCGGCTACCGGTTCGGCCTGGCCGTCGATGGCTGAGCCGCTGGCCCTCGGGCCGATCGGCAGGCGCGTCCTGGCGGCCTTCCTCGTCGTCGCCCTCTCCTCGATCCTCGTCCTGATCCTCGCCACGGTCATCGGGGTCGATCTCAGCCAGTCGGCCACGACGCGGGAGGACCGCCAGCACATGGCCGAGCGACATGGCGACGAAGGCCTCGATCGCCTACGCCAAGGCGGGCACGTGGCAGGGCGTGGCCCTGCCGGAGGCCGAGGCGGACGCCCAGGACGCCGGGGCGCACCTGATCGTGGTGGATCCCGAGGATGACGTGGTGTACGGCGGTCCGGTCGGGCCGGGGTTCCGCACTCGCTCGGCGAGTGCTGCCGTCGTCGTCGACGGTGAGGTGGTGGGCACGGTGTACCTCGGGTTCCCGGACGGCGCCTCCCAGGCGCCCACCCGCCCTGTCGACCTCCTGGCTGATCGTCACGACGACGTTCACGGTCCTGCTCGCCATCCTGCTGGCGCTGGTGTTCACCCGGCGCCTGACCAGGCCGCTGGTGGAGCTGACCGAGACCACTCGCGCGTTCGCGTCCCACGACCGAAGCGCGCGCGCATCCACCACTGCAGCGGGCGAGCTGGGCGAGCTGGCCCGGACCTTCAACGCCATGGCCGACGAGGTGACGAGGTCCGACGAGGCGCGTCGGCACCTCTCGGCCGACGTCGCCCATGAGCTGCGCACCCCGCTGACCGCGTTGCAGGCCGGCCTCGAGGAGTTGCGCTACGGGCACATCCCCGCCGACCCCGCCACGCTGGCCGCTCTGCACGACCAGTCCGTGCGCCTCGGGCGGATCGTCAACGACCTGTCCGAGCTGTCCCAGGCTGAGGCTCATGCCCTGCGACTGTTCCCGGAGCGGCTCGACCTGGCCGAGGTCACCCGTGAGGGGCTGGCGACCTGGGAGGGGCGCATCCGCTCCGCGGGCCAGAGGCTGGAAGTCCACCTCGAACCCGGGGTCTGGGTCGAGGTGGACCCGAATCGCATCTTCCAGGTGATCGGCAACGTCGTCGCCAACGCCGTCCGGCACTGCCGCGCCGGCGACACGATCGTCGTGTCGGTCCGCAAGAGCGGCGAGTGGGGGGTCCTCGAGGTGCGCGACACCGGCCCCGGCATCCCCGCGGAGGATCTCCCCCACATCTTCGACCGCTTCTACCGGGCCAATGGGGAGTCGCAGGGACCGGGATCCGGCATCGGGCTGGCCGTGGTGCGTGCGCTCACGCTCGCCCACGGGGGCCAGGTCGACTTGACCTCCGAGGAGGGCGTCGGCACGACGGTGACCGTGCAGTTCCCCCTCGCGGGCTGAGGCGCCAGCGCCCGATGCCTGCGCCTACTCGCGGGTGATGGGGACCTTCACCTTGGCCGGCTCGATGGGCTCCCCGAGCGGCATACGGACCTTCGGCGCCCTCAGCATGCTGCCGTAGCCACTCATCGATGTCGGGCTCCCCAGAGTCCAACGCGCCGAGGTTGTGCCGGCCCGTTCCGTCAAGGCACTCCTTCAGCTCGCCCCCGGAGTCAACTGTCTCGCGCCGTCTCCGGATCTGCGCTATTCTGAATCCAGAACTGGAGTTCAGACCGAGCGAGGAGGACGACCATGACAGCAGTGGCAGCCCCGGTCCGGTACCCGGCGAGCCGGTTCGAGACCCAGGCGTGGGTCGACCTGCGCGATCCTGCCGAGCAGGCGCGGCTCACGCCCGCCGCGGTGCGCGGGATCCGCCGGCTGGCCGATGCCTGGGGGCTGACCGTGCCGCAGGTCTGCGCGCTGCTGGGCGACGTCTCCCCCAGCAGCTGGCACGCGTGGGCCAGGACCCCACCGAAGACCCTGGGCGTCGATCGGCTCACAAGGGCGTCCTACCTGCTGGGGATCTACACGGCGCTGCACGTGCTCTACGGCGATGAGCTGGCCGATGAGTGGGTGCACCTGCCCAACACCAACGCCCTGTTCAACGGGGCATCCCCGCTGGACGTGATGCTCCTCGGCGGGATCCCGGCGATGGAGCGCGTGCGCGCCCTGCTCGACGCGCGGCGCGGCGGCGCGTGAGCCCAGCCGCGCGCACCTGGCCACCGGTCAGCGAGGTGCGCTGGGACGACACGCACCGGCTGATCCCCGCGGCCTACGCCGACACCGACGAGCCGATCCTTGCAACCCTCACCGACGATGAGTCCGACATCGCGGCCCTGGTGGCCCTCACGGCCGCCACGAACGCCCGCCTCCGGGCGCAGGCCAACGCACTGCCCGGCGGGATCCATCAGGACGAGCTCGTGTTCGCGGTTCCGCACTGGCGGATCATCAACGCCTCGTTCTGCCACCCGCATCCCCTCGGATCCCGGTTCAACGGGCCCGACCGCGGCGCCTGGTACGCAGGGCAGCATGTGGAGACGTCGCTGGCCGAGGTGGCGTACCACCGGAGCAGTTGAGTTGGCGGAGATCAACCGCTGGGAGCTCGTCGCCGACTACCAGGACTACCTGTCGGACATCCACGCCCCGATGCACGACCTGCGCAGACCGCGCGACCGGCGCGCACGGACCTGCCTGGCCGCCGGACTCGTACACGGCCAGCCAGGCGCTCGCCGGCGACCTGCTGGCTGCCGGCTCGGTCGGGGTCGTGTACCCCGCCGTCCGTGACCCGGGGCGCGACGCCGTCGCGTGCTTCCGCCCGGCAGCGGTCGCGAACGTGCGTCCCGGCGGCCGGTACCGCCTGACGTGGTCCGGTGGCCTGGAGCCCGAGGTCAGCACGCTCCGCTGACGTGGGCATCGGGCCGATCGCCATTCTCGGCGACCGCCTCGATGTTGGGGCCGTTGACCCGTTGACAGGTAAGGTGCCCCTAAGTCAATCTGAAGGGCGGGAGACCGACGGGGATCACCGAAGGAGACGACCATGCCGAACTACCTGCTCAGTTACCACGGGGGTGGGATGCCCGAGACCGAGGAGGAAGGCGCCCAGGTGATGGCCGACTGGGGTGCCTGGATGGGGGCTGTCGGTGACGCCATGGTGGATCCGGGCAACCCGGTGGGACACACCGTGACCGTGGGGTCGGACGGTTCAGCATCGGACGGCGGTGGGGCCAACCCCGTGACCGGGTACAGCATCATCAAGGCGGACAACCTCGACGCCGCCCTTGCGCTGGTCGCCGGGTGCCCGATCCTCGCCTCCCCCAGCGGCAGCGTCGAGGTGGGCGAGACGTTCGACGCGATGTAGCGCCGCGTCCCCGCCGAGCAGGTCAGGTCAGGTCAGGTCAGCGCGTCCCGTAGGGGCTGAGGATCCGGCAACGATCGCGGCGCGCTTCGGCGGCGACCCTGACCGGCTCATCCCTGGGCGGTGCGCGGCCTGGAGCCAGCTTCGCCGGCCGACTCCTCGCGCTCCTTGGCTGCGGCGACGATCCGCTGCTCGACGTCGGCAAGGGCAGTCTGCGGGCTGGCGACGCTGGGCTTGGACATGGTCAACTCCGAAGGATCTGGATGGTGGTCCACGCGCGCGGACCGAACTCCCCCTGCATGCCCGAGGTGCAATGCCCGAAACGCGCAGATCGTGTGAGGCAGCGCACACTGTGGCGCGACGTCACCGGGCGGCTGGACTGCGCGCTCGCGCTGCGGGGGAATCGGCGATCGACGGCCTAGTGTTCCGCCCATGACCTCTCGGCTCAGGGCCACCATCGTCGGATCGCTCGCCGCTGCCATTGCGGCAACATCAGTCGTGACTCCCGCGGCCGGCTCGGGCACGGTGGGATCGACCGCGACCGAGGCCCGTGTGGCGGTGTCGGTCGCAACCCTCTGGACCGCCCCGGAGTCCCCTCGCCCACGCGACTCCCTGGCCATCGGCGCGCCGGCTGACCCCGCCGGATGGTTGCGGGGGTTGACCACGGCCGGCCGCCGCGACCTCAACGGCCGGGTCGAGAGCCAGGCGCTGTTCGGCCAGCCGGTGCTGGTCATGGAGGAACGCGGATCCTGGTCGCGGGTGGCCCTGCCCGGCCAGCCGAGCCCGAAGTCGGCGGACGGGTACCCGGGCTGGATCCCGACGGCCCAGCTGGTGGAACCCCCCGCACCGTCGGCACCGACGCAGACCGCAGCGGCTCCCCGGGAGGCGGTGGTGACGCGGCGATCGGCCTGGGCCCACGCCGACGAAGCCCTCACGTCCCGCGTCATCCGGCTCTCCTATGGAACCCGGCTCCCGGTCGTGCGCACCGGCGAGGGAGTCGTCGAGGTGAGCATCCCGGACGGTCGGACGTTGTGGCTGCCCGCCGGGGCGACGACGCTCGTCGATCCCGGGGCGGCGACCCGCACGCCGACCGGGTCCGCCGTCGTCGCCGAGGCACGCAGGTTCATCGGACTGCCCTACCTCTGGGGCGGCACATCAGGCTTCGGGTTCGACTGCTCGGGCCTCACGCACCTGGTCTACGCCCAGCTCGGAGTCACGATCCCGCGCGACGCGACGCCCCAGTTCGCCGCCGGGCAGGCGGTGACGAGCCTGCGCAGCCTGCGCAAGGGCGACCTCGTCTTCTTCCGCAACGCCGCCGGGTCGATCCACCACGTGGGCATCTACGCCGGTCGCGGCCGCATGATCCACTCACCCCGCACCGGTCAGCCCGTGCAGGTCTCGTCGATCACCAAGGGGATCTGGCGCCGCGAGTTCGCCGGCGGCCGGCGCTACCTGTAGGGCTGTTCAAGCCAGTGGAACCGACGGCGCGCGGTAGGCAACCCATTGCTCGGCAGCACGCTGCGCCTGGCCCGCCGTGAACTGGTTCATGCACGCATCGGGGGTGTAGTCCATGAAGTTGTTGATGGGATCGAACCCAGCGTCTCCGTTGCAGGAGTCCCGCTCGACACAGTCGAACGCCGGCACCCGCTCCGCCGGAGTGTCGGCCACGTAGTCGCCCTTGTTCGAGCACCCGCCCTGGAAGGTGTGGAGCAGGCCCAGCCAATGGCCGACCTCATGGGTCCCGGTGTCGCCACCGTCGTAGGCGTCAACGAACTCCGGGCGTCCGGGCAGCGACCCGACGTGAACCACGACACCGTCCATCTCGGGCCGCGAGGCGTACGACGTCGGGAAGGTCGCCCAGCCGAGCAGGTCGTCGGCAAGGCTGGTGAAGTACATGTTCAGGTCCGCAGCACCGCCGCGTCGCAGGGTCGACTTCATCTCACGCTCGGCCGACGAGCCGTACGCCAGGGACGTCCACCCGGTGTTCGGCGGGAACTGCACATCCTGCAACGTGAACTGGAACGCCGTCGTCGCACCCCCGGTGCGCCCCTTGTAGGCCGCGTTCAGCACGGCGATCTGATCAACGATCTGCTTGCGGGTCGCCGTCTGTGCACCGTTGTTGATGGCGTATGCGTACACGTTGACGACGACCGAACCGGGCCGGAGTGACACTGGCTGGGGCGCGCTCTTGGCCGAGGTCACGCCAGACGACCCGGATGGCCGGAAGCCCTTGGCGCCCAGCTTGGTCGCCAGGTCAGCCTGCATCGAGGCCGCCTGGGCATCAGTGACCTCCGCCCCGTCACGTGCGCCCGGCTTCGACACTCGCGCAGGAGCGCGTGCGCGCCCTGCTCGACGCGCGGCGCGGCGGCGCGTGAGCCCAGCCGCGCGCACCTGGCCACCGGTCAGCGAGGTGCGCTGGGACGACACGCACCGGCTGATCCCCGCGGCCTACGCCGACACCGACGAGCCGATCCTTGCAGCCCTCACCGACGATGAGTCTGACATCGCGGCCCTGGTGGCCCTCACGGCCGCCACGAACGCCCGCCTCCGGGCGCAGGCCAACGCACTGCCCGGCGGCATCCATCAGGACGAGCTCGTGTTCGCAGTTCCGCACTGGCGGATCATCAACGCCTCGTTCTGCCACCCGCATCCCCTCGGATCCCGGTTCAACGGGCCCGACCGCGGCGCCTGGTACGCAGGGCAGCATGTGGAGACGTCGCTGGCCGAGGTGGCGTACCACCGAACAGTTGAGTTGGCAGAGATCAACCGCTGGGAGCTCATCGCCGACTACCAGGACTACCTGTCGGACATCCACGCCCCGATGCACGACCTGCGCCGCCCACGAGACCGGCGCGCACGGGCTTGCCTGGCCCCGGACTCGTACAACGCCAGCCAGGCCCTTGCCGCGACGTTGCTGGCAGGTGGCTCGGTCGGGGTCGTCTACCCGGCCGTACGCGACCCGGGGCGCGACGCCGTCGCGTGCTTCCGCCCGGCAGCGGTCGCGAACGTGCGTCCCGGCGGTCGGTACCGCCTGACGTGGTCCGGGGGCCAGGAGCCCGAGGTCAGCACGCTCCGCTGACGGGGGCATCGGGCCGATCCGCCATTCTCGGCGACCGCCTCGATGTCGGGGCCGTCGACCCGTTGACAGGTAAGGTCCCCCTAAGTCAGTCTGAAGGGCGGGGACCGACGGGGATCACCGGAGGAGACCACCATGCCGAACTACCTGCTCAGTTACCACGGGGGTGGGATGCCCGAGACCGAGGAGGAAGGCGCCCAGGTGATGGCCGACTGGGGTGCCTGGATGGGTGCCGTCGGTGACGCCATGGTGGATCCGGGCAACCCGGTGGGACACACCGTGACCGTGGGTTCGGACGGTTCAGCATCGGACGGCGGCGGTGCCAACCCCGTGACCGGGTACAGCATCATCAAGGCGGACAACCTCGCCGCCGCCCTTGCGCTGGTCGCCGGGTGCCCGATCCTCGCCTCCCCCAGCGGCAGCGTCGAGGTGGGCGAGACGTTCGACGCGATGTAGCGCCGCGTCCCGCGAGCAGGTCAGGTCAGGTCCCGTGCGAGGCTGCGGATCCGGTAACGATCGCGTCGCGCTTCGGCGGCGACTCTGACCGACTCAACCCTGGGCGGTGCGCGGCCTGGAGCCAGCCTCGCCGGCCGACTCCTCGCGCTCCTTGGCTGCGGCGACGATCCGCTGCTCGACGTCGGCAAGGGCAGTTTGCGGGCTGGCGATGCTGGGCTTGGACATGGTCAACTCCGAAGGATCTGGATGGTGGTCCCACGCGCGCGGACCGAACACCCCCTGCATGCCCGAGGTGCAATGCCCGAAACGCGCAGATCGTGTGAGGCAGCGCACACACAGCGGCGTCGTTCCAGCGGGCAGCTGCACTGCGCGCTCGCGCTGCGGGGGAATCGGCGATCGACGGCCTAGTGTTCCGCCCATGACCTCTCGGCTCAGGGCCACCGTCGTCGGATCGCTCGCCGCTGCCCTTGCGGCAACATCAGTCGTGACTCCCGCGGCCGGCTCGGGCACGGTGGGATCGACCGCGACCGAGGCCCGTGTGGCGGTGTCGGTCGCAACCCTCTGGACCGCCCCGGAGTCCCCTCGCCCACGCGACTCCCTGGCCATCGGCGCGCCCGCCGACCCCACCGGGTGGTTGCGGGGGTTGACCACGGCCGGCCGCCGCGACCTCAACGGCCGGGTCGAGAGCCAGGCCCTGTTCGGCCAACCGGTGCTGGTCATGGAGGAACGCGGATCCTGGTCGCGGGTGGCCCTGCCCGGCCAGCCGAGCCCGAAGTCGGCGGACGGGTACCCGGGCTGGATCCCGACGGCCCAGCTGGTGGAACCCCCCGCACCGTCGGCACCGACACAGACGGTATCGGCTCCCCGGGAGGCGGTGGTGACGCGGCGATCGGCCTGGGCCCACGCCGACGAAGCCCTTACGTCCCGCGTCATCCGGCTCTCCTATGGAACCCGGCTCCCGGTCGTGCGCACCGGCGAGGGAGTCGTCGAGGTGAGCATCCCGGACGGTCGGACGTTGTGGCTGCCCGCAGGGGCGACGAGGCTCGTCGATCCCGGGGCGGCAACCCGCACGCCGACCGGGTCCGCCGTCGTCGCCGAGGCACGCAGATTCATCGGACTTCCCTACCTCTGGGGCGGCACATCAGGCTTCGGGTTCGACTGCTCGGGCCTCACGCACCTGGTCTACGCACAGCTCGGAGTCACGATCCCGCGCGACGCGACGCCCCAGTTCGCCGCCGGGCAGGCGGTGCCGCGCCTGCGCAGCCTGCGAAAGGGCGACCTCGTCTTCTTCCGCAACGCCGCCGGGTCGATCCACCACGTGGGCATCTACGCCGGTCGCGGCCGCATGATCCACTCACCCCGCACCGGCCAGCCCGTGCAGGTCTCGTCGATCACCAAGGGCATCTGGCGCCGCGAGTTCGCCGGCGGCCGGCGCTACCTGTAGGGCTGTTCAGGCCAGTGGAACCGACGGGGCGCGGTAGGCAACCCATTGCTCGGCTGCACGCTGCGCCTGGCCCACCGTGAACTGGTTCATGCACGCATCGGGGGTGTAGTCCATGAAGTTGTTGATGGGATCGAACCCAGCGTCCCCGTTGCAGGAGTCCCGCTCGACACAGTCGAACGCCGGCACCCGCTCCGCCGGAGTGTCGGCCACGTAGTCGCCCTTCTTCGAGCACCCGCCCTGGAAGGTGTGGAGCAGGCCCAGCCAATGGCCGACCTCATGGGTCCCGGTGTCGCCACCGTCGTAGGCGTCAACGAACTCCGGGCGTCCGGGCAGCGACCCGACGTGAACCACGACACCGTCCATCTCGGGCCGCGAGGCGTACGACGTCGGGAAGGTCGCCCAGCCGAGCAGGTCGTCGGCAAGGCTGGTGAAGTACATGTTCAGGTCCGCAGCACCGCCGCGTCGCAGGGTCGACTTCATCTCACGCTCGGCCGACGAGCCGTACGCCAGGGACGTCCACCCGGTGTTCGGTGGGAACTGCACATCCTGCAACGTGAACTGGAATGCCGTCGTCGCACCCCCGGTGCGCCCCTTGTAGGCCGCGTTCAGCACGGCGATCTGATCAACGACCTGCTTGCGGGTCGCCGTCTGTGCACCGTTGTTGATGGCGTATGCGTACACCCTGATGACGACCGAACCGGTCCTGAGTGACACTGGCTGGGGCGCATTCTTGGCCGAGGTCACGCCAGACGACCCGGATGGCCGGAAGCCCTTGGTCCCCAGCTTGGCCGCCAGGTCAGCCTGCATCGAGGCCGCCTGAGCGTCAGTGACCTCCGCCCCGTCACGTGCGCCCGGCTTCGACACTCGCGCATCGGCCACGCCGTCCTCGACACAGGCGTCGGTCGGCGACGCAGCAGGAACGCTGGGGCGAGGTACGAGCCCGAATACCGGCGTGATTGCCAGCGCGACGACAACGGACGAATAGGCCATTCGGAGCTTCAGCACGGTCGCAGGGTAGCGCGGGCGCCCGGCGGACGCCGTGCTCAGGGCCCGGGCCGATGCCGAACCGGTCGAGCTACCCGACGATGTGGCAGGGTTGCGTTGCTGCGGAGCCGTCCGCCCTCGTGAACTCCCGATAGGTGAAGGGACCGTCCCACAGGGATGGCCAGGCTGACCCCCTGCATGCTTGGTTGTACTCGGGATGGGTGAGAGGGACGCGGCCATGGTCCGGGTTGGCGCAACCAGTCGGAGTCTCCCTCGAGGAGGCCTGGAGAGGAGGGCCGCATGGCAGGGAACGAGGTCAGCACGGGGAAGCCCCGCTCGACCGTTCGCGGCCTCCTGACCTGCTGCGCCGCACTCGTGGGGATCACCGTCGGAGTGGGGATCGGCCGCGCCGCGCCGCCGAGCTGGCCGCACCGCGGCCGATGCTGCTGATCGCCGGCGGTGCCGTTCCCGACGAGCAGCACGCCGCCGACTGGATCCGGGCCGGGTCCCCGGACTCGGTCACGGTGTGGGTCGTCCCCGGCGCCGACCACATCGCGGGACTACGGACTGACCCTGAGCAGTGGAGCGACAGGGTCACGACGTTCCTCAACGAGGCGCTGGGCATGGCCGGGTAGGAGGACGGGGCCGTCACGGCGCTCCCAGCACCGCCAGGGTGATGTTGCCTCCGGCTGATGGTCGCTGGGTCGTGATCGTCAGGCCGGCAGCCTCGACGAGCGGGCCGAGGCCTCCCTCATGGATGTAGGCCAGCCCATTGCGCGCGTGAGTCGGGCCGGACGCGATCTCCGCGAGGACGGTGAATCCACGGGTGGCCCACCCGCGTGGGAAGCGGAGCCCAGCTGTCCCGAAGTCCGTGATGAGCACCCGACCTCCCAGCGTCAGCGCGCGCCCAGCCTCCTCCAGCAGGACGACAGCCTCGGCCCGCGGGATCGAGTGCAGCACCAGGGAGATCAGGATGAGGTCGGCACACCCGTCCTCGACCGGGAGTCGTCCGCCATCGGTGAGCCTCAGATCTGCCTGCGGTCCGAGTCTCTCCCTCGATGCGGCGATCATCGCCGGCGACGCGTCCACCCCGATCACGGCGCAGCCCGCGGCGGCGTACTCAGCCAGTCCCGCGCCCGTCCCGCACCCGACGTCGAGCACCGTCCACGCAGGGTCGGGCGGGCACATGCGGTGGGCCACGAGGCGCAGCGGCGCGTTCACCGGCTCCATCGCCCGGTCGTAGAACCGGGAGCAGAGCCCGTATCCGTCAGATGGCACGATGTCCTCCCTCCTGCCTCAACTCCCATCCCCACGGAGTCGGCCTCCACCACGAGACTCACGCGCTCAACTCCAGCCAACGCCGCCGAGGGGCGCCGCCGACAGTGCCGAAGGTCGCGCGGATCCGCCTGGACGCGCCCCGGCTGGCGGCGACAAGAGCCGATCGCCTCTGGCCCGGCCCCACCCGCCTGCCTACCGTGGGAGGTGGAAGGGGGTGAGAACAATGGCAAAGTTGACACGCAGCATCACGGTCGACGCCCCGGTCGACAGGGTGTTCGACTACGCGTTGGACATCACCAAGTTGTGGAAGGTCAAGGATGTGGGCCTGGCGGAGGTCGATCTCAAGCCCGACGGGATCGGCACCTCGGCGCGCTTGTACTCGCACTTCCTGGGCTTCCACCTGGAGGGCGCGCTCGAGTACACCGAGGTCGTGCCCGGGCAGCGCATCGTCGCCCAGGTCCACTTCTTCATGGAGAATCCGACGTGGACCTTCACATTCGCACCCGTCAAGGGCGGCACGAAGGTGACCGCCAAGGGCGAATGGCATGTGGGGCTCCCGGTCGCGGGCAGGCGCATCGAGGGGATGATGGTCAAGGAGCACGAACCGTTCCTTGACGAGATGCTCGCCAGCCTCAAGGCGGGCGTCGAGGCCAAGGCCGCCGCCTGATGCCCTCAGGGCCGCCGGGTCCGGCAAGGGCCCGGCGGCTCCACGGCTGGCGCCCATCGCGACGAGATCCCTGACCAGCCGGGGGTGCGGGGGACCTCGGGTCGTTCGACTCTGGATGGCCGGGCCACGCCCGCATACCGTCGCGAGTGGGGCCGGACGGCCCCGCCAGGAGGTCAGACCATGAAGCGACTCGTGGTGGCGGTGGCCGCCGCCGCACTGATGACCACTGCCCCGGGCCCGGCGATCGGATCGCCCGGTCCCCTGGCCGACGCGCCCCCAGCTGTCGCCTCCACGGGCGTGACCCCGGCCGGGATGCACACGATCCTGGACGTGTCGAAGGACGGCAGGATCGCCCTGGGCAGGATGACGGAGCCCGGCCCCGTGATCATCAGGGACATCGTGCGGAACAAGACCCTGCGGACCCTCAAGTCGGGACCCGCCTATGCGTACAAGACGATCTCCAGCACGGGACGCTACGTGCACTTCACGAAGGCGTACACGAGGAACGGGTGCACCTACGCCAGGCCGTGGGTCTACGACCGCGTGACCAAGAAGTCCCGACTGGCCGCGGCAACCCGCTCTGGCAAGCCGCTCGTGGCGACGTGGACCCAAGCGAACCGGTGCCCGGACATCAGCTCCACGGAGTCGGCCTTCGAGATGCACTCCGTCGGTGGCCCGGGGCAGATGTCCCCGGACGGTCGCTACGTCGCGTTCTGCGCCAACCTGACGGATCCGGCTCGGGGTGACCTGTACATCAAGGACATGCGGACCCGGAAGCTCACGATCCAGGCGGGCCTGTGCCACCTGACGGCCGAGGCGAACGAGTTCTACCCTGTGCACGTCTCCGAGAGCGCCCGCACGGTCATGGTCCTGCACAACGATGAAGGCTCCACCGCGAGCTACCGGGCGGACGTCGTCCTCATGCGCCGGACGGTTCGGAACGTTGCCCTGCCGGGCAACGCCGGGGCACGGGAGCTGTGGCTCACCGACGACGGGAGATCAATCTTCTACGGCGTCGGCAGCTCGCCGGATGCGGGGCGCTACGACACCGCCTCCGGCGCCACGACCGCGCTCAACCCCGGCGATCCACTGCGCAATGAGGCCCTCCAGCCCGGTGAGGAGAACCGGGATTCCGTCGCGATGACCCGGCGTGGGCGCTTCGTCAGCTACCACGGATCCCGCCTCGATCCGAGCCTGGGCCTGATCGGGCTGGTCGGTGTGTTCGACCGCGAGACAGGTCAGGCAGTCGACCTGACTGCGGCGACGGGCGTGCCGCTGCAGCTGGGCACGCCCCCCATGCCGAACAGCCTGGTGCCCATCCAGATCTCCGGTGACGGCCGGGTGGTGTTCGTCGACTGGGGAGGGTGGGCGACTCTGCACTGGATGCAGTGACCCCGCGGCCACAGCCTCGCTACCTCCCGCATCGAGGCGACCACCCAGGACACGATCATCTACATGATGAAAGCCCGAACCGGAGGGCATCGGTGCGGCGGCTCACGCCTGCGGGCGTGACTGCGCGAGGTCGAGCACAGCCGGGCCGATGCCCGCCCCTTGCCGTCGGGCCTCCATCGGCGCCTCGGTAGCGTTGGGCCAGGCCTGGATCCGCGCAGCGCCCGCTGCCCCAGGGATCCGGCCCATTGCGGAAGGGGTCGCACTCATGAGGACGCGCATCACCGAGTTGTTGGGCATCGAGCACCCGATCATCCAGGGCGGCATGCACTACGTCGGGTTCGCCGAGCTGGCCGCGGCGGTGTCCAACGCCGGCGGCCTGGGGATCATCACGGGCCTCACCCAGCGAACGCCGGAGGCGCTGGCCGCCGAGATCGCCCGCTGCCGCGAGATGACCGACAAGCCGTTCGGCGTGAACCTCACGTTCCTTCCCACTGTCGCCTCCCCGGACTACCCCGGCTACGTGCGCGCGATCATCGAGGGCGGGGTGCCGGTCGTGGAGACCGCGGGGCGCAACCCTGAGGCTGTCCTGCCCTACCTCAAGGGCGCAGGGGTGAAGGTCATCCACAAGTGCACGTCGGTCCGGCACGCGCTGAAGGCCCAGTCCATCGGATGCGACGCCGTGTCCGTCGATGGGTTCGAGTGCGGCGGGCACCCGGGCGAGGACGACGTGCCCAACATGATCCTGCTCCCCCGCGCCGCCGACGAGCTGGAGATCCCCTTCGTGGCGTCCGGTGGCCAAGCCGATGGGCGCAGCCTGGTGGCATCCCTGGCGATGGGTGCCGACGGGATCAACATGGGCACGCGGTTCATCGCCACCCAGGAGGCCCCGGTCCACCAGCGGGTCAAGGACGCGATCGTGGCCGCCTCCGAGCTCGACACCCGCCTGGTCATGCGCCCGCTGCGCAACACCGAGCGGGTCATGGTCAATGCGGCGGTCGAGCAGCTGCTGGTCAAGGAGAAGGAAATGGGCTCGGACCTGCGGTTCGAGGACATCATCGAGCAGGTCGCGGGGGTCTACCCGCGGATCATGATCGAGGGCGACATGGACGCCGGCGCGTGGTCGTGCGGCATGGTCGCCGGCCTCATCCACGACATCCCCACCTGCCAGGAGCTGATCGACCGGATCATGTCCGAGGCCGAGGAGATCATCCGCGGGCGGCTGACGGGGATGCTGGATCAGGTCACTGCTGTTTGACTGAGGGCTCCCGAGCGCGATCCCAACCCCAGGAGTGCCCGTGCCCTCGTCTTCGCCAGCCCCGTCGTCGCTGCCTCGGACGATCGCCAGGGTCGTCCTCGGGGGGTTCCTGCTCTTCGCCGGCATCGGTCACCTGACCCGTCAGCGCCAGGAGTTCCAGGCGCAGGTTCCCACCTGGGTGCCACTCGACCCGGACTTCGTCGTGGTCGCATCAGGGGTCGTCGAGATCGTCCTCGGGCTGGCGCTCATCGCCCTGCCCCGGTACCGGGTCCCGATCGGCTGGATCGTCGCCGCGTTCTTCGTCGCCGTCTTCCCGGGCAACATCTCGCAGTACGTCACCGGGACCGACGCGTTCGGCCTGGACACCGACCGGGCACGCCTGATCCGGCTGTTCTTCCAACCCGTGCTGGTCGTGTGGGCCCTGTGGTCCACCGGCGCCTGGGCGGCGTGGCGAGCGTCACGAAAGGCACCGCCGAGCTGACCAAACCCTCCGGAACGGGTCAGACCCTCCAGTTCGACGTGGAGGGTCTGATCCGATGCGGCGGGTTTGCGCGGCGCAGCCGGCCTACAGGGCGTGGAGCTTGTCCTCCTCGATCGCCCAGTCGAGGGTGGCCAGGAACGCCCTGCGCGCCTTCACCTTGGTGGCGGCGTGCGCGGTCATGTTGAGCTTCTTCATCTGCTCGGCCATGGCCCGGGCGGCCGGCATCAGCTCCTCGGGAGCCACGACCGCGTCGAGGAATCCGGCCTTCACGGCCTCCTGCGGATCGAACATCTCGGCGTTGATCACCGAGCGGTTGAAGTAGGACCGGCGCAGCCGATCGCGGGCCAGCTCGATGCCGACGTGGTGCATGGTCATGCCGATCTGCACCTCGTTGAGGCCGATGCGGAACGGCCCCTCGACGCCCACGCGGTAGTCGGCCGAGAGCAGGATGAACGAACCCTTGGCCACCGCGTGTCCGGTGCACGCGACGATGATCGGGAAGGGGTGGGCGAGCATCCTGCGGGCCAGGCCGGAGCCGGCCGCGACGAGCGCGATCGCGTTCTGCGGGCCCGACGTCATGACCTTCAGGTCATAGCCACCGGAGAACATGCCCGGCGTCCCGGTGATGATGACGATGGCGCCGTCAGCCTCGGCCCGGTCGAGCGCGGCATGGAAGGCAGCGATGACGTCCGGCGAGATGGCGTTCACCTTGCCGTTGTCCAGTGTCAGGGTGGCGATGCCGTCCTCGAGGTGGTAGCTGACCAGGTCATTCATGCGTGGATTCCTTCGCTGGGGTGGCCGATTGCGCGGATCTGGACAGCGACACTAGCCCCGGTCCCGGCCGCCCCCTCGGCTGGGTCCGCGACTCACTCGGAGATCCTCAGCCAGTACCCCCGCCCGGGCTGGCTGAGCAGGCAGGCCGGCTCGGACGGGGTCGACTCCAGCTTGCGCCGCAGCGTGTTGATGTAGACGCGCACGTAGTTGCGGTGGCGGGGCTCCTCCTCGCCCCACACCTGGGCCAGCAGGTCCTCAGGCGTGACCGGGGCACCGCCAGCACGGGCCAGAACCTCCAGGACCGCCCACTCCATGGCCGTGAGCACCACCACCTGCCCATGGAGGTCGGTCACCTCCTGGCGAGCCAGGTCGACGACGAAGGTCGGCGTCCGGACCAGGTCCCCCACCCCGGACCGTCGGCCGACCGCACGGATCCGGGCGAGGAGCTCGGGAAGGCCGAAGGGCTTGGTCATGTAGTCGTCGGCGCCCGCGTCAAGTGCTGCCACCTTGTCCGACTGGTCGCGCCGGGCGGACAGGACGACGATCGGGCCGTCGTGATGGGTTCGCAGATCGGGCAGGAGCCGGATCCCGTCCTCGTCGGGCAGGCCCAGGTCCAGCAGGATGACGTCGTAGCGCATCGATCCCACCGCGCGACGCGCGCCGTGGGCGTCGGGCACGTCGAAGACAGTGAAGCCCTGCGCCCGCAGGGCGATGGCCAGCGAACGCCGCACGCTGTGGTCGTCCTCGACCAGCAGGATCCTCACGAGGGCACCCGCACCGTGGCGGTGAGCCCGCCACCCGGCGTCTGGTCGTACGTGGTGCGTGCTCCGATGAGCTCAGCCAGGCGGTCGACGATGAGCAGCCCCATCCCGTGCCGGCTGCGCCCCACGTCGGCTGAGTCGGCGGCAAGGCCCGGTCCGTGATCGATCACCGCCACCGACGCACCGTCATCCGCCTCGGCGACGACGACCTCAACCGGTGAGTCCTGCGGCGTGTGCGTCAGGGCGTTGGCGACCAGGTTGGCGAGGATGCGTTCGAGCAGCACCGCATCGGTGACGGCGACCACCGGGCGCGGCGCCGGGATCACGCTGATCCGGGGGGAGGCCCACACTGCCACGGCTCGGGCAGCCACCTCCACGAGGTCGGCCGGGAGCTTGTCCACCTGCAGGACGCCGGCCTCGATCCGCGAGGAGTCCAGCAGCGCACCGAGGACCTCGTCGAGCCTGATCGCCGACTGGCGCAAGCCGTCGAGCAGTTCAGCCCGATCCGCCTCGCTGAGCGTCCCCTCGGTCATCAGTAGGGCGTCGGCTGAGACGCGCATCCCCGCCAAGGGGGTGCGCAGGTCATGGCCGACGCTGGCCAGGAGCGTTGCGCGGGCACGATCGATCTCCGCCAGCCGCGCGGACCGCTCCTGCTCGGCCACCAGCTCCTGGCTCTCCCACGCGCGGACGACGGCGGTCGCCAGGGTGTCGGCGAACTCACGGTTCACCCCGATGATCTCCGCTCCGTGGCCGACCACACGGAACCCGGGGGCGACCTCCACGTCGATCACCGCGTCCAACCGCCGGTGGGCCTCGTCGCGGGCGCTGCTCAGCAGGACCTCGTCCGTGGCCGGCGCGAGCAGCACGGCGTCGTCGAGGTCCAGGGCGGAGCGGAACGCCCGGAGCGAGTCGAGGGCCGAGGCCGAGTCCGGGCGCAGCACCTCGGCCATGACCGCCTCACGGGCGGTTGCCGCTGCTGCGGCCCGCTCTGAGCCCACCACCACCTCGACCAGGGTGCTGACACCCACGGCCAGCAGCAGGAACACGGCCAGGTAGACCCAGTTCTCCTGGTTCTGGATCTGGAACGTCCCATAGGGCGGGACCAGGAACCAGTTGACCGCGAGGACGGCCCCGACAGCGGTGGCTGCAGTCATCGTGCGGCCGGCGAACAGCGAGACGACGACGACCTCGACGAGCACGAGGAGGAGAACCTCCGCCAGCCCGACCGGGCGCATCGCGGTGGCCACGGCGATCGTGGCCACGATCGCGAGGATGGCCAGGCCGACGACCAGCGGCCGGCGGCGCCATCTCGCTGTCGCGCTCGGTGACAGCCCTTCGCTCATGCGCGCATGTCGACCATGCGGTCCGGTTCGTCGACGGCGTCCAGGATCAGGGGCACGCTGATCACGATAACGCCCGGGAGGAACAGCAGGCGGCTCTTGAGCCGCAGTGCGGACTGGTTGTGCAGCACGTGCTCCCACCAGTGGCGCACCACGTACTCCGGGACGAAGACCGCAACGATGTCGCGCTGGCTCTCCCGCCGGACGTTGCGCACGTAGTCCAGGACGGGGCCGGTCACGTCACGGTAGGGGGAGGCCACAACAGTCAGCGGGACCGGGATCTGCCGGACCAACCACTCCTTCTCCAGCCGCACGGTGAGATCCGGATCGAGCTCGACGTGCAGGCCGACGACCGTGCTGGGGCGGGTGGCCCGCGCGTAGGCCAGGGCTTGCAGGGCCGGTGCGTTCAGCCGGCTGACCAGCACGACGGCGTGCACCCGGCTGGGCAGCCGCACTCCTCCCTCGGGCGGGGACAGCCGCAGGTCGGCCATCTCGTAGTGGCGCCGGATGCCGATCATCATGGCCACGAAGGCCGGGATCGCCACCATCACGATCCACGCGCCGTGGCTGAACTTGGTGACGATGACGATCACCAGGACCAACGAGGTGACCGACGCCCCGACGAGGTTGACGACCCGAGACGCGTGCAGGCCGCGCCGACCGGTCGTGGCCGTGCGCAGCTCACCGGTCCAGTGCCGGACCATGCCGAACTGGGACAGGCTGAACGACAGGAACACACCGAGGATGTAGAGCTGCACCAGCCGGGTCACCGACGCGTCGAACGCCACGATCAGCAGTGCGGCGAAGGTCGCCAGCAGGACGATCCCGTTGCTGAACACCAGCCGGTCCCCACGCCGGCCGAGCTGGCGGGGCAGGAAGCCGTCGCGGCCCAGGACCGAGGCCATCTGCGGGAACGCGTTGTAGGCGGTGTTGGCTGCCAGCACCAGCACGAGCATGGTCGCGATCTGCAGGAAGTAGAACCCGAAGGATCCGGCGCCGAACACCGCCGTCCCCAACTGGGCGATGACCGTCTGCTGCACGTAGTCCGCGGGCAACCCGAGCTCCGCGGGGTTCTCGGCGTACTTCACTCCCGCCGACGTGGCCAGCAGGGTCACGCCGTAGAACATCGTGATCGCCAGCCCGCCCATCACCACCAGGGTGATCGCAGCGTTGCGCGACCTCGGCTTGCGGAAGAACGGCACCCCATTGCTGATCGCCTCGACACCGGTCAGGGCCGTGCATCCCGAGGCGAAGGCGCGCAGCACCAGGTAGACCATCGCCGCACTGGTCAGGTCCACCCCATGCACGGTGTAGCCGGCGCTCTCGGCCGTCACCCCGTCACCGAACAGGATCTTGTACAGGCCGAGCCCGAGCATCGTCAGCACCACCGCGATGAACGCGTAGGTGGGGGCGGCGAACGCCCGCCCGGACTCACGCAGCCCCCGCAGGTTCACCGCCGTCAACAACACGACGATCCCGACGCAGATCGTCAGGGTGTGCGGTGCGAGGTCCGGGAAGGCGGACACAAGGTTCGAGACCCCCGAGGTCACCGACACCGACACGGTCAGGATGTAGTCCACGATCAGGGCCGAGGCCGCGACCAGGGCCGGGGTCTGGCCCAGGTTCTCCTTGCTCACCGCGTACGCCCCACCCCCGCCCGGGTACGCGTGGACCGTCTTGGAGTACGAGGCCACGACCACCACGAGCAGGAACACGACCGCCAACCCCACCCAGGGGGTGAGGGTCAGCGCCGCGGCCCCGCCGATGGCCAGGACCAGGAGGATCTCCTGGGTCGCATAGGCCACCGAGGACAGGGGGTCCGAGCAGAAGATCGGGAGTGCGAGCCGCTTGGGCAGGGTGGCGTGCCCGGCTGCCTCGGAATCCAACGGACGACCGACGACGACGCGCTTCGCTGTGGTGAGCATGCTTCAACGGTGGCGCCTGGCGCGGGGCCGGCGCTGAAACCATTGATGCGGCCTTGATGGCCCAGGCGGGGGTCGCGCGCGGTTGCGCAGTGCCGCAGAAGCGGGAGGATGTGGCAGGACCAGTAAGGGAGTCGGCGTGTTCATCCCCACCTTGGACACCGCGATCGGCCTCGACCTCGACGTGCCCGTGCGGGAGGTCACTCAGGGATCGACGCTGTCCGGCACTGTGCAGGCCGAGGCGGGCAGCGACCTGGCCGTCAGGGGCTGCGAGGTGGCCCTGATCAGGACCACCAGCTACCTCTACCGGCAGGGAAGCCTGTACGGCGGAGCCGCCAGCGTGCCCACCCGCGCCACCGAGGTCGTCGTCGCTCGGGGACTGCCCTGCGCCGGGCCGCTGCAGGCCGGCGGCCGACTGGCACTTCCGTTCACGCTCGCCGTGCCCACCGACGGCCCGGGGAGCGTCGCGGCCTCCATGATCCAGATCCAGTGGGCGGTGCGCGTCCGCCTGCAGGCCAACGGATCGCCGCCGAAGGAGTTCACCTGCCCGATCGTCGTCCTGTCGCGCGCACCCGACCGGGACGGGGTCGCCGAAGCGCCCCCCGAGGCCGCGGATCGAGGACTCGTGGCATTGAGCTTCACGTCGCTGTCATCGCGGCGCCTCGTACCCGGCGCCAGGATCACGGGCATGCTCGCACTGGACCCGCGACGGCCTGGCGCGGCACGGGGACTGCGCGTCGACCTCCTCCTGCGCGAGCGAGTCCACCGCGGGCCCTGGGTCGGCGCCGACCCCACCCGCAACCCTGCCGACCAGGCCAGGGAGGCCAACACCGTCGTTGCACGGCAGGTGGTCGCCCACCGCATCGAGATCGATCCCAGCGCCCCGGTCTCGCTGCCCTTCCAGCTGCAGGTCCCGACACGACTGCCCTGCGCCTCCCTGTCGAACGAGCAGTTCAGCGTGTCCTGGATCCTGCGGGGCGTGGCGGATCGGGCCCTGCGCCCCGACCCCTACGTGGAGATCGAGCTGCACGGCGCCACAACGCACTGACGACGCGGGCGCCTGGGCACCCACGTCGTCAGGAACGCGACTGGCTCGACCGGCTCAGGCGGCGATCCCGAAGCCGCCCGCCCACGAGACCTTCTCGGCGACCGCGAGGGTGATCTGCATGAACCCCATCGCCTCGAGCTCACGCGCCCGACGCAGGGAGCCCGCGTCGATGGCGCGCAGGCCACCGGCGGTGACGACCTCAGCCAGCAGCCCCTTGGCATCGGCGTCGTCGCCGGCGATCAGGACGGTTGTGGTCTCGGATCCGACGGCACCCGATGCGATCGTCGCGGCGAAGGTGGTGTTGAACGCCTTGAGGACCCGGGAGTCCGGCAGGGCCGCGGCGATCTCGGCCGTGGCCGAGCCGTCAGCGGCGACGGTCAGGGAGTCGAAGGTCTGGAAGTCCAGGGGGTTGGTGATGTCGACGACGACCTTCCCCGCGAGGCTGTCGCCGCGGGTGGCCAGCACCTCGGCCACGGCCGGGTAGGGAACGGCGAGGATGACGATGTCGCCGGTGACCGGCGTGGCCGCATCGGAGGCGCCGAGCAGCTGGACGGTGCTACCGCCGGCGGTGACGACTCCGGCGATGGCCTGGCCCATGTTGCCGGTGCCGAGGATGGTGACGTGTGCCATGAGAACTCCTTGGTTGGGGGATTTAGTTGCAGGTACAACTAACAACCTAGCCGACCTTTGGTTGTAGTGTCAAGTAATTGGTAGGATGTCCCCATGAGCACCCGGTGGTTGGACGACGACGAGATGGCCGCGTGGGTCCGCCTGGCTGCGGTGCTCGAGCTGCTGCCCGGGGTCCTGGACTCGCAGTTGCGCCGCGACGCGGACCTCACCCACTTCGAGTACTTCGTGCTGGCGATGCTGTCCGAGGCCCCGGATCGCACCCTGCGGATGACCGCCCTGGCCGCCCGGACCAATGCGACCCTCCCCCGGCTGTCCCACGTGATCCGCCGCCTGGAGGAGCGCGGACTCGTCGAGCGATTCCCCTGCCCGCAGGATGGGCGGGCCACGAACGCCCGCCTCACCGACACCGGGTGGGACAAGATCGTCGCGACGGCCCCGGGGCACGTGGAGAACGTGCGCGCCAACGTCATCGACACCCTCACCCGCGACCAGGTCCACCAGCTGTCGGCGATCGCCGGGGCGATCCTGGACCAGGTCGACCCGAAGGGTCTCTTCGCCTCACACCCACTCAGGTGAGCGCCCCGGCCCCGACCCGGGCGGCGAGCTCGGCCTCGCTGGCCGTGTTCGGCGTGTTCGCCGTGGTCGGAGTCGTCTTCGCCTCCTGGATGAGTCGCCTGCCGGCGATCCGGGACGCCCTCGACGTGACTCCCGGACAGCTGGGCCTGGTCCTGCTCGTGGGCTCTGCCGGGTCGCTGCTGGCCCTGCCCCTCACCGGCTCCATCGTCCACCGGCTCGGCACCAGGCGCACCACACGAATCGCAGCCCTGCTGGCCACGGCCGGCCTGGTCACCGCGTCGCTCGCTGTGGGCGTGGGCAGTGCACCCCTCGTCGCCGGCTGCCTCTTCTTCGCGCTCATGGGCATCGGCGCCTGGGACGTCTCGATGAACCTGCAGGGAACAGTCGTCGAGCACGACCTGGGTCGCGCGATCATGCCCCGGTTCCATGCGGGGTTCTCCCTGGGCGCCGTCGCCGGTGCGGCTCTCGGGGCCCTCGCGGCGGCTGCGGGGATCCCGGCCCCCTGGCACATCATCACCGCAGCCACGGTGGCACTGGCCGCTGCGCTCGCCCTCACCCGGTACTACCTGCCTGACGGCGAGTTGACCGCGACCGACGACCCCGGACCCGACGAGGGCGGCACCTCCCGCCGGGCCCTGGCCGCGTGGACCGAGCCCCGGACGCTGCTGATCGGCCTGATGGTCCTGGCCGCCGCGTTGACCGAGGGCAGCGCGAACGACTGGCTGGCCCTGTCGGTGGTCGACGGCTTCTCGACCTCGGATGCCCTGGGCGCGGCCGCGTTCGGCCTCTTCGTCGCATCGATGACCGCCATGCGCTTCGCGGGCACCGGCCTCCTCGACCGCTTCGGCCGGGTTCCCGTGCTGCGGCTCTGCGCGGGCCTGGCCCTGGTGGGCCTCGTCGCGTTCGCCTTCGCCCCGTCCCTGCCCCTGGCCGTCCTGGCGATCATGCTGTGGGGCCTCGGCGCGGCCCTGGGCTTCCCGGTCGGGATGAGCGCGGCATCCGATGATCCGGCACGGTCGGCCGCCAGGGTCTCGGTCGTGTCGTCGATCGGGTACATCGCGTTCCTCGCCGGGCCACCCGTGCTGGGGATGCTGGCTGACCACGTCGGATACCGGATGGCGCTGCTGACGATCGCCGGGCCGCTGGTCCTCAGCCTGATCCTGAGCTCGGTGGCCGCCCCGCTGCCCGCCTCGGAGGGTGGCACGGCGCCGGGCCAGCGGGCCTGACTCCCACCCCCGGACCGATCCCACCCACCCAGGCGACCCGCCGGCCGGGTCGGGGGCGCGGCATCTCACGGGACGCCGCGTGGACCCGGTCCGGTGCACCCGGGCAGGATGACGCCATGACGACACCGCCGGCTGAGGTCCCTGCCCGCACCCTGCGCGAGCGGGCCGAGACGATCGTCGCCGGACTGCCGCTGGTGGATCGGATCCGGCTGCTGAGCGGGCGCGACTTCTGGAACACCGAGGCCGTCGAGGGACTCGTGGAGTCCATGATGCTCACCGACGGCCCCCACGGGCTGCGCAAGCAGGCGGGCGACGCCGACCACGTCGGGCTCAACGACTCCGTGCCGGCCACGTGCTTCCCGGTGGCCGTATCCCTGGCGTGCACCTGGGACCCCGCACTGCTCGAGGAGGTCGGCGCGGCGCTGGGTCGCGAGGCGCGCGCCGAGGACGTGGCCGTCCTGCTCGGACCGGGACTGAACATCAAGCGGCACCCGCGCTGCGGGCGCAACTTCGAGTACTTCTCCGAGGACCCGTACCTGTCCGGCATGCTGGCCGCAGCCCTCGTCCGCGGCATCCAGTCCGAGGGCGTGGCTGCCTGCCCCAAGCACTACGCGGCGAACAACCAGGAGACCGCGCGGATGGTGATCGACACGATCGTCGACGAGCGCACGCTGCGCGAGCTCTACCTGCGGGGCTTCGAGATCGTCGTCGAGACCTCGGACCCGGCCACGCTCATGACGGCCTACAACCAGGTGAACGGGCAGTTCGCCTCCGACAACGAGCACCTGCTGCGCGAGGTGCTGCGCGGCGAGTGGGGCTTCGACGGGCTCGTGATGTCCGACTGGGGCGGCACGAACGACCACGTCGCCGGGCTGCGGGTCGGGATGGACCTGGAGATGCCGGGCGGGTCCGGGGCGTTCGACGCCGACATCGCCGCCGCCGTCGCGGACGGGCGGTTGGCCGAGGCGGACGTGAACCGCGCTGCCGAGCGCGTGGTGGAGCTGGCCCTGCGCTGGCAGCAGGTGCGCGACGCCGACGACGACGGTCCGGCGCTGGACTTCGAGGCCCACCACGCCCTGGCCCGGCGCACCGCCGCCGCGGGCACCGTCCTGCTGACCAACGACGGCCTGCTTCCGCTGCCGGCCGAGGGCACGATCGCCGTGATCGGGGCGTTCGCGGTGGACGCGCGCTTCCAGGGAGGGGGCAGCTCGAAGGTGAGCCCGACCCGCATCGACGGCCTGCTCGACTCGCTCACCGAGCAGGCGGCCGGGCGGGCCGAGATCCGCTATGCCGCCGGCTACGACCCGGCCACCGGTGACACCACCCCAGCCCTGATGGCCGAGGCAGCCGCGGTCGCCCGCTCCGCGGACCGGGTCGTGCTCGTGGTCGGGCTGCCGGCGCGCCTGGAGACCGAGGCGAAGGATCGCGCCGAGTGGGGCATGCCGGTCGGGATGGACCAGGTGGCCGAGGTGGTGCTGGACGCCAACCCGCGGACAGCGGTGGTCCTCGTCAACGGCGGCACGGTGGACGTCCCGTGGGCCGACCGTCCCGCCGCACTCGTCGAGGCCTACCTCGCCGGGCAGGCCGGGGGCTCGGCGCTGGCCGATGTCCTGCTCGGGTCGGCCGAACCCGGTGGCCGGCTGGCCGAGAGCGTCCCCTTCGACATCACGCAGCTCCCCTCCGACCAGAACTTCCCGGGCCAGCCGCGCCAGGTGGAGTACCGCGAGACGTTCAACGTGGGCTACCGGTTCCACGACACGCACGACGTTCCCGCACGCTTCCCCTTCGGCCACGGCCTGGCCTACACCACCTTCACCTACGGCGACCTGGAGGTCACCGGGCGCGGCACCGACCTCGTGGTGTCCGTCGACGTCACCAACACCGGCACCCGTGCGGGCAGTGAGGTCGTGCAGGTCTACGTGCACGATGTGCAGTCCACGCTGCCCCGCCCGGCCAAGGAGCTCGCGGGGTTCGTCAAGCTGCACCTGGAGCCCGGGCAGTCCGCCCGCGCCGAGGTCGCCCTCGGGCGGCGGTCCTTCACGGTGTGGGACGTGACCGCGAACGACTGGCTGCTCGAGGCCGGAGAGTTCGAGATCCTCGTCGGCGCCTCCTCGACCGACATCTGCGACACCGTGACCGTCCACGTCGACTCCGATGACGTCCTCACCGCCGCGCCCGGCACCGCCGGCCCGGTGGCCACCGAGGAGGAGTTCGAGGCACTCCTGGGCAGGCCCATCCCGGTTCCCCGCGCGCAGCGCCCGTTCACCCGCCTCTCGACCGCGACCGACCTCGAGGCCAGCCGACTCGGTCGCAGGCTCGTCGCCGCCATGCGCTGGGGCATCCGGCGCACGTTCGCCGACAACGACACCGGCAGCATGGATGACATGCTCGAGGCGGTGCTGGACGGACTGCCCCTGCGGTCGTTCGTCTCGATGTCCCCCGCCCTGAACTTCACGGCAGTCGACCGGATCATCGCTGCCCTCAACGCCGATCCCCTCGGGGTCCTGCGCCCCGGGCGCTCCCATGCCGGGGCCACGTCGCCCACCGACCGACGAGAATGAGCCCGTGACGATCACCGGCACCGAGGATCCGTTCTGGGGCGACGAGCGCCCGGCCGTCGACGGGGTGCTGCGCTGGGTGGCCGACCGGGTCACTCACGCCAGCGATCCGAAGGCCACGGCACGCCCCGCCTCCGAACTGGCAGCTGCGGCCGGTCGTGCCGTGACGCCGGAGGGGATCGGCTGGGAGTCGGCACTCACCATCTTCGACCGCGTGCTCGTCCCCGCGACCCGCGCCCAGGACGATCCCCTGAACCTGGCCTACATCCCCGCCGCGCCGACCCGCGCCGCCGTCGCCTTCGACCTGGCTACGAGTGCGGCGAACATCTTCGCGGGGATGTGGGAGGCCGGGGCGGGCGCGATCCATGCCGAGAACGAGGCCCTGGCCTGGCTCGTCGGACTCCTCGGATGGCCCGAGACCGCCGGGGGCACCTTCGTCTCCGGCGGCACGATGGGCAACCTCTCGGCCCTGGTGACGGCCCGCGAGACGATGCTGGCCCGCAGGGGCGGCCGCCCGGAGGCCGGCTGGGCGCTGGCATGCACGTCCGATGCGCACTCCTCGATCCGCGGGGCCGCCCGCGCCCTGGACGTGGCCGTGGTCGAGGTGCCGCAGACCGATGAGGGGCACATGTCCGGGGTCGCGCTGCGCGAGGTCCTGGCCGCGAACCCGAACGTCTTCGCCGTCGTGGCCTCCGCGGGCACCACGAACGCCGGGATCATCGACGACCTGGCCGATGTCGCCGACGCGTGCGACGAGTTCGACGTGTGGCTGCACGTGGACGGCGCGTACGGGGGCGCCGCCCTGGCCGCGCCCAGCGCCCGCCACCGCTTCGACGGCGTCGAGCGGGCGAACAGCTTCATCGTCGACCCGCACAAGTGGCTGTTCGCGCCCTACGACTGCTGCGCCCTGCTGTACCGCGAGCCGCAGACCGCGCGCGCCGCGCACTCGCAGAAGGCCAGCTACCTGGACCACATCGACCGCGAGGAGTGGAACCCCGCGGACCTGGCCACCCACCTGAGCCGCCGCGCCCGCGGGCTGCCGTTCTGGTTCTCCCTGGCGGTCCACGGCACCGCGCGCTACAGCCAGGCCATCGAGAGGACCCTGGCGATCGCCCGGGAGGTCGCCGAGGGCATCGAGGCCAGCGACCATCTCCGGCTCGTCCAGTCGCCGGAGCTGTCGGTCCTGCTGTTCCAGCGCCCGGGGTGGGACCCCGAGGACTACCAGGCCTGGTCACGGCGAGCCGCCCTGGAGGGGACGATCTTCTGCATGCCGACGACCTGGCGCGGCCAGACCGTGCTGCGCCTGGCGTTCGTGAACCCGGAGACCCGCCCTGACCGCGTGCTCGACGCCCTCGGGACCCTGCGGTGACCGATCGGGACCGCGATGCCGCGGGCCGCCCCCGCCAGGAGCGTCCGCGTGACGCCCTCGGCCGGCCACTGCCCTACGGGTCGACCGGGGTCGAACCGGTCGGCGAGGAGCCGCTACCCCCGTCGGAGACCCTGAACCGGGCTCGCGAGCTGCTCGACGCGGGCCGGCCGTTCTCCGCCCACGAGGTCCTCGAGGCACGCTGGAAGGCCGGACCCGACGAGGAGCGCGCGCTGTGGCAGGGCCTGGCGCAGGTCTGCGTGGGGCTCACGCACGAGGCCCGCGGCAACGCCATGGGCGCCGTCACCCTCCTCGAACGTGGCGCGGCCAACCTGGCGGACTACGCCGCCGGCGACGGCCCGACGTATGGGCTCGACCTGGCCTCGGTGATCGCGTGCGCGCGCGGGCGCGCAGAGCGC
>CAWFSG010000013.1:0-101953 GCA_963818445.1 uncultured Actinomycetes bacterium
AGCGCAGGCCTTCGGCCGCGAGGCTATCGAGCACCGGGGTCTCCACCAAGCCGCCGAACGGCGACAACTGACCGAAGCCGACATCATCGAGGACGAAGAACACCACGTTGGGCGCCCCCTGAGGCGGGCGCGGGGCCTCCGGCCACGCCGGGCTGGACGTCTCGGTCGTGCGGCCGATGACCCCCGGGAACGGGGTCCCCGTGGGGTAGGTGGTGATGGCCATGACTCTCCTCGGGGGACAGCGAGTTCGACAGGGTGAACGACTCGCCAACCTACTCCGCGCCCGGACGCGATCCCCGGCCACAGGACGACTGCCCCCATCCTCCGCCGCAGCCCGTCGCGCCCGTGGTGGACCAGCGCCCCACCCTCGGCAGGTCCGGCTGCGAGAATGCCGAAGTGCCCACCGACCACGTCGCCCCCGTCCCGGCCGCTGACACCGCCCCACGCGGTTCATGGCCGCCCGCCCGGCGAACCGGGCGACTCGCCGAGGAGGTCATCCACTGGATGGCACGCACGGACGCCCGATCACCAGCGTCGAGCTGAGCTACCGCCGGGCAGCCCGGTGCCGACCCGAACCTCCAGCGTCCTGCCACCGCCCCACCACAGGAGTGCGTCCTACTGGGCGTTGTGGGCGCCCTCTGGAGCCGAGCGGTCTCGTTGTCCTTGACGGCGTCCCGGGTAGGCACGGCTGCCCGCTACAGTCACGGGGTCCCGCTACACGTTGGCTGTCGCAATCCGGCCTTGCTGAGCACGATTCCAGGATTGGCACTCGTCGTGTAGCGGTGTAGCGGCAGAATCGGAAGCCAGCGCGGCCGCCGATCTGTCGGCGGCGAGGCCTCGATCTCCGGCGGGCGTAGGCTCGGGAAGGCTGCGTTCGGGGTTGCTCGGTGGCTGTGGTGTCGTTCGGTTCTGTGTGTCCGATTCCTGCTAGCCGCTTGTAACTAACTTGTCACTACGTCCCTGAACGCCACATGATCCAGTGGACGGTTTCGAACGCTCCGGAGCACGGTGTTCGAACGCGAGAAGACGCGGTGAACGCTTGTGAGCCGCCTTGTAAACAGGGGGTTCCCGGTTCGAGTCCGGGCGTCGGCTCTGTATTGGTGCAGGTCAGGGTCCGGTTTTCCGGTCCTCTGGGGCTGTGGTTCCTGGGTTCTGGTTACGGATTGGTCACATGTGCCCTGCGGAACCCCAGCGTGGCAGGCGAGAGTGTGCACGGACTGGCCGCTCCCCCTGGGTTGACAGTCACTCGCGGCGGGATGACGCGGTCTTGGACAAGCCGCGAATGCGTCCCGCCCCTCACGAGCCAATGCAGGACCTTCATGCGGAGCGTCCGTGCGGGATGAACCTCGATCAACCCTTCTTGAGTTCCTCCGCGAGCATCACGATGATGCCGCTGGGACCGCGGACGTAGGTCAGCTTGTAGACGTCCTGGTAGGTCGCCACGCCGCGTAACGGGTGGCAGCCGTGTGCCGCGGCGATCTCGAGTGCCTCGTCGATGTCGTCGACCGAGAAGGCGACACGGTGCATGCCGATCTCGTTCGGTCGGGTGGGTTCGGTCTCGATCGCCTCGGGGTGGATGTACTCGAAGAGCTCGAGGCGACCGTTTCCGTCCGGCGTCTGCAGCATGGCGATGTTCGCGTGGTTGCCGTCGAGGCCCACCGCCGTGTCGGTCCACTGCCCGCTGACCGTGTCGCGGCCGAGAACGGTCATCCCCAGGTCGGTGAAGAAGGAGATCGCCGCTTCCAGGTCGCGAACGGCGATGCCGACGTTCTCGAGCTTGATGGGCATGTCCCGCAGGCTACCGGTCTGTTCCCTGAAGCCCGGCGAGCCTCGGGCGCGACTTCGATCTCACCCGAGGCAGCTGCCTGTGTTGCCGCTGCTACGCCATCCGCAGTCACGCAGAACTGCAGGCGCTTGTCGACAGAGACCCCTTCCCCTACCTCACCCACGGGCCTGGTACCTACCTGACCGCAACCTTCCTCAAGTACCCGGCTGTGGCGCATCGGGCATCAGGCCTCGGCCAGCGACCGCCACGGGTCAGCCCCCGAGAGGCTTGTCCCCGTTCAGAAGGTCGGCGACCATCAGCAGCAGGTAGAAGGCGACGGGAAGGCCGGCCAGGATCGCAGGCACCAGACCCACGCGCCTGCCCAACCGTTTCGCCTGCACACCGAACCACACGGCCCCCGCCGCGAAGGCCGCCAACAGCGCGACCATTACGACGGTCATCACCGACGCCAGTACGGGCGCGTCTTCGACCTGGGCCCATTCACTGAACGCCATCAACCCCACGAAGCCCGGCACCATCAGCCCCAAGGACACCCACGCGCGGATCAGGTCCCTCCGCGCAGGACTCGTCGCCGGGGCGGCTGGCGTAACGGCAGACATCGTGACCCCCTTCCGTAAGCCGAACTGGGCACTGCTTCCCCAGTTCCAGTCTGCCCCGCACGCCGTGACCACCAGAGGCCAACGTCCCACGGCAGCCAGCTGCCGCTGGCGATCCGTCGCACGCGTATCGGGATCGCCGCCTGCGCTGAGCGCGCCTTTTGTCGAGGCCCTGAACGCGCTCCCGCGAAGCTGTATCGATCGGTTCCGACCGTCCATCACGCCCGATCGGTACGCCTGATCTGTGACCATGCCCGAGGGATGGGTCGTCAGCTACCGGTGGTCGGGGCCGTTCGGCCACTGCCGTTCGTACGTCCAACCTCGCTCAGCTGACCTCCGCGAGGAAGGCGTCGAGCGCAGGGTGGTATAGATCGGGCTGGTCTCGGCGGACGCAGTGGCCCGCGCCTGGCACGACGACGACACGGACCAGGTCGTTGTGCAGGGCATCGGTCCGTGGGGCCATAGGCGATGCCGGCGGCACCAGCAGCAATGTCGGCACCTTCAGGGCGTTGAACCGTTGCTCCCAGGCCCGGTCGCCCAGGTACAGGGCCCCGGTGGACGTAGGTGCGGTCGACCAGCGGCTTGCCGAGTCCCTCGAGTGACCTCTTCGGGCACTTCCGCGGGCCGCTGACCCTTGAACGTCCTGGCCCGGCCCGAGTTCTCTGAGGGTCGTTCGACTCTGGCCCCGTCTGTGGTTGCGCCGGAGAGTGGAACTGCACGAGGGAGATGGGCACGGTGGGCACCGGCTGCAGCAGTACCTGTCGCCCACCCCCACGAGCGCGGGCCTTGGCCCCGGCGCGCTGGTCGGCTCGTTCTGACGGGAGCGACGTTGCCGTCGCGCGGACCCGGCGCCACCCTGTTCATGGGACTGTGGTTCGGGTTCGGAGCCTGCGCCTACTACTGGATGATTCGTCCCGTCGGCTGGGTATGGGGGATCCCCCTGCTGGCGCTGGCAGCCGAGGATCTCCGAGTCGGGAACATCACCTGGCTGATCGCCTTGTCGGTGGTCCTCGGGTTGCGTCGTTCCCCAGCCTGGGTGGTCGCAGCCTTCACGAAGGTGACGCCCGCGGTCGTCGTGCTCTGGCTCGCCGCCCGACGCCAGTGGCGAGGCCTGTTGGCGTTCGGTGCCGCTGCCCTCGCCGTCGGGACCGTCTCACTCAGCCTGGCCCCGAGCCTGTGGGTGGAGTGGATTGCGTTCCTGATGTCGCATGGCAACACCTGGGCATTGGCGAGGCTGGCAGTCGCTGCCGTCATCGTGATCATCGCCAGCCGACGTGGCTGGCCGTGGCTGCTGCCGTGCGCCCTGATCGCAGCGTCCCCAGTGCCCGCGCTCTACGTGCTCGGTTTCGTGTGCCTGCTTCCTCGGGTTCTCTCTCGGGAGGCGCTTGCCTGGCTGCGTGAACCCTTCGGAGGCGTGTGGGCAACAGCCACGCGGGCCCTCACCCCGTCCAGGTCACGACGCGTGTCGCGGGACATGGACCGGCGCGTCGAGGCAATCAGCGCCATGCACGCCCGGAACCATCGCGTGGCGGGCGCGAGCCCGGCGCCCGGCGCTGCCCCCCGGTGAGCGTCCAGCTGCCGTGACCCCGGACCCATTCGGGGGTCACGGGAAGGTGACGGGCGCGCCTCCCGCCGGGCACTGGGAGAAGCCCCTGTGCCGCTGGTGCGAGACGCGCTTCGTGACGCCCATCACCGCACCAGCAGTCGAGACCGCAGCCAAGGCCACCGTCGGGGCGTAGTTCGTCGTCACGACACCGTCGTCATACGCAAGGCCAGCGTGGAGCGCCGCCCCGGCTGGTATGGGGGCGCTCGAACCCCTCCGGGTGCAGATTCGGGCGGGGTCTCCACGCCCCGGGTTCTCACCGGACTCTCAACCGAAGCAGATGGCCCGCTCACCCGGGATCGCTACCGTGCGAAGGACCGCTCAGCCACCCCATCAAGGAGTTCACGATGCTTGGCCAGAAGCCCATCCTCATGCGCACCGTCCCGACCAGGTTCATGGCCGTGTTCGCCCTGTGTGTCGCCGGCACGCTGACCCTGGCAGCGTGCGGAAGCGGGTCCACGTCGGCGGAGTCGACCGCCACGCCGCCCTCGACGGCGGCGTCGACGACAGCCGGCGCCGATGCCCCGACAACCGACCCAGGTTCCTCGGCGGGCGTGGCACGGGATGCCGTGGACACGCAGACCGGCGTGGCCTACGCCTCGACCTCGCCGTCCCAGACCCTGGACCTGTACCTGCCGGCGTCGGACGGCAGCGCCGCCGCGCCGGTCGTCGTGCTGATCCATGGGGGTGCGTTCGCGATGGGTGATTCCGGGATGGAGGCTGGGCTCGCCCAAACACTGGTCCAGCAGGGATTCGCTGTCGCCGCCCTGAACTACCGACTCTCCGGTGAGGCGCTCTACCCCGCAGGCGCCCAGGATGTGAAGGCCGCCGTGCGTTGGCTACGGGCGAATGCCGCCCAGTACGGCTTGGACCCCGACAAGTTCGCCGCGTGGGGCCAGAGCGCCGGCGGATGGCTGGCCAACATGCTCGGCGTGACCGGCGATCAGGCGACTATCTTCGACGACGACAGCCTCGGCAACCCCGACCAGTCCGATGCCGTCCAGGCGGTCGTCTCGTGGTACGGCCCGGTCGACTTCGCGACGATGGACGAGCAGGCCGCCGACGTCACCGCGTGCGCAGGGCAGTCCCAGGTCCACGGAACCGCCGACTCGCCGGAGTCGCAGTGGCTTGGCGAGGCAGTCGACTCCTCCGACCAGACCGCCTCCACCGACCTCACCTCCTACCTTCCGACAGCATCAGCGGTCCCGGCGTTCTCCCTGGCGCACGGCGACGCCGACTGCAACGTGCCCGCGGGCCAGTCCCAGCAGCTCAAGGACGCCCTCGATGAGGCCGGCGCCGCCTCGACCCTGACGATCCTGCCCGGCGCCGGGCACGCCGACCCCGCCTTCGACCAGACCCAGACCGAGCCGACGATCGCATTCCTCCAGCAGACGTTCGGCATGTAGCGACCCTCGCCCCGTGAAGTCCGGTTGGGCCTTTCCAGCTGGCGCAGCCGCGCCGGCCGCTGCCGGAGTCTGCTTCGCGAGCGTGGCCCGGTCTGCGCATGACGGTGTTCATGGCAGCGGGTCCCAGGCCGACCAGTGCACGAGCAGGCTGCGGCCCGGGGCCAGTACTGTCTCCCCCGCTCTCACGAGAGTCGTGGACGCGGGCTCGGGTCCTGGGAGCGAGGTGTCCAGTTCCAGGCGCCACAGGTCCGACGGCCGACCCGCGGGTGACGTGTCGGGGATGCGGAACTCCACGGAATCGGCCTCCCCGTTGACCAGTACGAGCAGGTTGCGGTCCAGCAGTGGCTCCCCCCAGCGGTCGTGGTCGGGGGCGACGGACCCGTCGACGAAGACCGCCACACTGTGCCGCGCCGGGTCCTGCCACATGGGTGGGGACATCGCCCGGCCGTCCGGTGCGAACCACACGGAGTACCCGGGGTCGGCCAAGTATCGGCGCCGGCGCAGCACGGGGTGCGCCCGACGCATCGCGATCACACGCCGGACGAAGGCCAGAAGGTCGTCGTCGACGTGCTGCCAGTCGAACCACGAGATCTCGTTGTCCTGGCAGTACGCGTTGTTGTTCCCCCGCTGGGTGCGCCCGATCTCGTCGCCGCCGAGCAGCATCGGAACGCCGCGGGAGAGCAGGAGGGTCATGAGCATCGCCCGCACGTCCCGGTCCCTGGCGGCCTCCACTGCCGGGTCGTCGCTGGGGCCCTCGGTGCCGTGGTTCCACGAGATGTTGTCGTTCGTACCGTCCCGGTTGTCCTCGCCGTTGGCCTCGTTGTGCTTGCCGGTGAAGGAGACGAGGTCGCGCAGGGTGAAGCCGTCGTGGCAGGTCACGTAGTTGATCGAGGCGTGCGGCCGGCGACGGCTGGGGCCGTAGATGTCCGAGGACCCGGCGACACGGGTGGCAAGCTCGGGCAGCATGCCGGGGCGCCCGGACCAGAAGGCCCGGATCGTGTCCCGGTAGCGCCCGTTCCACTCGCTCCAGGTGTCCGGGAAGGCCCCCACGCTGTAGCTGTCCCACTGCCCGACGTCCCACGGCTCGGCGATCAGCTTCACCCGGCTGATCACGGGGTCCTGGTCGATGAGGGCGAAGAACGACGAGAGCCGTTCGAACCCGCCGTCCTCGCGTGCCAGGGCGGTGGCCAGGTCGAAGCGGAACCCGTCGACGTGCATCTCGGTGACCCAGTACCGCAGCGAGTCCATGATCAGCCGCAGGCAGGTGTGGTCGTCGACGTTGTAGGAGTTGCCGGTGCCCGTCGTGTCCAGGTACCGCGACGGGTCAGCCGGATCCACCCGGTAGTAGGCGTGGTTGTCGATCCCCCGGAAGCACAGGGTCGGGCCGAGCTGGTCACCCTCAGCCGTGTGGTTGTAGACCACGTCGAGGATCACCTCGATCCCCGCGGCGTGCAGGGCCAGGACCATCTGCTGGAACTCCCGCACCTGGCCACCGACCCACCCCGCCTGGAACGCCGCCGAGTACTCCTCGAGGGGTGCGAAGAAGCCGATCGTGTTGTAGCCCCAGTAGTTGGACAACCCGGAGCGCGCCTGCGCGCTGGCAGTGATGAACTCGTGGACGGGCAGCAGTTCCACGGCCGTCACGCCGAGCGACGTCAGGTGTGCCACGGCCGCGGGATGGGCCATGCCGGCGTAGGTCCCGCGCAGTTCCGGGGGCACCCCCGGGTGGGTGGCCGTGAACCCCTTCACGTGCACCTCGTAGATGACGGAGTCCGCGTAGGAGGTCCGCGGAGTCACGTCCCCGGCCCAGTCGAAGGTCGGGTCCACGACGAGGCACTTCGGCATGTTGGCCGCGGAGTCCAGCACGGAGATCGTGTCGGGTGCGTTCCAGTCGTAGTCGAAGACCTCGGGGCCCCAGCGGAGCTCGCCGTCGAAGGCCCGGGCGTAGGGGTCCAGCAGCAGCTTCGCGGGGTTGCACCGCAGTCCCCGGCCTCGGTCATAAACGCCGTGCACCCGATAGCCGTACCGCTGCCCGACACCGACCCCCGGCAGGTAGCCGTGCCAGACGCCGCTGTCGTACTCCCGGAGCGTCACCTGCTCCTCGTGGCCCGCCTCGTCGAACAGGCACAGGACGACCCTCTGCGCCACCTGGGAGGCAAGGGCGAAGTTGGTGCCCCCGGCATCGGGCGTCGCCCCGAGGGGGAAGTGGCTTCCCGGCCACACATGGCGGTGCATGCTGGCAGGCTCCCACCGACTTCGCCGGGGCGACAGGGTCGAACGGCACTCAGGGGGCGTGAGTCGTCTTGGTCCCAGAGCCGGGGGGCAGCCTGCTCGGTGGGCACGCGTCTCGGTGTGGTCTCGCTCACAGGCCTTTGTCCCCTTGTTTGGCGATCCGTTCAGCGATCCGATGGACGGGGCCTCGCATTGGGAAGGGGCGTCATGTCGAAGATCCTGCACGGGTCGACGACGCACCTGCCCACTCTGTGCAGCCAGGCTTCGGGAGGGATGTGATGAAGGCGATCGAATGCCCCCGGTATGGGCCGCCGGAGGTTCTTCGGCTCATCCAGGTGGAGAAGCCCACCCCTGGCGCCGACGAGGTGCTGATCCGGGTGGTTGCGACCACGGTGCACGTGGGTGATGTGCGGATCCGCACGTTTGACGTGCCGCGCGGGCAACGACTCATGGCGCGGTTGGTGCTCGGTGTCCGCAGACCCAGGCACCCGATCCTGGGGATGGAACTGGCCGGTGTGGTCGAGTCGGTGGGAAAGGAGGTGACGCTGTTCACGACGGGGGATGAGGTCTTCGGGTTCACCGGCTGGCGTCTCGGGGCGTATGCCGAGTACACGTGCCTGCCCGAGAAGCCCAGGAAGTCGGCCGAGAAGGACGGCATGCTGGCCCTCAAGCCGACCACCATGACGTTCGAGGAGGCCGCCGCCGGGCTGGCCACCGGGGGGATCGCGGCCTTGCGGCTCCTGCGGAAGGCGGATGTCCAGCCGGGGCAGGACGTCCTGATCTACGGCGCTTCGGGGAGTGTGGGCACTTATGCGGTGCAGTTGGCCAAGTGCTTCGGGGCCACAGTCACCGGGGTGTGCAGCACCTCCAATGTGCCGATGGTCACGTCGCTGGGGGCCGACCGGGTGATCGACTACACCCAACAGGACTTCACGCAGGACCAGCAGACCTACGACGTCATCCTCGACGCCGTGGACAAGCTTGCGCCCTCGAAGGGCAAGCGGCGCCTGAAGTCCACGGGCGTCTACCTCAACATCGTCAAGCACTCCGGCTCAGCGGGGAGCGTGAGGACCGAGGACCTGATCTTCCTCACCAGGCTCGTTGAGGACGGGAGGATCAGGGCGGTGATCGACCGGCGCTACCCGCTGGAGCAGATCGTCGAGGCCCACCGGTACGTCGAACAGGGTCACAAGAAGGGCCACGTGATCATCACCGTCGCCCCAAGGGTCGTCGCCGCGGCGGGGGACGCGACAACGTGAGGGCCCTCGTGCAGGACGAGTACGGCGGCATCGAGGTCGTGCAGGTCGCTGAGGTGCCGGTCCCCCGTCCCGGCCCTGACGAGGTGCTGGTCACGGTGCGTGCGGCCTCGATCAACGAGTGGGATCAGGGCCTGATGCGCGGCACCCCGATCGTGAACCGGACGGGTGGGCTACGCCGACCCAGGCGCCGGACCCTCGGGTCCGACATCGCCGGTGTGGTCGAGGCGGTGGGCGGATCGGTCACCCGGTTCCGCCCGGGGGACGCTGTGTTCGGCGACCTGTCCGGGTGCGGGTTCGGGGCGTTCGCGCAGTACGCCCGCGCGCCTGAGTCCGCGTTGACGCCGATGCCGGGGTTCCTGACCTTCGAGCAGGCGGCGGCCGTGCCCCAGGCCGGTGGGCTGGCCGTCGCGGGGCTGGAGAAGGGCGGTCCGCTGCACCCGGGCCAGCGCGTGCTGATGAACGGCGGCGGGGGCGGGGTGGGCACGTTCGCCATCCAGATCGCGAAGGCGTCCGGAGTCGAGATCACCGGAGTCGACGGTCCGGGCAAGCTCGAGGCCATGCTCGAGCTCGGCGCCGACCGCGTGATCGACTACACGGGCGAGGACTTCACTCGCAGCGGCGAGCAGTACGACCTGATCCTCGACGTGGTGTGCCATCGATCGGTCGCCGAGTACGGGCGCGCGCTGCTGCCGCGCGGCACGTGTGGCGTCGTCGGCGGGAGCACTCGGCGGCTGGTCGGGGCGGCCGCGCTGGGGCAGGCCCTGCGGCTGTCTGGAGGCCGGCGCGTCAGCCTGGTGATGTACCGGGCCAACCGACCCGACGTGATGGACAGGTTGGTGCGCCTGATGGGCGAGGGCTCGGTGACACCGGTGATCGATCGGGTGTTCCCCCTGGACGAGGGCCGCGACGCCATGGCCCACTACCTCAGCGGATCGTTCGCCGGAAAGATCGTCATCACGATGTGAGGGTCAGGGTTGGAGCAGCACCTTGATGGCGCGGCGTTCGTCCATGGCGCGGTAGGCCTCGGCGACCTCGGACAGGGGAAGGGTGAGGTCGAAGACCCTGCCGGGGTTGATCTGCCGGTTCCAGACGAGGTCGAGCAGGTGCGGCAGGTAGGCCCGGACGGGGGCTGGTCCGCCACGGATCCCCTTGTTGGCCCAGAACAGCTGGTCGGTGGGCAGGTCGCCATGGGGGACTCCGACCAGACCGATCAGTCCTCCCGGGCGGGCGCATCGGACTGCCTGGAGTCGGGCGTCCTCGGTACCGACGCACTCCAGGACCGAGTCGGCGCCGATGCCCTCCGTCAGCTCCCGAACCGCCGCCAGGCCAGCCTCGCCACGCTCGGCAACGACATGGGTGGCCCCGAACTCGAGCGCGACTCGTTGGCGTGCCTCATGCCGGCTCATGGCGATCACCGTGCTGGCACCCAGCTGGGTGGCTGCCAGGACACCGCTGAGCCCGACGGCACCGTCGCCGACGACGACCACGCTGCTCCCCGGCTGGACCCCGGCGCAGACCGCGGCGTGCCATCCGGTGCACATCACATCCGACAGCGCCAGCAGATCGGGGATCAGATCTGGGTCCGGCTGGCCGGGAGTCGCGAGCAGGGTGCCGTCCGCGTGCGGGATGCGGATCCGCTCGGCTTGGGCGCCGTCGAATCCGCCGCCGTGCTGGCAGCTGGCGTGCATACCCTTGCGGCACACCGGGCAGGTGTTGTCGCTGTACAGGAACCCGCCGACGACGAAGTCCCCGGGCGTGACGGTCGTGACCGCCGCGCCCACCTCCTCGATGATCCCGACGTACTCATGCCCGATCGGGGTCGGCTTGCGCCCCTCGGCGGTGCCGCGGTACGGCCAGAGGTCTGACCCGCACACGCAGACGGCGACGGTGCGGATGACCGCGTCGGTGGGCTCGATGATGGTCGGATCGGCACGCTCCTCGAAGCGCACGTCCCCGGGTCCGTAGATGATGGCTCCTCGCATGCCCCCATTGAACCCGGCCTTTCGCCGATGAGGCAGGGCCTGCCAGTACCCCCCAGGAATGCGTTCTCCACCCGATGAACCATTCCGCCGGGACCTTGCCCGCGGGGTGCGTCGGTTGGATCTCTATGCCAGATCTCCTGTCATGCGGTGGTGCGCCGTGCGGGGTTGTCCCGGTCAGGCGTCGGGTGCGTCGGCCGTGCCGTGGGCGGCGATGGCCTGGGCCTGTTGGGTTTGGTACTCGGTGGCGGCCCAGCTGGCGAGCAGTGTGAGCGCGTCGGCGGACGGGGAGCCGGGGGCGGCCGTGTAGACGAACATCCGCAGGCCGGGGTCGCCGGGGAGGTCCAGGGCCTCGTAGTCCAGCTCGAGGTCGCCGACGACCTGGTGGTGCAGCCGTTTGGTGCCGGTGCGGTGGTAGCGCACGTTGTGCGCGGCCCAGCGGGTGGCGAACTCCTCGCTGCGGGTGGACAGCTCCCCGACCAGTTCGGTCAGGCCGGGGTCGTAGGGGGTGCGCCCGGCCTCGGTGCGCAGGATCGCCACGATGTCATCAGCGCCCTTCTCCCAGTCGACGTAGAACTCCCGGGAGCGGGGGTCCAAGAACACGAACCGGGCGTTGTTCGCGGGGCGGATCGAGCTGGTGAACAGGTCGGCGTACAGGGCGCGACCCAGCCGATTGGCGGCGAGGAAGTCCATGTGCCCGTTGCGCACCCAGGCGGGAGCGTCGTTGATGGCGTCCAGCAGCCGCTGGATCCCGGGGCGGACCCGCTGCGGGGCCGGGCGGCGCCGGCGCTGGACCCCGGTGGCGTTGGCGGCGCGGGCCAGGGCGAACAGGTGCCCGCGTTCGGCGTCGTCGAGCTGCAGCGCCCTGGCGATCGACTCCAGGACCGCTTCGGAGGCGCCGGCCAGGTTCCCGCGCTCGAGGCGGACGTAGTAGTCGACGCTGACCCCGGCGAGCATGGCGACCTCCTCGCGGCGCAGCCCGGGCACCCGCCGGCTGCCGCCGTAGTCCGGCAGGCCGGCCTGCTCGGGGGTGATCTTCGCCCGGCGGGTGGCCAGGAACTCGCGGATCTCGGTCTTGGGGTCCATGCCCACGACCGTACGACGTGCCGGAGCTCGGTGGGAGGTCCTGCCAGTACCTCTGTGCGGGGCGCTCTCAGACGCATTCGACGACCCCCGTCGAGGAGACGGCAGCATGGCCCGGGTCCGTACGGACCCCAAGCACCGCATCAGCGACTACCACGACACGTATGCCACCGGACGCACTGGGTAGGCACTCCATGAGCGGGCCTCACTGCTGCGCACGCGCTTCAGCGAGCCCCTCTCCTACACGATGCCGAGGATGGAGACTGCAATGGGCAATGAGGAGATCAGCAAGTTCGCGGCACCCGATGAGGTGCCGGAGTTCCCGATGGGGCAGGGCGAGGCCGTCGCCATCGGGGCTGGGTATGTGCCCCGGGGGACGGCGAAGGCAGGGCAGTGCTGATGAGGACTGCCAAGCGGCACTGGGTTCTGGCGACGGCTCTCGTTGCCGCAGGTCTCGTGTTCTCGGGTACGCCGGCGATGGCAGCCGTATCCAGCATGGGGACGCCGAAGGGCTACACGTGCACCGGTGGTGAGATCCCAACAGGGGACTACGCCAGCATCACGGTCACGGGTGCCTGCTCCGTACCGTCCGGCGCTGTGATCAGCGTGGTCGGGAACGTGAACGTCCGGGCCGGTGCCGAACTCGACGCGCAGAGCGCGCCGTCGACAATCACCGTCGGCCACAACGTCACCGCGGCGGCAGGCTCGCTCCTCGGTCTGGGCTGCCAGCCGCCCTCCTACACCGGCAACTCGGGACATGAATGCATCGTCGAGCCGACGGGACACTCGATTATCACCGTCGAGGGAAACGTCACGGGAGTCAACGCGGATGCCGTTCTGCTGAACGGGATCACGGTGAAGGGCAACGTCACGCTGATCGGCGGAGGCTCGGCGATTCCGTGGTCGATCAAGAACAACACGATCGGCCGCAACCTCACGGTGAGCGGGCAGACGACTGACTGGCTCGGCGTGCTCTTCAACACGATCGGGGGGAACGCGACGTTGACCGACGTGACCGTGACCGACGTTCACCCGGGCGCCCCCGGCGTCTACATCGTTCGCAACTCCATCGGGCGGAACCTCATCTGCATGGGACTGACCCCGGGCGTGTCCGGAGGTTTCGTGCCCGGCAGCGTCAACGTCGTTGGCCGTAACGCGATCGGTCAGTGCGCCTCCCTGGTCTGACCTCGCCCGCGCAACGTCGGTCTGCCACCCCCGGCCCTGAGGGGGTGGCAGACCGACTGCGTGCCGGTCTGCCGCACCGTCCCGCGGCGCATGGGTTTCACGTTTCCTGACCCGTGGTCCTCACGAGCCGGCACCACGACACGTATGCGTGCGGGCCCACGGGGTAGGTGCCGACGAGCGGGCCTCGCTGCTAAGCCGACGCTGGAGCGAGGCCCGCCTCCCGACAGATCGGCGAGGACAACGAGGACAAGGAGACTGCGATGGCAAGTGCTGAGTTCAAGACCTTCGCGGCGCCCGACGAGGTGCTGGAATTCCCCTTGGGGCGCGGCGAGATCGTCACCATCGGCGGTGGAAAGGTGCTGCGCATCACCCTCCAGCCGGGATGGCGGTGGTCAGATCATGTCAAGCCGACGACAGGGACCGAGCTCTGCGAGGCTCCCCACTTCCAGTACGTGATCTCCGGGCGGATCGCCGGCCGGATGGCGGACGGCACCGCGTTCGAGGCCGTGCCCGGGGACGTGCATGTGCTGCCGCCCGGACACGACGCCTGGGTGGTCGGCGACGATCCCGTCGAGGCGATCGACTGGGGCGGTGCCCACGTCTGGGGCCGGGCGTCGGAGTAGCGAGGCCCCGGACCTGCGCACCGCTTTCGCTCCAGTCTGCCTATCCTGCCGGAGATCGTGGACCACTACCTGGGGCTCATCGCGGGTGTCCCTGCGGCGAAGTAGTCCCGTCGGTATGGCCACCGCTACAGCGGGTACCAATCGGGGGGTGTCCCCGTCGCGGAAGCGGAGGGCCACCCAGGCCGGGCCCCACCGCGTGGTCTTCCCCCGCGCTGCGCGGTGGGGCTCCGCCCGTCTCCGGCCGTCGTCGGCATCTTCGCTGCAGGCGTCGGACCGGAACATCGAGACGCTGGCATTGCGTTCCCCGGCCCTGTTCACCTCGATTCCACCGGACCGGCGTATGGGCGTTGAACTGACGGGTAGGCGGCGTTAACCAAGCCTCCCGGTCCTTTCGCCAGCGCGGAACGGAGCGCCTGCGAACACCTGCCGAAGCCCGCCAGGGCGTGTTCCACGTCGTCCCCACAACGAGAAACGAGCACAAGATGGACCTCACCCATGAAGACGCCCGAGAGCGGACTCCGGAGCGCACCACGGATCCACTCGTGTCCATCGTCATCCCGGCCAAGAACGAGGCCCGCAACCTCGAAGAGGTCCTGCCTCAGTTGCCCTCCGTGCACGAAGTCATCCTTGTTGATGGCTATTCCACGGACGGCACGGTGGAGACGGCTCGCGACCTGCTGCCCGACGTCCGCGTCCTTGCACAGACTCGTCGCGGGAAGGGCAACGCCCTCGCGGTGGGATTTGAGGCGGCCACGGGCGATGTGATCGTGATGTTCGATGCAGATGGGTCGGCCGACCCCCGGGAGCTGCCCTCGTTCGTGGGCGCGCTGGTCGCAGGCGCGGACTTCGCCAAGGGGAGCCGAAACCTGGACGACGGGGGAAGCGAGGACATCACCGGGATCCGGCACATGGGGAACCTCGCCCTCGTTCGCACCGCCAATGTGCTCTTCGGCACGCGATTCACGGATCTCTGCTACGGCTACAACGCCTTCTGGCGCGACGTCCTGGCGGCTTTCGAACTGCCTGCCACGAATCACGAAACCGGCAGTACACGCCCAGACAGGATGCTCTGGGGCGATGGGTTCGAGGTCGAGACCCTCCTGAACTGCCGTGCCGCCACCGCGAGACTGAAGATCGTCGAGGTCCCCAGCGTGGAGCTGCCGCGCATCCACGGCGAGAGCAACCTCAATGCTCGTGTGGACGGGACCCGGGTCCTGCGCACCTTGATGACGGAGTGGAAGAGGCATCGTGTCGCCGCCGCCAAGGCCGTCCTCGACCTGACCGAGGTGACCAACTCGACTCGTGACTTCGTGGCCGAGGCACCCGCTGCGCCAGCGCTGGGGCGACCCGAGATGGTCGAGCACGAGCACGATCCGATGAGCGCCTCGATTCCCTGGCCCCGAGTCGGTGGAGCCGGTGACCAGTCGCACAACGTGCACCCCCTGCACGAGGACGACATGACCGTGAGGAGCAGGTTCGACCTTCTTGGCGCAGTCAGCCTTGACGAGGACATCCCCGTCAGCGAATCGGCCTGACGGTCGTCTGAGATGACGCAGGCGCCCACCGGGCACGCGCCACGAACGGGTGGCCACAGCCCACGCGTTCAAAGGAATCGGGGTCCACACGTGAGCATCACCGTCACCGCCATCCTTTGCGCCTACACGCTGGATCGTGCCGACCAGCTCATGGCTGCCCTCGAATCCGTGCGAACCCAGGTGCCCCCGCCCCGCGAGATCCTCGTGATCATCGACCACAACGAGGAGTTGCTCGACTGGGTGCGGGCTCAGGTGTCTGGGTACCCGGAGGACTACGGCATCAGCGTCGTCCCCAGCACGGGCCCCCAGGGCCTCTCCGGCGCCCGCAACACGGGAGTCGAACTGGCAACCGGCGATGTCGTCGCCTTCCTGGACGACGATGCAGAGGCCGAACCGGGCTGGCTCGCCCACCTCGTCGCGCCGTACTCCGATCCCGCCGTCGTATCCGTCGGCGGCTCGGTCGTACCCGCGTGGGAGTCCCATCGTCCCTCGTGGTTCCCGGAGGAGTTCGGATGGGTGGTGGGATGCTCCTACCGCGGGCAACCCACGAGGTTGGGACCCGTCCGCAATGCGATCGGCGCCAACATCTCCTTCCGCCGCTCGTCGTTGATCGCCGCAGGCGGGTTCTCCGACGGGGTGGGGCGGATCGGCGCCGATGCCCGTGGCTGCGAGGAGACCGAGGCCTCCATCCGGGTCAGCCGACAGGTGCCTGGTGCTCGGGTCCTGCTGGAACCGGCTGCACGGGTCCGGCACTGGGTACCGCAGCAGCGGACGACGTGGACCTACTTCCGACGCCGGTGCTACGCCGAGGGCCAGTCGAAGGCCGTGGTCGCTGACCTCGTCGGGCGCGGTGATGGCCTCGCCTCCGAGCGCGACTACGTCCGGTCCACCCTGCCGTCGGGCGTGGCGACCGCCGTCTCCAGCGCCTGGCGTCACCGCGACCCCAGGCGAACGACTCCCGCCGCCGCCATCGTTGCAGGCCTGTTGGTCACTGCCACTGGGTATGCGCTCGCCTCAGTGAGAAGCCCACGAAAGAGAAGGACGTCCCTGTGAACTACGACATCCACGGCCGGATCGGCATCCGAGTCGCCGACGACTCCCCCGGAGCGCCCCAGCTCGCCGATATGTTCGCCAGCGTCGCCACCGAGGCAGATGTGCCAGGGCATCTCCAGGTGGCCAGGGACCACCCGTCGCTCCACGAGCCCTCCAGCGTCGAGGACGAGTTGCTCTACAGCGACCAGACCGTGATCGATCGCCAGCAGGACGTGGGGGTCACCCGGACGGATCTCGGGTACCTGATCACAGGTCGCGGGGAGCTGCTCACAGCCGTCATCCCGCTACTCGACCAGCTGATGACGCTGCAGGGCACCGCAATGATTCACGCCGCGACCGTCGCTGTCGACGGGATAGGCGTGGCACTGCCGGCCAGCGGTGGAACCGGCAAGACAAGCTCGGTCGCGAAGCTCATGCGTCAGCCGGGGATCGCCTTCATGGGTGACGACTGGGCATTCCTGGACCGTTCTGGGGAGCTGCTCGGGTTCCAGAAGCCCATGTTCATCAAGGCCCACCACCGCGAGATCTACCCCCAGTTGTTCGAAGGCAGCCGGAAGCCGCTCATCCCGAGGTCGCTGGCCCGCCCGGTGGGACGGATGACGACCGTCGTCCACCCGCACATCGTGAAGTACCCGCGAGCAGCTGCGGCGGCCCGCCGATGGTCGCCGGAGCACCGCCAGGTCCACTTCCGGTCGGCCTTCCCTGACGCGCCGCTGGCAGCCTCAGCGCCGCTGGGACTGGTGGTGTACGTGGAGCGGTTCGCCGGCGCCGCGTCCCGGCTGGAGGAGCGCTCGCCCGAATGGATGGCCGACAGGATCATCGGCAACTTCCACTTCGAGCTGGCTGGGCCCTCGCGGGCCCTGCTGGACTCGCTGACTGCCACAGGCCTGGTGTCGTTGGATCGCTACCTGGGGAGGAAGCGGGCGATTGTCAGTGAGGCGATCATGGGGTGCCCGACGTACCTGCTCCGCATTCCCGTCACCTACTCAGCCGATCAGGCCTCGGACGATCTCGTCCGTCAGCTCCAGACACTCACGGGGGATCTCCGGCCGCCCGTCGAGGTGGGGGCCGCAGTGGAGGACAGGTTCGGGGCCTGACCGTGAAGGGCACTCATGCGCTCACAGTGATCGTCCCGGCCCGCAACGCAGAGCACCTGCTTCCGGAATGCCTGGCCTCCCTTGCCCGGAGTTGCCCGGCAGAGGTCATCGTGGTTGACGGGTGCTCAACGGACCGGACCGTCGCCATCAGCCGAGGGTCCGGAGCCCGGGTGCTCTCGGACGAGGGAAGGGGCCTTCCCGTCGCGCGCCTTCTCGGGGCTCGCGCGGCGCAGACACCCTTCGTGGCGCTGGTCGATGCGGATGTGGTGGTGCCCGACGGGGCCCTGGCGGAGCTGCTGGACGAGTTCCTGGAGGGTGGCTTCGATGCGCTCCAGGCCGGCCAGCACAGTGTCGGTGGGCCGGGCTACTGGGGTCAGGCCCTCGTCCACCATCACAGATCGGGCCGAAGCCGTCACTGGTTGGGGCTCGTCGCGACCATCTTCGAACGTGAGTACCTCCTGGATGTTGGCTTCGACCCCAGGTTCCCCTCCGGTGAGGACATAGACCTGCGATGGCGGTTGCGGCGGTCCGGGGCCAAGATCGGTGTCTCCGAGCGCGTCACAGTGACCCATCGGTATGGCGGCGATGACTTCGCCTTCGCGCGCGACCAGTTCACGGCGGACGGCGCGGGGCTGGGGCGGATGATCCGGACCCGGGGTGCTCGCGGCGCGCGGCTCCTCGCACTCCCGGCTGCGGCTGCGGGACGGGGGATCGCGTTGAGCATGATCCGGGGCGAACCACGATGGATCCCCTATTACCTGAGGTTCGCCCAGTACAACTACGCCGCCATGGGGAAGGCGCTGCGCGATGGCTGAAGTCGCTGCTCCGATCGTGCCCGGTCCGGGCATCTCCGACGAGCTCCCCGCCCCGCACTCGCTGGGCCGGAGCTCCGCGGGGCTCCTCGTGGGCAAGGGCGCACAGATGGCCCTGGGATACGCCTTCTGGCTGGTGGCCGCCAATGTGGCTACGGCCTCTGAGGTCGGCCTGGTCTCCGGCGCACTGTCCGGGGTCATGATCGTGACGCAGCTCGCCCTGCTGGGGATCGGCGCGGCGGTGATCCTGCGGATCCCCTCCCTGCAGCGACGGGAGGCCATGAGCCTCTCGGCGGTTGCCCTCACGATGGTCGCCATCACCTCACTTCTCGGGGGCATTGTCTACGTCATCGTCATGTGGACCACCTCCCCGCACCTGAGGGACCTGCTTGCCCAGCCCGTGGAGGCCACCCTGATCGTCGGTGCCTGCATCGCGGGAACCCTCGGAGTCTGCCTGGACCAGATCAGCACGGCGCTGGGGCGCGGGGGCATGGTCGTGCCGCGCGGGATCGCGGCCGGCCTCGTGGGGGTGCTTGGACTGGTCATGCTCGCAAACGTGACCGGGTTGGGGCCGACAGCCATGATGGCCTGCTGGAGCGCGGGGCTGCTCGCCTCGGCCGTGCTCGGACTCGTCATGCTCCGTCGACTGCTCGGCCACCCGCCCAGGCCGCGACTGCGCCATCCTCAGGCACGGGGGCTGCTGCAGGACGGGATCCCGAACCAGGCGCTGACCCTCACGGAGCGAGTGCCCGCCCTGTTGCTCCCGGTCCTCATCAGCGGATACGTCTCTCCGATCGTGGGCGGGTACTGGTACCCGGTGTGGATGATGGCCTGGGCTGTCTTCCTGGCCCCCGTGATGGTCGGGCAGGCGCAGTTCGCTGCAGATGTGCGGGCGACGAACGACCTGGGCCACGACCTGCGAGCCTCGCTGCGATGGTCGATGCTCATGGGTGGTGCGGTCGCGGTCACGGTGGCGCTGGTCGCGGGTGAACTCCTGGGGCTGATGGGAGCGGGGTACGCCTCCCACGGAACCTCCGCACTCCGGGTTCTCCTGCTCGCCCTGCCGGGAGTCGCGGTCCTTCAGGCGTACTCAGCCGCCTGCCGGGCACGTCGGCGCGTGCGTGAGGCGATCTGTCTGGGTGTCGCGGTTGGTGTCCTGGCGTGTGTCACTGCCGTCCTGGCCGCCACAACGTCCGACCTGGTGGCGGTGGCATGGGCCTGGGTGGCGGCGCAGTCCGTTGGAGGAGTGGTGGCCGGGTGGCGGCTGCGCACGATGGTCGTGGCGAGCCGTGTGTCGACGTGACCATCGAGGCCCTGCAGGCGGACCCGACCACCAACCCGGGGTCTGGGCGTGGCCGTTCTGCCCCCTGGCGGGACGGGGCGGTCCTGGCCCTGGCCCTGGGAGGGGTCGGGCTGACGATCCTGGCGGCGCGAGGCACTGACCTCTCCGCGATGACGGACCTGGGCCTTGCCTCCGTGCTCCCCATGTCCTACTGGGTGGCGCTCGTCCTGATCAGCTGCGCATTCGCACTCGCGCTTGCCCGCGACCCCATTCGGGAGACCCTCCTCGCCATCCCGGCAGGGGCGCTGGGGATCGCTGTCTTCGGCCTCACAGCGATCGCCTCCGTCGTGCCACGCGATCACGTCAGCCTCAGGCACGTGGGAATCATCGATCACCTCGCGTCGTCAGGTCGGATCGACGGTTCCATTGATGCCTACTTCAACTGGCCCGGCTTCTTCTCGGTCGGGGCCTTCCTGAGCCGAGCCTTCGGTGACCCCGACCTGCTGCCGATGGCCAGGTGGGCCCCCCTGGTTGCCCGGCTCATGCTGATCGCCGCCCTGCTGCTCCTGATGCGTGCGCTTCTCCGGGACAGGCGCGCCGCGTGGGTGGGTGTCTGGATCGCCATGCTGTGGGACTGGGTGGACCAGGACTACTTCGCCCCCCAGACGTTCGACCTCGTCCTGCACCTCGTCCTCCTGGCGCTCGTCGCCGAATGGCTGCTGGTCGACCGAGCGGGCGATCCGGTGCCCAGCGATGGCCGCCGCCAGCGGCTCGGTGTCTACGTCGTGGCCATCGGCCTGGGCCTGGCCCTGATCCCGGCTCATCAGCTGACGCCGATCGTCACGGCCCTCACGCTGGTGGCCCTGGCGCTGGTCAGACGGCTGCCCCACTACGGGCTGCCGGTAGTCATCTCCCTCGGGATCGCCGTCTGGTTGGTGACCGGGGCAGGCAGGTACGTGGCCGGGCACGACCTCGTGACCGTCCCGAACCTCGAGATGCTTGCCGCCGCCGGCGTGTCCTCCCGAGTGGCGGGCAGTGCGCTGCACCATTTCGTCGTAATGGAACGGATGGCCCTGTCGGCGGCCCTGTGGCTCCTGGCGGCGCTCGGGTTCGCCCGAGCCCTGCGTGCGGGCAAGCCGGTCCTCGTCCCCGCTGTGCTCGCTGCGGTCCCGTTCGCCCTCCTGCCGATGCAGGCCTACGGCGGGGAGATGCCCATGCGCGTCCACATGTTCGCACTGCCTGGGATGGCCGTGCTCGCCGTGCGCCTCCTCGCGCCGCCGGAGGGGAACCGCGTCAGATCGGCGGTCGCGGTCCTCTTCGTCAGCCTCCTCGTCCTGCCGGCTCTGATCGTGGCCCGCTTCGGGAACGACCGGATTGAGATCCACACGCCCGGCGAGATCGCGGCCGTTGACGCGCTGTATCGCGCCGTCCCGAAGGGCGGACTTCTGATCGCGCCCTCACCCGTCGTGCCGTGGCGCGACCATGACTACACCGACTACCGCTACGCCACCCTGGTGAACCTGGCGCAGGACGCCACACAACCGACGCAGGTGTGGGACTCGATGCTCGGGCAGTTGAAGAGGGTGGGCGCAGGCGGGGTGGTGATCACCGAGTCGTCGTATGCCTACGCTGAGATGCTCGGCGATGTCGTCGACTTGTCATCGATCGAGTGGGGGCTCGCGAACGACAAGCAGTTCACGATGATCTACGACGGTGCTGATGGCCGGGTGTACCTCTACCGCCCCAAGGACAGTACCCATGGCTGACATTCGACGGATCATCGTGCTGACCACCGCCCTGCTCGGTCCGGTGGTCCTCATGGCGCCGCCGGGCGCGCACGGCATCCTGAGCCTGATCGTGATGCTGGTCGCGCCGGGGACAGCCGTGGTACGGCTGGTCGGGCTCCCCACGGGACTGTCCGCACTCGTCGTGGCGGTCGCCTCCGGCGTGGCCATCACGCAGGGAGTGGCGCTCATCCTCATGTATGCACACCTATGGTCCTGGCAGGCCACCCTGATGGCTCTGTGTGCCATCTCCGTGGGTCTGGCGGTGGTGCCTGCTCCGGTATCGGAAGCACCGCTCCGAGAGGGCGTGATGTGATGTGAGCGCTGCCCTGCTCGTCATCGCTGCTGTGGGCCTTTCGGTCGCGGTCGTGACCCGCGACGTCGCCCGTCTGCGGGGCGTCCAGGCCCCTGCCTGGATCCGTCCCGGACTCCTCCTCGGGCTTGGCGTCGTGGCCGTCGTCTCGTTCGTGGTGGCCGCCGGCTGATGCATGGAGGGTTGTGGTCGCACTTGTCGCTGCTCCTCAGTGGCAGGTTCCCGATCCGGAGGTCGGCCCGGAGACGGTTGCCCCTCCGACGCGCACGAACTGCCAGTCCCATGCTGCGGGATGCAGCGTCATCTTCAGGAAGCCCCAGATGCCGGATGCGCTCGACGAGTAGTTGTGGTTGCCGCCGGACGAGATCGTGTATCCCGTCTGCGATCCCGTGGCCGCCACGAAGGCCCTGATCCCGTTCGCGTCTGTCCCGTTTGCGTTCCCAGAGGTCTGCGGGGTGGTGTACGCCACGAAGTCGCCGTTCTGATGGCCTGCCACGAGCAGCTCCGCGTGGGCGGCGATGAGGGTGTCCACCCAGCTCTTGGTGGCGGTCGTCGCAGGATGCCCGGACGTCGTGGGAGAGAAGTAGGGCTCGTGCCAGTACGCGAGGGTGCAGATGTTCGGGTGGGTTGCGAGGTCGTTCTGCAGCCACGTCTGCACGGCGGTCCGGTTCGAGCAGCCGTAGCGCGTGATGGGCTGCGGCATGGAGATGATGTGCCACGCGCCGAGGTTGAAGCTGTATGGGTCGTACGGGCTTCGGCCCCAGTACTGCTGATACCCGAGAGGATCGGAGCAGGACGCGATGTCGTGGGTCGGGCCGGCTGTGGGATACATGATCGGGTAGAGCCCGCCGGGCTTCGGCCCGTAGAAGGGATCGGGCGTCGAGAGGATCGCCGAGAGCGTTCCGGTCGATTGGTTGTAGTCCCCCGTCATGAGCACCGCGTCGGGAGTTGCCGCCTTGATGGCGTTGGCGACGTCGACGCGCCCATTGCCCGAGGTCGCGATGTCCCCGACCGAAGCCAGCACGGGGTCTGTGCTCGGCGGAGGCGTGGTCCCTTTCGTTGCTGTGATCGCAATGGACGTGCTAGCTGTTGCTCCGCCGTTGTCGGTTGCGGTGACCGTGGCCGTGTACGTCCCCGCCGCGTAGCTGTGGGATGGGTTCTGCACGGCCGAGCTCGTGCCGTCCCCGAAGTTCCAGGAGTAGCTCACGACGCTCCCGTCCGGATCTGAGCCGATGGCCGAGAAGCTGACGGCGAGCGGGGCAGGCCCGGAGCGCGGGGTTCCGTCAGCGACGACGGTGGGCCTCTGATTTGTCGTAGGCGGCTGATCGACGAGAAGCCGGGGCGCATAGGTCGTGCCCGACTCCCGGCTGGAGACCGCCTGGGAGGTCTTGGAGAGCGGAATAGCCAAAGCCAGCGAGATGTCGCCGGAGCCGGGAAGAAGTGAGGTGACGTCGATCGACACCCACGACTTCCGGACTACTGCCCCTGACTTCACGGATGCGACGCCCAGCGCTGGGGCATTCTTGTAGGTGAGCCCTGCCTCCGTCCAACCCGTGTCGCTCACGCCGCGCACCTCGAACGCCTGCGTCGATCGAGTGGCATAGACCTGCAGCACCGCCTTGCTGGGCGTGCCCGACAGCGCCGGAAACCGCAGGTAGCTGCGCATGATCGGCGATCCATCCACCCACAGGCTGGTCGAACTGCCGTAGTTCGCCGAAGGGCTTGCGGACGTGACGTAGGCATCGGCATCGGCCAGTACCGTGCTGGTGGCGGCCCCGGCCACGCCGGTCCCCTGAAGGAGCGTGAGGGCGGGGGCAACGAGCAGGCATGTGGACGCGAGCGCGATGGGTGCGTAGGCGCGGTTCTTCATGACGTGGTCCTCTCGGGACTGTTCCGCGACGCGCCGAACAGTCGTCGTCTGCCGCTGACTCTGTCGTCTGCGGCGATCTGACATTCGTGGTGGTGAGGGGTTGCTGGGATGCACCCTCGAGCGTCCATTCGGGAGATGACCAAATGGGCCTCCGACGCGGCTGTCCCAGTATCCCCAGGTACGCGCCCAGATCCGTTGGGCCGTTGGTCCTGTCAAAGAGGACCAAACGGCGCACGACGAGCCGCTATTGCAGCGATAGCTCCATGGGGCGTCGGGTGGCGGCTGCCCGACCTGGTGTCACCGGTAGGACACCACGCAGTCCGTCCAGAGAGCCGAGGAGGACAGGGTTCCCGAGTGTCCGTAGCTCCCGATCGTGGAGACGACCTGCTCGTCCACAGCCAGGCTCTTCGTCCCTGCGTGCAGCTCGGCCAGCTCGGACCAGCCAGAGCCTGGGGCGTGCGAGGCGGTTCCGCTGCCGTACACGGTCACGCCGAGGACCAACGCGTCCGCGACGGCTGTGGTGATCGTCCCGCTGGCCGGCGTCGCACTGGTGCCCGTCGCGGCTGTCGCGACATCCGTCGCACTGACCCCCGCGTATGCGAAGGCCGCGGCCAGCCGGTACGTGACCGACGAGGACAACGTGATCGTGATCGTGGAGGTTGCCGGCAAGTTGCTGGTCAGCGCGCTGGATGCGATCGCGCTGGTGGTACCCACGCTCGTACCGTTGTCCTTGCGCACGTCGACGGAGTAGGAGTTGCCGGCTGAGTCCTGGACCTTCACCGACACTCCAGGCGAGGCGCTGTAACCAACCGCGACGACGATCCGGCTGCCGATGCTCGCCGCCTGCGTCGTCGTGATCGTGAGCGTCTTTCCGCTCGTGGTCGAGGTCGCCCGCCCCACCTCGCCGAGATTGCTGATCGCCGTCGGTGTGGTGACGGTCCAGGTGCGGGTGGCGGGGGTGGGGTCGGTGTTTCCGGCGGCGTCGGTGGCTGTGGCGGTGAAGGTGTGGCTGCCTTCTGCGAGGCCGGTCAGCGTTGTGCCGTCGGGTGGGCAGGTGGCCGGTGCGCTGGCGTCCAGGGCGCACTGGAATGTGGAGTTGGCCTCGGTGGAGGCGTAGGTGAACGTCGCTGAGGTGGCCGTGGTCGAGGACCCGTCAGCGGGTCCCGAGGTGATCGAGGTGTCCGGTGGCGTGGTGTCGGTGGGTGTGGTGACGGTCCAGGTGCGGGTGGCGGGGGTGGGGTCGGTGTTTCCGGCGGCGTCGGTGGCTGTGGCGGTGAAGGTGTGGCTGCCTTCTGCGAGGCCGGTCAGCGTTGTGCCGTCGGCTGGGCAGGTGGCCGGGGCGCCGGCGTCCAGGGCGCACTGGAATGTGGAGTTGGCCTCGGTGGAGGCGTAGGTGAACGTCGCTGAGGTGGCCGTGGTCGAGGACCCGTCATCGGGACCCGAGGTGATCGAGGTGTCCGGCGGGGTGGTGTCGGTGGGTGTGGTGACGGTCCAGGTGCGGGTGGCGGGGGTGGGGTCGGTGTTTCCGGCGGCGTCGGTGGCCGTGGCCGTGAAGGTGTGGCTGCCTTCTGCGAGGCCGGTCAGCGTTGTGCCGTCGGCTGGGCAGGTGGCCGGGGCGCCGGCGTCCAGGGCGCACTGGAATGTGGAGTTGGCCTCGGTGGAGGCGTAGGTGAACGTCGCTGAGGTGGCGCTGGTCGACGACCCGTCATCGGGACCCGAGGTGATCGAGGTGTCCGGCGGGGTGGTGTCCGCCGACCCCGCAATGTCCAGGTAGTTGTGCACGTAGTACTTCGTGTGATCGTCCCCGGCCACCACCAGCAGCCCGGTGTTCGAGTTGACTGACTGCTTGGTGCTCGTGACGTTGTTGATCGACGTGTCCGTCGAGAGCTGGATGAAGACTGTGCCCAGGCCGCTGGTGAACGAGGGCGAGTTGTAGCGGCTCTTCTTCATGTAGACGGTGCCACCGCTGCAACAAGGGGCTGCCGAAAAGACGTACACCTCCTTGTTCGAGGTATCCAGGAGCAGGATGGCTCGCGTGACGTTGTCGGCGACCGTCCATACGGTGGTCCGGCTCCAGCCGTTCGCCGTGGCGGCCGCCGGATTGAACGTCCAGAGGATCTGGAGCGGGTCGTTAGGGTTCGGGCGCGACCCGTCGTTCAGGGAGGTCTTGACCACGGCGAACACCCGCCCGGTGGAGTCCGAGTCCAGCGACTTGAGGTTGAAGTGATCATCGGGGCACTTCTTGTTGCCGAAGGTGTTGAAGTCGCACAGGACGTTCAGGTTCCAGGTGGAGTCCGGATCGCCGTCCTTGTGCGAGGCGAAGTTCAGAGTCCCGTCGACCTCGTTGCCCCACATGATCCCGACCCGGTGGTTGTAGGCGACCAGCGCCGAGATCTCGTCGGTGCCGAGGTTGCCAGCGTGATCAGTGGTCAGGTCGTACGGCGGTGCCCAGTGGGCCGAGTCGGACGTGCTGTGGGCCACCCGCACCTTCCTGCCCCCAGAGCCGTTCGGCTCGGTCCAGGTGACCCAGAACGTCCCAGTCGTGTCCTTGTCGAACACGGCCGCCTCCGGGTTGATGGTGGCGATCGTCACGGGGAAGCCCGCGTCCTTGACGAACGTGCCCCCTGAGTACGAGTACTGGATGAACCTCAGGCTCCGGTCAGCCAGTGAGCTTGTGTCCTTGAGGTGGGTGACGATGTAGAGCTTCCCTCGGGCGGGGTCGTAGAGGGCATCCGCTTCTGATGGCTTCCGCTCGTCGATGGCCACCCCGGTCACTGACCATTTCTGGGCGGCCCGGTTGAACTTGTAGATCTCGAAGCGCTTCGTCGTTGCGTTGAACAGCGACCCCCACCAGGTGCCATCAGCCGTATACCAGAGCTTGCTCTCCGGCTTCTGACCCGTCGGAGCGCTTGCCCCGGAGTAGCTGAAGTCGCGGTATCCGACGTCTGTGGCCGCCTGAGCTGCCCCGCCGGCCCCTAGCGGTGGGACGACCAACGCGGCCACCACCACCAATGCGGTGACGATGCGGCCGAGGGCCATCCGCCCCGGCCCCTTCTTGACCTTCCGACCGGATCTATCCGACCTTGGATCTCTGGGATTCGGATTCACGATGTACCCCGTCCGGGAAGCAATGCGGACGGCAAACGAACGAAGCGCCGACCTGCCGTCCACTACCCCACGCACGCAATCCCATACGAGTGGCGTCCCGGCCCAGATCCGATGGAGATTCACTGGGTCCCCCGAGTGGCATGAACCGTCAATCAGGCTTTGGGACTTCCTGCAGCCCCACCCCGGCGACCTGCGCAAGCCACGTGCTGGCAGCGCGCGGGGACCGCAGGCGGACCACCGCCAGATGGCGGTTCTCCGGAGCGGCGAACATGATGGGGTACGTGCGGCGTTGTCCCCGGTGTGACCGGAGCGCGGTGGCAACACCTCGCGCGCCGGCCACGAACTGCTTCGGCAACCCCGTGCTCCCCTGTCCACCGCCCTCCCCCCGCAGCGAGGTGGAGCGCTTGCGCCCACGGCCCGCAAGTCGCCACAGGCTCACCCACAGGGGGTAGTCCAACCAGACGATCGTGTCCGCCCGCGGCCAGACCAGATCACGAACCGAGCTCTTGTTGCCGTCCGTGACCCAGCGATCACCCACCAGGGCGTGGCCCGTGCGCTCCCTCAGGACATCCAGCGGCACCGTGCTGAAGCCCGGGCCGAAGTAGAGGGCATCGAGCTCGACGTGAGCAACACCCTTGATCTCGGCCAGCCGACGGGCCAGGGTGGTCTTGCCCGATCCCGTTCGGCCGACGAAGACGATTCGCTCGCACCCGTCGAGACTCATCGACGGATCCCTGCGTTGCGAGTCAACCCTGAGGTTCTCCATGCGGGTGAGGGTAGGGATCAGCCCAGCGATCAGGCAATAGGTGACGAGACTCCCGGGATGCGCTTGGCTGCACATCCTCCGAGCGACTACTCCCTCCGGTTGCCGAAGCCCCGCTCCCACTGTCGGGTAGATCACCCGGGTGGAGGAGCGGGGCTTCGGCGATGAGGTCGGGCCTCACCCCGTCGCGGCTTCAGCCGGCGAACTCCAGGGCCCCGGAATCGGGACGCGCCACTCCGTCTCCGTCGCCATCCCTGGGCACCACGCCGCCGTCGAGATCGGATGTGTAGCCCAGGACGATCCCGCGATCCACGGCCGGACTCCCGGAGCGGAGATGGAAGTTGGCAGAGGCGGGATCGACGAAGGCAGGATCGGCGACAACGGACGTGCTGGCCACCGTGAACTGTCGCTGCCCACCGCTGTACACGTTGTACCCCTCGTCGAACGGCGCGTCGGCATAACCCACTTTGGCGACCGCTTGGACGATGTTGTTCTTCAGACTCAGGATCGAGGCGCTGCATCCCGCGTGGCAGATGAACCCCTGGCTTGAGGCTCCGGTCATCACCACGGTGTTGTTGTACACCGAGGTGCCCAGCACCGGGCCGTAACTGCTCGACGCGCCCCGGGTGACGAGGAACGTCGAGGTGTCGAGCGCCGACCTCACGAGGTTGTACGCAAACGTGTTGTTGGCGGACCGGGGATCGCCCAGCTCGGTGAAGGCGTCGTTGTCGACCGCGACGTTGTGATGGATGCGGTTGCCGATCCCCCCGTAGATCTCGACAGCCGCGCCGTCCCGACCGTAGTCGTAGGAGAAGGCGTCGCTGCCCGAGATGGTGTTGGCGGAGATGTCGTTGTCGTCGCCGTGCACCAGGATTCCGAAGGCACCGGCGTCATCGTTTGAGGACGTCGTCAGGACGGACATGCGGTTGTTGTCGACGAGCCGATTGCCCACCACGGTGTTGCTCACGGCACTGCGCTTGAGGTAGATCCCGGCGGCGGTGTCGGTGACATAGTTGCCCTCGATTCGGACGTGCGACCCTGAGACCTCGACTCCTGCCCACGAGCAGGCGCGCACTTCAAGGTCCCGGACGACCATGTACGAGCCGGACACCGCGACGCAGGTGCTCTGGCCGGTCACGACGGGTGCCGTGCCCTGCCCGTAGGCGCCGATCGTGATCAGCGCCGATGCCGTCCCTGTGCCCTTCGGCTTGAGGGCCTCGGACCAGGACGATCCACGCCTCAGGAGCACTGATGACCCCGCAGGAAGGGCCTGCGCGTTCACCTTGGCCAGCGTCCGCCACGCGGTCGTCGGGCTCGTCCCGGCATTGGCGTCGGACCCCAGGGCTGCATCCACGTAGTAGGTCGTCGCGGACGTCGGCGACGAAGTCGGTGACGCCGTGGGTGACGCCGTGGGTGATGACGTTGGTGACGTCCCGCCGCTGCCGGCTGTCCCACCCGTCGCGGCGTGGGTGGTGTCGGTGATGAGGCCGAGCGCGGAGGCGATTGAGGACCAGGGAACCATCTTGAAGCTCTGGTTGCCGTTGTCGTTCGAATCATCTTGGGCGATGAAGGCGCCCGTGTCGAGGCCCGAACCGAGAGGTAGGTTCGTCACGTCGAGGCCGTCGGTGTGGGTGACGGCGTCAACCGCTCCTGCGCCGATCTTGAAGGTGCCGACGGGGGCGTTCGGCGCCTCGCGCCTGTAGACCGCGTAGCTGTCGTTGCCCTGGCTCGAGGCGATGACGTAGCCCTTGCCTCCAGCTGCCCGATAGATGGCAACGCCCTCGATGTCGGCCGTCAATCGTCCGTTGCCCACCTGGTCCACCGAAGTCCGTGTGGTCCCTGCGGGTTCGGCGTCGTAGCGCCACAGGGCGACATCCTCCTGGGCCAGGTACAGGGCGCCGGTCTCATCGTCGGCCGCGCAGCCCTCGGCCACGGAGGTCAACGAGATCGTCCGGACCTTCTTGGCGTCGACCTTGCCGGCGCCGTTGTCGTACAGCTCCCATTGCTGAGTCGTTCCGCTGGAATCCGAGTCGAAGGCGTAGAGCTTCCCGCTGGCTGCCGAGCGGTACAGGCACAGCCCGGCCGCACCGATCCCGGTCGTCATGCTTCGCGCGTCGACCGAGGTCAGGCCACGGGTCGTGGGGTCCACGACGTAGGTGCGCAGCGCCTTGAGAGTGGTGTCGGTGGTGACGACGAGGGTGACGGGCTTCTTGTTGAGCGTGAATCCGTAACGCAGGTCCACGTTGTTCGGCTTGCTGTCGGCGTAGTAGTAGAGCTGCTTGCCGGTCATGTCGTACACCGCGAGGCCGCCCAGCTTGTCCGTGCCGATGACGGTGCTCATCGAAGGATTCGTGGGGTGCACCCAGATGGCAGGGTCGTCAGCCGCATCGCCGCTGTGGGGCACGGGGGCCGTCTCCCGGAGGGCGCTGATGGTCGCCGTGGTGCCCGTCGGGGGAGGGGAGGTCGTCGAGCTCACGTTCACGGTCACTGTGACCGTGGTGGAGGATCCGACGTTGCCGGCCGCGTCGAACGCCTTGGCGCTCCACGTGTGCGTTCCGTTCTCGGCACTGGTGACCGACCAGGGCCACACGTAGGGCGCGCCGTCCTCGGTACCTCGGTAGGCGCCGTCCTCGTAGAACTCGACGGTGCTGACGCCGACATCATCGCTGGCTGCCGCGGTGACGCTGACCGATCCTGCTGACGTGATCGTCGTTCCGGAGGCGGGGCTGGTCACCGAGACAGTGGGCGCCTTGGTGTCCGTGCTGGGGGTCGGGGTCGGGGTGGGCGTGGCAGTCGAGCCGGGATCGAGCACCAGGCGCGGAGCACTGGCCGTGCCCGATTCCCGGCTTGAGATCGCCTGCGAGGTCGTGGAACGGGGGACCAGCGCAAGGGAGATGTCGCCTGTGGCTGGAATGAGCGAGGTGACGTCGATGGACACCCAGGAGTTCTTGGTGACCGTCCCGGATTGCACAGCCGCGGTTCCGACAGCCGGTGCGTTCGCGTAGGTGAGGGTGGTCTCCTTCCAGCTCGTGTCGGCGACGCCACGCACCTCGAACGCCTGCGTCGAACGCGTGGCGTACACCTGCAGCAAGGCCTGCTTGGGAGCGGTCGCCGGCGCGGGGAAGCGCAGGTAGGTCCGCATCACAGGAGAGCCATCCACCCACAACGAGGTCCCCGTCCCGTTGGCCGACGACGGGCTTGCGGAGGTGACGTAGGAGTCAGCACTGGCCGGGACGGCGCTTGTCGCCGCCCCCGCTACACCGGGGCCAAGGAGCACGCTGAGCGCAGGAATGGCCAGGGTGCCTGCAGCCAGGAGCGAGACAACTGCAGTTGGGCGCCTCCTCATCGGGCCGCCCTCCCCACATCGCTGCCGGCCCGGGGGGGCAGCGCAAGGGCGGTGACAGCCGCGACTGCGTCGAGGAAACCGGCGGTGACCACAGGGCCGGTCTGCAGATGAAGGGTGTCGAGCGGGATCAAGGTGGTTGCTGAGGGCATGTGGATTCCGGCCTTTTGTTGTCGGAGATGAGACCCAGGACCCCCGTCGGGCTCGCAACGATCATCGGCAGGCCTTGAGCCGTCCCCCCGTTCCTTTAGAGTTCCCATAACCTCGGGTTAGGTTGCTCCGAACGACATCGAGGTATGGACCACCGAAACAGGCGAAACCACCCCACCGAGGGCCGGGCCAGCAACGGCCCCCTCCCTCCATTGACCGCCGCCCCAGTCGTATGAAGGTGCAGCCCTCGGGTAGGAGGTGCTCATGGCAAGTGACATCGGCCTCGTCCTCGGATCGGAGCACCGTGACCTGCTGGTCCTCGCCGACCAGTGCGGGCGGGTGAGCAGGGGATTCCATGACCCCGTCTCTGAGTTGGGCCGCCGCCTGCTGGCTCACGTCGCCGCCGTCGAGGCGGAGGTCCACCCCGTCCTGCGCGCGTCGCCCTCCCTGAACCAGGTGGACGTGAGGAATGCTGTCGAACGGGTTGATGCCGTCCTCGGCGATGACGCGGTGGACCGGGAGGCCCTGGCGGGTGCCGCGCGGGATCTGGTCGAGGTGGAACGGGCCGTCCTGCCCGCCCTCGTTGCGTTGCTGCCGATTGCCGAGCGGCGGCGCATGGGCAAGGTCTTCCGGATACGCCGCGACGCTGTCCTGCGCAGCGCGCACTCGCGGCACCACAGGCAGCTCTCGCAGACCGAGCTCTACGAACTCGCCCGGCGGGCCGGTCTGGAGCACCGATCGACGATGACCCAGGCCCAGCTGCAGGCCGCCGTCGCAGAGTGGGAGCGCCACCCCGGCAATGGCATTCGAGCCACCGGATAGGGACTCGAGCCGCAACCGGCTGCTGACGGGAGTCCTGGTTGGCATCTGAGGGGGCGCGTGCCCGGTTTGTCACACTGGTGGTCGCCTGCGCTGTCCTGCTATTCTCAGCCAGCGTCCAGCAGCGTGGCGCACCCGATGCAAACCGACGACCGAGCTTCTGCTCCCCCAGGTATGGATCGCCTAACTTGGGGTACTCGTCAGCAAGTACTACGTGTGCTTCAGCCAGCAGGCCACGTATCCGACATCGCGTGCAATGCAGTCAGCGAGGGTCCTCGATGCTGGTCCACCTCATTTCCCGTCCGCTCACCCACGTCTCCCACCTCCCACGCAGCGACGTCACCCACATCGCTGACGGCCTGCGCACCGCCGGCGCCGTCGTGATCGAGGACGTGTGGGCGATCCCCAGCAGCGACATGGACACATCGTTGACTGCGGGTGCCCTCGAGTTGCGGGAGAGATGGTCCCAGCAACCTCCCGATGTGGTGCACACCTTGGGGATCGTCGCCACCATGGTGGCCGTCAAGGCAGGCGGCAGCGCCCCGATCGTGGCCACATTCGACGAGATGCCGGCGAACGCACAGCTGGAGCAGGATCTCGCACGTCTGGTCGAGGCTGTCCTCCCGATGTCGCGGGCCGAGCACGACCGCTGGCGGCGCCACGGGATCCAGACGTTGTCCGCGGGGGCCTTTCCCCTGCCCATGCCGATCCCCGACATCGACTCGTTCGCCAAGCCGGCCGGGGATGTCATCACCCTGTCTGGCGACGGCAGCCTGGATACCCTCGTGGCCTCCATGCCGTTGTGGGCTCCGGCCCGGCTGGTGGTCGCGGCACGGCTGTCTCCGGCGCGGCTGACCGGTCTGCGCCGAACTGCCGAGGGTCTGGGGGTCTGGGATCGGATCGACTACCGCCCCGGCCTTCGGGGAGCCGAGCGCGAGGCGATGTGGGAGGGGGCCTCGGTCGCGGTCGCCGGAGTCGACGGCTCCCGGCACGGCGGGCAGGTGCTCGAGGCCGCTGCCCACGGCATCGCCAGCATCGCCGTGGCGCAGGACTCCCACGTGGATCTCGTCGTGCACGGCACCACGGGGATCCTGGTCGAGACCACGATCGATGCGCATGGACTCGGCCAGGCAGTCGCCTCGGTGATCGGCAACTCCTTCGGGGTGCGTGCCCTCGGGACGGCCGCGTTGGTTCGAGCGCGCGCGCTGCACTCCCCGGACCTCGCTGGCCGGCGCCTCACCGCGATCTACCAGGACGCGATCACCTGCACGACGACGCGTGTCGACCGAACGGACTCACCGGCGCCCTGCACTGGGTGCGTCGCGTCGTGCGGAGATTGCCCTGACGAGGCGTCCTTGGACGCTGAGGTTCGCAATGCGCTGGCGGTGGATCACCTGCCGCTGGCCCGCCAGCTGGCCCGGTGGTATGCCGGTCGGGGTCAGAGCCCCGAGGATCTCTTCCAGGTGGCCTCGTTGGGGTTGGTGCGCGCAGCCGGGCGCTTCGACCCCTCGCACGGCAAGGAGTTCCACTCGTTCGCCATCCCGACCATCCTTGGCGAGTTGCGGCGGCACTTCCGGGATCACGCCTGGGCCGTGCGGGTTCCCCGCACCCTCCAGGAGACCACGCTCCACGTCCAGCGGGCGACCGAGGAGCTGCGCCAGTCCCTCGGCCACGATGCCACGCTGGCTGACCTGGCCGATGAGCTCGGCCTGGTCGAGGAGGAGGTCCTGCTCGCCCAGCGGACCGACGGCGAGGCCCGATCAACGCACTCGTTGGACCATCCCATCGGCGATGACGCGACGGTGGCCGACCTCGTGGGCGACCTGGACCCGAGCCTGGACCTTGTCGAGCTGCGACGCGACGTACGGGCACTTCTGGGGCGACTTCCCGAGCGGGAGCAACAGGTCCTGCTCCTGAGGTTCTACGGGGAGCGCACGCAGTCGGAGATCGCCGAGCGGCTGGGCATCTCCCAGGTCCATGTGTCCCGGGTCCTCACCCGGACCCTGGCCGCCATGCGGGACCACGTGCTCTACGACGTTCCGCTGCCGACGTCCTGGGAGCCGGCGCTCATCCCGAGTCCGCGGAGGGCATCCTGACCGCCTGTCCCCGCCACGGGGGTCGTGCCTGGTGGAGGGCAGGTCAGGTCCGCGCGACCCGTGTGGATGACGAGGGGACGGTGCGATGACGTTCGTATGGAGGACTGGGCGAGCAATGGGCAGGCAGCTGCGCGACGTCCGAGCCGTCCTGTTCGAGGGGAATCACACCCTCGTACGCTCCGTCGGGCGGTCCCACGACGCAGAGGGGTGCGTCGTGCCTGCGCCCCGGGCTGTCGAGGCTGTGGCCGCTGTGCGGAAGGCGGGACTTCCCCTGGGTGTGGTGAGTGCACGACAGGGCAGTGGAGCGATGAAGCCCGCCGGACCGCCGCACGAGTCGGTCAGGGCGCTGGTGCGTGAGATGTTCGGCCCCTTCGACACGTGGCAGCACTGCGGGCATGCACCCATGGACCGATGCACATGCCGCACGCCAGCACCCCGACTCGTCCTGCAGGCGGCGCAGGAGATGGGTGTGGCCAGCCACAGCATGGCGGTCATCAGCGACAACGGGCCCGACATGCAGGCTGCGCAGGCTGCGGGGGCCGTGGGCATCCTCGTGCCCACGGCGCGCACGCTTCGGGCCGAGCGGGACCAGGTGCCGCTGGTGGCCCCCGACCTGATCAGTGCCGTGCGGGCCGTGCTGGGCGTGGACCGGTCCTGGGTCCCGCAGGACTGAGCCACCGGCACAGCACGTCACGCATGTCACGCCCGTCACCTCAGCGAGGAGCCCGGATGAGGATCGCCATGGTCTCGATGACCGCCAGTCCCCTGACTGCGCATGCGGCGGATGGGGGAGGGCGCGGCATCCAGCTGGAGGCGCTCTCCCGCGCGTTGGCCGCCCGGGGCCACGAGGTTGTCGTGCACACCCGTCGGGACAGGGTGGGTCTGCCCGACCAGGTCCGCCTCGGCCCGGGTGTGACCGTCCACCATGTGGATGCCGGGCCCCTGCGCCCGCTGGCTGCCGACGACGTCGTGGCGTGCATGCCGCGCTTCGCCAGCGAACTGGCCCAGCGGTGGCTGGTCCAACCGCCTCACATCGCCCATGCGCACGGCTGGGACAGCGGAGTCGTCTCGACCCAGGCCGCGTCGGTGGCCAGGGTGCCCGTGGCCCTCACCTTCCACACACTGGCGGCCCTCGAGGCGGGCGGGCCGATGAGGGACGCTGGGGTCTCATCCCCGAGGCTCGATGTGGAGCGCAGCCTCGCGCGAAGCATCGGTCAGGTCATCGCCGCATCGCGTGCCGAGGTGCGGGAACTCCTGCTGATGGGCGCCTCGCCGGACAGGCTGGCGGTGGTGCCTGAGGGCGTTGACACGACCCTCTTCAGCCCGCGCGGGCCCGAGTTCCCTCGCGCATCACGGCGTCATCGGCTGCTGTCACTGGGTGCGCTGACTCCTGACGGGGGCGTGGACGATGCGATCCGGCTCATCGCCCAGGTGCCGATGGCCGAGCTCGTGGTGGCTGGCGGCCCAGCGACAGAGCGTGATGGGGACCCCGATGTGGCGCGGCTCAGGCTCCTGGCGAAGGAGCTCGAGGTGGCCGACCGCGTGACGTTCGTGGGCGCCGTCCCCCAGGCTGACCGACCCGGCCTGATCCGCTCGGCGGACATCGTCGTGTGGCTGCCGGGGTACGAGTTGTCGGCCCGCGTGGCGCTGGAGGCGATGGCCTGCGGCCGTCCGATCGTGGCCACCGCTGTCGGCGCGCTGCTGGACGTGGTCGACGATGGCGTGACGGGCCTGCTCGTGGAGCCGCAGTCGCCGAGTGCTGCAGCCATGGCCGTGCGGAGACTGCTCGGCGCCCCAGGGATGCGTGACACGATGAGCGAGCAGGCCCGGATCCGGGCTGAGGGAACGCTCGACTGGGAGCACGTGTCGGAGGCGGCCGAACAGGTCTACCGGGCGATGCGAGCGCAGTCGCACGGGGCGAGTCTCCCTCTCGCGCGCCTTCCCGTGGCCCTTGCCGGCCCATCGTCCGTGGAAGAGCACGAGGGGTCAGCGACGTCAGCAGGCCGATCCCGGTCGTCGGCCGTGGATGGGCGCCGGTGAGGCGGGGCGCCTCAGCCCAGCCACAGTGACCGACCGCCACCTTCACTACCCGTGAGATGCATGTCCCCCATACGCCTGGAATGGGGGACTGCTCACACGGGGTCTGTTCACCAGAGAGGGCAGCCGGCTAGCCTCAGGGCCAAGTGATTCTGACCGGGGGAGGTTATCGGTCGTGACGAGGCCCCGCGCCCAGCGGCAAGTCAATGATGCTGGTGCAGAGGCCGCCCTCATGGACACCGTGGTTGCACTGGGCGATGAGATCCAGGGGCTGCGGGCCTCGGCGCAACTTCGTTCCGTGATCGAGCAGGCCAAGGGTGTGCTGGTGGAGCGTCACCAGATCTCGCTGGATGAGGCCTTCGACAAGTTGCGGGCGATGTCGCAGGAGCACAACGTCCGCCTGGTCGAAGTGGCCGCCACGGTGGTGGGGGTCGCCCTGCCCGAGACGGCGGCCAACGTCCCGGACCTTCCGGAGCAGGTGCTGCGCGACCGGTTGCCCAGCTCCCCGGCGGCGTCACCGACCTGGAAGGCTCTGGCCCAGGAACCAGACGTTCGCGCCGGCGTGCTCATCGCCTTGATCGACTCGGTGGCGGGTGCGTCCGGCCCCGGCGATGTGGCGGCCCAGCTGATGTCCGATCTCCTGGCACCTCACGGCGTCTCCGCCGTGACCCTCTACCGGTTGGTCGCCGATGGGTCGCTTCGGCTGGTGGGCTCAGCCGGGGTCCCGGGGGACATCAGCAGCTCGTGGTACAGCATCCCGCCGTCGCCGGACATCCCCTACGTGCGCTCAGTCGCCGACGACCAGGAGTTCTTCTGGGAGGACAGGGCGGCGCGGGCCAAGGATTTCCCGACGTCGGTGTCGAACTCCACGACCTTCGAGGCGGTGGCTACCGTCCCCATCCACGACGAGGGGTCCGTCGTGGGGGTCGTGGGACTGATGTGGACCACCAGGCAGTCCCTGGACGAGCACACGCGGGCGGAGATCAGGGCGACGGTACGGCGCGTGGCTCACCTCCTCCTGCGCAACGCGATGGCGGCGGACCCCGAGCTGGAATGGCTCACCACCCTGCTGGGACTGCATCTGGACCCGTGGCTGCTGCTCGAGTCGGTCCCGGGCACCGATGGACTGGTCCGGGACTTCGTCGTGCAGGACGCCTCACCCCAGCTTCGTGAGGCCCCCACCTGGATCGGGCGCCGGCTCCTCGAGCTCTGGCCCTCGATCGCCGTGGGTGGTGGGATCGGCCAGTCCCTGGTCGGGTTGGCTCGCGCCGGCGGTTCCTGGACGATGACCGTGGCCGTGGCCTCCGACGGGCCCTGGGGCACTCCGGGAAGCCGGGTCCGCGCAGTGCGCCTGGGTCGCCGCGTCGTGCTCGTATGGCGACCCGGCATGGACTGAGACCCATCCGGCGATCCCGGGGCGCGGGCGCAGGGCTCCCGTCACGGCCTGCGGGAGCGGTATGGATCGGCGGCAGTCGGGCAGATGACGACCAGCCTCAGGAGGGGCTCGACATCGGCCTGGAGGGATGGATGACTGCACCCGCTGGTCGGCCGCACGATGTCCTGGATGTGCTCATCCAGGAGCACCGGGAGGTGGAGGACCTGCTCAATCGCCTGCGTCTGGCTGACGAGGAGTCCCGCCGCGATGTCGCCGACCGGTTGATCGCCCACCTGGTGCGTCACTCGGTGGTCGAGGAGATGGCGCTCTACCCCACTGTGCTGGATTACCTCGTCGATGGCGACGAGCATGTGGCCCACGATCGTGCCGAGCATGAGCAGCTCGAAGGGATGCTCCGGGAGCTCGAGGGCCTCGATGCGCGCGACGAGCGCTTCATGGACGTCGTCCTCGACCTGCAGACGACCGTGGCGCAGCACTTCGCCGACGAGGAGGCTCAACAGTTCGCTCAGCTGCGCTTCGCAGTGCCTGCTGACGAGCTCGTGCACCTGCGTGAAGGGCTCGAACGGTCCCAGGCCCTGTCCACATCGAGTGATCGCGCCGACTCACCGGCCGGCGAGGTGCTCCGGAGATCGGTCGGGACGGGGGTGGGAATGGTCGACAGGGTGCGGGATGCACTGGGTGGGCGCCGGACCTCCTGAGCGGCGTGCATCGGGCAGTGCAGGAACTGGGGGTATGGAACGTGCGCGCACGGGTAGAGGGGGGTATGAGTGCTGCCCTCCTGCGCGTTCTCGGTCCTCCTTCGTACCTCTCGTTAGCCCTGGTGCTGGCATGGTCCTCGGCCCTCGGGGGGTCACTGGCCTCCGAGGCGTCGCCGACCCGAGTGGTCCCGATCCCATGGGCCGGCTACTGAGCCTCGGGCTCTGGCCCCGAGCTACACTTCCCCCACGACAGGAGATGTCGCGGGATGTCGCGGTGGAGGCCATGGAGAGTCACATCGAGGACGGCGAGGCCCATCCCGGCCTCCAGTCAGTCATCGACGGGCTGAACGCCAACGTGGCCGTCCTGGACCGTGAAGGCACCATCGAGTTGGTGAACACGGGCTGGGTGCGGTTCGCGGCCGAGAACGGCGACCCGGGCGGTGGGCACACAGGGCCCGGCACCAACTACTTCGACTCCTGCTCGCTCGACGAGATCGTCGACGGGGACTTCGCCCGCAGCGCGGTTGAGGGGATCGGCCGCGTCCTGCGCCGGGAGATCCCCGCCTTCTCCCTGGAGTACCCATGTCACTCCCCCGAGCAGGAGCGCTGGTTCGTGATGCTCGTGGCTCCCGCCGGGCGCGACGGTGCCCTGGTCACCCACGTCGACGTCTCGGGAGCCCCCCGGTCCGTGGCGTGACCACGCCCAGGTGCCGATAGACCCCGGGCAGATGACGGCCGACTCGCGCTGAGCCCTCACCATCCGTCATCTGCCATCGGTGCATCGTCCTGCTCCCGACGGGTATATGCACGGGAGCCGGATCTGGGAATGGATCCGCACCGGGGTTCCAGAGCAGGGACGGTGGAGATGGACTTCAGTGAGACGGCTCACGACGCGCGCTACGACCAGGTGCGTGCGGCCCAGGCGGACGTGGTGGGCATCCTGGGCGTGATCGCGCGCGAGCGCCAGCGCTGGAGCAGGGTCGACGAGGGCACACATGCGCGGATCGATGCACTGCTCGAGCAGATCTTCGCCCTCGACGCCGATCCAGCGCGTGTCTGCCCACACGCACGCCAGGTGGCCTTCGACCGTGCGCCGCGACCGCTCGTCCTGGACTCGGTGAGGGGGATCCTTGCGTGCTGGGAGGGCTGCTACTGGCGCACGGTGAGCTCCGGGGTCACCGGCGGACCCATCAACGAGACATGCTTCAACTGCGGGCGGCGCCTGGACCGACTCGCCGGCCAGGACCTGTTCATCGCCTACGGTCCCATCCTCGTGGTGGCGGCGCTGTGCGCCCAGTGCCGGGATGGGGCGCACCCCGGGTCCGATCTCGCGCCGGAGACGGGCGCCTGACGCTCGCGGGACTCCCCGGCCGGCACTGCCCGCCCCGTCGATCGGCTCGCCCCGCGGATGGACCGAGCCCGGTGGGGTAGTGGCAACGGGTGGGGACACAAACTCTGGAGCTCGGAGCCGGCGTGGCCCGCGGCGCTGAGGCGGCCGCGATCGATGCAGATACCGGACCCCCCGTGCCGCTGGTGCGGGCCTCGCGGGCATGGACGGCGCTGAAGATCTCCACCGTCCTGGAGAGCCTGGCCTTCCTCGCCCGCGGGGTGGAGTGCGGCCGTCCACCGCGTGCGGCAGCCTGTCCCAAGCATGTCCTCGGCCCCCTCGCGGGCACGATCGTCGGGCCCGTCGGTGGTCCCCTGCCGCGGGACTCCGTGGAGGAGCTCTTCCGCCGGGCGGCCGTGGAACGGAGTGTGACGACGGGGGAGTGGCTCCAGTGGCGGGAGGCCAGGCTCACCCCCCACCTGCTCGAGGACGTCACGATGCTCGCCCACAGGGGCTCCTGCCTGGCGCGCAGCGACGTGGTTCGGTGCACCTGCGGTGAGGGCCGGGGCCCTGAGGAACCCGTTGCGATGGATGGGGCGAGGCGTCTGCTTGCTCCCCTCCCCGCTGCGGACCTCGGGCCGGTGCCTGCGCTGACTCCTGATCCCACGGGGCAGTCGGACCCCTGGCATGACACGCTCGTCCTATCTCGCCTCGACCTTCCGCGGGCGTGGTTCGCCCCTGTCCTCGAAGTACTCGGGCAGCGGGCCTCCGACCATCAAGGACGTGCGGACCCTGGCGGCGCACCTCGACCGCCTCTCCGGCGCCTTCGCCGGACCCCGGCGCGCCGACCGGATGGCCGGGCTCGGGCGCGTCCACTGGGAACCCGCCCTGCACATCACGCAGGAGTGGCGTGTGCGTGATGCCGCCGGTGGCACCGAGCAGGCACGCATGGAGCTCCTGGAGAGGCTGTGGCTCGCCGTGGGTCTCTGACCCGGACCCTTTGTCCGACGGGACCTCGTTCGGCGGTCGTCCGGTATGGGCCTGAGCAGGAGGGGCAGAGGGGTGCAGGACAACGGAGGACCCCGTGACCAGAGACCACGCCACCCCGCCCAGCGCCCTTTCGGATGAGTCGGACTTCGACCCGCTGACTGGGCTGGCCAATCGGGCCGAGCTCGAGCGTCGGTTGGGCAAGCTCTGGCTGCCCAACGGCACGCGCAGGGCCACACCGCTGGCCGTCCTCGTGTTCAACATCGACCGCTTCCGCTTCGTCAACGAGCAATTCGGCCACGTGGCCGGCGATGAGGTCCTGGCCACCCTCGCGCATCGCATGCGCATCAGGTCGCGACCGGGCGATCTCGTCGCCCGTTACGGCGGCGACACCTTCGTCATCGTCCTCGGCCGGGTCACCAGCCCTCGGGAGGCTCAGGGGGCGTCCGACCGGATCCGGCTGGCACAACTTGAGCCCATCGCCGTGGGCAGGCAGTGGGTGAGCGTCTCCCTCAGCGCAGGCATTGCCGTGGCGGCGCAGGGCGAGCACCCGCTTGTGACCCTCCGGCGTGCTGAGCGCAACCGGAGGATCTCCCGCGAGGGCCGCGGACGCAGATGAGAGGAACGCCAGGTCCTCAGGGGAGCCACCGCGCCCACCAGGCGACGGCTGCTCCATATCGCGTGGTCCACCACTGCCGCGCCGCTCGCCACGGCAACCAACACCGTCTCGGCCGCACCCAGTACGACTGCGCTCGCCCTGTCCGTGTCCGGCATCGCTTCCTCCACTTCGACGGCGGAGGAGCACACGGACTGTGGTCGGCTCGTGTTGGCCCCCGGCGGTTGGCGGAAGCCAGCCTCGTCCAAGCGTGCGCGTTGAACACGAGGCGCTTCCGCTGGTTACTACCCGGCTCGCACCGTCCCATACACGTCACAGATCGAAGCGTCGCTGCAGGTCGGCGTAGGAGAGCGCTCCGTCGAGGAAGCCCAGCGTTCCGGAGTCGAGCAGCTCCCGACCAGCGCGCTCCAGCAGGCTGAGCGTGGCTCGGGCGAGGCTGCCGCCCAGGCTGACCCGCGTGACGCCGAGCGAGAAGAGCGTGGGCGCGTCGATGGTGTTCGCCAGCCCTGCGACCACGTTGAGCGGGCCGGGGATGGCCGCGGCGAGTCGGCGGATCGTGTCCTGCTCGACCACGCCGGGGACGAAGACGCAGTCGGCCCCCGCTTCGACGTACCGGACCGCCCGCTCGACCGTCTCGGCGAACGCGTCGCCCGTCGTGCCGGCGAAGTAGGTGTCAGTGCGGGCGTTCAGTACGAAGGTGCCGCGTGGCGCCGCCTCCCGGGCGGCCGCGAGGCGGTCGACAGCCTCATCGATGCCGAACAGCCCGCCCCTCCCGGCGTCCTCGAGGTTGCCGCCCACCGCCCCGAGCCCCACGGCCAGGGCCACGGTGCGCCCGACTTCGTCCGCGGTGTTGCCGTACCCGGCTTCGAGGTCCGCGGTCACGGGCACGCCCACTGCGGCCACGATGCGACCGACGTGCTCGAGCATCGTGTCGCGGTCCAGCGCTGCTCCGTCCGGGACTCCGCAGGACCACGCGATGCCCGCGCTGGTCGTGGCGATGGCCGGGAAGCCGACCTGCTCGAGGATGCGGGCGGAGCCGGCGTCCCAGGCGTTGGGGAGCACGAAGCCTCGACCAGTGTGCAGGGCAAGGAGGGCAGCGGCCTTGTCGGTCGAAGGTTCGGTGGTCACGAGCCCGCCCCCTCGGCGTCGGATTGGGGCCCAGCGCCGCAGAACCGGGCATCCCCGGGTCTCCGGTTGGGCACGATCTGGGCCCGGGTGGGCTGCGAGGCGCGTGTGGCAACCGTCGTAGCTGCGTCGTGCGGCACCCAGTCATGGTCCCACGCTCGGGTGAACACCACCAGATTGTCGGCGATCGCGGCCTCTCGTGACACCCCACGACGATGCTCACGGAATCTGTCCGCAGGTGCCCCGGACTGGGCAGACCTACGGCACTACCCGGTGACCCGTGGGGCGCGCGATGCGCAAGTGTGCGGCCAGCCCTGGATACCCGACCCGGGAATGAGCCGACCTCTCACGCCCGCAGGATCTTCTCCATGGACCTGCCCTTCGCGAGCTCGTCGACCAGTTTGTCGAGGTAGCGGATCTTCTGCATCAGGGGATCGTCGACGTTCTCGACGCGCACTCCACACACCGTGCCGGTGATCAGCGACGCGTTCGGGTTGAGGTGCGCGTCGGCGAAGAAGTCCTCGAATGTGGTGCCCGCAGCGAGGTGGCCCTCCACCGCAGAGTCGTCGAAGCCAGTGAGCCAGCGGATCACCTCGTCCAGTTCAGCCCGGGTGCGCCCCTTCCTCTCGACCTTCGCCACGTAGTGCGGATAGACCGAGGCGACGCTGGTGGTGAAGATCCGGTGCATGTCAGCCAGCGTAGTGACCAGCGCGCGCCCGGGCTCCCGGCGAGTCAGCACCGGTGGCGCTCCCGGCTGCCGTGGACCGGCATGCCCGGTCAGCTCGAGGTGGCCGCCTTGGCCGCTGCCTTCATCTGCTGCTTGAAGGCGCGCACCTTCTGCAGCGAATCAGCGTCCACGACGTCGGCGACCGACCGGTACCCGGCCAACGCGTAGTCGCCCGCGGCCTCCTCCCAGCCCTCGGGCTGGACGCCGAGTTGCTTCGCGAGCAGGGCGACGAAGATCTGGGCCTTCTGCCGGCCGAAGCCCGGCAGACCCTCGACCCGGGTGCGCAGCTCCCGGCCGGTGGTCGCCCCGGACCACAGCCGGGAGGCGTCGCCGGCGTACTCGGACTCCACGATGGCGGCGAGCTCCTGAAGGCGCGCGGCCATCGACTTGGGGAACCGGTGGATCGCCGGGGGCTGGCTGCACAACGTCGTGAACGCCTGCGGATCCGCCGCGGCTATCGCTCCCGGATCCAGCGTTCCGAAGCGGTCGAGGACCTTCCACCCGCCGCGGAAGGCATGCTCCATTCCGTACTGCTGATCGAGCATCATCCCGATGAGCACAGCGAACGGATAGTCGTCGAGGACCCGGTCAGCATCAGGCTCGCCAGTCAGGTGGAACGCCATCCCTCGATGGTCTCACGACCTCGCCCGGCGCACTCGGCCATCGTCGAGTGGGGCCTGGTCGTCGTGTGGTTTCGCACCCGGCGGCGCCCTCCAGCGCCGTCGGCTACTGTCTCGCTGTGGTCACTGCAGCATGGATCGTCAGCCTCACCGCCGCTCCCGAGGAGGTCGCGGTGGTCGATCTGCGGGCCAGGCTCGCGGCCGCGGGGATCCGGGACTGCGGGCAGCCCGACGACTCGGCCGCACTTGCTGACGTCGATGTCGTCGTCGTGTGGGCCGACCGCGCCCTGGAACCCGACCTCGCCACGGCCCTGGCGGACCCGGCGGTGCGTGTCCTCCTGGCCGGGCCGACCCTCACCCGGGCCGATCCGGACGGGACCCTGTCCGACGCAGCCGGACTACGCCTGGGCCCGAGCTCACCGATGCACGACGTGCGGTTGCGGATGGGCCCCGATGGCCAGCGGCTCTACTCGGCCTTCCACGTGCACGGTGACCACGCCCACCACGACGAGCACGAGCACCTCACCGGTCAGGTGGCGACCGTGGAGGGGATCGCCGACGACGTGCGGGTGCTGCGCACGGCCCGCCTCGGGCTCACCGACCACCCGGTGCTGACGTGGCGGCCCTCAACGGCCACGGCCGCCTGGACCATGGGGACGACGCCGGCGGCGATCGCTGATCGCGACGCGGCCCGGCTCCTGGTACAGGTGCTGCGCGAGATGGCCCAGGAGCCGGTGCCCGCCCCGGTCCGCGTCGGGCTGCTCGGCTACGGGGCCATCGGACACGAGCACAGCCGGGCGGTGCGTGCGGTCGACGGGCTGGCGCTGGCTGCCGTCTGTGACACGTCCCGGGAACGCCTCGACCTCGCGGAGGCGGCCGCCCCGGGGGTGGCGACGACGACCTCGGCCGAGGTCCTGCTCGACCGCGACGACGTCGACCTCGTCGTGATCTCCACGCCGCCGAGCTCCCACGCGGGCTGGGCGCTTCGCGCACTTGCCGCCGGGAAGCACGTGGTCGTGGAGAAGCCGTTCGCCATCCGCACCGCTGAGGCCGACGAGGTCCTCGCCGCAGCGCGCGATGCCGGGCTGCTCGCCGTGGTCTACCAGAACCGGCGGTTCGACCCGGACCACCTCGCGGTCCGTCGGATCATCGACCGTGGCGACATCGGGGAGGTGTTCCACGTCGAGACATTCGTCGGCGGGTACGGGCACCCGTGCAACCTGTGGCACTCCGACGAGGGGGTGTCCGGTGGGGCGTTCTACGACTGGGGCTCGCACCTGCTCGACCAGGTGCTCGACCTGATCCCCACTCCGATCGACCACGTCACCGCTGCGGCCCACAAGCGCGTGTGGTTCGACGTGACCAACGCCGACCACTCGCGGGTGACCATCCGGTTCACCGACGGGGTCGAGGCCGAGTTCACGCATTCGGACCTCGCCGCGGCCCTCAAGCCCCGGTGGTACGTCCTCGGGACGCGCGGCGCGATCGTGGGCAACTGGCGCTCAGAGACGATCGTCGCCCGCAGCGACATCGGGACCCTCGTCGAGGACCGGTTGGCCCCGGCGGACTCCCCGCCTGCCCTCGAGCTGCACGCGGCGGACGGCAGCATCACCCATGTGGCCACCCCGACCGGTCCTGCCTACCCGTTCCACCGTGAGCTGGCCGACCGGCTCCTGTTCGGGCTGCCGATGACCGTCACAGCCGAGCAGTCGCGCCGGGTCCTGTCGGTCATGGAGGCCGCGTCCGCATCGGCGGCCGACGACGGGCGCCCGGTGGTCCCGCGATGACCAGTGCCAGGCCAGTCCGTTGGGGCTTCCTCGGGGCCGGGTTCGTGGCGTCCAAGGGGCTCGCCCCCGCCGTCCACGCTGCCGACGGTGCGGTCCTCCAGGCGGTCGGTGCCCGGGACTCCGCGCGGGCAGCGTCGCTGGGTCCCGTGGGGTCGGTCGGGTCGTACGCGCAGATCTGCGACCGCGACGACGTCGACGCGGTGTACGTGTCGCTGCCGAACGACGACCACCTGCACTGGGTGCTGGTCGCCCTCGAGGCCGGCAAGCACGTCCTGTGCGAGAAGCCGCTGGGCCTCGATGCCGCCGAGGTCGCCCGTATGCGGGTCGCGGCCGATGATGCCGGCCTGCTGCTGGTGGAGGCGGCGTGGAACCGCTGGCACCCCCGAACCCAGCGGATCGAGGCGCTGGTCGCCCCGATCGCGGGGCCCCGCGACGTCCGGGCGTGGTTCACCTTCCCGGGTGTCCCGGCCGACAACTACCGCCTGGACCCGAGGCGCGGCGGTGGGGCGCTGATGGACGTCGGCTGCTACACGGTGTCAGCGGCACTGTCGGCCCTGAGCGCGGAGGCGGTCGTCGTCGACAGCGTCGTGCGTCACATCGGTCCGACCGGCGTTGACCTGACCACCTCCGCCGTGCTGACCCACGCGAACGGGTCGGCGACGATCACGGCCTCCTTCGAGCGCCCCGAGGCCCAGGGCCTGACGATCCAGGCGCCGGGGCTGAGCGTGGAGTTCGGCGGCCAGGCGTTCACCACGTGGCGCGAGCCCTGCGTCCTGCGCGTGGTGGAGGACGGGGTCGCACGCGAGGAGGAGTTCGCCGCGTGCGACCCCTACCAGCTCATGATCGAGGCGGTCTCGGCGCGGGTCCGCGGTGAGGACGCGTGGGTCCTGCCGCTGGCCACGTCCGCTCACGTCGCCGCGACGTTGGATGCGATCGCCGCCACGTCCTCCACCTCGGGATGAGACGTCACGCCGGCCCGACGTGAGCTGGATGCCCCCACGGTCGGGGCTGACCCGACTCAAGCGACGTGCGTGCGTCGCCGATGGATCAACCATGGTTGTCGCGACCTCACCTCAGCGACGCATGCCTGCATTGTGGGTCGTGCAGCTCTGCGTGGGGATGGCGGCTGTCGCGGCGTACTACGTCCTCGTGCCCGAGCAGCTGGTCGACCCGGTGGGCGTGCTGATCGGCGTGTTCGGGGTCGTGTCCATCGTCGGGGGAGTGCAGCTGTGGCGGCCCGAGTCGCGGGCGCCGTGGTACCTGCTGGCTGCGGGTGTGGCGTTCTACGTCCTCGGCGACTTCATCTACATGCGGTTGACCGAGCAGTACGGGTCCGAGCCCCCGTTCCCGTCCGTGGCCGATGTCGCCTACTACGCGCTGTACCCCCTCCTCGGCGCCTCCCTGTTCCTCACATTGCGGCGCCAGATGCCGGGGCGTGACCGGGCCGGGCTCGTCGACGCTGCCCTCATCACGGTCGCGGCCGCAATCCTCTCGTGGACCTTCCTCATGGCCCCCTACGCCAGTGACCCCACCCTGGGACTGTCCGAGAAGCTGGCCTCGATCGGGTATCCCCTCGGCGACCTGCTCCTGATCGCCCTCCTGGCCCGCCTGCTCCTCACCCCGGGCAAGCGGGTGGTCACCTTCCGCCTGCTCGTGGCCGCGCTCGCGGTGAACCTGGTCGCCGACATCGTCTACTTCTTCCAGCTTCTGGCCGGCACGTTCGAGTCCGGCGGCCTCGTGGATGTCGGGTGGCTCACGGCGTACGTCCTGTTCGGCACGGCAGCGCTGCACCCCTCCATGCGCCAGTACGGACAGCGGGTCGACTCTGCTGCCGCAGCCGTCCAACCGGCGCCTGGTGGTGATGGCCGCCGCCGCCCTGACCGCGCCCGCGCTCATCGCGGTCCGGGCCCTTCGCGGCGAGTACGACGAGATCGCCGTCATCGCCGTCGGGTGCATGGTGATGTTCCTGCTCGTCCTGGTCCGGATGAGTGGGCTGCTCGACGAGGTCGAGTCCCAGCACGACCAGCTGCAGACGGCGTTCTCCGACCTGGAGCTCGCGCAGTCCGAGCGCAAGCTCCTGCTCGACCGGACCGTCCATGCCGCCGAGGAGGAGCGGATCCGTCTCGCGGCCAACCTGCACGACGGTCCGATCCAGCGCCTGGCGTCGGTGTCCCTGACCCTGGATCGCGCCATGCTGCGCCTGGACCGGGGCGATCCGGTTGTCGCGGGGGACCTGCTCGAGCGGGGCCAGGACGAGCTTCAGGCCGAGGTCGACGCCCTGCGCAGGATGATGAGCGAGCTTCGTCCCCCGATCCTGGATGAGGCCGGGTTCGAGGCCGGCGTCCGGGATCTGGTGGACGACTTCGCCCAGCGCACCGGCGTGGGCGGGCAGGTCGGTGGAGCCCTGCTCACCCCCCTGCCGCCCGACACCGAGACGGCGCTCTACCGCGTCGTCCAGGAGGCACTGTGGAACGTGGCCAAGCATGCTGGCGCCACAGCCGTCGAGGTCGAGCTGCGGGACCTCGGTGGCAGCGTCGAGCTCACGGTCACTGATGACGGGACGGGCTTCCACCCGGCGTCGTCCACGTCGCTGCTGCGCGACGGGCACTTCGGGCTGGTGGGCATGCGCGAGCGTCTCGAGTCGACCGGGGGGCTGCTCGTTGTCGAGTCGGTTCCCGGTGCAGGCACGCGGCTCACCGCGAGGGTTCCGCGGGCAGCCGACCAGGGCCGGGTGGCCAGGACTCTGGAGGGGGCAGCATGATCGCGACACTGGCGGAGCGTCCCGCAGCGACGGGCACGGCCCGGCTCGTCCTCGTGGATGACGACAATGCCTTGCGGCTGGCCCTGCACGAGCTGCTGGCCGACGCCGGATACGACGTGGTGGGCGAGGCCGGGAACGGTGCCGACGGGCTTGCCGTGATCTCCGAGGTCCGGCCCGACGTGGTCCTGCTCGACCTGAGGATGCCCGGAGTCGGCGGTGTCGAGGTGGCGCGCGAGCTGCGGCAACGCTCCCCGAATGTCCGGGTCATCATGTTCTCGGCCTATTCCGACCTCGGGCTGCAGAGCATCCTGTCCGATCTGGGCGTCTCGGCCTACCTGACCAAGGGCTGCCCCTACCGGCGGATCGTGGCGGCGATCGAGGCTGCCCTGGCCGACGATCGGAGGGCCTCGTGACCGGCCCCACCCGCATCCTCGTGGTCGACGACGACGCCGGGTTGCGCACGGAGCTCCGTCAGTTGCTCGAGGACGCGGGGTACGACGTCGTTGCTGAAGCAGCCAGCGGCTTCCAGGGGGTCGCCCTCGCACGGCTCGCCCTGCCCGATGTCGTCATCAGTGACCTGCGGATGCCGGGGGACATCGGTGGCCTCGACCTCGCCATCGAGCTCCAGGGCGTGATCCCCGTGATCATCCTGTCCGCCTACGACGATCCGGGCCTGCAGGCCCGTGTCCGTGAGGCCGGCGCGACCTTCCTGGTCAAGGGCTGCCGCTCCCGGACGATCTTCACCGCGGTCGAGCAGGCCGTGGGCGCGGGCGAGGGGGTCCCCGCATGAATCGCTCAGCGTTGCCCCCCGTCGTCCCCTTCGCTGCGGGTGCACTCGCGGCCCTGATCGGGTCGGGGATGGCCAGGTCCCGCGCATCGTCCCGGCCCGGGGTGCAGAGCCCCGAGCGCCCGCAGGGATCGATGGGTGCCCCGCCCGCGGACGCTCTGGTGTCGGCGCCGCGCGAGGTCTCGGAACGGCGCAGCCTGGAGAAGCAGCTGCGTCTGCTGGAGCACACCGACAGCCTGACCGGCGCGGCCAATCGGGTCCGGCTTCGTGACCGGCTCGCCGAGTTGCTCGATGCCGATGAGGCCGCCGGCGCCCTGCTGATCCTCGACCTCGATGACTTCAGGCTGGTCAACGAGCTGTACGGGCACACCCACGGCGACGTCCTGCTCGTGGAGGCCACCCGCCGGCTGGAGATCGTGGCCCGTCAGTTCGAGGGTTCCTGCCTCTCGCGGCTCGGCGGCGACGAGTTCGCCCTCGTGTTGCCCGACGTCTCGCTCGCGGAGATGCGCTGGGTGTGTGCCGGCCTGCTCAACCGGCTCCGCCAGCCGGTGTCCCTCGGGTCCGCCGAGATCGAGGTGGGCACCAGCATCGGCCTGGTCATGCTGGACACCGATCGACGCGATGTCGACGACGCCCTGCGTGACGGGGACCTGGCGATGTATGCAGCGAAGGCTGCAGGCAAGAACCGCTGGAAGCAGTTCGCTCCCGCCATGCACGAGGACCTCGTCGCGCGCCTCACATTGGAGGGGGAGCTCGCGATCGCCATCGACGAGGACCAGCTCGATGTGCACTACCAGCCGCTGGTCCGCCTCGACGGCCAGCGGATCGTGGGGGTGGAGGCCCTGGTCCGATGGAACCATCCCACACGCGGATACATCCCCCCGGAGGAGTTCCTCGTCGCTGCCGAGCGAGGTCCGTTGATCCATCGGCTGGGAGCCTGGATCCTGCGGGCCGCGTGCCAGCAGCTGGTGGACTGGTCCCAGGAGCTGGGGCCGGACGTACTGCATGAGGTGGCCGTGAACGTCAGCCCGCGCCAGCTCCTGGACCCGCACTTCGCGGGGACGGTCGCCGAGGCGCTGGCCGTGACGGGCCTGGACCCCGGACGCCTCGTCCTGGAGATCACCGAGAGCACCGCCATGGCCCCGAACAGCCAGGAGCAGCTGCTGGCCCTGCGGGCGACGGGCGTCCGACTGGCCATCGACGACTTCGGCACCGGACACTCGTCGCTGTCCCGGCTCGCGGTGCTACCGGTCGACACGCTGAAGGTCGACCGATCGTTCGTCCGGGACATTCCCGCCGTCGGGGATGCCCCGCTCGTGCGCGCCATGGTCGCGATGGCGCACAGCCTCGGCCTGAGCGTCGTGGCCGAGGGCATCGAGACCGAGCGCCAGAGGGACTACCTGACAGCCCTCGGCTGCGAGCACGGCCAGGGCTACCTGTACTCGCGCCCAGTTCCGGCCGCCGGACTGGCAGCACTGCTGGTTCGCGCAGTCGCGTGAGTGCGGGAGATCGCGCCGTCACCGCGGTCCTGTGCCTGGCACTGCTCGGGGGGTGTGCCTCCGGCGGGGGGACCCCTGTCGAGTCGAGCGTCGCGCTGCCCGATGAGGCGGCGGTGCCCAACGCCGGGCCCGGGACCTCGGTTGCCGCCGAGTCCGGGACCGTCACCCACGTCGTGGACGGTGACACCGTGGACGTCGAGGGCGTCGGGCGGATCCGGGTCATCGGGATCGACACCCCCGAGCGGGGTGCGTGCGGGTACGACTCCGCGACCCAGGCCATGTCCGTCCTGGTCCTGGGCCGGCAGGTGTCACTCGTGCCCGGCGCGGCCGAGGATGCCGACCGCTACGGGCGGCTCCTGCGCTACGTGGACATCGGATCCGAGGACGCCGGCCTGTCGCTGATCGAGGACGGCTGGGCGATCGCGCGCTACGACAGTCGCGACGGCTACGGGCGGCACCCGCGCGAGGACGCGTACGTGAGTGCGGACCTGGCGTCCGAGGATCTCGGCTGCTACCCCGACGACGAGCCCTGATCGCCCACGGTCACAGGCTCGGCGGGACGGCCGCGCCGGGGTCGCCCACGCGACGATCCATCCCGCACGCCGGGGGACAGGCCGACCCACCCTGGGGGCTGGCCTCCGGCCATGGCGGGGGCGGCTGCTTCACGAGCACCGCGACCAGGACCGAGGGTGAGCCTGCGCCCACGCTGCTCGACGCGCGGACCCTCAGGTACTTCGTCGATCCCTCAGCCAGGCCCACCCAGATGTGCTGTGTCGCCTCCGGGTCGAGTTCCACCGGGGTGCCGGGCAGGGGTTGGGTGGCATCCGGGTCGTCGAAGACCTCGACCTGGTAGCCCGTGATCGGCTGACCGCCGTCGTTCTCCGGGGCCTTCCAGGTCAGCGTGACGATGCCGGAGACCAGGCTGACAGCCTCCGGATCCAAGGGTGGGGACGGGGGACCCACAGGCGTCACCGCGGTCGCGTTCCAGTCGCCCGTCGGGCTCTCCCCGACCCGGTTCACCGCAGCGACCGTGACGAGGTGCTCCGTCCCGTTGGCAAGGCCTGTGACCACGGTCTCGATCGCGTCCGGGGGGGCATCGATGGTCTGGATGGGGTCCTCACCCGGACTGGTGCGCACTCGGATCCGGTAGGCCGTGATCGGGGCGTCCTGCGCGGCCGGGGCCGGTGTCCAGCGCGCAGTCACCTGCCGGTCGCCGGCCACCACGGACTCGAGGAGCGGCTGGGAGGGGACCCCGGCCGCAGGGGTCGGGGAGTCGTCGAACGCCACGGTTCCCTGCCCGGGGACGCCCACGGTGGCCTTGCCCAGGTCCTGGCCCTCGAGGTTGGACCTCAGGGCGGCGACGTTCTCGCCGCTCACCTGGTTGGCCGCTGTCGTGCCGTTCTCGCCCCGGCAGGTGCGGAACACCACGGCGGCCGCAGAATCGTCGAACGTGTTGCCGCTGATCGTCGGGTTCGTGGTGCCGCACGCGCGGATGCCGACGGAGCCCGCGCTGGAGCTGATCGTGTTCCCGGTGAACACCGGGTTGGCCCAGTTCATGATGTGGATGGCGTCGTCGGAGTTGCTCGTGATCGTGTTCCCGGTGACGACGATGTCGGTGTGGTACGCCCCGGCGGTGAAGTTGTGCGTGCCGAGAGCGCGCTCCATCCCGTCGAACCGGTTGGCCGAGATCGTGACCCGCTCGTTGGGGGTGCCGTCCTGGTTGCTCCACACCGACCCGAACCCGTGGGTCCTGGGGTCGGGGGTGTCGAGGTTGATCGCCTCAGCGGTGTCCCGTGAGCCGCTGGCTGCATCCAGGAACTCGTTGCCGGTGATCGTGCAGTCGGCGCAGGCGTCCATCTCGATGAAGTGGTTGTTGTTCATCTGCTGGAACGTGATGCCCGAGATCGTGACGTCCCGGTTGTGCCCCGAGATGATGGCCAGGGAGTCGAAGACGTTCGCCATGTCGATCACCGAGCGCCCTGCGCCGGCGCCGGCGATCGTGATGCCCGAGGCCCCATCGTGGCCACCGACGGCGCCCTTCTTCTTGCCCCGGGAGGGTTCGATCAGCATGAACATCGATTTCGACGCCGAGAACTTCTTCGTCCCGGTCCTGCTGCCCTTCACCAGCGTCGTGCCCTCGGACAGCCGGATCGTGGTGTTGCTGGGGACATAGATGGTCGAGGAGATCACGTAGCGCCCCGGACCCAGGACGAGGGTTCCCCCGCCGTCTGCCTCGAACTTCTTCATGTAGGAGCGGATGAGGTAGTAGTCCCTCGTGTACTTGTTCACCGACTTGTACCGGGCCAACTTGCCGAGGATCTTCGACGACTTCGACACCCAGTAGGTGGCCCCCGGTGATGGGACCCGATCCGGTGCCGGGGAGACCTCGACCCATGGGCTCGCGGCCAGCTTCGACGTGGCTCGCGCCCGGACCCGGATGGAGGACGACCCGGGGGGCAGCGATGCCTGGGCCTGGCCCTCGCGGACCTTCTCCGTGGCCTTCTGCTTCGTGTTGGCGGCATCCCGGAACGTGATCTGGATGGACTTCGCGTTGGAGGTGGCCACCAGGGTCACGGCACCGGATTCCGCCGCCGCCGACGTCACAGACAGCGTGGCCGTCGGTCGCGTGGTCGATGCTGGAGAACCTGCGGGGGCCGCCGAACTCGACGCTGTCGCAGTGGCCGGGACCGTGAGGGTGTCGTCCGAGGCGGAACCCGAGGTCGCGGCTGTGGCGGGCAGGCCGGACAGCATGAGCGCGCCTGTCAGCGCGATCACCGCCGATACCTGCCTCGAGGGCACCGCTACCTCCCCGTTCGCACGACGGATGGCCGCGTGTGCGGCATCCAGTGCACCCCCACTGTACGCCGGGCACTGGGGTTGGGCCATGCCCAGTTCAGGGGGGCGGAGGCGGTCTTGGACGCCCCTCGAGCGGGCCGTGCTGTGGGCTGATGCCCCGTGGTGTCCCCCCGAATCCGCTTCAGCCGGGCACCTGGTGTGCCACACTCGGCCCGGCGCTAGGTGTACCCGGCGAGGAGGGCACGTGAGGGACCGGATCTCTGCGCGGGCGGAGGACCGCTATGGGCTGGTGATCGTCCTGGTGGTCCTGTCGTACGTGATCGCCGCCGCGTGGGACAGCGATCTTGGCCGGCTGGTCATGCTCCTGGTGCAGCTGGTGACCGTGTGGCTCGTGTTCACCGTCAGTGAGGCGCGGCGCGCCCAACGCATCGCCGGTGGGATGGTCCTGGTCGTCCTGGCACTGACCGTGGTGGTGGTCCTGGGTGCTGTGTCGGTCCGGGAGGCCGAGTGGGCCACCGCCCTGGCCGAGGGGCCGCTGCTGCTGATCCTGGTGGCCCTCTACGCGCTGACGCCAGTCATGATCGTGGCGCACGTGGTCCGCCGGCCGGGTGTCGACCGCCAGACGCTCTACGGTGGCGTTGCGGCGTACCTGCTCATCGGCATGACCTATGCGTTCGCCTACGTGGCACTGGGGGAGTACCCGGGCTCGGCCCCGTTCTTCGGCGCCCAGGGTGACGGCACCACTGCGCAGTGCCTGTTCTTCAGCTTCACGACGCTCACGACCACGGGGTACGGCGACCTGGTGCCGGCAGGCAATCCCGGTCAGACGCTGGCCATCTCCGAAGCCGTCCTCGGGCAGTTGTTCCTCGTGACGGCGCTGGGCAAGATCGTGTCGAACCTGCGGCCCAGCGCCCGAATCGAGGAGGCCAGGGCCGCTGCGGAGTGAGGCTGCTCGGGGCGCGATGTGCCCCGTCGGCGAGCTGCCCCGCGTCAGCTGAGGTCCACCCCCCAGTCGAGGATCACCTTGCCTGAGTTCCCGCCCGCGGTGACCGCGAACGCCTCGGCGAACTCATCGATGCCGAACCGGTGGGTGATCACCGGGGAGAGGTCCATGCCCGCCTGGAGCAGGGAGGCCATCTTGTACCAGGTCTCGAACATCTCCCGGCCGTAGATCCCCTTGATCCGCAGGCCCTTGAAGATGACTTGGTCCCAGTCGATCGCCACCTCGTCGGTGAAGATCCCCAGCATCGCGATCCGTCCCCCGTGGGCCATGGTGTCGAGCATCTGGCGGAACGCCGTGGGGTTGCCGCTCATCTCCAGGCCCACATCGAAGCCCTCGGTCATGCCCTGCTCGGCCATGACCTGGCGCAGGTCCTCGTGCGCGACGTCAACCACGCGGGTGGCGCCCATGACCCGGGCGAGCTCCAGCCGGTAGGGGTTGACGTCGGTGACGATCACGTTGCGGGCCCCGACATGCCCGGCGATCGCCACGGCCATGACGCCGATCGGCCCGGCCCCGGTGATCAGGATGTCCTCGCCGACCATGTCGAAGCTCAGCGCGGTGTGGGTCGCGTTCCCGTACGGGTCGAAGATCGTGGCGATCTCGTCGGAGACCGCGGCGGGCACGCGGAACAGGTTGCTCGCGGGGAGCGACAGGTACTCGGCGAATGATCCCGGCCGGTTCACCCCCACCCCGATCGTCTCCTTGCACAGGTGCCGCTGCCCGGCCCGGCACCGCCGGCAGTGCCCGCAGACGATGTGCCCCTCCCCGGTGACGCGCTCACCGACCTCGTACCCGGTGACCGCCGTGCCGAGGGCAGCGATCCGCCCGACGTACTCGTGGCCCACGTGCATGCCCAGCGCGATGTGCTGCTGTGCCCAGTGGTCCCAGTTCCAGATGTGCACGTCCGTGCCGCAGATCGAGGACTTCGTGATCCGGATGAGCACGTCGTTGGGCCCGATCTCCGGGACCGGGACCTCCTGCATCCACAGGCCCGCCTCGGGTCGGGCCTTCACGAGCGCACGCATCGTGGCCGGGATCTGCTCGGTCATGCGATGACCCCCAGGGCGCGCCCGACGCGGGCGAAGGCGGCCATCGCCATGTCGAGGTCCTCGGTGGAGTGGGCGGCGGACATCTGCGTCCGGATCCGGGCCTGGCCGCGGGGCACCACCGGGAAGGAGAACGCGGTCACGTAGACGCCCTCGTCCAGGAGGCCGGCGGCCAGCTCACCGGCCACCCGGGCGTCGCCGAGCATCACCGGGATGATCGGGTGCTCGCCGGGGAGCAGGTCGAAGCCGAGGGACTGCATGCCGGCGCGGAAGTGCACGGCGTTGGCCCGCAGCCGCGCGCGCAGGTCCTCTCCGTCGGCGAGCATGTCCAGCACCCGAAGGCTGGCCGCGACCACTGCGGGGGAGACCGAGTTGGAGAACAGGTAGGGCCGCGAGCGCTGGCGCAGCAGGTCGATGACCTCCTGGCGCGACGAGACGTAGCCGCCGCTGGCGCCGCCGAGGGCCTTTCCGAGTGTGCCGGTCAGGATGTCGATGCGGTCCATCACGCCGTGGTGCTCGGGAGTCCCGCGGCCGTGCTCACCGACGAACCCCACGGCGTGGCTGTCGTCGACCATCACCATCGCCGAGTGCGCCTCGGCCAGGTCGCAGATCGCAGGCAGGTTGGCGATGTGGCCGTCCATGCTGAACACCCCGTCGGTGACGACCAGGATGAAGCGCGCACCGCCCTCGCGGGCGGCGACCAGCTGGCGTTCGAGGTCGGCCATGTCGGAGTTGGCGTACCGGAACCGGCGCGCCTTGCACAGCCGGACCCCGTCGATGATCGAGGCGTGGTTCAGGGCGTCGGAGATGATGGCGTCCTCCTCGCCGAGGAGCGGCTCGAAGACGCCACCGTTCGCGTCGAAGCAGGACGAGTAGAGCTGTGTGGCCTCGGTGCCGAGGAACCCGCTGATCCGGGCTTCGAGCTCGGTGTGGATGTCCTGGGTGCCGCAGATGAAGCGCACGCTGGACAGGCCGAACCCGTGGGTGCGCAGGCCCTCGGCGGCGGCCGCGACCACGTCGGGGTGGTCGGACAGGCCCAGGTAGTTGTTGGCGCAGAGGTTGATCACCCTGCGGCCGTCGGCGTCCACCCAAGCACCCTGCGGTGTGGTGATCACCCGCTCGCGCTTGTAGAGGCCCTGCTCGGTGATCTCTGCGAGCTGGCCACGGACATGGTCGAGGAAGGTGGTGTCCACGAGGAACCATCCTGCTGCATCCAGCGTGTGCGGCGCCGTGTGGCGCGGGTGGCCGGGCGGGGCGTCGGACGGCGGGGCAGAATCGGGCCCGTGACGCGACGGTTCGTGGGGTGGTGGGTTGCGGCCGTGGTGCTCGTCGTGGCCGGCGTCGTGGTCCTGCTCGGGTCGAGCGGGGACGTGGGGCGCAGCAGCACCATGGCCGGGGACACCCCGATCCGCATCATCGAGCCCGCCGGGGAGGTCCGGTCACCGGCGGTGGTGCTGGCCCACGGGTTCTCCGGCAGCGCGGCGATGATGGATCCGATGGCCAGTGCGCTGGCCCGGGCGGGGTACGTGGTCGTGATGCCGGACCTCCCCGGACACGGACGCAACGCCGCCCCGCTGGCCGACGGGGTCCTGGACGCCGCCGTCGGTGACGCGGTGGAGGCTGCTGGCGAGCTGACCGGCCTTCCGGTGGCGGTGGTCGGTCATTCGATGGGCGCGGGCGCTGTGACATCGTGGGCCGTCGAGAACCCGACCGAGGCGACCGTGGCGATCAGCCTGCCCAGCGCCGAGGAGCTCCCGGATGATCCGGCCAGCCCCCGCAACCTGCTGATCCTGTGGGGGTCTGCGGAGACGTCCCGGTTCTCCGACGCCGCGCTGGCGGCGCTACGGGCGGGCTACCCGGATGCGCAGCCGGGGCAGACGTACGGCGATCCCGGGCAGGGCACTGCGCGGCGGGCGGTCGAGATCGCCGGCGCCGAGCACATCTCGGTGATCTACCGGCAGCAGTCGTTCGAGGAGGTGGCTGCCTGGCTCGGCGGTGGCCAGCCGCGCGGCGACGCCCGGATCGTCGGCATGCTGCTGATCCTGGTCGGGGGCGTGGTGGCCGCCCGTCCCCTGCTCGCCCTTGCGGGCGCGGGTGTCGAGGCCGGCGCGGGCGCCGCGGCCCCGGGGCCCGTCAGGTCGGTGCGAATCGGCCGATCCCTGGTGGTCCTCGTCTCAGCGGCCGCCATCGCTGGTCTGGGTGCCGCCGCTGTGCAGGGGCTGACTGATCGCGTGCCCGTGGCGGTGACCGGCTACCTGCTGGGCTGGTTCGCGGTCGGCGCCCTCGTGCTGGGCCTCGTCGCGGGGCGCCGGCGCGCGGCTGCGGGCAGCCTGCGGGGTCTGGTCTGGGGTGCGGTGGCGGGTGGGATCCTCGCCCTGGCCATGGCGCTTCCCGCCCGGCTGACCTGGGCCGGTTACTCACTGGTCGGTGCGCGCCCGTGGATCCTGGTCGTGTTGCTGGTCGTGCTCGGGGCGTGGTTCTGGGCCGAGTCCCGGGTCATCGCCGGGACCCGGGGGTGGCGCCGCGCGCTCGTGCTCGTCGCGAGCCGGCTCATCGTCGTGGTGGCCCTTCTCGCCGCGGTCGCGCTCCTCGGTGCGCCGAGCTTCCTGACCCTGACCGTGCCCCTCGTGGTGCCGATCCTGCTGCTCCTGGCCGTCCTCGGCGGATGGGCCCGGGACCCCGCCGCCGCAGCAGCGTCCCAGGCGGTCCCGCTGGCCCTGGCGATGGCCACGGTCTTCCCGCTCATCGGCTGAATCACCGGCTTTCCGGGCTTTCCGGGCATGCGTTCACGACACGCCCACCACGACGTCTCGGTCGATGTCGGGGCCCTCGCCTACACTCGAGGCAGTTCGCAGGCAGGTGTTCGCCGGGTTGGTCGGGGGTGTGGAGGCAGTGGTCATGGAGTCTGGTGTCGACGTTGCAGCGGCCTCGTCGCTGCCCCTCGGCGAGGGTTCCGGGCTCAGCGAGCGTGACCTGCGGATACTGGAGTTCGAGCGCCAGTGGTGGCGCTACGCCGGGGCCAAGGAGCAGGCGATCCGCGAGCTCTTCGAGTGCTCGACCACGCGGTACTACCAGATGCTCAACACCCTGATCGACGATCCAGCCGCGCTGAAGGCTGACCCGATGCTGGTCAAGCGGCTGCGCCGGATGCGCTCGACCCGTCAGCGGGCCCGCTCAGCCCGCCGCCTGGGCATCGAACTCTGACCCAGCCGGCCGGGGGTAACGGGGTGTGGAGCGGGGACTCAGCCGCCGGCGACTGCGGGGATGATCGAGACCTGCGCGCCGTCCGGGGTGGCGGCGTCGAGCCCGCCCTCGAAGCGGACGTCCTCGTCGTTGACGTACACGTTGACGAACCGGCGCAGCGCGCCCTGGTCGTCGAGCACACGCGCCGTCAGACCCGGGTAGGCGCTCTCGAGTGCGGTGATCGTCGCCGACAGCGTGGGCTCGCTGGGCTCGACGCTGACCTCGGCAACGCCCGCGGTGTAGCTGCGCAGGATGGTGGGGATGCGGACTGCAACGGACATCAGGGGCTCCTCGTCGTGCGGGGCGGGCGAGTCGGATCGGGGGTTCCTCAGCCGCTGAGTGCGGCGCGGAACTCGTCGATGCGTGGGGGAATGGTAGCCGTCGGACCGACCTCGGTGGCCACGGCGTCGAGCGTCTTGAGCCCATCGCCGGTGTTGTAGACGACCGTCTCGGCGTCGGGATCCAGTTGACCGGACGCCAGGAGCTGTCGCAGCGTGGCGACCGTCACCCCGCCGGCGGTCTCGGCGAAGATCCCCTCGGTCTGGGCCAGCAGCCGGATCCCGGCCACGATCTCCTCGTCGGACACGTCGGCGATCGCTCCCCCGGTGCGGCGGGCCACGTCCAGGGCATACGGGCCGTCGGCGGGGTTCCCGATCGCCAGGGACTTGGCGATCGTGTTCGGCTTCACGGGCCGGATCACGTCGATCCCAGCCCGATAGGCCTGCGCGACCGGCGAGCAGCCCGTGGCCTGGGCGCCGAAGACCCGGTACGGGGTCGGGTCTATGAGCCCGAGCCTGCCGAGCTCGCCGAACGCCTTGTCGACCTTGGTCAGCAGCGAGCCGGACGCCACGGGGATGACCACCTGCTGAGGCAACCGCCAGCCGAGCTGCTCGGCCACCTCGTAGCCAAGGGACTTGGAGCCCTCGGCGTAGTACGGGCGCAGGTTGACGTTGACGAAGCCCCAGGTCGAGGTCAGTGGGTCGCCGACCAGCTCCGAGCAGAGGCGGTTCACGTCGTCGTAGTTGCCCTCGACGGCGATGAGCGTCCCGCCGTACACAGCGGTCGTGATGACCTTGCCGGCCTCGAGGTTCGCCGGGATCACGACGACGTGGTCCATGCCGGCCCGCGCAGCGGCGGCGGCCACGGCGTTGGCGAGGTTCCCGGTCGATGCGCACGACAGTGTCTGCAGTCCGAGCTGTCGGGCGGCCGAGAGCGCCACTGCGACGACGCGGTCCTTGAACGAGTGGGTCGGGTTCCCGGTGTCGTCCTTGACCCAGAGCCGGCGCATGCCCAGGGCGCGGGCCAGGTTGTCGGCCCGGACCAGCTTGGTGAAGCCGGGGTTGAGGCCGGGGAGGTCGGCGATGTTCCCGGGGACCGGAAGCAGCGCGCGGTAGCGCCACATGTTCTCAGGGCCGGCGGCGATGTCCTCGCGGCTGGGCGCGACGATCTCGTAGCCGACCTCCAGGGGGCCGAAGCACTCCATGCACGCGTATGCCGCGCCCAGTGGGTACTTCTCGCCGCAGGCACGGCAGGTCAGGTGGGTGGCCGGCCCGAAGTCCAGCGCGGTTGCGGTCGTCACAGCAACTCCTCGTTCGCTCATCTTCCCGGCGCCTCGCGGAGCTGGGATGGACGTGGCACCTGGACCGAGCCTGCCTGATGGCCGGGGCGTCGACGAGCCGTGTCCCTGCCACCCCTCGCCGATGAGTGCATCCTTACCTCGTGGGGCCAACTGTAGCGGCTCCCCGGACCGGTTCAGGAGGGGTCACATGCGTGCAGCTCACCGCGTGCGGTCCGCGGCGAACTGGGTGAACCTGTCCACCCCTGCCGGGCTCCTCGTGGCCCGCGTGGGCGCCGGAGTGCCCCGTCGGGCGCGCAATGGGATGTGGCTCGTCCACGACTACCGCCTGCCCCTGCCGCCGGCTCCGGCGTTCACCCTCGGCAGCGTCGTGTTCCTGCGCGCTGGGCTGCCCGGGGTGGGACGCGACCCGGTGGGAGCGGTGTCGCGACGGGTGCTCGACCATGAGGAGCGGCACGTCACCCAGTACGCATGGTGCGGCGGGGTCCTCATGCCGGTGGCCTACTGTGCGGCGGCCGGGTGGTCGTGGCTGCGGACCGGTGACTTCGCGTCGCGCAACGTCTTCGAGCGTCGGGCGGGCCTGGCCGAGGGCGGCTATCGGGAACGACCCGTGCGTCCGCTGCTGGCGACGGCATGGGGCTTGTGGCGCAGCCCTGTCAGGGTGCGCAACGTGAGTGGCACATGAGGCAAACGCCTGATTTCAGCTGGATCCTGGCGTACCCTGCGGCCCACCGGGGCCGGGGAGGCCCCGTCCGCCACTCACGCAGGGAGCGCACATGGACGACAACGGCAACGGCTTGCTCGGAGGGGTCTTCTGGGTCTTCTGGCTGATCTGGCTGGTCCTCATCCTGGTCGCCGGCTGGAAGATGTACGTCAAGGCCGGCCAGAAGGGCTGGGTCAGCCTGATCCCGATCCTCAACATCCTTGGGCTGCTCAAGATCGTCCACCGGCCCTGGTGGTGGATCCTGCTGCTGCTCATCCCGTTCGTGAACCTCGTGGTCGGGGTCATCCTGATGCTCGACCTGGCGAAGGCCTTCGGGCATGGCGTCGGGATGGCGCTCGTCCTGGTCTTCCTGACCGCGATCGGCTACCTGGTCCTGGGCTTCGGCGGCTCGCAGTACCAGCTCCAGAAGGATCCGCTGTTCGGCTGAGGAAGCTGCGCGCACGACGCAGTGGAGGAGGGGGCGGTCCCGGTGGCCGCCCCCTCCTCGTTGTTCGCTCTCCAGCCCCCCGCGGCCCCCAGCGCCGTCGCGGGTGGGGGAGTATGTCGCACCATGGACGTCGCAGAGCTCCGCGAGGCATACGACACCCAGCTGCGTGAGGACGCCGAGGTGGAGCGGGCGGTGTCCGTCGTTCGGCACCCTCCGCTGCTCTGGGCAGTCTTCGGCGAGGGCGGCATGATCACCTACCGGACCCTGGCCGGGATCGACGGGGAGGACCTGGACGCGCTGATCGACGTGAGCCTCGCCCACTTCCGGGACGGGACCGACGTTCATACCGCTGAGTGGAAGACGCGGGGCCACGATGCGCCCGAGGACCTGGGGGTGCGCCTGGTTGCCCACGGCTTCGTGGCCGAGGATCTGGAGACCGTGATGATCGGGCCCGCGGCCGAGCTGGCGGTCGAGGTCGAGATCCCGGACGAGGTGACGATTCGCCGGGTGGAGGTCGGGCCGACCCTCCTCCACGAGGTGACTCGCGCCAGCTCCATGCAGGCGCACGTGTTCGGCGGCCACGCCGGGCGGGACCCGGGGCGGGTCGCCGATGAGATCGCCGCTGATCCGATGCACCTGCAGCTCTGGGTGGCCGAGGCCCGCGGGGAGGTGGTCGCCGCCGGCAGCCTGGACGTCGTGCGGGGCACGGAGTTCGCGGGGCTGTGGGGCGGTGCCGTGCTCGCCCCGTGGCGTGGCCGTGGCATCTACCGGGCGCTCGTCGCTGCCCGGGCCCGGGCAGCCGTGGATCTCGGGGTGCGCTTCCTGCACAGCGACTGCTCGCCGATGTCGCGCCCGATCCTGCAACGCAGCGGCCTGATCGCCGTCACCACGACGACGCCCTACGTGTGGACCCGACCGGACGGGGGCGCGCAGCCGGCTGGCGTCTGACGGCCGGCCAGGGCGCCCCGATCGTGGTGTCCCCGGGCTGTGCTCAGTGCCCGTCGCCCCCGGCCCGCCGGCGCCGCCGTGACCCGGTTGATGGCGCAGGTGGTAGCTCAACCAGCCCAGACGCCGGTACTCGTAGTTGACCAGCACTGCGACGACCGCGGTGACCGCAACGAGCAGTGCCATGGTCGGCACGAAGGGCCCGGCCACTGCCAACGCCACGCACACTGCGGCGGCCACCGCACGCGGCCGGGACCAGGAGTGGTCCATGCGCGCCCGGAAGAGCAGGTGCCCGGTCAGGTACAGCGCCACCCCGCCAGCCAACGAGACAGCGGCAAGCGGCTTGATGTGCCCGGCCAGGTCGAACGGCTCGGTGCCGACCATCGTCACGGTCTTCTTCACCCCGAGGGCCAGCAGGACGATCCCGGCGATCATCGGCCAGTGCAGCACGCTGTAGGCATCCCGGGCAGCGCGGTTCCGTTCCGCCCCGGTCAGGGCGGCCAGGTTGCGCTCGGCGGCGAGCGCGGTGATGTCGAAGTAGACCCACCACAGGCACGCCGCCGTGGCCAGCCCAAGCAGCGCGGTGACGCAGATCGCCAGGGACAGGGGCAGGGCCGACGCCCCGGCCCCGATGGCCACGATGGACTCGCCGAGCGCGATGATCACGATCAGGCCGTGTCGCTCGGCGAAGTGCCCAGGGTTCAGCGCCCACCCGGCGCCGCCGCCCCAGTAGGAGCCCGCGATGTCCATGACGACCGCAACCGAGTAGAGCACGATCTGGGCCCAACCCCCGAGGTAGGACCCGACGAGCAGCAGGGTCATGGCCACACCCACCGGTCCGGCGAACCTGCGGACGGCGTGGGCCATCTCGGGGTTGTCGCGCCCGGCGATTGCGAACAGGCCGAGGTGCAGGAATCGGACGATGGCATAGGCGAGGACCACGACCGTCGGGGTCGACAGCCAGCCGTCGAACCCACCGGGCGCATCCCCGAACGCCTCGGGAAGCCCGATCGAGATGATCAGCATCATTCCCATTGCGGTGAAGAGCAGGATCCGCACGAGGCCCTCGTCGAAGCGGATCGTGGTGCTCAGCCAGGCGTAGGCGACCCAGGCCCACCAGATGAGCGCCAGCAGGATCAGCCCCTCGAGCATCCCGAGGGGCGTCAGGTGCTCGGCGATGTACCCGGTGACCTGGGTGATGGCGAACACGAACACGAGGTCGAAGAACAGCTCGAGGGTGGTGACTCGGTGCCCGTCCGAGGCCACCTCCAGGACGGGGTGGTGGTTGTGGCCACCGGAATCGCTGGTCGACATGTCTGGAGGCTAGCCGCGATCGGTGGTTCGAGCCTCGGGGCGGCTGAGAGGGGGGATCCGTCGCTGTGCCTGCGGTCGGCGCGGTTGTCGCCAGATCCCCGACGCTCTCGGTTCAGTTCGTGTGCGGACGTGCGAGAGGGCGGCCCCGGGTGGGACCGCCCTCTCGTGTGGTGCGTGTGCCTGCTGCGCGCTTCCGCGATCAGAAGGCTGTTCTGCTGGGAGTTCTGAGCTGTGGTGCTCGGCAGGTGCCGGCCCTTGCGGTCCGACCCCTACCTGCGCTCCTCGCTCAGAAGTCCATGTCCCCGCCGCCGGGCATTGCCGGCGCCGAGCCCTTGGGCTCGGGCTTGTCGGCGATGACAGCCTCGGTGGTGAGGAACAGCGCCGCGATGGAGGCCGCGTTCTGCAGGGCAGAGCGGGTCACCTTCGCCGGGTCGATGATGCCGGCCTTGATCAGGTCGACGTACTCGCCCGTGGCGGCGTTGAGGCCCCAACCCGGCGGGAGGTTGCGCACCTTCTCGACCACGACGCCGCCCTCGAGGCCGGCGTTGATCGCGATCTGCTTGAGGGGCCACTCGACGGCGACCTTGACGATGTTGGCACCCGTGGCCTCATCGCCCTCGAGCTCCAGCTTCTCGAACGCCATGTCGGTCGCGTGGATCAGCGCCACACCGCCACCGGCGATGATGCCCTCCTCGACGGCGGCCTTCGCGTTGCGCACTGCATCCTCGATGCGGTGCTTGCGCTCCTTGAGCTCGACCTCGGTCGCCGCCCCGGCCTTGATGACCGCAACACCGCCGGCCAGCTTGGCCAGGCGCTCCTGCAGCTTCTCACGGTCGTAGTCGGAGTCCGACTTCTCGATCTCGGCACGGATCTGCGAGACGCGACCGGCGATCTGGTCGGCATCGCCGGCACCGTCGACGATGGTCGTCTCGTCCTTGGTGATGACCACCTTGCGGGCCTTGCCCAGCAGGTCCACGGTGGTGGTGTCCAGCTTGAGGCCGACCTCCTCGGAGATGACCTGGCCACCGGTCAGGATCGCGATGTCCTGCAGCATGGCCTTGCGGCGGTCGCCGAAGCCGGGAGCCTTGACGGCCACCGAGCGGAAGGTGCCACGGATCTTGTTCACCACGAGGGTGGACAGCGCCTCGCCGTCGACGTCCTCGGCGATGATGACCAGCGGCTTGCCCGACTGCATGACCTTCTCGAGGACCGGCAGCAGGTCCTTGACCGCTGAGATCTTCGAGTTGGCGATCAGGATGTAGGCGTCCTCGTAGACCGCCTCCATGCGCTCGGGGTCGGTCACGAAGTAGCCGGAGATGTAGCCCTTGTCGAAGCGCATGCCCTCGGTCAGCTCGAGCTCCAGGCCGAAGGTGTTGGACTCCTCGACCGTGATCACGCCCTCCTTGCCGACCTTGTCCATGGCCTCGGCGATGACCTTGCCGATCTGCTCATCGGCAGCGGAGATGGAGGCCGTGGAGGCGATCTCCTCGGTGGTCTCGACCTCCTTGGCCATCTCGAGCAGCTGGGTGACGATCTCCTCGACGGCCTTCTCGATGCCGCGCTTGAGGGCCATCGGGTTGGCACCCGCGGCCACGTTGCGCAGGCCCTCGCGGACCAGCGCCTGGGCCAGGACGGTCGCCGTCGTGGTGCCGTCGCCGGCCACGTCGTCGGTCTTCTTGGCAACTTCCTTGACCAGCTCGGCGCCGATCTTCTCGAACGGCTCGTCGAGCTCGATCTCCTTGGCGATCGAGACGCCGTCGTTGGTGATGGTGGGTGCGCCCCACTTCTTCTCGAGGACGACGTTGCGTCCTCGCGGCCCGAGGGTCACCTTGACCGCATCGGCCAGGGTGTTCATGCCGCGCTCCAGGGCGCGACGGGCTTCCTCGTCGAAAGCGATGATCTTCGCCATATGTATGTGGTTCCTTCGCACGTCGTGCCGGGATGCCGGTGCGCCTGCCCGCGACGGACGGCCCGTGGAGCCGGTTCACATCTCCGGTTCCGGACGGACCTCAGCCGCACCGACCTGGTGGTGACTCGGCGGGGGGAATGGTCCCGGGGGTCCCGGGTTGTCACTCGACCCCTCCGAGTGCTAACCCGATTCTGGCACTCGACCCCCACGAGTGCAAGTGACCCGCGGGGCGTCGGGGGCTCCGAAGGTCCTGGGCGAGTTCGCCCCTTCTGGCCCTGTCATGTCCTGACCGCCTGATCTAGGCTAGCGATCAGGACACATCCACGGGCCGTAGCGATTCGGCCCCGATCGCGGAAGGAGCGAGGCGATGACCGACTACGAGCGATCGCCGGGCCAGCAGTGGAAGGACGATCCTGCCGCGGATCTGATCGACGCCTACCACCACCACGTCTCCGAGGAGCTCGGCACCGACGGCCCGGAGGAGACCTTCGGGCACCCGGACGAGGCACGAGTCGGTCACCTGGTCGGTGACGACGAGGGCGTGCGCGCCGATGTGACGCCGGAGTCGATCGCCCATGACTCGCACGACCTCGAGGACCTGGCCGCCGAGGAACTCGCCATGCACTACGTCGAGGAGGACGCGGAGGTGGGCTTCGACAACGACGACCTGCCCGAGGACCTCCGCGCAGCCCTGGCCGAGTAGCCGCCCCGCCGCAGCGCACCCGCCGCGCAGCCTCCGTCCTTCGTTCTCCCTCCAGGATTGGCTTCCCCCTCCCGGAATACCCGGAGGATGGACGGGATTCGGGAGGGAGGACCGAGGGATCCCACGGTGGGCAGTGGGTGGTCGGGATCTGGGGGACAATCATCGGATGACTGACGGGCCCCTGATCGTCCAGAGCGACAAGACCCTCCTGCTGGAGGTCGGCCACCCCGACTCCGACCAGGCCCGCCGCGACATCGCCGTGTTCGCCGAGCTCGAGCGGGCCCCGGAGCACATCCACACCTACCGGATCACCCCGCTGGGCCTGTGGAACGCCCGCGCGGCCGGGCACGATGCCGAGAGCGTCGTCGACACCCTCATCCGCTACTCCCGTTTCCCCGTCCCGCACGCCCTGCTCGTCGATGTCGCCGAGACGATGGACCGCTACGGCCGGCTGCGACTGCTCAAGCACCCGGTCCACGGGCTGGTGCTCGAGTCGACCGACCGCGCGGTCCTGACCGAGGTGCTGCGCAGCCGGAAGGTGGCTCCGATGGTCGGCGCCCGGATCGACGACGACACGGTCGCGGTCCATCCCAGCGAGCGGGGTGCGATCAAGGCGGTGCTGCTGCGCCTGGGCTGGCCGGCCGAGGACCTCGCCGGGTACGTCGACGGCGAGGCCCACCCGATCGAGCTGCGCGAGGACGGCTGGACTCTGCGCGACTACCAGCGCCAGGCCGCCGAGGGCTTCTGGCACGGCGGGTCCGGGGTCGTCGTGCTGCCCGTGCGGCGCCGGCAAGACCCTCGTGGGCGCGGCCGCGATGGACCTGGCCAAGGCCACGACGCTGATCCTGGTGACCAACACGGTCTCCGCGCGGCAGTGGCGCGACGAGCTGCTGCAAGCGCACGAACCTGACCGAGGACGAGATCGGGGAGTACTCAGGGGCGCGCAAGGAGGTCCGGCCGGTCACGATCGCGACCTACCAGGTGATGACCACCAAGCGGAAGGGCACCTACGCCCACCTCGACCTGTTCGACGCCCGCGACTGGGGCCTGATCATCTACGACGAGGTGCACCTGCTCCCGGCTCCGATCTTCCGGTTCACCGCCGACATCCAGGCCCGCCGCCGCCTCGGGCCTGACGGCCACGCTGGTCCGCGAGGACGGCCGTGAGGGCGACGTGTTCTCGCTGATCGGGCCCAAGCGCTACGACGTGCCCTGGCGCGAGATCGAGGCCCAGGGCTGGATCGCCCCCGCCGACTGCGTCGAGGTGCGGGTGACCCTGCCCGACGCCCAGCGGATGGCCTACGCGATGGCCGAGCCCGACGAGCGCTACCGGATGGCCGCGACGGCGCACGAGAAGCAGGGGATCGTGTCCACGCTCGTGGCCCGGCACCCCGACGACCAGGTGCTGGTGATCGGGCAGTACCTCGACCAGCTCCACGAGCTCGGCGAGATGCTCGGCGTCCCGGTGATCACCGGGGAGATGCCGGTCAACGAGCGCCAGGAGCTGTTCGCGCTGTTCCGCACCGGGGAGATCTCCACCCTCGTGGTCTCGAAGGTGGCCAACTTCAGCCTCGACCTGCCCGAGGCCTCGGTCGCGATCCAGGTCTCCGGCTCGTTCGGGTCCCGCCAGGAGGAGGCCCAGCGCCTGGGGCGGATCCTGCGCCCCAAGGCCGACGGCCGCGGTGCGCGCTTCTACACGGTGGTGACCCGAGACACCGTGGACGCCGACTTCGCCGCGCACCGCCAGCGGTTCCTCGCCGAGCAGGGCTACGCCTACCGGATAGTAGACGCCGACGACGTGCTGGGCGGCATGGTCGACTGAGAAAGCACGCCGCCCCCTCCCCCGGGATTCGTCCAACTCTCGGGCGCTCCGGGCGGTTCCATCCAAGTCTCGGGCTGCCGATCGGCCGCGATCTTGGATGAAACCGTGATCTTGCCGGGCGAGGCTAGCCGGGCTCGACGCCGGTGATCCGGGCCAGGGCGAACGACTGGATCGCCTCGGTCCGCAGGTCCAGGGCGGTCAGGTAGCCACCGGCCAGGCGCAACGGCTCAACCCGGCGGTCGCTGGCCACGCCGGTCGGGTCGGCGTAGCCGATCCACACCGGTGAGTCGGTGGCGATGGCTGCGCGGAGGACGGCCATCACGTCCTGCGGTGCCATGGTGGGCACTGGATGCAGCCCGCGCTGAGGGTCCCGGGGCGGGGAGGCGTCCCGGGACGGGGAGGGGTCCCGCGCAGCGCTCGGGGGCCCGGAGTTGCGCCGCGCGGTGTCGCGGGAGGGCGCTGTGTCCCGCTCCGGGGGATCGGCCCGATCGTTGGCCCGGATCGCGCGGACGGCGGCTGCAGCCAGGGCAGGCGTGACGGCCGTGCTCGCGATCGGGCTGCTCGCCTCCGGAACCGCACCCCGCCCGCGCGCCCGCCGGGGAGCCTCGGTCGCCGGCCCGCGCCCCGGCTCGGGGAGCAGCGCATGGCCCAGCTGGCGAAGGCCGTCCAGCACGTGCTCGGGGGGCTGCTCGGAGGCCAGGACGGTGTCGGACAGGACGAACAGCCCCAGTGCCGCGGCGCCCGGGTCGGCCATGATGCCGGCGAGCACCACGGGGTCGTCGCAGCGCAGGACGGTGGCCGCTGATCCGATCCGTAGGACCGCGTGCCGACGGGCGACGTCCTCGATCAGGTAGGCAAGCGCCTGGGGCACGGCAGCGCGCCGGCTGAGCTCCCCGAGCAGCTCGCCTGCTGTGCGCCCGCTGTCCAGGGCCCGTCGGATGCTGTCGGTGGAGAAGCGGTAGGTGCTGGCAGCGCCGGTGGACTCCGCGTCGGCCATGGCGCGCATCAGCTCGGCCAGCGCCGGCGTGGGCAGGCCCGGCACGATGGCGGTGAGGTCGGCCTGCAGGATCAGCTGATCGACCTGACCGGGCAGCGACTGCGCGAGGACGGCGGCCAGCGAGCCGTCCCCGGCCAGCAGGGCGCGTCCGGCGCTGGTCAGCGTCCCGTCGACGACCACCCCGAGCGCGCGGCCCTGGTCGAGCACGGCACGGACCCGCTCGCCCCGAGTGGCGTCGTGCCGGCGGGGCGCCCACCAGTCGAGGGCGGCGGTGACCTCCTCGTCCTCCCAGGAGCCCTCCGCCGAGGCGAGCACTCGCAGGGTGTCGCGGCGCAGGTCGGGCAGCGCGGGTGCGGCGAGTTCCGGCGACATCGGGCGCTGGTCGGCAGTGGCGACCGCCCGGGGCATCGCGCCCCACGCGACCAGCAGGGCCGCGTGCTGCTCGTGGGGCGGTTGCGAGAGCCAGGCGTCGAACGCGGGTGTCGGCAGGATGCTCACCTGGTCGCGGGAGTCGGCGGCCACCAGGCCGGCGGCCGCCGCCACCTCGATCAGCAGGGCGGTGGCGTCCTCGGTGGCCCCCACAGCGCGGGCGGTCCGGGTCAGGTCCCGGGCCGGGATGCCGCCCGTGCGCAGCCGCGTCGGCGGGGCCGCGGCCCACGCGCGTCCGAGGTCGCCGATCCGGTGCAGCACGTCGAGGACAGCCCCCACAGCCCCGGGGTCCACGCGCGACGGGTCGGGTGCCGGACGCCGTGGGGTGGGGACGGCCAGGTCGATCACGATTCGCGCCGGGTCGTGGGCGTCGGTCTGGCGCAGGATCGCGACGACCTCGGCTGGCAGCACCGCCCGGTCGGCGCCGAGCGGCACGAGGAGGTGATGGGCGAGCAGCCAGTCGACCGGGCTGCGGCCCGGGTCGGGCACCCGACGGGCGTCCACGACCGTCCCGATGACGGGCCCGGCGAGCAGTCGTTCGAGCGCAGCGGTCGCGCCCGGGGGTGCGAAGGCCAGCAGCGCCCGCAGGGACTCCGGATCTCGGCCGTAGCCCGCCACGATGGGGTCCAGGGCAGCCAGCCGGGGTCCGCGGTCGGCCGGGACCATGAGGTCGCGCGCAGGACCGACGACGTGCAGCGACCTGTCCGGACCCCACAGCAGCCCCTCGGCCCGCATTCGCTGCACGACGGTGCGAACCCGCTCGGCAGCTGCCCGCCCGCCGCCCACGGCGCCACCGACCTCGGACACGAGGGCCGCGGGGCGGACGGGATCAGGTCCCATCGCAGCTGCGAGCACCACGTGCAGCGCGAACTGGTCGTAGCCCCGCAGGCAGGCCGCAACGCTGGCCGGCGAGCCGGCCCTCTGCGCGAGGGCGGTGATGTCCGCTGGGACGGGGTGCAGCAGGTCGGGGCGCGCGGCCACGAGGGCGGCGAGCTGCTCATCGGTCCGGGAGCGCAGGTCGTCGGCAAGGCTGCGCATCGGTGTCAGTCCAGTGCGGCGCGGGCAGCCGTCTGCGACCGGGAGCGGCGCCGGCCATTGCGGGCCAGGCCGACCAGGACCATGCCCATGCCGACTCCGACCAGCATCGACAGCCACCACCAGGCGCTGGGCAGCTCGACGTCGGTCACCAGGGGCAGCATGGCGACCAGCGTCAGAAGCATCCCGACGGCGGTGACGACAAGCCCGGCCCGGATCAGCCGGTCACCCGGGGCGGCGCTGGGCTCAGGCATCGAGGTCGTCGGCCACCGCGCGCAGCACGGCGGCAACCTTGGCGCCCTTGGCGTCGGCCGGGTAGCGACCCTTGCGCAGGTCGTTGCCCACACCGTCGAGCAGGTTGATCAGGGTCTCGACGATGATCGCCATCTCCTCGGCCGGCTTGCGCTTGGCCTTGACCACCGACGCCGTGGGCTCGAGCACCTTCAGCGACAGCGCGGTCTTGCCCTTCTTGCCGTCGACGACCCCGAACTCGACACGCGTGCCGCCCTTGAGCGTGGTCACCCCGGCCGGCAGGGAGTTCCCATGGAGGAAGACGTCCTCACCCTCATCGGAGGTGAGGAAGCCGAAGCCCTTCTCCGTGTCGTACCACTTGACCTTGCCGGTGGGCACTGTGAACTCCTGGGGGTGCGTCGGGACTGCAACGCTCCAGAGTAACCCGGGCGTCGGGTTCAGTGGGTCTCGCGTCGGACCCGGGGCCTCAGCGGGGGACGAGCTGGAAGAACCAGTAGCCGCGCGCGCCGTTGGGCTTGGCCGCGGCGATCACCTGCAGCGTGTAGCCCGGGCCCTCGGCAGCCACCTGCTCGGGGAACGTGAACCGGTAGTAGGTATCGGTCAGGCCGGTGGCCAGGGTCTGGCCCGCGATCTGCAGCGACCAGCCGCCCTCAGCGACGACCGGGTCGACGGAGACGCCGACCGTGGCACCGGGCGCCACCTCCAGCCCGGTGATGCCCTGTCCGGACCCGGCGGCGGCCAGGACGTCCTCGGCGCACTCCTTGGCCGTCAGGCCACCGAGCTCCGCGGGCTGCCAGCAGAGGGCCTGGACGTGCTCGCTGGAGGTCCCGGACCACACGGTCACACCCGGGTAGGGCTTCTCGCATCCGGCGAGCACGAGGGGGGACAGGGCGACCAGGGCGATCGCCAGGGACCGGCGCGGCGACTTCATGGGGGTAGCCTATCTGCGTGGTGGCCAGCCTGCCCCACCCGGCCGGTGGCCGGACCGCGCGATCCGGGAAGTCCCATGACCGAGACCATGACCAGCCGTCCCCGCAAGGCGGCCCCGGTCGATGCCGTGTGCCGCGACGCGGTGGATGAGGCACGTGCCGCCATCCTCGAGCTCGTGCCGGCCGATCACGTCGGGGAGCACCTCGGCGTGGTGGCCGAGGACGACCGCGTGGTGACCCACCGCTTCGTCTCCGGCGCCCCCGGATACCGCGGGTGGCAGTGGGCCGTCACCGTCGCACGGGCCCCCCGGGCCCGGGTCGTGACGATCGACGAGATCGCGATGCTGCCCGGCACGGACGCTCTGGTCGCCCCGGCGTGGGTTCCGTGGAGCCAGCGGGTCGAGCCCGGCGACCTCGGGGTCGGCGACGTCCTGCCCACGACCGAGGACGACCCGCGCCTGTCCCCCGGATGGTCGGGCCTGGATGACCTGGCCGCCGCCTCCGACGAGCCCGGCCTGCGTCCCACCGGATGGGAGCTGGGGATCGGCCGGCGCCGCGTGCTGTCCCCCGAGGGCCGCGACGACGCCACGAGCCGCTGGCTCGAGGGCGACACCGGTCCGGGCACCCCGATGGCGCGCTCGGCGCCCGGGTCGTGCAGCACGTGTGGGTTCCTCATGCCGATCGGTGGCCCGACGGGCTCCGCCTTCGGGGTGTGTGCCAACGGGATGTCCCCGGCCGATGGTCGCGTCGTCGCCCTGACCTTCGGGTGCGGTGCCCATTCCGAGGCTGTCCCGGAACAGCCCCGGTCCTGACCGATGGACCCGCGGGCCCGTCGGTTCCTCACCCTGGCCGTGCTGCTGGGGCTGATCGCGATCACCGCTGTGGCAGCCCTTCGCTGACCCGGGGCTCCGCGGCGTCGGGTTAGGGTTGTGGCCATGTCCGCGCCCGAGCTGCCGCAGCTGGAGCCGGTGCGCAATGACGGCATCCGGTCGATCCAGGTCGGGTTGGGACTGTGGGCCGTCGCAGGGCTGTTCCTGCTCCTGCGCCGCAACGAGCTCGCGGACCAGGGCACGCAATGGTGGCTGGCCGTCTGTGGGGCAGGGCTGCTGATCGGCGTCGTCACTCTGGGCATCTTCGTCAGGCGACGGTCGCTGATCCGTGCACGTGAGCGCGCCGCCCGGCCCACCAGCTCGGGACCGACCAGCTCGGGACCGACCGGCGCGGGGCCGACCGGCTGAGCATGGGTGCTGTGTTCGGGCGCGTCCTGCTCGCATCGGGAGCCGTCGCCCTGGTCGGGGCCATGGCTGTGCCCGCCGGGCTGGTGCCGGCTGCCCTGCGGGTGACCGGTGTGTCGATGGCCCTTCCAGCGGTCCTCGGCACGGCCGACGAGGTGCTGTGCACGTTCGACACCGCGGAGCTCGGTGAGGTCAGCGGCATCGCGCTGTCGCGCCAGCACGAGGACACCCTCTGGATGACCAACGACTCCGGCGGCGGCCCGTACCTCTACGCCCTGGACACCACCGATTGCTCGATCCGGGCGACCCTGACCCTCCTGGACACACCGGCGCGGGACCATGAGGCCCTGGCGATCGGGCGCGACGCCCAGGGCAAGGACGTGATCTGGGTCGCCGACATCGGTGACAACCGCGACTCCTGGCCCTATGCCCGGATCCACAAGGTGGTCGAGCCCAGCGAGCTCGTCGACGCGGACGTGCCCGTGACCACCTACCGGTTCACGTACCCGGACGGCCCGGTCAACGCCGAGGCGCTGCTGGCCGACCCGAAGCGCGAGCGGCTCTGGGTGATCAGCAAGGAGGATGGCGTCGGGGGCATCTACGCGCTGCCCAGCCCGATGAGCGACTCGCGCACCCCGATGGAGGCCGAGAAGGTCGGGACGGCGCGCTCGCAGGTCACCGATGCTGCCATGGCTCCCGGGGGCAAGCGCTTCGTGGTGCGCGACTACCTCTCGGCTGAGGTGTTCACCGGCAAGCCCCCGGGGGAGGCGCAGGCCCGGTTCGGCCTCCCGCTGCAGCCCCAGGGCGAGGCCGTCACCTGGACCGCGGATGGCAAGGGACTGATCGTCGCCTCGGAGAGGTCCGGTGAGCTGATCCGGGTGGACATCCCGCGCACCGCCCTGGGGACCGACGGCGGGATCGCCGGAGCGCTTCCGCGCGTGGCCGGGTTCGACATCTACCCGTACGTGCGCATCGCGGCCGTGGTGCTGGCTGCGGTGGGCGCGCTGGTCGTGCTCCGTCGGGCGGCCCGGCGCAGGCGTCGATAGCCACGCGGTCCGGGGCCGCGACGGCTCGGGCGTGAGGGGGGATGGCCCGACCGCGCAGTCGCTCAGGCCAGGGCGGCGACCACGTGGTCGATCGAGTGCGTCAGCGCGGCCACGTCGGCCGGGTCCACGGACGGGAACATCGCCACGCGCAGCTGGTTGCGCCCGAGCTTGCGGTAGGGCTCGGTGTCGAGGATCCCGTTGGCGCGCAGCGCCTTGGCCACGGCGGCGGCGTCGATGGAGTCGTCGAAGTCGATGGTGCCCACCACGTTGCTGCGCAGCGCCGGGTCGCTCACGTAGGGGGTGGCGTACTCCGAGGCCTCGGCCCAGCCGTAGAGGGTTCCCGCCGACTCCGCCGTGCGGGCGGTCGTCCAGGCCATGCCGCCCTGGCTGTTGAACCAGTCGACCTGCTCGGCCATCATCAGGATGGTCGCCAGCGCGGGGGTGTTGTAGGTCTGCTCGAGGCGGGAGTTGTCCAGGGCGATCTTCAGGTCCAGGAACGCCGGCACCCAGCGACCGGACGCGGCGATCGACTCGATCCGCTCCACGGCCGCCGGGCTCAGGAGCGCGAACCACAGGCCGCCGTCGGAGGCGAAGCACTTCTGCGGCGCGAAGTAGTAGACGTCGAACTGCGTCGGGTCCACGGCAAGGCCGCCGGCCGCTGAGGTGGCGTCGAAGGCCATGAGAGCCCCGGCATCGGCACCGGCCACCCGGCTGGGGGTGATCGCCACGCCGGTCGAGGTCTCGTTGTGCGGGGTGCCGTACAGGTCGATCCCGGCCTCGGCGGCGAACACCGGGGCGCTGCCCGGATCGGAGGTGATGACCGTGGGGGCGCCCAGGTGCGGGGCGGTCTTCGCGGCCTTGGCGAACTTGGAGCCGAACTCCCCGAACGTGAGGAACTGCGCGCGGTCGTTGATGAGGCCGAACGTCGCGGCGTCCCAGAACGCGGTGGACCCGCCGTTGCCCAGGATCACCTCGTACCCGTCAGGCAGGGTGAAGAGCTCCGCGAGGCCCGAGCGGACCCTCGCGACCTGGGACCGCACCGTCTTCTGCCGGTGTGAGGTGCCCAGGATCGTGGTGGCCACCCCGCGCAGGGCGTCCACCTGCTCGACGCGAACCTTGGACGGGCCGCAGCCGAAGCGGCCGTCCGCGGGGAGCAGGTCGGCGGGGATGGTGATGGTGGTCGGGTCGGTGGCGGTCACCTGGGCGTTCCTTCGGGTCGGTCGGGCGGTGGGTCGGTGCGTGAGCGGGGGCCGTGGGCGGGCCGGCAGGGATCAGAACGGGGGAAGGGGCTGGGTCTTCTCGTAGAGCGGACCGAGGTCACCGTCGTACGGGAACAGCATCGAGTCCTTCCAGCCGGGCACGTCCTGCGGGACGCGGGGGCCAGGCCCCAGGTAGCGGGCAGAGGGGCGCACGAGGCGACCGGTGCGCTTCTGCTCGTAGATGTGCGCGCTCCAGCCTGCCAGCCGGGCGCAGGTGAACATTGCCGGGAACATGGTGGGCGGGATGTCGGCGAAGTCCAGGATGATCGCTGCCCAGAACTCCACGTTCGTCTCGATCACCCGGTCGGGACGGCGCTCGCGAAGCTCCTTGAGCGCGGCGGCCTCAAGGGCTTCGGCGACCTCGTAGCGTGGGGCATCGAGCTCCCGGCAGGTCCGCCGGAGCACGCGGGCCCGCGGATCCTCGGCGCGGTAGACGCGGTGCCCGAAGCCCATCAGGCGCTCGCCGCGGTCGAGGACGCCCTTGATGTAGCCCTCGGCGTCGCCGGTGCGCTCGACCTCCTCGAGCATGTGCAGCACGCGACTGGGCGCACCGCCGTGCAGCGGACCCGACATCGCGCCGATGGCCCCGGAGATCGCCGCGGCGACGTCCGCGCCGGTCGAGGCGATCACCCGGGAGGTGAACGTGGAGGCGTTCATCCCGTGCTCGGCCGCGGAGACGAAGTAGGCGTCGACCGCGCGGATGTGGATGGGGTCGGGCTCGCCGTGCCAGCGGATCATCATGCGCTCGACGACCGTGCGTCCCTGGTCGATCAGCGCCGTGGGCACCATCGGCACGCCGACCCCGCGGGCCGCCTGGGCGGCGAAGGACATGGCCATGACCGACACCCGGGCGAGGTCGTCACGGGCCTGGTCGTCATCGATGTCCAGCAGGGGCTGCAGCCCCCACGCGGGGGCCAGCATGGCGATCGCGGACTGCATGTCGACGCGCACGTTGCCCGAGTGCACGGGGATCGGGTACGGCTCCGCCGGGGGCAGCCCCGGGTTGAACTCGTTGTCGACCAGCAGGCCCCACACCTGGCCGAACGTCACGCGGCCGACGAGGTCCTCGATGTCGACGCCGCGGTAGCGCAGCGCCGAGCCCTCCTTGTCCGGCTCGGCGATCTCGGTCTCGAACGCGATGACACCTTCAAGGCCGGGTACGAAGTCGGACATGGATCACTCCTGCGCGGTTGGCGGACCGGGTCGGGGCCCATTGTCCCCGATGCGGGAGATCCTGCTGCCTGCACCCCCGGTCCAACCCTGATCGGCGCCCGGGTTGGTCGATACTGGGGCCATGGTCGAGCAGGTCCCCGTACAGCGCATCGAGTACCTCCGAGCGCCCATCGAGGGGTTCGAGGTGGACAGCGTCCCCGAGGCGCCACTCGAGCTGTTCCGGACCTGGCTGGGCGAGGCTGTCGAGTTCGGGCTGCCGGAGCCGAACGCGGCGACGCTGGCCACCGTGGACGGTCGGGGCCATCCCTCGGTCCGGTTGATGCTGGTCAAGGTCGTCGACGCCCGCGGGTTCTGCTTCTTCACCAACCACGGATCGCGCAAGGGCCGGGACCTCGAGCAGACCGGGAACGCCGCCCTGCTGTTCCCGTGGCACGGGATGCACCGGCAGGTGGCGGTGCGGGGGCGCGCCGATCGGATGCCACGTGCGCAGTCCGAGTCGTACTTCGCGTCCCGGCCGCGCGCTGCGCAGGTCGGGGCGTGGGCCAGCCGGCAGAGCGAGGAGGTCACGCGCGAGGAGCTCGACGCGCGGGTCGCGGCGCTGACCGAGCACTTCGGCGCCGACGACCCGATCCCGATGCCCGACCACTGGGGCGGGTACGTGCTGGCGCCGGAGGTGGTGGAGTTCTGGGTGGGTCGGTTCTCGCGGCTGCACGACCGCATCGAGTACCGAAGGCATGCCCCCGGCGGCCTCGATGACGGCGCCGCCTGGATCCGCCGCCGCCTGTCTCCGTAGCTCCCGGGGGGCGAGCGGGTCGAGGGGCTGGGCTACATGCGGTCGAGGAGCTCGGCCTTCTTCGCCTCGAACTCCTCTGTCGTGATCGCCCCGCTGTTGCGCAGCTGGGCCAGGCGCTCGATGGAGTCGGCGATCTCCTGGCCCGATGGTGCCGCCGGTGCCGCGGCGACGGCCGGGGTGGTTCCCTCGCGGAAGGCCGCGGCGATGTCCCGGGAGTCCTGCTTCTCGAACAGCAGCTTCGCGTCGAGGATCGCCTTGCGGAACTCCAGGGGCTTGCGCATGAATGTGTAGTGGAGGTTGGACTCGTCGGCTGCCGTGAGCACGCGGACCGTGCCGTAGCCCAGCCAGCGGCCGAGCAGCGGCTCCTCCATCGTGATGTCGTTGATCTTCTCCAGGGCCGACCCGCTCGTCGACTTGCGCAGGAGCCCCTCGACCTTCATCACCTTCTGGTTGGTGACGAAGTAGAACTGGGCCCACCACTTGACGGCGGCGTTGATCAGCATCCCGAGCCCGATCACCAGGGCTCCGAGCCCACCCCAGAGGAGCACGCCGTTGAGGAACCTGTTGTCGGTGAAGAACTGCCCGAACAGGGCGGCCAAGCCACCCAGGGTCAGCAGGGTGCCGGTGATGGTCGAGAACGCCGGGGCGATCCAGTGCTTCTTCGTCGTGTAGACGATCTCCTCGCCGTTGGCGAGCAGGGAGTCGACGTAGCTCACGGGAGCCTCCTGTGCAGTGGACCGGACCAGACCGGACGGTGGCAGGGTAGCGCGAACGGCTGACGGATATGGGCGTTTGGGTGGTGGTTCCGCGAGGACGGGCCCCTGCGGCCGGGCGGTGCCAGACTGACCCCGTGGCGGCGAGCGAGCTGGTGGTCGAGGGGCTGGAGAAGTCCTTCGGCGACCTCGTCGTTCTCCGCGGGCTGAGCCTGGAGGTGCAGCCCGGGCGGATCCTGGGCTTCCTCGGGCGCAACGGCGCGGGCAAGACCACCACCATGCGCTGCATCTTCGGACTCCTCGACCAGGACGCCGGGTGGATCCGATACGGCGGGCAGGAGCTCACCCGGCCGATCCGCCGGCAGTTCGGGTACATGCCAGAGGAGCGCGGCCTCTACCCGAAGATGTCGATCATCACGCAGTTGATCCACTTCGGGCGGCTTGCGGGGATGGGTCGCCGGGAGGCCCGGGACGCCGCGATGTCGTGGCTGGACCAACTGGGCCTGGCCGACCGGTCCAAGGACCGTCTGGACACCCTGTCGCACGGCAACCAGCAGCGGGTCCAGCTCGCTGCGGCGCTCGTGCACGGTCCGCAGGTACTGGTGCTCGACGAGCCGTTCTCGGGGCTGGATCCCGTGGGTGTCGGGGAGATGGGGGCGGTCCTGCGCGAGGCTGCGGCGCGCGGGGCGACGATCCTGTTCTCCTCGCACCAGCTCGAGCTGGTCGAGGACCTGTGCGTCGACGTCGCGATCATCAACGACGGGGTGACGGTGGCCCACGGCGACCTGGCCACGATCCGCTCCGAGGCCGGGGTCCGGCGCGTGGAGGTGACCGTTGCCGGCATGCCCTGGGTACCCGAGATCGTGGGCGCCGTCCAGGTGGGCGGTGAGCGCCCGCACGTGATGGTCCCGGCCACGGTGACGGCTGAGGAGCTGCTGGCGGCCGCGGGTTCGGCCGGTCCGATCTCGTCGTTCCGCTATGAGGCTCCCTCGCTCGCGGACCTCTTCCACGAGGCCGTGCAGGTGACGCCCGAACCAGCCGGATCGAGCGCGGCGGCCGCGGTCCTGGCCCCCGAGGGTGCGGCCCATGTCTAGCGGGGTCGGTCTCATCGCCCGCCGCGAGTTCGTGGAGCGGGGACGCAGCCGAGTGTTCCTCGGCGTGCTCATCGGTTCGATGCTGGTCATCCTGGCGGGCATGTTCGCGGTCTCCCTGGTGGGCCGCCCCGTGCCCGCAGAGTCCGTGACCGTGGCGGGTCAGGGCCCTCCTGGACTGGCCGACGAGGTCCAGCAGGTGGCAGCTGACCTGGGCGTCGATGTCGTCGTCGTGGACAGCGCGACGGTGGAGCAGGCCAGGCAAGCAGTGGAATCCGGCTCGGTCAACGCCGCGCTGATCGATGGCGACACCATCCTGGCGGTGGGGGCGCCGTCCCCCTCGGTGGATGCGGTCCTGCGTGGTGCTGCGACCGCGACTGCTCGTGTGGTGGCGGCCCAGCAGCTGGGCCTGTCCCAGGATGCCGTGGACGCGGTGGTCCAGCCCGTGGTCGTGGTGGTCGAGGACCTCAGCACGGCGGGTCCGGTCGACGAGCTGGAGGTCGCCCGTGGGCTGGCGGCATTCATGAGCGTGGTCATCCTGTTCATCCTGGTCATGGCGTTCGGTCAGTTCGTCGGCTCGGCCGTGGTCGAGGAGAAGCAGACCCGCGTGGCCGAGCTGGTGCTGGCAAAGGTGTCGACCGCCGCGATGCTGGTGGGCAAGGTGCTGGGGGTCGGCGGCCTGGGACTGGTGCAGCTGGTGATCCTGGGGTTGACCTACGCGTTCGGGCTCTGGGCGTTCGGGGATGGATCCGCGGGACTTGACCTGTTCCGCCTCGGCCTCGGGTCGCTCGCGTGGATGACGCTCTGGTTCGTGATCGGGTATGCGATGTACAGCTTCGTGTTCGCAACGATGGGGGCCACGGTCTCGCGGCTCGAGGACCTCCAGTCGTTGACCTACGTCCCCTCGGTGCTGCTTCTCCCTGCCTACGCGGTGGCGGCCGCGTCGCTGACTGGGACCGCGAGCCCGCTGCTCGCCCCCATGTCGATGGTCCCGATCTGGTCACCGCTGCTCATGCCGTTCCGGATCGTGACCGGTGACGCGGTCTGGTGGGAGGTTCTCGTCGCGTTCGTGGGGTCGGCGGCCTTCATCGCGTTCCTCGTGTGGTTCGGCGCCCGGGTCTACCGCGGGGCGGCCCTGCGCACAGGTGGTCGGGTCAGCCTGCGCGAGGCCTACCGGGCGGGGTGAACCCGGCGGGGTGAACCCTGCCGGGCCGACCGGAACAGGTGGCCCGCCGCGTGGTTGCGCCCCGCGTCGGGGCAACGTCAGGCGGCTGGTCGGCGCTCGCGCAGCAAGGAGCGGACGCCCACGGCCGCGAGCCCGATGATCACCGCGGCCAGCAGATGACCCGTGGCTCCCACGAGGCCGACACCGATGGCAACGGTCCAGGCGAACCGCCCCCGGAGGTCGGCGAGCAGCCTGATGTGGGTGATCCCCGCAACGAGCAGGAGTGCGGCCAGGATCGCCAGCGGGAACGCCCGCAGGACCTGCGCGAGGTCCTGGCCCAGGGCCAGGGCCAGCACCACGAGGGTCGAGCCGATGATCGCCGGGGCACGCCAGCTGCGGGCACCGAACGCGTGGTGGGCGCTCATGCCCCCAGCGCCGTGGCACAGCGGCATCCCGCTGATCGCTCCCACGGCGAGATTCGCCCCTCCGAGAGTCAGGGCCAGTCGGCTCGGCGTGATCCTCGGCGCCTCGTCCGGGAAGTACACGGGGGCCGCATCGGCCGGCGCGAGGCACGAGTTCGTGATCGTCAAGGGGACCTGCGGGAGGACCAGCAGGGTGGCGGCCAGGAGCAGGTCGGCGGTCGTGATCGAGGGCAGGACCATGGGGGTCGGGCCCAGGGCCATCGGCCCATCGCCCCACGTGCTCGCCACGGCCATGCCCAGGCCGAGGACGACCACGATCAGGGCGCTGGCCCGCCGCCAGCGCAGCAGGACGATCGTGATCGCGAGGCAGGCCGCCGCCGTGAGCCCCGGGTGCCACAGCGCGGTGAAGGTCACGGGAGGGGCGCTGACGAGGCCCCAGGCGATCTTCACGAACAGCAGGCCGACCGCGAGCTGGACTCCCCGGATCACCTCCGGTGGGAACACGGCGCCGAGGCGGTCCAGCCACCCCGTGGCGCCCAGGATCATGAAGACCGCTCCCATGAGCAGGGACCCAGCGGCGATCACGTCGGCGCCCGCGCCCGCGGCTATCGCTGCGGCTCCGAATGCCTTGAGCGGCTGGACGGCGACCGGCACCCGGTAGGTCCAGGCGACCACCAGGTACAGCAGGCCGGCGGGCAGCAGGACGGCAGTGGTGGACAGGCCGTTGCTCACGATGAGGGCGATCGCGATGGGCACCAGGACCCCGAGGTCGGCGACCGCGCCGGAGGCCTCCCGCCACCAGGACGTGGTGGGGATCGTGGCGCTGCGGCTGTCGAGGGCGGTCACGTCAGCCGCCAGCGAAGGGGGGCAGGACGTCGACGGTCGTGCCCCCGGGGATCGGCGGCCGGGGAGGCGTGGTCCAGCCGGACGCCGTCTGCGAGCAGCGAGCTCGACGCCAGGACGTCGGCGAACCGGGGCGGCAGCCCGGCGACCAGGGCGGCCACGACCTGGGCGGTGGGGCCCGGTGCGACGTGGACCTGCGCGGTCCCGGCGGCGGCCCGGGCGGAGGCGAACATCCGGAACGTGACGGCCTCGGGGCCGGGACCCTCTGTCGAGGCGGAGCCGGTCGCCAGGTCCGTCCGCTGCGGAGGCAGGGCGGGTCGCTGGGGTGGTGAAGCCGGCCATCGCTCAGCCGCCGATCGCCGACATGGGCCGGTCTGGCTGGGTGAAGGCGGGCTCGTCGATGCCGTGGCCGCGCTGCTTGAGGGCGACCTCACCCTGCATCTCCGCGGCGATGGCCCCGTCGTCGGCGCCGCTGCGCAGGAGCGTGCGCAGGTCGCCCTCGCGCTGCGCGAACAGGCAGGAGCGCCAGTGGCCGTCGGCCGTCAGGCGGACACGGTCGCAGGCGTCGCAGAACGGATTGGTGACCGACCCGACGATTCCCACCGTGGCCGGCCCGCCGTCGACGGCGAACTCCTCGGCCGGCGCCGAGCCCCGCCCGGGCAGCGCCGCGAGGTGGAAGTCCGGCGCGTTCCAGGGAGTCGATGATCTCCTCCCGGGTCACCATCATCGCCCGGTTCCACCCGTGCTGGGGGTCCAGGGGCATCTGCTCGATGAACCGCAGGCTCAGCCCCTCGTCGAGTGCCCAGCGCAGCAGAGCTGCGGCCTCGTGATCGTTGACCCCACGCATCAGGACGGTGTTGATCTTGATCGGGGCCAGGCCGGCTGCACGCGCTGCGGCGATCCCGGCCAGGACGTCGTCGAGACGGTTGCGCAGGGTCAGGCGGCCGAACGTCTCCGGGCTGAGCGTGTCGCAGGACACGTTGACCCGCGACAGCCCCGCGTCCGCGAGCGGCGCGGCGAGGGTGGCCAGGCGCAGGCCGTTGGTGGTCACGGACAGGTGGGGTGCCCGCGGCAGGGCGGCCAGTCGGGCCACGATGTCGACGACGTCGGGGCGGATCAGCGGCTCCCCACCGGTGAGCCGGACCTCGGTGATGCCCAGGTCGGTCGCGATCCGCACCACCCGGACGATCTCGTCGGCGGTCAGCAGGTCGGGGGTGGCCATCCAGTCCAGGCCCTCGGCCGGCATGCAGTACGTGCACCGCAAGTTGCAGCGGTCGGTCAGCGAGACTCGCAGGTCATGGTGCGTGCGCCCGAAGCGGTCCACGAGGCGGGCTGGCTCGGCAGTCGGGTCGGCGGCGTGGGCGGCGGGGAGGCCTGGCGTGGCGTGGGCAGGGCGGGCTGCGGCGTTCGGCAGCGGTGAGGTGGCGGGGGTGGTGGGGGCCTCGGGAGTGGTCACGGGCTGTTCACCCACTCATCGGTTCCGTCGGCGAAGTGCTGGTGCTTCCAGATGGGCAGCCGGGCCTTCGCCTCGTCGACCAGCCAGGCGCAGGCCTCGAACGCCTCTGCGCGGTGGGCGGCGCTGACCGCGGCGACGAAGGCGGGGTCGCCGATGGCGAGGTCGCCGGTCCGGTGGCGGGCAGCGGCGGCCAGGACCCCGGGTCGGGTCCGGGCCTCGGCGACCACCTCGGCCAGGACCCGCCCGGCGTCCGGGTGGCCCTCGTAGTGCAGGCCGGTCACTGAGCGGCCGCGATCGTGGTCACGCACCACGCCGGTGAACGTCACGACGGCACCTGCTGCAGTGCGCAACACCTCCGCGGCGACCTCCACCTCGCTGATCGGGGCCTCGCCCACGAGGTCGGCCAGGTGTGCGGCCGCCTGCGAGTCGCCCGCCGCGATTGTGCTGACGATTCCGACCTCAGGAACGTCGGAATCGTCAGCATCAGCCGACGTCCCCGGATCCCCGGGCCGAGGACGGGCATCTGGGTGACCGGCGCCCGCGGCCATCTGGACGGCGTGCTCCAGCAGCGCGCCGACGGCCGCCAACCCGTCGCGGACCCCGCCGGGGCTGCCCGGCAGCGCCAGGACCACTGCCCCGTCGAGGATCCCACCGAGGGCGCGGGACAGGTCAGCCGCCGGGACCCGTTCCCGGGACGCTGCCCGGATGGCCTCGCCGAGGCCGGGCAGCTCGCGCAGGCCGGTCGTGCGCAGCGCGTCGGGGGTGACGTCGCGCGGTCCCGCGCCGGTGCCGCCAGTCGTGACCACGACCCGGGCACCCTCGGCAATGGCAGCGCGCACGGCGGCCGCGATGGTGCCGGCATCATCGGGGACGACGGTCACCCGGGTGACGTCGTGGCCCAGATCAGCCAGCAGGCCCGCGGCCAGCGGACCCGAGGTGTCGGCAGCGACGCCGGCAGCGGCCGAGTCCGAGCATGTGATCACGGCGGCGCGTGTCGGCGCCTTCGTGGTCGTGGTCCTCGTCGCGGTCCCGTCAGCAGCGGGGTCGGGCGCGGCGGGCCCGGACGCGGCGGAGGTGGGAGCCGCGGTGGGGTCGTCATCGGGGGTCGCGCTCATCGGCGCCAGGCCCCGTTCCGGCCGCCGTCCTTGGCCTCGACCTGGACGTCGCGCAGGGCGGCGTGCGGATCGACGGCCTTGACCATGTCGATGACCGCCAGCCCGGCGACGGCCACGGCGGTCAGGGCCTCCATCTCCACGCCCGTCCGGTCCGCGGTGCGCACGGTCGCGAGAATGTGCACCTCGTCGACCCCCTCCGCCACGTTCACCTCGATGTCAACCCCGTGCACCGCGATCGGGTGGCACAGGGGGATGAGGTCGGGGGTGCGCTTGGTGGCCATGATCCCGGCGATCCGGGCCACGGCCAGGACGTCGCCCTTGGGCACGTCCCCCGAGCGGATGAGGGTGGCGGCCGAGGTGGTGACACGTCCGCTGGCCGTCGCTGTGCGGGTGGTCACCTCGCGGTCGGCGACATCGACCATCCGGGCGTGGCCCGCGGCGTCGAGGTGGGTCAGGTCACTCATGACGGCCCTTCCGGTAGGCGCCTATTGTGCAGGGGTGGACGAGGTTCGGGCGACCCGATGGCCGGCCGGCAGCAGCGTGGTGGTGCTCACCGGTGGGGCCAGCCGCCGGCTCGGACGGGACAAGGCCACCAGCCCATGTCGGGCGGCCGACGTCTGGTCGACCGGCTCCTTGCCGACGTGCCGGCGGACGTGCCCGTCGTGATCGTCGGTCCTTCGCTGGACGCAATGACCCGCCCCGTGCGCTTCGTGCAGCGAGGATCCTCCGGGCTCCGGACCCCTGGCGGCGATCGGCGCCGGGCTGGCAGAGGTACGTACCCCGCTCGTGGGCCTGATCGCTGCCGACATGCCGTTCGCCCTGCCCGTCGTGGCCGAGGCGCTGTCGCGGCTCGCCCAGAGCCCCCGCCAGCCTCCCCCCATCGTCTCGACGTGGATCCGGTCCATCAAGTGGACCGAAGCGATGACTCAGGCACGATGCCGGGCGATGACGCAGGCGTGGTGTCGGGGGCCGACGCCGTCGTGCCCGTCGACGCGGAGGGGTTCGCGCAGCTGCTCTGCGCGGCCTACCGGACGCAGGCGCTGCGCGATGGCGCTGGCTGGGCTCGGGTCGTTGGTCGACCGACCGGTGCGGGTGCTCCTGTCCGGAGCTGGACGTGATGGAATGGCCGGTGCCCGCAGCCGCACTGGCTGACGTTGACACCCCGGAGCAGCTGACGGTGGCGCGCACCCGCGCGGCGGAGGAGGACAGGGACATGCAGGAATGGGTGGACGCGGTACGAGCGGCGCTGGGCGTGGACGTGGCCCTGGACATCGACGCGATCCTCGACGTCGCGCGCGACGCGGCGCACAACGTGGATCGCCCGGCTGCCCCAGTGACGGCCTACCTGCTCGGTGCCGCAGTGGCCGCGGGGGCAGATCCCGCCCAAGCCGCCCTCACGGTCGGCGAACTGGCCCGGGGCTGGGCTGCGCGAGAGCAGTGACGACGTCGACGCGGCGGGCAGGCAGCACCCGATGACCCTCGTCGAGCCGCGGTGGGATGACGCGCGGGCCGCGTTGGCGGCCGCCGTGCGCCCCTTGGCCCCCGTCCGCCACGTCCTGGCCGCCTGCGACGGGCTGGTGCTGGCAGAGGACCTGGTGGCCCTGTGCGACCTGCCCTCGTTCGACACCTCGGCGATGGATGGCTGGGCCGTCTGCGGCCCCGGGCCCTGGACCGTCGTCGGCCAGTCGCTGGCCGGGCGACCGGTCCCCGGTCCGCTGACCCCGGGGCAGGCTGTCGTGATCGCCACCGGCGGCGTCGTGCCGCACGGAGCAGGTGCGGTGATCCGCAGCGAGGACGGCGAGGTCCGCCTGCGGGGTGGGGCCGAGATCCTCAGCGCCCCAGATCCGGATGGCCCCACCCACGTCCGCCCCGCGGGGGAGGAGTGCGCCGCGGGTGAGCTGCTGGTACCGGCCGGCACGGTGCTCACCCCGGCCCAGATCGGCCTGGCAGCCGCCTCGGGCCATGACGAGCTCCTGGTCGTTCCCGCCCCTCGGGTGGCGCTGGTGCTGTTCGGCGACGAGCTGGCCACGGTCGGCATCCCGGCACCGGGACTCGTGCGGGACTCGCTCGGGCCGCAGGTGCCTGCCTGGGTCGCCCGCATGGGTGCCGACGTCGTCCTGATCGAGCGGTGCGAGGACACGCTGGCGAGCCCATGTCGAGGCGATCCGTCGAGCTGCCGCGGCCGCCGAGGTGGTGCTGACCACTGGGGGCACGGCGGCGGGGCCGGTCGACCACCTGCATGCCGCGATCGCACAGTGCGAGGGCGAGGTGGTCATCGACAGCGTGGCCGTCCGTCCCGGCCACCCGATGCTGGCCGCCACGCTGGATCGCGGTCGAGCGTGGCTCGTCGGGCTCCCGGGGAACCCGCAGAGCGCGATCGTGACCCTCATGAGCCTGGGGGCGCCGCTCCTGGCAGGGCTTGCCGGCCGGCCCGCGGTACCGGAGCTGGCCGAGGTGCCCAGCGCTGAGGCCGTGGGAGCACCCGCGCACGAGGACCGGCTGGTCCTCGGTCGCCTGGTCGACGGGGCGTTCGCCCCCGGCAGCCATCTGGGCTCCGGGATGCTGCGCGGCCTGGGAGCGGCCACGGGGTTCGGCGTGCTGCCACCCGGCGGTGTCGGTGCCGGCGACCCGGTGCGGTGGCTCCCGCTGCCCCTCTGACCGGCACGGACTGTCAGCGGCCCGCGACACGACGCGGGGACGGCCCGGTGCCGAGCGATCCCCGCGCCCGCATGGGTGCGCCGAGGGGCAGGGACCGCAGCGGAGGACCGCGGGGCGGCTCCGCGGGCACACGCGCACCGTGGAACCGCCCCGCGGTCGTGGGCACATCAGCTGGGCATCTCCGCGCCCGGCTTGGCGTAGAAGTGCCAGCACATCGCCGCACCGATGAGGCTGACGACGACGCCCAGCCAGTACAGCGCCTGCGTGTACCCGGTGGCGAACATGAGCCCGAAGACGAAGGGACCGAAGGCCGCGATGGCCGCGGTCCATCCGATGACCCCGCCGGCCTGCCGAGGTGGGAAGATCATGGGCATCTGCTTGAACGTCGAGGCGTTGCCGACCCCGGTGAAGAAGAAGATGGCGATCATCCCCCAGAAGAACTTCGAGAAGTCCGCAGCGGACGTCGGCGACAACTGGAGCGACGTGTATGCCGCTGAGGCGGCGATCCCCAACGCGGCGACCAGGGTCACCCTGGCCCCGCCGACACGGTCAGCGACGGGCCCCGCAAGGACGCGTGCGGCCGACCCGACCAGGGCCCCGTAGAAGGCGTACTGCGCGGGGCTGACGCCCTCGGCACCGAAGACGGCCGACCCGTAGATCTGCTTGATCAGGAGGCCGAAGGAGGCGGCAAGCCCGGAGAAGGTTCCGAAGGTGATGATGTACATCAACGTCATGATCCAGGTGTGCTTGTTGCTGAAGATGTCAGTCTGCTGGCGCAAGCCGCGGGCCTGGACCGGCACGCTGCGCAGCAGCGACCAGGCGAGCACCGTCGCGACGAGGACGAAGGGCACCCAGATCCATGCCGCGTTCTGGTACCAGACGTCCTTCGTGGCGCCCGTGTCCGCGTTCGTGAACACCTGGGCGGCACCGATCAGGCCGAACCCGACGATCCACGGCGTGACGAACTGGACCACGCTGACACCGAAGTTGCCGATGCCCGCCTGAACGCCGAGGGCGGTGCCCTGCTTGGCCTTGGGGAAGAAGTAGGAGGTACTCGGCATGAACCCGCTGAACACCCCGCCGCCGATCCCCGCCATGACCGCCAGCACCAGGAGGGTCACGTAGGGCGTGTCGGGGTTCTGGACCGCGATCCCCCAACCGACGAGCGGGAACAGGAACAGCAGCGTGCTCATCCAGACGAGCTTGCGCGTCCCGATGACCGGTGGCAGGAACATCCACACCAGGCGCAGGCTCCCGCCCGCCAGGCCCGGCATCGCGGTGAGCCAGTAGAGCTGGCTCGTGGACAGGTCGAATCCGATGTTGTTCAGGACCGGGGCGAGTGCAGAGACGAGGAACCACGTGATGAAGCCCAGCGTCAGGCTGAACGTGGTGACCCACAGGGTCTTCCATGCCCTTCCGGAGTCCCAGGCCTCGGGGTCCTCGGGGGCCCAGCTCTCGAGCCAGTCAGCACCCTTGCGGGCTGCGGGAGCCTGTGGTGCGGTGGGTGTGGCCATCTCAGCCATCCATCCTCTCCATGGTGGTGGCGCCGACCGCGACCGGCTCGGCAGGGGTGTGGGGCCCAGCGGCCGGGTCGGCCAGCTGGTCGTGCTCGAACTTGTTGGCCAGCTCGGGGCTGGCGGCGTGCAGCATGCGGTGGATGGTCAGGTGCATCCACAGCATCGCGACGGCCGTGACGGCGAACAGCACGAAGAACGTCGACTGCGGCATGCCGGTCCACCGGGCGGTGTAGGCGAACAGCAGCGGGAGGAAGAAGCCGCCCAGCGCACCCAGGGAGCCGACCAGGCCGCCGACAGCGCCCACGTCCCGCGGGAAGTACTCCGGGATGTGCTTGTAGACCGCAGCCTTGCCGATGCCCATCGCGCACCCGATGATGAACACGAGGACCGCGAACAGCACGACCCCGACGCTCCAGGGCATGACCTCGCTCGAGGACCCGTCCGGGTTGGTCAGGACGATGTAGCCGTAGGGCATCATCAGGATCCCGCTGGCGATGAGGATGATGCTGAAGGTCCAGTACATGACCCGCCGTGCGCCCACCCGGTCGCTCATCCAGCCGCCGAGGGGGCGCAGCAGTGAGGCGGGGAAGATGAAGGTCGCGGTCAGCAGCGCTCCGTGCGCGAGTGTCTGGTCGTAGACGTCGACGTAGTACTTGGGCAGCCACGCGGCCAGCGCGACGTAGGCGCCGAAGGTCACGACGTAGTAGAGGCTGAATCGCCAGACGCGCATCTGCTTGAGCGGCTGGAGGAGCTGGACGACGGTCCTGTCGGCGCCGGGCTTGTGGTCGTGCCGGGGGGAGGCGAACCAGGTGATGGCCGCCATGATGAGCAGGAGTACCGCGTACAGGAACGGGATGAACCGCCAGCCGCCGGGGATGAACCCGCCCATGTAACCGGCTGCGGGGACCGCCACGATCAGCGCCGGGCCGATGAACTTCGTGACCGAGGCGCCGACGTTCCCGGCGCCGAAGATGCCCAGCGCGAGGCCCTGATGCTGCGGCGGCCACCATGCGGAGACCCAGGCGATGCCGACGCTGAACGAGTTGCCCGCGAACCCGACGAGGAACGCGTAGAACAGCAGCATCTGGTAGCTGGTGACCGTGGAGATCAAGTAGGCCGGCACGGCGGTCGCGGCCAACATGATGGCGAAGATCTTCCGGCCGCCCTGGCGATCGGTGATGATGCCGGCCGGCAGTCGCCAGATCGCGCCGTTCAGCACGGCCACCGCCGTGATCCATGCCAGCTGCACGTCCGAGAGCCCGAACTCCGTGCGGATGGGGATCCCCAGGACCCCGAACATCAGCCAGACGGCGAACATGAGGGTGAAGGCGATGGTCGAGATGACCAGGACCCTGACCTTCCCGGGCTCCTCGGTCGCGCCCACCGGGGGTACCGCGGTGACGGTCGGTGCGGTCATGGTGCTGGCTCCTTCAGGTGGTGACGGCTGCAGGCTACACCTTTTGATCACAGCGGCAAACATTGACCCCGGGTTTATTCCCACGTCCGTGTTTATGTGGTAGACATGTTCCGTGAGCGCGACGTCGATCCCCCTGCACTCGGTCGGGCGGGCCCTGGCTCGGATCGGAGCCGTGCGCGGCCCGCGCCCCGGTCCGACCGCGTCGGGCGGTGACTCGCGGGCGGCGGTCCTTGAGTTCATCGAGGCTGCCGACGATGTCGTCCGGGTCGAGCAGATCTCCGAGGCTGTGGGCCTGCACCCCAACACGGTCCGCGGCCACCTCGATGCCCTGCTGGCCTCGGGGCGGATCACCCGGGTCCCGGACCAACGGTCCACCCGGGGGCGTCCGCACTGGCTGTACTCGGGGACGGCGTCGGCCTCGATCCGCGAGCTCGCCCGGGCCCTGGACTCCGAGCTCGACAGGGCCAGCGCCCCGGACGTCGCGCGACTGGCTGCGGCCACCTGGGCTGAGGCGGGACCCGACGTGGGCCCTGCTGACTCCGTCGAGGCTGCCGTCGACCAGGCGACCCGGGTGCTCACCGACTTCGGCTTCGAGGCGGTCCGCAACCCGGTCGGCGACGAGATCACGCTGCGGGCATGTCCCTATGCCGAGCTGGTGCACGAGCACCCCGTCATCTGCGACATCCACGCCGAGCTCCTCGGCGAGGTGCTCACCCGCACCGGCCAGCCGGTCACGCTGGCCAGCCTCGACGTGTTCCCCCGCCCGGGCCTGTGCGTGGCCCACCTGCGCCGTCCGGATGTCGACCCGGAGTGGACCGTGGAGCTGCCGGACCCCGCACCCCGGGCCAGGGTCTCGCGCTCCGGCTCCGCCGCCCGGCCTCCCGACAACCCACGGCACCGCGACCCAGAAGGCAGCGACCCCGTCCCCACGGAAGAAGAAGTGAACATGACCACGAGTGCCACCGATGAATTCCTCGTGCGTGCCGGCCGGTTCCTGGCCAGGGGGGAGGTGTCGGCGGACCTGCGCACGGTCACCAAGCAGGGTGGTCGTGATGCTGACTCCTTCTACCGGGACCGGTGGAGCCACGACAAGGTGGTGCGCTCCACGCACGGAGTGAACTGCACCGGCTCCTGCTCGTGGAAGGTCTACGTCAAGGACGGGATCATCACCTGGGAGACCCAGCAGACCGACTACCCGTCGGTCGGGGTCGACTCCCCGGAGTACGAGCCCCGCGGCTGCCCCCGCGGTGCGGCCTTCTCCTGGTACACCTACTCACCCACGCGCGTGCGCTACCCGTACATCCGCGGCGTGCTGCTGGACGCCTATCGCGCGGCCAAGGCCGCCAACGGCGGCGACCCGGTCAAGGCGTGGGCGGCCGTGGTCAACGATCCCGCGACCCGGTCGGCCTACCAGCGCGCCCGGGGCAAGGGTGGGCTCGTGCGCGCCTCGTGGTCCGAGACGATCGAACTGATCTCCGCCGCCCATGTCCACACGATCGACGCCCACGGGCCCGACCGCGTGTTCGGGTTCTCCCCGATCCCCGCGATGTCGATGGCCAGCCACGCCGCCGGTGCGCGCTTCGTGAGCCTGCTCGGTGGAGCGATGCTCTCGTTCTACGACTGGTACGCCGACCTCCCGGTGGCCTCCCCGCAGGTGTTCGGTGACCAGACCGACGTGCCGGAGTCCGCCGACTGGTGGAACGCCTCCTATCTGATCATGTGGGGCGCGAACGTCCCCCAGACCCGAACCCCGGATGCGCACTTCATGGCCGAGGCGCGTTACCGCGGCCAGAAGGTCGTGACCGTCAGCCCGGACTACGCCGACAACACCAAGTTCGCCGACGAGTGGATGAGCCCGCACCCGGGCACCGACGGCGCCCTGGGGATGGCCATGGGCCACGTGATCCTCAAGGAGTTCTTCATCGAGCGGCAGGTGCCGCGGTTCGTCGACTACGTGAAGAAGTTCTCCGACCTGCCCTTCCTGGTCACGCTGCGCGAGAAGGACGGCGCGTACGTCCCCGACAAGTTCGTCACCGCCGCGGATCTGGGCGACACCAGCGAGAACGCGAACTTCAAGACCGTGATCGTCGACTCGGCAACGGGCCGTCCGCACGTGCCCAACGGCTCGATGGGGTTCCGGTACGGCGCCGAGGGGGAGGGGAAGTGGAACCTCGACCTCGAGGGAGTCGACCCGGCGCTGAGCCTGTTCGGCACATCGGGGGGAACTGTCGCCGAGGTGCTGCTCCCGCGCTTCGACGTCGGCCAGGAGGGCAGCGAGGGGGGCGGGATCCACCACCGCGGCGTGCCCGCAGCCGAACTCGCGACGGCGGCCGGGCCCCGGCTGGTCACCACCGTCTACGACCTGATGCTCGCCCAGTACGGCGTGGGCCGTGAGGGCCTGCCCGGCGAGTGGCCGACCGGCTACGACGATCCGGCGCCCTACACCCCGGCCTGGCAGGAGGAGATCACCGGCGTGCCCGCCGCGATGGCTGAGCGGATCGGCCGGGAGTTCGCGGCCAACGCCGAGGATTCCGGCGGCCGGTCGATGATCATCCTCGGGGCCGGGACCAACCACTGGTTCCACTCCGACACGATCTACCGCACGTTCCTCGCGTTGACCACGTTGACCGGCTGCCAGGGCGTCAATGGCGGCGGCTGGGCACACTACGTCGGCCAGGAGAAGTGCCGACCAGTCACTGGGTGGGCGCAGCTGGCGTTCGGCCTGGACTGGTCGCGGCCGCCGCGGCAGATGATCGGAACCGCCTTCTGGTACGTGAACACCGGCCAGTGGCGCTACGACGCCCTGGGTGCCGACGGGCTCGCCTCACCCCTGGGCGAGAACCGGTTCACGGGGCGCTCGATGATCGACACGCTCGCGCAGTCCGCGCGCTCGGGGTGGATGCCGAGCTACCCGAGCCTGAACCGCAACCCGCTGACCATCGCCGAGGACGCGAAGGCAGCGGGGATGGCACCGGCCGACTACGTGGTCGAGCAGCTGAAGTCCGGCGACCTGAAGTTCGCGGTCGAGGACCCCGACGCCCCGGAGAACTGGCCCCGGGTGCTGACCGTCTGGCGGGCCAACCTGCTGGGCTCCTCGAGCAAGGGCAACGAGTTCTTCCTCAAGCACCTGCTGGGCACCTCGAACGCCGTGCGCGCCGAGGAGACCCCGCCCGAGGCGCGCCCGCAGGACGTGACCTGGCGCGAGGAGACCCCCGAGGGCAAGCTCGACCTGCTGGTCAGCATCGACTTCCGGATGACCTCCACCGGTCTGTTCGGCGACGTCCTGCTCCCGGCGGCCACCTGGTACGAGAAGCACGACCTGTCCAGCACGGACATGCACCCGTTCGTGCACGCGTTCACCCCGGCCATCGACCCGCCGTGGGAGACCAAGAGCGACTACGAGATCTTCCAGGCCCTCGGCCGGGGGGTATCGGCCCTGGCCAAGGGCGTCCTGGACATCCGCACCGACGTGGTGATGGTGCCGCTGCAGCACGACACCCCCGATGAGCTGGCCGTTCCCGGCGGCGTCGTGCGGGACTGGAAGCACGGCGAGGTCGAGCTGATCCCGGGCCGGACCGCGCCGAAGTTCGTGGCCGTCGAGCGCGACTACACGGCGATCGGGGCCAAGATGTCGGCCCTCGGTCCGCTGGTCGAGAAGCTGGGCACGCTCACCAAGGGCGTGAAGATGGACCCCACCCCCGAGGTCGCGGTCCTGGCCCGGGTCAACGGGGTGATCCCGGACGGCCCGGCCGCCGGTCGGCCGTCGCTGGTCACCGACGTGAACGCCTGCGAGACGATCCTGGCCCTGTCGGGCACCACCAACGGCCGGATCGCGGTCGATGGCTTCCGCGACATGGAGAGGCGGACCGGCATGCGGCTGGCCGACCTCGCCGAGGACGAGGAGGGCAAGCGGATCACGTTCGCCGACACCCAGGCCCGTCCGGTCGCCGGTGATCACCTCACCGGAGTGGTCCGGCTCGGAGCACGGCGGCCGGCGCTACACCGCGTTCGCGATCAACGTCGAGCGGCTCAAGCCGTGGCACACCCTGACCGGTCGGATGCACTTCTTCCTCGACCACGACTGGATGAGCGAGCTCGGGGAGAACCTGCCGATCTTCCGCCCGCCGCTGAACATGCACCGGATCTTCGGCGACCAGACCTCCGGCGTCGGCAAGGAGGTGACGGTGCGCTACCTGACCCCGCACTCGAAGTGGTCGATCCACTCCGAGTACCAGGACAACCTGTTCATGCTGTCGCTCTCGCGCGGCGGGCCGGAGATCTGGATGTCGCCTGAGGACGCCGAGACCATCGGCGTCAAGGACAACGAGTGGATCGAGGCCTACAACCGCAACGGTGTGGTCGTTGCCCGCTCGGTCGTGAGCCACCGGATGCCTGCCGGGACGGTCTACATGTACCACGCGAAGGACCGCACCGTGGACGTCCCGCGGACCGAGACCTCGGGCCTGCGCGGCGGCATCCACAACTCGCTGACCCGCCTGATGATCAAGCCGACGCACATCGTCGGCGGCTACGCCCAGCTGAGCTTCGCGTTCAACTACCTGGGGCCCACGGGCAACCAGCGCGACGAGATCACCGTGATCCGCCGTCGCTCGCAGGAGGTGACGTACTGATGCGCGGCACCAGCGTCATGGCAGTCCCGACGATCACGGCGAGGAGCGCTCGATGAAGGTCATGGCCCAGGTGGGCATGGTGATGAACCTCGACAAGTGCATCGGGTGCCACACCTGCTCGGTGACCTGCAAGCAGGCGTGGACCAACCGCGCGGGAGTCGAGTACGTGTGGTTCAACAACGTGGAGACGCGGCCCGGCCAGGGCTACCCGCGGACCTACCAGGACCAGGAGCGCTGGCAGGGCGGCTGGGTGCTCAAGCGCGGGAAGCTGCAGCTGCGCTCGGGCTCGCGGTTCTCGAGGTTGACCAAGATCTTCTCCAACCCGGTGCTGCCGGAGTTGAGCGACTACTACGAGCCGTGGACCTACGAGTACGACACGCTGATCTCCGCACCCCTCGGTGAGCACACGCCCGTCGCGCAGCCCAAGTCGCTGATCTCGGGCAAGCCCATGCAGATCCGCTGGTCGGCCAACTGGGACGACGACCTCGGCGGCGGCCCGGAGCTGGCCCCCAAGGACCCGATCGTGATCAAGATCCGCGACCAGGTCGGCGACCGGGTGAAGATGGAGTTCGAGCAGGCGTTCATGTTCTACCTGCCGCGCATCTGCGAGCACTGCCTGAACCCGGCGTGCGTGGCCGCCTGCCCGAGCGGGGCGATGTACAAGCGCTCCGAGGACGGGATCGTCCTGGTCGACCAGGACGCCTGCCGCGGCTGGCGGATGTGCGTCACCGGCTGCCCGTACAAGAAGGTGTACTTCAACCACCGCACCGGCAAGGCAGAGAAGTGCACGTTGTGCTACCCGCGCATCGAGGTCGGCCTGCCGACGGTCTGCTCGGAGACCTGCGTCGGGCGCCTGCGCTACCTCGGCCTCTTCCTCTACGACGCCGACCGGGTCACGGCTGCGGCGGCGACGCCGGACGAGAAGGACCTGTACGAGGCCCAGCTCGACCTCATGCTCGACCCGCATGACCCCGAGGTGGTGGCTGCCGCCGAGCGCGACGGCATCCCCGCTGACTGGATCGACGCGGCCCGCCGCTCCCCGGTGTACAAGCTGGCCAAGGAGTACCGGGTCGCCCTGCCCCTGCACCCGGAGTACCGCACGATGCCGATGGTCTGGTACATCCCGCCGCTGTCGCCGGTCGTCGACGCCCTGCGCGAGACCGGCCACGACGCCGAGGATGCCGACACCCTGTTCGGCGCGCTGTCGAGCCTGCGGATCCCGGTCGAGTACCTCGCGGAGCTGTTCACCGCCGGTGACCCGGGCCCGGTCCTCGGGTCGTTGGCCACCCTGGCCGCGATGCGCTCGTACATGCGCGAGCGCAACCTCGGCGGCGAGGGGGACGACTCCATCGCCGAAGCCGTCGGTCTCACCGGCGACGAGATCTACGAGCTCTACCGGCTCCTGGCGATCGCCAAGTACGAGGACCGCTACGTCATCCCGAAGGCGCACGCCGAAGTTGGCCGCGACCTCGAGGAGCTCGCCTGCTCGCTGGACTTCGAGGGCGGGCCGGGCCAGTTCACCGCCTCCGGGCCCTTCGGCGAGGCTTCCGGGCGGCCGATGCCGGTGGCCGTGGAGAACTTCCACGCGCTCAAGGCACGCCAGACCGCGGAGGCCTTCGTGCCCACCGAGGACGCGGCGGCCAGGGTCAACCTGCTCAACTGGGACGGTGCGGTCCCGCTGGGCATGCCCGGCATCCGGCGTGCCGAGGACGAGGGGGACCAGCGATGACTCCCCTGACCAGGATCGGCGGCCGGGAGGCCTCCGAGTTCCTCGGGCTCCCCCTGCGCCTGCGCCGGCCGAAGTCCCCCGTCGACGGCCTTCGGGTGCGCGGCTTGACGGCGCGCGAGATCGCCTCAGCGCGCCTGGCCTGCTCGTGGCTGCTCGTCTACCCCGATGCCGAGCTCCTCGAACGCCTCGACGGCCTGGCCGCCGCGGTGGCCGAGTTGCCGGATCCGGTCCGGGCGCCCCTCGCGGAGTTCCTCGCGCACCTGGACGGAACCCCGATCGGGGACGTGCAGCGGCACTACGTCGAGATCTTCGACATGAAGCGCCGGGCCTGCCCGTTCCTGACCTACTGGACCAACGGGGACACCCGCAACCGGGGGGTGGCGATCCTGCGGTTCAAGCAGGCCTACGCCGAGGCCGGCTTCACGCTCGGCACCGAGGAGCTGCCCGACCACCTCGCCGTGCGTCCTGGAGTTCGCCGCCGTCGGCGACCGGGTCACCGGTGACGCCCTGCTCGCTGAGCACGCCGCCCCGATCGGGCTGCTGCGCGAAGCCCTGCACGACCTCGGATCGGCGTACTCCCACGTGCTCGATGCGGTCGTGGCCACGCTGCCCGAGGTCACCCCCGAGGTGGCTGCCCGCATGCGGGAGCTGGCCGCCTCGGGCCCGCCCGTCGAGGACGTCGGCCTCGAGCCGTTCCCGACCTCGCTGACCCCGACAGGAGCCCGCCGATGACCACCACCCAGATCCTGCTGTGGGACGTCCTGCCCTACGTGGCCATCACGACGTTCGTGGTCGGCACGCTGTGGCGCTACCGCTACGACAAGTTCGGCTGGACGACTCGCTCCAGCCAGCTCTACGAGCGCAAGCTCATCCGGATCGCCAGCCCGCTGTTCCACCTCGGGATCCTGGCCGTCGTCGGTGGCCATGTGATGGGCCTGCTCATCCCCGAATCGTGGACCAACGCGGTCGGCCTCTCCGAGACGGCCTACCACGCGATGGCCGTCACCCTGGGCCTGTTCGCCGGGGCTGCAACCCTGATCGGGATCGTGCTGCTGATCTACCGCCGCCGCACCGTCGGCCCGGTCTTCGCAGCAACGACGAAGAACGACAAGACGATGTACGTCTTCCTCGTGGCCGCCATCAGCCTGGGGCTGCTGACCACGCTTGTCGGCGCAGGCGTGATCGGCGATGGCCACAACTATCGCGAGGACGTCTCCGTGTGGTTCCGCTCGATCCTGCTGCTCCAGCCCCAGGGCGAGCTCATGGCCGATGCTCCCCCATCGTTCCGGATCCACGCGGTGGCCGGCATGCTCCTGTTCATGATCTGGCCGTTCACGCGGCTGGTGCATGCGTTCTCCGCACCCCTGGCCTACGTCTTCCGGCCCTACGTCGTCTACCGCGACCGCGGCCCACATGAGCCGGGCAGCCACGCACCTCGCCGCGGCTGGGAGAAGATCGGTTCGTGAGCCCGCAGCCGGCGCTGGTGTCATCGATCCGGCGACCCAATGGCCGGGATCGATGACACAGCACGAACGCAGAAGGAGATCGTCATGGAGCACATCGATGAGCTGGGGGCGCTGATCGAGGTGGCCTCCGGAGGTCGACCGTCTCGCGGACGGTGCTGAAGGCCGAGGGAGTGCGGGTCGTGCTGTTCGCCTTCGACGCCGGCCAGGAGCTCAGCGAGCACACGGCCGCCGTCCCGATCCTGCTGCAGGTCCTCGACGGGCGATTGCGCGTCGGGGCGGACGGCCAGCACGTCGAGCTGGCACCGGGCGGGTTGGTGCACATAGGCAGCCGGGTGCCGCACGAGATCCTGGCGCTGGAGCCCTCGCGCATGGCCCTGACGATGCTCGACCCCCGCAGCTCGCCGGCCGCGGGGTAGGGCAGCACCGCGCCGAGGCAGGTCCGCCGGCCTAGACTCCCGGCATGGGCAGCGTCGTCAGCGAGTCGGTGCAGATCGCCGCGGATCCAGGCGCGGTCTACGACCTCATCGCCGACGTCTCGGCTGTCGGTCAGTTCTCCCCCGAGGCGACCGGGGCGCTGGGCGCGGGGGAGCGGCTCGGGGTCGGTGACACCTTCTGGGGAACGAACCGTCGTGGGCTGTGGGTCTGGGTCACGCGCTGCCGGGTGACCAGCGCTGATCCCGGTCGGTCGTTCGCCTTCGATGTGGACTTCGGGCCGCTGCCCGTGTCGAGCTGGACCTACGAGATCGTCGCCACCGACGATGGCTGCACCGTCACCGAGACCTGGGTCGGATCGGCGCGACGGACGGCGGGGGAAGATCTTCAGCAGGGCCGGGTCGGTGATCATCCCGGGCCCGCGCGACGAGCACAACCGGCGCAACATCCGCCAGACGTTGGATGCCCTCAAGGGTGCGGCGGAGGCCGGTCCCGCGACCTGATCGGCGGGCGTGGCAGGATCGGGCCGTGCTGCGGTATGCGGTGGTCGGGTCCGGGGCGGTCGGCTGCTTCTACGGGATCCGGCTGGCCCACGCGGGCGCGGACGTCCAGTTCCTCATCCGGTCCGGTGCCGAGGCCGTGCGGGAGAACGGCCTGGACCTGACCTCCCCCGAGGGGGACCTCCACCTCGACGACGTCGCCGTTGCCTCCGGCTGGGCGGAGCTGCGGCCGTGCGACGTCCTGATCGTCGCCGTGAAGGCCACCGCCAACCCCGACGTCCTGGCTCACCTGGCCGGTCACGCCGAGCGCCTGCTGGGCCCCGGATCCGGGATCCTGCTGGCGCAGAACGGGATCGGGGCCGAGCCGGCCTACGCCGCCGTCGCGCCGGGTCGGGAGGTGCTCGGTGGGCTGGCCTTCCTGTGCGCCCAGCGCACGGGACCGCGGCGGGTGGCACACCTCGACTTCGGCGCACTGACGATCGCTGCGCATGCACCGGATGACGCCGCTGGCGGGATCACGGCGCTGATGCGGGGGATCGCCGAGGACCTCACCGCAGCCCGGACACCGGCGCTGCTCGATGAGGACCTCATCCGCGCGCGCTGGCGCAAGCTGCTGTGGAACATCGGCTTCAACCCGCTGTCGGTGATCCTCGACGCGACCACCGATGCGCTCATGGCCGACCCGAACACGGTCACGTTGATCCGCACGCTGATGACCGAGGTTGCGGCCGCTGCGGCCGCCGAGGGCCGCGAGCTCCCGGCGAGCCTGATCGAGGACCTCCTGGCGATCACCGCGCGGATGACCCCGTATGCCACGTCGATGAAGCTCGACGCCGACGCCGGGCGGCCGATGGAGGTGGAGGCGATGCTCGCCGAGCCGCTGCGCCGGGCCGAGCGGGCTGGCGTGGAGATGCCCGCCGTCGCGGTCCTGCACCGCCAGCTGGCGTTCCTCGATGCCCGCCTCACCCGCGACGCCACGATGGCGCCGGCGTGATCCGGCTGGTCGCGATCGACGTCGACGGCACCCTGCTGAACGCCCAGCATGAGGTCACTGCGGCCACTGCGGCAGCGATCGACCGGGTCCGCGGCGCCGGCGTGGAGGTGGTGCTCACCACGTCGCGTCCGCCCCGCGCGCTGTGGCCCGTCCTCGACGCACTCGGCCTCACGCATCCGGCTGTATTCGTCGCGTCCCAGGGTGCGCTCATCGGCAGCTACAGCGCCGACGGGGAGCTGCGGGTCCTCGATCGGCGGCCGATGCCGCTGGGGCTGGCCCAGCAGGTCGCCTCCGCCGGGGACGCCGCGGGCATGTCGGTCAACTGGTTCGACGCCGAGCGGTGGCTCGTCCCGCGCGTCGATGACCGGATCCGGGAGGAGTCGGCGATCGTGGGGTGCGCCCCGGACATCGCCGACCTGTCCGCCGAGCGCAACGGTCCCGACAAGATCCTGCTGCTGGCGAACCCAGCGAACCGTGACATCGCCGACGCCGTGGCGATTCCTGAGGGGCTGGTCGCCCTGGCCTCGACCGCGACCCATCTGGAGGTCACCCGCGCAGACGTGGACAAGGGCGACGCGCTGCGCCGGCTCTGCGCCACTCGGGGGATCGCACCGGGCGAGGTCATGGCCATCGGCGACGGGCGCAACGACCTGGGGATGCTGGCGTTCGCCGGTGTCGCCGTCGCACCCGCGAACGCCCATCCCGAGGTCCTGGCCGCCGCCGACCTGATCACGGCCAGCAACGACGCGGACGGCGTCGCGCAGGCGCTTGCCCGGCTGGTCCCCTGAGCGGCCCTGCCTCCGGCCACGGGGTGGGCGTCCGGGCCGGCGAGGCGGTCACGCCTCGCCCATCCAGCTGCGCCAACGTCGCGTCGACGAGTGCGGCCGCCCGGCCCCGGAACTCCTCCACCTCGTCCAGTGATCCCGGCAGCGCCAGCGCCTCCACCTCGGCCCGCACCGTCGCCGGCAGGTCGCGGTCGAGGTAGCGGGCGCCGAAGTCGAACCGATCGGGACAGTGCCGGATCCGCAGCAGTTCGATCAGCGGGCGGTAGGCGTAGTCCTGGTAGGCAACCGCCGCCTCGGCGACGAACCCGCGGCGCACCGCCCGGGTGACCAGCGTCTGGAACAGGGGGAAGCGCTCGCGCAGGATCGCCAGGCGTGTGTCGATCCTCGACTGGAGGACCACTCGATCCAGCGGTCGCGGGTGCGAGAACCCCGGCGCGGTCGAACAGCACGAGCGCGGTTCCGTGGCGCTCGACCTCGAGGAAGCGCTCGCCGCCCGACGGCTCCAGGACGACGAGGTCGATGAAGTGCGCGGGATCGGCGTCCCGCAGCGACAGGAACTCCTGCGCGTTGCCGTGCCAGGTCGGGTCCGCCAGCCGCCAGCGGTGGACGATCGGCGAGAGCCCCTCCAGAGCCCGGTGCACGGCTGCGAAGGTGGCCTCGACGGCGCCCTGCTCCACGACGACGACGAGGTCCACATCGGAGAACTCGTCGGTCCGCCCGGTCGCGTCGCTGCCACCCAGCGACGCTGCCAGCACCTCGGGCGCTTGCCTCGAGCGCGGTGTGCAGGGCGGTGATGATCTGGGCGCGGGTGATGGGTGCGGTGCTCGGATCCATCCGGTGACGGTACCTCCCGGCGGACCCCGGGAGGGCGGTGGAGGGGCGCCCTGGGGCTTCCGTCCGAGGGTGGACTCAGCCCTGGGACTGGGCGGCGGCCAGCGCCACCCGCTCCGTCGACGCCCCGGTCACCAGCCCGAGACCCGCAGGGATCAGCTGGGTGACGCACAACGACACCATGATCCCCGCGACGAACGCCAGCAGCTCGGCCGCGCCGGTCGGACTCAGGGTCCGGCCCACGACGAGGATCAGCAGGGCCCCGGCCACCTCGCCGACGACGGAGACACCGGTGTAGGCAAGGGCCCGCCGACGGGTGCCGCCCATGGCCAGGACTGCGGTGGAGACCGCCATGCCCTCGGGGATGTTGTGCAGCCCGATCGCCACGGCGGTGATGAGGCCGGCCCGCAGGCTGATCATGGTCGCTGCGAAGGGGACCGCGCCCTCGGGGATGTTGTGCAGGGCGATCGCGACCATGACGAGGAGCGCGGTGCTCTGCGCATTGCCGAGGGAGGGCAGCAGCCGACCCAGGACCCAGCGAAGGCCGGGCACCGCGAGGAATCCCACGGCGAGGAGCAGGACCGTCGCCTGGCGGGTCGAGGGGTCGCGCAGGCCGGGTGGCAGCAGCTCGACGGCGCTGATCGTGAGCATCGCTGCAGCGGAGAAGAGCAGGGCGAACCCGACATTGCGGTCGGTCCAGGTGCGCTTCGCGGCCACGGCGACCCAGCCCAGCAGCGCCGCCGACGCGGCGGCGGCCGAGAGCAGGAACCCTGTCGCCTCAGGCGTCACCCGAATCAGTGTAGGCAGCCGGTTGTGCCGATGTCATCGGGGTTCGGGTCAACGGGCGAGCCGATGGGCGAGCCACTCCAGGGCCAGCGGGTAGCGGTGGTCGATCCCCCCGTGCCCGGCGTCGAACAGCTCGAAGTGGATCCGCTCGTCGGGGACCCCCGCGGCCGCCAGCTCGGCGCGGAAGGCCTGGGCGCCCACGTCGAGGTTGTACTCGTCGCGGGTGCCCGCGTCGATCCAGATGGCCCGCAGCGAGCGAAGCGCGTCGGCGTGACCGGGCGCCATCCGGACCGGGTCGAGGTCCAGCCAGCGCTGCCAGACCGCGGGTCGCAGGACGCCCGTGACCGGGTCGAACGGAAGGACGGGGGTGCCGTCGGGCTCGGCGGAGAAGCATGCAGCGACCCCGTAGATGCCCAGGACGAGGTCGTCCTCGGGCTTGGTGAACGCTGTGCGGGAGGTGAAGTCCGCCCACCAGCGGGCGGGATCGCCGTCGTAGGCGCGCAGCGCGCGGACCACCGCGGCGAACTCCGGGATGTAGCAGAGCTCGTACAGCGTGTCTCCCGCGTGCGTGGCCAGGGCGCCGAACACGTCCGGTCGCAGCA
>CAWFSG010000014.1:0-80044 GCA_963818445.1 uncultured Actinomycetes bacterium
GTGCGCTGGGCACGGGCACCGCGCGCAGCGCGTCCCAGGTGATGTCACCCACACCGAAACCGGGTTCGACGAGGCGGCTGCCGAAGACGGACACATCCGCCCGCCGCAGCATCAGGGCCCGATAGACCCCGACCGCGTGGATGTCGCCGGCGACCTGCGCTCCGACGATCGTGCCACCGCGCAGGTACACCGATCGCACCGCGTTGCTCCGTGCTGCCAGCGCAGGATCTCGTCGGGGGCGTCGATGGTGCCGATGGCCACGACCGGCACGCCCAGGTGCTTGAGGCTGTTCATGGACTCGGCCCCCTCGTAGGTCAGGTTCGCCCCCAGCAGGTTCGCGGCCGCGATCGGCGCCTGCGTGACGGCGTTGGGGAAGATCGCGTGCACGTAGCGCTCCCCGGTGAGCCAGTCCGCGGCCTCGGCGACGTCGCCGGCGGCAACGACTCGGGGAGCTGAGGTGCGCAGCCCATCGTCGACCTGGATGCCCCATCCGGCGGCGATCGACGGAGCCGCTCAGGAACTCGGTGTGCGGCTTGACGCCGGTGGCCGCGATGACAAGGTCGGCGCTGAGCACGGTCCCGTCGGCCAGCCGGACTCCGGTCACCGTCGGTGTGCCGACGAAGGCGTCGGCCTGGACTCCGAGGCGCAGCGTCACGCCGCGACGGGCCAGCTCGGCTTCGGCGACGGCGGAGGTGACCGGGTCCAGGATCCGGGGCATGACCCAGTTCCGCCGGCCGATGACGGTCGTGTCGACGCCCAGGTCGCACAGCAGGAGCGCGAGCTCGATGCCGATGAGCCCGTTGCCCACGACCAGCGCCGTGTGGGCCTCGCCCCGTCGCACCCGGCCGAGGAGCTCGGTGGCAGTGCGCAGGGACTTGAAGTCCAGCACGCCGGGCAGGTCGGCGCCCTCAAGTGGTGCGTGCAGCCTGCTGCCGGAGGCGATGACCAGTCCGTCGTACGGCAGGCGGCTGTTGTCGTCGAGGACCACCTCACGGTTGTCGGTATCGACCGCAGTGACGACGGTGGCGCGACGCTCGTCGATGCCGAGCCGTTCGGCGACATCGGTTCCCTTCCAGTACAGGGTCTGGTCGCGGCCCGTGAGGAAGTGGTCGGCGAGTGCGGCGGGTGAGTAGGGCGGGAAGGGTTCGGTCGACAGCGCCGTCACCGACCCTGCGGGGTCCAGGCGGCGCAGGGTCTCGGCGGCGGTGATGCCCGCCGGCCCGGTGCCGATCACCACGGCGCGCATCAGCGGGCCGCTGTCAGCGCATCGGCAGGATCGCCGGCGAGGAGGTGCTGCGACAGGATCGTCGCGGCCCGTGCGATCTCGGAGTCATCGAGAAGGCCGTCGACCGACGGCTCGGTCTCGGCCACCTTGTCGTCGAAGGGGAGCAGGTGGACGGTGGAGAACGTGAACCCGCCCAGGTGCGTCGATGTACGTGAGGACACGCTCGCGGTCGGCGCTGCCCCGTGCACGGTTGACCACGAGGTGGACATCCTCGATGCCGAGCTCCCGAGCCAGTCGGGCGGTCTCCACGCCGACCTGCGCGGCGTTGTACGTCGGTTCGACGACGACGACGGCTCGGTCGAATCCCCGGGCGAGGGCTCGGCCGAAGTGCTCGACGCCGGCATGGGTGTCCATGAGGATCACCTCGTCACGGCGCAGCCGCATCCCGGCGATCGCTGCGGCCAGCAGTGCGTTCTCGGGGCAGAGGCAGCCCGCGCCCGCCCGCTGGACTCCACCCATCACGAGCAGGCGGATACCGTCCGGGGCTGCCCCCGAGAGCCGGTCGACGATGTCGGAGGTGTCGGGGTTGAGCCGCAGCATCGCCCCGGCGCCCTCGCCGGGTCGCGCCCCGGTCTTCTCCTGGACGTAGTCGCCCGCGGCCGAGACCGGCACGATCCCGGCGAGGGTCTCGAGGTCGACGCCGAGCGTGGCGCCCAGGTTGCGCTGCTCGTCGGCATCGATCGCGATCACCTGGGCACCGTCACGTGCGAGCAGCCGGGCGAGCAGGGCGGTCACGGTGGACTTCCCGACCCCTCCCTTGCCGACGACGACGATCCGCGTGCCCCCGATGGGCAGCGCATCCTCGGTCCCGTGCGCCCCGCAGGTGCCGCACATGTCGCTCAGCCCACAGCCAGCGGGCTGTCGCCGACGGTCACCCGCGCCGCCTGCCCGCGGATCTCATCGACGGGCAGGAACGGCAGCCCGAGCGCCTCGCGCTTGGCTTCGATGTGCCGGCGGATCAGCAGCGCTGCCCTTCCGGGGTCGGGTTCGACCGCGAACTTGGCGCCGACCACCCCATCCAGGCCGTCGGCCAGCAGCTGCACCACGTGCGGACTGCCGAAGACGGGTGGCTGGACACCGAGCACGGTCGTGATCCCGCTGGCAACCACGTAGGCGCCGATCGCGACGGCCTTCTCCGAGTACCACTCCGGCGCTGCACCGGCCAGCGGGAGCTGGTCGATGTCCACGCCGAGGTAGCCGGCAAGGGCAGCGGCGAGCGCGATGACCCGACTGTTGTCCACGCACGACCCCATGTGCAGCACGGGCGGGATGCCCAGCGCCTCGCACACCGCGCGCAGCCCGGGACCGGCCAGGGCGGCGGACTCCGGCATCATCTGCCCGGCCTTCCCGTTGGCAACTGCGGCGCATCCGGTGACCAGCACCAGGATGTCGTTCTCGATCAGCTGGCGGGTCAGCTCGATGTGCTCGAGGTCCTGGGGCAGCTTCGGGTTGTTGCACCCGACCACCGCGACAGCGCCGCGGATGCTGCCGGCGACGATGGCATCGACGAGGGGCTTGGGGGTGCCACCCAGCGCGCCGAGGATCGCCTCGACCGAGAACCCGCCCATCATCCGGACCGGCTCGACGGGGATGCGGACCCGTTCCTGGTTGCGCTCGGGGTAGGCCTCGACGGCCATCCGGACGATCTCCCGGGCGACCTCAGCGCCGCGCCGCGGGTCGAACGAGACATGCGTCGCGCCCGTGAACTTCGCCTTGTCCGCCGTCGAGATCACCCGGGTGTGGTAGCACTTGGCGACGTCGACCACCGAGGGCATGATGCACTGGTAGTCGACCACCATCGCCTCAAGCGCCCCGGTGACCAGCACGAGTTCCTGCATGAGGTGGTTGCCGGCCATCGGCACCCCCCTGCGCATGAGGATCTCGTTGCCCGTGCAGCAGAGCCCGACCACGTTGATGCCAGTCGCGCCGTACGACGTTGCCAGCCCCAGCAGCTCGGGGTCCTGTGCCGCGTCGACGATGACGTCGGACAGCAGCGGGTTGTGCCCGTGCATGGCGATGTTCACCTGGTCGCGGCGCAGCACGCCGAGGTTCACCTGCGCCATGATCGGCGCAGGGGTGCCGAACATGATGTCGGAGAGCTCGGTGGCGATCATCGAGCCGCCCCAGCCGTCGGACAGGCTGGTGCGCAGCGCATGCAGCAGCAGGTTGACGTAGTCGTTGTCCACGCCCATGTGGGTGCGGTGCAGCATCTCGACGTTCTCGCGGTCGACGCCCCGGGGCGTGATGCCCAGCTCGGCCCATCTGGCCTTGCGGACCTCCGGCACGCGATTGAGGAACGACAGCGACTCGCGCCGGGAGCCGTAGTCCTCCAGCAGCACGTCAGCCAGGTCGGCGGCCACCTGATCGGTACTGCGGTCCTCGGTCTGCACGCCCAGCTCGCTGGCGACCCGCCGGAGCTTCTCCTCGTCGGCCACGTGATAGCCGGTGGTCTCGCCCCGTGCCATCGCGGCGAAGGCCTCGAGGATGTCGCGGCCGTGGTCGGAGTGCGACGACGAGCCGGCGGCGATCGTGCGGCCGAGGTTGCGCGCGACGATCACATCGGCGTCGGCTCCGCAGACGCCCTTCTGCGGGCCCTCGCCGAACGGATCGATGCGGCACGGGCCCATCGCGCAGTTGCGGCAGCTCAGGCCCAATGAGCAGTACCCGCACTGTGGCTGCTGGGCGGCCAGCCGATCCCAGACGGTCTCGATGCCCTCCTTGCGGGCCACGTCGATCATCGCCTGTGCGTCCGGGTGGATCGTGAGCCGAGTTGATGCGGTGGTGTTCTGGGTCGTGCTCATGGCATGTCTTCCTTCCGAGCTGCGGTTCTCGGGTGCGGGCTCCAGGCGGCCTGCGCCGCATCGCCGGCCGACAACTCCGCCTCCCCCCAGGCGTGCCAGGCGGCGACTGTGTCGCCACCCGGCCGGGTCGTGGGTGTCCCTGCGGCCGCCGCGAGGATGGATCCAGCGTCCTTGAGCCGCCCGGCGGCTGGGCACGGGCACCGCGCGCAACGCGTCCCAGGTGATGTCACCCACGCCGAAACCGGGTTCGACGAGGCGTCCGCCGAAGACGGACACATCCGCGCGCCGCAGCATCAGGGCCCGATAGACCCCGACCGCGTGGATGTCGCCGGCGACCTGCGCTCCGATGATCGTGCCCCCGCGCAGGTACACCGATCGCACCACGTTGTCGTGCTGCCAGCGCAGGATCTCGTCGGGGGCGTCGATGGTGCCGATGGCCACGACTGGCACGCCGAGGTGCTTGAGGCTGTTCATGGACTCGGCACCCTCATAGGTCAGGTTCGCCCCCAGCAGGTTGGCGGCAGCGATCGGTGCCTGCGTCACGGCGTTGGGGAAGATCGCGTGCACGTAGCGCTCCCCGGTGAGCCAGTCCGCGGCCTCGGCGACGTCGCCGGCGGCAACGATTCCGGGAACTGAGGTGCGCAGCCCGTCATCGACCTGGATGCCCCATCCGGCAGCGATCCCGGAACCGCTCAGGAACTCGGTGTGCGGCTTGACGCCGGTGGCCGCGATGACAAGGTCGGCGCTGAGCACGGTCCCGTCGGCCAGCCGGACTCCGGTCACCGTCGGTGTGCCGACGAAGGCGTCGGCCTGGACTCCGAGGCGCAGCGTCACGCCGCGACGAGCCAGCTCAGCTTCGGCGACGGCGGAGGTGACTGGGTCCAGGATCCGGGGCATGACCCAGTTCCGCCGGCCGATGACGGTCGTGTCGACGCCCAGGTCGCACAGCAGGAGCGCGAGCTCGACGCCGATGAGCCCGTTGCCCACGACCAGCGCCGTGTGGGCCTCGCCCCGTCGCACCCGGCCGAGGAGCTCGGTGGCAGTGCGCAGGGACTTGAAGTCCAGCACGCCGGGCAGGTCGGCGCCCTCAAGCGGTGCGTGGAGCCTGCTGCCGGAGGCGATGACCAGTCCGTCGTAGGGCAGGCGGCTGTTGTCGTCGAGGACCACCTCACGGTTGTCGGTGTCGACCGCAGTGACGACGGTGGCGCGACGCTCGTCGATGCCGAGCCGTTCGGAGACATCGGTGCCCTTCCAGTACAGGGTCTGGTCGCGGCCCGTGAGGAAGTGGTCGGCGAGTGCGGCCGGTGAGTAGGGCGGGAAGGGTTCGGTCGACAGCGCTGTCACCGACCCTGCGGGGTCGAGGCGGCGCAGGGTCTCGGCGGCGGTGATGCCCGCCGGCCCGGTGCCGATCACCACGGCGCGCATCAGCGGGCCGCTGTCAGCGCATCGGCAGGATCGCCGACGAGGAGGTGCTGGGACAGGATCGTTGCGGCCCGTGCGATCTCGGAGTCATCGAGAAGGCCATCGACCGAGGGCTCGGTCTCGGCCACCTTGTCGTCGAAGGGGAGCAGGTGGACGGTTGAGAAGGTGAACCCGCCCAGCTGGTCGATGTGCGCGAGGACGCGCTCCCGGTCGGCGCTGCCCCGGGCACGGTTGACCACGAGGTCGACATCCGCGATGCCGAGCTCCCGAGCCAGTCGGGCCGTCTCCACGCCGACCTGCGCGGCGTTGTACGTCGGTTCGACGACGACGACGGCTCGGTCGAATCCCCGGGCGAGGGCTCGGCCGAAGTGCTCGACGCCGGCATGGGTGTCCATGAGGATCACCTCGTCACGGCGCAGCCGCATCCCGGCGATCGCTGCGGCCAGCAGGGCGTTCTCCGGGCAGAGGCAGCCCGCGCCCGCGCGCTGGACCCCACCCATGACGAGCAGGCGGATACCGTCCGGGGCTGCCCCCGAGAGCCGGTCGACGATGTCGGAGGTGTCGGGGTTGAGCCGCAGCATCGCCCCGGCGCCCTCGCCGGGCCGCGCTCCGGTCTTCTCCTGGACGTAGTCGCCCGCGGCCGAGACCGGCACGATCCCGGCGAGGGTCTCGAAGTCGACGCCGAGCGTTGCGCCCAGGTTGCGCTGCTCGTCGGCATCGATCGCGATCACCTGGGCACCGTCACGTGCGAGCAGCCGGGCGAGCAGGGCGGTCACGGTGGACTTCCCGACCCCTCCCTTGCCGACGACGACGATCCGCGTGCCCCCGATGGGCAGCGCATCCCCGGTCCCGTGCGCCCCGCAGGTGCCGCACATGTCGCTCAGCCCACAGTCAGCGGGCTGTCGCCGACGGTCACCCGCGCCGCCTGCCCGCGGATCTCATCGACGGGCAGGAACGGCAGCCCGAGCGCCTCGCGCTTGGCTTCGATGTGCCGGCGGATCAGCAGCGCTGCCCTTCCGGGGTCGGGTTCGACCGCGAACTTGGCGCCGACCACCCCATCCAGGCCGTCGGCCAGCAGCTGCACCACGTGCGGACTGCCGAAGATGGGTGGCTGGACACCGAGCACGGTCGTGATCCCGCTGGCAACCACGTAGGCGCCGATCGCGACGGCCTTCTCCGAGTACCACTCCGGCGCTGCACCGGCCAGCGGGAGCTGGTCCATGTCCACGCCGAGATAGCCGGCAAGGGCAGCGGCCAGCGCGATGACCCGACTGTTGTCCACGCACGACCCCATGTGCAGCACGGGCGGGATGCCCAGCGCCTCGCATACCGCGCGCAGCCCGGGACCGGCCAGCGCGGCGGACTCCGGCATCATCTGCCCGGCCTTCCCGTTGGCAACTGCGGCGCACCCGGTGACCAGCACCAGGATGTCGTTCTCGATCAGCTGGCGGGTCAGCTCGATGTGCTCGAGGTCCTGGGGCAGCTTCGGGTTGTTGCACCCGACCACCGCGACAGCGCCGCGGATGCTGCCGGCGACGATGGCATCGACGAGGGGCTTGGGGGTGCCACCGAGCGCGCCGAGGATCGCCTCGACCGAGAACCCGCCCATCATCCGGACCGGCTCGACGGGGATGCGGACCCGTTCCTGGTTGCGCTCGGGGTAGGCCTCGACGGCCATCCGGACGATCTCGCGGGCGATCTCGGCGCCGCGCCGCGGGTCGAACGAGACATGCGTCGCGCCCGGGAACTTCGCCTTGTCCGCGGTCGAGATCACCCGGGTGTGGTAGCACTTGGCGACGTCGACCACCGAGGGCATGATGCACTGGTAGTCGACCACCATCGCCTCAAGCGCCCCGGTGACCAGCACGAGTTCCTGCATGAGGTGGTTGCCGGCCATCGGCACGCCCTTGCGCATGAGGATCTCGTTGCCCGTGCAGCAGAGCCCGACCACGTTGATGCCAGTCGCGCCGTACGACGTGGCCAGCCCCAGCAGCTCGGGGTCCTGCGCCGCGTCGACGATGACGTCGGACAGCAACGGGTTGTGCCCGTGCATGGCGATGTTCACCTGGTCGCGGCGCAGCACGCCGAGGTTCACCTGCGACATGATCGGCGTCGGGGTGCCGAACATGATGTCGGAGAGCTCGGTGGCGATCATCGAGCCGCCCCAGCCGTCGGACAGGCTGGTGCGCAGCGCGTGCAGCAGCAGGTTGACGTAGTCGTTGTCCACGCCCATGTGGGTGCGGTGCAGCATCTCGACGTTCTCGCGGTCGACGCCCCGGGGCGTGATGCCCAGCTCGGCCCATCGGGCCCTGCGGACCTCCGGCACGCGATTGCAGGAACGACAGCGACTCCCGCCGGGACCCGTAGTCCTCCAGCAGCACGTCAGCCAGGTCGGCGGCCACCTGATCGGTACTGCGGTCCTCGGTCGGCACGCCCAGCTCGGTGGCGACCCGCCGGAGCTTCTCCTCGTCGGCCACGTGATAGCCGGTGGTCTCGCCTCGTGCCATCGCGGCGAAGACCTCGAGGATGTCGCGGCCGTGGTCGGAGTGCGACGACGAACCGGCGGCGATCGTGCGGCCGAGGTTGCGCGCCACGATCACATCGGCGTCGGCTCCGCAGACGCCCTTCTGCGGGCCCTCGCCGAACGGATCGATGCGGCACGGGCCCATCGCGCAGTTGCGGCAGCTCAGGCCCAATGAGCAGTACCCGCACTGTGGCTGCTGGGCGGCCAGCCGATCCCAGACGGTCTCGATGCCCTCCTTGCGGGCCACGTCGATCATCGCCTGTGCGTCCGGGTGGATCGTGAGCCGAGTTGATGCGGTGGTGTTCTGGGTCGTGCTCATGGCATGTCTTCTTTCCGAGGTGCGGTACTCGGGTGCGGGCTCCAAGCGGCCTGCGCCGCATCGCCGGCCGACAACTCCGCCTCCCCCCAGGCGTGCCAAGCGGCGACTGTGTCGCCACCCGGCCGGGTCGTGGGTGTCCCTGCGGCCGCCGCGAGGATGGATCCAGCGTCCTTGAGCCGCCCGGCGGCGACCAGGTCATTGATGTCGCCATAGACCAGGGCATCGACCTTGCACGCATCCACGCAGGCCGGCACCTGGCCGAGGCGCACCCGAGCGATGCAGCCGTCACACTTCACGGCGACAGCCGTATCCGGCCCGGGGCCCTCAGCCAGCGGGTGGAACGTCAGCACGTCGAACGGGCACACAACCGCGCACATCGCGCAACCGATGCACCGACCGGCGTCGATGAGCACCAGCCCCTCCGCCGGGTCACGGGTGATCGCACCCGACGGGCACACCCGCAGGCAGGGAGCCGGATCGCAATGCCGGCACCGATTGGGAAAGGCGGTCGAGGCTACCGGGCCCGCCTGAACGTGGATCCGCTTGCGTGGCACCGGCACCTCAAGGAACGCAACACTGCCGTCCTTGCTCTCCGAATGCTCGATGGCACAGTCGATCTCGCACTGAAGGCACCCGATGCACAACTCCGGATTGATGAATACCGAGCGCATCACCCGCCTCCTTCCGGTGGCTTGGCGATCTCTTCCAGCCTCCTCCGACCAGAGTCGCCGGCGGCAGGGCCTAAGGTCCCAAAGCGCAGTCAGTGCGCAGATCCCAGCCGGCTGTCAGCCAACTCGTTCCATCCCGGCCCTGGTCACCGAGCGCCATGCGTCTGCCCCGTAGCCAATCGTCATCCCGGCCAGGCCACCGAGAGCCAGGCCGCCTGTCGGAGGACGAGCCAGCTCCCGACCTGCGTCCGCGCGTCAAGCCACGTCATATCCGCGAGTCGCCGACCCTGGCGGCGGTGGCCCTGAGCCACCCCTTGGTCAGGCGGGCGGCTCAGGCTGCGTCGGGGGTTCCCGTGAGGGTCTTCACCGGCGATGGGGCGGGGTCTGGGGCGGGTGTGGGGACAGTCCCAGCGCTTTCGGCTTCGCGGTGGATGAACGCGGTGAGCTCGGCGATGGTGGTCATGATCGGCGACGGGAACACGACGGTGGTGTTCTTGTCCACGCCGATCTCGACCAGGCTCTGCAGGTTGCGCAGCTGGAGGGCCAGCGGGTGGGCCATCATCGTGTCGGAGGCGTCGCCGAGCGCGGCTGCGGCCAGCGACTCACCCTCGGCGTTGATGATCTTGGCGCGCTTCTCCCGTTCGGCCTCGGCCTGTCGGGCCATCGCACGCTTCATGGACTCGGGCAGCTGGATGTCCTTCAACTCGACCAGGGTCACCTCCACGCCCCATTCGATGGTGGTGATGTCGAGGATCACGCGGATGTCGATGTTGATCCGGTCGGTCTCCGACAGGGTCTCGTCGAGGCTGTGCTGACCCACCACCTTGCGCAGGGTCGTCTGCGCGATCTGGTTGATCGCCGCGTTCACGTTCTCGATGGCCACGACGGACTTGGTCGCGTTGATCACGCGGAAGTAGGCGACCGCGGAGATGTCGACGCTGACGTTGTCTCGGGTGATGATGCCCTGGGACTGGATGGGCATCGTGACCACGCGCAGCGACACCCTGTGCAGGACGTCGACGAACGGGATGATGAATCGCAAGCCCGGCTCCCGGACCCCGATCACCCGGCCGAAGCGGAACAGCACCCCCTGCTCGTACTGCTGGACGACCTTCACCGACATTGACAGCAGCAGGACGCCCAGCAGGAGGAGGACGATGACGACGATGAGGACGATGATCTGAACGGTCATGGCGTGCTCGATTCTCGCGTTGACCTGACGGACCCGTCGTGGCGTCCGCTGCTACTCACACTACTCCGGACCCCGGAGCGTGCCCACTGAGCGGACCCGACCGACCCCCGTACCCATGAGCCATGGTCATGTCGACTTCGCATCCGACAGCCCTGCCGGTCGACCGGCTCTTCGACCCGGACAGCGCCCACCGGCTGGTCATCGTCACCTGCGGCGGACGCTACCCACGGCCGGGGCACCGACCCTCTTCCCAGTCGGTCGCCCCTCGGGCCCCTCTGCACCGGTCCCGGCGGGTGGTGCGGTGGGTGGTTAGGCGGCGAGGGTGCCGGCGAAGACCTGCCACGCGAGCAGGGACTTGGCCACCAGGCTCAGGGTGATGTAGGTGCGTTCCCCGACCAGGTAGTCCGACCAGCGCCCGACCTGCTTGTACTGCAGGTACTGGTTGAGGGCGAACACGTTGAAGAACAGGAACAGCGACACGATGATCCCGTACACGAACCCCGGGGGTTCGGCGGTGGAGGTGGACCCGGGGGCGATCACGAAGAACGCGATGATCAACCACGGCACGATGCCGGTCATGGACCCGAAGATGAACGGCAGGAACCCGCCACCGGGGTGCTCGTAGGTCTCCTGCAGCCAGCCGAAGAAGATCATCGCCGCGTTCACCGCGAAGATGGCGGCCAGGGCGGCGACGTCGGTCAGGCCGGTGATCTGGGCGATCAGCACGATCATCATCGATGAGGTCAGCGCGTACTCGACCCACCGGGCCCGGTTGCGCTGCCCGGCCAGATCCGCCGCATACCCACGCGACCACACGGTGGCCACGATCAGCAGCGCCACCCCGGACAGGGCCAGGAACCCGGCGACCGCCAACCCGATCGGGGTGTTGAGCAACGTCACCGGATCACCGGGCGGGGTCCCGGGCGGCCCCTCGAGATAGGACGCGGTGACTGGCAGGGTGAAGTCGTTGGACAAGGCGACGACAGCCACCGCCTGCACGAGCAGGATCAGGCCAACGACGATGTTGTACCGGCGCAGCCCGGCCAGGCGAGCCGGCTCCACGGGCGATGGCAGGGTGGGGGAGTCCTGCGCTGGGGTGCCGGCGGGTGAGGGGGTCATGCCCGCCACGCTAGCCCCCGGTGCCGCTACCCGGTGGGACCCGGTAGTGGACGCATTTCGATTCAACCGGACCGAATCGACCACGCGGTATCAGCACGCGCGGATCGGCCATGAACCTACCCCCCCGAGAAGGAACGCCAGGACCGGCGGGGACGTCAGGTTGGTGACGGCCAGCTGCCAGGTGTCCATCAGGCGAAGAGTCCCAGTAGGTCGCCGACGCGGTGGTCGGCCTCGGCGGGGTGGCGGAACGGTCGGTGCTCGTTGACGACGTAGTGGGTGCGGCGGCCCTGGGGCACCCGGGTGAGGTAGCCGCCGTCCTCGAGGTCGCGCAGGATGTTCAGGGTCGCCCGTTCGGTGATCCCGACCGTCGCGGCGATGTCGCGGACCCGGGCGTCGGGGTTGCGGTGGACGTGGACCAGGACGTGGCCGTGGTTGGTCAGCAGCGTCCAGGTGCGGGTGGGTGCTGCGGTGGGCTCAGCCATGGACCTGCTCCTTGTCGTCCGTGGTGGTGTGGGGTGCCACCGGTGCCTGGCCCCGTGTGGCGCGCAGGCTGGCGATGATCGCGACCGTGATGATCGTGGCCACCACGCCCAGGCTCAGCCAGGTCGGCATCTTGTAGAGGTCGACCTGCAGGACCAGCTTGATCCCGACCCAGACCAGGACCAGGCCCAGGCCCAGCTTGAGGTAGACGAAGCGGTGCATCAGGTCGGCGAGCAGGAAGTACATCGCGCGCAGGCCCAGGATCGCGAACGCGTTGGCGGTGAACACCAGGAACGTCTCCTGGGTGACGGCGAAGATCGCCGGGATCGAGTCGACGGCGAACACGATGTCGGTGAACTCCACCAGCACCAGCACCAGCAGCAGCGGGGTGGCCACCAGGGCGCCGTTGCGGCGGGTGAAGAACTTCTGCCCGTCGTACTCGTCGGTCATCGGCACATGGCGCCGGAACAGGCGCACCACCCCCGAGGTCGAGGGGTCGAAGTGGGTGTTGCGGTGGCGCATCATCAGCACCCCGGTGACCACCAGGAACGCACCGAAGATGTACAGGATCCAGATGTACTCCTTGATCGCCGCGGACCCAGCCCAGATGAACAACCCACGCATGATCAAAGCCCCGACCACGCCGTAGAACAGCACCCGGTGCTGGTAGCGCGCCGGCACCGCGAAGTAGCTGAAGATGATCGCCCAGACGAACACGTTGTCCACAGCCAGCGACTTCTCGATCAGATAGCCGGCGTAGTACTGCCCGGCGAACTCCGCCCCGGCGGTGGCCCAGACGATCAGCCCGAAGCCGATCCCCATCGCGACCCACACAGCCGACCAGATCGCGGCCTCCCTCGCCGAGATCACATGAGCATCCCGGTGGGCGAACAGATCAATGGCCAACATGACCACGATCACCCCCAGAACCGCCAACCACACCGTCAACGGCACATCCATCGCCTGCTCATCCCTCTTTCGGTACTACATTCACGAATTGGAGTACATCTATCGTGGCTGATGCAGGGTTGAATAGCAAGTCTCAGAGACTATTTGCATGATGCAAGATGCATGTTATGGTCTTCATCAAGAGGGGAGTACCCCACCCACCCGAAGGTCGTCAGTACGTCCGATCCGACATCGGACCGGCCCCGGGGGTCGCCCTGGCGGCTGGGGAAGACCTCTGGCCCGAGTCCGGAGGAACCATGTCCCAGTTCGATCTCTCGACCACAGCCCTGCCCCCGCTACGGTTGCCCACCGCGGCGGATGTGACCCGATTGGCCGCGGAGAGGCACCCGATGTGCCTGTCCGTGTTGATGAGGACGACTCCGGCTGAGGTGATGCTGCCCGGCGATCGGGCCACGCTGCAGGGCTTGACCCTGGACGCCCTGCGACGCCTGGACGAGGAGCCGGACCTGCGGGCCGTTGCCCAGACCCGGGCAGCGCTGGCGGCCACGATCGCCCGGGCCCAGACCGGACCGACCGATCGCGGGTTGGCGATCCTGGCCAGCCCTCAGGGCGCGCACCTGCTGCACCTGCGGGTCGCTCCCCGCGACCGGGTCGTGCTGGACCCCACCTTCGCCACCCGGGACCTGGTCCGCTCGGCCGCGGAGGACCCCGCGTTCCTGACCCTGGTCATCGACGGCCGGGCGGCACGGTTGCTGCACTACGGGCAGCGCTACACCCGCCCCATCCTCGGACACGACTTCCCGATGATCCGCCCAGACGAGGGCCGGCGGACTTCCGCAGCGTATGGCAGCAGCGACCGGGCGCGCCTGGAACGCACCCGGGCCTTCCTCCGCGACGTCGACTCCAGGCTGGCGGCGCGCATCGAGGAGTACCAGCTTCCCGTGGTCCTGGTCGCCAACGACCGCACGGCAGGGGAGTACCTGAACCTGGCACCCGGCCGGCGGATCGCCGCCGTCGTGCGAACCGGCAACGGGAACACCCCCGTGGCCGACCTCGAACTGGCTGGGCGGGCTGCGCTCGCCGAGCACATCCGCGACCGGGCCGCCGCGGCCCTGGACACCGTTGCTGTGAGACTGGCCCACGGCCGGGCCGTCGCCGGACTGACAGCCGCGTGGGAGGCGATCGACCGGTCCGACCCTGACCTGCTCGTGGTCGAGCACACCCACGAGGCCGCCGCCCGCCTGTCCGAGGACGGCCTCGATCTCGTGGAGGATCCCGAAGAGCTCGGCGTCCTCGACGACGCCGTCGACGAGCTCATCGAGGCCGCCCTGGCCCGCGGCGTCGAGGTCGTCACGGTTCCTGATGGCGCATTGGCCCGGCACGGTCGTCTGGTGCTGGCACTTCGGGGGCCGGTTCCGGCGCTGGTCCCATGACCAAGTCGACGCAGGGAGAGACCCGCATGGCCGACGACGGCACACTGAGTGAGGCGGACTGGGATGTCCTTGTTGCCGTCCCCTTCGCCGTGTTCCTCCTGGTCGCATACGCCGACGGCAGGCTCGCCCCCGCCGAGCGCCGGGCCTTCGCAGGGATCGTCGATGGGATCGGGGCACGCGCCAGGAGCACCGACGATGCCCTGGTGCGGGAAGTCATGGGGCGGATCTCCGGGGACCCCGGCCAGATCATGGAGCGCCTGGACGCGCAGGTGGTGGCGGGGCTGCCCGTGTACGAAGTGTTCGCTGCGGCGGGCAGCGTGCTCGATGACATGCCCCAGCGCGAGGTCGCACTGGCCTTCAAGGAGGCGATGATCCACCTGGCGGAGGAGGTCGCGCGCGCGTGGCCGATCCTGGGCCGACGGACGAGCGTCGCGGAGGCGCGCAGCATCGGCTTCATCCGCGACCAGTTGGGTCTTCGCGATCACGCGGTGGTCGATCCTGAACCGTCAAGCGGGACAACGACGACCGCGGCCTGATCCACTCCACCTGACGGGGGCTTCCTGCGCGCGGTCCCACGGTCGGGCGCCCTACATTGGGCGCAGAGGTGCGACGATGCTGATCGACCTGTCCGCGCAGCCCCCGGCCCTGCTCGTCGGGGCCAAGGCCGCGCGCCTGGGCTGGTTGATCGACCGGGGATGGCCGGTCCCGCCTGGTGTGGTGGTCCCGTTCGCCGACGCCCAGGCGCTCACCGATGGTGGTGCTTCCCGTGAGGCTGAGGCTGTCCGGACGGGACTCTCCGAGCATGTCGACCCGGGGATGCGGTACGTGATCCGATCGTCGGCCAACGTCGAGGACCACGGTCAGCGCTCCTTCGCCGGCCAGTTCGCCAGCATCTCGGGCGTCGTCGGCGTGGACGACATCGTGGCCGCGATCTGCGAGGTCGTGGAGTCGGGGCGCTCCGATCAGGTCCGCCAGTACGCCACACGCGTCGGGGTGGACCCAGCGCTTCTGCGGATGGCCGTGATCGTGCAGGAGATGGTGTCCCCGGTGGTCTCCGGCGTCGCATTCAGCCGGGATCCGGTGACCGGGTTCGACCAGGTGGTGATCGAGGCGGTGCTGGGTGGCGGGGACCTCCTGATGGGCCGGGGCCTGACCCCTCAGCGGTGGGTGAGTGGACGGGCCGGGGTGCTCGAGGAACCCCGGGCGGCGATGTTGGCGCCCCCGGCCGTGGCCCAGATCGTCGAGTCCATCCAGGGGATCGCAGCGGCCAGCGGCGAGCCGGTGGATGTTGAGTGGGTGTGGGACGGGATCCAGCTGCACCTGGTCCAGTGGCGGCCGGTGACCGGTATCCCCGAGGCGCCCCGGGTGTGGTCCTCGCGGATGGCCAAGGACATGCTTCCCGGGCTGATCCCGCCCCTGGTCTGGTCGGTGAACGTCCCGGTGCTCAGCCGCACCTGGGTCGACCTGATCGAGGAGGCCCTGGGCCGGACCGGGTTGGACCCGGAGGACCTGGTTCGCTCGTTCGGGTATCGCGCCTATTTCAACTCCAGTGCGTTCGGGTCGGTGTTCGCCTCGCTGGGGATGCCCGCCGATGCCTTGGAGCGGATGCGTGAGGGAACCAGCCGCTCCGCGGTCCGGCCTCCCATGTCGGTCCTGCTGCGACGGACTCCCCGGCTGGCGCGGTTCGCAGCCACCCTGGGGACCTGGGAGCGCAGGACCCGGCCCTTGCTCGCCGAGGTCGACCGATCGCGGTGGATCGAGCAGGCCACTGTCGTCGCGGACCTCTCGGACGAGGACCTGCTCGCACGTGTGGAGCGGCTGCGCCTCCTGCTGGGGCGTGCCGGGCGGCTGAACATCGTGACGCCGCTGCTGGCCGATGCGTGGGCAGCCTCGGTCCGCCGGACCGCCGCGGGCCTTGGACTCGACCCGGGGACCATCGATCCCGGCCAGGAGTTCCCGGCCGTGCAGGCTCTTGATCCGGCGCACCTCATGTCCGGGATCGAGGCCGACGATGAGCGGGCCTGGGAGGAGTTCCTCGACCGCTTCGGCCACCTGTCGGACAGCCCGAACGACTGTTCGCAGCCCACCTGGGCTGAGGACCCGGATGCGGTGCGCCGATTGGTCGGCCAGGGCAGCACCCGGCTGGGTCGGATATCGGACGGTGTGCAGGGCAGCGGCTCGCGTGCGGAGCTCCTTGCCGCCACGTCGCGGTGCGGCGCCCGTTCGTCGCCCGTCGGTGGTCCCGGGCGGCTCGGCTGCGGCTGGCCCGCGAGAAGGCCGGTTACAGCTACGCGCGGGTGTACGCCCTGTTCCGCCCGACGTTCCTCGAGGCCGGTCACCGGCTGGCCTCACGCGCCGTCCTCGGCGAGGTCGACGACGTGTTCCTGCTGACCCTGGGGGAGGTGGGCGCCGCCCTGCACGACGACCTGCCGGATGCCGCCCGGGTGGTGGCCTCCCGGCGCGCGGAGATGGCTGAGGCCGCCGATCTGCACTGGCCGGAGACCATCGTGGGCGATGACCCCGTCCCGATCATGGGCCGCGCTCGTGCGCGGGTTCTCACCGGGGTCCCCACGTCCAGGGGCCGACACACCGGCCCGGCCCGGATCGTCACGTCGCTGGCCAGGGCCGGGGACCTCGGGACTGACGATGTCCTGATCCTGGTGGCCGCGGACGTCACGTGGACCCCGTTGCTCCTGCGGGCCGGTGCGGTGGTGACTGAGACCGGCGGGATGCTGTCGCATGCCTCGATCGTGGCCCGGGAGCTGGGTCTTCCCTGCGTGGCCTCGGTGGAGGGTGCGACCGACATCGCCGAGGGGGCGATGGTCTGTGTCGATGGCGCTTCGGGCGAGGTGCTCGTGCTGGGCGAGCCCACCGAACCCGGTCCGAGCCGGGGGCCGAACGTGCCGATGGGTGCCGAGGGGATGGTGGACTCGTGAAGACTGACCGCCGTGTCGCCGGTGTGACCGCCGTGCTCGCCGGCGCCGCCGCCGGCTACCTGGTCGGGTCGGTGTCCTTCTCCCGGCTGGTCGGGGAGCGGGCGGCTCCGGGCCAGGACCTGAACGTCACCATGATCGATGTTGCTGAGACCGGTACCACGGTGGAGTTCCACGGGATCACCCCGACCAGCGTCAAGGAGCACGCCGGCAACCGGGCGATGATGCTGAGCATCGCGATGGAGGCGGCCAAGGCTGCCCTGCCCACCCTGGCTGGCCGGGTCCTCCTGCCGGGCACCCCGGCAGCCCCCGCTGCGGCGTCCGGTGCCGTGATCGGCCACATCTTCCCGATGTGGAGCGGGTGGCGCGGCGGTTACGGGATGTCGCCCATGATCGGAGGGTTCCTTGTCCTGGACCCGGCCGGGCTCGTGATCACGACGGCGGGGCTCAGTTCGGTGATCCTGGTCAGCCACGACCGGCGACTGATGATGCTCTGGCCGGTGACCGTCCCGCTGTGGGGGGCAGCCCGGGGCCGGGGCGACATCCTCGCCTTCGGGGTCGTGGCCAACGTCGCCTACTGGGCCCGGCTGGTCCCCGAGCTGCGCCGGGGCCTGCGCTCCATCCTCAGCGTCCGCCGCCCGGTGAACTCAGGCGGATTCGACGTCGCGGCGGCGAAGGGCGATGGCTCCGCCGGCGGCGAGCAGGACCCCGAGGGCGACCAGCACGCCGGCTGACCTCCAGTCGGGGCTCACGGCGGGTGCCGGTGCCACGTGGTGCAGCACGGACAGGTTCAGCACCCATGAGGGCAGGGCCACAGCGGAGCCCACCACCTCGAGCAGGAAGGACGCCGCGACCAGGGTGTAGGTCAGCGTCACCGCCATCCGGGGGATCAGCCCGTGGGCCAGCGTCCCCGCGCCGAGGACGAACACCGCAGCGGGGATCGTGTTCGCCCCCGCCGCGGCGAGGTCGCCCACCCCGACGCCCAGGCCCCCGGCGTTGCCCGCGGCCCAGGTGCCGAGGACCGCAGCCGAGCCCGCGAGCAGCAGCACGCCGACGGACACCATCAACCTCCCGGCCAGCCAACGTCCCGCGGCCCACCGGGCGGACCAGGAGGTTGTCCAACCTGCTGGCTGCCTCCTCCTCGCGCGTGGCCGCGACCTGGCCCGCCGCGGCCGTGGTCAGCGCGAGGGCGATGAAGACGAAGGAGACCCCGACGTAGGCCCGCGTGCCGGACTCCTCGATCCCCAGCTGTCCCAGCAGGTCCCCGCCGGTGGAGTCCGACATGGCCTGCGCCGCGGTCCGCGCCACCAACCCGACCAGCATCCCGAACAGCGCAAGGCCCAGCGCCCAGGCCAGGGCCGGGCCCTGGGCCAGTCGGACGGCCAGCCCCAGCGGGCTGCCCAAGAGCCTGGTCCGGGCCCGCCGGGCACCTGCCTCGGCCAACAAGCCCGCCCCCGTGTCCCGTGCCCCCACCAGCGTCCACGCGAGCGTCCCGAGTGCAAGGGCCTACCGCGTAGGGCAAGCAGGATCGGCAGCAGGTGCGGCTCGGTCAACGGGTGGGCCAGTTCCAGCCAGCCCAGGGGGGTGGCCCAGCGCAGCCATCGCAGGCTCTCCGAGGAGTCGGCGACCACCCGGATCAGGTAGCTCGCCCCGAGGACGGCGGCGGCCATCCCCGCCGCCCGGCGACGGGTGTCGGCCACCTGCGAGGTCACCGCCCCCACCCCGACCATCACCGCCGGGGTGCTCACCACGGTGACTGCGAGCAGGACAGCCCGGTCCGTTCCGAGGTCCCCCCCGGCGCCGAGAGTCATGCCGACCACGGTGACCAGGAGCATCAGCCCCGTCGATGCAGCGATCCCGAGCAGGCTGGCGCGTGTGGCCCCCGGCCGCGTGATCGGTCCGGCCAGCACCACCTCGGCCCGCCCCTCGTCCTCCTCGCCGCGCAGGATCCGGGTCACCGCGAAGATCGCCCACACCGCCCCGACGAGGGCCAGCACGAGGACGACCCGCCACTCGGTGAAGCCGGCGACGGTCTCCAACGACCGGGTCTCCCCGAACAGTGCCGTGAGCCCAGGGTTGGACCCGATACTGCGCGCCAGGGTCACCCGGTCAGCCGGGTCCGGGTAGGCCGCCACGTACCCGATCACCGCCGTCACGGTGACCAGGACATTCGCCACGGCGACTGCCACGGCACCCTTCCACGTCCGGCGCAGCGCGAGCCGGGACACCATCGACCCGGCGCCGGTCCGCCTCGGGGCGCCAGCCACGGCCGGCGCCGTTCCCGCCGTCACGGTGCCGACCCGTAGTGGGTCAGGAACAGCTCCTCCAGCGAGGGCTCACGGCTGATCAGGCGGGAGGCACCAGCCTCCGCGAGGACCTGCAGCAGGGGAGCCACGGGCCCGTCGACCTGGCAGCGCAGCGTCCCGGCCTCCACCGTGACGTCCCACACCCCGGGCACTGCACGAACGTCAGGCACAGGACGGCCGTCGAAGGAGGCCTCGACGCTCAGCGCGGAGCGCAGCCGCATCGAGTCCAACGAGCCGACCTCGACCAGCCGCCCGGAGCGCAGGATCCCCACCCGACCGCACAGGGCCTCCACCTCGGCCAGCACGTGGGAGGACAGGAACACCGTCTGCCCCGCGGCCTGGGCGTCGCGGATGCAGCCTCGGAACACCTGCTCCATCAACGGATCCAGACCCGCCGTGGGCTCATCGAGGACGAGCAGCTCAGCGCGGGTCATCAGGGCGGCGATCAGGGACAGCTTCTGCCGGTTGCCCTTGGAATAGGCCCGCACGCGCTTACCCGGATCCAGCTCGAAGCGTTCGACCAGCTCATCGCGATAGGCCGCGTCCACAGTGCCGTGGATCCGGCCCAGCAGGTGCAGCGTCTCGGCACCGGTCAGCGCGGGCCAGAGCGCGGCATCACCGGGAACGTACGCCAGGCGTCGGTGGATCGCCACGGTGTCGCGCTGGGCATCCCCGCCGAGGACCTCGGCCCTCCCGGACGTGGGACGGATCAGGCCCAGCAGCAGGCGGATCGTCGTGGTCTTGCCGGACCCGTTGGGGCCCAGGTAGCCGAACACCTCACCCGCCCCAACCTCCAGGTCGAGGTCCACCAGGGCGGGTGACCCGCCGTAGTGCTTGGTCAGGCGCTCGGTCCGGATGACAGCCACACACCAACGTCTACCACGCGGGGGCGCTGCAGAACCCAACCGCATGGATGCAACGCAGAGGGTGCCGCAGGAGAACCACGGACCAGTCAGGGCGCTCGTGGTCATGGTCCTGGGGTTCCGCTGACGATCGCGCCCCCGGACTTGCCGGTGTTCCAGGCACCGTGACGCACGGCTGCCGCCGGGGCATGATGGTCCTGGAGGTGCCCGATGCTGCGTGACCTCGATGTGGGGACCGGGGGAGATCGGGTGCTGGTGCTCCTGCCGGGTTTCGTCACCCCGGCGCGTTCCTACACCGGCTTGGTCAGCCCCCTGGTCGTATCCGATCCCGGGTTGCGGGTGGTCGTCCCCCAGTTGTACGGCATCGGCCCAGGGGTGCTCACGGGTCGGTACTCGGTGGCCCAGGAGGTGCTGGAGGCGGTGGACCTGGTTGCGGACCTCGCCCGGCGGGGGGCGCCGGTGTGGTTGGCTGGCCACTCGCGGGGAGGGCTGGCAGCGTGGCTGGCAGCCGAGGCCCTCGAGGAGTACGCCCGGCCTGCGGGCCTGGTCCTGATCGACCCGGTGGACACCGCAGGTCCCCGATCGGTGGTGACGCGACTCCCGCGGTTCTCCCTGGAATGCCTGGTGATCGGCGCCGGGATCGGCTCCCGGTGTGCTCCCGTGGGGGTGAACCACGAGCGGTTCGCCGCCGCAGCGCCGCGCCGGATCCACGCCACGGTCCCGGGGTGCGGGCACGCTGATGTGCTGACGGGTCGGGCGCTGCGCTGGGGTCGGACGCTGTGCGCGGGGGGACCGGACCCGCAGCGCGCCCGTGCCACGGTGACCGCGCTGATCTCGGCCCATCTGCGTGGAGAACTCGAACCGCACCTCGTCGTTCCGGGGCCCGAGATGGGCAACCCCAGCCTGGGCCGTGACGACCGGTGGCCCACTGCGGTTGTCTGGCACTGAGACGGCAACCTCAGCCCGGCGTTCTCACTGGCGCAGCCGTGCCGGTGGCCACGCGGCTTGTCGCTGAACATCACTGGCCTGCCCGGGTCTAGCCTGAAATGGTCATGGCCACTCGTGTGCAGAAGCCCGCACACCTCGGCGAGCAGCCCCGTGAATGGCTGCCCGTCCGGCGGTGGATGCCCACGTACCAGCGCCGTTGGCTCAAGGGGGATCTGATCGCCGGGTCGGTCGTTGCAGCCCTGGCGATCCCGCAGTCCCTGGGTTATGCCAGCATCGCCGGGCTGCCCGTGCAGGTCGGCCTCTACTCGCTGCCCACTGTGCTGATCTGTTACGCCCTGCTGGGGTCGTCCCGGTTGCTGATCGTCGGACCGGTGTCGACGGTTGCGTTGCTCACCGGCACCCTCATCGCGGGGTTCAAGCCCGAGAGCCAGCAGGAGGCGATGGCCCTGGCCGCCGGTATGGCAATCGCGGCGGGCCTCGTCCTGATGCTGGCCAGCGTGCTGCGCATCGGCTGGGTGGCTGAGTTCCTGTCCAAGCCGATCGTGACCGGATTCGTCCTCGGGCTGACGATCCTGGTGATCCTCGGTGAGCTGCCCAACATCCTGGGCATCCCCGGGCCGGCCACCTCGGACGTCACCGCGCGCATCAAGAACCTGGCCACCGGACTGGACGACATCCATCCACAGACCGTTGCGGTCGGTGTCATCTCGCTGGCGTTGATGTTCGGCGGCACCAAGTTGGCTCCGAAGGTGCCGTGGGCGTTGGTGACCCTGATGGTCGGCCTGATCGCGTCGAACGTCCTGGACCTGGCTGCTGACGGAGTCCGGGTCGTGGGCACCGTGCCCCAGGGACTCCCGACGCCGGCGCTGCCCGGGATCCCGGTGTCCGACTGGGGCCAGATCGTCCTCGCGGGGGCCGCGGTGGCGTTCGTGGGCCTGGCCGAAGGGCTGAGCGCTGCCCGGCTGTACGCCACGGAGGATGCCCGGGTCGACGCGAGCCAGGAGCTCCTCGCGGTCGGCGTCGGGAACGTGAGCTCGGGGATCTTCGGGGGCTTCGGCGTTGCCGGGAGCCTGTCCAAGACCGCCACGGTGGACCGTGCGGGTGGGCGCTCGCAGGTGGCCGGGTTGACCACGGCCTTCCTCGCCCTGGCGACCATCCTGTTCCTGGCGCCGCTACTCTCAGCGCTGCCCAAGGCGACGCTGTCGGCGATCGTGATCCACGCCGTGTGGGGGCTGCTGGACTTCAAGTCGATGCGCCGGTACGCGTTCCTGCGCGTCAACGACGTCGTCGCGGCCACTGTGGCCGCCCTCGGCGTCCTGGTGTTCGGCCCGCTGCAGGGCTTGCTGCTGGCCATCACCCTGTCGGTGTTCGGACTGGTCTACCGGTCCAGCCGGGTGGACGTCGAGGTCATGGGACGGATCCCCGGGGAGAAGGCCGGCTGGGGCGGCATGCGCAACCACCCCGAGCGCCATCCGGTGAAGGGGATCCTGGTCCTGCGGGTGGACGTGCCGCTGTTCTGGGTCAACTCGGCCTCGATCAAGGACGCGATCCTCACCCGGGTCGACGGCGCCCGGGAGTTCGTGGACGAGGAGATCGTGGCGGTCGTCGTCGACATCGAGGGCACCAACCAGATCGACACCACCACCATCGACATGCTCGAGTCGCTGCTGGCCGCCCTGCGGGAACGGTGCGTTGACCTGTACCTCGTGCGGGTGATGTACCCGGTCCGGGTGATCCTGCGCCGAGCGGGCTTCGTGGCCAAGATCGGCGAGGACCACATGTGGCACACGATCAGCCAGGGGGTCCGTGAGGCCCGGATCCACTACGGGCTCAAGGAGGGCGTCGTCGACGCCTCCGGGGGCTACGACAGCGCGGCCGAGGAGCACGAGCCGCGGATCGTGCCCACCTACTTCGCCGACTCCAGGGTCAACCCCGAGGAGTCCCACGACGCCGAGTTCGAGGACGGGACGCCGCTCGAGGACGGGACGCACGTCGAGGACGGGACGCACGTCGAGGACGACCGGTCCCTGACGGAGTAGTGCCTGGGGTCAGGGGTCGAACCGGTACCCGAGACCTCTGATCGTGATCAGGTGCCGGGGGTGCGCGTGATCGGGTTCGATCTTGGCGCGCAGTCTCTTGATGTGGACATCGAGGGTCTTGTTGTCCCAGGCGCGGTCGGTACCCCAGATGCGGTCATACAGCTGACCCCGGGTCATCACCCGTCCGGCGTTGCGGACCAGCGTCTCCAGCAACTCGAACTCCTTGAGCGCCATCGGCACCCGGCGGCCGTTCACGGTGACCGTGTGGCGGTCGGTGTCGATGCAGACCGGTCCCTCGGTGAGCACGCTGGGAGGCAAGTGGGCCGGTGCTGGGGTTGCGCGTCGGATGACCGCGTGGATCCGGGCCAGCAGTTCGGCGTGGGAGTACGGCTTGGTGACGTAATCATCGGCGCCCATCTCCAGGCCCACGACCTTGTCGGTCTCGGTGTCCCGGGCGGTCACCATGATGATCGGCACGTCCGAGGAGTTCCGGATTGTGGTGCACACGTCCAGTCCGGACATGCCGGGCAGCATCACGTCGAGCAGGACCACGTCGGGAGCGATCCGGTGGAACATGTGGAGGGCGTCCTGCCCCGTCGTCGCGACCTCCACGTCGAAACCGTCGCGGCGCAGCAGGTAGGACAACGCCTCGGAGAACGCCGGCTCGTCCTCGACGAGGAGGACCTTCATCAGCTCACCTCCCCGTTCACCCAGGACCAGACCACGGTATGGACCGCACCCGGGGAAGTCACGGGGGAGGCGTGAACACGGCATGAACGCTGGGTGATCACTGGAACCAGTGACTGACCAGGCCTCGCCAGGCCCACGATCTGCGAAGCGGCCCGGGACGCCACCAGCGCCACTGGGTCAGGGGCGCCGGGTCAACTCGTGGGGGCGGTCCGGCGCAGGAGGGCGTGGATCCTGGCGCGCAGTTCGGCGATGGAGAACGGCTTGGTCAGGTAGTCGTCGGCGCCGGCCTCGAGGCCGACGACCTTCTCGAGTTCGGCGGCACGGGCGGTGACCATGATGATCGGCACGTTCGAGGTTCGGCGGATGGTGCGGCAGACCTCGAGCCCGTTGAGGCCGGGGAGCATGAGGTCCAGCAGGATCAGGTCCGGTGCCTGGGTCTGGAACGCGTCCAGCCCGCGGGGGCCGGTGTCGGCCAGGGCCACCTGGAACCCGTCGTCGCGCAGCAGGTAGGCGATCGCCTCGGCGATCGCCGGTTCGTCCTCCACGATGAGCACGGTCGCCGGGCCTGTGGTTCGGGTCCACCGCGCCTCGCTGCCGGTGCTGCCTGGCTGGAGGGTGGGCACCTGGTCACATCCCGTCGGAGGTGTCGAGGTCCGCCGGCCTCGGGCCTGTGGGCTGGGCGTGGTTCGCGGTGAGGATGATCTCCACGGCCTCGTGGGGGTCGTCGGTGAGGTGCACCAGGTCCAGGTCGCGCATGGAGATCCGCCCGGAGGTGGCCATCGTCGACCACAGCCAGGCCAGCAGGCCCGACCAGTACTCGCGGCCCATCAGGACCACGGGGAAGCGGGTGACCTTGGAGGTCTGGACCAGGGTGAGCGCCTCGAACAGCTCGTCGAGGGTGCCGAACCCGCCGGGCAGGACCACGAACCCCTGGGAGTACTTGACGAACATGGTCTTGCGGGCGAAGAAGTAGCGGAAGTTGATGCCCAGGTCGACCCATTCGTTGAGGCCCTGCTCGAAGGGCAGCTCGATGCCCAGCCCGACGGACACGCCGCCCGGCCTGGCAGGCGCCCTTGTTGCCGGCCTCCATGATCCCCGGCCCGCCACCGGTGATCACCGCATAGCCGGCGCCGGCGAGCCCGGCGGCGACCTGCTCGGCCAGTGCGTAGTGCGGGTCGGAGGGGTCGGTGCGGGCCGACCCGAAGATGCTCACCGCCGGGCCGAGAGTGGCCAGCGCCCCGAAGCCCTCCACGAACTCGGCCTGGATGCGCAGCACCCGCCAGGGATCGGTGTGCACCCACTCCCCGGCGTCCATGGTGTCCAGCAGCCGCTGGTCGGTCGTGGTCGCCTGCACCTGGCCCCGGCGCAGCAGCACCGGGCCCTTGTGCTTGGTCACTTCCTGGGGCGCTGGCTCGGCGGGGTCCTCGACCCACGGGTCCTGTTCGATCATCTCTGTGGTCATGCCCCGCACGGTAGGGCCGCCGGGCAGTCCTGCAGGGGGCCGCGCGGAGTCGTGTCGGCCAACCCTGGGCGAAGTCCCGGGGGACCGACATCCCTGGGGAACCCCGGCCGCGGTGATAACGCCTACCACAAGGGCGCTTCCGGGCCCGGTGCATCACACGATCCGGCCCTGTTGCCGGGCGTCCTCAACTGTTCATCTTCGGCCCCTATGGTGCAGACCATGGCAGAGCAGAATGGCAAGACCGAGAAGAAGCTGTACACCGACTGGCGCGAGGCCGAGGCGCGGTATGCCGAGGTCCTGGCCGCGTTCGGTGGCGACGGCCCGCCGGCGAAGGTGAAGAAGGAGTCCGCCCTGGTGTTGTCCAAGGCGCGCAACAAGGCCGACCAGGCACGGGACAAGTTCTTCAAGCGGGCCCTGAAGTAGCCGGGTGCGCGGCTACAGCCAGTCGCGCCGCTTGAATACCACGTAGAGGCCCAGGCAGGTCGCGATCATGAGGGCCATGGCCATGGTGAACCCGTTGGGGGAGTCCAGCCCGGGCATGCTGGCGAAGTTCATCCCGTAGGCGGTGCCGATCAGGGTGGGGGCGAACAGGATCGCGGCCCATGCCGAGATCTTCTTCACCTCGATGCCCTGGGCGTGACTGGCCTCGGTCAGGGCGCGCATCTCCTCGTTCTGCTTCTGCGCGACCAGGGTCGCGTTCACGGTGAGCATGTCGCGCAGGATCTGGCTGAACCCGTCCACCCGGTCGCAGACCTGCAGGTTGTGGTCGGCGACGTCGCGCAGGTAGCGGCGCATCTCCTCGTGGACCTCGTACTTGTCGAAGCCGTCCTGCAGCCCCTGCAGCATCGTGTTCAGCGGATGGGTGGCGCGACGGAACTCGATCACCTCGCGGGACAGCTCGTAGATCCGCCGGGAGACGGCGGCGTCCCCGGAGAAGATCTCGGTCTCGATCTCGTCGATGTCGTTCTCCAGCCCGGCGACCACCGGGCCGTACCCGTCGACGACGCGGTCCAGGATCGAGTACAGGATCGCCTCCGGGCCCAGGGCCAGCAGGTCCGGTTCGCTCTCCATCCGCTCCCGCACCCCGGTCAGGTCCGGGGACTCGCTGTGGCGCATGCTGATCACGAAGTCCGGGCCCACGAACACGTGCAGCTCACCGAACTCCACCTCCTCGACGTCGTCGAGGTAGCGGGCCGCGTGCAGCACCACGAACAGGGTGTCGCCATACCGCTCCAGCTTCGGGCGCTGATGGGCGGTGATCGCGTCCTCGACCGCCAGCTCGTGCAGGCCGAACTCGCGGGCCAGCAGGGCCACGTCGTCGTGGGAGGGCCGGTACAGCCCCACCCAGGCAATCGCACCGGGGTGCTTGCGCCGCGCGTCGAAGAGCTGCTGCAACGTCGAGCACGCCACGAGCCGCCGCCCGTCGCGGTAGAGGGACAGGTTCACCACCGAGGGCGGCTTCGCTCCTGCGGGGTTGACCGACTCAGTCGGGGTGGCGGGAGCTGCCACATTCACTGACCGCCCGCCCCGGTGCAGCAGACCGGGGCGCAGCAGGCCGGCGTGGATGTTCGGGGGTCGGGTCGGTCCGACCGTCGCCATCATCGCTCCCTTCAGCTCGCCCTGAATCGCTGCGAGAGCGATACCCGTGGTTCCTGGATCAGAGGAGCTCGGCGTGCACGCCGAGCTGGTGGTCGTGTGTCCCGCCGAGCACTCCCTGCTCCCACGCGTACACCGCTTTGGTGATCGTGGAGTGCACGCCTGCGTCCTCCGGGTCCTCGTCGGGCCACCAACCCCCGAGCCAGTCGAGCAGCTCATCGGGCGAGCCGATGAGCGTGCGGCCGGTCGCCAGGTGGGTCACGCGCAGCCGGGGCATGCCCGGCACCCTAGGACGGGTCGGTGGCGGCCACGTTGACTCCAGGTGAACGGGCGACGACATCCCTACCGGACGGCGAGGGGGCACTCGGGGATCCGGGACCTCAGCCGGGGGGAATGCGACGACTCGGTGAACTCTGGGCGAACTCCGCGACCAGTGGCCGGCTTCCGACCGGATCTCTGGTCAATCGCGTAGTAGTTTCACTGGATCCCGGCCCCGAGTACGAAAGACGGTCATGAACCATCCGACACCCCAGGACCTGTTGCGGGTGCCGCTCTTCGCGGACCTGCCTGCCGACGCGGCTGAGATCCTCGCGCCCCGCTTCGACATCGAGCAGTACGACGCCGGGGCGCAGGGTGGTGCTGGAGGGCAGTTCGGGGTATGCCTTCTACGTCCTCGACGCGGGGCAGGTCTCGATCACCCATGAGGGGCAGGAGCTGCGGACGCTGAGCGCCGGGGACTTCTTCGGCGAGATCGCCATCCTCGGTGGGGGGCGACGTACGGCAACCGTGACGGTCACCGAGCCGGTCACAGCGTGGAAGATGTTCGGCACCGCGTTCCGCGAACTGGAACGGATCCGTCCCGACGTCGGCGCAGCACTTCAGGAAGCGATGCGACAGCGGCTGGCCACCGGGTAGTAGCTGCGCCACGGATGCGGGGCGCAGCGTTCAAGCTCCACCGCGGACATCATCGGTTCCAGCGCAGCTTCCGCTCGCCGCTGCAGATCGGCGGCGCCATCGGCCCTAATCGTTGCGGAACAGGGCGTCGACGTTCGGGAGCTGGTCGAATCGGGAGAACGTTCCCGTGGCCGAGATCTCCTGGGCGGCCTGGAGGAATCCCGCCCATGCGGTGCGCGCGAGGGTGCCCCCCACGCTGATCCGCCGGACTCCCAGATCTGCTGCCTGGGCAACGGTGATGAACGGGGCGTTGATCAGTAGGTTCACCGGTGTGGGTGACACGGCCGCGACGATCGCTTCGACTTGCTCCACTGTGTCGATCCGTGGGGCGTAGAGGCAGTCGGCCCCTGCTTCGGCGTACGCGCACAGCCGTCGGATCGTCTCCTCGAGGTCGGGGCGTCCCACGACGAAACCCTCGGAGCGGCCCGTGAGAAGAATGCCCGTGCCGCTGTGGTCGATCGCGCGGCGCGCGGCACGTATTCGCTCGACGGAGAGATCGAACTCATGCAGCGGATCAGCGTCGTCGCCTGTGGCGTCCTCGATGGACAGCCCGGCGATCCCCGTGGCCGAGGCGAGGGTGACATTCACGCCGACCTGCTGCGGATCGACGGCATAGCCGCCCTCGAAGTCCGCATTCACGGGCACTTTCACGGCAGCGGCAACGACGCGCAGATGCTCCAGCACCTCATCGAGGGCGGTGGCACGGTTATCCGCACGACCCAACGTCCAGGCGAATCCGGCGCTCGTGGTTGCCAGTGCCGTGAAGCCCAACTGTTCCAGGGCTCGCGCGCTGCCCGCATCCCACGGGTTGGGCATCACGAAGCAACCGGAGGTATGCAGGCGATGGAACTCAGATGACCCGATCAACCACGGTCATGCCACACCTCGTCTGCTCGTCCTCGGAGGTGGTTCCTCCGAAACGCCTCGGATCAGTAGGTGCGTGTGTCCACTTCCGTGAGGATGTCGACCTCGGGGACGCTGATGACACCAGCCTCCTTCATGGCCTCGGCGAGTGCCGGATCGGATCGGAACGCCGCGACGCTTGCTCCATCGGGGAAGTCGACCGAGACCACGACCGTGTTGCCGTCCTGGAACACGCGGTGCGAGGTCGCCCCGTGGCTCGTCCGCAGGCCCTCGTGGGAGTTGAAGCCGGCGAACCAGGCGTCGAAGTCGGTGACTTGGTGCTTCATCAGGAGCGTACTCATGGCACATCTCGTCTCTAGAAGAAGGAAAGGCTCACCTTACTCACCCGGAGGGGCTGTGTCGACCGCCCCGGCACCCTCATCCCGCACAGGGTCAGCTGGCGGCCAGGACCCGGGCCAGGGCCGAGGCGACGGCGGCTGTCCCGGCCGCGCGGGTGAATGCAGTGGGTGTGCCCTCAGCGCGGGCCCACGGGTGCAGCGGGAGGCAGCTGCTGGGGGCGAGTCCTGATCATCGCGATCAGGCCGGATCCGAAGATCAGGGCGTTGACGACCGTCCATACAACGCGCCAGCTCGCCGATGGCAGCGCCAGGGAGGTCATGCTGGCGTAGGCGGCGTTCAGGGTGGCGAACCACCCGATGGCGGCGACGAGCCAGCGGGGCGCGGACCGCAGCGGGCCGTCCCCGCCCCGGGCGAGGAACGCCATCGCGATCATCGCCCATTCGACCGCTCCGACCACATATATCGCGTCCCAGTACCACGGCTCGGTCGATGTCGGCAGTCCTCGCGCCATCCGGGACTGCGTGAAGAAGTCCCACGGGGCGCCCAAGAGGATGGCGATCTCGAACAGCACCACCCCGATGGACAGCCCCGCCGCGATCCGCGCCGCCGTCCTGCCTGTCATCAGCCCACGCCCGATCGGGTGACCGTCGCCGCGCAGGGCCCATAGCCCTTGTCACCGAACTCGTTCAGCCCGTCGATTGCGATCGTGACGGTCTCGTCCTTGCCCATCACGAACGTCATCTCGCAGCCCTGGCCCTTGCCCTTGGCGGCCTCGGTCTGCTCGTCGGAGCCCGCCCGCACCATCAGGTCGAACTCGCCCTCGGGAAGTTGTCCGAGCGAATCCGCGAAGGAGAACGGCGACCCGGTCACGGTCGTGGTGAGGAACGTCCAGACCGGGGCCTTCTGCCCGTAGTCGACGTTCATGCTCATCTCGGCGGTCAACTCAGTGTTCTGCGCACCCACCAGGTTCGCCACCTCGACGGTCACGACTGTTCGTCCCGGTGGTGTCGACCTGCTCATCGGCGCAACTGCTCAGGCCGATGGCCAGCGGGACGCAGAGCGCGATCACAAGGCGGAGCCATCCAGATCTGCTCATGACGCACCTCCTCCTCCATCTCCAGCGTGCTCGGGCCGAACCGTCGGACTCCAGAGGCGTAGGGCCTTGGCCGGGCGAGTTGCCAGAGCCTGACGGCCGAGTCTCCAAGGCGGGGCCCGGTTGCCGTCGGTCAGGTGCTGAGCAGATGCGCGCCGACGTCGACGAACCGGCCGCCCAGCGGCGAGAGGTCCGACAGGGTCTCGTGGACAACGGGCGCCGAGCACGGCACCCTACCCTGTAGCGGACCTGAGGAGGCTGACATGCGCAGGACGACAGCGGTGGTGGCAGGAATGGTGTTGATGCTGGGCCCTGCGGGTTGTGGTCAGGACAGCGTCGAGGAATCCTCGGCAGAGTTGTGCGATTCCATCGCTGAACTGGAGTCGGGCGTGGTGAAGTTCCGCTCCATGCTGGAATCCGGCGCGACTCGCGACGAACTCTCGATCCAATTGAACTCCATCAGCGCGGAGACCAAGAACGTCGTGCTCGACGCCAAGGACCTGGCGCAGTCCGTCCAGGAGGAGCTGCAGGCGACGGGCGAAACCCTCAAGTCGGATGCTGACGAGCTCGTCGATGAGTCCTTGACCGACGCCCAGATCAAGACCGGCCTCGAGTCGGCGGTGGCCGAGTACGAGGCCGGCATCGCCTCCGTCAAGGCGCAGGCCGGGTGCTCGACTCAGTGAACGGCTGACCAGCCCTTCATCGGGAACTCCGAGAGCGTGGGCGCCTGTCGCCGGTCGATGGACTCGATGGGCACATGTGCGACCAGCCGAAGGACGCGGAGCGGGGATGGCCCAGGCGCTTCACCGCTCCTTGAGCGCCTGGAGCAGAAGCAGGGGCACCTCGCCGGTGGCGACCTCGGCGTCCACCGAGTTGCGCGCGGGGGCGGGGACCAGGACGGCGATCGCCACGTTGTCGGCCGTGGCCACAGCCAACTCACCGTGGTACGAGCCGTTGTCGCCGTTGTGCCCCACGAAGGCCTCCCCGCCTTGTACCCAAGCACCGGTGCCCAGGCCGTACCACTCATCGTCGCCGCCCGGGGGAATCATCTGCTCGACGAGTGTGGAGTCGATGACGTGCCCGCCGTAGAGCAGGTAGCCCCATCGGGCGAGGCTGGGCGCGTCGGCGGCGATGTCGCCTGCCGGCCCGGAGGAGGTGGCGATCGACCGTGAGGGCAGCCAGGGTCCGTCGTCGTCGACGGCGTTCAGATTGGGGTTCTCCTCGGCCACGGTCAGGGGCGGCTCGGGCTGCTGGGCGTCCTGGACCCAGACACGGGTGAGTCCGGCGGGCTTGATCAGGTCACGGGTGAGCGATGTGGCCAGCGGCTCGCCGGTGACCTTCTCGATCATCTGTCCGAGCACCCAGTAGTTCAGGTTGTTGTACTTCAGCTCGCCCACTGCGCCCAGACGCGGCCCGTCGGCGTCGGCCATCCCGATCGACTCGGCGGTGGTCCAACTCCGATCGAGATCGTCCGCGGCCGACTTCCACACCGCGTCGAGGGGGTCGAGGGGGAAGCCGCTGCGCATCCCGAGGACCTGGCGCACCGTTGCACCCTTGGTGTCGAACGGGACCGAGACATAATCGGTCACTGGGGCATCGAGGTCCACCACCCCCTGGCCGACAAGGTGCATCACCTCGGCGGCCACGAACGTCTTGGTGATGCTGGCGATGGCCATCGCGGACTCGGCCAGCAACTCTGTTCCGGCGCCGTCCTGCCCGGCAGCGCCCTGCCAGGTTCCGTCCTCGGTCACCACGGCAGCGGTGATCCCGATGTTGTTGTCGCCACCTACCCAGTCGTCGATGACAGCCTGCAGCCGTTCAGCCGCCGCCCTGGGAAGGGGTTTGTCACCAGGTGGTGGCGTCAACGGGGCCGACCCCGAGGGGGCGGCCGACGTCGCGGATGCCGCTGATGCGGGGATCGAGGCGCCGGAACTTCCCGTTCCCTGGTCCCCGCTCGACGTGCAGCCTGCAGTGACGCTGGCGACGAGGACCAAGCTCGCGACAAAGAGCGCGTGACGTCGCGTGCTCATCAGGTGTCACCGTCCATCCCAAGCGCCCGCGCAGTCGGTCTCTGGAAGTGTCAACCAACGCCGGGGCCACGGTCAATGAGTGCGCGAGTGGGGACGTGTCGCCAGTCGCATCGCCACCGTGATCGGCAACGTCGGACCCGTCGACCTGCTGCGAATCCGCGAGACCCTGGCCCCGCTGCTCGACCTGCCGTAGACGGCGCAGGCGCGGTGTGGGCCGAAAGCAGGTGCACGCGTGGTGGACGGGCAGCTCTCCCCAGGCTCGCTCACCACGCGTGACTCCATCTGGTGGGCGGTGAGACCCTGACGGGGTGAAGAACTTCCTCCTCGGGGTCGGTGCGACCCTCGCTGTCCTCGCCCTGGGCCTCGTGGTCCTCGTCCTCTCCCTGGGCTCCGGTGCTTCCGGGGCTGCGGGTGGCCCCGCCTCGCCTGCTCCGACCTCGCCTGTTCCGACCTCGTCGGCGACCGTGGCCCAGCAGCCAAGCGACCTGGCCGAGGACGAGACCTGGCTGGGCGCTGTCGAGCTGCGCAGCCAGGACGTGGTCTCGGCCAAGGGCGATCTCGTGGACGTGGTTGCCACCGGGTCGGGCGTGCGGTTCTCGCCGGCTGGGCTGGAGGCGCAGCTGCTCGACATCGATGCGACGATTCCGTTCGCCACGGTCGCCGAGCAGGTCGGCCAGGACGTCACGGTGTACGACGCCGGCAACGGCAAGACCGGCGTCGAGCGCCAGGTCACCATCCTGGGCCGTGACATCACCCTCCAGGCGACGGGCACGGTGAGTGCGGACGGCGGCCAGCTGCTCATCGAGCCGGAGACCGTCGACCTCGGTGGCCCGGCGTTCCTCGACTCGGCGGCCAGCGCCCTCGCCCGCAGCCTGGCCACCATCCGCCAGGACGTGGCCGGCGTGCCGGAGGGGATGTCGCTCCTGGCCGTCCAGGTGACTCCCGAGGGCTTCGACGCCCAGCTCACCGGTACCGACGTGGTCATCGGCAACTGACGCGGAAGGCGCACGTCACGGTCGAGGACTCCGCGTAGCCCGGCTGACCTTCAGCCGCGCGGTCGGGGTGCTGGACGTCATCGGCGAGGACCATGTGTTCCCGACGATCGAGCTGGCGGTGCAGCACGTCGAGGGGACCTCCGGGGCCACCCGGCCGTAGCGGACCTACGCCTGGTCGCTCAGGATCCTCGGAGTCTCGGCCAGATGGAAGCCCTCGAACGCCTGGTTCGGGCCGCTACCCACCATCGGCCAGACCCGCTTGGCGTTCGGCGCCGCGCCGTCGACGCGCAGGCAGGCGCCGGAGACGAACGCCGCCGCCGGTGAGAGCAGGAAGACGATGGCCGCCGACACCTCGCTCTCGGTGCCGAACCGGTTCAACGGCACGCTCTTGGGCAGGCCGGTGATCAGGGCCTTCATCTCCGGCGGGTAGTGGTCCATGCCGCTGGAGGCGATCCATCCGGGGGCCACGGCGTTGACCCGCACCGGCGCCCACTCCAAGGAGGCCGTCTCGGTGAAGTTGAGCATCCCGGCACGGGCGGCACCGGAGTGACCCATGCCCGGCATGCCGTTCCACATGTCGGCGATGATGTTGACGATCGCGCCACCGTGGCCGAGCATCCACTGCGTGTAGCACTCGCGCGCCACCAGGAACCCGCCCGTGAGGTTCGTGCGCACGACGGCGTCCCAGCCCTTGGCGCTGATCGCGGCCAGCGGTGCGGGGAACTGCCCGCCGGCGTTGTTGACCAGGCCGTCGATGCGTCCGTGCGTGGCCAGCACCTCAGCCACGGTGGCCCGCACGACTGCCTCGTCACGGATGTCGCACTCGTGGATGCTGGCCGTGCCCCCGGAGTCCTCGATCTCGGCACGAACCGTCTCGAGCTTGTCGCGTGCCCGGCCGACCAGTGCGACCCTCGCGCCGAGGCTGGCCAGCTCGTGCGCCGTGCACCGCCCGATCCCCGAGCCCGCGCCCGTGACGACCACGACCTGGTCGGCGAAGAGATCCTCGCGGTAGATCGACCCGTACCCCATGGTTCCTCCTGCGCCGCCGGATGCCTCAGCCGGATCGTAGCGGTGCGGGTGTCGGTCAGCTCCCGACGGCTGAGGTCGCACCGTCGCCGGCCAACCTGCGCTCGCCGGCGAGCCGGGCGGGAGAGGCGACCAGCGCGACCCGCAGGACGCGCAGGGCGGCGTCGGATGCGGCCACATCCAGGGCGCCGAGTCGGGGCACCGACCCGAGCATCTCCAGGGCCCAGTCGGGCTGGGTCGCCCAGGCCGCGCGTGCCAGCACCCGGTACCCGGGTCGAAGCGCCAGCGGCAGCGGGGCATTCGTCACGAAGGCGTGGGTCTGGCGCACCAGGCCATCCACCCGCAGGTCGGGGCGGAACCCTGCGAAGCACTCGGCGAGCTCGGCCTGCGAGCGCGGCGGATCCGTGACTCCCATCCGCTCGCCGACGACGGCCATGTCAGCCACGTAGGCGTCGGCGTCGATCGTCCCCTCCCGGCCCAGGTGCAGGTACGCGGAGAGCATCGAGTCGACCAGGGCGATGTGCACCCACTCCAGCAGCCGCGGGTCCTGCGCGGAGTAGGGGCGGCCATCCGAGGCGGTCCCCTGCACCCGCCGGTGCATGCCACGCACGGCGTCCACGGTCTGCTGGGCCAGCTCCGCGGACCCGTACGTCGTCGCGGCGAGGTAGGCCCCCGTGCGCTGCAGCCGGCCGAAGGGGTCCTCGCGGTAGGTGGAGTGGCGGTCCACCCCGGCCAGGGCCAGCGGGTGCAGGGCCTGCAGGTAGAGGCTGCGGATGCCGCCGACGAACGTGGCCACGGACCCATGGACCGTCCAGATCGCATCCCCCGGGCCGAACCACCCCGGCGCGCCAAGCGGCTTGGCGATCGCACGGGCGATGTCGGACTGGCCATCGGTGCGCCCGGACAGGATCTCGCGCACGGACGTGGCCAGCGGGGCCAGGAGGGTGCTCGAGTCCATGGTTCTAGGGTGCGGCAGGCAGCCGGGGAGCGCATCCGGGCGCGCACCTGCCCGCGCCCCGGCGCGTTCCCGGGCCTCGTCCCGGCATGCGTCCGGGCGGGAGGGCGCCAGGCCTTCGCCCGTGCCACGATGGAGCTATGAGCGAGCCCGATGACATCGACAAGTTGCTGCGCGAGATCGACGCGATGAACGCCGGCTCCGGTCAGGGTGCGGCGCTCCCGGCACCCGCCCAGAACAAGGCGATCGAGCCCGCGGCCGTCCCCGGCTCCGGTGGGGGCGGTCGGGCGGCATGGACCGGGGCGAGCGCGGTCGGAGGGCTGCTGGCCGGTGGCGTCGTGGGGACGGTCCTGACGTTCCTGCCCTACGTCAGCACCGCGTCGACCGCGGTCGGGGCAGCGCTCGGTGCGGCTCTCGCCGGGTTCGTCAGCGGGCCGCCTGCCTGGTTCAGCAAGGACTGAGTGCAGACGCAGGTCACCGTGCGGCCGGGGACTCACCCACGCTCGGAGTCCCTCCATGCCGGGAGCCACAGGTCCGCGAGGCGCAGGCCGTCAGCGGCACGGATCGCGCGCAGCACCGCCCGGGCGGTGACCTCCGCCGCCATCACCGACAGGAGCACGGCCAGCCGATCGGTCGATAGCGCCTCCTGCACCCGGGGGTCGACGGTTCCGGTGGCTGCTGCGAAGAGGGTGTCGCCGTCCATCGGGGTGTGCACCGGGCGGATCGTGCGAGCCAGGCCGTCGTGGGCGACCTGGGCAAGGCGCGTGGCCTGCGGCTTGGTCACTCGCGCGTCGGTGATCACAACCCCGATGGTCGTGTTGGCTGCCGCACCTGATCCGTCGCCGTGACCACCGGCGAGGATCTGGCTGACGGCACCGGCCAGCTCCAGCGAGTCCGGGGACGTGCGCGCACCCGCCAGGATCGTGCCCGTCTCGGGATCCACGACATCGCCCATGGCGTTCACCACCACGACCGCGGACATGGTGATCCCGTGCACGCGGAGGGTGGCGATCCCCACCCCGCCGCGCATTGCCCGGTCCGCGCCGAGGAGCTTGCCCACCGAAGCCCCGGCGCCGGCCCCGACGCTGCCCTCGGTGGCCTCTGCCACCGGAACCGCCGCAGCGCATGCGCGAGCGCCGCCCCCGGCATCCGGGCGGATCGTGGGATCGCCGACGCCGAGGTCGAAGATCACCGCGGCCGGGACCAGCGGCACGCGCACCGGTCCCACCTCGAACCCGCGCCCCTGGGACTCCAGCCAGCTCATCACGCCGCCAGCGGCGTCGAGCCCGAAGGCGCTGCCGCCGCACAGGGCGATGGCGTGGACCTCCTGCACGGTGTTGACCGGGTCCAGCAGGTCGGTCTCCCGGGTGCCCGGAGCTGCGCCTCGCACGTCCACGCCCGCGGTCGTGCCCTCGGGCAGCAGTACGACTGTGACCCCTGTGGGACGCCGATCGTCGGTGTCGTGGCCGATCAGGACACCGGGGAGCGCGGATGGGCCAGGCGTGGAGTTCTGCATGGGGTCATCCAACTCGGGTCGGCGTCGGGTGTCGGGCTGGGCGCGCCCCGCGGCCCGACCCTAGGCTCGGTGCCATGGGAACTGATCACGCCAACACGGCACCGCACGCCCTGCTCGTGGGTGTGGGTCCTGGCCTCGGGGCCAGCCTCGCCCGTACCTTCGCAGCGGCCGGCTACGACCTCACCCTCGTCGCACGGACGGCGGGCAGCCTGGAGCTGGTGGCCGACGAGGTCCGCGCCACCGGGCGCACCGTGCGCGAGGAGCTTCTCGACGTCCGCGACCTCGGGGCCGTCGGCGACGCGGTGCGGCGGGCCGGCGACTGGCGGGAGATCTCCCTGCTGCACCACAACGCGTCGATGAACGCCGGTGGGCTGCTCGCTGCCGACGCCGACACGTTGCGTTCGAGCGTCGAGGTCAACGCCCTGGCTGCCGTCGTGGCCGTCCAGACAGCCCTGCCGGGCCTGGCGGCCACGCGCGGCCGGGTGACCTGGACCGGTGGGGGGGTGGCACTGAGCCCGAGCGGGGAGTACGGGGTCCTGGCGCTGGGCAAGGCCGCCATGCGGGCCGCCGGGTTCGCCCTGGCCCAGGAGCTGGCTCCCCACGGCGTGGTGCTGCGGATGCTGACGATCAAGGGGATCATCCGACCGGGCGGCCGCTTCGATCCCGACCGGATCGCGGAGGCGTTCTGGGAGTTCGCGCAGGAGCCGGGCGCGGATGTGGAGCGTCTCTACGACGGGCGGGACTGATGGCTCAGGCGCCGTTGCGGCAGGTCCCCGCGCACTTCCTGCGGGGCATGGCCATGGGCAGCGCCGACGTCGTGCCCGGGGTGTCGGGGGGCACGGTCGCGCTGGTCCTGGCCATCTACCACCGGCTCATCACGGCGATCCGAACGGGGTCCTCGGCCCTCGGGCACTTCCTGAAGCTCGACATCCGCGGGGGCTGGGCCCTGCTCCGGGCGGTCGACTGGACGTTCCTGATCCCGCTGGGCCTCGGGATCCTCTCGGCGGTCCTGCTGCTGGCCGGGGCGATCGAGCACCAGCTCGAGGTGCACCCGGTCCAGATGGCGGGGCTCTTCATGGGACTCGTGGCCGGGTCCACCGTGGTGGCCACGGGGCTGCTCACCCGCCGCGACCTGCGTGAGTGGGCACTGATCCTCGGGGCCGGCGCGGCGTTCTTCGTCGCGCTCGGGTTCACCTCGGGATCCTCGGAGGAGGGCGTGTCCGGGGACATCCCGCTCTGGGCGTTCTTCGTGTCCGGGGCCATCGCCATCTGCGCGATGATCCTGCCCGGGATCAGCGGGTCGTTCCTGCTGGTCGTGATGGGCATGTACTCCGCGGTCCTCACGGCGGTCAACGAGCGGGACTTCCTGACCGTCGGGGTGTTCGCGCTCGGGTGCGTCGTCGGGCTCGCCCTGTTCAGCCAGCTGCTGCACTGGGCGCTCAACGAGCACTACGACACCGTGATGGCGGTGATGATCGGGCTCATGCTCGGCTCGTTGCGTGTCCTGTGGCCGTGGCCCGACGGCGCGAACAGCGTGGCACTTGGGGCGCCGGACGAGGCCGTCGCGGTGACCGTCGCACTGGCGCTGTTCGGGCTGGGGTTGGTCCTGGGGATCGACCGGATCGCCCACCGGCTCGAGCATCGACGCAGCACCGACGAGATCGAGGAGCTCCAGGCGAGCTAGGGCGAGCGATGAGTGTGCGGTCGATCCGGCGACGGATGATGCAGGCGAGGCTATCCTCATCGCATGCCCGACAAGGAGGTCCTCCCCAGTGAAGGGCGCGATGATCTCGTCCCCCGGCGACCGGCATCGCGTCGTGGTCATCGGCTCGGGATTCGGCGGGCTCTTCGCCACGCAGAAGCTCAAGCGCGCCGACTGCGACGTGACCCTGATCTCGCGCACCACGACCCACCTGTTCCAGCCGTTGCTCTACCAGGTGGCCACGGGGATCCTCTCCATGGGCGAGATCGCTCCCGCGACCCGCGAGATCCTGCGGCGGCAGAAGAACGCCACCGTGCTGTTGGGCGAGGTCACCGACATCGACCTCGAGGCGCGCACCGTCACCTCGCAGGCCGCCCCCGGTCCGCTGGTCACCCCGTACGACAGCCTGATCGTGGCGGCCGGAGCCGGCCAGTCCTACTTCGGCAACGACCAGTTCGCGGAGTTCGCGCCCGGCATGAAGTCCATCGACGACGCCCTCGAGCTGCGCGGCCGGATCTTCGGATCGTTCGAGCTCGCCGAGCGGGCCACCGACCCCGCGGAGGTCCGGCGCTTCCTGACGTTCGTGGTCATCGGGGCCGGCCCGACGGGCGTCGAGATGGCCGGCCAGATCTCCGAGCTCTGCAACCGGGCGCTCAAGCAGGACTTCCGCCGGATCGACACGACCTCGGCGCGGATCGTCCTGCTGGACGCCGCTCCAGCGGTCCTCGGCCCGTTCGGCGCGAAGCTGTCGGCCGAGGCCGAGCGGATCCTGACCGGGGTGGGCGTCGAGGTGCTGCTCAACGCCAAGGTCGTGGGCCTCGATGCCGATGGCGTCACCTACGAGACCGCCGACGGGAAGCGGACGTTCATCCCGGCCGCGTGCAAGGTCTGGGCCGCTGGGGTGTCCGCCTCGCCGCTCGGCGCGCTGCTGGCCGAGCGCTCGGGCGCCGAGGTCGACCGGGCCGGGCGGGTCCTGGTCGAGCCGGACCTCACCCTTCCGGGGCATCCCGAGGTCTTCATCGTCGGCGACATGATCGCCCTGGACAACCTCCCGGGAGTTGCCCAGGTCGCGATCCAGGGAGGACGTCACGCCGCCTCGACCATCCGGTCGCGGATCGAGGGACGCCCGGAACCTGGGCCCTTCGAGTACCACGACAAGGGCAGCATGGCGACCATCACGCGGTTCAGCGCCGTGGCCAGCGTCGGTCGGATCAGGACGGCGGGGTTCACTGCGTGGGTGCTCTGGCTCGTCGTGCACCTGATGTACATCGTGGGGTTCAAGAGCCGGCTGACGACGCTGGTCAACTGGTCGGTGAGCTTCGTCGGGCGCAACCGCTCGGAGCGCACGACATCGGCCCAGCAGGTGGTTGCCCGCACCAGGTTGCGCCGCGACCCCGATGCCCCGCCCGTGTGGCCCGGAGGGGTGGGGGAGGGCCTGACGCCGATGTCGGGCACCCCGACACCCGAGTGAACGGGGAATGAACGGGACATGTCCGGCACCTGACCCAACGATGTCGTGTCGTCGGACATGGGACCCCTGAGCGGGGCTAGCCTTCGAGGGTCATGGCTCCCCGTGTGCAGAAGCCCGCGCACCTCGGCGAGCAGCCGCGCGAATGGCTGCCCGTCCGCACGTGGCTGCCCACGTACCAGCGCAAGTGGCTCAAGGGTGACCTGATCGCCGGCTCGGTCGTCGCCGCCCTGGCCATCCCGCAGTCCCTCGGTTACGCCAGCATCGCCGGCCTGCCGGTCCAGGTCGGCCTGTACTCGCTGCCGACCGTCCTCATCGTCTACGCCATCCTGGGCACGTCGCGGAAGTTGATCGTCGGACCGGTGTCGACGGTTGCCCTGCTCACCGGCACCCTCATCGCGGGGTTCAAGCCCGAGAGCCAGGCGGAGGCGGTCGCCCTGGCGGCGGGCATGGCGATCACGGCGGGCCTGATCCTGATGCTGGCCAGCGTGCTGCACATCGGCTGGGTCGCTGAGTTCCTGTCCAAGCCCATCGTGACCGGATTCGTCCTCGGGCTGACGATCCTGGTGATCATCGGCGAGCTCCCCAACATCCTGGGCATCCCCGTCCCCCCCGGTGACGTGGCCGGGCGCATCAAGGACCTGGTCACCGGCCTCGATGACATCCACCCGCAGACCGTCGTGGTGGGTGTCGTGTCGCTGGCCCTGATGTTCGGCGGCACGAAGCTGGCGCCGAAGGTGCCGTGGGCGCTGGTCACGCTGATGGTCGGCCTGGTCGCCTCGAACGTCCTCGACCTCGCTGCGTCCGGGGTCCGGGTCGTCGGCGAGGTGCCCCAGGGCCTGCCCACCCCGTCGTTGCCGGGGATCGCGGTGTCCGACTGGGGCCAGGTCGTCATCGCCGGGGCCGCAGTTGCCTTCGTGGGCCTGGCCGAGGGTTTGAGTGCGGCCCGGCTGTACGCGACCGAGGACGCCAGGGTCGATGCCAGCCAGGAGCTGCTCGCGGTCGGCGTCGGGAACGTCAGCTCGGGGATCTTCGGGGGCTTCGGCGTGGCCGGCAGCCTGTCCAAGACTGCCACGGTGGACCGGGCCGGTGGGCGCTCGCAGGTGTCGGGGCTCACGACTGCCGTCCTGTCCCTGGCCACCATCCTCTTCCTGGCGCCGGCGCTGAATGCCCTGCCCAAGGCGACGCTGTCGGCGATCGTGATCCACGCCGTGTGGGGGCTGCTGGACTTCAAGTCGATGCGCCGGTACGCCTTCCTGCGCCGCAACGACATCGTGGCCGCCAGCGTCGCCACCATCGGCGTCCTCGTGTTCGGCCCGCTCCAGGGACTGCTCCTGGCCATCGCGCTCTCGGTGTTCGGCCTGGTCTACCGATCCAGCCGGGTGGACGTCGAGGTCATGGGCCGGGTGCCCGGGGAGAAGGCAGCCTGGGGCGGCATGCGCAACCACCCGGAGCGTCATGGCGTCGACGGCATCCTCGTGCTGCGGGTGGATGTCCCGCTCTTCTGGGTCAACTCCTCGTCGGTGAAGGATGCCATCCTGGCCCGGGTCGACGGGGTGCGGGACTGGACCGACCAGGAGATCGTGGCCGTGGTCGTCGACATCGAGGGCACCAACCAGATCGACACCACCACGGTGGACATGCTCGACGCGCTGCTGGCCGCCCTGCGGGAGCGGTGCATCGACCTGTACCTGGTCCGGGTGATGTACCCGGTGCGGGTCATCCTGCGCCGGGCCGGCTTCGTGGCCAAGATCGGCGAGGACCACATGTGGCACACGATCAGCCAGGGCACCCGTGAGGCCAGGATCCACTACGGGCTCAAGGAGGGCGTGGTCGACGCCGCCGGCGGCTACGACAGCGAGGCCGAGGAGCACGAGGAGCGGATCGTGCCCAAGTACTTCGCCGATTCCCAGATGGATGCCCAGGCCGACGACGACGGCATGACCGACACGCCGGACCAGGACGTGTCCGGCGCCGTCGATCGGGAGTCGGCTGGAGCAGGCGTCCGCGGTGGATGCAGTCGCGATCGCACGTGGTCTGGACCCCGACGTGGGCGGCGACGAGCTCCGCAAGCGCAACGGGAAGCCACGCAAGAACGGCAAGGTGCCCAAGGCCTGAGGTGCGGGTCGGTGGCGGCGCCCGTCGCACGTCGGCCGCGCACTCACCTCGGCCGCGCACCGATTGGGCCACCCGACACCGCTCGTGCTTCGATGGAGCCCTGTGCGTGGACCGCGGCCCCGCACCGCCTTCCATCCCGATTCAGGAGTGCCACTCGTGCCGTCCGTCGTGTCCAGCGCCCCTGCCGCGATCGATGTCGCGGAGCGCTACATCCGCCCCCTTGCCGGGCGCGAGATCCGCGGCCTGGCCTGGGCCGGCGACGACCTGTTGGTCCTCGACGCGCGCACTGGCCGCCTGGCCCTCGTGGACCCGGACACAGATGGGACCCGTGTGGTCAACGACACGATGACGGGCGTGTTCGTCGGCGCCGGTGGGCTCTCGCTGGCTGACGGGATCCTGTGGTTCACCACGGGCCAGGGCCTGCATCGCGCACGATGGTCGCAGGCTGATGAGCGCCCGGCCACGCAGCCCCTCGTCACCGCCCCGGAGCTGGTCCTGCCCCTGGAGGGCGCGACCGCCGTGGCCGTCCGGTCCGGCCGGGTGCACCTCGTGCGCGGACACACCCTGGAGGTCAGGGAGATCCCCGACCTGGACGTCGTCGTCGCCCAGGTCGAGCTGCACGGCATCGGGGCGAAGGGGATCGCTGCCACGGCGGACGCGCTCTGGCTGTCCGACGACCTCGAGCAGACCGTCTACTGCCTGGATCCGGACACCCTGGCCACGCGCTTCATGGTGGTCACGCCGCTGGAGCGACCGACGGCCATCGCCGCGAGGCGCACGTCCGGCGCCGGGGCCGACGCACTGCACGTGGCCTACTACGAGAACGAGCCGTACCTCAAGGACAACCCCTGGATCGACCCGTCGTGGGAGGTGCGCTACCGCGACCGGGCCCTGATCCACCAGCTCCGCGTGCACCACGACCCCGAGGCCCGCCGTGCCTGGTCGACCGGGCACCGGATCCAGATGCACTACTACGTCGACCTCGAGCCCGACGCTGACGTCGAGGCGTTGCACGACGTCCAGTGGCGGATGAGCCTGCCCATCGAGAGCCCGCGCCAGCGCATGGTGGCGGTGGAGCCCATCGGGCTGCCCTTCGAGCTCGTCGAGGAGGACGGCCAACCTGTCGCCGTCTTCACGATCCCGCGCGTCGATGCCGGGACGCGGCTCATCCTGGGCTGGCGGGCGACCCTCGAGGTCTTCGGGATCAAGCACCTGCTCACCGCCGCCGACCTCGCTGACGCCCCGGCGCTGAGCTCCGAGATGGCCGCGCGCTACCTGATCGATGACGAGGACCTCGACCTGGACTCCCCGGAGATCGCGCAGGCCACGGCCATCGCGCTCGGCGACGAGACCAACGTCCTGGAGCAGGCGCGCCGCCTGCGCAGCTACGTCTACGACCGGCTCGAGTACGAGATGGGCAACGCGGACTCCCCGATCGGCGTGCTGGCCCGGGGGAGCGGCTCCTGCGGCGAGCACGTCGGAACGATCATGGCGCTGTACCGCCGTGCCGGCCTGGCCTGCCGCGTGGCCGGGCGGTACAAGAGCCCCTACCACCCGTGGAGCGGGGGGCCGCTGTACCCGGACTTCAACCACGTGTGGGTGGACCTGTACCTGCCCGGGTACGGCTGGGTCCCGGTCGAGAGCAACCCCGACGGCGACGTCGTGGACGTCGGGCCGTACCCCGACCGGTTCTTCCTCGGCCTGCCCTGGCGCCACGTCGAGGTCGGCAAGGACATCTCGTTCGAGAAGGTCACCTACGACGAGGGCACCCGTCGTCGGCGGATCGGCGCGCGGCGCCTGAGCGGCAACCACATCCGGTTCGACATCCTGGCCGAGATCGCTCCGGGAACCTGAGGTCGTCAGTCTCAGCGGGAGTCGCGCTTCGCCTGTCGCTTGGCGCCCTGGGCCCTGCTCGACGCGTTGCGCTTCTCCCGCCCCGGGCCCTTGGGCGTCCGGTCCGTGACCTGCGCCTCGCCAGTGGATTGCCCGCCGTCGGAGGCAGCATCGCTGCCCGGCCACGTCCCCGCCGGGGTCGCTGCCGACAGACGCGCGGCCTTGAGCTCCTCAGCTGAGGCCGCGGCCACCGTGGCCAGCTGCGCGCTCACGCGGGCCAGAGCATCCTCGAAGGCCTCGGCGCGCCCCGCATTGCGCGAGTTGCGCTTCTTGGCCATCCCGCGGCCGCCCTTCTTCGACACCTTCGCGCTGCCCTCACGCCGGTAGATGCCCACGTACTTGTTGCGGGCCCGCCGGATCCGCCGGTGCAGGTCGACCAGCGAGTCCTCGTCGAGCGTGGCCATGCGCTCGACCTCGGTCTCGCGCAGGAGGTCCTGCTCCTTGCGGCCCAGCGAGTTGACCAGTGCGTCCATGGTTGATGCCTCCGCGTCTCGATCCGGTGATCAGGTGACCCTACCGGCTGAACCGGGGGGCTGCCCGCCGGTCCGGGACCGGTCATGAGCGAGGGCGCCTGCTGCCCGGAGCGTCGTCAGGCAGGGGCCAACGGCCAGGCGGTGAGGTCGAGGGTCACCTGGGCCCCGGTGGCGTCGAAGCCGACCAGTGAGTCGCCGTCCACCGGGTAGATCCGCGCGCTCAATGCCAGCCGGCCGCCGTCGACGAACACCTCGACGGAGGAGTGGTCGAGCAGGATCCGGGCATCCACGTCCGGGCCAGGACGGAAGCTCCCGGTGAACACCCCGCCCTCGCCAGTGCCCAGCTTCGTCCGATCAAGGGTCGCCGTCCCTGCATGGGGGTCGAGGGTGAGCACGACCGGCCTTCCGGCCTCGCCGTCGCGCAGGCGGACGGCCAGAGTCGCGGTAGGTGCGCAGGTCGCCTTCAGCTGGAGGTCCAGGGCAGTTCCGGACACACCGGCCACCCCCATCGACGTGCCGGCCTCCAACTGCGCGCCGGCCACCACCGTGGGCTCGCCGCGCAGCAACGTCAGCTCGGCGACCGGCCACTGGAGCAACGTGTCCTCCTCGAGGTGCACCTCCCTGGGGACGGTGAGGCAGTGGACCCACCCGCGGGCCACCGTCGGATGCTTGACCTCGAGCTCCGGCTGCCCCTCGTGGTCGGGCATGCCCATCCAGCCGACCATGATGGTCCGTCCCGAGGCGTCGGTGAGCGTCTGCGGGGCGTAGAAGTCCGGGCCCGCGTCCACCCGCCGGTACTCGCCCTCGCGAGTGAAGGCTGGCGTGCCCACGTCCAGGGTGCCCACCGCGTACACCGACACGTCCTCCCAGCGCCCGGCGCCAGCGGCCTCGCCGTGGTCGAGCTGGGGGGAGATGAACAGAGCATCGCGGCCGTCCAGGTGCACCAGGTCTGGGCACTCCCACATGTAGCCGTACGGGTCGTCGGCCCCGCCGGCGACCTGCCCGAGGTACTCCCAGTCGACGAGGTCGTCGGAGCGCAGCAGCAGCGCCGTGCCGTGCAGGTCCTCGGTCTGCGCCCCGAGCACCATCCAGTGGTGGCCGTCCCGGGACCAGACCTTCGGGTCGCGCACGTGCGCGGTGCAGCCGGGGATCGCCCCGACGAGCGGGTTCGCCCGGTGCTTGATCACCCGGCCCGCCGGGTCCACTGTGGCCAGGTTCTGGAAGGGCGTGCGACCACCGTCGGGGGTGCGCACGTTGCCGGTGTAGAGGAACCGGACCGCGCCCTCGTGCACGATTCCGCTACCCGAGTAGCAGCCGTGGCTCTCGTAGTCATGGCTCGGCGCGAGCGCGATCGGCTGCTCGGTCCAGTGCACGAGGTCCGTGCTGGTCAGGTACGCCCAGAACTTCAGGGCGTGCTTGGGCGCGAAGGGATGCCACTGGTAGCAGAGGTGGTAGGTGCCGCGGTGCTGGACCAGTCCGTTGGGGTCGTTGAGCAGCCCGACCGGCGGTTGGACGTGGAAGGCCTGGCGCCATGGGTCCTCATCAACCGTCGCCGGCCGCTCCTCGACGGCACGGTGGGCGAACGCCCGCAGCTCACCATCCAGGGCGAACGCGTCGGTGGTGACCGGGGCGCCCACCGTCTCGGCTCCCGAGCCCGGCCATGGGGCGCCCGGGTGGTGAGCGGGGTCGGTGGTCATGGCGAGGATTCCAGCGCCAGCTGGCCGAGTGCGATGCACCCCGAGACGCCGGCCTTGTTTCCCAGCCCGGGCGGGACGATGAACTCGTCAATCCGATCGAGGATCTCTGGGGCGTGGATGTAGCCGTTGAGCAGGGACTGAGTCTCTGTGCGGATCCGCGGGAACAGGTGCAGCTGCTCCATGACCCCACCGCCGAGCACGATGCGCTCCGGGGACAGCGTGCAGATGAGGTTGGCGCACGCCAGAGCGAGGTAGTGGGCCTCGAGGTCCCAGGCCGGATGGTCCGGTCCGAGTTCGGCGGCAGGGACCTTCCAGCGGGCGCCGATGGCTGGCCCGGCGGCGAGTCCCTCGAGGCAGTCGCCGTGGTAGGGGCAGACGCCGGGGAAGGGATCGACCCCTGGGTCACGAGGCATCGCGACGTGACCGGCTTCGGGATGGATCAGCCCATGCAGGATGCGGCCGTTGACGATGATCCCGCCGCCGATTCCGGTTCCGATCGTCAGGTAGACGAAGGTGTCGACGTCCTGGGCAGCTCCCCAGAGGTGCTCGCCAAGGGCAGCGCCATTGACATCGGTGTCGAAGCCGATCGGGACCCCGAGCCCCGCACTCAGCAGCCCCACGACATCGGTGTCCGACCACCCCGGCTTCGGGGTCGTGGTCACCCAGCCGTAGGTGGGGGAGCCCGGTCGCGGGTCGCAGGGCCCGAAGGTCCCGTACCCGATGGCTGCGATCGACTCGCCGTGCTCGGCCTGCCAGGTCGTGAAGTAGTCGATGACCCGCGGCAGGCACTCGTCCGGGGAGCTCGTGGGGAACCGGACCTCGTCGCGCAGGTCGTCGGGTCCCGTTCCCACCGCGCAGACCATCTTCGTGCCGCCGGCCTCGACGGCTCCGATCAGTGGCTTCATGTGCGCGGTCCCTTCGGTGTGGTGTTCGCTGCTACCCATCCAACCGGGGTGCGGGCTCCGAGGCCTGCCCACGGGGGCACGGGATCTGATCAACCGTGCCCGGTGGGGAGGGGTGGTGCACCCCCGACTCGGCAAGGGCCGGGGGTGCACCGGTCTGGGGCGGACAGGCGTCCGGTCAGGTGGCGCTGGGAGGGCGTCGATCTCGATGGCCTTGGGCAGGGCGACGGCCTCGATCTCCTCCTCGTTCATCTGCTCCTCGGCTTCCTTGTTGAAGCCGCGGGCCTTGGTGATGGCGAACGTGGCAGCCATCGCGACGCCGATCGAGATGGCTATCCCGATCAGGTACTGCGGGATCTTCTCCGGGGTGACCAGGGCGATGCCCGGGGACGCCGGTCGCACCGATGCTGGTCATCGTCACGTCCGTGGCCACCACGAAGGCACCTGCGCACGCGCCGCCGAGCAGTGCGCCCAGGAAGGGTGTGAGCAGGCGCAGGTTGACGCCGAAGAGGGCCGGTTCGGTGATCCCGAGGAAGGCCGACACCGCCGACGGGATCGCGATGTCCTTGATCTTCGTCTTCCGGTGGCGGATCAGGAAGTACGCCGCGAGCGCGGCACCGCCCTGGGCGACGTTGGACATCGACCAGATCGGCAGCAGCGGGTTGGCGCCGATGGCAGGGTCGTTGAGCAGGCCGAGCTCGACGGCGTGGAACGAGTGGTGCAGGCCGGTGATCACGAGCAGCGAGTAGGTGCCGCCCATGATGAACCCGGCGACGGGCCCGCCGAAGTCGAGCAGGTTGACGAAGAAGTCCGAGATCAGCGTCGCCGACCACCCGCATGACCGGGCCGATGACCAGGATGGTCGCGAAGCCGGTCGCGATCACCGACAGCAGCGGGGTGAACAGCATGTCGACCACGGTGGGCATCCGCTTGTGCAGCCACTTCTCCACGATCGACAGGAACCACACCGCGACCAGGACGGGCAGCACGGTGCCCTGGTAGCCGATCTGGCTGATCTGCCAGCCGAACAGGTCCCAGGTCGGGATCTCATCGAGGCCGAGGCCTGGCGCCCAGGCGTTGACCATGGCCGGGTGGACCATGATCATGCCGACGACGCCACCGAGGTACTGGTTGGCCCCGAACACCTTCGCGGCACTGAAGCCGATCAGGATCGGCAGGAACACGAACACCGCGTTGGCGAACATGTTGATCATCGAGGAGAGGTCGGCGATCGCCGGCCAGTTGCTGATCAGCGGGTCGTCCCCGAACAGCCCGGGCGTGGGCCAGGACGTTGTACAGGCCCATCATGAGGCCGGAGGCCACCAGGGCGGGGATCAGCGGCACGAAGATGTCCGAGAGCAGTCTTCACGCCGCGCTGTACGGGGTTCATCTTCTGGGCGGCCGCCTTCTTGACGTCCTCCATGCTGGCTTCCTTGACCTGGGCGATCTTGCCCAGCTCCTCGTGCACGTGCTGAACGGTGCCCGGGCCGAGGATGATCTGGTACTGCCCACCGGCGGTGAACGACCCCGCGACCTCGGGGATCTTCTCCACGGCCTTCTTGTCGGCCTTCGCCTCGTCGACCAGCACGAGCCGGAGCCGGGTTGCGCAGTGGGCGTAGCTGGCGATGTTCTCCGAGCCGCCCACGTCCTTCAGGATCTGTTCTGCGATCCCCTTGTAGTCCATCTGTGTGCCTCTCTGGGGGTGGAGAGCCGACCCGCGTCCTCCGTCGGCCTCCCGGCTGGTGCCGGGCTTCCTTGTCGGCTCCTCTTCAGTGTGCAGCAGATTGGAGAGGATTGCAAGCGTTTACACACAATGTCTTCAAACAGAGGACCTTGGTCCCATGCACGTGCTCAAAGGTCCTTGCACTTTGGATGACAGCGCTTGCGCGCACTCGCGCCATGATAGCGTTGTCATTGCGGCGATCCAGTCAACGTGGAGGGGATCCACATGGCATTCCAGGGGTCTGACCGGGGCGCGGAAGGCGGGCAGCCCTGCGGACATCGATGCAGTCGCGCGCCGTGCCGGGGTGTCGACGGCGACCGTCTCGCGCGCCCTGCGCGGCCTGCCCAATGTCTCGGAGCAGACCCGTGCTCGGGTCCTGGCCGCCGCACAGGAGTTGGACTACGTCATCTCGCCGAGCGCCTCACGTCTTGCCAGTGGGCAGACCCACTCGATCGGGGTGGTCACCCCCTACCTTGGTCGGTGGTTCTTCGGCCAGGTCCTGTCCGGTGCTGAGGAGGTGCTCCGAGCGGCCGGGTACGACGTCCTGCTGTACGCCCTGCCCGACGATGCATCGCGGGAGAGCTTCTTCGCGCGGATGCCCCTGCGCCGCCGTGTCGATGGGGTGCTGGTGCTGACCCTGCCCATGGAGGATGCCGAGATCGAGCAACTGGGGGCCCTCGGGGTTCCCATCGGGTCGGTGGGGGTCCCCGGCCCGGGGGTCTCGTGCGCGTCCATCGATGATGCGGCCGCGGCCCGGGTCGCAGTCAACCACCTGATCAACCTGGGCCACGAGCGGATCGCGCTGATCGGCGGTGGCCCGAGCGAGCCGATCCACTTCACCGTGCCCCATGACCGCCTCGCCGGCTACCGGGGGGCCATGGCCGACGCGGGCCTATCGGTGCCTGAGGGGTACGAGGCCGACGGGGCCTTCAGCTTCGCCGGGGGCGAGGCGGCCATGGCCAGTCTGCTCTCGTTGCCGAACCCGCCCACCGCTGCCTTCGCGGAGTCCGACGAGATGGCCATGGGCGCGATGCGCACCATTCGGCACTCTGGGCTGCGCTGCCCCGACGACATCAGCATCGTCGGGTTCGACGACCACGAGTTGGCTGAGATGGTGGACCTGACCACCATCGCCCAGCCTGTCCGCGAGCAGGGCAGGACGGCTGCCCAGCTGCTACTCGACCGAATCTCCGGTGCGCAGGCCACGGATCGTCTACTGCCGACCCGGATCGTCCTGCGTGCAAGCACCTGTCCGCCCGCGCAGCGGCGTAGGCAGTAGCCGGTTCAGCGCGGCCGCGCCAGGCGTGGATGGAGTCGCCGGCCAGCATCGCTGCAGCCTCCACGCCCCCGCGCTACCGTGGCGGTGTGTTGCATCCCGGGAGTTGTCGATGAGCAGGCGGTATGTGCTCTTCGCTGCTGCGTATGAGTCGGGCCCGCCTGCCCTCGACGGGCTGCGGGTGCTCAGCTCAGCCGGACGGGAGGACATCGCCGGGGCCGGTCTCCTGCACCGCGATGAGCACGGGCGAACCACCCTCGAGAGGACCAGCGGGTCCACGGTCCTGCGCGCGTTGCTGGTCGGGCTGGTCGTCGGCCTCGCGGCGGGTCTGGGCACGACGCTCATGTGGGTCACCGCCCTGATCGGGGCTGCGGTCGGGGCCTTGGTCGGCTACAACGACCGGACGACCGAGGTCCGCGAGCTGGGCAGCCTCGTCGGTGAGCTCGTCCCGACGGGCGGCTACGCCGTCGTGGCCCTCGCCGAGCAGGGCCTGGCCGGGCGCCTGTCGCAGCAGTTCGACCTCGCCCAGGCGATCCGCACGATCCCGATCTCGGGTCGACGGATGTCCGAGCTCGCCCGCCGGATGGCCAGTGGGAACGCCGACTTCCTGCGGGGCCTCGACGGATCGGGGCAATGACCCCGCAGAGTCCGGCGGTGGTAGCCCCGGGCCATGTGCGATGATCCAGCCAGCCGTGTCGGGAGTTGGGGAGCGCATGTCGTCACCTGAGGAAGTGAACCCGCGCCGCGTGCGGTGGACGTGGCGTACTCTCGCAGCGATTGTCCTGATCGCGGCGTACCTGTTGGTGTTGAACGCTGTGTACCGCTCCGGCCATGAGATCGTCGCGCTTGCGCTCCTCGCCGTGGGGCTCATTGCCCCTGGGGCCTGGCAGCTGCGCCGCAGTCGTTCCAAGGACTGACATGTCGCCAGCGGGCCGCGCGCTGTCGGCGCGCTAGCCGCGACCAGTCAGCGCGCGACCCAGATCGACACCCCACGACCCGGGCAGCGGAACTCGGCCGACCCCGCTGCGTCGGTCGTGATCGCGTCCGGGGATGGCGCCGGTCACGTCGGTGAAGGCGCCTCCGGCACGCCCGGTGTCGAAGCGCTGCGCGCCGTCCCCGCCGTTGCTCATCAGGACCACGACCACCAGGCCCATCGGCAGCGGCGCACCCACCCGATCACGTTCGAGTGGTCGAACGCGTCGCACTGCTCGGCGTCGCCGAGGTCGCGCCGCAGCGCCAGGCAGAGGTCGAGGAACCCCCGGTGCGAGGTCATCTCCACGTCGACGGGTTCCTCGCCCCAGCGCTGCTCGGTGTAGGCCGCGCCGTCGTAGTCGGCCTGGAACACGCACGGGAACCCCTCGCGGCGCAGCAGGATCAGCGCGTAGGCCAGCGGCTTGAACCAGTCGGCGACCGTGGACTCGAGGGCCTGCATCGGTTGCGAGTCGTGGTTGTCGACGAATGTCACGGCCATGTCGTGGCGTGCGGCCACGAGCGTGCCGTCGAAGATCGTGCGCAGGTCGAACGAGTTGCCCTCGATGCCGGCCCGGTGGAACGCGAAGTGCAGCGGCACGTCGAAGAGCATCATCCGGTCGCCCACGGCGGCCAGGAACCACTCGAGCGCCCCCAGGTCAGCGCTCCAGTACTCGGCGACCACGGGGATCTCGCGACCGGAGTGCGCGCGCAGGGCGTCGAGGTAGATCGGCAGGACCCAGGCGGGGATGTGCTTGACGGCGTCGAGTCGCAGCCCGTCGACCCCGGTGGTGTCCAGGTACCAGGCGCCCCAGTCGATCGTCATCGCCTGGACCTCGGGGTTGGACTGGTCGACGTCGCAGCCCATCAGGTAGGCGTAGTTGCCGAACTCGTCGGCCACGTGCTGGTCGAAGGTCTTGCCCTCGAAGAGGTAGATCGTGTCCCACTCGTCGGGGCGTCGCTCGTCGAAGTCGACGGCGTCGAAGTGCCGGTGGTCCAGGGTGCGACTCGTCGTACGCACCCGCCGCGGCCGGCGAAGTCGAAGCGCGTCCACACCTCCACCTCGCGGGTCGGCCCGGACGGTCGGCTGCGATCGTGCGTGGAGTGCGGCGTGGCCCGGATCACCTCGGATCCGTCGGCCCCGAGGCGGTGGTTCCAGACGATGTCGGCGTACACCGCGATCCCCGCTGCCTGCAGCGCGCGGATCGTCGCGAGGTACTCGTCCTTCGTGCCGTACTTGGTCGGGATGGTGCCGCGCTGGTCGAACTCGCCCGAGGTCGTACATGTCGTAGACGCCGTAGCCCACGTCGTACCCGCCGACGTGCCCCTTGTACGCCGGCGGCAGCCAGACGGCCGTGAAGCCGGCCGCGGCCAGCTCGTCTGCCCGCGCAGCGACCTCACGCCAGAGGGTCCCGCCCTGGGGCAGGTACCAGTGGAAGGCCTGGAGCATCACCCCGGTCATGGGTGCTCGACGCCCCGTGGTGCGGTCGGGGTCACGGCTGCCATGGTTGATCGTCGCACGGACGCCGCGGAAGTCGCGGTCGGGCGGCTACCCTGACCAGATGCAGTGGCTGACGCGTGGCGAGGAACAGGTGCCGCCCGGGCAGCAGTGGTTGACCGGGGCTGAGGCCGCCCGGGCGTCGGGGATGCGATTCACCAAGCGCCGCAACGAGTACCTGGTGCGTCGCTACGCCGGCAAGTGCGCGGTTGCCGCGGCGGTGGGGATCGCGTCCGATCCGGTCAGCCTGGGCCGGATCGGGGTGCTGAACCGGATGACGGGTGCGCCCTACGTCGAGGTCGACGGCCGAACCCTCGGCCTGGACATCTCGCTGACCGATCGCGCGGGTTGGGCGGTCTGCCTCGTCGGGCCGGACCTCGGCGCAGTCGGGGTCGACCTGGAGATCGTCGAACCCCGCAGCGCCGGCTTCGTCAGCGACTTCCTGACGCCCAGCGAGCAGGCCGTCGTCGCCGGCGCTCCCGGCCCCGACGGGCACGACGCCGCGGCCAACCTGATCTGGTCGGCCAAGGAGAGCGCCCTGAAGGTGCTGCGCACGGGCCTGCGCGCCGACACCCGCACGGTCGAGGTGGTCCTCGAGGACCCGGCGGGCATCAGCGCCGGAGCGCGGCGAGCCGACGGGTGGCAGCGCCTGGCCGTGTCCTCCGGGGACAGCCGGTTCCCGGGCTGGTGGCGCCGGGACGGGGTGTTCCTGCTCACCATGGTCGCCGCGAGCGGGCTGGACGATCCGCCGCAGGAGCTCCCCGGCTCAGCCGACCTCACCCGGGCAGCCCCCATCCACTCCTGGGTGACCCACCCCCTGGTCGACTGACCCCCGGCCGTGCGCTACTCGCCGGACTCCTCCTTGGCCATGCCCCGCTCGAGGGCGTCGATGACGTAGGGGCGCAGGTCCGCTGCGGTGATGATCCGGTCGACCGAACCCATCTCCAGGGCCCGATCGATGGTGTGCACCGCGTCGAACTCGCCGGCCGCCTCACCGAGCTTCTCGGAGCGCACCTGCTCGGTGATCTCCGCGAGCCGGGCACGCCGCTCGGTCGCCTCCGCCCCGGTGGTCCCGGCCAGCAGCTTCTTGGCCGCGACGACGCGGGGATCGGCATCCACCCGCCCGCGGACCTCACGGGCGAACACGGTGGCCGCCGCCGGGGCGCCGCCGATCACCGAGGCGTACGAGCCCTCAACGGCGACGACCTCCATCTGGGGGTTCAGCGCCTTGGAGAACACCACGAACGCTCCACCGTGGTACCGCGAGATCACCACGAACACGATGGGTCCCTTGAAGTTGGTGACCGCGCGGCCGATCTCCGCGCCGTACTCCAGCTGCCAGTGCCGCATGGACTCCGGTGACCCGTCGAACCCGGACAGGTTGGCCAGAACGACCAGGGGGCGGTTGCCGCTGGCAGCCGTCACCGCCCGTGCGGTCTTGCGCGAGGCCTGCGGGAACAGGGTGCCCGACGTCCACGACGGCGGCCCGTCGGCGGGGACGAACCCGCGCCGGGGGATCGGCCGGGACTCCAGGCCGAGCATGCAGACGCTGATCCCGCCGACGCGGGCATCCCAGACCACGGAGTTCTCGCCACCACGCCAGCGCTCCCAGCGCTCCAGCGGCTCGCTGTCCTGGTCGGTCACCGACCGCATCACCGAGCGCACGTCGAAGGGCTTCTTGCGCTCCGGGTTCTTCTCGGAGGAGAACACGTCGCCCACGACGGTGAAGTCGCAGTCCGGGACGGCTGCGTGCGGGAACGGCCGCACGTCGCGGTTCGGCGGGTCGGTGCTCTGGATCCGCCGCGGGAACCGCTCGCCGGGCTTCACGTAGGTGTACTCGTAGTGGTGCAGGAGCAGCTGGCATGCGTCGGCCAGCGACGGGGCCCAGTACTGCGCCTGGCCGTTGGGGCCCATCACCCGCTCGTAGCCGCCGATGCCGAAGTTGTCGTCGGCGGACACGCCCCCGGAGAAGTCCAGGGCCTGCTTGCCGGTGAGCACCATCGAGCTGCCCGGGGTCATGATCAGGATGCCGCGGGTGTGCATCAGCATCGTGGCCTCGGCGTTCCAGTACGGCTGGCCGCCGACGTTGATGCCGGTCACGACGATGTTGATCTCGCCGCCACCCTGGGTGAACTCGATGATCCTGCGCAGTGTGAGCGCGATCCAGTCCATGTTCTCGGTGCCGGACTCCATCGAGATCAGCGCACCGGAGGAGACCGCGAACCACTCGACGGGAACACCCATGTCGGCAGCCAGGGCCAGGGCGGCGTTGACGATCCGGCACTCCGGCTCGGCGAGGTTGCCCAGGCCGCGGGTCGGGTCCGACAGCATGATCACGCGCGTCATGCCCTCGGGGTAGGCCTCGGTGTAGGTGGTGAGCAGCCCGACCACGAGGTTCGAGCTGTTCAGGCCCGGCTCGCGCATGACGGGAACGAGGACCTCGCCGGACTCGTCGAGGTCGTGCTCGACGAAGTGCGCGGGCAGGAACTTGCCGACCGTCCCGGGCTGCGGGGCGAACATCCGCAGGATCTCGAACGGGTAGGGCACGCCGAACCGCTGCGCCGTGAGCACCTTCTGGCGGTAGCGGGTGAGCGGGCGGACGATGTCGTCGCGGACCGGCTCCTCGGTGACCGTGATGGCGCGGGTGATGATCCCGTCGACGTTGAACACCGTGGGCTTCAGGGTCCCGTCGGGCTGCGGCATCGAGGTGCGCAGGACCACGAGCTCCAGCCCGGCGCCCCCCGCCAGCGGGATCATCATCTCGGCGAGGTCGGGCCAGTGCTCCTTGGGCACGGTCCAGGGCGGTCGCACGAACAGGGTGATCCGGTTGGCCTGCGGCCGACCCCGTTCCGGGAACGTGGCCCGGGCACGACGCATCGCGATGATCGCCTGCAGGCCCATGCGCTCCAGGGTGGGGTAGCCCGGTGCGCCGCCCCGGGAGTCGGGCACGACCGTCATGTCGCGGACCTCGGCCAGGGCGAACAGGCGATGGTCCTTGGGGTTGTCGCGGGCCACGCCGTGGAACAGGTAGACGTCCTCCATGGACGGCAGGCGGGTCAGGTCGAAGTTCTCCAGGCGCCAGAGCTCCAGGCGCTTGGCCAGCATCGGGTGCAGGTTGCGGTAGAAGTGGTCCTCCGCCAGACCCCCACCCTCGCCGGTCCGGAACGTGAAGTACTGGGTCTGGTTCTCCGGGTCGATGTCGGCGGCCAGGCTCGTCACCGTCACGTCGAGGCGCCAGATCCGTCGGCCGATGTCCCATCCGGCCACCTGCTCGGCGATCACCGCGGACAGCTCGTCACCGCTCGGGTGACTGTCGGGGCGCCAGGTCATGACGTCGATGACCGGGTTCCGGCTCGGGTCCACGCCGGCCAGGTGCGCGGCCACGGCCGAGCCCACCGCGCTGATGTCGCTGAACGGCGTGAACGCCAGGACCACGTGGATCGAGCGTCCCTCGAAGTCGTAGTCGGCGTGGCAGAGCATGATCCCCTGCACCTCCACGACCTTCGAGGTCGCGGATCGGACGGGTGCGGTACCAGCGCCGTGCCCGGATCTCCAGGAGTGCTGCCTGCAGGTCCTTGTCCGTGCTGGACATGCGGCGACGCAGGAGGAGCTTGCGCATCGGCTGGGGGGCGTCCACCAGGGCGGTGATGCGCTCGTCGCGCTCGGGGCGGTTGGGGTCCTCGGCCAGGGCGTCGAGGTGGGCCTCCATGCGGGCCTGCGTCTGCGCCCGTCCAGCCTCGACGACCGGCTCGTCGATGAACCGGAACCGGGCGTCCCGGCTGAGATCGGCCACGGACTCCAGCTGCCCCTGCGTCGAGGCGGTCAGGCGGTCGTAGCGCATGCGCGCCGAGTCGTCGACGAAGGGAAGGATGCGGTCCCGGTAGCGCAGGCGCCGCTCGAGGATGCCGGTCACCACGCGTGCCAGTTGCGGGCGCCGTTCCTGGGAGCCGAACAGCAGCACGACGGCCTGTTCCAGGTCAGGGCTGCGGTGCAGGTCGGTCACGCCGTACCGCGCCAGGACCCTGGCCAGGCGCCGACGCATCTGCACGGGCAGCCCGACGCGGTCCGGGTCCAGCCACTGGATGTAGCCCAGCAGGTACTCGCGGGCGGTGGTCACCCGGAGGTCGGACTGGGCGCCGCCCTCACGCTCGGACTGCCAGAGCAGGCCCAGGTCGGTGAACAGGTCGAGGAAGCCGTCCTCGGCGGCGAGCAGCTTGGTGTCCCCGGAGCTGGCGCGGTTGGCGAACGAGCGCTGCTCGGCCAGGAGGGACGACAGGGACGCGGGGTCGAGCTCGTAGCCGAGCAGGTAGCCCCGCAGGGCGGTGTAGACCCGCTCGAACGGGGGCCGGCCGGAGGTGTCGGCAAGGGCCATCCCGGCGAAGCTGACCCGTGACCCGTTGGTGGGCTGCACGGTGGTCTCCACGTCGCCGCGCGTCGCCGGGCGGATCAGGACCAGCGGGACTCCGGCGTCCACCTGCTCGTTGGGCAGCACCGCCACGGACGTGATGGTGCCGGCGAACGGCGCCCGGAGGGTGGACTCCATCTTCATCGCCTCAGCCACGACGATGGGGTCGCCCTCGGCGACATCCTGGCCGGGGGAGACGGCGACGGACACGATGAGTGCCGGCCACTGCGCGCGCACGGCGATGCCCTCGTCCCGGTCGACCCGGTGGGCGATCCCGTCGATCTCGAGCAGGCAGCCGGTCCCGTGCGAGGCGATCACGACGTGGCGCTCGCGGCCGGCGGCCGTCACCGTCCACTCGTAGTCGTTCGCCCGGTCGATGGCGACCTCAGCAACGGCGTCCCCGGAGTCCACGCGATAGGTGTGTGGCCCGGTCTGGAACACCGTCAGGGCGTACTGCTGGCCGTGGTAGTTCAGGCTGGTCGCGACACCCGACGCATCGACCGGCTCCGGGCGGCCACGCTCAGCCCGAGCGTGGAAGGCGGCTCGTGCGGTCTCGCGCTGGGAGTCACTGGCCCGGACCGCCGACACCAGGACGGCCAGCGGATCGGACTCGGGACGCACGCGGGCAGGGGCATCGCCCATCTCCGCGGTGACGGCGGCGAGCAGCTCACTGCGGTTGCTTGCCGAGTTCGCCACCACGAGGGCGCAGTCGGACAGGGCGTGGCGCATCCGCGCCAGGGCGGTGGCGCGGTCACGGCCATGGGCGACGATGCGCAGGGCCACGCCGGAACCGACTTCGGCGCCCACCGCGGCGCATTCGACGACCCGGATCCCGGGGCCCAGCGGCGGGCGGACATGGAGCACGGACGCGCCCTCGGGGGCGTCGGCTGCGAACAGGCGCGCCTCGATCGCGTGGCCCGAGGCTACGTGGGGCTGCTGATCGCCGAGTTCCGTCAGGTCGATGGCGAGCAGTTCCTCAGCCAGGGCCCACCCACCCAGGGCCCCTCCACCCGGGGCAGTGCCGGTGGACGTGTCGTCCGGGACGGCTGCGGGGGCCGGATCCAGGGTGACGGTCAGCGCCACATCGTGGCGGCCGGGTCCGCGCATCGCCGCGACTGCCCGGGCCTCCTGGGCCGCCAACTCGGCGGAGGCAGGATCCAGGGCAGGGCTCTCGATCAGTGAGCCCTGCGCCAGGCCGGCTCCGGTGAGTTCGCGGCAGGCGGGAAGGACCCACGCCTGTCCGGACGTGCCGATCAACACCGGTACTTCGACCTTCACGACCGCCACCTGTTCTGCCTCTGGTGCCTTCTTGCCCCGACGTGGTGCGCCCATGGGTGTCAATCCGCCATCACAGTGCGGATGGGTGCCTGCACATCATCGGCCAACGGCTGGGGCAGTGTCACGGTGCGGTAGCCCTCCAGACGGACCAGAACTGCTCCGGACACGTCGGTGACGACGCAGTCGAACCCGTCCGGGCCCTGCTGCGCGGTGACGGTCAACGGGCCCTCGGCGGACTCGCCGGCCGAGCCGAGCACGACTGCGCGGGTCACGTGCGTGGGCAGCGCCATCCGGCCCTCACGGCCGACCTCCCAGAGCCCGGCGGCCTGGAAGCACAGCTCGATCAGGCGGGGTGCTGCCTGGGTCGGCTGGTCGCTGGGTACGTGGTTGGGCGGGAGGTCGGAGGCGAACAGCGCCGCCGGGCCGTCCCCGTCGCGCCACGCAGCCTCGATCACCTGGTAGGCAGGGCCGTGGAAGAACGCCGCGTAGATGACGTCCGCCGCGACCTCAGCGCCCTGGCGTGCGGGCGGGTCCTGGTGCTCGGGTTCGGGTGCCGAGCGGGTAAGCCGAACCAAGCCGGTGAAGTGCGTCGTCCGGGTCGGCACGTCGGATCCGGGCAGCTGGCGCTCGGCCTCGATCCGGCACTCGGCCAGCAGGTCCTCGCCGTCGGGGCGCACGAGGGCGCTGACCTCGATCGTGCGCGGCTCGTCCCGGTAGAACTTCAGTGGCGCGTGGAAGTCCACGTCCTCCACCGAGGCCAGCGACCACCCGGGCGCAATCAGCCGGGACACCTCGACCATTCCCTCCATCCCCATCACAGCGGGCAGCAGGGACGTGACGCGGTCACCGCGGTGGTCGTCGAGGAACGGCTGCTCCTTCGGGTCCAGCGTGGTGCGCACGGTGATCCCGTAGTTGACGCTGTCGCGCACGACCTCGCCGACCATCGGGCCGGCCTGGGCGCACGCCTCGGCGAACGCCGCAGGGTCCACGCCGCCGGCTGGGTCGAACTCGGCGGCCATCATGCCCAGGGTGCCGGCCACCACGACCTCGCCCGCGGGCACGCCGCTGGTGATCTCACGACGGATCCAGGCGATACCGGCCTGCGGGGGCAGCATCTGGACGCCGGCGGCCTCCATGATCTTCGGGATCGAGCCGCGCGTGGCCATCCCGATGCCGCCCCACGCGGTCCAGTCCAGCGCGATCGCGTGGGTGTCGGGCCGGGTTCGCCGCATGCTGCTGGCGATCTTGCACAGCAGGTCGTTGGCAGCCGCGTAGTCGGTCTGGCCCGGCGTTGCCGAACCGGCCGGCGACGGAGCTGAACCCGACCGTGGCACCGATCGGCATGTCGCCGGCTGCGCTCATCAGGTTGAACCAGCCGTCGGCCTTGACGCCGAACACGAGCTCGAACTCCGCGCGCTCCTTCTTCGCCAGGCCCTTGCTGATCTCCAGCCCGGCCGCGTGCAGCAGGACGTCGATGCGTCCGTGCGCCTCGCGGATCTGCTCCACGATGGCCCCGACCGCCTCACCGTCGCGCAGGTCGACACAGTGGTAGTGCGCCGTGCCGCCAGCAGCGGTGACGGCCTCGATCGCTGACAGGGCGGAGGCCAGCCGCTCGAAGCGCGCCAGCTCCCGCTCGATCAGGACCGGGGTCGCCTTCTCGCCGCGGGCGGTGATCTGCTCGGCCAGGTGCGGCTTCATGCTGTCCGGGTCATTCAGGAAGCGCTGCAGCTCCGGGTCGTTCGTGTCCGGGGCGGCCGCGAGGTCCAGCAGGTGGAACGTGCCGCCGGAGGCCGTGGCGAGGTCGGCGGTGATCGCCGACACGATGCTGCCGGCAGCACCGGTGATCAGGAACACCGAGTCGCTGCCCAGTTCCATCGCGCCCGGAAGCGGTGCGTCGACCGCGGGGAACGGCTGGGTGCTCAGGCCCACGCCCCAGCGGAGGTCGTCCAGGTGGCCGATCTCCACGCAGCCCGGATCGGACAGCGCCTCGGCGATCAGGGCGTCGGCCAGGGCGGCCGTCTTGCGGCTGGCCGGGAAGTCGACAGCCTTGACCAGCACGTCGGCGCGCTCGCGCTTGTACGACTTGGCGAACCCGACGACGGTGCCACCCAGGGGGGCGGTGGCGCCCGTTGCCCCGTAGCCGTGCTGCCCGCCCAAGCGGGAGCCGGTGACCAGGAACGGCTTGGCCTCGATGACCTCGTGGAACAGCGCGTGCAGGGCGACCACGCGCCGGCGCAGGGCCTCGCGCCATCCGGCCAGGTCCATGTCGCTGGTCGAGCCCTCGTCGTCGAGGGCTGGCAGCCAGAACACGCCCGTCAGTGGGGCCTCAGTGGTCCAGCCCGCCACCGCGGCCAACAGGTCGTCGGTCGGCGTTGCCGCCTCGACTGCCAGCACGTCGACGCCCAGGCCGGTGAGCTTCTTGACCAGGGACTTGCCGACGCCCCCCTCGTCGAGGACGACCAGGATTCGGGCACCGTCACCGAGGTTCACCCCGGTGGGGGTGCACACGCCCAGGTCGGGGCGCAGGGCCGGGACCGGGACGCGCCGGGGAAGGGCGTCCACGGCCGCGAAGTCACCGACGAACGCCGGGGCGTTGGCAGACGGAGCGGCACCGGCTGCGGCGGCGGCCGCGGGGGCCGCGGGGGCGGCGTCCCCTACTGGGGCAGCGGCGGCGACGGGTTGGATGCCGGTCTTGTCGCGGACCCAGCCGATGACGTGGGTGAGGGTGGGGAAGTCGCGCAGTTGGAGGTTCTCGTCGCGTTCGACGTTGAACTTGTCGCGGACGGCGGCGAAGACCTCAGCCTGCTTGACGGTGTCGACGCCGAGGTCGGCCTCGAGGTCGAGGTCCAGGTCGAGCAGCTCGGCGGGGTAGCCGGTCATCTCGGCCACGATGGTCACGACGGCGTCGGTGACCTCATCGGCGGCCGGTGCGCCCGCTGGCGGTGGTGCTGACGATTCCGACCGTGGGAACGCGGTGCTGCGACAGCAGAGTCAGCGGGAGCGGCGGCGACGGGTTGGATGCCGGTCTTGTCGCGGACCCAGCCGATGACGTGGGTGAGGGTGGGGAAGTCGCGCAGTTGGAGGTTCTCGTCGCGTTCGACGTTGAACTTGTCGCGGACGGCGGCGAAGACCTCAGCCTGCTTGACGGTGTCGACGCCGAGGTCGGCCTCGAGGTCGAGGTCCAGGTCGAGCAGCTCGGCGGGGTAGCCGGTCATCTCGGCCACGATGGTCACGACGGCGTCGGTGACCTCATCGGTGGCCTGGGCAGCCGCGACGGGGGCAGCGGCAGCAGCGGCAACGGGTGCTGCGACGGGTGCTGCGACAGGAGCAGCCGGAACGGCGGCGACGGGTTGGATGCCGGTCTTGTCGCGGACCCAGCCGATGACGTGGGTGAGGGTGGGGAAGTCGCGCAGTTGGAGGTTCTCGTCGCGTTCGACGTTGAACTTGTCGCGGACGGCGGCGAAGACCTCAGCCTGCTTGACGGTGTCGACGCCGAGGTCGGCCTCGAGGTCGAGGTCCAGGTCGAGCAGCTCGGCGGGGTAGCCGGTCATCTCGGCCACGATGGTCACGACGGCGTCGGTGACCTCATCGCCGGCGGGTGCAGCGGGAGCGGCGGCGGGTGCAGCGGCGGGGGTAGCTGGAACGGCGGCCGGAGCGGGGGCTGGTGCAGCGTCGACGGGCTGGATGCCGGTCTTGTCGCGGACCCAGCCGATGACGTGGGTCAGGGTCGGGAAGTCGCGCAGCGCCACGTTCTCGTCGCGTTCGACGTTGAACCGGTCGCGGACGGCGGCGAAGACCTCGGCCTGCTTGACGGTGTCGACGCCCAGGTCGGCCTCGAGGTCGAGGTCGACGTCGAGCAGCTCGGCCGGGTAGCCGGTCATCTCCGACACGATGGCGATGACGGCGTCGGTGACCTCGTCAGCGACAGGTGCAGTGGCAGCGGCGGCGGGTTCTGCGGCAGCCACGGGGGCAGCGACGGCGGCAGCCGGAGCGGCGGCCGGTGCAGCCGTGACGGCTGGATGCCGGTCTTGTCGCGGACCCAGCCGATGACGTGGGTGAGGGTGGGGAAGTCGCGCAGCGCCACGTTGTCGTCGCGCTCGATGGCGAACTTATCGCGAACGGCGGCGAAGACCTCGGCCTGCTTGACGGTGTCGACGCCCAGGTCGGCCTCGAGGTCGAGGTCGACGTCGAGCAGCTCCGGCGGGTAGCCGGTCATCTCCGAGACGATCGCCACGACATCGGCGACCAGCGGGTCCACGACCGGGGCGCTGGGGGCTTCGGCGGGAGGGGCTGTCGGGGCCGGGGCGGCAGCCGGAGCAGCGGGCGCCGGCGCGGCGGGTGCGGCTGCAGCGAACGCCGGTGCGGTCGCGACCGGGGTCATCGGAGCCGGGACCACGGGGACCGCGGGCGCAGCCGGGGTGACCGGAGCGGTGGACGGGGCGCCGGTGTCGACGATGCGCAGTCGGTGATGGTCCACCTCGAGGGTGGCGCCGGCGCGACCGGCGGCGGCGGCCAGCCAGCGCTCCCACGCGGCCGGGTCCACGATCCGGTAGGCGTAGCCGAGCTCGCTGGGGGCGCGCCGACGACCGTCGGGCATGGGGGTCCAGCGCAGCAGGGTCATGGCGATCTGCGAGCCGAAGCCGGCGGCCAGGCGCAGGGCGTAGTTCACCGGGTAGGCCCCGCCCAGGGACAGGTTCAGCGTGCCGAGCTCGGGGTCGGGCTCCTTGTAGTTGGGCACGGGCGGGACGATCCCGGTCTCCAGCGCCTTGATCGCCACGACGTCCTCGATGCCGGCGCCCATGGCGTGGCCGGTGAAGCCCTTCGTGTTGGTGATGACGATGGAGCTCGCGGCAGCGCCGAACACGCGGCGCAGTGCGTTGATCTCCGCGGCGGCCGATCCGCCCCGGGCCGGCGTGTAGGTCTCGTGGGACACGAAGACGGTCTGTGGGGCGATCTGCGTCCGGTTGATCCCGCGGGTCTCGGCTGTGCGGACCAGGCTCTCCATGACCTGGCCGACGTGATCGACGTCGAGTCGGGTGCCGTGGAAGGCACTGTTGGCGGTGACGCTCGCGAGCACCTCGCAGATCGGCTGCAGGCCGCGCTCACGCACAGCCTCGCCGGACTCGACGACGAACGCCGCAGCGCCCATGCCGACGACCATCCCGTGGCGGCGCCGGTCGAACGGGGTCGCCACGTCGGCCACGACATCCTCGGTGGCGGCAGCGCCGGAGGCCAGGAAGCCGGACCCGACCCAGGGCAGCAGGACATCACTGCTGACGTCGTCGGCGGAGACCACGACCACGCGGCGGCACCGGCCGGCACGGATCCAGTCCTCGGCCAGCGATACGGCCTGGGTCGTGCTGGCGCACGCGGCATTGATCTGGGTGTTCGGCCCGCGGGCGCCGATCATCTCGGCGAACTGGGAGTGGCCCATGGCCAGGCAGCGGAAGATGAAGCGGCGGTCGTACTCGAAGCGCTCGATCTCGAGCAGATGGCGCAGCTCGGCGATGCGGCGGTCGACCTCGGCCGCTGCCGGCTCGGCGCCCGTCATCCGGGCGCGGACGGCCTCGAGGGCGAGGAGCTGCTCGCGCCGGCCCCGGTCGGTCATGTACTTCTCGATGTCGGACGCGAACTCGCCGTACCCCGGGAAGGCCGAGGCGAAGATGACGCCGGTGTCGTCGCGCATCGACTCCGGCAGGCCCCACTTCTCGGGCAGCATCGTGCCCAAGGTGGTCGACCGGTAGCGCATCACCAGCGGGATGCCGGCATCGCGCAGCGCGTCGAGTCCGGCGCCCAGCGCCAGGCGCGTGGTCCGGTCCAGGGCCGCATCGCGGGCGGCCTCGACGCCGAACTCCGCGACGACATCCAGGGGCGCGCCGCGTCCGGCCAGCTTGATGACGCCAGCCTCGTCGTCGATCAGTTCGAACACCGGGTCCTGCCCGGCCTTCTTGACCAGGCGGGTGATCCGCTTGTCGACGATCGCCTCACGGAAGCGGTGCGGGATCACGTCGATGAACTGCTGGCCGTCGAGGATGCGCGCGATGTTCTCGTCGTCGAAGACGCGGTCCACGCCCGGCAGGCCCAGGGCGGCACCGGTGATGGCCACCGGAGCGGTCGAGACCTGGGTCGGGCCAGCCAGGGCAGCGGGTGCGCCGTGGGTTCCGGGCTCGCCGGAGTACACCCGCAGGCCCTGCTCCAGCACGCCGGCGAAGAGCCGGCCCAGTTCCTCGTAACGGGCGGTCGACATGGGGATCCTCGGGGTCGGGGTCGGGGTCGGGGACGGGGCGGGAGCGGTGGTGGTGACGGGAGCGCGGCACGGGGCGGCGGCCGGGGCGGCCGCGGCGACGGGTGCCGGTGCGGGCACGGCGGTGGGTGCGGCGCCGAAGCCCAACCCGGAGGCGTACAGCCCGCAGAGCGCCTGGTTGAACGACGCGACGTCGCCGAGCTTCGGGTGGTTGGTGAACAGGGCCAGGACGTCGTCGTGCTGGGAGCCCAGCACCTCCTCGACGAACCCGTGGAGGGCCTTCTTCGGGCCGACCTCGACGAACACCCGGGCGCCGGCTGCGTAGAGGGTGTGCAGGCCCTTGACGAACTGCACCGGCTCGGCGATCTGCCGGCCGAGGATCTCGAGCATGGTCTCGGTGTCAGCGGGGTCCGGGTAGAACTCGCCGGTGACGTTGGCCACGATCGGCAGGCTGGGGCCGCGCACCTCCAGGCGGCGCATCGCGACCTTCAGCGGCTCGCTGGCCCCGGCCACGATCTGCGTGTGGAACGCGTGCGAGACCGGGATCCGCATGGCAGTGATCCCGGCAGCCTGGAACGCCGCGACGGCGGCCTCGACCGCGGTGGTCGCCCCGCCGATGACGGCCTGGGTGTTGGAGTTGATGTTGGCCACGACGACGTACCCCTCGACCTCGGCCACGATGCGCTCGATGTCGGCCAGCGGGCCGAACACGGCGGCCATCGCGCCGTTGTCGGCCTGGGAGACGTGGGTCATCTCGCGGCCGCGGGCGCTCACGGCCTCGAGGGCTGCGTCGAACGTCAGCGCGCCGGAGGCCACCAGGGCGCCATACTCGCCGAGGCTGTGGCCCATGACCAGGTCCGGGGTGATCCCGTAGGCCGCCAGGAGCTGGGCCATGGCAGCGTCGGTGGTCAGCACCGCGGGCTGGGTTATCTCGGTCTGCAGCAGCTGGGCGTTGAGCCTGGCGACGGCCTCGGGGTCTGTGGCGTCGGCGAACACGTAGTCCGACAGGGGCTTGCCCAGCAGCGGGGTCATGATCCGGTCGGCCTCGTCGTAGACGTCACGGACGATCGGCTCATGGGCGCGCAGCTCGGCGAGCATGTTCACGTACTGCGAGCCCTGTCCGGTGAACAGGAACGCGACCTTCGGCGCCGGGCCGCGGCCGACGAAGACGCCCTGCGAGCGCAGCAGCTTCCACATCGCCGGGTTGTTGGCGCCGAACGCGCCGATGGCCTTGTCGGCCTTCTTGGCCAGGTCGGCGGCGTCGGCGTAGTCGATGGCCACGCGGATCGCTGCACCGGCCAGGGCGGGATCCGGGGCAGTCGGGGCGGGGGTCCGCCCGGCGGCGGCCTCAGCCGCCAGGGCCTTCAGCTGCCCGACCACATCGGCCTCGTCACGTCCGCCGATCACGGCCGCGCCACGCAGGGGGGCCTTGCGGGGCGCGGGGGCAGCAGGTGCAGCCGTGGCCGAGGGGGCGGCTGGAGCCGTGGACGTGCCCGGGATGTCAGCGCCGGCGAACACGCGCGCAGCATCGGGTGCGCGGTGGCGACCGGGCACGTACTCCTCGAGCGCCACGTGGAAGTTGGTCCCGCCGAAGCCGAAGGCGCTCACGCCGGCGCGCCGCGGGTCGGGTCCGGAGTGGGCCCACTCGCGCAGGTCCGTGTTGACGCGGAACGGGGTGGCGGCCCAGTCGACGTTCGGGTTGGGGTCCTTGAAGTTCAGGCTCGGCGGCAGCACCTTGTCGTTCAGGCTCATCACGGCCTTGAACAGGCCCGCGGCACCGGCAGCTGCCTTGAGGTGGCCGATGTTGGACTTCACCGAGCCCAGGGCGATCGACCCGGGTGTGGCGCCGTGGGATGCGAAGATCTCGTCAAGGGCGCCGAGCTCGGTGGCGTCGCCGACCCGGGTGGACGTGCCGTGCGCCTCGAGCATCCCGATGGAGCCCGGATCGGCTCCCGCGTTCTCCCAGGCCCGGCTGACCGCGAGCTTCTGGCCGATCGGGTTGGGCGCGGTGATGCCCTTGCCCTTGCCGTCCGAGGACCCACCGATCCCCAGGACGACCGCGTACACGTGGTCCCCGGCCTTCTCGGCGTCCGAGAGACGCTTGAGCACGAACAGGGCTGCGCCCTCGCCCATCACGAAGCCGTCGGCGCCGGCGTCGAACGGTCGGGTGCCGGTGGCCGAGAGGGCACCGATCTTGCAGAAGCGCACGAATGCACCGGGCCCCATGTTGTGATCCACGCCCCCGGAGATGCAGGCGTCGATCTGGTGGGACTGCAACCCGGCGATCGCAGCGCTCATGCCGGCCAGCGCCGAAGCGCAGGCGGCATCCGTGGTGAAGTTCGGTCCGCGCAGGTTGAACAGGGCGGCAACCCGGCCGGCCATGATGTTGGACAGCTCACCGGGCATGGTGTCCTCGGTGATGGTCGGCAGGCCGGAGACGAACCGGGCGCGGGCCTCGGCCCGGATCGCTGCCTGGACCTCAGCGGGCAGGGCCGCGAACGACGGGGACATGGACAGCTCCCGATCGAACTCCGGGTAGGCGATGCGCAGGGTCGTGCGCACGTACTTGTCGCCGCCGAGCGCGCTGCCGAGGATCACGCCGACGCGGTCGGAGTCGATGTCCCAGTTCGGCCACCCGGCGTCGAGCAGGGCCGAGCGTCCGGCGCTGACCGACCACATCTGGCCCTCGTCGAAGTGCGCGGCCACGCTGGGCGGCACGGGCAGCTTCCACGCCATGGGTTCCCACGGGAACTCACGGACCCAGCCGCCGATCTTCGAGTACGTCTTGTCCTCGGGGCTGTAGGGGTCGGCGTCGTAGAACAGCTCCGGGTCCCACCGGTCGACGGGAACATCACTGATCGAGTAGCGCGCGCCGCGGATGTTGCTCCAGAAGTCCTTGGCGGTCGGCGCGTCGGGCATGATCGCGCTGATCCCGACGATGGCGATCGGCTCGGGCTGGGTCATGGTGTGTCTCCTGCAGTTGCGCGCGGGATGGGGGGTCAGGCGTAGAGCACGTCGGACAGGGCCGTCATGTCCGCGACGAGTCCTGCCTGTGCGGCGCGGATGGCGTCCAGCCGCAGGGTGGTCGGCAGGGTGGCGGCCAGGCCCAGTGCCGGGTCGGCAGAGCCGATGACCCAGCGCGCGCCCTCCTCGCTGGCCTTCATCGCCGCCTCGCGGGCGAAGACCCGGGCGATGACGGCCAGGGCGTCGGCGTCGAAGCGCCGGTTGGCCTTCTCCGCCAGCGTCCCGTCGGCAGCGGCGGCAGCGCGCCGGCACAGGGCGCCGGCGCACTCCACGTTGGCCACCAGCTCGCCGAGGCGGAACAGCACGTGCTGGTTGCGCGTGAGCCGACCGGTCTGGCATGCGGCGAACACGCCGGCCAGCGCCTCGAACGCGAGGGCGGAGACGTCAGCCCCCACCTTCGCATTGCGAGCGTGCAGTGCGTTCATCTCCTGCGCGGCGGTCAGGTAGTAGCCGCCGCGGGACTTCAGGTGCTCCTGCCAGCGGTCGCGGGCGATCGTCATCTCGAGGATCTCGGACGTGCCCTCGTAGATCGTCGTGATGCGCACATCGCGCTTGATCTTCTCGACCACGTACTCGCGGGTGAAGCCGTACCCGCCGAGGGCCTGGATGGCATCCTCCGCGGCGCGGTTTCCGGACTCGGTGGCCAGGTACTTGGCGATCGCGCCCTCGGTGTTCAGCGCGCCGTCGGGGCCCTCGCCGGCGTCGATGCGCGTCGAGGTCTCCTCGATGAACGCGCGCGCGGCCTCGAGCCGGGCGACGTGCGGGACGATCAGCTTGTGGGTGTAGCCCTGCTTCTCGGACAGCGGCGACCCGCCGGAGATGCGCGTCTTGGAGTACTCGATCGCGCGGTCGACGGCCTCCCAGCCGCCGCCGAGGCCGAACGCCGCCACCATCACGCGGGTGTAGCCGAAGACCTGCTGGGCCTGCACCAGGCCCTTGCCCTCGACCCCTCCGATGAGGTTCTCGATCGGGACCTCGACGTTGTCCAGGAACAGGGCCGCGGTGTTCGACAGCCGGATGCCGTGCTTGTCCTCGGGCTTGGCGCTGGTGAACCCGGGGGTGTCCTTCTCGAGGACGAACCAGGTGGGGCCGCCGGGGGCCAGGGCGAGGATCGTCGTCGCGTCGGCGATGGTCCCGTTGGAGATCCACTGCTTCGCGCCGCTGATGCGGTAGCCGGTGACCACGCCGTCGACCTCGATCGGGACGGCCTTGGTCTTCATGGCGCCGAGGTCGGACCCGGCCTCGGGCTCGGTGGCGCCGTAGGCGAAGACCATCCCATCCTCGGCGATTGCGCCGAGCCACTTCTCCTTCTGCTCCTCGGTGGCGCCGACCAGGATCGGGTCGCTGCCCAGGAACGTGGCGAAGATCGCGGTGGCAAGGCCGATGTCCTTGCGGGCCATGACCTCGCAGAGCAGGTAGGAGTCGAACGCCCCGCCGCCCATGCCGCCGTAGGCCTCGGGGACGAATACCAGTTGGATGCCCAGGTCGGTCGACATCGCACGGACCGTGTCCTCCGGGCAGATGTCCTCGTGGTCCAGCTCCAGCTGGCGCTCGGGCGGCAGCGCGTCGGAGAGGTACTCCTTCAGGCCGTCCAACATCAGGCCGAGCGTCTCGGCGTCCAACCCCTGGTCAGTGTTCATTCGTGTCCTCCTACGCGGGCTCCCGCTCAGGCTAGGTGCGCAGTGGGTCCCGATGGGCGGTCGAAGTGACCTCGTTGGCGGGACCTAGGACTGTTACCGGCGGGTATCGGTCCTGGGTCGTCCGACCACGATGCCCGTCCCCCGGGATCAGACCGGGGCAAGTCCGGCGAGCAGGTGCTCGACGACCTTGCGGGCCGGGTACGGACCTCCGCCGGACCCGTTGGAGGCCAGTGCGAGGACCGCCCGGAAGTCGTCGCCGGAGGTGACGATCGCGGGCTCCACGGAACCGTCGGGACGCTGCTGGGGGAGGTCGGCGGCAGCGAGCAGGGCGTTGCACAGGCACTTGCGGCCCTCAGCATTCGCAGCCCGACCCCCCTTGCGGGTGTACATCGCCAGGGGCTCGGCAGGGCAGCGGTAGTCGATGTCGCCGTTGGCCTTCTTGTACGGCGTGCGCAGGGCGCCGAGGTCGCAGACGGCCTTGCGGTTGGCGGAGACCTCCGGGTCGCTCACCGTGCCCTCGAGCTGGATGACCCGGAACGGGAACCCCGTCGGGGAGGCCCGCCAGTCGCTGCGGACGTCCAGGGTCCCGGCCAGGACCTCGCTGAGCACCTGGCGCTTGAGCGAGTCGGCCAGCCCGGACTCCGCGCTGTAGGCGAAGGCCGTGCCGACCTGGACCCCCTGGGCGCCAGCGGCCCGCGCCTGGGCCAGCCCCTCGGGGGTTCCGTACGCGCCGGCCAGCCAGAACGGCAGCCCGACCGCTGCCACGGCGCTGAGGTCGACGGAGTCGCGGTCGTCGTAGACCGGCTGGCCGAGATCGTCGACCCGCCGTGGGCCACGGGGCGGGGCGTTGTGCCCGCCGGCGCTCGGTCCCTCGACGATGAACCCGAACGGGCGGGTCGCCGGGTCCCCGGCCAGGCCTGCGGCGAGGTCCACCGACGCGATGATGGCCAGGAACCGGGGCAGGGGCAGGTCGCGGCCGGCATCGCCGAGCAGGTCGGTCGGGCTGCAGCGCACGATGACGGGGGCATCGTCGGAGCGCAGGCCCTGGGCCCGGACGCCGAAGTCGAGGTCCTCCCCGTTGGCCAGCGAGCGGATCATGGCGGGGATCTCCGCCGGGTTGCCGGCGCCGATCAGCACGTAGTCGACGCCCGCGAGCATGGCCCCGAGCAGGCCGAAGGGCAGCGGGATCTCGATCTTGCGCAGGAAGTTGATGCCGACGGGGCCACTGTGCTCCTGCTTGGCCAACCAGACCTCGCAGAACGAGCCGACGATGGTCAGCTCCTGCAGGGCCACCGGCGGGGTGATGGTGAACCGTGGGACGGCCTTGAAGGCCGCGTCCGGAGCCTTGCCACCGTGGACGTAGTACTGCTTCATGACCCGCAGGGCCATGGCCGGTATCGGGAAGGCGGCCAGCGCCCTGCGCATGTGGCCACCGGGATCACCGGACTGGAGGCGTCGGGCGCACACCACGTCCAGCGCGGTACCGGACACCACGCCCAGCTCGCCGGCCTGGCAGACGGCTCGGGCCAGCTCCCATCCTGAGACGGCCACCCCCATCCCACCCTGGATGATCGTGGGAAGGACGTCCTGGTCGTTCATGGCACCACCTGCGATTGATCGGCTTGGCTACGCAACCGTAACCTACGCTGACGTAGGTACGCCAGTCCCTGATCGTCGCCGTGGACGCCCCTGCGGGCGCGGCACCCGGTTCGCGAAGGGCGCGCGGGCGGGACCCGGGACTTGTGGGCCGGGGTGGATGGCCGACCGGGTGGCATCTCTGGGGGAGCTCGTGGTGCGGCCCGGAGGCGCTCCGCGCGACCTCCACGCGCGGGTGTGATGTTGGTCACACCGAGTGCGGTGCACGTGGTGGTGCGCGTCCCGTCAGCCCGACGATCCTGAGGATCCGATCCAGGCGAACAGTCCGGAGATGTCCCCGCGGGCCAGCTTCGCGGTGGACTCGTCGTCCATGTCCACGGACTTCGGGTCCACGCCCCACTTCTGCAGCTGGCCGACCACCGAGGCGCGCGCTGAGGCGAACTTGTTGGCGACCATCCGCCGGGCTGCCCACTCGCGCTCCCGGGCGCGCAGGGCCGCCTCGATCCGCTCGACCTGCTCGGGACTCGCCGGAAGGCCGTACGTGTGCCGGATCGCGTCGCACAGCTCGATCCGGTAGTCGTGGCCGAGGCGGACGAACTCGCCGGGCTTGGAGTTCATCCCGTTCTTGAGGTCGACCAGCGTGATGACGAACGTCGTGATGGGTCGGAACGAGGTCTCGCGGGGCACAGTGGGAGGTCGTGTGTCCGGCGGGCCCATCCACCACGGTGCGCGCACGACGGCGTCGTAGGAGAACTTGTTGATCGGGTCGTCGTGATGGATCACCTGAACATGGCGTACTGACGGGGCCAAGGAGGGGATCTCGTCGGCCTGGGCCACCATGCCCAGGATCCCACCGGGGTCGACGGCGCCAGGATCCGCGAACCACCTGTCCCACAGCGTGGTCCGGAACGGCGTGCCCAGGTACAGCCCCCGATCCAGGCCGAGCTCGTCGAAGTAGCGAGTCCCGTCGGCCGCCACGTCCAGGGCCACCTGGGCGCCCAGGCTCTCCCCGAACTGCAGCAGGCGGGGTCGGGAGCCCTCCGGCATCGCCGCGATGCGGTCACGGATCCCCGCCAGGATCAGCGTCTGCATCCGGACTCCGGCGTCGGTCCGGTTCAGGGCCAGGGCGCTGGGCACGAGTGCGTACTGCGGCACCACGATCGCGCAGTCGCCGCGGGTCAGGTACTCCAGCGCCTCGGCGAACGAGTAGTTCACGTAGCCGACGCCGGTGGGGGCCGCGACGACGATCACCGACTTCTCGTAGGCGCCCAGGGCGTCGAGCTCGGAGAGGGCCAGGTCCGCCCGGGCCTCAGGGGTCCGCGCACTCTCGAACCCGGCAACGGCCCGGATCGGGTCGACGGCCGGCTCACCCATGAGCTCGGCGATCTCGTCGGCGCCCAGCGTCATCAGGACGAACCGCCGGCCCTCTTTGCCGATGTCATCGAACGCGATGAGACTCGCCGGGCCGGCGGTCACCGACCGGCTGGTCGGCGGGTCCGGGTAGGCCGCCTCCACCACGTCGTCGGCGTGCTGGATCCGTCGGCGCAGGCGGTCCAGTGCGGCGATCCCGGCCGGGACCATGAGGGCGGCGGCGATCGAGTGGCCGACGAGCGGGGTCACCCGGTTGTCACTGCGGCCCAGGGCGCGGCTTACCAGCGCGGTCGAGCCCTCGGCCAGGGCGTACTCCGTACCGGCGAGGACCATCAGGCCAGCCCCGACTGATCCGCCGAGCGCCGCCGACCGGGCGATCCCCACAGCGGTCGTGGGTCGCTCGATCTGATGACGGTCCCCGGTCTCGCCGACGGCCAGCGCGTACCGGTCGCGGGCATTGACCCGGATCGCTGAGATGGTGCCGCCGATTGCGGCCGCCGTGGCCATCCCGAGTGCCGGGCCGGCGGGACCGATCAGGCGGCGCGTGGCCTTGTCGGAGGTGATCACCAGCGCGGCTGCCGCGGCCCCACCGCCGAGCAGGCGGGCCGCGGAGTTCGCGGCAGCGACCGGCAGCGGGGTGGCGCTCGTGTTGGGCAGGAGTCGGGCACCGGCGAATCCGACGCCGGCCACGATCGCCGCGGCGATGAGCGTGGTGTTCTCCGGATCCCCGGTGCCACGGGACGTGGCCACCACCTCGGCAGTTGCCTCCACCGCCGACACCGCCAGGGTGCCGATCCCCAGGCCGATGGCGGCCGTCACCCCGGTGGCCATCGCCTGATCCGTGGTCGTGCGCGGCAGCAGTCCCCGGGCGAACGTGTTGGAGGTGACCGCAGCAGCGGCTGTGACGCCCGTGCGCAGCGCCAGGTACCGCCGTCCGGATCGAGGGGCCATGGGGGCAGTCTGCCGGAACGGTGGACCGCCTGTGGCGATCGGGACCGCGCGGTCGGCGTCAGTCTCCGACGGGGTCCTCGGCGTGGCGCCGGGTCAGGACGCGGGCCTGCACCGACAGGATCCAGCCGACGAGGTCCTTGTCGATCATCGACTGGACCTTTCCCGCGAGCGGGAAGGGCAGGGACGCCTTCGTGCTCGTCGAGGTGGCCAGGGTCGAGCCACCATCGCCGACCAGCAGCTGCGAGGTCCCCATCGAGGTGGCCCGGGGTGAGCCGAGCAGGTGCACCTCGAGGGTCCCGTCCGCGCCCTCGTCGGCCAGGGGTCCCCATTCCTGGGCCCAGGAGAGACGGACCTCGCCGGGCAGGAGCTTCTGGGCCAGGTCGGGAATGCCTGGCTTGGACGTGGAGAACCGCCACTCCATCGTGGCCACAGCGCGCTCGCCGGAGGCGTCGCAGGTCAGTGAGTCGACCTCGACGCCCACCTCGGTGGCGAACGCGCGCAGGAAGTCCTCGCTGATCAGGTCGGCGTGCACGATCGAGGGCGCGACTGTCAGGTCGAAGCTGTGTTCCACGCGGCCATTGTGCCGCGTCCGGCGACGTGCTGCCGAAGTGCCACCGGATTCGGGGGTGCATGGGCGTCTGTGGCGGGCTAGCGTCAGGCGGCAAGGCAGCCCGCCACCAGCCCGGAAGGGGCCGCGATGACGCCCTCTGACCAGACCCCACGCACCGACCTGCCCCGCTACCCGGTCAGCCTGGTGCGTGCCGTCGCGCCCTGGAAACGGTCGGCGAATGCGACCACAGTGCTGCCCGAGACGCAGACGGTGGTCACCGGCTGGCGCCCAGATCGCGAGAAGCTCGCCGCGTACCGCTCGCTGGTCGGCTCCGGTGCGGAGATCCCGATCGCCTTCCCGCAGCTGCCGATCATGGCGCTGCACATCGACCTGCTCTCGCAGTGGTCGTTCCCGGTGCGGGCGCTGGGGCTGGTCCATCAGGGCACCGTCATCGAGGTGCTCGACGAGTTGCCGGTCACCGGACCGTGGGACGTGCGAGCCGCGGTGTCCGACGGCCGGCACGTGCGTGCCGGGCTGGAGTTCGACGTCTCCGGGGAGGTGAGCGTGGGCGGCTCGCCCTGCTGGCGCTCCACCTCGATCTACCTGTCCCGCAGCCGTTCGGCCAGCGGCGCCGAGGAGTCAGCGGTTCCGCGCCCGGAGTCCTCGGGGGTCTGGGCGGCCGAGGTTCCGATCCCGGTGGCGGAGGGCACCGGGCGGGCCTTCGGCCGGGTGACCGGCGACATCAATCCCATCCACATGCACGCACTGCCGGCCAGGGCCTTCGGGTTCCCGAGGGCGATCGCCCACGGGTGGTGGACCACCGGACGGGCGACGGCGCAGCTCGGCATCGATGAGGCCGTGCCCGGACGCCGACTGGAGATCGCCTTCAAGCGGCCGATCGTGCTGCCGTCCACGCCGATCCTGTGCTCCCGCCCCGGGGCCACCGGCGGGGTCGAGTTCGCCCTGTTCCCGATCTCGCCGGTCGAGGGCGGCGAGGAGCCCGTGCGTGCGCTCGTGTCGGGGGTTGTCACCGGCTGAGCGCCCCGGGTGGCGCGCGTGTCGACCGCACGAACCTGAACGCCCGGGAGGGCAGAATCACGGGTGTGCGCGCCGCTGCGGGACCTCCCCGGGAACCGGGTCCCATGGGGCGGCGTGACCCAGCCCTGGAGGCGGTCCAACGGGCGGCGGTGGCTGCCCGACTCGGTGCCCTGACACCGGGCGCCATGGAGGCGATCCGGTCGTGCCGGGGCCAGGAGTTCCAGCGGCTCGAGTTCATCGGGGACTCGATCCTCGAGGTGGTCCTGCACGCCCACTCGGTGATGGCCGGTCCTGGCTGCCCGTACTGTGCGGGGCGCGCGGACACATTCACGACCGATGCCCACCTCGGGGAGCTCGCCCGCGAGATCGACCTCGGTGACTGGCTGGAGTGGAGCCCGTCGCCGCACCGGATGGCCGACATGGTCGAGGCGTGCGTGGGCGCCACGTGGGTCAGTGGCCGGTGGCCGCAGGTCGTGACCTTCGTCGCCGCCGAGCTGCATCCCCTCGGCGCGGACGAGCAGCGTCGGCTGCTGCATGGTGGGGCCTCGGTGCACCCCGAGGCCCCGGCGAGAGCCCGCGAGATCCTGGGTGCGGCGATCCTCGAGGCCGCGGCCTCGACGGCGGCCTACCGGCTGCATCCCGAGGCCGATGAGGGCGGCCTGTCCAAGGTCAAGGCCCGCATGCTGTCCAGCGAGCACGTCCTGGGGCGCTGCCGGGACTCGCGGTGGGTGCACCGCAGCCTGCGCACCCGGCGCTTCGACCGTGACGACGTGGAGCGCCAGCTGGCCACGAATCTGCTCTCCCACGGGCTGGCGTCAGCCATCACGATCGCGTGGCCGCTGACGACCTGAACGGCCTTGTCCACAGATGCGCCCCGGTGGTCTGGTGCACGGGGCCGAGGTCGGGCAGTGTGCGGGCTGCGGCGCCGGGGGGCGTCGATCGATCGGGGGAGTGATGAACGAGACGATGATGACCGTGTCGGGCAACCTGGTGTCCGACGTCGACTTCCGGGTCACCACCCGGGGTGATGCCCTGGCGAGGTTCCGCGTGGCCTGCACCATCAAGCGCTATGACCGCGCCAGCGGCCAGTGGCTCGACGGTGACACCACGTACTGGAATGTGACGGCCTGGCGGCGGGCTGCGGAGAACGCCGCGCAAGTCGCTTGCCAAGGGCCACCCGGTGGTGGTGCACGGCAAGGTCCGCCAGCGCACCGTCGACCGTGAGGTCGCGGGGGCGCCCGGAACCACGATGGCCGTGACCTTCACCGACCTCGAGGCCGTGAGCTTCGGGCTTGACCTCACCCGATGCCGGGCGCTGTACCAACGTGCCCCGATCGGGCCGCAGACCGGGCGGGTCGAGGGGGAGTCGCCGGTCGGCCACGGTGACGCGGGTCAGGGTCAGCAGGGTGTCGGGGAGGGAGCTGGGGTCGCGGTCGAAGTCGTCGCAGATCCGGTGGGATCAGCCGCGCCCGACGCGCCGCGGATCGACGCCGCCTGAGCCTGTCCCCGGGGGTCGGTGGGCGTCGGTGCGGGGGTCGGGCCCGCCGTTCTCGGGTTACTGGGCATGACCGTGCGGCCGATACCCTTGCCCCCATGGCTGAGTACATCTACACACTTCGCAAGGCCCGCAAGGCCTTCGGCGACAAGGTCGTCCTCGACGATGTCACGCTGTCCTTCCTGCCCGGGGCCAAGATCGGCGTCGTCGGGCCGAACGGCGCGGGCAAGTCGAGCCTGATCAAGATCATGGCCGGCCTGGACCAGGTGTCCAACGGGGAGGCGGACCTCAGCTCGGGCTACACCGTGGGCATCCTGTCCCAGGAGCCGGTGCTCGACGAGACCAAGGACGTCCTGGGCAACGTCGAGGAGGGGGTGGCCGAGACCAAGGCGCTGCTCGACCGGTACAACGAGATCTCCGAGCTGATGGCCGATCCGGACGCCGACTTCGATGCGCTCATGTCCGAGATGGGGGTCCTCCAGGAGAAGATCGACCACCTCGGGGCGTGGGACCTCGACGCGCAGCTCGAGCAGGCGATGGACGCCCTGAACTGCCCGCCGCCGGACGCCGACGTGTCGGTCCTGTCCGGTGGGGAGCGCCGACGCGTGGCGTTGTGCACGCTGCTGCTCCAGCAGCCGGACCTGCTGCTCCTGGATGAGCCGACCAACCACCTCGATGCCGAGAGCGTCCAATGGCTGGAGCAGCACCTGGAGAAGTACCCCGGCACCATCGTGGCCATCACCCACGACCGGTACTTCCTGGAGAACGTGGCGCAGTGGATCCTCGAGCTCGACCGTGGCCGCGCCTACCCGTACGAGGGCAACTACTCGACCTACCTCGACGCGAAGGCCACCCGCCTGAAGGTGGAGGGCGCCAAGGACGCCAAGCTGCGCAAGCGCCTGACTGACGAGCTCGAGTGGGTGCGCTCCAACGCCAAGGCCCGCCAGACCAAGAGCCGCGCCCGGTTGGGTCGCTACGAGGAGATGGCCACGGAGGCGGAGAAGACGCGCAAGCTGGACTTCGAGGAGATCCAGATCCCGCCGGGTCCGCGCCTGGGCTCGCTGGTCGTGGAGGCCTCGGGGTTGACCAAGGCCTTCGACGATCGCCTGCTCATCGACAATCTGAGCTTCACGATGCCGCGCAACGGCATCGTGGGCATCATCGGACCCAACGGTGTGGGCAAGACCACCCTGTTCAAGATGATCGTGGCGGCGGCCGACGAGGACACCTCCGACAAGGCCGCCCTCCCGACGTCCGGGGAGATCCGGGTCGGCGACACGGTGAAGCTGTCCTACGTCGACCAGAGCCGTGCCGGACTGGACCCCACCAAGAACGTGTGGGAGGTCGTCTCCGACGGCCTGGACTGGATCAAGGTCGGCAACGTCGAGATGCCCTCGCGCGCCTACGTCGGGGCGTTCGGCTTCAAGGGCCCGGATCAGCAGAAGCCGTCCAAGGTCCTGTCCGGTGGCGAGCGCAACCGCCTGAACCTGGCGTTGACGCTCAAGCAGGGTGGCAACGTGATCCTGCTCGACGAGCCCACCAACGACCTCGATGTCGAGACCCTGGGCTCGCTGGAGAACGCCCTGCTGGAGTTCCCGGGGTGTGCGGTGATCACCTCGCACGACCGCTGGTTCCTCGACCGCGTGGCCACCCACATCCTGGCCTACGAGGGTGACTCCCAGTGGTTCTGGTTCGAGGGCAACTTCGAGTCCTACGAGAAGAACAAGATCGCCCGCCTCGGCCCTGAAGCCGCCCGCCCCCACCGCGCCACCTACCGCAAGCTCACCCGCGGGTAGCGGAGCCGCACCCGCGGCTGTCGGTCGGCGCCCTGCGGGGTGGCCGCCTCATCCCAGCGGGTGGTTGCCGCGGATGACGTGGTCGGGGTCAACTAGCCGCTTGACGGCACGAAGGCGAGACAGCGTCTCGTGGTCGTGGACCGCGGACAGGTCGGAGTCCGGACCGAGGAAGGTCAGCGGAATCCGGGCGGTGGCCGAGGGCCCACACGCCGCAGCCACCCCGCGCAGCGATGCCCGGATCGGCTCGACGAGTTCGGGTGCGGCAGCAACGCCGAAGGTGAACACGACGTACTCGGCCCCGACGTGGGCAAGGGCGCCGGACAGGCTCCCCTGGAACGGCCAGGGCGCCGCCCACGTGGCGCACCTGCAGGACAGTCAGCGCCGTCCGCGTCCGGTCGCCGCCGACGTCGACGAGGCGCTCGATGGTCGTCTCGTCCAGGCTGCGCAGGACTCCGCCCCATTCGATGAAGGGCATCGGTGCGGTCGGTTCGGCCGCCACCTCCCCGAGCCGGCCGATCGCGACAGGGCCGAACGAGTCGCTGAGCAGCGTGCCGGCTTCGCGCAGGGGAGCGATGAGGTCGGCCCCCTCGTCGGCGTCCCCCAGCCAGGTGACGTCGACGGTCGCGAACGAGTTGCCCCGCAGGAGCTCAGGAAGGTCGGGCATAGGGGGGAAGTGCATGAGGGAGGCCCAGCAGGTCAAGCCATCGGGCGCGCAGCTCGTGACCTCGGCGAACGCCTCCAGCACGCTGGCGGCCTGCGTGATCGGGAACATCAGCTTCCCACCGTGCAGCTCGGGCTCGGGGTGCAGCTGCGATCTACACCGACGTGACGATGCCGAACTCGCCCCCGCCGCCACGCAGCGCCCACATCAGGTCGGGGTCGGATGCGTCGTCGACCCACCGAAGGGTGCCGTCACCACCGACGATGTGTGCTGCCCGCAGGCTCCGGGAGCCGATTCCGTAGCGTCGCCCGAACCATGACAGCCCGCCACCGAGCAGGTACCCGACGACGGACACATCCGGGTTGCTGCCGGCCATCGCGATCAGGCCGGTTCCATCCAGCGCAGCCAGGAGCTGACCCCATTTGACCCCCGCCCCCACGCGCGCGATCCCGGCCGCTCGATCGACGACAACCTCGTTGAGCGCGCCGGTCCGCAGCAGGACGGTGGCGTCGAGGGCCTCCGTCGCGCCATGCCCACCGGGCTGGGCGCTGACGACGAAGCCCTGCTCCCGAGCCAGGCGGACCACGCTGACGACATCCTGCTCATCGGCGACGTGGACCACGGCTGCGGGCCGCTGGGGGACGGCGACGTTCCACGGGCGGGAGGCCTCCTCGAAGCCATCGTCGCCGGGCAGCAGCACCCGTCCTCGCACAGCGTCGCGCAGGGTCGACAGGTCGGGTGTGGCGGTGCCCGTCCTCGGGTCCGTCGTCTGGGTCATCGGGTTCTCCTGGGCCGGGTGGACGTCCTCGCCCACGGGTGGGCGCGAGGAAGTCGTACCCGTCGGTGGTTGGCCCATACCCGGGGTGGCGGACTGCCGGGAGCGTGTGCCGGCCCGGCAGCGCCTGCCCGGGTGGTCGCTAGCGGGTCGCCGTCTCCAGCAGGAAGAGGAAGCTGGCGTAGTCGTGGCCGATCGCCCTGGTCATGCCCAGTTCGCAGGTGCGGTTGGAGCACAGGTAGGCGTCGAACTCCTGGCCCGCGAGTTCGGCGGCCTGTTCGGCGCCGGCGCCGTCGGCCAGCTCCGGGTGCAGCATGCCGCGGTCGCCGGCGAACCCGCAGCACGTGCCGTACACGGGCACGGTGACCTCCTCGGCCAACGCTCCGGCGACGTCGGCCAGCGCCCCGCCCAGGCCCAGGTGCGTCCCCGCGCAGGTGGCGTGGATGACCGCCGAGCCCACCTTCTGGCGGACCTCGAGCCGGGGGAGCAGCTCCTCGCCGGCCCACTGGATCGAGTCGAGGATCCGCAGCGCGCGGTGCTGGGCGACGGCCGGACCCTCGAGGTAGGGCTCCACCTCGTGCACCAGGCCGAACGTGCAGGAGGTGGCGTCCACCACGACCGGCAGCCGGCCCCCGTCGGTCCAGCGCCACAGGTGCTCGACCACGGCGTTGGCCATGTACCGGTTCCCGCGGTCATAGCCCTTGGAGTGCCACACGGTTCCGCAGCACAGCCCGGCCACG
>CAWFSG010000015.1:0-42093 GCA_963818445.1 uncultured Actinomycetes bacterium
GGCTACCGTCACCCAGCTGCGCTCCGCCGGCCTCCCGGAATCGGTCTTGTTGCTGGCCCAGGGCGATGAGCTCGAGGGGTCGCTGAACGAGGCCTATGACCAGGCGACCACTTGGCTTGCCACCGCCGGAGGGCGGGCGACTCAGCGGCCGCAGCCACCTCAAGAACCGCAGCCCTGAGGCCACGCTGACCAATTGACACGGCCGACGGTGCGGTGCGGATGCAGTCAGCCGTGTGGTGGTCAGCGGAGACCTGCTGCCCTCGCAGGCGAGTTGGGTCATGTCGTTGATCTCGTCATTCATGATTGCTGCAACCCCTTCACATGCGGACGGTCAAACCCGTGTGTCAGTGGACCTCACGTGGCGGTGTGCTCCGCCTCGCCGGATAGCGTTCTCATCCGTGGGGGATGAGGCTCGCCCACCTCGTGGCGGGGATGATGGGGACCATGACCGGGGAGGATCCGGCTCGGGCCGTGACACTGCTCGACGAGGACAGCCGCAGGCTTGCGGGCGCTGCGATCGCCGGTGCTGCCATGGGGTGGTGGCCGGCGTTCACGCTCGGCGTGTACGGGGTGGTCTTCTTCGAGCAGCACCTGGCGCTCTGGGCGGCGGCGACGTCGGCGTTCCTCGCCCTAGGATTCGCCCGTGGGTTCCGGGTCTGGCGTCGACCTGCTGTGCTCGCTCTGCTGCTGCCCACGGTGTGGATGATCCTGGCGTGGATCCTGCCCGTCGGAGGGACTTCGGGCATCTACCAGGTGCTGTTCTGGCTGGGCGTGTTGATCACCGTGCTCGGCCTGCCCGCCCTCGCGGCCTTCCTGGTCCGGGTGCTCATCCCGACCGCGGAACGCCTGCAGGGCAGGGAGAAGTTCGCCGCGATCGGCGTGGTCGCCTTCGTCATGGTCACCTCCTTCCTGATCGGCACCCAGCACCCGCGGATGCTCACGTGCGAGGACTTCAGCATCAGCGGCAACTTCGCACCCGAGAACTGCTCCCCGGGAACCGGCAGCACGGTGCGGTGACGTCAGTCCAGGGGTGGTGACTCGACCAGGCCGAGGGACTGCGCCCGCGCTACCGCCTCGTCGCGCGATGAGGTGCCGAGCTTGCGGTAGATGGCCTGTGCATGGGTCTTGATCGTGGTCTGGGACAGGAACAGGTGCTCGCCGATCTGCTGGAACGTCAGCCGGCTGGGGAGGAACTGCAGGACGCGCAGCTCCGCGGCGGTCAGGGCAGCCGTGGAGACCCCGTCGGCCTGCAGCGTGCGCAGCATCGCCTCGGTGTCGACCAGGAAGTCGCTGAGCAAGGTGTCGGCCAGATCGGGGCGCATGTGGTTCCGGGCTTCCGAGCACAGGGTGCGCGCAAGCGCGCCGTCAGCGAGCAGGATCGCGGCTCGGGCCTGCACGAGCGGGCCGGCCACGGCGAACCACGGGGCGATCTGGCTGACCTGGCTGGTGAGCCTGCGTGCCGTGCCCAAGGTGACCCGCGCTTGGTCCTTGTTGCCACGCGCGGCCTGGAGCAGGGCCAGGGCGGTGACGCTGTTGGCGGACGTGGCCAGGCGTTCGAGCCGATGGAGCTCGACGAGCTCACCAGCGCGCGCGATCAGGGGTGCGCCGTGCGCCCAGTCGTCGGTGAGGACAGCGAGCATCCCCTGCCAAGCCAGGGCGTTGGCCTCGATGATCGGTACGCCAAGGGCCCGGCCCAGGCGTTCGGCCTGCTGCAGGCTGGCCCTGCCCTCCTGGAACCGTCGAGTCAGGGTCAGTGCGACGCCCTCGTTGTGGAAGGCGGCTGCGCGGAATCCAGAGTCGCGGGGAAGCCCCAGCTGCGCGCCGCGACACAGCTCGATGGACCCTTCGAGCCCGAAGTCGCCGACCACGACGTGGATCGCCGCCAGGCTGGCGGCGTAGTCATCGGACGCGATGCGCGTTGTCCAGTCCGGGCCTGCGTGGACCTCCGCCGCCAGAATCCATCGGGTCATCCGGCCTGGTTCGCCGGTCTGCAGCCCCAGCCAGGCGGCGGCCAGAGTCAGCCAGGGGTCGGACCTGACCCGCACGTCGTCGAGGTTGGCCAGCCAGGAGGCGAGGCGGTCGGGTCGGCCGGTGGAGATGCATCCCGGGACGCCGGCCCACACGAGCGTGCCGGTGCGCCCCAGGTCCCCAGCCGCCCTGGCATGCCGGATGGCGGCGTCGCGCTCGCCGTGCGACTTGTACCAGGTCGAGGCACGCAGGTGCAGCTCGGGCGCCAGCCAGGGCTCCTGACCCTCCAGGTCGGCGCGCAGGGCATCGGCAAGGAGGTGGTGGTAGCGGTAGTGGTGGCCCTCGCCGTCGAGGGCCACCACGAGCTGCAGTTGACGGCTGAGCCCGCCCAGCACTGCTGCGGAGTCGTGGCGACCCATGACCGCATCGCACACCGCGGCGTCGAGTTCGTCGAGGATGGACGTGCGCCGCAGGAAGTCCCGCGCCCGGCGGGGCAGCCCGGCGAGGACCTCCGCACGAAGGTAGTCCACGACGAACCGGTCGGATCCGGACGGCGCCATGCTGGGGTCCGTCCAGGTGCGTTCGCCTCGCGTCTGCAGCGACAGCGCCATCAGGTACAGCCCCACGGGCCACCCCTCAGCGCGCCTGACGAGCTCCGCGGCCTGGTCCCCCGACAGGGTGACCCCCAGACTGTCAAGGAGGCGGCGGCTCTCGTCGTCGTCGAACGCCAGGTCATTGGCACCCAGTTCGAACAGGCGCCCCTCGGCCCGCGTCCGCGCCAGCCAGGAGGGCGGCTCCAGCCGGCTGAGGAGCGCAACCTGCGAGCCGTCGGGCACGCCCTCGGCGATCGCCTGCAGCAGCGCGTGGCACTCCCGTCGGGTGAGCAGTTGGATGTCGTCGATGACCAGGACGTAGTCACGCCCGCGGGAGGAGGCCAGCCGGGTCATCGCCGGCAGCAGCAGGGCCGAGAATCCCGGCTCCGCTCCGGTGACCGCAGCCCGGGTCTCGCCTGCGACCGGCCCGACGGACTCGAGGGAGTCGATGAGCGCCAGTGCCAACGCAGCCGGGTCGTCGAGGAAACGTGCGCTGCGCACGAGCAGGTGAGCCCGCGGATCACGCTGAGCCCACTGCGATGCCAGGGTGGTCTTGCCGAATCCGGCGCCTGCGTGCAAGACCACCACGGGGACGTCGGCGTTGTCCCGCAACCGTGCCAGAAGTGCCTCGCGCTCGACCAGGCCGACGCCCCGGGTCACCCGGGAGGCGCCGTCGTCGACCACCCGGTGATGATAGTCCCGCCGCCCTCGGGGGGTCGGGCGTCGGCTCATCCCACGCGGAGGATGCCCGGGCCGGACCTCCGGTGGTGTGCTTCGACCATGAGGGTGCTCGTCCGGGGTGAGGTCTATGCGCACACAGCCCGTGGCCTGCTGTTCGACGGGCGATCGCTGACGCTGGTGGATCTGGCGCCCTCGACCATCTGGTCATCTCCGACGCCCGCCTCGGGGCTCGGCTACCTGCCGACCGGGGCCTTCCTGGACCTGTGGGCGCAGCGGGCCCTCCGCCTGGCCCGCCCCAGCTCGTGTCGCGTGCGCGGGACGCTGACGCTGCTGGACCCCGATGCCCACCTCGTCGGCGACGCCGTCCTCGCCCTGGGCAACCCGCGTGTGTCCGTGCCCGGACTGACCTATGACGCCGAGGTCCTCCACGGCCTGGTGCCCGCGGAGTCGGGAGCCTGTGTGCTGTTCCTCGAATGGGACACTGCCCCGACGGCCACCAACGACGCGGAACCTGAAGTACCGCAACAGCAGAGGAGGGCAACCCGGTGAACCAGCCCGACGACGACCCGGCGCGATCCGCCGCCGAGTACGGGGGCCGGCCGCAACCGTTCCAGCCGAAGGCACGCGCGACGTCACGGTGGCGCTTCATCCCGCTCGTGGAGTCGGTGCGGGGCTACTCGGTGTCGCTGCTGCGCGTCGACGTGCTCGCCGGGGTGGCGCTGGCGGCGCTGGCCGTGCCGCAGGGGATGGCGTATGCGCAGACGGCGGGCCTGCCCGTGGTGGCCGGCCTGTACGGGCTTCTGCTTCCCCTGGTCGCCTACGCGGCGCTGGGTTCCTCCCGGTCGCTGATGACCGGGCCGACGGCAACGTCGGCCCTGCTGGTGGCGCCGGCCCTGGCCTCGGTCTCCTCGGACCCGGCTGACTACCCGGCGCTGGCAGCGATGCTGGCACTGCTCGTCGGCGCGGTGTTCCTCGTGGCACGGCTGCTGCGCCTGGGCTGGATCTCGGACTACTTCTCCGCCGCGGTGCTGCTGGGCTTCCTCACCGGACTGGCCCTGACGCTGGTGTCGGGGCAGCTCGATGACTTCACGGGCGTCGCTGTCGAGGGAGACACTGCGCTGCAGGAGTACCTGTCGTTCGCCGGCAACATCGTGGGCGGGGCCCATGCGTTGACCCTGCTGATCGGCGTGCTCAGTCTCACCGCCCTGCTGGTCGGTGGCCACTTCCTGCCCAAGTTCCCGATGCTGCTCGTGGTGACGGTGCTCGCGATCGGCGCGTCGGCGCTGTGGGACCTCGGTGACCGCGGCGTCGTGCTCGTCGGCGAGATCCCGCCCGGCCTGCCGACGTTGGCGTGGCCCTCGGTGTCCCTGACCGACATCGCCCTGTTGGTCCCGTCGGCGGTCGGCATCGCGCTGGTCGGCTTCTCCGACGCGATTCTGACCGCCCGCAGCCTGTCGCAGCCCGACTCCCCTGCCGTGGACACCAACCAGGAGCTCACCGCACTTGCGGGCATCAACGTGGCTGCCGGTGTCTCCCAGTCGTTCCCGCTCGGGTCCAGCGGCTCGCGCACCGCCGTGAACATCCGGCTCGGCGGACGCACCCAGGTCGTCGGGCTGGTCCAGGCGGGCGGGGTCGCGGTGGTGCTGCTGTTCCTGACCGGGGCGCTGGCGCTGCTGCCCAAGGCCACCCTCGGTGCGGTGATCATCTACGCGGCGCTGGGGCTGATGGACATCGGCGCCTGGCGGGCATTCGCCCGTGGGTCGCGGGGCGAGTTGGTGGTCGCCGTCATCACCGTGATCGGGATGCTGACGATCGGGCTGCTGCCCTCGCTCATCCTGGCCGTGCTGCTGTCCATCCTTGACGTGATCCGGCGCAGCGCCCAACCGCGCGACGCCGTCCTGGGGTGGAGCCCCACCGCAGGCCGATTCGTCGACGTCGAACGCCACCGCGACGCCATGGTGTTCCCCGGCGTGATCATCTACCGCCTCGACGACCGGCTGTTCTTCGCCAACAGCCGGTACTTCCGCAGCCGCGTTCGCGAGGCGGTGCGCGGTGCGCCCTACCCGGTCACGACGCTGGTCTTCGACGCCGAGTCCGTCAGCGACCTGGACACCTCAGGCGCCCAGGCCCTCGCCGACCTCGTGTCCCAGCTCAAGGACGACGGCATCCGCTTCGTCCTGGCGCGGTCGCGGGCCACGTTCGAGGAACAGCTCAGCAGGACCGGGCAAGATGACGTCCTGCCCCCTGAGGACCGGTTCCCCACCGTACGGGCAGCCGTGACCTCGGTCGCTGGCGTCGACCTGGAGGCCCCGGGCCGGTAGGGCGAGGAGCGCCCGACGCACGCTGGAGATCGTCGCCGACCAGGACGGCGGCGACGGCCGGGCGTTCAGGGGCGGTGGAGGTCGACGAAGAGCTCGCCACCGGTCAGGTCGATGACCTGGCTGACGAGCCAGTGGGCCCTCGTGTCGACCAATCGGAAGGCCTCCCTTTCGTAGTCGGAGACAAGTCCAGGGCCCCGGTCACCGTCACCCGCGAGTTCTCCGCTACTTCTGCTGCGAAAGATCCCTGCCGCACTTGGAACCGCTCCTTGCCAACAGTCAGGACGAACTCCGCACGCACGCGTTGACGGCCTTGCCGTTGCCCATAGTCGGCCCAGACGTCTCGGCCCCGCGGTGGCGACTCCCGAGGTCAAGCCGTGTCGCGCCGCGAAAGGGCGCCCGAGCCACCTGCAGGCGCGGGCTGGGGCGGGGGCGGCTCCTCGTCCGGGATGATCGCCTCGGCCCACCAGGCTGGCGGCTCGGGGCGTGTGCTGTAGGTCAGTTCGAGTTGCGACTCACCGGGGACGGCTACCGCCTGCGGGGCCGCTTGGACCTGCCGGGCGACGACCGCTTCCCGGGTGATGTTGAAGATGGTCAGGTCCTGCGTCTGCACGACGGGGCCGTCGAAGACCGCGCTCACCTCTTCGAGGATGGGCACGACGACCGCGGGGACGAGGAAGGTATGCCACAGGGCACCCATGCGGGGCTGGACGAGTGAGAACACCTTGCCGGCGGTCTTCGGGACGGTGTGGGCGGAGGTGACGACTCGGAAATTCTCGATGCTGCCCCCGGTCAAAGCGGCGAGGGTGGCAGCCGACGGGAAGCACTCGTGGATGAGCAGGTCCGTGCCCTGCGCGGCGTGGACCAGCGGCCAGCACGGGTGCGTGTCGCCGGAGAAGACCATGCTCACGCCGGCGAAGTCGACGCGGTAGCCGACGGCTCCGTGCAGGGCGTGGATCACCGGGAAGGCGGTGATGGTCACGCCGTTCTGCTCGTAGACGACGGACGTGACCGACGCGTCGAACTCCGCCCCGACGAGCACCGCGGACTCGTTCGATTTGAAGCCGCGGGTGGACTCGGTGTCCCACGCGCACGCCGCCTCGATCGCGTCCAGGGCGACCTTCGTGCCGAACTTCGGCTCGGACCCGTCGCCGCCCCACACGTGCAGCGGCCCTACGCGCCCTGCCTTGCGGAAACTGCCGAACAGCGTGATCAGGTCGGCGGTGTGGTCGGCGTGCAGGTGAGTGAGGAACACCTTGTCCAGGGAGTTGATGGGTAGGCCCAGGCTCATGAAGTTGGCCAGGGCACCGCTACCGACATCGAAGATGAACATGTCGCGCTCCGCGTTGCCCACCTCCACCAGGATGGAGCCGGAAGCCTGCGCCCGCGTCGGCGGTGGATTGCCACTGCCGAGAACCGTCACCCGGATCTCCCCGTCCCGGATCGGCTCCGTCCCGGGCACGTAGACATCCGCGTACGACTGCGTCGGCTGCCCGACGATCGGCGTCGTCGCGATCGCCCTGGTGCCACCCAGGTACGCCAGATCGGTGTACGTGGCGGACGTCATCCCCGTCATCACAGTGCTCCCTTCCGACAGCCCCTGCGCTGTCGCTCCCGCCCCCGCACCACCGATGATGTCATTCACGGGGACTTCGAGTCCCGCCGATCTCGGTCCATGCCACCTGACACAGGACGCAGGCGTGACTGGTGGGCACCCGCTCGACCATGCAGCCCGCTCACCTCTGCGTGTTTGAACGGTCAGCCGGAGCACGCGGTCCCACGGGGTTCGCAGCAATGCCGCAACCGGGAACATCGCGCCTTCGCCCGAGACCCCTCCTACCCGTGTCGACAGCAGACCGAAGGCTGGTCCAGCGCCGTCCAGCATTCAGCCGGGCGTTCGGCGGCACCGGCGCGTGCGATCGGACACGCCGGTGCTCGCGGCCACCGGCGCCCACAGCAGGTGCCGTGTGTGCGGCTATCGTCACTTGCGTGCTGCTTGATGAGTTCATCGTGCCGATGGATGACGGCGACGAGGTGCACGTCGACGTCCTCTCGTTCCTCAACTGGGCGATCGGCTGACCGCGCGCGGGCGCCAGGGGTGGTGAGATGAAGCTCGAGCCGTCGGAGTTGTCGCCGTTGCGCGTGTTCCGGATGTTCTCCTCGTCGGCTCAGGCGCAGAGGCTGCGACGGCCGACGGACGTCGTGCTGCTGGTGATCGGCGTGCTCGTGGTGGCGCTGACGACGATGAGTGCCCCCGGGCCGACGTCGATCGACGTGGCACTCGGTGCGGTGATCGATGAGCTGTCCGGTGCACTGGGCTGGTTGTGGGAGCTCTCCTACGCCTTGCTGTCCCTCTGGGTTGTCGTGCTGCTGCTCGCGCCGGTGGTCCGGCACGGTCATGGGCGCCTGCGCCTGCTGGGGGACTACGCCATGGGAGTGGGGGTCTCGTTCGCGCTGGTGACCGGGGTCAGCGCGCTGGGCGGGACGAGCCTGGACGAGACTGTGGACGCGTTGGTGACCGTGGATCCGCCGCCGGTGTTCGCAGCCGCGCGGTTGGCCGTGGCAACAGCGGTGATCGTGACCGCGTCCCCGCACGTGACGCGGCCGTTCCGAGTGGTGGGCCGGGTCGTGCTCACGTTGGGCGCTCTGGCAGCCGTGGCGCTGCAGCTGGCCCACCCTTCGGGGGTCGTGGCGGGCCTGGCCGTCGGGTTCGTGGCTGCGTCGCTCGTGCATCTGGTGCTGGGCTCGCCTGGCGGCCAGTTGACCATCGAGCAGGTCGGCGAGGCGCTGCGTGACCTCGGCGTCGACACCGTGTCCGTGGAGGGCGCTGCCCCGCGAGCACCCGGGGAGCAACTCCTGCATGCCCGGGCCGTCGCAGGGGAGGACCTCGAGGTCAAGGTCTTTGGCCGGGATGCTTGGGACGCGCGGTTCATCGGTTCCCTGTGGTCCGCGCTCACGCGCCGGGGCGAGGCTCCTCGGCTGGCTGTGAGCCGCCGGGAGCGAGTTGAGCACGAGGCCCTGATGTCCCTGCTTGCCGAGCGGGCCGGGGTCCCGGTCCTCCCGCTGGTCACCTCCGGGGTGGGCGTCCAGGGAGAGGCGTTGGTGGTCACCCATGCCCCGGTCCGGGCGTTGGCCGAGATGCCTCCTGGCTCTGTGGATGACAGGTGGCTCCAAAGGGCGTGGTCGGACCTGACCTCGTTGCACGAGGCGGGCATCGCACACCGCAACCTCACCGGCCGCCACGTCGTCGAGCGCGCTGACGGGACCCCGGCCCTGGCCGACTTCGCACACGCCCGGCTTGCCGCATCCAGGCACGACCTGATGATCGATCGCGTCCACATGCTGGTCACCCTGACATTGTGTGTTGGTTCCGAGCGTGCCGTGGCCAGCGCGATCGAGGCTCTCGGTGTCGATGGGCTGGCGCAGGCGCTGCCCTATGTGCAGGATCCAGTGCTCAGCCAGCCCCTGCGGCGGGCGATGGGGACCGAGTGGGGCCTCGAGGAGTTGCGGGACCTAGCCATCGAGCGAACCGGGACCGAGGCCGCGCCGCTGGTCGAGCTGCGCCGGGTGACGGCGGGATCGGTGCTCAAGACGGTCCTCCTCGTCGTTGTCCTCTCGACCCTGGTCGGGCTGCTGGCCGGGGTGGACTTCGATGCGGTTGTCGAGGAATTGGCCTCTGCGGACCGCCGCCTGCTGCTGCTCGGCCTCCTGGTCGCCCCACTGGCCCAAGTGCTGTTCTCCTTCTCCACGCTCGGATCGAGCATCCGGCGGCTGCCCTTCCTGCCTGTGTTGATGCTGCAGTACGCAATCCAGTTCATCGCCCTGGTACTGCCGGCAACGGCGGCCCGCATCGCCTTGCAGATCCGCTTCTTCGAGCGGCTCGGCGTCTCCTATGGTGCGGCCACCTCCATGGGCGCGATCGACAGTCTCGGTGGCTTCGTCGTGCAGGTTCTGCTGTTGATCGTCATCGGGGCCAGTGCGCTGCCCGGGGTCACGACGGACGTCTCCTCCGGGTCCGACACAGGTGGGGATGAATCTGGTGACATCTCGTTGGTCGCGCTGGCCGCGCTGATCGGACTCATCTGGACGGTGGTGACGCTTGCGGTACCGCGGCGCAGGGCGCGGGTCCGGCGCGAGGTCCCGCGGCTCCTCGCGGAGATGAAGGACCAGGCAAGCCAGGGCCGTTCCTCGCTGAACGTGCTGCGCCATCCCACCAAGGTCTCGGGGGTCCTCGGTGGCAACCTCGGTGGCCAGCTCATCCAGGCCATCGTCCTGGGCATCTGCCTGGCGGCCTTCGGCGAGTCAGCTGCCCTGTCGCAGCTGATCCTGGTCAACACCTTCGTCAGCCTCTTCGCCGGGCTGCTGCCCGTCCCCGGTGGTGTGGGCGTGGCCGAGGCCGGCTACACCTACGGGCTGCAGGCGATCGGCGTGCCCAGCGCGATCGCTATGTCCACTGCCATCGCGTTCCGGCTGGTCACGTTCTACCTGCCACCGCTGTGGTGCTCCCAGGCCATGCGGTGGCTGCGCCGGAACGCCTATGTCTGATCGAGGGGGAGTGGTCACGCCCTGAGCCCGGCTAGCTCGAGGCGGACCTTTGCCAGCGTGGTCAGGCGTGAGATCCTGGTCAAGGCCCCAAAGGCCCAACGCAGACCCTCCGTGGAATACGAATCCGGGTCCTACTTCGCCGTAGAGGAAACGCCCCCGCATCGGTAGAGAACCGCGCCAGGGCGTTGCCTCAACGCCAACCGGTCGGTTCAAGACGCCTAGCGGGCCAGACGCGAAACGGAGCGCCCAGGAGGGCGCCTGGGTCACTCGATGCATCGCGATCACCAAGGCGAGCAGAACGAGCGGGTCCGGGAGCGCACATGGGCGACCCATTCCCCGCCTGTGCCGTTGAACGCAACGCGATGCCGACCCGCCTCCTTTCGTTTCGGAGCGTTGCCGGGTACGCTGTGAACAAATGTCCAGACAAGCACCCGATGACTTGAACAACCGTCCACAGGAGCTCTCGGTATGAAGAACGACGACTACCAGAGGCTGGTGGAGATCGCGCGGCTGTACTACGAGAAGGACTACACGCAGGCGGAGATCGCCAAGGCTGTTGGCGTCTCGAGGCCGGTGGTGAGCCGGCTGCTGTCGGAGGCCCGGCAGCGCGGCATCGTGCGGATCGAGGTTCGTTCCCCGCTGGATGAGGACCACGAGTTGCTCGGCGAGTTGATGCGCACGTTCGGGATCCGCGGGGGTCTCATCGTGCCCACCGGACCATCCGAAGAGGCCGTGGACCGGAGCCTGATGGTGTCCCAGGCGGCGCTCTACGTGCAGCGGCTCCTGCCGGAGGTCCGCCGCCTGGGAATCGGCTGGGGGGAGACGGTGCGTGACGTCATCGCCCAGGTGGAGGAGCAGGACGAGCAGACCGGGGCCAGGAGGAGCGTCTGCCCGGTGATCGGCAGTGCGCCCAGTGCGATGCAGTGGTTCCAGACGAACGAACTGACGCGCCTCCTGGCCGAGAAGCTGCGAGCGGACCCGTACTACCTGCATGCGCCGGCATTTCCGGTCTCCGAGGGGGATCGGGCCATGTTCACGGGGACCGTGGAGTACCGGCAGGTCTCTGACCTGTGGAGGGAGTTGGACCTGGTCCTGTTGGGCATCGGGACGTATCCGACCGTCCCGGACTACGCCACGGCCGCGCGGTTCGGGGATCGGCTCAAGCAGCAGAAGGCTGTCGGTGTGCTCGCGACCTACTACTTCGATGCCAGGGGCACCATCATCGACAGCCCTCAGGACTACGCCGTGCGGATCCCCCTGGTGGACCTGCGCGGCGCCCAGCAGGTGGTGGTGGTCACCGGCAGCACGAAGAAGACCCAGGCCGTGCACGGCGGGCTGATGACGGGCCTGATCAGCCACCTGGTCACCGACGAGGTAACGGCCCGAGAGCTGATCCGGTACCACCAGAGCATCAACTGACCGCTCGGGCCCGTGCCATCCCCCGGCGCGGGACCCCTCGCGGGCTTTTCCACGCTGGCGCGGTCCCCTGTCGTACCCGAAGAACTCGAGCGTGACTCAGATCACCTGAACATATGTCTGGACATCTGTTCATTCTCTTGTTACATTTGTTCTTGCGAGCTCGCGGATCTCCACAGGTGCCCCGAGGGCCACCGCAGAGCAGCAGGGCGTCGACCGCCCGGGTCGATCGCCGGAGCAGGAGGAGACATGGCCAGGCAGTACCACCACCTCGGCATCCCGACGGCCGTCAAGCGACCTGACGAGTTCTACATGGAAGACGTCAAGCTGTACGTGACCGACCCGTCCCAGAGCGAGCAGAACATCGAGTGGCTGCGCTTTGAGGAAGGCAGCCGGCTGCATCCGTTGATCCAGACCGAGGCCCACCTGGCGTACCTGGTCGACGACGTTGACGAGGCGATCAAGGGCAAGGAGCTCGTGCAGGAGCCCTGGGATGCCAATCCCACGACCCGGGTCGGCTTCGTCCTCGAGGACGGGCAACTCGTGGAGTTCCTCTCGGTGCAGGACGCCTGACAACACCGCGGACCAACACACACGCCCACCACAGACGAATGAGGAGCACTCATGAAGAAGTTCATCAACGACCCGGACAACCTGACCGTCGAGCTGCTCGAGGGTTTGGCCATGGCCTACCCAAGCAAGGTCACACTGCAGTCGGAGAAGCTGGTCTGCCGCACCACGCCGAAGCCGGCCGACAAGGTGGCCCTGCTGACACTGGGGGGCGCCGGGCATGAGCCTGCGCTCGAGGGCTGGGTCGGGGAAGGAATGCTGGACATCTCCGTGGTCGGCGACATCTTCGCCGCACCTGGTCCGCCCAAGATCGTCGAGGCGATGAGGACGCTGGCCCGTGACGCGGGCATCCTGCTCGTCACGCTCAACCACGCCGGTGACGTCATGAGCGCCGAGATGGCCAAGCAGGTCGCCGAGGCCGAGGGCATCCTGGTCAAGGAGATCATCACGAAGGAGGAGATCCGCCCTACCCCGCAGGAGGAGGGGCGCGGACTGGGCGGCTGCTTCATCGTCTACAAGATCGCCGGTGCCGCCGCGGAGAGGGGCATGAACCTCGACGAGGTCTACCGCATCGCCGACAAGGTGGAGCAGAGCATGGCCACGATCGCGGTGCTCTCCGAGATCGCCTCGCATCCCTCGACCGGCGGCGACCTGGGTGAGATGGGCGCCGACGAGATGGAGATCTGCGCCGGCCAGCACGGCGAGGGCGGCGGGGTCCGGATGAAGATGCTGTCGGCCAAGGGGACCGCTGAGGTGCTGGCGGGCAAGATCGTCGACAAGCTCACCCTGAAGCCCGGCGACGAGGTCCTGCTGCTCGTCAACGGGTCCGGCAAGGCAACCATCATGGAACTGCTGATCACCTTCCGCGACGCGGCGAAGTACTTCGAGTCCGCCGGGATCAAGGTCGTTCGCGGTGAGGCCGACGAGCTGCTCACCGTGCAGGAAGCCGGCGGATACCAGCTGATCGCGTGCAAGCTCGACGACGAGCTCAAGGAGCTGTGGGACGCCCCCTGTGACACCCCGTACTTCCGGGTCCGCTAGCTCAACAACGCCCGCGCTCGTCCGGCGCTGCCGGATCGCCCCCGGACCACAACCAGGCAGTGGGGGCAAGGCCATCAAGCCCCCACTGCCCCGCGAATCGACATGCCGGTGGTTCCGCACGCCCAACGCCGGACCACCAGCCCGATCACCGAGGAGAGGCGTTGAGGAACATGCCGGCACTCACGAAGGCACAGTTCGTCGAGATGCTGCACCGATCGGCACAGATCATCGATGAGAACCACATCGTCCTCTCCGAGCTCGACGGGGAGCTGGGCGACGGTGACCACGGAGTCACGATCCTGCGCACCATGAAGGCCGCCACCGCGGCCGTCGAGGAAAGTCCTGACAAGTCGTTCGCCGACCTGCTCAACAGCGTGGCCATGAAGGTCATGATGTGTGACGGCGGCTCCACCAGCCCGCTGTTCGGGTCCTACTTCCTCGGCCTGGCGACCGGGGCGGTCGCCGATGAGCTGACACCCGAGCAGACGGCCCAGATGTTCGAGGCCGGGTTGGAGCGGTTCCAGAGGACCAGCAAGGCCCACGTGGGCGACAAGACGATGCTCGATGCGCTGGCCCCGGCCACCGAGGCGCTCGCCGGGGAGCTCCGGCGATTCGGTGACGGGCCGCACGCCTTCGCCGCAGCCGCCGAGGCCGCCGCCCAGGGAGCGCAGAGGACCACCGACTACGTGGCCAAGTTCGGCCGGGCCCGGACCATGGGTGACCGCTGCATCGGCCACCTCGACCCCGGCGCCCAGAGCATCAGCCTCATCTTCCGGGGCTTCGCAGACGCACGAGAGGGGAACGTCGATGGCTGACCTCGACGACATCCGGCACGGCAATGACTTCGGCTTGGGGATACCAGCCGCATCCCAGGGCTTCCACCTCAAGGGCAGCGACCACCTGGACTGGGGAATCAAGGACCGGCTATCACGGATCTTCCGCCCAGACACCGGCCGGACCGTGATGCTCGCCTTCGACCACGGCTTCATCATGGGCCCGACCTCAGGCCTCGAGCGCATCGACCTGAGCATCGTCCCGATCGCCCAGTACGCCGACTGCCTCATGGCCACCCGGGGGATCATCCGCTCCTGCCTGCCGCCCACCCTGGGCAAGCCGGTGTGTCTGCGCGCCGATGCGGGCACGACGATCCTGACCGAGCTGAACCACAACACCGTCCTCGACATCCACGACGCGGTCCGGCTCAACGCGTCCGCGCTCGCGGTGATGGTCGCCGCCGGGGACCCGAGTGCGGAGGCGTCGACTGTGGCGAACCTGTACCACGCGGTCGACGCCGGCCAGAGGTACGGCATCCCGGTGATGGGCGTGACTGCCGTCGGCAAGGACATGGTCCGCGACGCCCAGTACTTCTCCCTGGCCTCGCGCATGTGCGCGGAGAACGGGGCCAACATCGTCAAGACGTACTTCTGCGACGGCTTCGAGAAGGTCACCGCCTCCTGCCCGGTCCCGATCGTCATCGCCGGCGGGAAGAAGCTGCCGGAGATCGAGGCCCTCGAACTGGCCCACCACGCGATCGACCAGGGCGCCGCCGGGGTCGACATGGGACGCAACGTCTTCCAGGCCGACGCCCCCGCCGCCATGATCCAGGCCGTCTGCGCCGTCGTGCACGACGGCCTCAAGCCCACCGACGCGCTCGACCTCTACGAAACGCTGAAGAACCGGTAACGGCCACCCTCAGCGCTCAGCACCCACTCACACAAAGGAGACGACCATGCCCTACTCGAAGCTCTTCCCGATCACTGTGTTCATCGCCGCACAGGCCATGTTCATGATGATCATCGAGTCACCGCTCGGGTTCCTGTCCTGGATCGCGTTCCAGGCATGGGCCATGTACTTCCTGGCGGGTGGCACCCCCAAGATGGGCGCCAAGACCCTCGCCGGCTACTTCGGCGGCGCCGTCGCATCCGTGGCCATCATGGAACTCGCCAAGGCCCTCGGTGACTGGGGGGTGGGCGGCAAGTGGAACCTGTACATCGCCGTGTTCGTCGTCGTCATCTTCGTCATCAGCGCCGAGAAGGTCCCCGGATTCGACTTCGTGCCCTCGTGGTTCATCGGCGCCGGCGTGTTCTTCGGGCTGATGAACCTCGACACCTTCACCGAGGGCGCGACGGCGTGGGACATGTACCTCCAGTCAGGCGAGAAGCTCATGTGGGCAGCGCTGGTCGGGCTCCTGTTCGGAGCCGTGACCGTCGTCTTCCGCACCTGGTACGAGAAGCGCTTCGTGACGCCCTTCACCGCACCAGCAGTCGAGACCGCAGCGAAGGCCACCGTTAGCGCGTAGCCCGGCGTCACGGCACCGTCGGCACACGCAAGGCCTGCGTGGAGCGCCGCCCCGGCTGGTACGAGGGGCGCTCGAACCCCGCCCGGTGCAGCCTCGGGCGGGGTCTCCACGCCCCAGATTCTCACTGGACTCACAACCAAAGCCAGAGGGCCCGCTCACCCGGCCTCGCTACCGTCCCAATGATCGCTCAGCCACCCGACCAGGAGTCCGACGATGCTTGGCAAGAAGCCCGTCCTCATGCGCACTGTCCCGACCAGGTTCATGACGGTGGCCACGCTGTGCGCCGCCAGCACGCTGACCGTCGCAGCGTGCAGCAGCGGGTCCACGTCGGCCGAGTCGACCCCCGCGCAGTCGCCCTCGACGGCGACATCGAGCGCGTCCGCGACGACCGACCCAGGGTCCTCAACAGGCGTGGCAAGGGAGGCCGTGGACACGCAGACCGGCGTGGCCTACGCCTCGACCTCGCCGTCCCAGACCCTGGACCTGTACCTGCCGGCGTCGGACGGCAGCACATCAGCGCCGGTCGTCGTGCTGATCCATGGGGGAGCGTTCGCGATGGGCGATTCCGGGATGGAGGCTGGGCTGGCCCACACACTGGTCCAGCAGGGATTCGCCGTCGCCGCCCTGAACTACCGACTCTCCGGTGAGGCGCTGTACCCCGCGGGTGCGCAGGATGTGAAGGCCGCCGTGCGCTGGCTACGGGCGAATGCCGCCCAGTACGGCTTGGACCCCGACAAGTTCGCCGCGTGGGGCCAGAGCGCCGGCGGATGGATGGCCAACATGCTCGGCGTGACCGGCGATCAGGCGACCATCTTCGACGACGACAGCCTCGGCAACCCCGACCAGTCCGATGCCGTCCAGGCGGTCGTCTCCTGGTACGGCCCGGTCGACTTCGCGACGATGGACCAGCAGGCCGCCGACGTCACCGCCTGCGCAGGGCAGTCCCAGGTCCACGGAACCGCCGACTCCCCGGAGTCGCAGTGGCTCGGCGAGGCAGTCGACTCCTCCGACCAGACCGCCTCCACCGACCTCACCTCCTACCTTCCGACAGCGTCGGCCGTCCCGGCGTTCTCGCTGGCGCACGGCGACGCCGACTGCAACGTGCCCGCAGGCCAGTCCCAGCAGCTCAAGGACGCCCTCGATGCGGCCGGTGCCACCTCGACCCTGACGATCCTGCCCGGCGCCGGGCACGCCGACCCCGCGTTCGACCAGACCCAGACTGAGCCGACGATCGCATTCCTCCAGCAGACCTTCGGCATGTAGCGACCCTCGCCCCGTGAAGTCCGGTTGGGCCTTTCCAGCTGGCGCAGCCGCGCCGGCCGCTGCCGGAGTCTGCTTCGCGAGCGTTGCCCGGTCTGCGCATGTCGGTCGTCATGGCAGCGGGTCCCAGGCCGACCAGTGCACGAGCAGGCTGCGGCCCGGGGCCAGCACGGTCTCCCCCGCTCTCACGAGCGTCGTGGATGCGGGCTCGGGGCCCGGGAGCGATGTGTCCAGTTCCAGGCGCCACAGGTCCGACGGCCGACCGGCGGGTGACGTGTCGGGGATGCGGAACTCCACGGGATCGGCCTCCCCGTTGACCAGTACGAGCAGGTTGCGGTCCAGCAGTGGCTCCCCCCAGCGGTCGTGGTCGGGGGCGACGGACCCGTCGACGAAGACCGCCACACTGTGCCGCGCCGGGTCCTGCCACATGGGTGGGGACATCGCCCGGCCGTCCGGTGCGAACCACACGGAGTACCCGGGGTCGGCCAAGTATCGGCGCCGGCGCAGCGCGGGGTGCGCCCGACGCATCGCGATCACACGCCGGACGAAGGCCAGAAGGTCGTCGTCGACGTGCTGCCAGTCGAACCACGAGATCTCATTGTCCTGGCAGTACGCGTTGTTGTTCCCCCGCTGGGTGCGCCCGATCTCGTCGCCGCCGAGCAGCATCGGAACGCCGCGGGAGAGCAGGAGGGTCATGAGCATCGCCCGCACGTCCCGGTCCCTGGCGGCCGCCACTGCCGGGTCGTCGCTGGGGCCCTCGGCGCCGTGGTTCCACGAGATGTTGTCGTTCGTACCGTCCCGGTTGTCCTCGCCGTTGGCCTCGTTGTGCTTGCCGGTGAAGGAGACGAGGTCGCGCAGGGTGAAGCCGTCGTGGCAGGTCACGAAGTTGATCGAGGCGTGCGGCCGGCGGCGGCTGGGGCCGTAGATGTCCGAGGACCCGGCGACACGGGTGGCAAGCTCGGGCAGCATGCCGGGGCGCCCGGACCAGAAGGCCCGGATCGTGTCCCGGTATCGCCCGTTCCACTCGCTCCAGGTGTCCGGGAAGGCCCCCACGCTGTAGCTGTCCCACTGCCCGACGTCCCACGGCTCGGCGATCAGCTTCACCCGGCTGATCACGGGGTCCTGGTCGATGAGGGCGAAGAACGATGAGAGCCGTTCGAACCCGCCATCCTCGCGTGCCAGGGCGGTGGCCAGGTCGAAGCGGAACCCATCGACGTGCATCTCGGTGACCCAGTACCGCAGGGAGTCCATGATCAGCCGCAGGCAGGTGTGGTCGTCGACGTTGTATGAGTTGCCCGTCCCGGTCGTGTCCAGGTACCGCGATGGGTCAGCCGGATCCACCCGGTAGTAGGCGTGGTTGTCGATCCCCCGGAAGCACAGGGTCGGGCCGAGCTGGTCACCCTCAGCCGTGTGGTTGTAGACCACGTCGAGGATCACCTCGATCCCCGCGGCGTGCAGGGCCAGGACCATCTGCTGGAACTCCCGCACCTGGCCACCGACCCACCCCGCCTGGAACGCCGCCGAGTACTCCTCGAGGGGTGCGAAGAAGCCGATCGTGTTGTAGCCCCAGTAGTTGGACAACCCGGAGCGCGCCTGCGCGCTGGCAGTGATGAACTCGTGGACGGGCAGCAGTTCCACGGCCGTCACGCCGAGCGACGTCAGGTGTGCCACGGCCGCGGGATGGGCCATGCCGGCGTAGGTCCCGCGCAGTTCCGGGGGCACCTCCGGGTGGGTGGCCGTGAACCCCTTCACGTGCACCTCGTAGATGACGGAGTCCGCGTAGGAGGTCCGCGGAGTCACGTCGCCGGCCCAGTCGAAGGTCGGGTCCACGACGAGGCACTTCGGCATGTTGGCCGCGGAGTCCAGCACGGAGATCATGTCGGGTGCGTTCCAGTCGTAGTCGAAGACCTCGGGGCCCCAGCGGAGCTCGCCGTCGAAGGCCCGGGCGTAGGGGTCCAGCAGCAGCTTCGCGGGGTTGCACCGCAGTCCCCGGCTTCGGTCATAGACGCCGTGCACCCGATAGCCGTACCGCTGCCCGACACCGACCCCCGGCAGGTAGCCGTGCCAGACGCCGCTGTCGTACTCCCGGAGCGTCACCTGCTCCTCGTGGCCCGCCTCGTCGAACAGGCACAGGACGACCCTCTGCGCCACCTGGGAGGCAAGGGCGAAGTTGGTTCCCCCGGCATCGGGCGTCGCCCCGAGGGGGAAGTGGCTTCCCGGCCACACATGGCGGTGCATGCTGGCAGGCTCCCACCGACTTCGCCGGGGCGACAGGGCCGAACGGCACCCAGGGGACGTGAGTCGTCTTGGTCCCAGAGCCTGGGGGCAGCCTGCTCGGTGGGCACGCGTCTCGGTGACCTCGCTCACAGGCCTTTGTCCTCTTGATTGGCGTTCCGTTCAGCGATCCGATGGACGCGGCCTCGCATCGGGAAGGGGAATGAGCGTCATGTCGAAGATCCCGCACGGGTCAACGAGGCACCTGCCCACTCTGTGCAGCCAGGCTTCGGGAGGGATGTGATGAAGGCGATCGAATGCCCCCGGTACGGGCCGCCGGAGGTCCTTCGGCTCATCCAGGTGGAGAAGCCCACCCCCCGGGCCGACGAGGTGTTGATCCGGGTGGTTGCGACGACGGTGCACGTGGGCGATGTGCGGATCCGCACGTTTGATGTGCCGCCCGGGCAACGGCTCGTGGCGCGGTTGGTGCTCGGTGTCCGCAGACCCAAGCACCCGATCCTGGGGATGGAACTGGCCGGTGTGGTCGAGTCGGTGGGCAAGGAGGTGACGCTGTTCACGAACGGGGACGAGGTCTTCGGGTTCACCGGCTGGCGTCTCGGGGCGTATGCCGAGTACACGTGCCTGCCGGAGAAGCCCCGGAAGTCAGCCGAGAAGGACGGCATGCTGGCCCTCAAGCCGACCAGCATGACGTTCGAGGAGGCCGCCGCCGGGCTCGCCACTGGGGGGGTCGCGGCCTTGCGGCTCCTGCGGAAGGCGGATGTCCAGCCGGGGCAGGACGTCCTGATCTACGGCGCGTCGGGGAGTGTGGGCACCTATGCGGTGCAGTTGGCCAAGTACTTCGGGGCCACGGTCACCGGGGTGTGCAGCACCTCCAATGTGCCGATGGTCAGGTCGCTGGGGGCCGACCGGGTGATCGACTACACCCAACAGGACTTCACGCAGGACCAGCAGACCTACGACGTCATCCTCGACGCCGTGGACAAGCTTGCGTCCTCGAAGGGCAAGCGGCGCCTGAAGTCCACGGGCGTCTACCTCAACATCGTCAAGCACTCCGGCTCAGCGGGGGGCGTGAGGACCGAGGACCTGATCTTCCTCACCAGGCTGGTGGAGGACGGGAGGGTCAGGGCGGTGATCGACCGGCGCTACCCGCTGGAGCAGATCGTCGAGGCCCACCGGTACGTCGAACAGGGTCACAAGAAGGGTCACGTGGTCATCACCGTCGCCCCCAGGGTCGTCATCACAGTGGGGGATGCGACAACGTGAGGGCCCTCGTGCAGGACGAGTACGGCGGCATCGAGGTCGTGCACGTCGCTGACGTGCCGGTCCCCCATCCCGGCCCTGACGAGGTTCTGGTCACGGTGCGTGCGGCCTCGATCAACGAGTGGGATCAGGGCCTGATGCGCGGCACCCCGATCGTGAACCGGACGAGTGGGCTGCGCCGACCCAGGCGCCGGACCCTCGGGTCCGACATCGCCGGGGTGGTCGAGGCGGTGGGCGGTTCGGTCACCCGGTTCCGCCCGGGGGACGCGGTGTTCGGAGACCTGTCCGGGTGCGGGTTCGGGGCGTTCGCGCAGTACGCCCGCGCGCCTGAGTCCGCGTTGACGCCGATGCCGGGCTTCCTGACCTTCGAGCAGGCGGCGGCCGTGCCCCAGGCCGGTGGGTTGGCCGTCGCGGGGCTGGAGAAGGGCGGTCCGCTGCACCCGGGCCAGCGCGTGTTGATGAACGGCGGTGGGGGCGGGGTGGGCACATTCGCCATCCAGATCGCGAAGGCGTCCGGAGTCGAGATCACCGGAGTCGACGGTCCCGGCAAGCTCGACGTGATGCGCGAGCTCGGCGCCGACCACGTGATCGACTACACGGGCGAGGACTTCACTCGCAGCGGCGAGCAGTACGACCTGATCCTCGACGTGGTGTGCCATCGATCGGTCGCCGAGTACGGCCGCGCGCTGCTGCCGCGCGGCACGTGTGGCGTCGTCGGCGGGAGCACTCGGCGGCTGGTCGGGGCGGCCGCGCTGGGGCAGGCCCTGCGAATGTCCGGAGGCCGGCGCGTCAGCCTGGTGATGTATCGGGCCAACCGACCCGACGTGATGGACAGGTTGGTGCGCCTGATGGGCGAGGGCTCGGTGACGCCGGTGATCGATCGGGTGTTCCCCCTGGACGAGGGCCGCGACGCCATGGCCCACTACCTCAGCGGATCGTTCGCCGGAAAGATCGTCATCACAATGTGAGGGTCAGGGTTGGAGCAGCACCTTGATGGCGCGGCGTTCGTCCATGGCGCGGTAGGCCTCGGCGACCTCGGACAGGGGAAGGGTGAGGTCGAAGACCCTGCCGGGGTTGATCTGGCGGGTCCAGACGAGGTCGAGCAGGTGGGGCAGGTAGGCCCGGACGGGGGCTGGTCCGCCACGGATGCCCTTGTTGGCCCAGAACAGTTGGTCGGTGGGCAGGTCGCCATGGGGGACTCCGACCAGGCCGATCATGCCGCCGGGGCGGGCGCAGGCTACGGCCTGGAGCCGGGCGTCCTCGGTACCGACGCATTCCAGGACCGAGTCGGCGCCGATGCCCTCGGTCAGCTCGCGCACCGCCGCCAGGCCAGCCTCGCCACGTTCGGCGACGATGTGGGTGGCCCCGAACTCGAGCGCGACTCGTTGGCGTGCCTCGTGGCGGCTCATCGCGATGATCGTGGTGGCGCCGAGATGGGAGGCTGCCAGGACACCGCTGAGCCCGACGGCGCCGTCGCCGACGACGACCACGCTGCTCCCGGGCTGGACCCCGGCGCAGACCGCGGCGTGCCACCCGGTGCACATCACATCGGACAGGGCCAGCAGGTGGGGGATCAGATCTGGGTCCGGCTGCCCGGGTGTCGCGAGCAGGGTGCCGTCCGCGTGGGGGATGCGGATCCGCTCGGCTTGGGCGCCGTCGAATCCGCCGCCGTGCTGGCAGCTGGCGTGCATGCCCTTGCGGCACACCGGGCAGGTGTTGTCGCTGTACAGGAACCCGCCGACGACGAAGTCCCCGGGCGTGACGGTCGTGACCGCCGCGCCCACCTCCTCGATGATCCCGACGTACTCGTGCCCGATCGGGGTCGGCTTGCGCCCGTCGGCGGCGCCCCGGTACGGCCAGAGGTCTGACCCGCACACGCAGACGGCTACGGTGCGGATGACCGCGTCGGTGGGCTCGATGATGGTGGGATCGGCACGCTCCTCGAAGCGCACGTCCCGGGGTCCGTAGATGATTGCTCCTCGCATGCCCCCATTGAACCCGGCCCAGGGCCCATGAGGAAGGGCTGCCAGTACCCCCAGGAGTACGTTCTCCACATTTCTGGGGCCGCGGGCGAGTGCGCGGTCGCTGAGGCGACGGGGCGCCTATCGACGGACTGCTTTCTCAGCGGAACACTTCCGAGCAGGGTCGTCACGAGTCAGGCCGCTGGCATCATGGCCCGGGTCCGTACGGACCCCAAGCACCGCATCAGCGACCACCACGACACGTATGCCACCGGACGCACTGGGTAGGCACTCCATGAGCGGGCCTCACTGCTGCGCACGCGCTTCAGTAGCCCCTCTCCTACACGATGCCGAGGATGGAGACTGCAATGGGCAATGAGGAGATCAGCAAGTTCGCGGCACCCGATGAGGTGCCGGAGTTCCCGATGGGACAGGGCGAGGCCGTCGCCATCGGGGCTGGGTATGTGCCCCGGGGGACGGGAACGGCGAAGGCAGGGCTGTGCTGATGAGGACTGCCAAGCGGCACTGGGTTCTGGCGACGGCTCTCGTTGCCGCAGGTCTCGTGTTCTCGGGTACACCGGCGATGGCAGCCGTGTCCAGCATGGAGACGCCGAAGGGCTACACGTGCACCGGTGGTGAGATCCCCCAAGGGAACTACGCCAGCATCACGGTCACGGGTGCCTGCTCCGTACCCTCCGGCGCTGTGATCAGCGTGGTCGGGAACGTGAACGTCCGGGCCGGTGCCCAACTCGACGCGCAGAGCGCGCCGTCGACGATCACCGTCGGCCACAACGTCACCGCGGCTGAGGGCTCGCTCGTCGGCCTGGGCTGCCAGCCACCCTCCTACACCGGCAACTCGGGGCATGAATGCATGGTCGATCCGACGGAACACTCGATCATCACCGTCGAGGGAAACGTCACGGGAGTCAACGCGGATGCCGTTCTGTTGAACGGGATCACGGTGAATGGCAACGTCACGCTGATCGGGGGAGGCTCGGTGATTCCGTGGTCGATCAAGAACAACACGATCGGCCGCAACCTCACCGTGAGCGGGCAGACGACTGACTGGCTCGGCGTGCTCTTCAACATGATCGGGGGGAACGCGACGTTGACCAACGTGACTGTGACCGACGTCCACCCGGGCGCCCCCGGCGTCTACATCGTTCGCAACTCCATCGGGCGGAACCTCATCTGCATGGGACTGACCCCGGGTGTGTCCGGAGGTTTCGTCCCCGGCAGCGTCAACCTCGTTGGCCGTAACGCGATCGGTCAGTGCGCTTCCCTGGTCTGACCTCGCCCGAACGCCGTCGGTCTGCCACTCCAGGCCCTGAGGGGGTGGCAGGCCGATTGCGTGCCGCTCTGCGGCACCATCCCGCGGCGCCTGGGCTTCACGCTTCCTGACCCGTGGTCCTCACGAGCCGGCACCACGACACGTATGCGCGCGGGCCCACGGGGTAGGTGCCGACGAGCGGGCCTCGCTGCTAAGCCGACGCTGGAGCGAGGCCCGCCTCCCGACAGATCGGCGAGGACAACGAGGACAAGGAGCCTGCGATGGCAAGTGCTGAGTTCAAGAACTTCGCGGCGCCCGACGAGGTGCTGGAATTCCCCTTGGGGCGGGGCGAGATCGTCACCATCGGTGGTGGGAAGGTGCTGCGCATCACCCTCCAGCCGGGATGGCGGTGGTCGGATCATGTCAAGCCGACGACAGGGACCGAGCTGTGCGAGGCTCCCCACTTCCAGTACGTGATCTCCGGGAGGATCGCCGGCCGGATGGCAGACGGAACTGCGTTCGAGGCCGTGCCCGGGGACGTGCAGGTGCTGCCGCCCGGACACGACGCATGGGTGGTCGGCGACGATCCCGTCGAGGCGATCGACTGGGGCGGTGCCCACGTGTGGGGCCGGGCTTCGGAGTAGCGAGACCCCCGACCTGCGCACCGCCTTCGCTCAAGTCCGCCCACCCTGACCGAGATCGTGGACCACTGCCTGGGGCTCATCGCGGGTGGCCCTGCGGCGAAGTCCCCCGTCGGTATGGCCACCGCGACAGCGGGTACCAATCGGGGGGTGTCCCGTCGTGGAGGCGGAGGGCCACCCAGGCCGGGCCCCACCGCGTGGTCTTCCCCCGCGCTGCGCGGTGGGGCTCCGCCCGTCTCCGGCCGTCGGCGGCGGCATTCTCGCCGCAGGCGTCGGAGCGGAGCGGGAGCACTCTCCGTCGGCACGAACGTGCAGGCGTTCACAACGAACTGAGGTTGACATGGTCAGAAGCACGCACTCGTCATCGCACCGTCCGATCCGGGCAACAGTCCGAGTCGGCGTGGCCACCATCGCGCTGGTGGCGCCCCTTGCCCTGATCCCCGCGGCTGCCCAGGGCGCCCCAGCCGACCCGGTATCGGTGTTGTCGGGCCTGGACAACCCGCGCGGCGTCGCCATCGCCGCCAACGGCGACGTGTACGTCGCCGAAGCCGGCTCAGGTGGGGACCTCTCGCTGGGCCAAGGGCCAGAGGGCGAGCTCTTCCTCGGCCGCAGTGGGCGGATCCAGGCGTACCGTCCGGCCAGCGGCAGTCATCGAGTTGTCGTGGGCAACCTGGTCTCCGCCGCGAGCAAGGACGGGTCCTTCGCATTGGGTGTCGCCGGCCTCTCGACGTCAGGCTCAACCGTGTACGCGGTCATGGGCGAGTCGTCCAACGCCGTCCCCCCGACCGCGACGGGACCCCTGGCCGATGCGGCGCGAGCACACCTCGGACGCCTGTTCGCGGTGAGCCCGTCGGGCCAGATGCGCGAGGTCGCTGATGTGGGCGACTTCGACTACGACTGGACAGCGGGACACCTGGCCGACCCCCCGGAGGACGTGCAGGACTCCAACCCCTATGGCGTGCTCGCCCTGCCCGGCAAGGTCCTGGTCGCCGACGCCGGCGCCAACAGCATCACGGAGGTGACGGCCAACGGCAGACCGTCCGATCCCGCACTAGTGCCCAACGTCGCCGGCATGAACTTCAGCGACGCGGTCCCGACATGCGTGGCTCCCGCTGGGGACGGCAGCTACTGGGTGGGCACCCTCAACGGCATGGTGTTCCGATACTCCGGTTCGGACATGACCGGATCCGATCGTGTCACCCTCACCGGCGACCACTTCTTCAGCATCGGTGGATGCACCAGCGACGGCCACGGCGGCCTGTACGCCACCGACCAGGTCTCGTTCTTCTTCGGACCGCCGCCAGGGCCGCCAGGCTCAGTGGTGCACATCAGCGCAACCGGTGTCGTGACCACGGTGGTCAGCAACGTCTTCGCACCCGCGGGCGTGGCACTCAGCCGAGATGGTCACAGCCTCTACTTCACGACCGGCTCGGTCTCCGCCGGGTCCGGCGAGCTCATGAGGGTCAACGTGTAGGGGGTGACGTCACGGTAGCGCTGAGGACCCTTCCCCGCGAGGCGCTGGGGAAGGGTCCTCAGCGTTCGGTCGTCTCCGCAGCACACCGCCCTGGCAGCAGGGTCAGTGTATGGGCGTCCAACTGACGGGTAGGCGGAGTTAACCAAGCCTCCCGGTCCTGTCGCCAGCGCGGAACGGAGCGCCTGCGAACACCTGCCGAAGCCCGCCAGGGCGTGTTCCACGTCGTCCCCACAACGAGAAACGAGCACAAGATGGACCCCACCCAAGCAGACGCCCGAGAGCGGATTCCTGAGCGCACCACGGATCCGCTCGTGTCCATCGTCATCCCGGCCAAGAACGAGGCCCGCAACCTCGAGGAGGTCCTGCCTCAGTTGCCCTGCGTGCACGAAGTCATCCTTGTCGATGGCCATTCCACGGACGGCACGGTGGAGACGGCTCGCGAACTGCTGCCCGACGTCCGCGTCCTTGCACAGACTCGTCGCGGGAAGGGCAACGCCCTCGCGGTGGGATTCGAGGCGGCCACGGGCGATGTGATCGTGATGTTCGATGCAGACGGATCGGCCGACCCCCGGGAGCTGCCCTCGTTCGTGGGCGCGCTGGTCGCAGGCGCGGACTTCGCCAAGGGGAGCCGAAACCTGGACGACGGGGGGAGCGAGGACATCACCGGAATCCGGCACATGGGGAACCTCGCCCTCGTTCGCACCGCCAATGTGCTCTTCGGCACGCGATTCACGGATCTCTGCTACGGCTACAACGCCTTCTGGCGCGACGTCCTGGCGGCTTTCGAACTGCCTGCCACGAATCACGGAACCGGCAGTACACGCCCACACAGGATGCTCTGGGGCGATGGGTTCGAGGTCGAGACCCTCCTGAACTGCCGTGCCGCCACCGCGAAGCTGAAGATCGTCGAGGTCCCCAGCGTGGAGCTGCCGCGCATCCACGGCGAGAGCAACCTCAATGCTCGTGTGGACGGGACCCGGGTCCTGCGCACCTTGATGACGGAGTGGAAGAGGCATCGTGTCGCCGCCGCCAAGGCCGTCCTCGACCTGACCGAGGTGACCACCTCGACTCGTGACTCCCTGGCCGAGGCACCCGCTGCGCCAGCGCTGGGGCGACCAGAGATGGTCGAGCACGAGCACGATCCGATGAGCGCCTCGCTTCCCCTGCCCCGAGTCGGTGACCAGTCGCACAACGTGCACTCCCTGCACGAGGACGACAGGACCGTGAGGAGCAGGTTCGACGTTCTTGGCGCAGTCAGCCTTGACGAGGACATCCCCGTCAGCGAATCGGCCTGACGGTCGTCTGAGATGACGCAGGCGCCCACCGGGCACGCACCACAAACGGGTGGCCACAGGTCGCGCGTTCAATCGAATCGGGGTCCGCACGTGAGCATCACCGTCACCGCAATCCTTTGCGCCTACACGCTGGATCGTGCCGACCAGCTCATGGCTGCCCTCGAATCCGTGCGCACCCAGGTACCCCCGCCCCGGGAGATCCTCGTGATCATCGACCACAACGAGGAGTTGCTCGACTGGGTGCGGGCTCAGGTGTCTCGGTACCCGGAGGACCACGGCATCAGCGTCGTCCCCAGCACGGGCCCCCCGGGCCTCTCCGGCGCCCGCAACACGGGAGTCGAACTGGCAACCGGCGATGTCGTCGCCTTCCTGGACGACGATGCAGAGGCGGAACCGGGCTGGCTCGCCCACCTCGTCGGGCCGTACTCCGATCCGGCCGTCGTGTCCGTCGGCGGCTCGGTCGTTCCCGCGTGGGAGTCCCATCGTCCCTCGTGGTTCCCGGAGGAGTTCGGATGGGTGGTGGGATGCTCCTACCGCGGGCAACCCACGAGGTTGGGGCCCGTCCGGAATGCGATCGGCGCCAACATCTCCTTCCGCCGCTCGTCGTTGGTCGCGGCGGGCGGCTTCTCCGACAGGGTGGGGCGGATCGGCGCGGATGCCCGTGGCTGTGAGGAGACAGAGGCCTCCATCCGAGTCAGCCGGCAGGAACCTGGCGCTCGGGTTCTGCTCGAACCGGCCGCACGGGTCCGGCACTGGGTACCCCAGCAGCGGACGACGTGGAGCTACTTCCGGCGCCGCTGCTACGCCGAGGGCAAGTCGAAGGCGGTGGTCTCCGACCTCGTCGGAGGCAGCGACGGCCTGGCCTCCGAGCGCGACTACGTCCGGTCCACCCTGCCTTCGGGCGTGGCGACCGCCGTCTCCAGCGCCTGGCGTCACCGCGACCCCAGGCGAACGACTCCGGCCGCCGCCATCGTGGCAGGCCTGATGGTCACCGCCACCGGCTACCTGGTTGCCTCCATGCAGATCCCCCGAGCAGTGAAGGGCACCCCGTCATGAACGACGACTTCCCTGGCACGCCCCGTCCCACCGCGACAGTCCTTCCCCACGGTCGGGACTGATGATCATGGCTGGGGGTGCAAACCGGCGCCGGTTCTCCAAATCCGCGCTCATTGTGGGTGTGGCCCTCTTGGCCAGCGTCCTGGCGGTTCCGCAGGCGCAGGCCGCCGAGGACTACGGCACACCGGGACCGACGTACAGCGGTGTCGCCAACCCCCCGACGTCGGACAAGCCGCAGAGCAAGCTGTGGTGGAACGACGGGTCGTGGTGGGCGTACATGTGGGTGACCAACAGCGGTTGGCACATTGAGAGGCTCGACCGGGGTGTCCATCAGTGGGTGGACACCGGTGTGCTCGTCGACCCCCGGTCGAACACGCTGGGGGACACGCTGTGGGACGGGCAGCACCTCTACATCGCCTCGCAGGTGGCCGCGGTCTCGACGGACTCGTCTCCGACCCTCTCCAAGTCCGGCAACAAGGCGAAGTTGTACCGCTACAGCTACGGAGGGGGTAGGTACACACTCGATAGCGGCTTCCCGACCATCATCGGCGACTACTCCACAGAGTCGTTGACCATCGACGAGGACTCCACGGGTCGCCTTTGGGCGACGTGGACCCAGGTGTCCGGCGACTCGACCGCTGGGTACACGTCCACTGTCTACGTGAACGTCTCCTCCGTGGGTGGCACGAGCTGGCAGACCCCCTTCGTGATGCCCACGTCCGATCCGTACGCCTCCGCGGATGACATCGCCGCAGTTGTGGCGTTCCAGCGCAGCAAGATCGGTGTCATGTGGAGCGATCAGTCCACGGGCACAGTGTGGTGGGCCTGGCGCAACGACGGGACCTCGTTCACCGACCCGTCCTCGTGGCACGCCGCTCCCGCGATCCGCGGACCCAACCAGGCCGACGACCACCTCAACCTCAAGACTCTGCAGGCGGACACTTCGGGGCGGGTGTTCGCCTCGGTCAAGACAAGCCTCGATGGAACCGGAGCACCCAAGTCGAGTCCGCAGCTGCTCCTGCTCGTCTACAAGCCCGGTACGGGATCCTTCAGCTCCACCACGATCTCAACGCTTGCCGATTGCGAGACCCGGCCCCAGGTCGTGCTGAACAGCGCAACCAAGCAGGTCAACGTGTTCACGACGGGCCCGTCCACCTCAGTGTCCGGATGCCCGTACGCCGGTTACCCAGGGGCGATCTACCGGAAGACCACATCGATGGACAACCCCTCGTTCGCGGCAGGTCGCGGAACCCCAGTCATCCAGGACGGGTCCTCGGCGAACGTGAACAACGTCACGTCCAGCAAGCAGCCGGTGGACGCCACGACAGGCACGGTGGTCCTTGCCTCCAACAACTCCACCAAGCAGTACTGGTTCTTCGACGAGCCCCCCGTGTCGACCCCGTCGGCGCCGGTGGCCAGTTTCACCGCGTCCCCGACGTCGGGGGCGGCGCCGCTGGCGGTGACCTTCACCGATACGTCCACGGGCAGCCCGACGTCGTGGTCGTGGGACTTCGGTGACGGCACCGCTGTGAGCACGCAGCAGAACCCGAGCCACACCTACAGCACGGCCGGTGCGTTCACCGTGACCCTCACGGCCACCAACGCCACCGGGTCGAACACGGTCACCACGACCGACGCCATCACGGTGTCGACCCGCCGGCGCCGGTGGCCAGTTTCACCGCGTCCCCGACGTCGGGGGTGGCGCCGCTGGCGGTGACCTTCACCGACACGTCCACGGGCAGCCCGACGTCGTGGTCGTGGGACTTCGGTGACGGCACCGCCGTGAGCACGCAGCAGAACCCGAGCCACACCTACGCCACGGCCGGCGCGTTCACCGTGACCCTGACGGCCACCAACGCCACCGGGTCGAACACGGTCACCACGACCGAACGCCAGTCACGGTGTCGACCCCGCCGGCGCCGGTGGCCAGTTTCACCGCGTCCCCGACGTCGGGGGTGGCGCCGCTGGCGGTGACCTTCACCGATACGTCCACGGGCAGCCCGACGTCGTGGTCGTGGGACTTCGGTGACGGCACCGCCGTGAGCACGCAGCAGAACCCGAGCCACACCTACACCACGGCCGGCGCGTTCACCGTGACCCTCACGGCCACCAACGCCACCGGCTCGAACACGGTCACCACGACCAACGCCATCACCGTGTCAGCAGGGATCGTGGTCGGGGAATCCACGTCGGCCAGTGCGACCACCGCCTCCGCAACGGTCGCCCTCAACTCGCCGACCGGGCTGGTGGCGGGCGACTTCCTGGTCGCCCAGGTCAATGCGGACAAGGCACCGAAGGTGACGAGCGTGCCCGCTGGATGGAGCCCCCTCGTGACCGCCAAGCTCTCGCCTCGGCGGTCAATCCACGCTCTTCGTCTACTACCACGTCGTGTCCGACCCTGCCTCCGAACCCACCTCCCGGACCTGGCAGCTGTCGGCGGCTGTGACGTGGGGCGGCGGGATCACCAACTTCCACGGGGTGGACCCCGCCAACCCCTTCGACACCTCCACGGTGACGAAGGTGACGACCAAGGGAGCCACGAGCATCTCGCTCGCGGGAGTCACCACCGCGAGTCGGGGAGCACGCGTGATCGGCGGCGTGGGAATCGACGCCAAGACGATCTCGATCACGCCGCCGGCGGGATGGACGGAGCACTGGGAGGCCCTGGGAGGCCAGACCACCGAACTGTCGTCGGTTGCCCAGGCAACGGCGGGGGCCACGGGAACGGTGACGTTCACGCTCAGCGGCAGCACCACGGCGGCCGCGTGGATGCGTGCTCTGCGTCCGGCTGTCGGGTGACACCGCTGAAGGGAAAGGGGGGACCTCGTGACGGCGACTCTGCAGCCGATAGTGAACGGACCTCGGCCAGCCGCCGCTGGTGACCGCGGCCGGGGATGGGGGAGTCGGTCGGCATGGCTGGCTGCGAGCATCGCCACGACCGCCATCGGGGCCCTCGCCCTCACCCGGGCGCATGAGGGTGCCATTGGCGCGACCGGACTCATCGGCATCTACCCGATGGTGACCTACCTCGCTGTCGGCGCACTGCTGGCGATCTTCGTCATCCAGTTGCGTCGCAGCGATGAGGACGTCGGTCGTGCTCGGCGGGGTCATGGTCGGTCTGGTGGTGCTCCTGCACGGCGCACCTGCGCTCGTCGAGAGCGCCGCACGGTTCCCCGTCGCCTGGTTGCACGCGAGCTTCGCCGACTACATCATGCAGACCGGCGACCTGGCGACGGGTGTCGATGCTCGGTTCTCATGGCCGGGCTTCTTCACTGCGGCATCGGCCCTCACCCAGGCCGTCGGCGCGCCGAGTGCACGGGTCTGGCTGCTGTGGACGCCGACGGCCATGGTCCTGGCCTGCATCCCGCTGCTCGTCGGGATCGGCCGAGCCACGCTGACCAACTGGCGGGCGATCTGGACCGGGACGGCGGTATTCGTGATCGCCAACTGGGTCGGTCAGGACTACTTCGCCCCCCAGGCGGTCAGTCTCGTCCTCTACCTCGCCATCCTGACGCTGTTGCTGAGCCATCTGCGCGCACCGCGGCGTGGAGCGCTGGGACGGCGGCCCTCGCCGGGCATGGAACCAATCGCCGGGGGACTCGTGGGGCGCCTGCGTGAGGCCTGCTCCCCTGAGTTGGACCCTGTCGAAGTGGGTGCGTCCGAGACGACCCGTGTCGGTCTCATCATCGCGGTCGCGGCGGGAGTCCTTGCCGTGGCCGCCAGCCACCAGTTGACCCCGGTCATCCTCGTGGTGACCCTGGCTGCGCTCGCTGCCATTGGCAGGCTGCGGCCATGGCCGTTGGCCCTGTTCGCCGCTGTGGGTGCCGTGGCGTGGTTGTGCGTGGTCGCTGAGCCGTTCTGGTTCGGCCACTCCGCCGACATCTTCGGCTCCCTGGGACGGATCGACCGAATCACGCGAGCGAGGCCTGACCGAGCGGATCGTCGGCTCGGAGACGCACTTGATGGTTGTGGAGTCGAGGATCAGGTTCTCGCTCCTCGTGTGGGGGCTGGTCGCCGCCGCAATCGTGGCGGGTATCCGCCGCCGTCAGCTCAGCGCCCCGCTGCTGGTCCTCGCGGGAGCACCGAGCATCATGATCCTCGCCGGGCTACTACGGCGGTGAGGGGTTCCTGCGGATGTACCTCTTCTCGCTGGTGGGGTCCTGCCTGCTCATCGGGTCGATGATCTGGAAGGAGCAGCCCACTCCCGGCGTTCGACGCTCCTGGATCCGCCCCGTGGCCGTTGGGGTGCTCCTTGCGATGCGCCGTGCCGACGTTCCTGACCGCCAGATACGGAAACGAGAGCTTCGAGAGGGTGTCGGCGGCCGAGGTGGCCACCACTGATGCGCTCACCCGCATGGCCCCGAAGGGCGCGATCGTCTCGCCCTTCGCCCCGGGAGGTATGGCGTACGCAGGCCAGCGATTCGACCTCAAGCGGGGCACGTCGCTGATCGAGACAGCGGTCAACACCTCGTGGTCACTGGCCGGGCTGGATCATGCGATCGCCACCGCTCTCGTCGGGTTCGTACGTCGTCCTCCTTCGCAGCCAGATCGAGTACGCGGAACAGAACCTGGACCTCCCGGCTGTCTCTGTCCGCCAGATGACGGATCGACTGACGAGCTCGGGCCGCCTGCGGGTCGTCTTCAGCAACGAGGACGGCACCATCTTCGAACGAGTTCCCAGGAGCTGACATGGTCATGGTCGTTCATCCGGGGGAGGCGCCTCCCCGCCAGCTGGCGGCCTGGGGCGTGCTGCTCTGGGCCCTGCTGTCCGTGTCGATGGTGGCAGTCGGGGCCCCTCGAGGAGCTCCGCCTCCTCCTGGTCGCGCCGTTCGCACTGGTCGGAGTCGGGGTCGCCGCCCTCATCCGCCTTCGGGACGTGAGAGGAGCACCCGCGTGGGCGTTGGTGCTCGTCGTGGGACTCTCGAGCCTGATCCTGATCAGCATGTGCCTTGTCTACTCCGGGCTCGGGGGTTCGCACCTCGGATTGATGACAACCGGCCTTCAGGGTGCGCTGGCGTTCCTGCTCGTGTCGTCGGAGGCGAGGGGAAAGGGGGGACTGCGCAATGCGGATGCCTGAGTTGATCGCAGCTCTTGCGGTCGTCGTACTGTCCATCGATCTGGCCGCGGCGGTGGCGATCGAGCGGCGCCCGGCGGCAGCACAGGCGGGCAGCGTCCTGTTCCGCGCCGCGTGGGGTGGCACGGCTGCCCTGGTCCTCCTTGTCGTTGTCCGCTTCGTCACCGCACTCACGTGAATCCGACCACCGGGCCCACGGCGCAGGCGACAGGCTCACCCTCCGGGTCGGGCGGGGCGCGCGGGATCGCCCGGACATCATCGGATCTGGCGTCGTCGACGATCCTCACCTCGGTCCTGGGCCTGGTGTTCTGGAGCCTCGCCACGCGCCGGTACTCCGCCGAGGAGGTCGGACTCGGCAGCGCGCAGATCTCCGCGGCCACGCTCGTGGCGACAGCGGCGCAACTCAACCTCGGGGTCATCCTTGCCAGGTACCTGCCGACTGCGGGTCGGTTCTCCCCATGGATCCTGAGGCGGGCGTACGCGGTCGTCCTCGCGCTGTCGGTGATGGGGGCCGTCGCCTTCGAGATCCTTGGCCTGGCACCCGAGACGGCGTCCTGGCAGTCCGAGGTCCTGTTCCTGGTGGCGGTGCCATGCCTGGCGCTGTTCGCCATCCAGGACATGGTGCTCGTGAGTCTGGGCGCCTCGAGGATCATCCCCATCGAGAACATGCTCTTCTCGCTGGCGAAGGTCCTGCTGCTGCCCATCCTTGCCATGTCGTGGGTCGAGTCCGGCGTCTTCCTGGCGTGGGTGATCTCGGCGGCCCTCGCCGTGGTTGTCGTTACCGGCTACATCGCGCGATGGTTCCTGCCCGGCCACGTTGCGGCATCGAGCCAGTCGGTCCCCCTACCCCCCCGCCAGACCCTCTGGCGGATGGTCTCGTGGCAGTACCTGGCGGGACTGGCCAACCAGGCCTACAAGTCCGGTGTGCCCCTGGTGATCGCGGCGGTTGTGGGGCTTCAGGCAAACGGCTACTTCACCGTGCCGTGGATGATCTTCATATCGTTCGCCACCCTCATCCTCAACGTGCTGCTGTCGTTCCAGTACCACACGCGACGCGGCGAACAGGTGACCCCCAGGGTCTTCCTTGGGGTCCTGAGGATCCTCGCCGTGCTGTCCGGCCTCGGATCGCTCGTCGTGGTCGTCGCCGCCCCGCTCATCCTGCGCATCGTCGCCCCCGACTACGGCGACGAATCGATCGGACTGCTCCGGCTCCTTGGAGCCGCCATCCCGATGCTGGCCGCGTGGACCTTCTTCCTGTCCTTCGTCTGGCTGGAGAACCGCTTGTCGCGTCTGGCCCTGTACAACGTGGCTGTCGCTGCCGCCCTCCTCGCCATGACGGCGGTCGCCGTCCGCCAGGTGGGAGCCGCGGGAGCTGGTTGGGCGGTGCTTGCCACGTTCACCGTTGCCGGGATGTGCGGTTCCCTGGGGCTCCGGCGTCGGTGGGGCCTGATAGTCGCGGGAGATGCCGATTGGACCCACGACTAGCCGATAGTGCGGGCGTGGAGTTCCTCGTGGTTCCCTGCGTGCAGGACCCGAGCAACGACACGGAATGTCATCCGCAGCCTGCGCATGCCATCACGTTCCAGGGACCAGGAGGTGGGCCATGGCGCTGATCGGGCGCGCGAGGGGCGCAGCGGCCATGCTTCGATCGATCACGGCCGAACGCAGGCTCAGGCGGAGCACGACAACCATCGCCACCTACTTGCCGCTCGTGAATGAGTGGCTCGGCGAGCTGGGCCGGCCGTCTTCGGGCTGGATCGTGGATTCGGTCGCCGATACGCGCACGGATGCGGCTGTCGCCATGCTCGGCCATCAGCGGACTGGCGAGCGTCTCGTCATGCGCGTGGCCTCCGGATCGGAGGGTGTCGGGCTGGAGCGCGCATCGACGGCAACCCAGGCCGTACGTGACGCACTGGGCGACGGCACCCCTTTTCGCGCCGCAACACCGCTCGCGCTGCGCCACGTTCGGCGTGATGTCATCTCGGTGGAGACCCGACTGCCGGGCCGGCCGATGCGCCAGGCTGGACTTGACGTCCTCCAGGCATCTGCATTGGTCGCGGAGGCGATCTCGCACCTGTACGGATCGACGGCAGTGAGGTCCTTGGTGTCGGCGGAGCAAGCAGATGTGATCGCCGCGAGGGGTCACGGGTCCGTGCGGCCGCCGGGCATGGCTCGGCGTCTCGAGTCCGTGGCCGACTGGGCGTGTGCGGAGCTGCGCCGATCGGAGCGGCAGCTTGCCCGCACCCACGGCGACCTCAACCTGAGCAACGCCCTCTTCAGCCCGGGCGAGCCGGTGGGGGTCGCACTGGTCGACTGGGAGACAAGCCTCAGCCGAGGCCTGCCTGCCCTGGACGGCATCAGCCTCGTCATGGACGTTCGCCAGCAGGAGTCGGGATCCGAGACCGGCACGATCGTCCGATCCGTCCTGGAGGAGGGGTACACGATCGGGAGAAGCGGTTCCTGGCTGAGTTCGACGACGAGGCTGTCGATCCCCTGATGACGTGGTTGTGGTGGGTGTCCTTCATCCACCACAGCATGCAGGCGTCGGGACGGCTGAGGTCGCACCCGTACTGGCTCCACTACAACGTCCGGAAGGTGCTCGAGGTCTTCGACGAGCAGGGAGCCGCTGGGCGCTGACCGACGAGGCTGCCCCGGGTCGCGCATCACCCGGGCCACCCGCTCGTGGTTGACCCTGGTCGGGCGGACCCTCCGGTGGTCCCCGGGTGGCGCTCAGCCCCAGTCGGTCGCAGGGCGACCGGTCACCGTCGGCCCGGAGGCGCCGCGCGGCCCGGAATCCGCGCGTCCTCATGAGCTCCCGACTGCTGACCAGCGGCGCTCCCACCCCGTCGAGCCACCCCGCCACATCGGCGTTCGTCGTGTGGGCGGTGACGGTCAGCCGGGCGATGTTGTAGGGATCGTCCCTTGTGCACGACAGGGCGTTGCGCACGCCGAGCGCGAACGAGTACCCCACCTCCTTCGCCTGCCGACGCAGCCCCGGACTCTGGAACCCGTGCGGGTAGGCGAAGGACCTCACCTCCTCGGACAGCGCGTCCTCCAGCGCATCCTTGCTCCCGGCCAGCTCCGTGCGGGCCTGGTCCGGGTCGAGCGTGTCCATCTGCGGGTGGGTGCGGCTGTGGGCACCGATCTCCACGCCCGAGCTCCGCAGCTGCGGCAGGTCCGTGGCGGCGAGCATGGGGTCGCTGGGGCCACGGTCCCGGGTCGCGGGGTCGGCATCCGCCAACCAGCCGCTGGTCACGTACAGCGACGAGTCGATGCCGAGGTCGGCCATGATCGGCAGTGCCACCTCGAGGAAGTCCCGGTAGCCGTCGTCGAAGGTGACCACCACGACGTTCGTGTCGGGTTCCGGAGTGCCGAGGGAGTCGACGAGGGCCCCCGCCGTGATGGGACGCCGGCCTGAGTCCCGGACGAGGGTCATCTGCTCCCGGAACTGCCGGGGGTGGACCGCGAATCCACTGAGCTTCGGCGAGGGCGCCTCGGAGATCGTGTGGTAGAGCAGGATCGGGACGGGCTGCTGGTTCGTCATGGGTCACACCTCGCACGGAGAAGGGAAGCGGTCGGGCTGCCAGCTCCCCACCGCCTCGGCGGCGACGGGACCGGCCGGAGGTCCGGCGCGCATCACGCGGGGTCGGAGGGCCGGCCCGGTCGTCCACCGACGAACACGGGTCGCCGGGTGGGACGTGGCGTCCGCAGGTAGGCGAACGGCCCGGCAACAAGCCCCCGTGCCTCGAGGCGCTTCAGCCTCGCGGGGAACGCCACGCTCGAGTCGCCGGCGTACCCCGTGCGGTCGGACACGACCGAGAGGGCCCTCGGGACGAGCGCAACGAGCTGCGGCACGCTGACTCGCCCCGACAGCACCCGGTGGGTGGCCAGTGAGGTCAGCCCCTGGCCGTAGCGCACGGCCTGGTCCTCGAGGCGGGCCCAGTCCGCCTGCGCCGGGTGCTGCACGACCATCTCCGGCACGTAGACGACCGATCCGCCGCTGTCCAGCACGTCCAGGGCCAGGTTGAGGTCCTCGGCGCCGATGGCGGGAGTCCCCGGCCCGAGGGCCTCGCAGTAGCCCCCGAGGGACATCAGCACCTCGGTGCGTCCGAGGACGTTGGCCCCGGTGGACAACCTGGCGACGCGGAGCAGCGCGTCAGCGCCGTGCAGTTCGCGGCCGTCGTGGCGGACCTCGTCGAAGCCCTTGCGGAAGCCGCCGACCGACTCGAACCAGAACTGCGGCTCCGTCGACGGGGCGGTTCCGAGGACCAGCCCGCTGAAGAGCGCCGCGTCCGGATGGCGGACAGCGGCAGCTGCCGCCGCGCGCCCCCATCCGGGGTCGATGCTGACGTCGTCGTCGAGGAAGGCGCACAGCTCCTGGTGGGCTGCAGCCAGGCCCACGTTGCGGGCCCGGCTGACGCCGGCACCCGAGGGGATGACGTCGACGGCGGAGCCGAACGCGGGGCCCAGAAGGCGCGACACGACATCCCTGACCGGTCCCGGGTCGCAGCCGTTGGGCACCACGATGACCTGGTCGACCCAGTCCGACTGGGCCGCGAGGGTGGGCAGCATCCGCTCGAGGTCCGCCGTGCTGCCGATCGTGGGGACCACGACGGCCAAGCTCGGCCTGGTGCCCGGGCTGACATGGGTCGCCGGCAGCTCACTGATGGCCCGGTCGAGCACAGTCACCCCCGGCGGATCGGCCTCGCCGGCGGCGGGTCGGCACAGGTCGACAAGGCGGGAGCCCGGCGTGTCCGCGGTGGTGATCACGAGGCAGACGGGACGGCCGGCCCGGGTCCGCAGCAGGACGAGGCAGCCGGCGGGCACGTCCCGATCCGCCAACGCCGCGGGATCGGCCTCGAGCCAGGACGTGGGGATGGGCAGGACCGTGCTCGGCACCTCCGTGCCTTGCGTGCCCCGGCGCAGCCAGCGCGCGCTGCCGCCGGTCATGAGCGCGCCCTGCCTGCAGACCCTGCGCGTGCGTCTAGTCGTACCTTCATCGCTTCTTGCCTCCTGGACAGCTGCGGTCACCCGCCGCTGTGCCAGCGCACGCAGTCACGAGCCCCCTGTGTGTTACCCGGCCCGCGAGGCCGCATACCCCTCTCACGGACCCGGCCGGCGAGTCGCGCCAGCCCGTAGGATCGACCGACCGTCGGATGGGAGAGGAATCAACTCCTCGGCAGGGCGGTGCATGGATCGGGGTCTCACGGGTACCTGCGGGATGTGCCTGCCGTCTCTGAGCGCTCCGACCCGGCTGCTCGGGTCATCCCCGCCTTCGTGGACCGGATCGCCACGGAATGGAATGCTGCCGGCCTGCACTGGGCCCTCCTTCGAGAGCCGTCGATCGAGAGCCCCGTTCCGGGGGACATCGACGTCCTCGTTCATCCCCTGGACCTGCAGCGCGCCGTGGCGATCGGACGTGAGCTCGGAGCCGCTCGCCTGGTGTCCCGGGGTCGTGGTACTCACACCTTCCTGGTCTGCTACTCCCGAGTTGACCGCACCTGGCTCGAACTCGACCTTGTCACGGAGATCGCCTTCGGGCAGTGGGCCGAGTTCTCGCTGCTGGCAGCTGGGGATGTCCTCGGAACACGCATCCCTGTGGGCGACTCGGCGCTGTTCGCCCTTCCCGACGAGGAGCGGTTCTGGCTCAACGTCCTGCACTGCGTCCTTGACAAGGGATACGTGAGCGAGCACCGCGCAGGGGTGATTGGGGCCTGCTCGCTGGAACACGTTGACGGCGCCATCACGCTGGGCGCGGTGGAGGGGGTTGTCGGACCGGATGCGGCTTCGGAACTGGCCGGCAGCGCACGCGCTGGAGACTGGGAGGCGCTGGTATCCCAGGGCGACGCCCTGCGCGCTGCATTCGAGGGTGCGTACGGCGCGACCGTGAGCCGCCGACGGCTCTCCGGGATGGTCCAGCGGGCGATTGAGAAGCCATCCCAGTGGCCGTCGCGGCGCGGGCTGGGGACCGCCCTGCTGGGGCCCGACGGTTCGGGGAAGTCGACACTCTCGGCCCGGATCGCGGCTTCGTACGGCTTCCCGGTGGAGGAGGCGTACTTCGGGCTGTGGAAGGACGTCGACTCCGCTTCGCCGGTCCAGAAGGCGTTGGCCGTCCCCCTGCGGCCGTTCCGCGCCATGGGACTCTACGCGAGGACCCTTCGTGTTGCGCTGGTCGGGCCGAACGGTCGTCTTCGACCGCTACGCACTCGACGCCCGGCTCCCCGCGCAGCCGCCCCGGGCCGGCCTGAAGAACGCCTACCTGTGGGTCGTTGGCCGCAGCTGCCCCGGCCCCGATGCCGTGGTCCTGCTGGACGTCCCTGCCGAGGTCATGTTCGCCCGCAAGGGTGAGATGGGCGTCGAGCGGCTGGAGGGGATGCGTCAGGACTACGCCGCCCTGGCGTCGAGGCTGAAGAAGCCCACTCTCACCGTTGATGGAACCCATGAGGTCGAGGACGTCACGGCCCGGGTTGTGGAGTTCATGTGGTCCCTGCATCGCACGCGACTGGACCGAGGTGCCCGGTAGGGACGAGGGGGTGAGGGCCCTGGGCAGTGCCCTCACCCCCTCGCCAGTCAGACGCGCTGCGTCACGGTGCGTATGCGTAGGCGACGGCCCAGTCCAGTTGGACGTGCCCCGAGACTGACGGATCAGGGACGATGCCGTCCAGGGTTGTCTCGGTCTGGAGGACCCAGTGCATCGGCTTCGAGGGAACGTACTTCGTCGAGGTGCCGATCTTGGTTCCGTCCAGGTAGAAGGTCACAGCGGACGGTGTCCACTCGATCGTCGCCACGTGCCACGGGTCGAAGCTGGCGGTGGTCTCGAAGGCGTCCTGTCCACCGGACGCTGAGGCGAAGTGCGCGTAGGCGCCGATGGTCTTGCTGAGCCGACCCTCGGGGAAGTCAATCTCACCATCGCCCGGCCACACGTCCGAGTCGGGCCAGAGCAGCCACGCCACCTTGTATCCGGGGGCTGCATCTGCGCGGAACCGGGCCGAGTAGCGCCCGTAGGTCTGGCCCTGTCCCGCCTTCGCACCCGCACCGAACAGCCGGGGCTGCGGAGCTGACACGTACGGCACTGCATTCTCGGTGTGCACCCAGATGTCCATCATCCCGTTGGCTGCCGACAGGGTCCTGGCCGGGTCGTACGTGCCGTTCTTCGAGGTGTCCTTCCACCCTGCCGGGTAGGCACCCATGGTGTCCGCGTAGGTCGTGAGGAAGGATCCCAGCGGCGCGGTACGGGTGAAGTCCTCTGTCCAGATCTGCTTCCAGCCGGGGAGGTCTCCGACCGGGACCTCAGTGCCGGTCGGCGCTGAGGTGGCTGTGCTGGTGGGTGTGGCTGTGGCTGTGGGTGGGTGGGTCGTGGTCGTGGGGGTGGGGGATGGGGAGGTGGTGGCACCGCTGAGGGTGACGCTGACTGAGGAGGACTTCGGTGAGTAGGTTCCGGGTGCGGTGGCGACGACCTGCATCGTGTAGGTGCCGGCCGGCCAGGCCGGTGACAGCCAGGTCAGCGTCTTCGACGACGCGTAGTAGGAGTTGTTGCGGTACACGTCGTAGCCGGTGGCCCCGCTGACGGTCTTCCAGGTCAGGGTGAACGTGGTGCCGGTCACGGTGGACGCGCTGACCCCGGTGGGGGCGGTCAGGGCCGTCGCCGTCGCCGTGGCTGTGGCAGTGTGGCCGTGGCTGTGGCTGTGGCAGTTGTGGTGGGGCTGGGGGAGGGTGTGCCGGGGGCCCCGGTCAGGGTGACGGTGACGGCTGTGGACTTGGCCGAGTAGGCCCCCGGGGCCGTCGCGACGACCTGGACCTTGTAGGTGCCGGCTGCCCAGGTCGGTGACGACCAGGACAGCGTCTTCGAGGAGGCGTTGTATGCCCCGTTGCGGTAGATGTCGTAGCCGGTGGCGCCGGTGACGGCCTTCCAGCTCAGGGTGAACGTCGACGCGGTCACGTTCGACACGGCCACCCCGGTCGGTGCGGCCAGGCTCTTGGTCGCGGCACTCGCGGTGTCCGTCGGCACCATCGCAGCGACCGCCGAGCAGACCAGCAGCGCTCCCGCGGCCCATGCCGCCCACCGCAACCCGCGCGACGCCCGGCGGCGTTCCGGACCCGACCCCGTCGCCGGAACCGGGGCCGACGAGCGCCACCTCATCGGGCCGCCCTCCCCACATCACTGCCCACCCGGGGGGGCAGCGCACGCGCGGAGACAGCCACGAGCGCACCGCGGAAACCAGCGGCGACGACGGTGCCGGTCTGCCGATGAAGGGTGCCGAGCGGGATCAAGAAGATGACTGAGGGCATGTGGATGCCTACCTTCTGTTGTTCGGAAGTGAGACCCGGGACCCCCGTCGGGCTCGCAACGATCATCGGCAGGCCTTGAGCCATCTGCCCGTTCCCTTAGAGTTCTCATAACTTCGGGTTAGGTTGCTCCGAACGACATCGAGGTATGAACCACCGAAACAGGCGAAACCACCCCCACCCTTCCTCCGCCGTCGCCGGGCCGTGGGACGGTTCCCCTCCCGCCACTGACCGCCGCCCCAGCCTCCGTATGAAGGTGCACCCCCCGGGTAGGAGGTGCTCATGGCAAGTGACATCGCCCTCGTCCTCGGATCGGAGCACCGTGACCTGCTGGTCCTCGCCGACCAGTGCGGCCGGGCGAGCAGGGGATTCCATGACCCCGTCACTGAGCTGGGCCGCCGGTTGCTGGCTCACGTCGCCGCCGTCGAGGCGGAGGTCCACCCCGTCCTGCGCTCGTCGCCCTCCGTGAACCTGCTGGACGTGAGAAACGCCGTCGAACGGGTTGACGCCATCCTCGGCGAAGACGCGGTGGACCGGGAGGCGCTGGCGGGCGCCGCGCGGGATCTGGTCGACGTGGAACGGGCCGTCCTGCCCGCCCTCGTTGCGATGCTGCCGATCGCCGAGCGGCGGCGCATGGGCAAGGTCTTCCGGATACGCCGCGACGCTGCCTTGCGCAGTGCGCACTCGCGGCAGCACAGGCAGCTCTCGCAGACCGAGCTCTACGAACTCGCCCGGCGCGCCGGTCTGGAGCATCGATCGACGATGACCCAGGCCCAGCTGCAGGCCGCCGTCGCAGAGTGGGAGCGCCACCCCGGCCACCGCATGCGGGCCACCGGATAGGGACTCCAGC
>CAWFSG010000016.1:0-48235 GCA_963818445.1 uncultured Actinomycetes bacterium
CTCGGTCAGCGGGCAGCAGCTCGGCGAGGCGGTAGGTGGAGGAGCCTGCGTCGAGGGCGATTGCACCCTCCTCCGGCAGCAGCGCGAGGGCGCGCTCGGCGATCCGGGCCTTCTCCGAGGTGTGCACCGACTCGCGCACGGCCAGGGCGGGCTCGAACCCGAAGAGGTCGACCACGATGGCCCCGCCGTGCACCCGGCGCAGCAGGCCCGCCCGCTCCAGAGCGGTCAGGTCGCGGCGGACGGTCTCCGGGGTCACGTCGAAGGACTCAGCCAGCTCGGCCACCTCGACGCGACCGGCCACCCTCGCCCGGCTCACGATCGCCGCCTGCCGTTCCTCTGCGTACATCTGTTTCCCTCCGTTTGCTTCCGTATAGGTGTAGTGAACACCCAACATCCCACGCATGTCAACACCATGCGGAAAGAAACCAACATGGTTCTTCCGATAGCTGGTCCACCTGGTCTCTCCTCAGGAGCCCTGGGCCCTGTCGCGAGATGCGCGCCGGACGCTCCAGAGGGATACCGGAGTCACCCAAACGGGTGTGTTCCAAGACAGCCAGAAACAAACAGACACGCGATGTGACAGGGGTGCACTCCTTCCCTACCCCGCTGCGTCCATGCCAGACTCGTTGACCCAGACCTGAGGAGCCCGTGATGAGGATCGCCCTCGCCAGTGACCACGCCGGATTCGCGCTGAAGGAGGAGATCAAGGAGGTCCTGACCAGCCAGGGCCACGAGGTCGCCGACTTCGGCGCGCCGAGCACTGAGGCCATCGACCTGCCCGACACCGTCTACCCCGCCGCGTTGGCCGTGGGCGCTGGGACCGTGGACCGCGGCATCTTCGTCGACGGGGTCGGCTACGGCAGCGCCATGATCGCCAACCGCGTGCACGGCGTGTATGCGGCCGTGTGCCAGGACCCATTCTGCGCGCAGCTCGCGCGGTCCCACTCGGACACGAACGTGCTGTGCCTCGGTGGCAAGATCATCGGCTCAGCGCTGGCTCACGAGATCGTGCGCGTCTGGATGGCCACCGACTTCCTCGACGAGGAGAAGTACCGCAGGCGGGTGGCGAAGGTGCGCGAGATCACCGAGCGGCACCTGCGCCCGCTACCGATCTGAACGCCCAGCCACGGCAGCCTCGGTCGACGAGTGGACAAGTAACCAGCTCGGCGATGGCGGCTCAGCGGTCTGAGCGCGACAGGTGCTGGGCCAGGTAGATCGGGCCGATCGACACGATCACCAGGAAGGCGGCCACCACCGCGACCAGGGGGCCCTGGCCGGGGCGGAACAGGTTGGTCAGGATCCAGATCGGCAGCGTCTGGATCCCCGGTCCGGCGGTGAACGTCGTGACGATGATCTCATCGAAGCTCAGGCCGAAGGCGAGCACCGCACCTGCGACGAGCGCGGAGCGCAGCATCGGGAACGTGATCGACCAGTAGGTCCGGGTCCGGGTGGCCCCGAGATCCATCGAGGCCTCCTCGACGTTGGGCGCCAGGCGGCGCAGGCGCGCGACCGCGTTGTTGTAGACCACGACGATCGTGAACGTCGAGTGCGCCACGATCAGGGAGGTCCAGCTGAGCCCACCCAGGTAGGTGGTGAACACGTTGTTGAACGCGATGCCCGTGACGATGCCCGGCAGCGCCAGGGGGAGGATCAGCAGCAGCGAGACGACGTCCCGGCCGAAGAAGGCGTACCTCCCGAGGGCCTGGGCGGTCAGGGTGCCCAGGACGAGGGCGATCGACGTGGCCACCACCGCGAGCCCCACCGACGTCAGCAGCGCGGAGTGGATGGCGCTGTCACCGACCGCCTGCTGCCACCAGCGGGTCGTGAACCCGGGCGGGGGCCAGGTCAGCGACGCCGATGCTGAGAACGAGTTGACCACCACCACGCCGAGCGGCACGTAGATGAAGGCCAGGACGCCCGCGGTGAACAGCGCCAGCAGTGCCTTGAACGGTCGGGTCAGGTGCATGGTCATCCCTACAGGCTGTCCAGGGCGCCGGTGCGCCGGACGGCCAGGAGGTAGCCGATCATGATCAGGACGGGGATCGTGGCCATCGCGGCGGCGAAGGGCAGGTTGGTCACGTAGTTCTGCTCGACGACATTGCCGATCATGGTGACCTTCCCGCCCACGATCTTCGCGGTGATGTAGTCGCCCAGGCTCAGGGAGAACGTGAAGATCGAGCCTGCGGCCAGCGCAGGCATGATGCTGGGGATCACGATCGAGCGCAGCGTCCGCCCGGGGCGGGCGCCGAGATCCGCGGAGGCGTCCAGCAGCGAGTCCGGCAGCCTCTCGAGGCCGGCGTACACCGGGAGGATCATGTACGGCAGCCACAGGTAGGTCAGGGTCAGGACGATCGCCAGCGTGCCGAAGCCCGGGCTGTTGCCCCCGAAGGGAGCCAGCATCCAGGCGACCACCCCGGTGTTCGGCTCCATCATCGCCCGCCAGGCGTAGACCTTGACCAGGTACGACGCCCAGAGGGGGGTGACCAGCAGGGCGATCAGCAGCGGCCGCCACCGGCGTGGTGCGATCCGGGCGACGAAGAACGAGACCGGCACGCCGAGCACGACGCACAGCACGGTCACCGACGCGGCGATCGCGACCGTGCGCAGCACGAGCCCCCGGTAGGCCGGAGTCGTGAACAGGTTGGCGAAGTTGTCCAGGGTGAACTGCCGGGTGACCTGGCCGGAGAAGTCGTCGATGGTCCAGAACGCGGTCACGAACAGCAGTGCCAGTGCTCCGAGGTACCCGACCACCAGCCAGAGCATGGGCAGGGTCAGGAGCCCGGCGACGCGCAGTCCCGGCCGTCGATGCAGGGCTGTCGCGCCACGGTGCGACACAGCGTCCGCGGCGACGGTCATCGGGTCCTCCCGTCAGTGGTCATCGGAGGTGGGTGTGGGGCCCACGTGCTCCTGTGGGGGCGGGATCGACCCGCCCCCACAGGCGGCACGAGATCAGGAACGCAGGGCGCTCCAGGCCTCGCTCCACTTGGCGTACGGGACGCACTCGGCGTCCGTACGGCCGTCGAGGCACTGGGTGCTCGGCGTGTTCCAGTAGTACACGTCGCTCCAGTAGTCCTCGGTGTCGGCATGGAACTGCGCGCAGTGGTCGGGGTTGGCGGTCTCAGCACAGGACTTCGCGTTGGCCGGGGCCTCGCCGAAGTACTCCGCCACCTGGGCGTTGGTCTTCGGGGAGACGATCCAGTCCAGCCACAGGTAGGAGCAGTTGATGTTCTTGGTGTCCTTGGCCACCATCCACGTGTCCGACCAACCGGTCGCACCCTCGGAGGGCTTCACGGCGTCGACCTTGGTTCCCTCGGCCTGAGCCGCGTTCACGATGACCTGCCAGGTGGTTCCCAGCACGGAGGTGCCCGACTTGAACGCCGCCATCTCCTTCAGGTAGTCCGACCAGTACTCGCTCACGAGCGGCTTCTGGGCCTCGAGCACCGCGATCGCCGCGTCGAACTGCTTCTGGTCCAGGGAGTAGGGGTCCGTGATGCCCAGCTCCGGCTGCGTGGCCATGAGGTAGACGGCCGCGTCGGCGATGAAGATCGGCGAGTCGTAGGCGGTCACCTTTCCGGCGTAGGGCGATGCCGGGTCGAAGGTGTCCTTCCACGACGTCGGGGCGGGGGTGACGACCTCGGTGTTGTACATGAGCAGGTTGGCACCGCGCCCGTGCGGGATGCCGTAGTTGACGCCGTCGACGGTGTTCCACGCCTTGTCCTTGAGGCCCGGGAAGATGTCGGCGTAGTTCGGGACCAGGGCTGTGTTCACCGGCTGGACGCTGTCGCTGGCGACCAGGCGAAGCGTCGCGTCACCGGAAGCCGAGACCACGTCGTAGCCGCCGCCCTGCATGAGCTTCACGGCCTCGTCCGAGGTGCCGAACTCCTTCAGGTTGACCTTGCACCCCGTGTTGGTCTCGAACTCGGTCACCCAGTCGGTGCCGTTGTCCGGATCCTGCACGACATAGCCGGGCCACGCGAGGACGTTGACCTGACCCTCGCCCTCGCCGACCGGACCTGCATAGCTGGCAGGCGCCGCAGCCCCCGTGTCCGAATCCGATGATGAGCTGCAGCCAGTGGCGAACAGCACCAGCGCGGCACTGGCCGCCGCGGTCTTGAGCAGACGCGAAGTGCGCACCTGCCACCTCCTTGTGTGGTTCATCCGCCGCACCATGCGGCGGAAGCGATGGGGATCGGGCTACGCGCCGATCCGGGTCTCGAACTCGCGGTTCCAGACCAGGGTGACCTGCTGGCCGCGCAACTGGCTGGCATCGGCACGGGGGCGGTCGACGTTCTGCTCCAGCGCAGCCAGCGCCCCGCCGACCGACAGGTCGACCAGGTACCGCGTCGCTGAGCCGACGTAGATCACTTCCCGGACCACGCCGGCCACCGCGTGCTCCCCGGGACCGGGTTGGGTTCCCAGATCGGCCAGGCGGATCTTCTCGGGGCGCACCGACACGAGCTCGTCGCGTCCGAGGACGGCCTCGGCCGACCTCCCCTCGAGCAGGTTCGAGGTGCCGACGAACCCGGCGACGAACCGCGTCGACGGCTTCTCGTAGACCTCCGCCGGAGTGCCCACCTGCTCGATCCGGCCCGCGTTGAACACGGCGATGCGATCACTCATGGTCAGGGCCTCCTCCTGGTCATGGGTGACGAAGACGAAGGTGATGCCGACCTCTCGCTGGATCTGCTTCAGCTCGACCTGCATCTGCTCGCGCAGCTTCAGGTCCAGCGCGCCCAGCGGCTCGTCGAGGAGCAGCACCTTGGGGCGGTTGACCAGTGCGCGGGCCAGGGCCACACGCTGGCGCTGCCCGCCGGAGAGCTGGCTGGGTCGGCGGTCCCCGAAGGTGCCCAGCCGAACAGCCTCGAGGGCCTCGGCGACCCGCTGCCGGCGCTGCGCCTTCGGCACCTTGGCGACCTTCAGGCCGTACTCGATGTTCTGGGCCACCGTCATGTGCCCGAACAGGGCGTAGTCCTGGAAGACGGTGTTGACGTTGCGGTCGAAGGGCGCACGCGTCGTGACGTCCTGGCCGGCGAGCTCGATCGTGCCGGCGGTGGGCAGCTCGAACCCGGCGATCATCCGCAGGACTGTCGTCTTGCCCGAGCCCGACGGACCGAGCAGCGTGAGGAACTCCCCGTCCATGACGTCGAGGTCCACGCCATCGACGGCAGCCACGGCGGCCTCACCATGCCCGAACTGCTTGCGCAGCCCTCGCAGGGAGATCGCGACGCTCGGCGCTGGTTCCATTCGATCGCCTCAGGGACTTTGGGGTACGGCACGTCGGGACCTAGGTCCCGACTGGACGGAGCGCACTCTAGAGGTCTCGGCCCTTCCTCAACAAACCAGACACGACGAAATCCGTGACCCGGGCCCCCGAACGTCCGGCTGGATCAGCAGACGCAGGGGGCGATCGCCGCGGTTAGCGTCGCTCGGGGAGCGCTCCCCCGGGCGCGCCGCATCCCCGGCGGGCCCCTGGCCGAGTGATTCGGCGCAGGGGCCTCAGGCCTGCGCAGCGGCCGCGCTGGCCCCGATGATGCTCGCGGACCCGGTCAGGTCGTAGAGCGTCACGGAGTCGACCGTGGTCGCCGTGAAGTTCTGTGCCACCCAGTCGGCGATCTCCGACGAGGACTGGGACCCACCCATCTGCCCGCCGCCGAACCCCTGGCCGCCGGAGATGAAGTAGTGGATCTCGCCGGCCCCGACGAGGGCCTGGAACTCGGCGAGGGTTGGCGCAGGATCGCTGCCGTTGAACCCGCCGATCGCCAGGACCGGGCGCTCGGTGGCCAGCTGGTACCCGGCTGCCGAGTTGGCGCCGACGGCGGCTGCCACCCAGGTGAACCCGTCGGCGTCGGCGAGCAGCGCATCGGTCACAGCCCGGCTGGGGGTGCTGCCGTTGAGCAGGCCCCCGGCACCGCCGCCGCCGGCCGCCCCGCCAGGCACGGCGCCCGTCGCGCCGGGGGTCGCGCCGGGGGGAGCCTGGCCCGGGCCAGCGCCGGGACCGCCGCCGGTGACACCCGGGCCCAGCCCCTGCCCACGCATCCCCGGGCCGCCCGCGCCGCCCGGGCCACCGCGGCTCCCGGAGACCGCCGGGCCGGCGGAGGGCAGGGAGCCCGACGCCGTGCTCGACGCAGTCTCCAGCGAGTAGGCCGCCGGGCCGGCGAGCACGACCACGAGGCCGACCAGCGCGGTGCCGACCGCGACCGCCCGTCCGATCGGACGCGGCAGGTAGGGGGTGACGAGGATGGCGCCGGCGGCGACCAGGCCGCCGACGAGCACGACCGGGCCCAGCCAGGTCACGAAGCCGGACGACCGGCTGAGCAGGACCATCGACCACCAGGCGGTCCCGGCGATGAGCACCGCCGACACCACTCGTGCCCACAGGTGCTGCCGGTGCGCCCACAGCGTGACCGAGCCGATGCCGACCAGCGCCCCGATCGCCGGCGCGAGGGCCACCGTGTAGTACTCGTGGATGATCCCGGCGCTGAAGGAGATGACGGCGGCAGTGACGACCAGCCAGCCACCCCAGCCGAGCACGGCCGCGCGGGTGAGGTCGGTGCGACCACCCCGGCGGGAGGTCACGAGCAGCACCACGATCAGCGACAGTGCGGCAGGCAGCAGCCAGGCGACCTGTCCGCCGTAGGACGAGCTGAGCAGGCGGTCCCAGCCGGTCTCCCCCCACATCGACCCGCCCTGGCCGCCGCCGGGGACGACACTGCCCGTCTCGTTGCCGGTCAGGCGGCCGAACCCGTTGTAGCCGAGGATCAGCTCGAGCATCGAGTTGGTCTGCGACCCACCGATGTACGGTCGCGAGGCAGCGGGCCACAGCTCCACGATCGCGACCCACCAGCCGCCGGCCACCACCATCGCGGCGAATGCGGCCAGCAGGTGGCCGACCCGTCGGCGCAGGTCGACCGGCGCCGCCACCGCGTACATCGCCACGAACCCGGGCAGCACCAGGAACGCCTGCATCATCTTGGCCAGGAACGCCAGCCCGACGAACCCGCCGGCCAGCACGATCCAGCGCAGCGAGCCGCGCTCGGTGGCCCGGCCCATCGCCCACGCCGCGCACACCAGGAGGAACACCAGCAGCGCATCGGGGTTGTTGAAGCGGAACATCAGGGTCGCCACTGGGGTGAGCGCCAGAACGGCCCCCGCGATGAGGCCGGCGGACGGGCCGAACCAGCGCCGCACCGTGGCGTAGAGGACGCCGACGCAGGCCACGCCCAGCAGTGCTTGGGGCACCAGCACCGACCATGAGCTCAGGCCGAACAGCCGCACGCTGAGCCCCATGACCCACAGCGACGCGGGTGGCTTGTCCACCGTGATGGCGTTGGCGGCATCGACGCTGCCGAAGAACCACGCCTTCCAACTCGCCCCCGCAGCCTGCGCAGCAGCGGAGTAGTAGGAGTTCGCCCACCCGTTGCGGCTCAACCCCCACAGGTAGAGCAGGGCGGTGCCGGCGAGCAGGGCGGCCAGGGCCCAGCGCGCCCACGCGGGCGTCGGTCGGGTGTCGGGGATCGGAAGGACCTCCTCGGCCACGGCGCCCGGGCCACTTGGCGGTTCAGCACCCGCATGGGTGGGGCCGTGCGGATCGGCGGCTGTCGGCGTCGCGGAGCCCGGGTCGTCGGGATCCTCCTGCGGCTGCCACCAGGCGTGAGCGGGGTGCTGCGTGGACGTGGTCATCGGGAGACCTCCGTGGAGAGGGCGGTGGGAGCCGCGTGGGGAGCCGGTCGGGAGCTGACCGCGAGACGGTCGCCGAAGACCCAGGCCCGGTAGAGCAGGAATCGGATGAGGGTGGCCAGGATGTTGGCGGCAGTCAGCACCACGAGCTCGACGGATCGGCTCGCGTCAGGCGCGAGAGTGTCGAGGGCCATCAGCGCCCCGCCGGTGACCGTCAGCCCGATGCCGAACACCACGAGGCCCTGGGCCTGGTGGCGCAGGCGGTCGGGCCGGCCGCGGACCCCGAACGTGAACGATCGGTTGGCCGCCGTGTTGCCGACGGCGGTGAGCATGAGCGCGACGGCATTGGCCCATTGCGCCGACATCCCCGAGCGCAGCACCCAGTAGAGCGCCGCATAGGCCAGCGTGCTGGCCACGCCGATGAGGGCGAAGCGCCCGAGCTGGCCGACGACGCCCCGGGCGGAGCCGCTGACCTCCTCGGCCCGCGAGGTGCTGCGCAACGTGCTCAGCGGGATCCGGCCGCTGCTCAGGCCCCGCCCGAGCCGCCAGATCCCGGCGAGGTCCTTGCGCGCCGTGTCGACGATGTCCACCGTCGAGCTCGGATCGTCGACCCAGTCCACCGGGACCTCGTGGATGCGCATCCCGGAGCGCTCGGCCAGGACCAGGAGCTCGGTGTCGAAGAACCACTCGGGGTCCTCGACCAGCGGGAGCAGCTCGGCGGCGGCATCAGCTCGGATCGCCTTGAACCCGCACTGCGCGTCGGTGAACCCCGCGCCCAGGCTGGTGCGCACGATCAGGTTGTAGGCCCGGGAGATGAGCTCGCGCTTGGGCCCGCGCACGACCCGCGAGCCTCGACCCAACCGGGTGCCGATGGCCAGGTCCGAGTGCCCGGAGAGCAGCGGGGCGAGCAGGGGCAGGACGGCGGCGAGGTCCGTGGACAGGTCGGCGTCCATGTAGGCAAGGACGCCCGCGTCGCTTTCGGCCCACACCTGGCTCAGGGCTCGGCCGCGGCCCTTGTCCGACAGGTGGACCACCCGCACCTCCGGCACCTCGCCGGCCAGGCGGCACGCGATCTCCCAGGTCAGGTCCGTGCTGGCATTGTCGGCGATCGTGATCCGGAAGGTGTACGGCAGGTCGCAGCGCAGGTGGGCGTAGAGCCGCAGGACGCTGCGCTCGAGGGTCAGCTGCTCGTTGTGCACCGGGATCACGATGTCGACAGCAGGGGCACACGGCATCAGGTTCTCCTCGGTCGGCAGCGGGGCGGGGGCCAGGGCCAGGTGGGTCCGGGTCGTCGGGGTCATGGTGGTCATGTCCTGAAGGCAACCGGACGAACCTTCGAGGAGGCTGTGAGCCCCCTGTGACGCCCACGCGAGCCGATGGGGCCAAGGCCGCCCCAGCAGCGGCCCGCACTCACAGGTTCCTCACAGGCAACTGCCAGACTCCTGGCACCCTGCTCGCGCACAATGGGCCCATGAACCTGGCAGACCCCCCGGCCGCGCCCACGACGAACGGGCTGCCGGAGGCCCGCCTGCTCGTCGTCGACGACGAGCCGAACATCGTGGAGCTGCTCTCGGCCAGCCTCCGGTTCTCCGGGTTCGAGGTGCACACGGCCGCCAACGGGACCCAGGCCCTCCAGCAGGTCGCGACCACCGCGCCGGACCTCGTGGTGCTCGACGTGATGATGCCCGGGCTGGACGGCTTCGAGGTCGTGCGCCGGATGCGTCAGGAGGGCCACCACTGCCCCGTGCTGTTCCTCACCGCACGCGACGCGGTCGAGGACCGGGTCGCCGGGTTGACCCTGGGCGCTGACGACTACGTCACCAAGCCGTTCAGCCTCGGGGAGGTCCTGGCGCGCATCCGGGCGATCCTGCGCCGCGCCGGGTTGGCACCACAATCCGGGTCCGAGCGGATGGTCTTCGCCGACATCGAGCTCGACGAGGACGCCCACGAGGTGTTCAAGGCCGGCCAGTCGGTGGACCTCTCGCCCGACGGAGTTCAAGCTCCTGCGCTTCCTGATGGCCAACCAGGGCCGGGTGATGTCCAAGGCGCAGATCCTGGACCACGTGTGGCACTACGACTTCGGTGGTGAGGCCACCGTCGTGGAGTCCTACATCTCCTACCTGCGCCGCAAGGTCGACACGACCGAGCCACGCCTGCTGCACACCGTGCGTGGCGTGGGCTATGTCCTGCGCGTTCCGCGGGGGTCCTGATGCCCCGCCGCGTGGCGGCCCGCCTGCAGGCCACGCCCCTGCGCTCGCGCCTGGTCGGGCTGCTCCTGCTGCTGGTCGCCGCCGCCCTGCTCCTGGCCGGTGCGGCCACGGTGGCCGCCCTGCGCGGGTACCTGTTCGACCAGGTCGATCGCAACCTCGCCGACATGGTCCGCCCGATCGCCAGCGCGCAACTGCGACCCCTGCCCGACAACGGCGACGGCCCACCCCGGCCCGGGCCGATCGGTCGGGACGTCATGTACGTGCGGCTCTCCGATGCGACGGGGACCACGCTCGAGGTGTCGGACAACTCCTCCACGGTCACCGACCCCCCGGTGCTCCCCGAGCTCACGGTGGCCGAGGCCACGGCTCGATCGGGCCAGGCCTATGTGGTCGACTCCGAGTCAGGCGACACGCGATGGCGGGTGGTCAGCGCACCCCTGGCCGACGGTTCCGGGTCGGTGTCCGTGGCCCAGGACATCGGGGGCATCGACGCCACGGTCAACCGGCTGATCCTCATCGAGTTGGCGATCGGTGCGCTCGTGCTCCTCGTGCTCGGCATCACCGGACGGATCCTGGTCCGCCGCAGCCTGCGACCGCTGGCGGTCGTGGAGGAGACCGCCGCGGCGATCGCCGCCGGGGACCTGGAGCGGCGGGCACCGGCATCCGACCCGCGCACGGAGGTCGGCAGCCTCGCCCACTCGTTCAACACGATGGTGGACGACCTCGCCGGCGCGCTCGCCGCGCAACAGGCCTCGGAGCAGGCTGCCCGCGACTCAGCTGGGAAGGCCCAGGCCTCGGAGGCCCGGATGCGCCAGTTCGTCGCCGACGCCGGGCACGAGCTGCGCACGCCCCTGACCTCGGTCCGTGGGTTCGCCGAGCTGTACCGGATCGGGGCGGTCGACCAGGGCCCCGCCCTCGACGACGCCATGTCCCGGATCGAGGCTGAGGCCGCGCGCATGGGCGTGCTGGTCGACGACCTCCTGCTCCTTGCCCGCCTGGACCAGCAGAGACCGATGGAGATCACGGACGTGGACGTCGTCGACCTCGTGGCTGATGCGGTGACCGCCGCCCGCGCATCGGCCCCCGAGCGGGAGGTGGCGGTGCACGTCAGCGACCCGGCGGTGGGACTCGTCCGTTCCCGGCGACCCGCTACGGCTGCGCCAGGTCGTGGACAACCTGCTGTCGAACGCGCTGCGGTACTCACCGTCGGACCAGCCGGTGGACGTGCAGATCGGGGTCCTCGCGGCCGCAGGGGGGCGGCCGGGATGGGCAACGATCGCGGTCGTCGATCACGGCACCGGGATGTCCCCTGAGGTGGCGGCCCGGGCGTTCGAGCGGTTCTACCGCGCGGACGCCGCCCGCTCCCGGGCCGACGGCGGCTCCGGGCTGGGCCTGTCGATCGTCGCCGCGATCGTCGCCGCGCACGCGGGCCGGGTGGACCTCGACACGGGGCCGGGGCAGGGGTGCCGGGTCACCGTGAGCCTGCCGCTGGAGACGGCAACCGGCGCCCGCACCCAGCCCGGGGAAGTGGAGCCGGCGGGCATGTGACCGCGAGGCCCGGCTAGATCCGCCCCGCCTCGTGAACCCGGCGCAGGAAGTCCCTGGTCCGCTGGTCCTGCGGGTCGTGGAGCAGCTGATCCGGTGCGCCGCGCTCGACGATCGTCCCCGAGGACAGGAAGCACACCTCGTCGGCCACCTGCTCGGCGAACCCCATCTCGTGGGTCGCGATGACCATGGTCATCCCCTCGGCCTTGAGCTCGCGCACCGTGGACAGCACCTCGTTGACCAGCACCGGGTCCAGCGCGGAGGTCACCTCGTCCATCAGCATCAGCCGGGGCGAGACGGCCAGCGACCGCACGATGGCAACGCGCTGCTGCTGGCCCCCGGACAGCCGGTCGGGGTACTGCTGGGCCTTGTCCGCGAGCCCGAAGCGCTCGAGCAGCGCCAGCCCCTCGGCCTCGGCGGTGGCCCTGGCCACCTTGTGGACCTTGCGCGGCGAGAGCGTGATGTTGTCCAGGACCGTCAGGTGCGGGAAGAGGTTGAACGACTGGAAGACCATGCCGACCTTGCGGCGGACCTCGTCCGGCTCGACCTCGGGGTCGGTGATGTCCCACCCGTCGAGCCGGATCACCCCGTCGTCGACGGAGGTGAGCAGGTTGATGCAGCGCAGCAGCGTGGACTTGCCCGACCCGGACGCCCCGATGAGCACCGTGACCGTGTGCTCGGGCACCTCCAGCGAGACGCCCTCGAGGACCTGCTCGGCGCCGAACGACTTGTACACGCCCTCGACGCTGAGGACGGGGTGGCGCAGGATCGTCATGCGCCCACCTGCGCGTTCTGGCGCTGGATCGAGCGGTGCATGAACCGGTCGGTGAGGCGGGTCAACGGGATCGTGAGGATGAGGAACAGGACCGCCGCGACCACGTACGGGGTGTAGTTGAACGACCGCGAGGACTCGATCTGGGCGGCGCGGATCGCATCGACGACGCCGAGGACCGAGATCAGGCCCGTGTCCTTGAGCAGGGAGACGAAGTCGTTCATCAGGGGTGGGATGACCCGACGGATGCCCTGTGGGAGGACCACGTAGCGCAGGGCCTGCCCCGAGGTCAGCCCGAGCGAGCGAGCCGCGGCGCTCTGGCTCGGGTGCACCGAGAGGATGCCGCTGCGCAGGACCTCCGCGACGTAGGCCGAGTAGGTCAGCACGATCGCCGCAGTGCCCAGGATGATCACCGAGGACGTCACGCCCGTGAGCCCCAGCGCCGGGACGCCGAAGCCGATGAGCAGGATCACCAGCAGGGTCGGCACGCCGCGGAACAGGTCCACGTACCCGGTGGCCAGGATCCGGAACGGCGCCAGGGCGGGCGCCCTGGACGTGCGGGCCAGGGCCAGGGCGAGGCCGAGGATCGCGATGAGGACCGTGGCCACGATCGTCAGCCTGATGTTGAGCAGCAGGCCCGCGAAGACCGCCGGCAGCACCTCACGGGCGTACTGCAGGTCGAAGAAGGTGCTGCGCACGACGTCCCAGCCCGGCGAGCTGACGACGACAGCAACCAGCGCCCCGATGACCAGGACGCTGGAGACGGTCGCGATCGCGGTGCTGCGCCGACTCTGCTTCGCGCGCACGGCACGGCGGCGCAGCTCCTCGTCACTCGGGCTGTGCGGGCCCTCCGGCTGGCTCACCCAGCACTACTGGAGGCTGGGTGCGCCCGCATCCGAGCCCAGCCAGGTCGCCTCGAGCGTGTCGAGGGTCCCGTCAGCGCGGAGCTGGTCCACGGCCTGGGTGGTGCACTGGGTCAGCGCGCTGTTGTTGGGCAGCAGGATCCCGAACTGGTCGGTCGTGGCGCCCTCGGCGGCGGGCAGCTGGCCGACGATGACCCCCTCGTCAAGCTCGGCGGCGACCAGGTAGAAGGCCGTGGGCAGGTCCACGACCAGGCCGTCGATCTGCTCGTTCTTCAGCGCGCTGACAGCGGCCGCGTTGTCGTTGAACACCGCAACCTCCTCGCCGGTGGCCAGACCCTGGGCGGCATCCAGCGACGTCGAGCCGACTGCGGCACCGAGCTTGGCGGACTCGAGGTCGGCCACGGACTTCGCATCGGCGATCGGTGAGCCCTTGTAGGACACGATGGCCTGGTTCACGTCGTAGTACGACGAGGAGAAGTCGACCGCCTTCTCGCGGTCCTCAGTGATGGAGAACTGCTGCAGGTTCCAGTCGAAGTCCTTGGCGCCGGGGGCGATCGCGACATCGAACGTGGTGCGCGTCCACTGGACGTCGGCGGGGTCGAAGCCCAGCTTCTCGGCGGCGGCGTAGGCGACGGCGGCCTCGAACCCCTCACCCGACTCGGGGGCGTCGTTCTTGACCCACGGCTCGTAGGCGGGCTGGCCGGTCGCGATGACGAGCTTGCCCGGCGTCTTCGTCTCGAGGGTTGCCTTGTCGCAGCTGGCCCCGGACGCGGAGGCGGAGGCCTCGGTCGCGGTGTCGGCGGCCGGCGAGCATGCGGTCAGTGCCAGTCCGGCAACGGCGAGGAAGGCAAGGGTGCGGGTGCGGTTCACGGGTCCTCCAGGATCGGTTTCTGGCAGGAGGATACGTGCTCAGACCCCGGGGGTCCGAATCCCCGTCTGCGCCGAGGCCGCCTCGGTGGGGCCCAGCCCCTGCTGCGTGGAGGCCGACAGCTTCTCAGGCAGCAGCGCGCGCACCGCGAGGACCATGGACGCGAGCAGCGCCACGATCCGCACCGTCTGGACCACCACGCCGATGAACCCACCGTCGACGATGTCGATGTAGGAGAACGGATAGAGCACCTGGGCGGCGATCGCGGTGACCGCCACGGGGATCGTCGCGATCCGCATCCGTGGCGAGCCGGCGGCCCAGACCAGCGCCGCCATCCCGACCAGCCACACGTTGTACTGCGGGCTCAGGACCCGGGAGGTGACCATCAGCCACAGGATCGCGACGAACGCGATGTCGGCGACCGGCGCATGGTCCAGCCTGCCCAGGGCGCGGGCCAGGATGAGCAGCAGCAGGCCGACGCCCGTGAGCGGGATGAGCCAGGGGGCGATCGCGTCGGCCAGGGGCACGCCCACCTCGGAGGAGCCGTACCGGAAGGCCTCCGGGATCCCCTCCTTGCCGACGAACAGGCGAGCCCAGACGAACGGCAGTGCCGCCACGGACTCGGTCTGCAGCCCGCGGGCCTCCCCATTGCCGAGGAAGGAGCTGATGACGCCCGGGAAGGCCCAGGCCGCCGTGGCGATCACGACGACCGTGGCCAGAGCTGCACCGAACGCGCCCCGCAGCCAGGCACGCTGGCTCAGCGCCAGGGCCATCACGGCCGGCCAGACCTTCAGTCCGCCCCCGACGGCCAGGATCGCACCGGCGGCCACCGGCACGGCCAGCGCCAGCAGCCCGGCCATCGCGGCCAGGGTCGGGATCACGTCGTAGCGCCCATAGAGGATCGGGCCGAGCAGCAGCGGCGCGGCCAACCAGACCGCGTAGCCGTCCCAGCGGTCGCGCCGGGCGGCGTCCCGGGCCAGGAGCACGCTGATGGCGATGTCCACGGCGAAGAAGAGCAGCAGGAACAGCCAGGGCTGGGAACCGAGCAGGCCGATCCCGCCGAACACGAAGGCCGCCAGGGGCGGGTACTGCCACATGGGATCGTCCGAGGGCACCTGGCCATCGGCCAGCCCCTCACCCCAGCGCGAGTAGACGTTGAGGTCGTCGAAGATGTGCTTCCAGTCGTGGTGGAACATCATCCCCACGGCCATGAGCAGCACGAAGCCGCGGGTGACGAGCCACCAGGTCACGCGGTACCGGCGCTGCGCCAACCGCGGGATGCGGGAGGCTGGGAACACCTTCCCAGTGTGCCCGAACCGGCCGCCGGCGAAACCCCCCGCTCACCCCGAACGCCTGCCCTGGCGTGACGCGCGAGGGGGCTACGGCTCGTCGGTGGGGTTGATGACCGCCGGGTCACTCGGGACGCCGGAGTCCCTGGCCTCGGGCGCGGGCCCGCCGGACACGTCGCAGGGATCGATCCCCTTGGCTGCCAGGACGGCCCCGGCGGCGTCGTTCAGCCGCTCCTGGGTGACGGTCCCGTCCTCCAGCGCCGCACGCAGGGCGCGACGACCCTCGACCGAGCCACCGGGGCCGACGATCCCGAGGTCACCGCCAGCCGCCACGAACCCCACCAGTGCCCCACCCTGGGTGGGCTCCCCAGAGGCCGCCATGCCCAGGGCGTCGCTGACGACCAGCCCGTCGAAGTCGACCTCGTCGACCAGCAGGCCTTCGATGGCCCGCCGGGACTGGCTGCTCGGCTCCTCCGAGAAGCCGGGGATGGTGGTGTGGCCGACCATCACCGCGACGTCGACCGCCTGGGGGATCTCCTCGAAGGGCAGGAGGTCGGTCTCCCGCAGCTCATCGATCGAGGGGCCCACCGCCAGCTCGTAGTGCGTGTCCCCGGTGGCGCGGCCCTGCCCGGGGAAGTGCTTGAGCACCGGGAGCAGCCCGGCGTCCGCGTAACCCTGGGCGGCGGCAGTTCCGTACTCGCTGACGACCTTCGGGTCGGTTGAGTAGGAGCGCGAGCCGATGCCGGGGCCGTACCCCACATCCACGACCGGGGCGAACACGAGATCGACCCCCCAGTCGGCCAGGGCGGCCCCGTGAGTGGCGTACATGGCGCGCACCTCGTCCGGGGACATGGTGTTCGCCTGCCGCTGCGCGGAGGGGATCGGGCCGATCACATCGCGGTAGCGCTGCACCTCGCCACCCTCCTCATCGGCGGCCAGGAGGGCCCCGTACTCGCTGCCCGTGGTCGCTGCATCGAGCGCGCCGGCCAGGGCGGGGGTCAGGCGGCCATTGGAGAGGATCCCCGCGATCAGCCCGTCATCGAGCCAGCCCTGGACCCGGGTGATGTCCGTCGTCGTGACCAGCATCGTCTGGCCGATCCGCACATCCTCGGGGAGCTGCGCGACGCAGGCGAGGGCTCGATCCACAGGGGCCTGCGGGCTCGCCGATTCCGGGGTCGGAGGCGCGGGCGGGCTGCTGGACGGCACCGCCGGCTCGAGGGGAGCCGCCGAAGGGGCCGTTCCGCAGGCTGCCAGGGCCAGCGCACAGGCGGCACCCCACGCCAGGACCCCAGGACCTCCATGCACCGGCCAAGCATGCCACCCGAACCTGACCGAGCCGACGAAAACGGCGCGGCTCACACGTGTGGGTGCGCCAACGACCGACGGGCGCTCGATGGGGTCCCGACCGCCCGTGGCCTGCTCCGAGGACGGCCCAGAGGCCTACTCGTCGACCTCGACGATCGGTGCGTCAACCGCATGCTTGCGCACCGACTCGATCCCCTCCAGCGCCGACTTCTTGGAGGCGTAACCCTGACTGGCCGCGATGGTCTGTCCGTTGCTGGCCTTGAGCCGGAACCGGTACTTGCCTGCGTTGTCCGTGTAGAGCTCGAACTTGCCCGACATGCATCTCCCCTTCCTGGGAGTCGTGGTCTGCGGCGAGTATGGCGCCACGGGCGTGGCTGATGCGCTGCGAGCGGCCCTGAGCCATACGGGGGAATCCCGGTGTCATCGGACCCAGCCGGGCATACCGTGGGACAACCGCTCATGTGCGGCAGCGAGGGGAACAACCATGGATGCCGAATTCGCCCGGGAGCGCCGGCGGATCCTGCTGGCCCTGATCATGGCGCTGACGGCTGGGTTCCTGCCGATCATCGCGGGCACCTGGCTGGCGGCGACCAGTTCGGGGCAGGAATGCCCCAGCCCCACCGATCTGGGCACCGTCGGGTTCAGCCTCGCGTTCGGGGCCATGTCCTGCCTGGCGATCGTGGCCCTGGCCGTCGTCGTCATCAACCGCTACCACCGGACCCTGCTGACGGCCGCCACCCGTGACCACGTGACGGGGGCGTACAACCGGCAGGCCTTCGAGCCCATGGCCTCAGATGCGATCAACGCGGCCACGCGCAGCGGCCAACCCCTGTCGGTTGTGCTCTTCGACCTCGACGACTTCAAGCGCTACAACGACACGCACGGCCACAATGCCGGCGATGCGGCGCTCATGGAGGTCGCCCGAGTGGCCATGTCCGTCGTGCGCCGCAGCGATGTGGTGGGCCGCTGGGGCGGGGATGAGTTCCTCCTGCTGCTGCCCTCGTGCGAGGCCACAACGGCAGCCCGGATCGCACGGACCCTTGCGGCGGCGGTGCTGACCGACGACCCGCAGGCGGCGGGGCTGCCCGCAGGGATCTCGATCAGCACAGGTGTCGCCGAGCTCAGGCCGACCGACCGGGTAGCAGACCTCGTCGCCCGCGCCGATGAGGACATGTACCGCAACAGGCGAGCGCACAGGGCGGCGAGCCAGCGCTCGGCGCCGCGCTCCTCCAGCACGCGCTGAGCCCAGCCTGCCGGTGTCCGCACGGGACGTCGGGTGGCAGTACCAGCACCGACCCGCCCTACGTGCGGCGGAACGCAGCCCGGGTCGACCGCCTCAGCTTGGCCACCCGCCACTCGCCAGCCTCCCCCAGGCGCAGCTTGAGAAGGTCCGCCGCCTCCCGGGTGCTCAGCCGCTGCACCGCGGGGAGGTCGAGCTTGTTGATCGACTGGTCGGACTCGGGGGCCACCGGCTTGCCTGCCATGGCCCCTGAGATCGCGCCGAGGACGGCTTCGGCGGCAGCGTGAACGGGCAGGCGCAGCGCGTCGGTCGGGGGATCACCGGCCGGGATCGGGTCGGCCAGGCTCGCGAGGTTGCCATGCACGATGATCCCCAGCGCCTCGACCTGGTCAGCTGTCTGCGCGCCCACCTCCTGGGCCGCCCGGATCGCCCACTCAGGGGTGCCCAGGGACTCCTCATCGGCCTCGGGGGTCCGCGACTCGACCATCCGCAGGATCGCGCCCCGACGGACGAGCTTCTCGTACTGCGGCCAATCCCAGCGCTTGGCCCCGCCGGCGTTGACCTGGCGCAGCATCTCGGCCTCGGCGGCGGTCATCGAGCGGTTGCTGGCACTGAGCTCGGGGTCCGGGACGAGCAGCCCGTTGGGCAGGGCGAGCAGGTGCTCGAACGTGCGGAACAGGTAGTCGCGGTCGCCCTCGTCGAGCACGACCAGGCTCACCCGGTCGGGACCCAGCCGCTCGGCCCAGCGCGCCATGATCCCGGCGTGGTCGTTTCGGCGCCAGAAGTTCGGGGTCGGCGGGCACTCCGGCGGGGCGGCGAAGACGTTCTTCAGCCAGTTCTCGTAGCGCATGGCAAGCCCGTACTTCAGGTACTGCTGCCAGGAGGAGGCCAGCAGCCGCGACATCGGGCGCAGCGTGAAGACCGCGTGCAGCCGCTCGGCCCCGAGGCGATCGACGATCTTGTCCAGGGCAGCGTCGTCTGCCAGGGCGAACCCCTCGCTGGAGATCACGACTCGCCCTGGGTGGGCAGCCGCCGCGCGCGCCACGCGCCCCCAGTACTTGGGCTCGGTGCGCCGACCCCCGCGCTCCTCCCAGCCCCATGTGCGCTTGGTGACCACCATGGCCGCCCGATGGTGCGAGCGGCGGTTGCCCGGATAGAGCACCCCGGCCTCGAGCAGTTGGGGACGGCTGCTGGCGAAGGCTGACTGCAGGGCGGTCGTCCCGGTCTTGTGGAATCCCGCGTGGAACATGATCGTGCCGTCCGGCAGGGGCTCGGGACGGGGGGGCATGCAACCTCCAGGGACGGGGATCACGGTCGTAGGGCAGGCTACCTCCGGGGCCGGCGCCGCACGTGGATCGAGCACGTGATCCCGGACCTAATGCCGTCTCATGGCGCCACGGGCGCGGCGTCCGCGTCGTCCTCGGGTTGGGTGTGCCCGGCAGCACGCTGTTCCTGGCGCCCCTGGAGCTCCTCCCGGATGTACCGGCGCTGCTGGTCGAGGGGCACCACGTAGCGCACCTCGGTGTGCAGGAGCAGGTCCAGCCACGAGCGGCGCTTGCGGTCGAACAGGCTGAAGACCCCGGCGAGGATCCAGATGACCACGCCGAGGACCCCCACCCAGCTGCGGACAAGGGCGCGGACCAGACCAGGATTGCGTCCGTCCGGCGTGCAGACACGGGTCCCGACGAGCCAGGAGCCCAGCGACCGGCCCGTCAGCCACCAGCAGACCCCGAGGTAGATCGGCACGAAGGAGGCTGCGATCCCACCGAGGATCAGGACCATCCACTCCGGCACCGGCGTGAGCAGGGAGTTCAGCAGGTTGACCAGGGCCGACAGCCCCTGGCTGACCAACCACCCCACGACGGTGACGTCCACGGCGAAGGCCCCCAGGCGGGTCAGGACACCGGCGTGCGCGAACTCCCGTCCCGGCGGGGCCGGGGGGACCGGCATGGCCCGCCAGGCGCTGCGCTGCTCGGCCAGGTTCTCGCGCGTGAGGCGCGCCGGGGTCGTGTCGGCGTCGCCTGCCGCGTCCAGCATCAGGCTGACGGCCGATTCCGACTGCGGCCGCGGGGGCCGGCGAACCAGGCGCCGCCCGACCCGCTCGACCAGCACGTCGGCATCCGCCAGGTTCTCGCGGAGGGACTCCAGCGCGTCGAGGAACAAGCCCTGGCTCTGCTCACGGATGAGGTCACGGACACGCGGATCGTCGACGATGTCGTCGAGGATCAGCGGGACGACCTCCGTCCGGATCTTGGGCAGCAGGGCATCGACAAGTTGGGGCGCGATGTCGTCGCGGATTCGCGGCATCAGCGAGTCCAGCAGCTGGGGGGCCACCTCGTCGGTGATCTTGGGCATCAGCGCGTCCACGAGCTGCGGCGCCATCTCGTCGCGGATGCGCGGCATGAGTGCATCGACCAGGTCCGGGGCGATCTGGTCGCGAATCTTCGGCATCAGCGCATCGATCAGCTGAGGGGCGATCTGCTCCTCGATGCGCGGCATCAGCGCCTCGATGAGCTCCGGGGCAACCTCATCGCGGATCTTGGGCATCAGCCCGTCGATGAGCTCGGGGGCCACCTGCTCCTGGATGTAGGGCACCAGGCCCTCGACGATCCGCGGGACGAGTTCAGCCTCGAGGTAGGGGCGCAGGTCCTCCAGCAGCTTCGGCAGCAGATCCGCCACCAGCCGGGGGGTCACCCCGTCGACCACCTGCGGCACCGTCACGGCCACCAGGTGTGCCGTGACGCCATCCACGATGTCGGGGACGGTGTCGGCGACCAGGTGCTCGGTGATGCCCTCCAGCACCTCCGGGACGACCGTGTCGGTCAGGTAGGGCGTGAGCCCGTCGACGATCCGCGGGATCGCCTCGGAGATCAGGTACGGCTCCAGGTCCTCGATGATCTGCTGGGCGGTGGCACCGGTGACGTCCATGGCCGCCTCGGTGACGGTGTGACCCACTCGGCCCACCGTTGCGTCGAGGGCGCCACCGACCGCGCGGCGCACGCCGCCGCGCAGCCCGGAGTCCGCCGTCCCGTCGGCCATGGGCGCAGGCTATGCCCCGATGCAGCCTTCGGGCAGCGTCTGCGGCACCACGCATGCACGTGTCCTCGCCGAGGGGCTTCCCCCCGCCTGGTCGCCGGTCACGCGTCGAGCTCGGGGAAGTCCTCCTCGACGGCTCCCCCGCCCTCGGCTCCCGCCACCCCGCCGACCGCCCCGGCGATCGCCAGGCCCTGGGCCACGGCCGGCCCGATGAGGACCGCGAACAGGACGGTGCCGAGTCCGACCGTCCCGCCCAGGAGCCAGCCCACCCCGAGGACGACGAGCTCGATGCCCAGTCGCACCCGTCCCACGGGCCAGCCGGTACGCAGGTGGATCCCGGTCATCCAGCCGTCGCGCGGACCGGGGCCGAGGTTGGTGGTCAGGTAGAGCCCGCTGCCCAGGCCGATCATCGCGATCCCGGCCAGGACGAGCGCGAGCTGGGCAGGCCAGGCGTCCGGCGTGGGGATCAGCGCCACCCCGACCTGCAGCGCGACCGCGATCACGACGGCGTTGGCGATCGTGCCGAGCCCGGGCCGTTCCCGCAGGGGGATCCACAGCAGGAGGACCAGCGCGCTGACGAGGAACGTGGCCAGGCCGATCGACACCGGCAGGATCGTGGACAGGCCCTGCGCCAGCACTGTCCAGGGGCTGACCCCCAGGCCGCCCTGGACGATCAGGGCCTCGCCCGTGCCGAAGGCGTAGAGACCGATGACCAGGACCAGCGAGCTGGCCGGAGTCGGGGACCAGCGCGAGCGGGAGCGCCAGCGGGTGATCGGGACGGTGCGTGCCGGGCGCAGCCACCCCAGGATCTCCACCCGGCGACTATAGGTGCCCGGCCTGATAGGACTGTCCCATGCGTGATGAACTGCCGACCGGGATCGAGTTCCAGCTGATGATCTCAGGCAAGCCCTACCTGTCGAACGATCCCGAGCTCATCGAGGCTCGCGCCCGGGCGCGGTCCCTGGAGTTCCGGTTCAACCACACGCCCCCTGAGGCCGCCGAGCAGCGCAGGGCAATCCTGACCGACCTGCTCGGCAGCACCGGGCAGTCGTTCGAGATCGAGCCGAACCTGCACGTCGACTACGGCTTCAACATCCACCTCGGCGAGCGGTTCTACGCCAACGCCAACTGCGTCCTGCTCGATGTCGCCGAGATCCGCATCGGCGATGACACGATGCTCGCGCCCGGGGTGCAGCTGCTCACGGCCACGCATCCGGTCGATGCGCAGGAGCGCATCTCAGGGCGCGAGCTGGGATTCCCCATCACGATCGGCAGTCGTGTCTGGCTCGGCGGCGGGGTCATCGTCGGCCCCGGCGTGACGATCGGCGACGACGTGGTCGTCGGGTCGGGAGCGGTCGTGATCAAGGACCTGCCCGACCGGGTCGTCGCGGTCGGCAACCCGGCGCGGGTGGTGCGCGAGCTGTGAACCAGGTGACTGAGGAGGCCGAGGTGGCAGTCATGCCATATCTGGCGGTGATCTTCGACCAGGACGGCACGCTGATCAACACGTTCATCCCGGCCATGCACGCCTACTCGGTCGCCGTCGGACGGGAGATCACGCTGGTGGAGCTCGAGCCGGTGGCCCACCTCGGCGCAGCGCGGAACCTGGTCAGCGCGCTGCTGGGCCACGAGGCCACCGACGCTGAGGACGACGTGTTCCACGACGCACTGGCCGAGGAGGTCGCCCGGATCGAGCCCTACCCGGGGATCGTCGAGCTGCTGAGGGCGCTGCGGGGTGCCGGAGTTGCGACCGCGGTGGCGACCAACTCCGACGCGAGGTCCGCGGCGGTGGTCCTCGGCGCGCACGGGCTCGACTCGCTGTTCGACACCGTGGTCACCGTGGACCTGGTCAGCGGGCCCAAGCCCAACCCGGAGATGATCCACCTGACCCTCGAACGGCTCGGCCTCCCGGCCGACCGGGTCGTGTTCGTCGGCGACAGCCCGGGGGACATGATCGCTGCCCGCGCGGCTGGGGTGCTCGCGGTCGCCGCAGGCTGGGGCCACCAGACTCCCGGAATCCCCGAGAGGCACATCGACCTGCTGGCCAGCACGCCCGACGACATCGCGCGCCTGGTCCTGGGCCGGTCCTGAGCTTCAGGTCGCCACGAATCTCGGGTTCCCACGACCGTTGCCCTGGTCCCGCTTGGCCATGCACGCGTGGCCCGGGGGTGTGCAGGGGCTTCACCCGTGGCTCACGCGGCGACAGTCGCTCCATGCATGGCAGGCTGGCCGTCCATGACGACCCCCTGGAGCCCGGGTGACCCCGGCACGCTGTCCGACGGCCGCGTGCGTGCGGCCTTCCGACCCGACTTCCTCTGGGGGACCGCGACCGCCGCGTACCAGATCGAGGGATCTGTGGACGTCGACGGCAAGGGGCCCTCCATCTGGGACACCTACGCCCACACGCCCGGGCGGATCGCCGACGGATCCACCGGGGACATCGCCTGTGACCACTACGTGCGCTGGCCCGAGGACGTGGCGCTCATGGCTGATCTCGGCGTGAACGCCTACCGGTTCTCGGTCTCGTGGCCGCGGGTGGTTCCCACCGGCGAGGGCGCGGTCGAGACGCGCGGGCTCGACTTCTACGACCGGCTCGTCGATGGGCTGCTCGAGCGCGGGATCGCCCCTGTCGTCACGCTCTATCACTGGGACCTGCCCCAAGCACTCGAGGACCGCGGCGGCTGGCTGGACCGTCAGACCGCGTATCGCTTCGCCGAGTTCGCAGGTCATGTCGCGCGGCGCCTGACGGACCGCGTGCACACCTGGATCACCATCAACGAGGCCGTCGTGATCTCCACCCATGGATACGCGTTCGGCGCCCATGCCCCGGGGCGGGCGCTGCTCTTCGACTCGTTCCCGGCGACCCACCACGTGCTCCTCGCGCACGGCCTGGCCGCGCAGGCCATCCGCGCCGAAGTGCCCGGCGCCACGGTCGGCATCAGCCACAACCTGTCGCCCATCGTGCCGGCCAGCGACTCCCCCGAGGATGCGGCTGCGGCAGCTGCCCTTGATGCCATCCAGAACCGCACGTACCTGGACCCCTGCCTTCTGGGCAGCTACCCGAGCCTCGAGGAGGTCGCAATCCCCACGGACCGCTCCTGCGTCCATGACGGGGACCTCGCCATGATCGCCGCGCCCTTGGACGTACTGGGCGTGAACTACTACAACCCCACCCGGGTGCGGGCCCCCGGACAGGGCAACCCCTTCCCCTTCGAGTTGGTCGCGATTGATGAGTTCGAGCAGACCGCGATGGGTTGGCCGGTGGTCCCCCATGGCCTGCGCGATGTCCTCGTGGGGATCCACGAGCGGTTCGGGGACGCGCTCCCGCCGGTGATGGTCACCGAGAGCGGTGCCGCATTCCCCGAGGAGCTGGTCGAGCAGCCCGAGCCGCACGTCGACGACCCACGGCGTGTGGAGTACCTGCGCAGCCACGTTGCAGCGGTCGGCGAGGCGATCGACGCCGGCGTCGACGTCCGCGGCTACTTCGTGTGGTCGCTGATGGACAACTTCGAGTGGGCTGAGGGATACCGCCCCCGCTTCGGGCTTGTGCACGTCGACTACCCGACACAGCGGCGCATCCCCAAGACGTCCTACGCGTGGTACCGCGCGTTCCTGGGCGGCGGGGCGTGAGCACACGGCCGGCCACCCTCCCGGGGGCGCTGGAGGAGCCGACGGTCCCGGTCAGGCGGGGGTACATCACGGCCGTGACGCTGGCCAACCTCGGCATCATGCTGGCGTTCTTCACTCCCATCCAGAACCTGCTCCCCAGGCTGGCCCAGGATGTCGCACCTGACAGCAAGGAGGCTGCGCTGGCATGGATCACCGGCGCGGGAGCCCTCTCTGCGATCGTCTTCAACCCACTGTCCGGCGCCCTCTCGGACCGAACGACGGCGCGTTGGGGCCGCCGCAAGCCGTGGGTGCTGGGCGGGTCGCTGGTGGGCGCACTGGCCATCGTTGCCCTGGGCCTGCCCAGCACTGTGGCCGGCCTGGCGGCCATCTGGTTCCTGGCGCAGATCGCCATCAACGGCGCGTACGCGGGGCTCACCGCCACCATCCCCGACCAGGTGCCGGTGCGTCAGCGCGGACTGGTCTCAGGCTGGATCGGCCTGGCCCAGACGGTCGGCGTGGTGCTTGGCGTCGCGATCGTGTCGTTCCTGGTCACCGGCCTGCGCGCCGGACTGCTGGTGACCGCCGTGCTGCTGGTCGTCCTCGTCCTGCCCTTCGTGGTCGGGGCGCGGGACCTCCCGTTGGGCCGGGAGCACCAGCCGCCGTTCCACCTCGGGTCGTGGCTGCGGGGATTCTGGGTCTCTCCCCGCGAGTACCCGGACTTCGCCTGGGCGTGGCTCACCCGGTTCCTCATGATGCTCGGCAACGCGATGGCCACCCTCTACCTGCTGTTCTGGCTGCAGGACGAGGTGGGATACGCCCAGCCGGAGCAGGGCCAGACCGTGCTGATCGCGCTGTACGCCCTGGGCACGATCCTCACGGCCGTCGTCTTCGGCGCGCTCTCGGACCGCTCCGGCCGGCGCAAGGTCTACGTGATCGCCGCGACCGGCGTGATGGCGGTGGCAGCGGTCATCCTGGCGTTCTTCCCGGTGTTCCCGGCCGCGATGCTCGCCGCTCTCATCCTTGGCCTCGGCTACGGGATGTACCTCGGCGTCGACCAGGCGCTGGTGACCCAGGTGCTGCCGCGCGCCGTCGACCGCGGTCGCGACCTCGGGGTGATCAACATCGCCAACAGCGCCCCACAGGTGCTGGCCCCGGTCATCGCCGCACCGATCGTCACGGGAGCCGGCGGCTACACGGCCCTCTACCTGCTCACCGCCGCGATCACGTTGCTCTCCGCGGTGCTGGTCACGCGGATCCGCAGCGTCCCGTAGTGAGTTCGCTGCACCTCAGCCGGTACTGATCGTCAGTGTGTTGCCGAGCACCGGGATCGCATTCTGGATGTAGGTGAAGGTCAGGACAGTGGTGTCCTTGCCGTTGGGGGCGTTGAACACATAGTCGCCTGCCGCCGTCGTCCAGACCAGGTCGCCACCGCCGGTGGTGATGTCCATCGAGGTGAGCGTGCCAGCCGGGGTGAGCCCAGCCAAGAGGTTGGCGGCGAGGGTGCCCTTCTTGGCCACGGACGCTGTGAGTGCGAGGGTCGGGCCGGCGACAGGAGGGGGCGCAGGCGTCTCTGTTGCGGGAGCGGGCGTTGTCGGGATCGCTGTCGTGGGCGCCGCCGTCATGGGTGCCGCAGTCGTGGGCGCCGGTTGCGCGCCGCGGCGGGAGCTGCCGTCGTGGGCGCCTCCGTCGTCCGCGCGGGAGCTGCGCGGGCGCGCCGTCGTGGGCGCCTCCGTCGTCCGCGCGGGAGCGGGCGCAGGCGCCACCGTCGTGGGCGCCTCCGTCGTCGGCGCCGGCGCAGCAGGAGCCACCGTCGTGGGCGCCGCCGTCATGGGCGCCGGTGCGTACAGGAGCCACCGTCGTGGGCGCCTCCGTCGTCGGCGCGGCTCCTGGATCGTCGGTGCCGTCACCAGGGCCGATGCCACATGTGTCGGGTCGACGCCGGTGACGAGGCCCCAGTGAGGCTCGTATCCCCGGTCTCGGCGGTGTAGACGTCGCGAACACCCTGCTGGAACATGGCGATGCTGACCATGACCCAGGTCGCGAAGATCGCCACAATGACGGCGAACTCGACCCTGGCCGCCCCCACGTCCCGGGGTCGGCGGAGCAAGCCCCATCGCACGCCCGAGGACGACCTCACCCTTTCATGGTCGGCACGGGCGACGACCATCTTGAGAAGTTGGGGGACACCCGCCAGGGCCGAGGGGCAACCTGGCCTCACTGCGTGCTCAGTCTGTGGCGCGCCTGAAGGGATTCGAACCCCTGGCCTTCTGATCCGTAGTCAGATGCTCTATCCGCTGAGCTACAGGCGCACTGCCCCAAGGGGGCCTGCCAAGGTTACCCGACCGGGGTGGGGATCGGGAAATCCCGGGACCTGCACGACGGGCCCAGGACCCGGAGACGCGACGGTGGCCCCGGGCTGACCCGGAGCCACCTGCGTGCGTTCGGCGGAGGCGGAGGGATTTGAACCCTCGATGGGGCTCTAAACCCCAAACCCGCTTAGCAGGCGGGCGCCATAGACCTGACTAGGCGACGCCTCCCCGTCCGACGGACGCCCACAGGGTACCCGAACGGCCGTCGCGCGCGGTAATCGCCGGTCAGCCCGCCAGGCCCTCGACAAGGTCGGCGTAGGCGGCCTTGGCATCGTCTGCGGCCATGCCCTTGATCTTGTCCCACGCGTCGTACTTGGCCTTGCCGACCGGATCGGTGAAGCCCGGCCGCTTGCCCTCGACGTCACCGACCGTGGCCTGCTTGTACAGCGCGTACATCTGCAGCAGGGTGTCGTTGTCGGGGCGCGTCGGCAGGGTCTTCGATGCGTCGGCAGCGGCGGTGAAACGATCGTCGAGCTCGGACATGCAATCCTCCTGCGAGTGGTGATGACCGGCCCATCGTGGCACGTCCGCCGATCGGTTGCCCGGCCGGGTGGATCGCCCACCAGCGTGCGCGCAATCCTCGGCCAGGTGCGTGCCTCTGGCCTGACGAGAGGCCCGATCAGTGCAGGGGCGCAGGCTCATCGACCTCGGGCGCGGCCTCGGCTACGGGCGGGCTGGCGCGGTGCAGCCGCAGCGCCAGCGCACCCGTGGCCAGGACGATGCCGAGCACCACGACCCCGGCCACGGCGCCCGGGACCCCCAGCACCTTCGAGAGCACCGCCGTGTTGCTGACCAGCACCATGCCGCCGACGCACACGCCCAGGATCGCCGTGGGCGCGCGGCGCGCGAGCCTGGCCGCGAACGGGGCGACGATCGCACCGCCGGCGACCAGCCCGAGCACCGGCAGCCATGGCACCCCGGAGTCCTCAGCACCGAAGAGGAACCCAGCCGAGGCGGCCACCGCAACGAAGAACTCAGCGGCATTGACAGTCCCGACCACGCGATGGGGCTCATGCCGGGTCAGCGTGAGCAGCGAGGGGGTCGCCACCGGGCCCCACCCACCACCGCCCGTGGCATCCACGAACCCACCGATCAGGCCCACCGGCCAGAGGTGGCGCGTGCGCGCGCTGATCTCCGGGAAGAGGTTCCGGCCGAAGCCGAAGCGGGCGATGATGGTCAGGCCGAGGAGGAACAGGATGCACGCCATCCACAGCCGGGCCGTGTTGGACGCCACGGTCGTCAGGATCACCGCCCCGATGAATCCTCCGATCGCACCGGGCACCGCGATGACCGCCATCACCCGGAGGTCCACGTTGCCCTCGCGCCAATGGCTGATGCCCGAGACGAACGTCGTGCCCATCTTCGCCGCGTGGGTGCCCGCGGACGCTGCCACGGCTGAGTAGCCCAGGAGGGTGAGCAGCGTCGCCGAGGTGACGCCGAACCCCATCCCCAGGGTGCCGTCGACCATCTGGGCGGCGGCACCGACCAGGGCGAAGACCAGAACAGTGAGAAGCATGCGCCAGATCATACCCGATCGGAATGATAGGGAATAGCCGCCACGCGGCGGGATCACCTGGTACGCGCGCCCGCACCCGCCTCAGGTCCGCCGCCCCGACCGGGACTGCGCGGCTCGCGAACCCCCGGTGGCACGATCCCAGCCGGGCACCAGCTCAGCGAACCACGGGCTCCCAGCGAGGAGTGAGGAACGCCCCGACCATCACCAGCACGGCGCCGAGGAGCGCCAGCCATGCACCCACCTGCAACTGGGAGACCAGCAGGTCTGGGCGCGAGCGTCGGAAGGACTCCGAGGCGAACCATGCGATCTCCAGCCCAAGGGCGACGAACGACAAGGTGATCGCCAGCCCGCGCACACGGACCAGGATCGCCAGCAGGCAGAACCCCGCCGCCATCACGATCGGCAGAGCGATCGAGGTCAGCACCGAGGACGCCTCTGGCCGGGCGAGATCCCACGGGAGAACCGAGCGCCAGGGAAGCGTGGAGCCATGGCGATCATCGACCCACGGGAGGGCCATGCCCGCAACGATCAGTCCCAGGCCTGCCAGCCCTGAGAGGAACGCCGGCCAGACGCTTCGACGAGCCTCCATCTCAACCCCCCTGCATCGTGCGGACCGCAGCCGACACGACCGCGGCCACAGCCTGCTGCAAATCCCCGTCGCCGGCAACCACCAGGTCGGGGGTCAGCGGCTCCTCGTAGTCCTGGCCGACACCCGTGAGATTGGGCAATTCCCCGGACGCGGCCTTCGCGTAGAGGCCCTTCGGGTCCCGGGCGGCGCACACCTCGACTGGGGTCTGCACGAACACCTCGACGAAATCGCCGGGATCGAACAGGTCGCGCGCCGCGCGCCGATCGCCGCGGAACGGCGACACCAGCGCGACGATCACCACCGTGCCGGACTCGACCATGAGACGCGCCACTTCGGCCACCCGTCGGACGTTCTCGGCCCGGTCCTCGGCGGTGAAGCCCAGGTCCTTGTTCAGGCCGTGGCGGACGTTGTCGCCGTCGAGGACGAACGTGCGCACGCCCTGGGCGTGCAGGTCGCGCTCGGCAGCGTCGGCGATCGTGGACTTGCCCGAGCCGGACAGCCCCGTGAGCCACAGGACCCGGCCGTGGTGGCCACTGAGGCGCTCACGGGCGGCACGATCGACGACGAAGTCGTGGCTGCGCACGTTCGCCGAGCGGCGCAGCGCGTAGCGGACCATGCCCGCGGCCACCGTGTCAGCGGACAGCCGATCCACCAGGACGAATCCACCGGTGTCACGGCTGTGCTGGTACGCCTCGATCGGCACCGGCCGGTCCGTGGCCACCTCCACGCGGCCGACGTCGTTGAGACGCAGGACGCGGGCAGCCTCCTCGGAGCCCGTCGTCACGTCGAGGCGGTGTCGCACGCTGGTGACCACCGCGGGAACGACCAGGGGCCCGCAGACGAGCAGGTAGGACCGGCCGTGCGCCAGGGGCTCCTCGCCGAGCCACACGACGTCGGCGGAGAACCTGTCGGCAGGGACCACTGAGTCGCCACCGGACTCGAGGAGGTCGCCCCGCGTGACGTCGAGGTCCGGGAGCAACTCGACGGCGACCGCATCACCGGCAGTCGCCCGCTCCCGGTCGGTGCCCGCCACGAGCAGCCGGCCGACCTTCCCGGTGATGCCCGCGCCCGACACTGACACCTCGTCGCCCACGGCGAGCTGCCCGGTGACCAACGTGCCGGCCACGCCGCGGAACCCGTCGGCACGGACGACGGTCTGCACCGGGATCCGCGCCGGACGGGACGCCGACGCCGGCGGGGCGTCCAGCTCGTGGGTCTCGCCGATCGCGGTGATCACCGTCGGGCCCGCGTACCACTCGGTGCGCGCCGAGGCGGTGGTCACGTTGTCCCCAGCCAGGGCGCTGACCGGGATGACCGTCACGCGGGAGAAGTCCAGGCGCGCCGCCGCACCGGCCACCGCATCGGCCAGCTGCGAGAACCGCGCGTGGTCGAAACCGACAGCGTCGAGCTTGTTCACCGCGATGATCACGTGGTGCACGCCCATCAGCGCGCAGATCGTCAGGTGCCGGTAGGTCTGGCGCGTCACCCCGCGTGCGGCGTCCACCAGCAGCAGTGCGACGTCGGCGGTCGAGGCGGCGACGGCCATGTTGCGGGTGTACTGCTCGTGCCCCGGCGCATCGGCGATCACGACCCGCCGGCCGTCGGGCAGTGCCATGTGCCGGTAGGCCACGTCGATCGTGATGCCCTGCTCGCGCTCTGCCTCCAGCCCGTCGGTGAGCAGCGAGTAGTCGATCTCGCCCGCCGGGATGGTCGATCCGGCGCGGCGGACCGTGCGCGCGAGCTCGAGGGTGTCCTCCGGAACCGAGTCGGTGTCGGCCAGCAGCCGGCCGATCAGGGTGGACTTCCCGTCGTCGACGCTGCCGCAGGCGACCAGGCGGATGAGGCCCATCAGAAGTACCCCTCGACCTTCTTGGCCTCCATCGAGGCACCGCCCTCGCCGTCGATCATCCGCCCGGCACGCTCGGACTGCCGCGAGCCCTCCATCTCGGCGATCACGTCGTCCAGGGTGGCCGCCGGGGACTCGACCGCGGCACTGAGCGGGTAGCAGCCCAGCGACCGGAACCGGACGAGCCGCTCGACCGGGACCTCGCCCGGCTCCAGCTCCATCCGGTCGTCGTCGACCACGATCAGCTGGCCGCCCCGGACCACCGTCGGGCGCATCGCAGCGAAGTACAGCGGCACGACGGGCAGGCCCTCGCGGCGGACGTAGTGCCACACGTCGATCTCGGTCCAGTTCGACAGTGGGAACGTGCGCATCGTCTGGCCGGGCGCCAGCTGGGCGTTCACCGTGTGCCACAGCTCCGGGCGCTGTCGGCGCGGCTCCCACCGGTGGCCCGGCATCCGCAGGCTGAAGATCCGCTCCTTGGCGCGGCTGCGCTCCTCGTCACGGCGCGATCCGCCGATCGCCGCGTCGTACCCGCCCTCATCGAGCGCCGCGCGCAGGGCGACCGTCTTCATCAGCCGGGTGTACTCCTGGGCGCCGTGGCTGAATGGGGTGACGCCCTCGGCCACCGCGTCGGTGTTCGTGGCCACACGCAGGTCCAGGCCGTAGTGCTCGACCATCTGGCCGCGGAAGGTGATCATGTCGCGGAACTTCCAGGTGGTGTCCACGTGCAGCACCGGGAACGGGATCGGACCGGGCGCGAACGCCTTCGCGGCCAGGTGCAGCATCACGCCGGAGTCCTTGCCGATGCTGTAGAGCATCACCGGGTTGCGGAACGCCGCGGCCGTCTCACGCAACGCCCAGATCGCCTCGGACTCCAGGGCATCAAGAACGCGGTCGGCAACGGGCTTCAGCGATGACGTCGAGGCAGACTGCGCTCCAGGGGGCGGTGCGGGCGAGATCACGCCCCCGATTCTCGCCCATCCCCACGCCCGCAGGCCGCTCCGCGGCACCTCCCCCCGGATCGAGTCGGGTTTCGCCGATCCTGTTCGTCGGGATCCGACGCGATTCCGGCCGGCACCCAGCAGACCTCACGCGATCTGGGTCGGCGTCCAGCGCCGCCAACCGGCGCGCACGTGCGCTGATGCGGCACGCTGTGCCTCGTGGAACTCGAGCGCACACTGGCCATCGATTGCGGCGGCGGCGGCATCAAGGGATCCGTGCTGGACCACGAGGGGGCGATGGTCGCCAAGCGGATCCGGGTGCCCACGCCGTACCCGATGCCCCCGGAGGCCTTCATCGCCGTGATCTGCGACCTCGCTGGTCGGTTGCCCCCCGCCGACCGCGCCACGATCGGAATGCCCGGGATGATCCGGCACGGCCGGGTCATCTCCACCCCGCACTACATCACCACGAAGGGCCCCTTCTCTCCGGTCGACCCCGTTCTCGCCCGGGAGTGGCACCATTTCGATGCCCAAGCCGCGCTCGCGCGTGGTTTGGGGATACCGACCCGAGTGGTCAACGATGCCGAGGTGCACGGTGCCGCGGTCGTCTCGGGCGAGGGCCTCGAGGTGATGTTCACCCTCGGCACGGGCCTCGGGTGCGCTGTCTTCGACGGTGGCGACCTGGTGCCCAAGATCGAGCTCTCACGTGCACCCGTGCGCAAGGGCGTGATCTACGACGAATGGATGGGCGACCGCGCGAGGCGACGCCTGGGCAACTGGCTGTGGTCCAAGCGGGTCCGATCGGCGATCGACGGGCTGCGCCCGATGTTCCTGTGGGACCGCCTCTACGTCGGTGGGGGCAATGCACGCAAGCTCACCATCGACCTCGGCCCTGAGGTCACCTTGGTCCCCAACGACGCCGGGATCTCCGGCGGCATCCGGCTCTGGGAGCTCGGCCAGGGCAGCGTCAGCCACCCCGAGGACGACCCGCGCATCAGCCCCCACGAGGACTGACCCCAGCTTCAGGCAGTCGATCCGGTGGATCGGTCACGACACGACCACCACGACCACCACGACCACCACGACCACCACGACCACCACGACCAAGGTCCTACGACCAAGGTCCGATGGTGGATCGGACCTCCCACGCCGGAGACTCGAGGCACCAACCACCACCAGGAGGTCCATCCCATGAACACCACCACCCGCCGCCTCGGATCCGCAGCCCTCGCCGCCCTCATGATCGGTGGCGTCACGGCCACGGCCCCCGCCTCCGCCAAGGACGGCGATGGCCGGGTCATCGTCCGCGGCGACTGCTCCGCGCGAGCGGACTGGAAGCTCAAGGCGAAGCCGGACGACGGTCGCATCGAGGTCGAGTTCGAGGTCGACTCGAACAGGAACGGGCAGAGCTGGACCTGGACCCTGCGCTCCAGTGGTTCCGTGTTCGCCTCAGGCACCCGCACGACGAGGGCGCCCAGTGGATCATTCAGTGTCGAGCGGCGGACCTCCGACGTCGGCGGAAGCCAGCGGATCTCGGGGACTGCACGCAACGCGCGCACCGGTGAGGTGTGCCGCGCCTCGCTGACCGTCTAGGTGTGGCTGCGCCCGTCGGACGGTCACGCACCCACAATGGGCGCGTGACCGTCCGACGCGAGGTGGCCGTCTCAGCCCTGCTGAGCACGGTTGCCGCAGCGTGCATCGGTGTCGGCGGGTTCTGGGCAGCGCGGACCGTGGCCATTGGAGAGGCCGTCCACCAGGCGGAGGCGGGGACCCAGCTGCTCGCCGGCGCGGTCATCACGCCCGCCGTCAGCCAGGGGCTGGCGACGGGGGAGCCGAACGCCATCGAACGGCTCGACGCCGTGGTCGGGACATCGGTCCTCAGCGATCAGATCGTCGCAGTCAAGGTGTGGCGTGACGACGGGACAGTCCTGTACTCCGACGACCTGGAGGGCATCGGGACCCGTTTCCCTCTCGCGGAGGACCAGCAGGAGGTGTTCTCCACCGGAGAGCCGCACGCGGAGCTCTCCGACCTGTCCGAGGAGGAGAACGCCGACCAGTCCGACTTCGAGCAGCTCCTCGAGGTGTATGTCGCCATCGAGGATCCCGACGGGACGAGGCTGCTGTTCGAGACCTACCAGTCCACAGCGGGGATCGACGCGGCCACCGAGCGGATCCTGCGGGCGTTCGCCCCCGTCGTGCTCGGTGGCCTGCTGCTGTTCGGCGCCATCCAGGCCCTGCTCAACTGGCGCCTGGCACGCCGACTTCAGGGCAGCCAGGATGAGCGCGAGCGGCTGCTCGCCCAGTCACTTGCGGCCTCCGACCACGAGCGCCGCACTATCGCCGCCGACCTGCACGACGGCGTGGTCCAGGACCTGGTCGGGGTCACGTACTCCCTGGACGCCCTGGCCGCCGACGATGCCGCGCATGCCCCTGAGCTGGGCGCAGCGGCGACTTCCACGCGTCGCAGCGTCCGCAGCCTGCGCTCCCTGCTGGTCGAGATCTACCCGCCGAACCTGAACCAGGTCGGGTTGGCGGGCGCGGTGGCCGACCTGGTCGCAGCCGGGCCGTCGGAGGTGGACATCGAGACCCGGATCGATCCGGCCATCGTCCTTCCGGAGCGCACCGCGCAGGCCGTGTACCGGGCCATCCGCGAGGCACTGTCGAACGTCCGGCGGCATGCCCGGGCCTCGCACGTGCTCGTCGACATGGACTCGTCAGAGGCGGGATCGGTCGTCCTGACGGTCGTCGACGACGGTGTGGGCTTCGACCCGAACGCGGTTCAGCCGGGGCACGTGGGCCTGCGGCTGCTCGCCGATCTCGCGCATTCCCTGGGTGGGACGCTCACGATCGACTCGGCCCCGGGGTCGGGAACGACCGTTCGGATGGTGGTGCCGCGATGAGCCACACGGCGAGCTCCGTCGACCCGATCCGCGTCCTCGTGGTCGACGACCATGAGGTGGTCCGTGCCGGCTTGCGGATGCTGCTCGGCGGGGCAGCCGGGATCGAGGTCGTCGGTGAGGCAGCCGACGGCGCAGCGGCGCTGGACGTGGTGGCGCTGACGACGCCCGACGTGGTCCTCATGGACCTCTCGATGCCGGGGATGGACGGTGTCGAGGCGACCGCCCTGCTGACCGCGGGGCATCCCTCGGTCCGGGTGGTCGTCCTGACCACGTTCGCCGACCGCGACCACGTGACGGCGGCGATCGACGCCGGGGCCGTGGGCTTCATGCTCAAGGACGCCGACCCCGGGGCCCTGGCCGACGCAGTGCGCTCAGCCGCCCGCGGCGAGGCGCCGTTGGACCCACGTGCCGCACTCGCCCTGATCGACCGCCGACGTGACCCGACCGAACCCAATGGCGACGACCCGGCGTCGTCGCGTGCCCAGCACGCAGGGGTCGAGCCCTCCTTGACGGCCAGGGAATGGGAGGTGCTCGCTCTCATCGGCGAGGGCCTGAGCAACCGGCTGATCGCCCGCCGGCTCGGGATCGCGGAGAAGACCGTCAAGGCACACCTGACCAGCATCTTCGGCCAGATCGGCGTCACCGACCGGGTGCAGGCAGCGCTGTGGTGGTCGCGCCATGGCGGGCACGCGCCGTCCTGACCCAGGGGCCGGCACCTCGGACCGCCGACAGCCGAGTCATCGATCCCGGCCATGGGATCAGCCGCCGACGGCCTTCAGCGCCTTGCCGCGGACCCGTTCGCTGAGCTCGACGGCACCGGCACGCTCAGCCTCGAGCAGCCGCGCGAACGCCCCGGGCTCCACCGGGGGCAGCAGGGCGGAGACAGTCACCTCGTGCGCCGGATTCGCCAGGGCGACGACCTCGTCCCCGGCGCTGATCACGCCGGGCTCCACCACCCGGGCATACGCACCGGGGGCCCGCCGGTCGGTGAAGCGCTTCACCCAGTGCTCCTCGTCCATCCGGCGTGCGAACGTGGCGCAGGGCGTCCGGGGAGCCGTCACCTCCAGGACCACCGAGCCCCCGACGAGCAGCCTCTGGCCGATGCGCGTCCCGCTCAGGTCGATCCCCGAGGTGCGCAGGTTCTCGCCGAAGAGCCCGGGCGGGATGTCCCGGCCAAGCTCGGTGGCCCACCAGTCGGCGTCCTCGTCCGCATAGAGGTAGACGGCCTGGTCGGCACCCCCGTGATGCCTGGGGTCGGCCTGCCGGTCGCCCGCGAGCCCGAGCGACCCGAGGAGGACGGGACCGACCACCGCGCGCTTGTCGATCGCCGTCGTCCCATCGGGGTTGGTCGGCTCAGGATGCAGGGTGTGCAGCACGCACACGGCGCTGATGTGGGCCATCGCCGCAGCGTAGTGGTGTGTGGGTTCCGGGTCGCATCCGTCCGGCCGGGACGCCGACGCGCTCGCGGGGAGCATCGGTCACCCGTGCTCACGTCCCGCGGCTCGGGCCCAGCGCTCGACGAACTCCAGGACCTCGGCGGACTGCACGGACGTGAGACCCACGGACTCGTCGGGGGCAACCACCAGCATGGCGGCCGGGGGGTCGCCGTACGTGGACTCGCCCCGCCGGTCGGCGCCGAAGTCGTCGACCCACACCAGCGGGTGGCCGGCGAACGCCGCCTGCAGCCCCGCGACCTTCCAGTCCGCGGTGCGCAGCGGGAGCTCTCCTGCCAGGACCTTCGAGATCTCCAGGACCGGCAGCTCGGGGAGGTCGCAGAGGTGGGCGTTGCGCAGGACCGCCCGCTCCCACGTCGTGGCCCAGACGACACGGGCCCCCGCGTCGATCCAGCCCCGGACCATCGGCCCGTGCTCCTTGGTGACGACGACCCCGTGCAGGAACGGCCCGGCGCCCTCGGGAAGCGCGCGGATGTAGGGGTGGACCGGCCAGTTCTCCCGGTCGAGCTCGACGACGTGCAACGCGTAGCCGTCGGGGAGGTGCTCCCGCGCCGTGATGTTGAGCACCCCATCGAAGTCCAGGCCGACGACGGGCTGACCCGGGGCCACAGGGATGTCGTGTGCGTACGCGGCCATGCCCACCTCCTCGTCCTCGTCGGCACCTGACGAACTCGGGGCTGGGCGCGGTCGTCATCGGGCCCCCAGCACTTCGTGCCCCCATCCTGCTCCGCCGCCGGGAGTGAGCGCCAGAGGTCGGCCGGGCCCCTGATGCCCGTCAGGGCGTCGGCCCTCCCGCTACCTCGGCGTCCCGGCGGCTCACCCGATACTGGGTCCATGCCCGTCCCCACCTCCCGCCTGCGCCGCAGCGCGACGCTGGCCGGGCTCCCGGCCCGCGCGGTCGGCCGGGCGGTGTCGGTCCAGGCCAAGGGGCTCCTCGGCCAGGACCGAGCGGCGCTGCGCGAGCAGGCCCGAACTGACACCGCGGCCGACACGAGGGCGACGCTGGGCAGCCTCAAGGGCGGAGCCCTGAAGCTGGGCCAGCTGCTCTCCACCGTGGACGCGCTGTTCCCCTCCGACCCCGACGACTCGTGGCAGCACGCCCTGGGCGCCCTGCAGGAGGACAACCCGGGCCTGCCCTTCGCTGAGGTCCGTCCCGTGCTCGAGGCCGAGCTGGGCCCGGGCTGGCGCGCCCGGTTCCGGGACTTCGACGAGCGCCCGACCGCCGCCGCCTCGATCGGACAGGTCCATCGCGCGGTGTGGTCCGACGGGACCGACGTGGCAGTGAAGATCCAGTACCCCGGCGTCGCTGAGGCCGTCGCAGGCGACGTGCGCTCGCTGGCCCTCACCCTGCGGCTGACCTCGCTGGTGGCCCGCGGGATGGCGATGCCGCCGCTCGTCGCCGAGCTGCGCACCCGTCTCGGCGAGGAGCTCGACTACCGCACGGAGGCCGACCACCAGCGGGCCTTCGCGACGGCCTACGAGGGCGACGCGCACTACTACGTGCCGCCGGTCCTGGCCGCCACCCGGGGCGTGCTGGTCAGCCACTGGATGGACGGGGTCGGACTGGCCCAGGTGGCCCGGGACGGTACCCCGGCCGAGCGGGACCATCTCGGCGCGGCCTACCAGCACTTCTTCCTGACCTCGCCGGCACGCGTGGGGCTGCTGCACACCGATCCGCACCCGGGGAACTTCCGGCTGCTGCCCGACGGCCGGATGGGCGTCCTGGACTTCGGCTCCGTCCTGGTCATGCCAGGCGGGCTGCCGCCGACGTTCGGCGGTCTGATCCGGGCCATGACCGCCACCGATCCCGCGGCAGTCGAGCGCCGGCTGCGCGAGGGCGGGTTCGTGGCACCCGGCCAGCGCATCGAGGTGGAGAAGCTGATCGACTACCTCTCGCCGTTCAGCGAGCCGTCGCGCCATGACGAGTTCACGTTCAGCCGCACGTGGTTGAAGTCCGAGTTCGGTCGCGTCAACGACCCCCGGAACCCGGACTTCACGGTCGCGCTCCAGCTGACGATCCCTGCCGACCAGTTGTTCACCCACCGTCTGTGGCTCGGGCTGGTCGGCGTGCTCTGCGGGTTGGGGGCCACGGTGCCGGTGCGCCCGGAGCTGGAGGCACATCTGCCCGGCTTCGCCGACCCCGTGGGGTGACGGCCCCGCACTGGCGGTCGATTCGCCTCGACACCAAGGTCGGGATGGACGACCCGTCGCACGTGTGACATCCGTGTCCACTTGCATCCACCGCCTTGCGTGGTGCATGATTCATGAAAACCTATTCGTGAATATGAGAACCGAGGGAGAGCTGAGCAGGCGATGGATGTGCCGTTGACGGTGTGGTTGGCGGTTCTGGGGGTGATCGTGGTCATGTTGGCCATTGATCTGTTCGCCCACCGGGATGCTCATGTGATCTCGGCGAGGGAGGCCGCGATCTGGTCGGCGGTGTGGGTCGCGATGGGGATCGGCTTCGGGCTGATCGTCTGGGCCACGGCCGGGGCGGAGTTCGCCGGGCAGTACTACGCCGGCTACCTGATCGAGAAGTCGCTTGGCTGTGGACAACGTGTTCGTCTGGGCGATCATCTTCAGCTACTTCGCGGTGCCGGCGCGCTACCAGCACCGGGTGCTGTTCTACGGCGTGGTCGGGGCGTTGATCATGCGTGGGTTGTTCATCTGGGCCGGGTCCGCGGCGATCAAGGAGTACATCTGGATCCTGTACATCTTCGGTGCGTTCCTGGTGGTCACCGGGGTGCTGATGATGCGCCACCGCAACACCCACTTCGACCCCTCGACCTCGGGGGTGGTGCGCCTGTTCCGGCGCCATGTGCCGATGACCGACGAGTACGACGGGCAGAAGTTCTTCACCCGCCGCAACGGCGCCCTGGTGGCCACCCCGCTGCTGCTGGTGCTGGTGCTGGTGGAGTTCACCGACATCGTGTTCGCCGTCGACTCGATCCCGGCGATCTTCGCCGTCACCCAGGAGACGTTCCTGGTGTTCACCGCCAACGCGTTCGCGATCCTGGGCCTGCGCGCGATGTACTTCCTGCTCGCCGACCTGATGCACCGCTTCGTCTACCTCAAGCTCGGCCTGGGCCTGGTGCTGGTCTGGGTCGGGATCAAGCTGGTCCTGCAGGTCGACCTCTACAAGATGCCGACCTGGCTGAGCCTGGGCGTGGTGGCCACGATCATCACGGTCGCGATCATCGCCAGCCTGCGCGCCACCCGGGGCCAGGCACCGGTGGCACCCCACACCTCCACGGACGACAAGGAGCAGGTCCATGGCTGAGCCCACCGCAGCACCCACCCGCACCTGGACGCTGCTGACCAACCACGGCCACGTCCTGGTCTTCGTCCACCGCAACCCCGACGCCCGGGTCCGCGACATCGCCGCGACGGTCGGGCATCACCGAACGGGCGACCCTGAACATCCTGCGCGACCTCGAGGACGGCGGCTACCTCACCCGGGTGCCCCAGGGCCGCCGCACCCACTACGTCGTCAACGAGCACCGCCCGTTCCGCCACCCCGCCGAGGCCGACCACCGCGTCGGCGACCTACTGGCGCTCTTCGCCTGATGGACACCTGGCAGCTGGCCGTCACCAACCTGACGTCCCCGCCGGTCCTGGCGTTCCTTCTCGGGCTGCTGGCCACCTCGATCGGTGGCGACCTGCGCCTGCCCGAGCCGATCTACCAGTTCCTGAGCTTCTACCTGCTGCTGGGCATCGGCATCAAGGGTGGCGTGGCGCTGTCGCAGGCCCCCGCCGGTGAGGTGATCGGCCCGATCCTGGTCACGCTCGCCCTGGGAGTGCTGATCCCCGTGCTCGCGTTCGTCGTCCTGCGCTGGACGACCCGGCTCGGCCCGGTCGACCGGGGGGCGATGGCCGCCCACTACGGCTCCACCTCGCTGGTCACGTTCACCGCCGCCGCGGTCTTCCTGACCAGCGCGGGGATCAGCTACGAGGGGTACGTGACCACCCTGCTGGCCGTCCTGGAGGTCCCGGCGATCATCGTGGGCCTGATGCTCGCCGGGCGGCATGTCACGCGCTCAGCCTCGTGGGGGGAGTCGTTGCGCGAGATCCTGACCGGGCGCAGCATCCTGCTGCTGGTCGGCGGCCTCCTGCTCGGGGTGGTCACCGGGAAGGCCGGCTACGAGAAGGTCGAACCCTTCTTCGGCGGGCTGTTCGTCGGTGTCCTGACCCTGTTCCTGCTCGAGATGGGCGTGATCGCGGCGAAGCGGCTGCGAGACCTGCCGAAGGCCGGTCCGGGCCTGGTGCTGTTCGCGATCGGCTTCCCGGTCGTGTCCGGCACGCTCGGCATCGTCGCTGGGCTGGCTGTGGGACTCTCGACCGGAGGGGCAGCCATCCTCGGGGTGCTGACCGCCAGCGCCAGCTACATCGCAGCCCCCGCTGCCGTGCGCCTGGCCCTGCCGGACGCCAACCCCGGCTACTACCTCACGGCCAGCCTGGGCATCACGTTCCCGTTCAACCTGATCATCGGAATCCCGCTCTACCTGGGCATCGCCCAGGCACTGGGCAGCTGAGAGGAGCGCCATGCAGACCGAGGCCCTGGTTCTGGTGACGGTCGTTGCCGAAGCCGTCGTCGAGCACCGACTCGTCCGCGACGTGGCGGCAGCCGGGGCCCACGGGTGGACGGTGTGCGATGCCCGCGGGCAGGGCTCACGCGGGATCCGCGCGGCCGAGTTCGAGGGGTCGAACATCCGGCTCGAGACCCTGGTCTCCGCCGAGGTGGCCGACCGCTTCCTCGAGGTGCTCGCCAGGGACTACTTCCCCCGGTACGCCGTGGTGGCCTGGACGACTCCCGCGCAGGTGGTCCGCCCGGCGAAGTACGTCTGATCCGTCCCGGGCCGAGCCCCGGGTGCGCCGAGCGCGGGGCGACGGGCGGGACCGGCGGTCGGCGGCCGACGGGCGGCGCCCCGGGTGGGGGCGACGCGGTCGGGCCGGGGCCCGGGAAGGGCCTGCGGGAGCGGACCGCCCACCCCGCGGCTAATGTCGCCACGTGACCGACGACCCCCGACCGCGCGCGTCGACACCACCGCGGATGACGCCCTGGGCACCAGCGACGCCACCGACCTGATCGAGCGGCTGGCTCGGCGTGAGGTCTCGGCGGCGGAGCTGCGGACCGCGGCCATGGCCCGGGCCCGCGCCGTCAACCCGGACGTGAACGCCGTCGCCCACTGGTTCGACGATCCGGTCCGCACCGAGGTGGTGGTCCCCGCCGACGCCCCCCTGGCCGGGATCCCCACCTTCATCAAGGACAACGAGGAAGTGGCAGGCTTCCCGACCACCCAGGGATCACGGGCGGTGCCGGACATCCCCGCGCCAGCCTGCTCCCCCATCGTCGCCACGCTCCTTCGGCTCGGGCTCGAGCCGCTCGGGGCCACGACCATGCCCGAGTTCGGGCTGACCGCGAACACCGAGTCCAGCCGCTACGGGCCCACCCGCAACCCGTGGGACACCGACCGTTCGGTCGGCGGGTCCAGCGGCGGATCAGCGGCCATGGTGGCGGCCGGGGTGGTCCCGATGGCCCACGCCAACGACGGGGGCGGCTCGATCCGGATCCCGGCGTCCTGCTGCGGCCTGGTCGGGTTGAAGCCGTCACGTGGACGGCTGCCGATGAACCCCCTGAAGGAGCGGATCCCCGTGCGGATCGCAGCGCAGGGCGTCGTCACCCGCTCGGTTCGCGACACGGCGCTGTTCCTCTCGCTGACCGACCCCGCCCGCCCCGACGCGGGGCTGCCGCCCATCGGGCACGTCACGAGTCCGGGCACCGAACGACTGCGGATCGGGATGTGCGTGAGCACGCTGCGGGGTCTCCCGCTGAGCCTGGACACGGTGGCGGCCGTGCGCGGTGCGGGTGCCCTGTTCGAGGATCTCGGGCACCACGTCGAGGAGGTCGGGCCTCCCGTCGGGGAAGAGTTCGCGACGGACTTCCTGCGCTACTGGGCACTGCTGGCGTTCGTGCTGCACCACAGCGGTTCGGTGGCCTACGGCAAGGGCTTCGACGGCATGCAGGTCGAGGAGTTCACCAGGGGACTGAGCACGATGCTCAACCGTCAGATCGATCGGGTTCCCGGCTCGATCCGTCGGCTGCGCCAACTGGCACGCAACCCCGATGCCGGGTTCGACGAGTACGACCTGTTCCTCTCGCCCGTCACGGGGTACCCGGCTCCCCCCATCGGCTACCTCGGCCCGGACGTCGAGTTCCGCACGCACCTCGTGCGCCTGATCCAGTTCGCCTCGATGACGCCGGTGCAGAACGTCTCCGGCGCCCCGGCGATGTCGCTGCCTCTGGGTCGCTCGGCCGACGGCCTGCCGATCGGGGTGCACCTCGCCGCGCCGTTCGGCCGCGAGCGGCGGTTGTTGGAGGTCGCCCTGGAGCTGGAGGAGGCGGCGCCCTGGCCGGTGCGCCCAGGACCTGCGCCCCAGGCGTGACGCCGACCGGGCCGGCGCCGCTGCACTCGGCCCGCGTCGACCGGCCGGCGGGTTCCGGGTCGCGCAGTCAGGAGTTGAGTCGTGCGTACCCGAACGCCAGGGACGTCGCCAGGCTCACCCAGATCAGGTAGGGCATGAGCGCGACGGCGCCGCCGCGGGTGGCCGACCAGGTCAGGACAACCAGGACCAGGGTGAGCAGCGCGGCGCCCGCCAGGGCGATCGCCGACGCGGTCAGCTGATGCGGGACGTAGAACAGGTACGCCCAGGACAACGCGCAGACCACGCTCGCCGCCGCCACCGCGAGCCACGCGCCGACGAGCCCGGGGCTGCCGCGCTGGGCGACGATCACGCCCACGACCGCCAGCGCGACGAAGTTGTAGGGCCAGATGAGTCCGAAGACGATGTCCGGCGGCTGCCAGGCGGGCCGCGCCAGGCCCGCATACCAGCCGGGGTTCGCCGAGACCCACACCCCCGACCCCACGGCGTAGACGACCACCAGGGCCACGACAGCCACGGACGCCAGCACCCGCCACGTGGTCATGGCCCAAGGATGGCGCCGATCCCCGGATTCTGCTGACGATTCCGACGTTCACACCGTCGGAATCGTCAGCACAATCTCAGAGGACGCCGTCCAGCCACGTCGCGAGTCGCTGAGACGCCGCGTGGAGCGACTCGCTCCACGTCGTGGCCGCACCGTGGCCGGCGTCGTCGCTGATCGTCTTGACCAGACGTACCGGGATGCCCAGCCGTGTGGCCGAGGCGGCGACCGCGTAGCCCTCCATGTCGACCAGGTGGGCCTGCTCGGCCAGGGCATCGCGGTCCTCGGGCGAGGAGATGAACCGGTCGCCGGTGGCCAGGACCACGCCCGAGTCGCCCAGCTCGATCCGCGGGGAGGGATCCGATCCCACGAGCCGAGCGATCGCTCGTCCATTCACGTCGTGCTGCAGGACGGTCCCGATCTCGTGGACGAGGCCTGCGGCGAGGTCGCCGGGGCGCAGCGCACCGGCCGTTCCGACGTTGAGGATCACGCTGGGTCGGTGCGCCATCGCCGCCCAGGTGGTCGCGGTTGCTGCGCGCACCTTCCCGACCCCGGTCACCAGCGTGGGCAGAAGGTGGGCGAACGCCTGAGCCTCCTCGATGACCGCGACCACGACCAGTGGCTGGCCCGCGCGGGGCGCGGGACCGTGGAGCTCGAACATGCTCCGCAGGCTACCGGCTCGACCGAGCCCCACTCGATCACGTCGGGTCTCAGTCGATCGCGTTCGTCGAGGTCCGACGCGATCGATCCGCGGACCCAGCCAACCCGACGCGATCTCCAAAGGACCGGCGGGGGCGGTGCTGGCCGGGGCCGATCGCCCTGCCCCGGGGGCGTGCGCCGAGCGGGGAATGGGGGAGGATGAGGTCAACCCGCGCCGACCTGCAAGGAGCTTCGTGGCCCGCACGCTGCACACCGCCGCCCTGACCTGCGTCGTGATCATGATGCTCCCCGCGTGCAGCTCCGGGGCTGATCAGGAGGCCGCGCAGGGGTTGGCCTCGGATCTGGCGACAGCGCTGACCACCGGTCAGCTCGGCGCCGTGCCGGTGCAGGGTGGTGACCAGGAGGACCTGGACACGATCGTGGCCGGCATGGACGACACCCCTGCGATGGTGACCGTCGACACAGTCGAGGTGGAGGGCGACAGCGCGACGGCCACCCTGGCCTGGCAGTGGGAGACACCGAGCCAGCCATGGCGCTACACGACGACTGCCCAGCTCCAGAAGGTCGACGGCCAATGGGCGGTGCAGTGGGCGCCAACGCTGGTCGAGCCCTCGCTCACCGGCGACGAGTCCCTGGACGCGACGACGCAGAGGCCCCTGCGGGGAGACATCCTCGGTGCGGGCGACGAGCCCCTGGTCACCCTCCGCCCGGTGATGCGCCTCGGCATCGACAAGACGAGGGTTTCCGCGGAGCAGGCGCCGGAATCGGCCCGGGACCTGGCCGAGCTGCTCGACATCGACACCGAGGCCTACGTCAAGGCGGTCAGCCAAGCGGGGCCCAAGGCCTTCGTCGAGGCCCTCGTCCTGCGCGACGAGGACACCAGGGAGATCTCCCAGTCCGCGGTGGAGGAGATCCCCGGCGCGGTCGGCCTCGCCGATGAGCGACCACTGGCTCCCACCCGCGACTTCGCCACCGAGATCCTGGGCCGGGTGGGCCCGGCGACCGCCGAGATCGTCGAGAAGTCCGGCGGAACGATCAGGCCCGGCGACCAGGTCGGTCTGTCGGGACTCCAGGCGCGTTACGACGAGACGCTCGCCGGGACACCCGGGGTCGTCGTGACTGCGGGGGCCGACGACCAGGAGCGCACGCTCTTCACGACCGACGTGGTGGACGGCCAGCCGCTGCGCACGACTCTCGACGAACGCCTCCAGCAGGAGGCGGAGGACGCGCTCGACGGCGTCGGACCGGCGAGCGCACTGGTTGCGCTGCGCCCGTCCACCGGAGAGATCCTCGCCGCTGCCAGCGGGGCGGGATCGGACGGCTACAACACCTCGACCTTCGGGCAGTACCCCCCCGGATCGACGATGAAGGTGGTCACGGCGCTGGCCCTGATGCGGGCCGGCGTGCAGCCCTCGGACCGGGTGCCGTGCACGTCGACGATCGTCGTCGACGGGAAGACCTTCACGAACTACGACGACTACCCCGCCGCGGGCATCGGTGATATCCCGCTTCGATCCGCGGTGGCGAACTCCTGCAACACGGCCCTCATCTCGCAGCACGAGAAGCTGACGGGCGATGACCTCACCGAGGCGGCCGCGGCGCTCGGACTCGGCGTCGACCACGACCTGGGCTTCCCGGCCTACCTCGGGCAGGTGCCGACGCCGGCGTCCGAGACCGAGAAGGCGGCGTCGCTGATCGGCCAGGGCAAGGTGCTCGCCTCGCCGATGGCCATGGCGGCCGTCGCCGCATCGGTGGCCGAGGGCAGGGCGGTGGTGCCTCAGTTGCTGCCCGATCAGCAGGTTCCCGTGGTCGAACCGGGCCAGCCCCTCACGGAGGAGGAGGCCGACTCCCTGCGCGACATGATGCGGGCCGTGGTCACCGAGGGCACCGGGGGGTTCCTCGCCGACGTGCCCGGCGCCCCCGTCGGCGCCAAGACGGGCACGGCGGAGTTCGGCACGGGCGACCCACCGGACACCCACGCCTGGATGATCGCCACGCAGGGAGATCTTGCGGTCGCCGTGTTCGTCGAGGAGGGCAAGTCGGGCTCGCAGACGGCCGGACCGATCCTCGAGCGGTTCCTTCGCGCGACCCAGTAGCCAGGCGGCGCCTTCGTCGGGGGTGGTGCTGCTATTGCAGGCCTTTGGCCAGGATGTCTGCGGCGGTTTCGAGCAGGGCTGCGGCGGACGGGTCGTGCGGGGGTTCCTGTGCGGGCATGATCGCCAGCCCCATGAGGGTGGCCAGGATGGTGACGGCGGCCCGGATTGGGTCGACATCGGGGCGGACCCGCCCGAGCGCCTGCTCGGCGGACAGGTACCGGGCGAGCAGTGCGGGCGGGTTGGGCTCGGGCAGGCCGGCGACTGCCGCGGCCAGGTCGCCGGTGCGCAGCGCCGCGATTCCCGCTTGCCGGCGGGCGGCAAGTTCGGGATCGGTGAGCATGGCCAGCTCGAGGGGCATCATGTGCTGACGCAAGCTGGACAGCCGGGTCAGGGTCTCGCTGAGGTTGCTGGCCAGCGTGGCCTGCCCGGCGCGCTCGGGCAGGCCGGTCATCCAGGCGATCACCGGCTGGTTGGCGTCGACGACGGCCGCCAGGAACAGCGCGTGCTTGTCCGGGAAGTGCCGGTAGATCGTGCCCTCGGCGACTCCGGCCGCTGCGGCGATCGCCTTGGTCGTCGCGTGCGCATAGCCGACCTCGGCGACCACGTCACGCGCGGCTGCCAGGAGGCGGGCACGAGTCGCCGTACCGCGCGTGCCTGCGCTGCCCTCCGCCATCGCCACCGCCTTCCGCTGCCCGGGGTGAGGCTAGTCGGTCACGTCACGGCGCAGGAGCACCACTGCGGCAGCACCCAGACCAAGGGCGACGTACAACCCGGCCCAGCCCAGCGCGGTGCCCTGCGAGACGGTTGCGCTGCCGCCCTGCGCCACCGCAGTCAGCGTGCCGCTGAGCAGCCAGTCCGGCGTGGTGTCGAACAGTCGGCTGATCATCGACTCGACGACGAGCACGTACCCGGCGCCGACTGAGATGGCGATGGCCGACGATCGGGTCAGGTAGGCGATCGCCAGGCCGATCACGCCCCACACGAGCAAGGCCAGGTAGGTGCTTGCCCAGGTGCCCAGGATGGTGCTCGCGGCGCTTGCAGCCCATGCCGAGGTGTCGATTCCGGCTGACTGTGCGCCCGCCGGGGCGATTCCGACCGTCACGACGGCAGCCACGGTCGTGGCCACAGCCGTGAGCAGTGCCAGGGCCACCACCTTGCCGACCAGAAGTGGCCAGCGCTTGGGCATCGCCGCGACCAGCAGTCGGATCAGCCCGGTCGAGTAGTCGGTCGCCACCGCGATGGCCCAGAACGACAGGGTCACGATGCCGAACATCGTCGACGCGGCCGGCATCCCGGCCATGAGCCCGTCAGCGGACACGAGCTCAGAAGCGGTTGGGAAGGCCACCCCGGGCGCCCCCGGCGGCAACTCGACGCCGTCGCCGACCACGCTGAACATGATCGTGTTCGCCATCACCGCGAACATCGCCATCAAACCGAACCATCCGACGAGCATGCCCCGTCGGCGCAGCCGCACCAGCTCACTTCGCACCGATCGCAACATCAGGCCACCTCCTGCCTCGTCACGCCAGTCGCCGCGGCGGCCCGGCCGGCTGCGAGCTCTCCATCGGAGTGCCCGGTCATCTCCAGGAAGATGTCCTCGAGACTGTCCTGCCCGACCACCAGGTGCCCGAGCGTGAACCCCGCAGCGGTGGCCGCACGGTTCAGGTCCCCGGCGCGCCCGGGCTGGACATGCATGCGCAGCACGTCGCCCATCCGCTCCCCACGCCAGCCCTGCGCAAGCAGCGCATCAAGCAGCGGCCCCAAGTCGCCGGGGCGCTCGGGCCGGACGTCGATGTGGGCACTGGTCTGCGCGAGCAGCTCCTCGGTGGGCCCGGCGAACAACAGCTGACCGAACCGGATGATCACGATGTAGTCACACGCGGCCTCGATCTCGGCCAGAAGGTGCGAGGAAACCACGACAGTTCGCCCGCTGCGGCCGAGGTCCATGAGCAACGCCCGGATCTCGACGATGCCGGCTGGGTCCAGGCCGTTGGTCGGCTCGTCGAGGATGAGCAGCTCCGGGTCGGACAACAGGGCCGCGGCGATCCCCAGCCGCTGCTTCATCCCCAGCGAGAAGCGCTTCACCGGCTCGGAGTCCCGGCCGGCCAGCCCCACAATGCCCAGCACCTCGTCGACGCGGGCGGTCGGCAAGCCGCGTAGGCGTGCCAGCGACAGCAGGTTGGACCGTGCCGACAGGCCCGGGACGAACGCCGGGTTCTCCACCAGGGCACCGACTCGATGGTCATAGGCCGAAGGGTGGCTGATCGGCTGGTCGAAGACGTGCGCTGTGCCCTCCCCTGCACGGATGAGTCCCAGCAGCATCCGGATCAGGGTCGACTTGCCCGACCCGTTCGGACCCACGAGACCGACCACGCCACCTCCTGGCAAGTCTGGGCGAAGGGTCAGCCGGTCCACCGCAGTGACTGGCCCGAACCGTCGGGTGAGCCCTTCGGTAGTGATCACGCCCA
>CAWFSG010000017.1:0-444646 GCA_963818445.1 uncultured Actinomycetes bacterium
CGCCCCGAGAAGATCCGCCTGGCCGATCTGGGAACCCAACCCGGTCCCGGGGAGCACGCGGTGGCCGGCGTGGTCCGGGAAGTGATCTACGTCGGCTCAGCGACGCGGTACCTGGTCGACCTGTCGGTCGGCGGGGCGCTGGCAGCGCTGGAGCAGAACGTCGACCGCCCCCGCGCCGATGCCAGCCAGTTGCGCGGCCAGCAGGTCACCCTGGTCTGGAACCGCGAGTTCGAGACCCGGATCGGCGCGTAGCCCGATCCCCATCGCTTCCGCCGCATGGTGCGGCGGATGAACCACACAAGGAGGTGGCAGGTGCGCACTTCGCGTCTGCTCAAGACCGCGGCGGCCAGTGCCGCGCTGGTGCTGTTCGCCACTGGCTGCAGCTCATCATCGGATTCGGACACGGGGGCTGCGGCGCCTGCCAGCTATGCAGGTCCGGTCGGCGAGGGCGAGGGTCAGGTCAACGTCCTCGCGTGGCCCGGCTATGTCGTGCAGGATCCGGACAACGGCACCGACTGGGTGACCGAGTTCGAGACCAACACGGGGTGCAAGGTCAACCTGAAGGAGTTCGGCACCTCGGACGAGGCCGTGAAGCTCATGCAGGGCGGCGGCTACGACGTGGTCTCGGCTTCCGGTGACGCGACGCTTCGCCTGGTCGCCAGCGACAGCGTCCAGCCGGTGAACACAGCCCTGGTCCCGAACTACGCCGACATCTTCCCGGGCCTCAAGGACAAGGCGTGGAACACCGTCGACGGCGTCAACTACGGCATCCCGCACGGGCGCGGTGCCAACCTGCTCATGTACAACACCGAGGTCGTCACCCCCGCCCCGACGTCGTGGAAGGACACCTTCGACCCGGCATCGCCCTACGCCGGAAAGGTGACCGCCTATGACTCGCCGATCTTCATCGCCGACGCGGCCGTCTACCTCATGGCCACGCAGCCGGAGCTGGGCATCACGGACCCCTACTCCCTGGACCAGAAGCAGTTCGACGCGGCGATCGCGGTGCTCGAGGCCCAGAAGCCGCTCGTGAGCGAGTACTGGTCGGACTACCTGAAGGAGATGGCGGCGTTCAAGTCGGGCACCTCCGTGCTGGGAACCACCTGGCAGGTCATCGTGAACGCGGCTCAGGCCGAGGGAACCAAGGTCGACGCGGTGAAGCCCTCCGAGGGTGCGACCGGTTGGTCGGACACGTGGATGGTGGCCAAGGACACCAAGAACATCAACTGCTCCTACCTGTGGCTGGACTGGATCGTCTCCCCGAAGACCAACGCCCAGGTGGCGGAGTACTTCGGCGAGGCCCCCGCCAACGCGAAGTCCTGTGCTGAGACCGCCAACCCCGACCACTGCGCGCAGTTCCATGCCGACACCGAGGACTACTGGAGCGACGTGTACTACTGGAACACGCCGAGCACCCAGTGCCTCGACGGCCGTACCGACGCCGAGTGCGTCCCGTACGCCAAGTGGAGCGAGGCCTGGAGCGCCCTGCGTTCCTGATCTCGTGCCGCCTGTGGGGGCGGCTCGATCCCGCCCCCACAGGAGCACGTGGGCCCCACACCCACCTCCGATGACCACTGACGGGAGGACCCGATGACCGTCGCCGCGGACGCTGTGTCGCACCGTGGCGCGACAGCCCTGCATCGACGGCCGGGACTGCGCGTCGCCGGGCTCCTGACCCTGCCCATGCTCTGGCTGGTGGTCGGGTACATCGGAGCACTGGCACTGCTGTTCGTGACCGCGTTCTGGACCATCGACGACTTCTCCGGCCAGGTCACCCGGCAGTTCACCCTGGACAACTTCGCCAACCTGTTCACGACTCCGGCCTACCGGGGGCTCGTGCTGCGCACGGTCGCGATCGCCGCGTCGGTGACCGTGCTGTGCGTCGTGCTCGGCGTGCCGGTCTCGTTCTTCGTCGCCCGGATCGCACCACGCCGGTGGCGGCCGCTGCTGATCGCCCTGCTGGTCACCCCCCTCTGGGCGTCGTACCTGGTCAAGGTCTACGCCTGGCGGGCGATGATGGAGCCGAACACCGGGGTGGTCGCCTGGATGCTGGCTCCCTTCGGGGGCAACAGCCCGGGCTTCGGCACGCTGGCGATCGTCCTGACCCTGACCTACCTGTGGCTGCCGTACATGATCCTCCCGGTGTACGCCGGCCTCGAGAGGCTGCCGGACTCGCTGCTGGACGCCTCCGCGGATCTCGGCGCCCGCCCCGGGCGGACGCTGCGCTCGATCGTGATCCCCAGCATCATGCCTGCGCTGGCCGCAGGCTCGATCTTCACGTTCTCCCTGAGCCTGGGCGACTACATCACCGCGAAGATCGTGGGCGGGAAGGTCACCATGATCGGCAATGTCGTCGAGCAGAACTACGTGACCAACCTGCCCTTCGCCGCCGCGATGGCCACGATCCCGGTCGTGATCATGATCGGCTACCTCCTGGCCGTCCGGCGCACCGGCGCCCTGGACAGCCTGTAGGGATGACCATGCACCTGACCCGACCGTTCAAGGCACTGCTGGCGCTGTTCACCGCGGGCGTCCTGGCCTTCATCTACGTGCCGCTCGGCGTGGTGGTGGTCAACTCGTTCTCCGCATCGGCGTCGCTGACCTGGCCCCCGCCCGGGTTCACGACCCGCTGGTGGGAGCAGGCGGTCGGTGACAGCGCCATCCACTCCGCGCTGCTGACGTCGGTGGGGCTCGCGGTGGTGGCCACGTCGATCGCCCTCGTCCTGGGCACCCTGACCGCCCAGGCCCTCGGGAGGTACGCCTTCTTCGGCCGGGACGTCGTCTCGCTGCTGCTGATCCTCCCCCTGGCGCTGCCGGGCATCGTCACGGGCATCGCGTTCAACAACGTGTTCACCACCTACCTGGGTGGGCTCAGCTGGACCTCCCTGATCGTGGCGCACTCGACGTTCACGATCGTCGTGGTCTACAACAACGCGGTCGCGCGCCTGCGCCGCCTGGCGCCCAACGTCGAGGAGGCCTCGATGGATCTCGGGGCCACCCGGACCCGGACCTACTGGTCGATCACGTTCCCGATGCTGCGCTCCGCGCTCGTCGCAGGTGCGGTGCTCGCCTTCGGCCTGAGCTTCGATGAGATCATCGTCACGACGTTCACCGCCGGACCGGGGATCCAGACGCTGCCGATCTGGATCCTGACCAACCTGTTCCGCCCCGGCCAGGGCCCCCTGGTCGCGGTGGTGGCCGCCTTCCTGGTGATCGTGTCGATCGGCCCGATCTACCTGGCCCAGCACCTGTCGCGCTCAGACCGCTGAGCCGCCATCGCCGAGCTGGTTACTTGTCCACTCGTCGACCGAGGCTGCCGTGGCGGGTCGTTCAGATCGGTAGCGGGCGCAGGTGCCGCTCGGTGATCTCGCGCACCTTCGCCACCCGCCTGCGGTACTTCTCCTCGTCGAGGAAGTCGGTGGCCATCCAGACGCGCACGATCTCGTGAGCCAGCGCTGAGCCGATGATCTTGCCACCGAGGCACAGCACGTTCGTGTCCGAGTGGGACCGCGCGAGCTGCGCGCAGAATGGGTCCTGGCACACGGCCGCATACACGCCGTGCACGCGGTTGGCGATCATGGCGCTGCCGTAGCCGACCCCGTCGACGAAGATGCCGCGGTCCACGGTCCCAGCGCCCACGGCCAACGCGGCGGGGTAGACGGTGTCGGGCAGGTCGATGGCCTCAGTGCTCGGCGCGCCGAAGTCGGCGACCTCGTGGCCCTGGCTGGTCAGGACCTCCTTGATCTCCTCCTTCAGCGCGAATCCGGCGTGGTCACTGGCGAGGGCGATCCTCATCACGGGCTCCTCAGGTCTGGGTCAACGAGTCTGGCATGGACGCAGCGGGGTAGGGAAGGAGTGCACTCCTGTCACATCGCGTGTCTGTTTGTGTCTGGCTGTCTTGGAACACATCCGTTTGGGCGACTCCGGTGTCCCTCTGGAGCGTCCGGCGCGCGCTTCGCGACAGAGGCCCAGGGCTCCTGAGGAGGGACCAGGTGGACCAGCTATCGGAAGAACCATGTTGATTTCTTTCCGTATGGTGTTGACATGCGTGGGAAGTTGGGTGTTCACTACACCTATACGGAAGCAAACGGAGGGAAACAGATGTACGCAGAGGAACGGCAGGCGGCGATCGTGAGCCGGGCGAGGGTGGCCGGTCGCGTCGAGGTGGCCGAGCTGGCTGAGTCCTTCGACGTGACCCCGGAGACCGTCCGCCGCGACCTGACCGCTCTGGAGCGGGCGGGCCTGCTGCGCCGGGTGCACGGCGGGGCCATCGTGGTCGACCTCTTCGGGTTCGAGCCCGCCCTGGCCGTGCGCGAGTCGGTGCACACCTCGGAGAAGGCCCGGATCGCCGAGCGCGCCCTCGCGCTGCTGCCGGAGGAGGGTGCAATCGCCCTCGACGCAGGCTCCTCCACCTACCGCCTCGCCGAGCTGCTGCCCGCTGACCGAGCCCTGACCGTCGTGACCAACAGCCTTCCGATCGCCTCCCTGCTGGCCAATCGCAGCGCCCTGACCGTCCACCTGGTCGGCGGTCGGGTGCGCGGCCGGACGCTGGCAACCGTGGACAACGCAGCGCTGGAGTACCTGCGCACCGTCTTCGTCGATGTCGCCTTCCTCGGCATCAACGGCTTCTCGGTCGATCGTGGCCTGACCACGCCGGACAGTGCCGAGGCCGCGGTCAAGGCCGCATTCGTCGCCTCTGCCCGGCGCAGCATCCTGCTGGCCGACCACACGAAGTTCGGCACCGCCCACTTCGCCCATGTCGCCGATCTCGCCGAGATCGACGTGATCGTCACCGATTCAGCCCTATCCGATGAGGCCACCTCCGAGATCGAGGCGGCCGGACCCCAGGTGGTACGCGCATGATCGTCACAGTCACCTTCAACCCCAGCCTCGACCGCACGATGGCGTTCCAGGAACTCGTCCGCGGCGAGGTCCTGCGGGCGGACTCCACCCTGGAGGACCCGGGTGGCAAGGGTGTCAACGTCACCCGCTTCCTGACGGCCCACGGCACCGAGTCGGTCGCCGTGCTCCCCGCGGGCGGCCCGATGGGCCACGCCCTGATCTCAGCGCTGGACGAGGCGGGGATCCCGCACCGGGCCATCCCGATCGCGGGGCGGACCCGCGCGAACGTGGCCGTCGTCGAGCCGGACGGCACGACCACCAAGCTCAACGAGGCCGGACCGGTGCTCTCCGATGCCGAGCTCGATGCGCTCGTTGCCGCTGTTGCTGAGCTGGCCACCCCCGGTGGCTGGGTCGTGGTCGCCGGCAGCCTGCCGACCGGGCAGTCCACCGACGTCGTCCTGCGGGTGGCCGAGGTCGCCCGCGCCGCGGGGTCGAAGTTCGCCCTCGACATCAGCGGCCAGGCCCTTGCCGACGGGCTGGCCGCCACGCCGGACCTCATCAAGCCCAACGACGAGGAGCTCGGCGAGATCCTCGGTCGTGAGCTCACCACCCAGGCCGAGGTCCTGACCGGCTGCGACGAGGCCCGCGCCCGCGGTGCCGGCGCGGTGATCTGCAGCCTGGGCTCCAAGGGCGCGGTGCTCGTCGATGCGAACGGCCGCTGGCACGGGACCGGCCCCCGCGTCCCTGTCCTGAGCACGGTCGGCGCCGGCGACAGCCTGCTCTCCGGCTTCCTGCACGCTGGTGGCTCGGGCCCGGATGCCCTTCGCATGGGCATCGCCTGGGCCACCGCTGCAGTACAGACCCCCGGTACGGGCATCCCGTCCGCCGGTTTGATCGACCCGACCGCTGTGGAGGTGAGCGCCATCGCCACAGCATCGCAATGACGGCAACGCCCCGCAGTACCCCATGAATCCACATCAACTGGAGGTCAGTTCAATGCAGGTATCAACCACTCAGCTCGTCGAGTTGGATCTCGACAGCTCGGCCACCACGAAGGACGCGGCTGTTGATCGCCTCGTCGCCGTGGCTGCGGCCGCTGGCCGGGCCAGTGACCCGGCGCAACTGCGTTCAGACGTAGCTGCCCGCGAGGAGCTGCTCCCGACCGGCATCGAGGGCGGGATCGGCATCCCGCACGCCCGCTCGACCGGGATCGACGAGCCCACGGTCGTGTTCGGCCGCTCCACCAACGGGATCGACTGGGGTGCCGCTGATGGCCCCGCTCACCTGGTGTTCCTGATCGCCGTGCCCGAGGGCGCCGGTGACGAGCACCTGCAGATCCTGGCCAGCCTGTCGCGCTCGCTGATGAAGTCCGAGTTCCGCGACACGCTGCTCAAGGCCACGGACCCGCAGGTCGTGGTCGACACCATCAACGCCGCGGCAGCACCTGAAACGCCCGCAGCCCCCGCCGCAGCCGCGGCAGCCCCCGGGCGGCAGCCGCTGCGGAGCCCGCACCGACTCCGAAGGAGAAGAAGTCGATGAAGTTCGTCGGGGTGACGTCCTGCCCGACAGGAATCGCCCACACCTACATGGCCGCCGAATCCCTCGAACAGGCCGCCAAGGCCGCCGGCCACGAGATCGCCATCGAGACCCAGGGTTCGGGTGGCTTCAAGAAGCTCGACCCCGCGGTGATCGCCGCCGCTGACGGCGTGATCTTCGCCAACGACGTGGAGGTGCGCGACAAGGCCCGGTTCGCCGGCAAGCCGACGCTCTCCTCAGGCGTGAAGCGCGCGATCAATGACGCCCCGGCGATGATCGCCGAGGCGGTCGCCGCCGTCGAGGCAGGTCCGGTGCCCGCCGGAACCGCTGCGGCAGCCGCAGCAGCCGCACCGGCGTCCGGTGGGATGGCCACGAAGGTCGAGGAGGGTCACTTCGGCATCCGCCTGCGCGGCTACCTGATGACCGGTGTCTCCTACATGATCCCGTTCGTCGCAGGCGGCGGCATCCTGATCGCCCTGGCCTTCATGCTCAGCGACCCGGTCGAGGTCGTGAAGGTCAACGGCGACCGTCTCCGGGTTCCTCGACACGTTCAGCTTCGTTCGACCTGGATGACTGGGCAGGGCTCATGTTCATCCTCGGTGCGGTCGCCTTCGGATTCCTCAACGCGGTCCTGGCGGGCTTCATCGCGTACGCGATCGCCGACCGGCCCGGCCTCGTGCCCGGTTTCGTCGGCGGCGTCGCCGCGGGCTATGTGGGTGCCGGCTTCCTCGGCGCCATCGTCGGTGGCCTCACCGGTGGCTTCATCGCGACGCTCTGTCGCCGACCTCAACGTGCCCAAGGCGATCCGCGGCGTCATGCCGGTCGTCGTGATCCCCTTGTTGCCACGCTGCTCAACGGCGCGCTGATGCTCCGGTCTTCGCCAAGCCGCTGAGCGCCCTGCAGGAGGGCCTGACCAACTGGCTGAACAACCAGTCCGGTGGGAACCTGATCCTGCTTGGGGTCATCCTCGGTCTCATGATGGCCTTCGACATGGGCGGCCCGGTCAACAAGACCGCCTACGTCTTCGCCACGCTGAACCTGACCACCGCCATTGCCGAGGGCAACGGCACCGCGCTCCAGGTCATGGCATGCGTGATGGCCGCAGGTATGGTTCCCCCGCTGGCGATGGCGCTGTCCTCGACCGTGCTGCGGCCCAAGCTCTACACCGATGCCGAGCGTGAGAACGGCAAGGCAGCGTGGCTGCTGGGTGCCTCCTTCATCACCGAGGGTGCGATCCCGTTCGCGGCGTCCGACCCCCTGCGGGTCATCCCGTCGCTCATGGCCGGCAGCGCCCTCACCGGCGCCCTGGTGATGGCGTTCGGCAACGAGCTGCGGGCCCCGCACGGCGGCATCTGGGTCATCTCCTTGATCTCGAACCCGCTGCTCTACATTGCGGCCATCGCGGCCGGTACCGCGCTCAGCGCGTTCCTGGTCACCGCCCTGAAGTCGCGCAACCCGATCACGGACGAGGAGATCGAGGAGTCGCTGACCCACGCTGCGATCGCCTGATCGCAGGGGACACCACACAACGCACGAACGACCAGGGGCGGGCACCGAGGAGGTGCCCGCCCCTGGCGTGTGGGCGACGCCCCGGTCCGCCACGATTGATCCGGTTCTCCGACGATTCCCCGTCGCAGATCCGGATGGATCCGAGGTCGAGCCGCGCGATGACGGATCGATCGGGACGACGGTGGGAGGCGACCAGATGGGCGCTACTACGTGACGGGCGGTACTACGTGGAGGTGCTGATCAGGCCGTCTTCCTGTACCGCGGATCCCGACCCGGTGGCCCGGACCCGGCGGTCGGCCGGACCACGACGCCTCGCGGAGCGGGCCTGGGTCGTGGCCCACTGGTCCAAGCTCGTCCACGCCGTCCGGCTGCGGTGGCCGATCCAGTAGACCCGGGCGCGCAGGAGCACGAGGACAGCGGCGAGCAGCGTCAGGACGGTCAGCGGTGAGGGCAGCCCGGGCATCGGGATCGAGGGCAGCCCCAGGCCCAGGGCGCGCGGCTGGATCGGTGCGGTGGGCGCGTCATCGGCCCGCGCGGCAGCCATCTCCCGGTTCGCCGGCAGCTTCCCCTTGGCGGGCAGCTCGGCGATTGCGCGGTCGAACTGGGGGGCGGGTGCGGAGGGGTCGGCGAGCTTGCCGACGGGGCTGAGCTTGTCGGCGTTCGCGAAGCCCCAGTCCAGCAGCGTCTCGGCGGTCGTGTAGGTGTTCCCACTGATGTTCATCAGGCTGACCATGAGCCGACGGCCGTCGCGCTCAGCGGCCCCCACGTAGGTCCGGCGCGCCTGGCTGGTGAACCCGGACTTGCCGCCCAGGGAACCCTCGAACCCGTCGCGCACCGTCCGGTTGTGGTTGTAGATCGGGTAGACGACCCGCTTGCTGCCCTCCTTCTTCCCGGGGAACTCGGCGGTGCGCAGCTTCAGGTAGGACGCAATCTCAGGGTTGGCGAACGCCGCCCGGCCGATGAGCGCCATGTCGTAGGCGGTGGTGAACTGCCCGTCGGCGTCCAGCCCGCTGGGGTTCTTCGCGGTCGTGTTCCTCGCGCCGAGCCGGGCCGCCTCGGCGTTCATCTGCTCGACGGTGACGTCGATTCCGCCGTTGGCGCGGGCCAGGGCCTGGGCGGCGTCGTTGGCGCTGGGCAGCAGGGCGGCGTGCAGCAGGTCGGCCACCTTGTACGTCAGCCCGTTGTACAGCACCACCCGGTTGCCCTCGGCGACCTCATCGGCCTTGACCGCACGGTAGGGCTGGTCCGGGGAGAGCCGGGGGGCGACCGTCAGGGCGGTCAGGAGCTTCAGCGTCGAGGCCGGCCGCAGCTTCCTGTCCGGGTCCTGCATCGCAAGGATCTCGCCTGATTCCATGTCGGCCAGGACCCAGCCCTTGGTCGCCACCTTGGGCAGGGCCGAGGCACCCGCAGCGGCGTTCACCACGGGCTTGCTCGTGGCCTGAGCATCCGGGGTGGTCCCTGAGCTGGCCGGGGCCGGGGCGGGGCTCGGATCCTCGGCGGGCAGGCCCGTGGCGACCTGGGCAGGCAGCAGCATGGCGGCGGACAGCGTGAGCGCGGCGAGCACGCGGGAAGTGGCACTCATAACGCGTCACAGGCTAAGCGCGCACACCGCCCGTTCCGGGGAGCGACGCGGCCGTGCCGACCCCGCAATGGCGGGGATCGGCCACTGGATCGCCCAGATCGGCCCCATGTGGCCGGACCCCGCCCAACAGCTCGCCCGATCTCGCGCCTGACCGAGCACCCGGCGGGGCGCCCTGCCGGGCCTGGCCCAGCTCGTGCCGGCTCAGCCTCGGACGATCAGCCGCGGTAGATCAGTGCGCGCTTGACTTCCTGGATCGCCTTGGTGACCTCGATGCCACGGGGGCAGGCATCGGTGCAGTTGAAGGTGGTCCGGCAGCGCCAGACGCCCTCCTTGGAGTTCAGGATCTCCAGTCGCTGCTCGGCGCCCTCGTCGCGGCTGTCGAAGATGAAGCGGTGCGCGTTGACGATGGCCGCAGGGCCGAAGTACTGCCCGTCGGTCCAGAACACCGGGCACGAGGTCGTGCAGCAGGCGCACAGGATGCACTTGGTGGTGTCGTCGAAGATCGCGCGGTCCTCCGCGGACTGCACCCGCTCCTTGGTGGGCTCGTTGCCGGTGGTGATCAGGAACGGCATGATCTCGCGGAAGGACGCGAAGAACGGCTCCATGTCGACGATGAGGTCCTTCTCCAGCGGCAGGCCCTTGATCGCCTCGATGATGATGGGCTTCTTCGCGTTCAGGTCCTTGATCAGGGTCTTGCACGCCAGCCGGTTGCGGCCGTTGATCCGGATCGCGTCCGAGCCGCAGATGCCGTGGGCACAGGAGCGCCGGAACGTCAGGGTCCCGTCCTGCTCCCACTTGATCTTGTGCAGCGCGTCGAGGATCCGGTCGGTCGGGAACACGTCGACCGTGAAGTCCTGCCAGAACGGCTCGGGGCCCTCGTCGGGCAGGAACCGGCGCAGGCGGATCGTGACCGGGAACGGCTTCGGGATGTCGGTGGCTGCTGCTGCGGTGGCTGGGGCTGCGGGGGCGTCGGTGGCCATCAGTACTTGCGCTCCATCGGCTGGTAACGGGTGACTGTGACGGGCTTGTAGTCCAGGCGGATCGAGACCGAACCGTCCGGGCCGACGTCGCGATAGGCCATGGTGTGCGCCATGAACTTCTCGTCGTCACGGGTCTGGTAGTCCTCACGGGCGTGGCCGCCACGGGACTCCTTGCGGGCCAGCGCGCCGACCACGAGCAGCTCTGCGAGATCGAGCAGGAAGCCGAGCTCGATGGCCTCGAGAAGGTCGGTGTTGTAGCGCGCGCCCTTGTCGTGGATCGCAACGTTGGCGAACCGCGCGCGCAGGGCGCGGACGTCGTTGAGGGCCTGGGTGAGCGTCTCCTCGGTGCGGTAGACCTGCGCGTTGAAGTCCATGGTCTCCTGCATGGCCCGGCGGATGTCGCCGACCCGCTCGGTGCCGGTGCTCTCCACGAGCTGGCTGACCATCGACTCCACGCGGCTGGCCCCGACAGCGGGCAGGTCGACGAAATCGGCGGTTGCGGCGTACTCCGCAGCGGCGATTCCGGCGCGACGGCCGAAGACGTTGATGTCCAGCAGTGAGTTGGTGCCCAGCCGGTTGGCTCCGTGCACGCTGACGCAGGCGCACTCGCCGGCGGCATAGAGGCCCGGGACGATCCGCTCGTTGTCGGCCAGCACCTCGGTGTTCACGTTGGTCGGGATGCCGCCCATCGCGTAGTGCGCGGTCGGGAAGACCGGCACGAGCTCGGTGATCGGGTCCACGCCCAGGTAGGTGCGGGAGAACTCCGTGATGTCGGGAAGCTTCTCCTCGATCTGCGCGGCGGGCAGGTGCGTGAGGTCGAGGTAGACGTAGTCCTTGTGCGGCCCCGCCCCGCGGCCCTCACGGACCTCCTGGACCATCGCGCGGGCGACCATGTCGCGCGGTGCGAGGTCCTTGATCGTGGGGGCGTAGCGCTCCATGAACCGCTCGCCCGAGGCGTTGCGCAGGATCCCGCCCTCGCCGCGGGCGCCCTCGGTGAGCAGCACGCCCAGGCCGGCCAGGCCCGTCGGGTGGAACTGGTAGAACTCCATGTCCTCCAGCGGAAGGCCCTGGCGGTAGACGATGGCCATGCCGTCGCCGGTGAGCGTGTGGGCGTTCGAGGTGGTCTTGTACACGCGGCCGAACCCGCCGGTGGCGAACACCACGGACTTGGCCTGGAACGTGTGGATCTCGCCCGTCGACAGCTGGTAGGCCACGACACCGGCGGTGCGCTGCTCGCCGTCGACCTCGTTGAGCAGGAGGTCCAGGACGTAGTACTCGTCGTAGAACTCCACGCCCTTCTTGATGCAGTTCTGGTACAGCGTCTGCAGGATCATGTGGCCGGTGCGGTCCGCGGCGTAGCAGGCGCGGCGGACCGCGGCCTCACCGTGGTTGCGGGTGTGCCCGCCGAAGCGGCGCTGGTCGATGCGGCCCTCGGGCGTGCGGTTGAACGGCAGGCCCATCTTCTCCAGGTCGATGACCGCGTCGATGGCCTCCTTGCACATGATCTCCGCGGCGTCCTGGTCGACCAGGTAGTCACCGCCCTTGATCGTGTCGAAGGTGTGCCACTCCCAGTTGTCCTCCTCGACGTTGGCCAGTGCGGCGCACATGCCGCCCTGGGCCGCACCGGTGTGCGAGCGCGTCGGGTAGAGCTTGGTGAGCACCGCGGTGCGCACCCGGGGACCGGACTCGAGGGCCGCGCGCATCCCGGCGCCGCCCGCGCCGACGATCACGACGTCGTACGTGTGGTTCTGCATGGCTCGCGCCACTCTCCGATCAGGCGATGTTGGGGTCGAAGGTGAAGATCACCAGGGTCCCCAGGACGAGGGTGAAGACGATGGCGACGGACAGCAGGGTGAGCAGCCAGAATCGGGTCCTGGGCTTCTCGGCGTAGTCGCTGATGATCGTGCGCATGCCGTTGCCGCCGTGGAGCATGGCCAGCCACAGCTGCAGCAGGTCCCACGTCTGCCAGAACGGGCTGGACCAGCGGCCGGCGACGAAGCCGAAGTTGATGCGCTGCACCCCGCCGTCGAGGATGTTCATGATCAGCAGGTGGCCCAGGACGAGGAACACCAGCACAAGGCCGGAGATCCGCATGAAGATCCACGAGTAGCGCTCGTAGTTGCTGGTGCTCCGCGAGGTCTTCGCGCTGCGGGGGTCGGCGATCTCAAGGCTCATGACGTGCTCCCGAACAGGGCTTCGATCGTGTGCTTCAGCATGAAGTAGGCACCGGGGATCATGATGAGCAGCCAGACCACCACGATCGAGCGGAACATGGCCTTCTGGTGGCGCGGGCCCTCGGCCCAGAAGTCGACCAGGATGATCCGGATGCCATTGAGTGCGTGGTACAGGACCGCTGCGACCAGGCCGACCTCGAGGAGGTTGACGATCGGGGTCTTGTAGCTGGCGATCACCATGTCGTAGGCGTCCGGGGAGACCCGCACGAGTGCGGTGTCCAGGACGTGGACGAGGAGGAAGAAGAACACCGCGACACCGGTGATGCGATGGGCCACCCAGGACCACATCCCCTCACCGCCGCGATACAGGGTCCCCGCAGGCGCACTGGCCATCGGTGGAGCCTCCTAGCTCGGAAGTGGGCGCACGTGACGGGGCATCCGCCACATGGTGGGCAGTCTAGTCCTGAGCCACGCGGGCGCACGGGCGAGGAGGCCCTCCCGAGGTCCCCGATGGTCCGGGCCCTTGGTCCCCCCCGCCCGGGCGCGCTGCTCTCGCCGCCACCTCGCCCCGCCGTCTCACGAACTTGGGTGCGACTTGCCGAAAGAGCGGCAAGAACCTTCCACATTCCTCCGTTGCCCGGGTCAGTTCGTTGCCGCGTGGCAATGCCGCAGGCCGCCAGGGCCCGTGGCCGGGGGTCGGTGGCCCGTACCCAGTGGCGTGGTCGCCTGCCGTGACCAGGTTCGGCGGGCGGGGGCTGGTGGCGTCAGGAGGCAAGTCGCCGGAGGCTGGGCAGGACCGCGCAGCCAGGACCGCAGGGGTGGGGTTGGCCCGTCCAGCCACGAATCTGCAGCAGCGTGGCCACTTGGGCGGCAATCGGGCAGGGTTGCCCAACGACACCCACCCACCCGAAGCGAAGCGTTGCGGCGCCTGTCAGCGTGGCGGCATTGTCCCGAGCTTGGTCGCGGAACACCTCGGACTCCGCCTCGTGCCCCAGCCGCCCGTCCAACTCGACGATGACGCCGAACTCCTCGTAGAGGATGTCCCGGTAGGCGGTCCCCGAGTCGAGCGACCTGGCTGGGGCCTGCCCCGTCCCCCGCGGAAGGCCGTGCGGGCGGACGACCCTGGCGTGGTACCTGATCTCCAGTGGGCTCGTGAATCCGGTCGTGACGTCGGCGCACACCGACTCGATGAGCTGGCGGCGCCGCACTCGTGGGATTCCGCGCATTGTGCGCAGGATGCGATCAGGGGTCGTGAGGCGCAGGCGGCACGAGCGCAGGACGACCTCGACGGCCGCTGATTCCGACGGCGCGACCGCTGCCAGGTCGAGGACTGTGTGCTCCACGGTCAGCACTGGGGGCCGCCGGCTCGGGTGAGCCCTGGCCAGCGGATCCTGCACCCGTCTGACCTCGATGCCGGACGCGGTCCGGCGTATCGAGTCCTCGAGCAGCATCCGAACGGGACTGCCTGACGGATGCTCTCCGTCCAGCAACCCCCAGTAGTGCCCGGCCGCTGCGCCCCCCGCCACGCTCAATGGGCCGAGGGTCAGGTGTGCCGCCCACATCCGTGCCGCAGTCCCAGGGGTCCCGGCGACGATCTGGAACACGCCCTTGTGCAGCCTGTGCCAGCGCCCTGAATCGACGAGGCGCCTTATCGCCCCCGGAGAGAGTCCCGCCGCACATGCCTCCTGGTACGTGCAGACCATGGCCTGGGGCTCAGCGGCTTGCTGCAGCCGCGCAAGGGCGGCTGCCTCGCTCGCGTTCTTCCTGGGCATCTGGCGATCGTCTTCGCCCTCGGCCCTTGACGCCAGCGATTGTCCACAGGTCCGCCAGGCGTCAGGTCCTGGCTCGGTTCGTTCCCGGCTGCGGGCTCGCGAACTTGGAAGGTTGTTGCTCCACTTGCAGCAAGTCGCACCCAAATTCGCGGGCGGCGGGGAGGGAGGGGACGGGGTGCGGCACGACTCCCGCGCGGGCCGGGCCTAGCCTTGGGCACATGGCCATCACCGAATCCGGACGTCCGTTCGCCCCCCTCTACGACGCGCAGTCGCGCGCTGACGCAGACCCCGCCGCGATCGGTGCCCCGGGTGAGTACCCGTACACCCGTGGCGTGTACCCGTCGATGTACACCGGCCGGCCCTGGACCATGCGCCAGTACGCCGGGTTCGGCACGGCGGCTGAGTCCAACGCCCGCTACCACCAGCTGATCGGCGCCGGCCAGACCGGCCTGTCGGTCGCGTTCGACCTGCCGACCCAGATGGGCTACGACTCCGACCACCCGCTCGCCTCGGGCGAGGTGGGCAAGGTCGGGGTGGCCATCGACTCGATCGACGACATGCGCACCCTGTTCGACGGCCTGCCCCTGGACCGGGTCTCCACGTCGATGACGATCAACGCCCCCGCCGCGGTGCTGCTGCTGGCCTACCAGATCGTCGCGGAGGAGCAGGGGATACCTGGCTCGGCGCTCACCGGCACCATCCAGAACGACGTGCTCAAGGAGTACATCGCCCGCGGCACCTACATCTACCCGCCGGCGGCCTCCCTGCGGCTGATCACCGACATCTTCGGGTACTGCGCGGCCGAGCTCCCCAAGTGGAACACCATCTCGATCTCGGGCTACCACATGGCCGAGGCGGGGGCCACCCCCGCGCAGGAGATCGCCTTCACCCTGGCCGACGGCATCGAGTACGTGAAGGCCGCCATCGCCTCGGGCCAGGACGTGGATGACTTCGCCCCGCGGCTGGCGTTCTTCTTCGTCTCGCGGACCAGCCTGCTCGAGGAGGTCGCGAAGTTCCGTGCCGCCCGGCGGATCTGGGCGCGGGTCATGCGCGAGGAGTTCGGCGCCACGAACCCCAAGTCGATGATGCTGCGCTTCCACACGCAGACCGCCGGCGTGCAGCTGACCGCCCAGCAGCCCGAGGTGAACATGGTCCGGGTGGCGATCCAGGCGCTGGCCGCGGTCCTCGGGGGGACGCAGAGCCTGCACACCAACTCCTTCGACGAGGCCATTGCGCTGCCGACCGAGAAGGCCGCGCGCCTGGCCCTGCGCACCCAGCAGGTGATCGCCTACGAGTCCGACGTGTGCAAGACGGTCGACCCGTTCGCCGGGTCGTACGCCATCGAGTCGCTGACCGACGACGTCGAGGCGGCGGCAGTCGAGCTCATGGACAAGGTCGCCGAGCTCGGCGGTGCGGTCGCGGCCATCGAGAACGGGTTCCAGAAGTCCGAGATCGAGCGCTCGGCCTACCGGATCGCCAACGAGATCGACGCCGGGGAGCGCGTGGTGGTCGGGGTCAACAAGTTCACGATCGACACCGACGAGCCCTACGAGCCGCTGCGGGTCAACCCCCTGATCGAGGCCGAGCAGCGGGCGCGCCTGGAGAAGCTGCGGGCTGAGCGCGGCGACATCAGCGGCCTGCTCGAGGCCGTCCGGGAGGCCGCGCGGGGCTCGGAGAACGTCCTCTACCCGATGAAGGAGGCCCTGAAGGCGCGGGCCACGGTCGGCGAGGTCAGCACCGCCCTGCGCGACGTCTGGGGCGAGTACGTGCCGCACGACGTGTTCTGAACCGGAGATCCTGCGGTCCCTGGCCGTGTGGGACGCAGGACCTTCGGCGCCCCCCCGCGGGACGTTCGGCGCGGAATCGTGATCGAAACGTGTCCCTCACCACTGGCTCAATGGTCAGGAGCTCCCACGCCACGCGGGTAAAATCGTGAGTTGACGTGGTCTGGCGCCGGATCGGCGCCTCGTCGATGGGATATGGAGAACGTATGAAGACTCGTTTGCTCGCCGTGGGCGCTGTCGCAGCGCTGGCACTGGCCGCCTGTGGCTCGGCCCCGGAGGAGAATGCCGCCGCTGGTTCGGCCTCGGGCAGCGCCGCTGCCGCCGACTTCTTGGGCTGCATGGTCACCGACCAGGGTGGCATCGACGACCGCTCGTTCAACGCTTCGGCGTGGGCCGGTCTCCAGGCTGCGGCCGAGGCCACTGGCATTGAGGTCAAGTACGTGACCAGCAAGTCCGAGTCGGACTACACCCCCAACGTCAACAGCCTCGTGGCCGAGGACTGCGGGAACATCGTCACCGTCGGATTCTCCCTGGGTGACGCGACTCGGACCGCCGCCCAGGCGAACCCGGATGAGCGCTTCGCCATCGTCGACGAGAACCCCGACGGCAACCCCGACACCACGGATGTCTTCGAGCCCATCGACAATGTCCAGCCCCTGCTGTTCAACACCGCCGAGGCCGCGTACCTGGCGGGCTACCTCGCATCGGGCATGACCAAGACCGGCACCGTGGGCACGTTCGGCGGCATCAAGCTCCCGACCGTGGCGGTGTTCATGGACGGCTTCTCGGACGGGATCGACAAGTACAACGAGGACAACGGCACCGACGTCAAGCTGCTCGGCTGGGACAAGGCCAAGCAGGACGGCCTGTTCGCCGGCAAGTTCGACTCGCCGACCGACGGCAAGAACCTGGCCAAGAACCTGATGCAGCAGGGTGCCGACATCATCCTGCCGGTCGCCGGAAGCACCGGCCTGGGCGCGGCTGCTGAGGCGCAGGCCTCGGGGGGCAAGGCGTCCATCATCTGGGTCGACTCGGACGGGTACGAGTACGCGCCCCAGTACAAGGAGGTCTTCCTGACCACGGTCGAGAAGGGCGTTGCCAACGCCGTGCAGACCTCCACGACCGACACCGTGAACGGCAAGTACACCAACACTCCGTACGTCGGCACCTTGGCCAACGACGGCGTCGGACTGGCCCCGTACCACGACTTCGAGTCGAAGGTCCCGGCCGAGCTGAACACCAAGATCGAGGAGCTCAAGGCGCAGATCATCGACGGCACCATCAAGGTGGAGTCGGCGAACTCCCCGCAGGTCGGCTGACACTCCCTGATCGCTCGACGAAGCCCCCCGCGCCCAGCGCTGGGGGCTTCGTCACGTCCGGGGCGAATCGTGGCGAATCGCCGGTGGCTGAGCAGGAGTTGGAGGCACCCTGCTCGCTAGTGTGCGAACAGTCCACACCCGCGAGTCGGAGGGAGGCAGCGTGCGCCTCGAGCTGCAGGGAATCACCAAGAGGTTCGGCACCTTCACGGCGAACGACTCGATCGACCTGGTCATCGAGCCCGGCGAGATCCACTGCCTGCTCGGCGAGAACGGTGCCGGGAAGTCCACGCTGATGAACACCCTCTTCGGTCTCTACCGGCCGGAGGAGGGCAAGATCCTCATCGATGGCCAGGAGGTCCACTTCCACGACCCCGGTGACGCCATGGATGCCGGCATCGGGATGGTCCACCAGCACTTCATGCTGGTCCCGGTCTTCACCGTCGCGGAGAACGTGATGCTCGGCCACGAGCTGACGAAGGGGGCGTTCCTCGACATCGAGGGCGCGCGCAACCAGGTGCTCGAGCTGTCGCAGAAGTACAACCTGGAGGTCGATCCCGACGCCCTGGTCGAGGACCTCCCTGTGGGCGTGCAGCAGCGGGTGGAGATCATCAAGGCCCTGGTCAAGGACGCCCAGATCCTGATCCTCGACGAGCCCACGGCGGTGCTGACGCCGCAGGAGACCGACGAGCTGCTCGAGATCATCCGCCAGCTGAAGGCGAGTGGCCGGTCGGTCGTGATGATCAGCCACAAGCTGCGCGAGATCAAGGCCGTGGCCGACCGGATCACCGTCATCCGCCGGGGCAAGGTCGTCGGCTCGGCGCTGCCCACCGACTCGGAGACCGAGCTCGCCACCATGATGGTCGGCCGCGCCGTGAGCCTGAAGGTGGACAAGGCGGCTGCGTCCCCGAAGGACGTCGTCCTGGAGGTGCGCGGCCTGACCGTGCGCTCGGAGACCGGCCAGGCCGTGGTCGACAACGTCGACCTCGACGTGCGCAGCGGGGAGGTCGTCTGCATCGCCGGGGTCCAGGGCAACGGTCAGACCGAGCTCACCCAGGCGATCCTGGGCCTGCAGCACGCCGTGACCGGGTCGGCCAAGCTCAAGGGCGAGGAGCTCGTGGGCCGGTCGACGCGGCACATCCTCGACTCCGGGATCGGGTTCGTCCCCGAGGACCGCTCCGACGACGGGCTGGTCGGCAAGTTCTCGATCGCCGAGAACATGATCCTCGACCAGTACAAGCAGCCGCCCTTCGCGAAGGGCGTGATGATGAAGCCCGCGGTGATCGCGGCCAACGCCGAGGAGAAGGCCAAGGAGTTCGACGTCCGGACCACGGGCGTGCAGCTGCCGGCCTCGTCGCTGTCGGGCGGCAACCAGCAGAAGGTCGTCCTCGCCCGGGAGCTCTCCAAGCCGGTCGTGTCGCTGTTCATCGCCTCGCAGCCCACCCGCGGAGTCGACGTCGGGGCCATCGAGTTCGTCCACAAGCGCGTCATCGCCGAACGGGACGCGGGGGTTGCGGTCCTGATCGTCTCCACCGAGCTCGACGAGGTCGCGGCCCTGGCGGACCGGGTCGTGGTCATGTACCGCGGCAAGATCATCGGCATCGTCCCGCCGGATACTCCGCGCGGCGTCCTGGGCCTGATGATGGCCGGCGTCCCGCAGGACGCTGCCGTACACGGCGCGGCTCCCACGACCGATCAGGAGGGGGCGAAGTGAGCAGCACCGAGCTCATGACCGAGGTCACCGCACCCACCCCCGAACCGAAGAAGAGCCGTCGGGGGTGGGTCGACCAGCTCGTGCTCTACGCGCTGTCGTTCCTGCTGGCACTGGTCATCAGCGGGGTCCTGATCGCCTTCGCCGATCCGAACGTGCGTGAGGCGGGCAAGTACTTCTTCTCCCAGCCGATGGACACCCTCAGCGCCGCCTGGACTGCGGTGTCTGAGGCGTACAAGGCCCTCTTCTCCGGCTCCGTGATCAACTTCGGCGCCTACACGGTCACGGACGCGCTCAAGCCGTTCACCGAGACCCTCTACACCTCCACGTCCCTGATCCTTGCGGGCCTCGCGGTCGCCCTGCCGTTCCGCGCGGGCCTGTTCAACATCGGCGCGCAGGGCCAGCTGATCATGGGCGCGATCCTCGCCGGCTACGTCGGTTTCGCGTTCTCGATGCCCTTCCCGATCCACCTGATCGTGGCCATCCTCGCCGGAATCCTCGGCGGGGCGATCTGGGGTGGGATCGCGGGCGTGCTGAAGTCCCAGACGGGGGCCCACGAGGTGATCGTGACGATCATGCTCAACTGGATCGCGATCTACTTCCTGCAGTTCCTGCTCACCAAGGACGCGTTCCAACGCCCCGGGCGTGATGACCCCTTGAGCCCGCCTGTGGCCGCCTCGGCGCACCTGCCCAGGATCCTGGGTGGGGACTACCGGTTGAACCTCGGATTCCTCCTGGCGCTGGGTGCCGCCGCGTTCGTGTGGTGGCTGCTGGAGCGCTCGACCATCGGGTTCGAGTTCCGTGCCGTCGGTGCCAACCCGAACGCGGCCCGGACCGCGGGCATCAATGTCAAGCGCGCCCTGGCCGGCGTCATGGTCATCGCTGGCGGCCTGGCGGGCATGGCTGGCGCCAACCAGATCCTCGGTGGTGCCACTGAGTACGCCATGGGCAACGGCATCGCAGGCGAGATCGGGTTCGACGCCATCACCGTGGCGCTGCTCGGCAAGAGCAACCCGATCGGGGTGGTGTTCGCAGGGATCCTGATGGGTGGGTTGCGGGCCGGCGGCTCGTCGATGCAGGCCGCAACGTCGACCCCCATCGACATCGTCCTGGTCGTCCAGTCGCTGATCGTGCTGTTCCTGGCAGCACCACCCCTTGTCCGCAAGATCTTCCGCCTCCGGGCGCCGAGCGCCGAGTAGAAGGAGCCGATCACGATGGCAATCGACACCACAGCCGCACCGGCCGCACCGGCCGCCGAGCCTGAAGTGCTGCTGCCGATCTCCTACAAGGCCCCCATCGCCATGGGGGTCCTGGGCCTCCTCGCGACCTTCGTCTTCGGAGTTCTGGGTACCTCCGGAGAGACGACGACGTTCGTCCTGGCGATGCCTGGGGACACGATCTCGCTGCCGGACCTGACGGTGCCGTCGAAGGTCGTTCGCCCTCCTGATGGGGCTTGTCTGCCTTGCCATCGCCGGCCTGTCGCTGATGTGGGCGCGCAATCGCAAGCAGACTCCGGGGTGGGCGATCGCGGCCTTCGGGATCGCCTTCATGATGTCGTTCCTCACCTGGGCGGTCTCGGGCAAGTCCATCCCGCTGACCGGCCTGCTCCAGGGTTCGTTGCTGCTGAGCGTGCCGCTGATCTTCGGTGCCCTGTCCGGCGTCCTGTGCGAACGGTCCGGTGTGGTCAACATCGCGATCGAGGGGCAGTTGCTCGCCGGCGCTTTCCTGTCCGCCGTGGTCGGGTCGCTGACTGACAGCCTCCTGGCCGGTCTCATCGCGGCTCTGGTCGCTGGCCTGCTGGTCGGCTGGATCCTTGCGGTCTTCACGGTCACGTACTTCGTCGACCAGGTGATCGTCGGCGTCGTGGTCAACACTCTCGTCCTGGGCCTGACGTCCTTCTTCTACTCCTCAGTGCTGGACAAGCAGGCGGAGACCTGGAACAGCCCCCCGATCTTCACGCCGATCGCGATCCCGATCCTGTCCGACATCCCGATCATCGGACCGATCTTCTTCGACCAGTCCCTGATCGTGTACCTGATGTACATCATCGCGGCTGTCATCCAGGTCGCGCTGTTCCGGACCAGGTGGGGCCTGCGTGTCCGGGCGGTGGGCGAGCACCCGAAGGCCGCCGACACCGTCGGTATCGACGTCAACAAGCTCCGGTTCCGCAATGTTCTCCTGGGCGGCATGGTGTCGGGCCTCGGGGGGGCGTTCTTCACCCTGGGATCCGTGGGGGCATTCGGGAAGAACATGACCGCGGGCAAGGGCTTCATCGCGTTGGCCGCGATGATCTTCGGCCGGTGGTCCCCGCTGGGGGCGATCGGCGCGGCCCTCCTGTTCGGCTTCGCTGACCAGCTCCAGAGCGTGCTGAGCATCGTCGGGACCCCCATCCCCAGCCAGTTCATGCTGATGGCGCCCTACCTTGCGACGCTGTTCGCGGTCGCCGGACTGGCCGGCCGGTCGCGGGCGCCTGCGGCCGACGGCATCCCGTACATCAAGTCGTGAGCGATCCACCGGTGGACCCGGCCGGCGTCGACTGGGCCGGGCTCCGGGTCGCTGCCGTGGCCGCGATGGAGCACGCTTACGTGCCCTACTCGCACTTCCCGGTCGGGGTCGCCGGGCTGGTCGACGATGGCCGGGTGGTGAGCGGATGCAACGTGGAGAACGCCTCGTACGGGCTGACCCTGTGCGCCGAGTGCGGCATGGTCTCGGCCCTGCACGCCTCCGGGGGCGGGCGGCTGATTGCGGTCGTGTGCGTCGACCAGCACGGCGAGGACCTCATGCCCTGCGGTCGCTGCCGACAGCTGCTGTGGGAGCACGGCGGACCGACCTGCCTCGTGCACACGACCAACGGGATCCTCCCGATGACGCAGGTCCTTCCCGACGCCTTCGACGTCGAGGACCTGGGCACCCGCATGTGACCTGATACGGAGCACCCATGGCCACCACCGTGAGCATCACCGACCCCGACGACCTCGCCGTCGCCACCATGCGGACACTGGCGATGGACGCCGTGCAGGCGGCAAACTCCGGGCATCCGGGGACGCCCATCGCCCTGGCCCCGGTCGCCTACACCTTGTGGCAGGAGTACCTGCGCTTCGACCCCGAGGTGCCGATCTGGGCCAACCGCGACCGGTTCGTGCTCTCCGCGGGCCATGCCTCGACCCTGCTCTACTCGCTCCTGCACCTCACCGGGGTGAAGGCGGTCAACCCGAAGTACGAGACGCTCGGCGAGCCGTCGGTGAGCCTCGAGGACATCAAGGGCTTCCGCCAGCTGGACTCGAAGTGCCCTGGCCACCCGGAGTACCGCTGGACCGCCGGTGTGGAGTGCACGACAGGTCCCCTGGGCACCGGGTACGCCACGAGCGTCGGCATGGCGATGGCCTCGAAGTGGCTGGGTGCCACGTTCAACCGACCCGGGTTCGAGCTGTTCGACTTCGACGTGTACGCGGTCGGCGGCGACGGCTGCATGATGGAGGGCGTCGCGCAGGAGGCCGCCTCGCTGGCCGGGCACCTGCAGCTGGACAACCTCTGCTGGATCTATGACAACAACGAGATCACCATCGAGGGCAGCACCTCCCTGGCGTTCAGCGACGACATCGCCACCAAGTTCATCAGCCTCGGCTGGAACGTCACGCGGGTCGGCGACGCCAATGACCGCCGGATGCTGGCGCGCGCGTTCGACCGGTTCAAGGCCGAGGCCAACCGGCCCACCCTGATCATCGTGGACTCACGGATCGCGTACGGCGCGCCCACCAAGGAGGGCACGCACGGCGCCCACGGCGAGCCTCTCGGCGAGGAGGAGATCCGCGGTGCCAAGCGCTTCTACGGCTGGCCCGAGGACGAGACGTTCCTGGTGCCCGACGAGGTGTACGCGCACTTCGACGCCGGGATCGGTGCCCGGGGCCGGGCGCTGCGCACCGACTGGGAGGCGATGTTCGCCCAGTACGCCGAGCAGTACCCCGACCTGGCCGACCACCTGGACCGGATGCAGCGCCGAGTCCTGCCTGAGGACTGGGACGCGGGGATCCCGCAGTTCCCGGCCGACCCGAAGGGGCTGGCGGGCCGGGAGGCGAACGGAAGGGTCCTCAACGAGGTGGCCCAGCACGTGCCGTGGCTGGTCGGCGGGGCCTCGGACCTCGGGCCCTCCACGAAGACGCTGCTCACGTTCGACGGGGCCGGGCACTTCTCCGCCACCGACCGGGCGGGTCGCAACCTGCACTTCGGCGTGCGCGAGCATGCCGCCGGCTGCATTGCCAACGGCCTGTCGCTGTGCAAGGTGCGGCCCTACCAGGCCGGGTTCCTGATCTTCTCGGACTTCCAGCGCGGCGCGATCCGGCTCTCGGCGCTCATGGAGATCCCAGTCATCCACGTGTTCACCCACGACTCCATCGGGGTCGGCGAGGACGGCCCGACCCACCAGCCGGTCGAGCAGATGGTCTCCCTGCGCGCCGTTCCCGGCCTGGTCGACATCCGGCCGTGCGATGCCAACGAGGTCGCCGAGGCGTGGCGGGTGCTCATGCCGCTGCGGCACTCGCCGGTGGCGCTGTTCCTGTCGCGCCAGGCGCTGCCCACCCTCGACCGGGAGCGGTTCGGCGCTGCGTCCGGACTGGCACGGGGCGCCTACGTCCTGGCCGATCCGCCGGACGGGTCGGCGCCCGAGCTGATCCTCATCGGCACCGGCTCCGAGGTCCACCTCGCGGTCGACGCCTATGAGGTCCTGACCGCCGAGGGCGTGGCTGTCCGGGTCGTGAGCATGCCGTCCTGGGAGTTGTTCGACCGCCAGGACGCGGCATACCGCGAGTCCGTCCTGCCCGCCGCGGTCCGGGCGCGCGTGGCGGTCGAGGAGGGCTCCACCCTCGGCTGGGCGCGGTTCGTCCCCGACGGGGCCGTGATCGGGATGTCGACGTTCGGCGCCTCGGCACCGCTCAAGGAGCTGCTGCGCAGGTTCGGGTTCACACCCGACGCGGTCCTGGCTGCGGCACGCGAGCAACTGGCCCGGCACCGCGGATGACCCACGACTCGATGGACGACGTTCGGCGCGGATAGCCTGTCGGCCATGACCCTGGATCTCGAGACCTGCCAGCGCGCCCCCAAGGTGCTGCTCCACGACCACCTCGACGGCGGCCTGCGCCCCGAGACGGTGGTGGAGCTGGCAGCCGAGACCGGGTACACCGAGCTCCCCACGACCGATCCGGTCGAGCTGGGCCGGTGGTTCCGGGAGTCGGCCGACTCGGGGTCGCTGGTGCGCTACCTGGAGACGTTCGCCCACACCGTCGGGGTCATGCAGACCGCCGACGCGCTGCGCCGGGTCGCGCGCGAATGCGCTGAGGACCTGGCCGTCGACGGCGTCGTCTACGCCGAGGTGCGCTTCGCCCCGGAGCTGCACATCGAGGGTGGGTTGACCCTCGAGGAGGTCATCGAGGCGGTCCTGGCCGGCTTCGCCGAGGGCGAGCAGGCGACGGCCGCGGCCGGCAGGCCCATCGTCATGCGGACCCTGCTCACCGCCATGCGCACCGCGGCCCGGAGCACGGAGATCGCCCAGCGTGTCGTCGCCTACCGGGACGCGGGAGTGGTCGGCTTCGACATCGCCGGTGCGGAGGAGGGCTACCCCCCGACCCGCCACCTCGACGCGTTCGAGTACCTGCGTCGCGAGAACGCGCACTTCACCATCCACGCCGGTGAGGCGTTCGGCCTGCCCAGCATCTGGGAGGCGATCCAGTGGTGCGGCGCCGAGCGCCTCGGCCATGGCGTGCACATCATGGACGACATCGCCCGGGAGCCCGACGGCTCGGTCCACCTCGGCCGGCTGGCGTCCTACATCCGCGACCGGCGCGTCCCGCTGGAGATGTGCCCGAGCTCGAACGTGCAGACCGGGGCCGCCCACTCCATCGCGACGCACCCGATCGGGCTCTTGCGCACCCTCGGCTTCCGGGTCACGGTCAACACCGACAACCGGCTGATGTCCAACACCTCCATGAGCAAGGAGATGCACCTGCTCGCGGAGGCCTTCGGCTACGGGCTTGCCGACCTGCAGTGGCTGACCGTGAACGCGATGAAGTCCTCGTTCCTGCCCTTCGACCAGCGGCTGCGGATCATCAACGAGGTGATCAAGCCGGGCTACTCGTCGATGGCGCTGAGCGACATGATGATGGGCTGACGCGGGGCCGAGCTCGTTCGTCCCGTCAGCCGCCTGGGGCCGGAGCGCGGCATCGGGCCAGCGCCTCTCGGGTCTCGCGTGCGCCCAGCGGCCGACACCCGGCGGCCGTCGCGCGGTCGACCACGACCTGCTCCACGCGGTAGAGGTGCATTCCGCGGCGCAGGATCGTCCCGGGCGGCTTGCGCCGGTCCTTGAGGTCGCGTGCTGCTCGTCGGACCAGGTTCTTCCACCGGTCGCGCTGGACGACGATCGCATCGAGCAGGAGCCCCCGCTCCCTCAGCTCGGCAACGAGCTCCGGGGCGAAGATCCCCTCGGCCACGAAGGCCTGGGATCCCACGTCGACGACGTGCGTGCCGACCGGTCCGTTGGCGGAGATGTCATACACAGGGACCTCGGCCCGTCCCTCGCGGCAGAGCCGTTCGAGGGCGTCGAGCGCGGCCTGCCGGTCCCAGCTGTCGGGGTGGTCCCAGTCGACGATGTCCAGCTCCGGGTGCCGGGGGAGCGTCGGGTCCGTGCCGGCCTTGTAGAAGTCGTCGAGGTAGACCATCGGCAGCCCCACGGCGCGCACGATCGTGGACTTCCCCGAGCCGCTGGGACCTGCCAGCAGGATGACGCGTCGGTGATCGGCCCGGTCCTCAGTACCCATCGCCCGCCGCAGCCGCCGGGTCCGCCGCCGCGTCGTCGAGTCCGTCGAGGACGGCCCGGGTGCCCGACAGGCCCAGGCGGGTGGCCCCGGCCGCGACCATCTCCAGTGCTGCCGCCGCGGTCCGCACCCCACCGCTGGCCTTGACGCCCAGGGTGCCGCCGACCGTGTTGGCCATCAGCGAGATCGCATGGGCCGAGGCGCCCCCGGCCGGGTGGAAGCCCGTCGAGGTCTTCACGAAGTCGGCACCCATCTCCTGGCAGATGATGCAGGCGCGCACGATCTCGTCGTCGGTGAGGGCGGCCGTCTCCAGGATGACCTTGAGCAGGACCCCATCGGTGGCCGCGCGCACTGCGCCGACCTCCTTCTCGGTGACCCGCCAGAGGCCCGCCTTGATCGCGCCCACGTCGACGACCATGTCGACCTCACCGGCGCCGTCGACCACCGCCCGCGCCGCCTCGGCCGCCTTGATGTCGGCATGGTGCTTGCCGCTGGGGAACCCGACGACTGTGCACGTGGCGATCTCTGGTGACAGCAGCCCCTGGGGCAGCGGCAGGAACGAGGGCGAGATGCAGACTCGAGAAGACCCCCAGGTCGTTGGCCTCCGCGCACAGGGCCGCGACGTCGTCGGGCGTCGCCTCGGGCTTGAGCAGCGTGTGGTCGACCATGCGGGCCAGTTCGGAGCGGGTGAGTGCCATGAGGGGCATTGTGGTCCCGCAGCCCCGACCATCGCCCGCCGGGCCGGCCCTCGGGGCCGCCCTCCGCCCCTTCCCCGCTCGCAGAACCTCCCCAATGTCGTGGAATCCCCGAACGGTGCGGAGATCCTCTTTGGTTGACGAGATTCTGCAGTGGGTACGGTCCGCCGCTCGGGGCGCCCCGGTGGCCTCGCGGGGGATAGCGTCGCGGTCATGACCCACAGCGCCCCCACTCCCCTCGACGACCCCACTGCCGCCGCCGCCCAGGCCGCCGCCGAGCTCGCGGACCTCACCGGTTCACCGACCCACGACCTGGCCCTCGTCCTGGGCTCAGGGTGGCTGCCGGCCGTCGACCTCCTCGGTGAGACCCTGGCCGAGTTCCCGTCCACCGACCTGCACGGATTTGCCCCGCCAGCCGTGGCCGGGCACGCGGGCAAGATCCGCAGCGTCGCCACGCCCTCGGGGGGGCGGGCGCTGGTGTTCCTCGGGCGCACCCACTTCTACGAGGGCCGTGGCGTGGAGGCGGTGGTTCATGGCGTGCGCACGTCCGCAGCGGCCGGCTGCCGCACGATCGTGCTCACCAACGGGTGTGGCGGTCTGAACCCCGACTGGGCACCGGGAACCCCCGTGCTCATCAGCGACCACATCAACATGACCGGCGCCTCACCCCTGCGTGGGGCGACCTTCATCGACCTGACCGACCTGTACTCCGCCCGCTTGCGCGCGCTGTGCAAGGAGATCGACCCGACGCTGGCCGAGGGCGTGTACCTGCAGTTCCGCGGGCCCGCAGTACGAGACCCCGGCCGAGGTCCGGATGGCCGGGATCCTCGGCGCCGACCTCGTCGGGATGTCCACCACCCTGGAGGCGATCGCCGCTCGCGAGGCCGGCATGGAGATCCTCGGACTGTCGCTGGTGACCAACCTCGCCGCCGGGATGACCGGGGAGGCGCTGAACCACGAGGAGGTCCTCGAGGCCGGGAAGATGGCTGCCGAGCGCATGGGCGGCCTGCTGGCGACGGTGGTGGGCCAGCTGTGACCCACATCGACCCCGTCCTGCTGAAGCGGGCCGCGCGACTGGGCCGACGCCGACCCGGACGCGGCGACCGCCGCGGAGCTCAGCGACCGCATCACGGCCGCCGAGGCAGGCGACCCCGCTGCCGCCGACGAGCTGGCCGACGCCTTCGCCGGGACCCTGCAGTTCGGCACCGCCGGCCTGCGCGGCAAGCTCGGCCCGGGACCCAACCGGATGAACCGGGTCGTGGTCTCGCGGGCCGCGGCCGGCCTCGCCCAGTACCTGCTGGACCAGGGCCAGGGCGGGACTCCGGTGGTCATCGGCTTCGACGCCCGGCACAACTCCGACGTCTTCGCCCGCGATACCGCCGAGATCTTCGCGGGCGCCGGGTTCCAGGCCTTGGTCTGCCCACGGCCCCTGCCCACGCCGGTGCTGGCAGGAGCGATCCTGACCTACGGGGCCTCCGCCGGGGTCGTCGTCACGGCCTCGCACAACCCGCCCCAGGACAACGGCTACAAGGTCTACCTCGGTGACGGCTCGCAGATCGTGCCGCCGGCGGATGCCGGGATCGCCGCCTGCATCGAGGCCGTCGGCGCCCTGTCCGACATCCCGCGCAGCAACGAGTACGCGACCCTCGACGAGGGCGTGGTCGACAGCTACCTGGCCCGGGTGTGCGGCCTGGCCCTGCCCGGCGGCGCACGGGACATCTCGGTGGCCTACACCGCCATGCATGGCGTCGGCAGCCCCCTGATGAGGGCGGCGCTGACCGGTGCCGGGTTCCCCGCGCCGCTGGCGGTGGTCGCCCAGGACGAGCCCGACCCGGACTTCCCGACTGTGTCGTTCCCGAACCCGGAGGAGCCCGGGGCGATGGACCTGGCCATGGACCTCGCCGGTGGGGCGCACGTCGACCTGGTGCTCGCCAACGACCCGGACGCCGATCGCTGTGCGGTCGGGATCCCGCTGGCCGACGGCGGGTTCCGGATGCTGACCGGCGACGAGGTCGGTGCCCTGCTCGGCTGGTGGATCCTGCAGCGCGGGCGTTCGTGGGGCGCGCCGGTGACCGGCACGTACGCGAACTCCATCGTCAGCTCGCAGCTGCTCGGGGCGATCGCCCGCGACGCCGGACTGGGCTTCCGCGAGACGCTGACCGGGTTCAAGTGGATCTCGCGGGCGGCCGACGACCTCGCGTTCGGCTACGAGGAGGCCCTGGGCTACTGCGTCGACCCGACGGGCGTGCGCGACAAGGACGGGATCTCGGCCGGACTGCTGGTCACCGAGATGGCGGCGGCGCTCAAGGCCGAGGGCCGCGGCGTGCAGGACGTCCTCGACGACCTCGCGAGGGCCCACGGGGTGCACGCCACCAGCCAGGTGTCGTTGCGCTTCACCGACCTCTCGGCGATCCCGGCCCTGATGGCGTCGCTGCGCGCGCAGCCGCCGACCGGGTTCGGCGGGCTGGACGTCACCGAGGCGATCGACCTCGAGACCGGCTCGCCCGACCTGCCGCCGACCGATGGCCTGAAGTACATGCTCGGCGGCGCACAGGGCATCGACGGGGCGCGGGTGATCATCCGGCCCAGCGGCACGGAGCCGAAGATCAAGGCCTACCTCGAGGTCCGCGCTCCCGTGGGGGCGCAGGGGGTGGCTGCCGCCCGGTCGGTGGCCGGCGAGCGGCTGGCTGCCGTGGCCGACGACGTCCGGGCGCGGCTGACCTCGTAGGGCGCCGCGGACGACGCGCAGGCGAACCGCTCGGGTGAGGTCAATTCCCCGGAGTAGCCTGCGCGCGGGAGGTGTCCATGGACAGCACGACGCAGGCGCCCAACATCGGCCGGGGGGTGCTCCAGGCGATCTTCGCGGTGTTCCTGGGGCTGATGATCACGGCGGTGGTCGGGGTCGGGGTGTACACCTTCCACCCGAACCCGGGTGAGGAGACGCAGGAGCAGATCCAGGCGCTCTACGACGAGCGGGCGACGATCGACGGCTGCAACTCGCCCACGCCGAACGAGTGTCGCAGCTGGGACCAGCTGACGTCGGCCGAGAAGGCCCGGACGAAGGCCATCGACGCCCAGGTCACCACCCTGCAGCGGGTCGCGGAGGAGACGTCCAGCCAGTGGCGGATGAGCACCAGCGTGATCCTCATCGTCATCGCCACGATGCTCATGGCGGTCGCGCTGGCCCTCGGTGACTCGGTGAGCGTGCTGAGCAACGGCATCCTGCTCGGCGGACTGTTCACCATGCTCTACGGCGTGGGCTGGGGGCTCGCCTCCGGCAACTCGGTCACGCGGTTCCTCGTGCTGGTGGCGGCGCTGGGGGTCTCGCTGGTGCTGGGGTACCTGAAGTTCGTCCGTGGCCGCCGACCGGCAGGGGCCGAGCCGGGCTCAGGGACGGGCGCCGTCGCGGCGGCCCAGCCCGGTGGCGGCGGGTCGTCGGCGGAGGTGGCCGAGCTCAGCTCCCGGGTGGGGGCGCTGGAGCGGCGGCTGGCAGCGGCGGCGGCCGGCCTCGGAGGTGCCGACGACGCTGGCGGGGCGACTCACACGCGCGATGCGGGAACCACTGCCCCCGACCCCGACGTGTGAGGGTGTCGACGTACGACGACCGGCACGCCCGTAGGGGTGCCTACTGGCAGGGCCGCTTCATCAGGTCCACCACGTAGTCGTCAGGTGCCCCGGCAGCGCGGGCAGCCTCGGCCATGATCCCGAGGTAGCGCGCTGACGGCAGGCCGCCCTCGTAGGAGTCGACCACGTAGAGCCAGGCCATCTCGTCGCCGTCGAGGGTCTGCACGCGCACGTGCAGCTTGCGGTGGATCCCGAGATCGGAGCCCTCCCAGCGGTCGAGCAGCGGCTCGTCCTCAGGGGCGACGTCGTAGAGCATGACGAACACGCTGTGGCCGGGGTCCTCGACGACGGTCGCCAGGGCGCCGTCCCACCCCAGGTCCGCACCGCCGAAGGTCAGCCTCCAGTCGATGAGCCAGCCGGGCCCGTACACGGGGGAGTGCGGGGCCCGCTCGAGCATCTGCCGGGGGTCGAGGTTCGACCCGTACGCCGCGTAGAGGGTCACGTCGCACAGAGTAGTGGTGCGGCTGGCTCCATCGGAAGATCAGCGCCGGGGGAGTCGCGCGCCCGCATCACTGGGGGACGAACACAGGTTCTCCGGGCAGGCACGAGTACAGGACCAGGTCGTGGCGGCCGTCGGCCCGCACCTGCGATCCACGTGCCACCCCCTCCCGAACGAAGCCGGCGCGCTCCAGGGAGCGCTGCTCGGGGATGTTGGCCACATCCGTGGACGCCTGGACCCGATGGACCCCGCCGGCATGCAGGGCGCTGGCCAGCAGTGACTGGGCCACCGCGCCGATGCCACGACCGCGCACAGCGGCATGCAGCGACACCCCGATGCTGATCGCCCGCGAGCCCAGGTTGGGACCGTGCAGCTCGCTGTGCCAGCTCATGTCCCCGACGGGGACCCAGGCCTCCTCGGTCGCCTCGCGGGGGCGGATGTCCACCATCGCCCGGTCGTGCCAGTCCTGCTCGAAGTGGATGTCGAACACGCCCCAGTCGTCGTACTCGCTCGACGAGTCCGGCCGGGGCTCGCCGTCCACGAACCTGCGGATGCGCACGAGGTCCCCCGCGGGAGTCAGGGCCTGCACCGGCAGCGTGATGCGGGGAAGGGGCGGTTCGACGGCCATGGATCCTCCGGCTGCGGTGCGGACGGGCCGCAGCCCGCCCCGACCTGGTCGCGGGGACGCGTGCGGTTCCGATCCGAGGTGGGTCGTAGGTCATGATCCTGTCATGGCTGATGCCCCTGGCGGGTCCACCGACCCCTACGACGGTCTCGACCCGGACGTCATCGCCTTCCTGGACGGAGCGCCGCACCCAGCGTCGTCGGGCGCAGCTGCGGTCGGTGCCGCAGCGGCCGCGCAGCCCGTGGCGATCAGCGGCTCGGCCGGCACCGAACGGGGCCCGTCGGGGACGTCCCCCGCGCCCGGCGGGACCCACCGACGTCGGCATGTTCGGTCCTCCTGGGGTGCCGCCGTGACGATGGTCGTGGTGATCGTGGGCGCCGCCCTGCTGGACCCCTCAGGCCTGGCCGCCCCGGTGGCCTGGACGGGAGCCCAGGTGGCCCGCCAGCCGTGGACCTGGCTGCAGTACGTCCTGCTGGGCCCCCTGACCGTGCTGCTCGTGTGGTGGTGGAGCCGGCGACTGCTCGCCGCCGCGACCCCTGCCGCACCCCGGAGGTGGGTGGTCAGCCGCATCTGGCTGCTGGTGATCCTCGCGATGATGGTCGCCAAGCTGGCCTACTCCGTCGTGCTGATGGCACCGGCCCTGCTCGGGGGGTCCGAGGCGGGACTCCCGCCAGGTCCGTCCGCGGCCTACCTGATCTGGGCCACGGGGTTCACCGGAATCAAGGCGGGCGTCTATGGATGGGTGCCCGCATTGGTGGCCGCGGCACTGTGGAGCCCGGGTGGTGCGCGCCGGGCGGGGGTCGCCGCCCGGGTCGAGGCCCCGTCGCGCGCGATGATCCCGGCCGGCGTGATCGCCCTCGGGCTTGCCCTTCTCGGTGGGTGGCTGGCGGGCTACTGGTGGACCGGATCCCCGGTCGGCTACGCCCACACCTCAGGTTGGCGGCTGTTGGCGCCCACCGCCGCCTCGGGGCGGGCCGGGGAGATCGCCGCGATCCTGCTCGTGGCCCTGTTCCTGGGGCTGAGCGCCCGGCACACGCTGCGCCGGATCGACGTCCCCAGGCCGACCTCGTCACGACTGCTGGCCGGTGCCCTCGGCGCCCTGGTGGCCGGGATGTGCCTGGCGCTGGTCGAGTCCGTGGTCCAGCTGCTGTTCGGCACCGAGGTTGCCGGGACCGACGACCTGTGGATCCTCCCGGCGACCTACCTGCGCCTGGCCGAGGGCCTCTCCTTCGGCCTGCTGCTCGCGCCGTTCGCGGCGCTCGGACTCTGGCTGGTCGCTCGGGCGCCGCGACCGCAATGGTCGCTGGTCGCGGGCATGGTGGCCGCCGGCCTGGTGGCGGGGTCCGTGGTCGTGGTCGTCCGCCAGACGGAGGCTCACACCGGCGTGCCGCCCCTGGCCGGCGCGGATCCCGCCCCGGTGGACCTGCCCGCCCAGCTCGTGCCCGTGCGCGACGAACCGGCACCACCTGGGCCCATCACCGTCCGGCGTGACGCCGACGGTTCAGCAGTGCTCTCCGACCAGCGAGGCGCCCAGGTGATCCTGCGGGGCATCAACGTCAACCAGCTCGGCGACTACTACGCCGCAGATCCGGACGTGCCGACGGTCGAAGCGCTCACCGAGCAGGACTTCGTGGACATCGCGGCGCTGGGCTTCAACGCGGTCCGCCTCGTGCTGTCCTGGTCGGCGCTCGAGCCCCAGCCCGGGCAGGTCGATGCCGCCTACCTCGAGCGCATCCGGCAGGCGGTGGCCTGGGCACGACTGCACGGGATCCACGTCGTTCTGGACATGCACCAGGACGCGTGGGGCAAGGGCGTGGTCGCTCCCGAGGGGACCGTGTGCCGTGGCGGGACCTCGCCCATGGTCGGGTGGGACGGTGCGCCGGACTGGGCGTCGTACTACGACGACGCGCCGCCCTGCCAGTTCACCGGCCGGGACCTGGCCCCGAACGTCCTTCGTGCGTTCACCTCGTTCTACACCGACCGCGAGGGCATCCAGGATCGGCTCGTGGCCGTGTGGGGGCGGCTGGCCAGTGAGTTCGGTGGGGATCCCACGGTCGTCGGGTACGACCTGCTCAACGAGCCGGCCTTCGCCGAGCAGGCGCCCCTGACCAGTGGGATGCTGCTCGGCCGCTACCACGCGCGCGCCATCCAGGCGATCCGCCAGGGCGAGCAGAAGGCGCCGGGCGGGTACGCGCATCCGGTCCTCCTCGAGCCGAGCATCTGGTGGTCCGGCTTCGGGGTCGACCCGTTGCCGCCCCACGGCTTCACCACCGACTCGCAGGTGGTGTTCGCCCCTCACCTCTACAACGAGTCGATCACGATGGACCAGTCCCTCGGGCTGACCACCGTCAGCGTCGAGCGGGGGTATGCACTGGCCGCCCGCGCCGCCTCGGACTGGGGGACGCCCCTGTGGTCCGGCGAGTGGGGGACGTTCGGGGAGTCGTCCCAGAACGCCGAGCTCAACGCCCGGTACGCCGCCGCCGAGGACTCCCTGCGCGTCGGCTCGGCAGTCTGGGTGTGGAAGCAGGGCTGCGGAGACCCGCATGTGTTCCCCGCGCAGGAGGCGGGGGACATCCGACGGGTGTCCTGTCCCGAGGGGACCCCGTTGCCGACGCGCACTGCGCAGATCGAGCCCCTCACCCGGGCCTACCCGCGCACTGCCCCGGGGCGGATCCTCGCCATCGAGTCCGACGGCCGGACGATCCGGCTCGACGGGGACACCGCCGGTGCCGGGCGGGTCGACGGCACGCCGGACTCCTGCGCCCTGGACATCTGGGTCCCCGGCTCCACGCAGCCGGCGGTGGCCGAGCAGGTCGGGGTCACCGGGCTGCGCTCGGTCGAGGTCCCGGCCGGCAGCGCCGCCCAGGACCCGTCGGGCGGGTGGCGGGTCATCGGCTGCGCGACCGGGGCCTACCGGCTGTCGCTGTCCTGATCGGGGCCTTCCCCGGCGCGCGCCGGGTGGTCCATGCGCGATGATCGGGGTCATGACTTCGGTGGTGATCGTCGGTGGCGGTCCGGGCGGGTACGAGGCTGCCCTGGTCGCAGCGCAGATGGGCGCCGAGGTGACGCTGGTGGACTCCGATGGGATCGGCGGCTCCGCCGTGCTCACCGACTGCGTGCCGAGCAAGGCGCTGCTCGCGGTGGCCGAGTCCGCCACGCAGGTCCGCCAGAGCGAGGCGCTGGGGATCACCGGCGCGGCCGGGGCCGTGGGCGTGGACCTCGCGGCGGTGAACACGCGCATCCGCGAACTGGCAGCCGCCCAGAGCGAGGACACCGCCCAGCGGTGCCAGCGCTCCGGTGTTCGCCTGCTCGCAGGGCGTGGGCGCCTGGACGGCCCCGGCGCCGTCGTGGCCGACCTGGCGTCCGGGGGAGACGAGCGGATCGAGGCCGACGCGATCCTCCTGGCCACGGGCGCCCGTCCGCGGGTCATGGACACGGCGGTCCCCGATGGGGAGCGGATCCTGACCTGGGAGCAGGTCTACGACCTCGATCGGGCGCCCGAGAGGCTGGTCGTCGTCGGGTCAGGCGTCACCGGCGCGGAGTTCGCCTGCGCCTACCAGGCCCTCGGATCGGAGGTCGTCCTCGTGTCCAGCCGGGAGCACGTGCTGCCCGGCGAGGACCCTGAGGCGGCCCAGGTCCTCGAGGACGTCTTCGAACGACGCGGGATGACGGTGCTGCGGCGGTCGCGGGCGCAGTCGGCCGTCCGGACGGCCGACGGGGTGCGGGTCACCCTGGCCGACGGGCGCACCGTGGAGGGCTCGCACTGCCTGATGGCGGTGGGATCCGTGCCCAACACCGAGGACCTCGGCCTGGCCGCCGCCGGGGTTCGCACCACACCCTCCGGGCACGTCGAGGTGGACCGGGTGTCGCGCACCTCCGCCCGCGGGGTCTACGCCGCCGGCGACTGCACAGGCGTGCTCCTGCTGGCCTCCGTCGCCGCGATGCAGGGCCGGATCGCCATGTGGCACGCGCTGGGTGGCGCCGTGGCCCCGCTGGACCTGCGGACGGTGAGCTCCAACGTGTTCACCGATCCGGAGATTGCCACCGTCGGCTACACGCAGGCCGACGTCGATGCCGGCCGCGTGAACGCCGAGGTGGTGTCGCTGCCTCTGGCGACGAACGCGCGGGCCAAGATGCAGGGCATCACCGACGGCTTCGTGAAGGTCATCTGCCGTCGGGGGACACGGATCGTGATCGGCGGGGTGGTGGTCGCCCCGCACGCCTCCGAGCTGATCTTCGGGCTCGCCCTGGCCGTCGAGCAGCGCCTGACCGTCGACCAGGTGGCGGCCACGTTCACCGTGTACCCCTCGATGACCGGGTCCATCGCCGAGGCCGCCCGCCAGCTGCGTGCGTTCGGCTGAGGGCGGGCCATGACGCAGGACAGCAGGCACGAGGAGGCGCCGGGCCCGACGCCCGCGCGCCCGGGTGAGGCGGGGCTGCACGGGTCGTCGGCCCCTCCCGGCGCCGGCCTGGGTCTGGTCACCGTACCGAACCTGCGCGACGTCGGCGGCTGGCCCACACGCGCGGGGGGCCGGGTTGTCCCTGGCGCGCTCTACCGCTCCACGGACCTGTCGAGGCTGGCCGGCCCGGATGTCCGGGCGTTCGCCGGGATCGGGATCCGGTCGGTGTACGACCTGCGGACCTCCGGCGAACGGGCCGGGGCGCCGGACGTCCTGCCCTCCGGGGTCGAGTACCACGCCCTCGATGTCCTGGCGGACTCAACGATGGCCGTTCCCGCGAACCTGATGGCGCTGCTGGCCGACCCCCCGGCGGCCACGCAGGAGCTGACCGGGACCAGGGTCACGCGCCTGTTCGACTCCGCCTACCGCGAGATCGTCGGGCTGCCCAGCGCCCGGGCCAGCTACCGCAGGCTCTTCACCGACCTCGCCGCCCCCGATCGACGTCCGGCCCTCGTGCACTGCACGACGGGCAAGGACCGCACCGGATGGGCTGCCGCTGCGCTGCTCCAGCTGCTCGGAGTGTCTGACGACGACGTGCTGGCCGAGTACCTGCGCACCAACGACCTGCTGCTCCCCGCGCTGGAGCCGATGTTCGACCAGTTCCGCGCTGCGGGTGGCGACCCAGCGGTGCTGGTGCCCGTATTCGGGGTCGACCCGGCCTATCTCGCCGCCGGCCTGGACGAGATGACGAGTCGGTACCAGTCGATCGAGGGGTACTTCTCCGAGGGCCTGGGCATGGAGGCGGACACGATCGAGGCCCTTCGGCAGGCCTTCACCGAGCCGGCCCCCTGAGGCCGCGGTCCCCGCGGCTTGTGGGCGAGCCGTCCGGTGGTGGATCGCAATAGCCTCGTCGTGAGGAGGTCGACATGGGTGAGCAGATGGGGTACCTGCGCACGATCGACGCCTGGGAGCGCGAGGAGGGCGCGCCAGTCCCGGTGGGGGCGACGTGGGTGCACGAGTTGGAGGCGTGGAACTTCTCGATCTACTCCCGAACCGCCACGAAGGTCACCCTGCTGATCTATGGTGCGCGCGACGTGAGAACCCCGCTGATCGAGTTCACCCTCGATCCACTTGTGCACAAGACGGGTCGGCTGTGGCACTGCCTGGTCAGCGCCGCGAGGGTCCCGGGCGCGGCCTACTACGCCTACCGGATGGACGGGCCGGCCGGCGGCACCAACCGGTTCGTGCCCCGCAAGGTGCTGTCCGACCCGTACGCCCGCCGGCTGCACTTCCCGCCCGGATTCTCGCGGGAGGCGGCCCGCGGGGAGGGCGCCAATGACGGCCGGGCTGTCCTCGGGGTGCTGCCCACGGCCGACTGGGCCGAGGAGCCCCTTCCAGGACCCGGCCCCCGGCACACCCACGACATGGTCATCTACGAGGTGCACGTCAAGGGTTTCACGGCCCGCGCGAACAGTGGCGTGGCCGAGGAGCTGCGCGGGACCTTCCGCGGCCTCATCGAGAAGATCGACCACCTCAAGGACCTCGGCGTGACCGTCGTGGAGCTGCTCCCGGTCCACCAGTTCGACCCCCAGGAGGGCAACTACTGGGGCTACATGACGATGAACTTCTTCGCGCCGCACTCCGAGTACGCCATCGCCGACGCCGTGGCCGAGTTCCGCGAGATGGCCGACGCGCTGCACGCCGCGGGCATCGAGCTGTGGCTCGACGTGGTGTACAACCACACCGCCGAGGGGGACCGCAGCGGGCCGACCTACAACCTCGCCGGGATCGACAACGACGCGTACTACATCGTCGAGCCCGACGGTTCCTATGACAACGACACCGGGTGCGGCAACACCACCCAGGCCGCCGACATCGCCACCAGGGCGCTGGTCCTGCGCAGCCTCGCGCACTGGGCCGAGCAGATGGGGGTCGACGGGTTCCGCTTCGACCTCGCCTCGATCCTGACCCGGGACGCCGTGGGGGCCGTCGAGGGCGACATGCCCCCGATGATCAACGAGATCGGTGTCCTGGCCGGGACCCACGACCTGCGGGTCACCGCGGAGGCCTGGGACCTCGGCGCCTACCAGCTCGGCCGGGGCTTCCCGGGGATCATGTGGCGGCAGTGGAACGGGAAGTTCCGCGACGACGTCCGCGGGTTCGTCAAGGGCGACGACGGGCTCGTGGCTGGCCCTGATGTCACGGGTCTACGGAAGTGCGGACCTGTTCCCGGACGGCCCGAACGACATGTACCGGCCCTACCAGAGCATCAACTTCGTCACCGCCCACGACGGGTTCTGCCTCTACGACCTCGTGTCCTACGACGAGCGGCACAACGAGGCCAACGGCCACGGCGGCACCGACGGATCGTCGGACAACCGCAGCTGGAACTGCGGGTGGGAGGGTGATGACGGCGCCCCACCGGAGGTCCTCGCGCTGCGCATGCGCCAGATGAAGAACTTCGCGGCGCTCATGATGCTGGCCAACGGCGTGCCGATGATCGTGGCCGGCGACGAGTTCGCCAACACCCAGCGCGGCAACAACAACCCCTACAACCAGGACAACGAGACCACCTGGCTGGACTGGGACCGGCTGGACTCCCACCACGACCTGTTCGCGTTCTTCAAGGCGATGATCGCCCTGCGCAAGGGCCGTCGGAGCATCGCCCGCAGCCGGTTCTGGCGCGGGGACGTGCAGTGGTTCGGCACCTCGGGCGCGCCGGACACCGCGCCCTGGTCGCACAGCGTGGCCTGGCACCTGTCCGGGGCGCGCTACGGCGAGGGCGACCTCTACGCGATGGTCAACGCGCACTGGGAGCCGCTGGAGTTCGCGATCCAGGTCCCGGGTCAGTGGCGGCGGATCGTGGACACGACGCGCAGCGCGCCCGAGCACGTGATGGCCGTGGCCGACGCGCCGATGGTGGATGCGACGGTGACGGTCGCCGACCGCTCCATCGTCGTCCTGTCGACGTGAGGGTGACGTGAGGCCGGACGTGATCCCCGACGTGACCTGGGCGGGGCGATGAGCGACCCCGTCGGCCGGTGCCGGATGCGGGTGACCGGGGTCGTCCAGGGCGTCGGGTTCCGGCCGTTCGTCCATGGGCTGGCCACGGGCCTGGGCCTGACCGGCTTCGTGGGCAATGACGCGGACGGGGTGTTCCTCGAGGCTCAGGGACCGGCGGGTGCCCTGGCCGAGCTGGAGCGGCGGATCCGCGAGGAGGCGCCGTCCCTGGCGGTGGTGGATGCGGTGCTGGTCGAGGTGCTCGCCCCGGTCCGGGAGGGGCCGGTCGAGCCGGTTCCCCCGGCCCCGGACCGTGCCGGCGCGGATCGTCGCGGTGGCTCCGCGTTCCGCATCGTCGCCAGCGGCAGTGGGGCAGGGGTCACCTCGATCCCACCGGACACCGCTGTCTGCGACGCGTGCCTTGCCGAGATGCGCGACCCTGCCGACCGTCGCCACGGCTACCCATTCATCGCCTGCACGCACTGCGGGCCCCGCTTCACGATCACCACCGGCCTGCCCTACGACCGCCAGAACACCACGATGGTGGGCTTCCCGCTGTGTCCGCCGTGCCTGGCGGAGTACACCGACCCGAGCAGCCGCCGGTTCCATGCCCAGCCGACGGCATGCGCGGCATGCGGTCCGCGGTTGTCGATGCCTGTCGTCGAGGTGGTCGCAGCGCTCCGGGCGGGGTCGATCGTGGCGGTCAAGGGCGTCGGTGGCTACCACCTGGCGTGTGACGCCCGCGATGCGGCGGCGGTGGGCACGTTGCGCGCCCGCAAGCAGCGCGGCGCCAAGCCGTTCGCCCTCATGGCGGCCGACCTGCACACGGTGCGTCGGGTGGCCGTCCTCGACCGCCCCGCCGAGGCGCTGCTCACCTCACCGGCGCGACCGATCGTGATCCTCCCCGCGCTCGATGCCGACCTGCTGGCCGACGTGGCGCCCGGCACCGGGACCCTGGGCGTGATGCTCCCCTACGCTCCCCTGCACCATCTGCTGTTCGACGCCGGCGCCCCCGACCTGCTGGTGATGACCAGCGGGAACCTCGCCGATGAGCCGATCTGCATCGACCCAGCCGAGGCCGAGCAGCGCCTGGCCGGACTCGCGGACGTGTTCGTGCACCATGACCGACCCATCCACGTGGCCTGCGACGACTCCGTCACCCGGGTGGTGGCCGGGTCGCCGCAGCCGGTGCGCCGCAGTCGGGGCTACGCACCGATGCCGCTGGCCCTGCCCGTGGCCGGTCCGCCGATGCTGGCCGTGGGCGGTGAGCTGAAGAGCACGGTGTGCGTCGCCCGCGGGAGTTCCGCGTGGCTCAGCCAGCACATCGGCGACACGGCCAACCTCGAGACGCTGGCGATGCTGGAGCGCACGGTGGAGAGCCTGTGCGCGCTGCAGCGGGTCACCCCCGAGGTGATCGTGTCCGATGCGCACCCTGGCTACCTCTCCCGGCGCTGGGCCGCTGACCACGCCGTGGAGCTGGGGATCGAGCACCTGCTCGTCGGCCACCACCATGCGCACCTGGCCTCGCTGCTGGCTGAGCACCGGGTGCCCGCGGGGGAGGCCGTCCTGGGCGTGGTCCTCGACGGGACCGGCTACGGCGCCGACGGCACCATCTGGGGCGGCGAGCTGCTCCTGGGCAGCTACTCCGCGGTTGAGCGGGTGGGCCACCTGCGTCCGATCGCGCTTCCCGGGGGCGATGCCGCGATCCGGCATCCCGCGCGGACCGCGGCGGCCCACCTGCACGCGGCCGGCCTGGGTTGGGAGGGCACCGCGAGTGCCGCCGCCTGCACGCCTGCCGAGGGCGCCCTCCTCGCGCGGATGCTCGCCACCGGATCGCACTGCACGCCGACCACGAGCATGGGCCGGCTGTTCGACGCCATCGCCTCCCTGCTCGACGTGCGGCACGAGGTGGCCTACGAGGCGCAGGCCGCGATCGAGCTGGAGGCCCTCGCGGCCGCCACGACCGAGCAGGCGTCGGGTTGGCGGTCCGGGGCCGGCCCGAATGGTCCCGTGGTGCGGATCGCGCCGGACGCCGCCGTCGTCCTGGACCCGTCGGGCTGGATCGCCCAAGCCGTGGCCGATCACGCCGCCGGCATCGACCCGGCGAGGTCCTCCCGCGCGTTCCACCTGGCGTTGGCCGAGGCGCTGACCGAGGCCGTCCTGCTCGTCCGTGACCGGCACGGCATCGACACCGTCGGGCTCACGGGCGGGGTGTTCGCCAACGCCGTGCTCTCCTCGGCTTGTCAGGGCTCCCTGCGGCGGGCAGGCTTGACAGTGCTCGTGCACGGCGTGGTGCCGCCCAACGACGGCGGCCTCGCGCTGGGTCAGGCGGCGGTTGCCGCAGCCTGGTCCGCCCGCTGACGTCCCAGAGGAGGCCGACCGTGTGTCTGGGGGTCCCCGGCCGGGTCGACACCGTGTGGGAGGTCCATGGCATGCGCATGGCCACGGTCGACTTCGGCGGCATCCGCAAGGAGGTGTGCCTCGCGTACGTCCCTGAGGTCGAGGTCGGGGACTACACGATCGTTCATGTGGGGTTCGCGCTGACCAAGCTCGATGAGGCCTCGGCCCTGGAGACCTTGGAGCTCATGCGCGGGGTCGGCCTGCTGGAGCAGGAGCTCGCCCCCGACGCCGAGGTGAGCGCCGGCACCGAACGGGAGCCCGGGGCGACGCGTGGGCGGGCCCGGGGCGACGCCGTGAAGTACCTCGACGAGTTCGGCGACCCGGAGCTCGCCCGCCGGCTCCTCGACGACATCGCCGCCACCGTCACCCGCCCGTGGGCGCTGATGGAGGTGTGCGGCGGGCAGACCCACACGATCGTGCGCAATGGGATCGACCAGCTCCTGCCCGAGGGCGTGGAGATGATCCACGGTCCCGGATGTCCCGTGTGCGTGACCCCGCTGGAGACGATCGATCGGGCGCTGGCCATCGCCGCCTCGCCCGGGGTCATCTTCTGCTCGTTCGGCGACATGATCCGCGTGCCGGGCTCCGCGGGGGACCTGTTCCGGGTCAAGGGTGCCGGCGGGGACGTGCGCATCGTCTACTCGCCCCTGGACGCGGTGCGGATCGCTGCGGAGAACCCGGACAAGCAGGTGGTGTTCTTCGGCATCGGCTTCGAGACCACGGCCCCGGCCAACGCGATGACCGTGCAGGTCGCCCGGCGTCAGGGGATCACCAACTTCTCGCTGCTGGTCTCCCACGTCCTGGTGCCCCCGGCGATCACCGCGATCATGGAGTCCCCCTCCTGCCGCGTGCAGGGGTTCCTGGCCGCCGGGCACGTGTGCACCGTGATGGGCATGGCCCAGTACGAGCCGCTGGTGGCGAAGTACCGCGTGCCCATCGTGGTGACCGGCTTCGAGCCGCTGGACGTCCTCGAGGGCATCCGGCGCACGGTCCGCCAGCTCGAGGAGGGCCGTGCCGAGCTCGAGAACGCCTACCCGCGGGCGGTCGCTCCCGCCGGGAACCCGGTGGCCCAGGCCGTGGTCGAGGACGTGTTCAGCGTGTGCGACCGGGCGTGGCGGGGCATCGGCGTGATCCCGAGGTCCGGGTGGCGGCTCTCGGATGAGTACGCCGAGTTCGACGCCGAGACCCGCTTCGACGTCGCGGGCATCGTCACGACCGAGTCGGAGCAGTGTCGCGCCGGTGAGGTGCTGCAGGGCCTGATCAAGCCCTTCGAGTGCGCGGCGTTCGGCACCTCGTGCACGCCCAGGTCGCCACTGGGTGCCCCGATGGTCTCCAGCGAGGGCGCGTGCGCCGCCTACTACCAGTTCCGCCGGCTGGAGCAGCCCGCATGAGCACGCCCGACCTGACCTCGTGGTCCTGTCCCCTGCCCCTGCGGGACCACCCGAACGTGGTGATGGGCCACGGCGGCGGCGGGCGGCTGTCGGCCGAGCTCATCGAGCACCTGTTCCTCCCGGCGTTCGGCCGGACCCCCCTGGCCGACGTGCTCACCCAGCTCGGGGACGCCGCGGTGCTCGACGTGCCGGGCGCGGGGGATCCGGCCGGGGTGCGCCTGGCCTTCACCACCGACTCCTACGTCGTGCGCCCCCGGTTCTTCCCCGGCGGCAACATCGGCGACCTCGCGGTCAACGGCACCGTCAACGACCTGGCCGTCAGCGGGGCCCTGCCCCTGGCGCTGTCGGTCGGGGCGATCCTCGAGGAGGGAATGCCCCTCGACGAGCTGGGCATCATCGCCGAGACCATGGGCGCGGCCGCACGCGCCGCGGGGGTCTCGATCGTCACCGGCGACACGAAGGTCGTCGACTCCGGGCACGGCGACGGTGTCTACCTGAACACGGCGGGGATCGGGCTGGTGCCCGCGGGGCTGGTACTCGGGCCGGGCCAGGTGCGCCCCGGCGACGCGGTGCTCCTGTCTGGACCGATCGGCATGCACGGGATCGCCGTGCTCAGCGTGCGTGACGGGCTGGAGTTCGGCGCCGACCTCGAGACGGACTCCGCCCCCCTGACCCCGATGACCCAGGCCCTGCTCGGCGCGGGGGTGGCCGTCTCCATGATGCGCGACCCCACCCGCGGCGGCGTCGCGGCCACGCTCAACGAGATCGCCCACGCCAGCGGCACGGGCATCGAGATCGTCGAGCGTGACGTCCCCGTCCCCGATGCCGTGCGCGCCGCCTGCGGCTTCCTCGGCCTGGATCCGCTGTACGTCGCCAACGAGGGCAAGGCGGTGGTGTTCGTGCGCGGCGCGGACGCCGACCGGGCGCTGGAGGTCATGCGCGGCGTCGCGGTGGGCCGCGGGGCCACGCGGATCGGCACGGTCACCTCCGAGCACCCCGGCGTGGTGGTCGCGCGCACGGGCATCGGCGGGACACGCGTCGTCGACCTCCCACTTGCTGAGCAACTGCCCCGCATCTGCTGATAGGACTGACGGCAGGGGGCCGACCTGGAGGTGCACGCATGTGTCGTTGGATGGCGTACTCAGGATCAGCGATCCCGGTCTCAGAGCTCCTGCTCACGCCGAAGCACTCGCTGATCGACCAGAGCCTGCACTCGACGATGGGGGCCACCACCACCAACGGTGACGGCTTCGGTCTCGGCTGGTACGGGGTCGGGCGACACCCCCGGGGTGTTCCACTCGCATGGAGCCGGCCTGGAACGACCGGAACCTGGCCGACCTGGCCCGGCACCTGGTCTCGCCACTGGTCTTCGCGCACGTGCGTGCCTCGACCGGGGGCGCGATCCAGCAGACCAACTGCCACCCGTTCCGCTACCAGAACTGGCTGTGGATGCACAACGGCCTGATCCGCGAGTTCGCCAGGGTCAAGCGTGACCTGGCGTTCGCGATCGACCCGTCGCTCTACCCGATGATCGAGGGCTCCACGGACTCCGAGCTGTTCTTCTACCTCGCGCTGACCATGGGCCTGCAGGATGACCCACTGACCGCGGTCGAGCGGGCTGTCGGGTTCATCGAGGACACGGGGCACGGTCACGGGGTGGCAGGACCCGATCCAGATGACCGTCGCCACCACGGACGGCACCAGCATCTGGGCCTTCCGCTACTCCAGCGAGGGCCAGTCACGCTCCCTGTTCCACAGCACGAACATCGCGATGCTGCGCGAGATGTACCCGGACAACTCCCTTCTCCACGAGGTGTCCGAGGAGACCCGCCTGATCGTCTCCGAGCCCCTCGGCGACCTGCCGGGCGCCTGGCGGGAGGTCCCCGAGTCCTCGTGCGGGGTCGTGCACCCCGGGCAGGACGAGATCCGCCCGTTCGCGCCCGTGCACAGGTAGGCCCACCTGGCCGACGGCCACCAGACCGCGCGTTCCCCGCCACCCCGCGCGAGGTTCGCGCGTTCCCGGCCACATGTGGCGCGCAATGCGCGTCGGCCCGGCTGGGTGGCGCGCAACGCGCGGTTCAGGCGTCCTTGATCTCGCAGAGCACCGTTCCGGTGGGCACCGTCGCCCCGACCTCGGCGGTCAGCGCGGTGATCACCCCGGCCTTGTGCGCGTTGAGCGGCTGCTCCATCTTCATCGCCTCGAGGACCACGATCAGGTCGCCGGCGGCGACCTCCTGGCCCTCCTCGACGGCGATCTTGACGATCGTGCCCTGCATGGGCGCGGCCAGGGAGTCGCCGGTGGCCCCGCCGCCGCCCTTCTTGCTGGCGCGCTTCGGGGCGGCCTTCTTCGTAGCCGACCCGCCCCCGCCGCCGAGCGAGATCCCCTCGGGCAGGCTCACCTCGACGCGCTTGCCGCCCACCTCGACGACGATCGACGAGCGCGCCTCGGGCTCGGCCAGCTCCGCCGGTGCCCCGGAGTACGCCGGGATGTCGTTGACGAACTCGGTCTCGATCCACCGGGTGTGCACCGTGAAGGCGGCCTCGGGATCAGCCGGTGCGAAGGCCGGGTCGGAGACCACCTTGCGGTGGAAGGTGATCGCGGTGGCGATGCCCTCGACCTCGAACTCCGCCAGGGCGCGGCGGGAGCGCTCGATGGCCTGCTGGCGGTCATGGCCGGTCACGATCAGCTTGGCCAGCAGCGAGTCGAAGTTGCCGCCGATCTCGTCGCCCTGCTGGAAGCCCCCGTCGACCCGGATCCCCGGGCCGGCCGGCGGGTGCCAGACAGTCAGTGCCCCCGGGGCGGGCAGGAAGTTGCGGCCCGGGTCCTCGCCGTTGATCCGGAACTCGATCGAGTGCCCGCGCAGCGGCGGGTCGTCGTAGCCGAGCTCCTCGCCGTCAGCGATCCGGAACTGCTCGCGGACCAGGTCGATGCCCGAGACCTCCTCGGTCACCGGGTGCTCCACCTGCAGGCGGGTGTTGACCTCCAGGAAGGAGATCGTCCCGTCCTTGCCGACGAGGAACTCGCACGTCCCGGCGCCGTAGTAGCCCGCCTCGCGCACGATCGCCTTGCTCGAGGTGTAGAGCCGCTCGACCTGCTCATCGGTCAGGAATGGCGCGGGCGCCTCCTCGACGAGCTTCTGGTGGCGGCGCTGCAGTGAGCAGTCGCGCGTGGACACGACCACGACGTTGCCGTGCTTGTCGGCCAGGACCTGGGTCTCGACGTGTCGCGGGCTGTCGAGGTACTGCTCGACGAAGCACTCGCCGCGGCCGAAGGCCGCGACGGCCTCCCGCACCGCGGAGTCGTACAGCTCGGGGATCTCCTCGATGGTGCGGGCGACCTTGAGACCACGCCCGCCACCGCCGAAGGCGGCCTTGATGGCGATCGGCAGGCCGACCTCCTCGGCGAACGCCACGACCTCGTCGGCGCCGGTCACCGGGTCAGCGGTTCCGCGCACCTGGGGTGCGCCCGCGCGAGCTGCGATGTGCCGGGCGGACACCTTGTCGCCGAGGTCGCGGATGGCCGAGGGCGGCGGACCGATCCACGTGAGCCCGGCGTCGATGACAGCCTGGGCGAAGTCGGCGTTCTCCGAGAGGAAGCCGTAGCCGGGGTGCACGGCGTCCGCACCGGCGCGGCGGGCGACGTCGAGCAGCTTGTCGAACACGAGGTAGGACTCCGCAGCCGTGGTGCCCCCGAGCGCGAACGCCTCGTCGGCGACCTTCACGTGCAGGGCGTCGCGGTCGGGGTCGGCGTACACAGCCACGGACGCGATCCCGGCATCGCGGCACGCGCGGGCCACCCGGATGGCGATCTCACCACGGTTGGCGATCAGTACCTTCTTCATTCCCGCACCCCTCACACGCACTCCGGGGCCCGATACCGGGCGACTCGTCAGCCATCCTACGGAGGCGCGATGGTCAGTTCGCGCCCCACCCGTCAGGTGCCGTCCCAGAGGTCGGTCCAGCGCACCCCGAGCTCCGCGACCATGGCGCGCAGGGTGGGCAGCGCCAGCCCGATCACGTTCGTGTGGTCCCCGTCGATCCCGTCGATGAAGGGCCCGCCGAGGCCATCGATCGTGCACGATCCGGCCACCGCCAGGGGCTCGCCGGAGGCGATGTAGGCCTCGAGCTCGGCGGGATCGGGGTGGCCGAACCGGATCGTGGTGGCCACCGCCCGCTGCACCTCCTGCCCGCCCTCGAGGTCGATCACGGTGTGGCCGGTGACCAGCACCCCGGTCCTCCCGGACATGGCCGCCCAGCGGTCGCGGACCTCCTGGGCGCTGCGGGCCTTGCCGAGCACCTGACCGTCGAAGTCGAGCATCGAGTCCGCACCGACGACGAGCACCCGCGCATCGGGCGCCACGCCGGGGACCTCGCCGGACCGGACCTGCTCGGCGACGTCGCGGGCCTTGGCGGTGGCCAGCGCCTGGGTCAGGGCCGGTGGGTCGGTGACCAGCGCACCGGCGGAGGCGATGAGGGCGTCCTCGTCGACCCGGCTGTGCCAGACGACCGGGGTGATGCCGGCCGCCCGGAGCAGCGTGGCCCGGGAGGGGGAGGCGGATCCGAGCACCAGGACTGGGCGCCGCGGTCCCCCGGGGCTGGCGGGGCCTGCGGGGCTGGCGTCCTCAGCCACGGCGTGCGACCCCACGGATGGCGCCGGAGGTCCGGGCCCGCAACCCCTTGCCCGGGGCGACCAGAACCCGGCCGCCCGGCGAGGGCAGCAGCGTGACCATCCCGCGCGGGCAGGTCAGGTGCATGGGTGAGCGCCGCCCGTGGGTCCACAGCCCGCCGATGGGCACGAGCAGGCCCCGGAACCCGACGTGCAGGGCCAGGGCACGGCCAGCCAGGTCCGTGGTGGCCACCAGGGGGTCGGTCTCGATGACCCCGGCGACCGGGGCGGACCAGTCCAGGCCGTCGACCGTGGGCTCGCCGGTGTAGTGCAGCAGCCCGACCGTCCGGGAGAACCCGCCGACGTCGGACACGCAGATCGCCGGCGGCGAGTCGTCGGCCGGGGCGATGTTCGTGGCCCGGAGCACGCCGGTGAAGGTCGCACCCTGCGGCGTGGGCGCCAGGTCGGACCAGTCGATGTCGACGACCCAGTCCAGGGCGTGGGTGATGTCGCTGGGGGCCCCGTCCGCGCCGATCCGCACGAGCAGCCGACCGTCGACGTTCGTGGCCATCAGCAGCTCGGGTCGCGGGCTGACCCAGATGCTGCCGTCGGGTTGTCGCTCCAGCGTCGCGCTGCCCACCCGTGCCGCGATGATCCGCGGCTCGAAGCCGGTCGTGAGCAGGGGCACCGTGGTGGTCCCGTCGGTGAACTCGACCCGGAAGGGCCCCACCTCGTTGGCGACGAAGGCCAGGGCATTGGAGCGGACCTGGGCGACGACCTCGCGGGTCGGCCCGGCGGCGTGCGGATGGACGGGCAGATCCTCGTCCTCGACGTCCTCCATCCCGCTGACCGGCGGTGGTTCGATCAGCCAGCCAGCGGGCTCCTCCAGGCCGGGGAGCTCGCAGGACCACGCGGTGAGCCCCGTGGCGGAGTCGGCCAGGACCCCGGGCATGCGCAGCACCCGGGTCGTGGTGGTCAGCGACTCGACGAGCAGGCTCGGCTCACGGTGGTCGCACGCCCGGTCGGCCAGCTCCCCGGCCATGGCCGTCCAGCGCGACCAGACCGCGCGTGGCTCGGTACGTCGAAGGACCGTGCCGGCGGCGGCGGTGACCTCGCCGGCCCGATCGGACCCCATGCGGGTCGCGTGGGCGCCGAGCTGCCGGCTGATGGCCGCGCCCAGCCCCTCGACGTCCCCGGACGGGACCAGCTCGCCAACCTCGTGCGAGGTGAGCAGCTCCGCCGGCCCGTACGCGACGTCGTAGGCCACGACGGGGACCCCGGCGGCCAACGAGCGGACGATGGCCAGGGGGAACGACTCCCGGCGGCCCGCCCAGACCGTCATCACCGCCCCCTGGAACGGGGCGTACTCGTCCGGTGGTCGGGGTGACGACACTGACCCGCCCGGTCAGGCCCAGCTCGTCGGCCAGGGAGAGCAGGGTGTCGCCCTCCTGCCCCTCCCCGACGATGTCGAGGGTCAGATCGGGGTCGGCCACGAGGGCCGGCTGGGCCGCCCGCAGCACGTGGTGGTGTCTCGAGGCTGTCTCCAGCGGGCCGATCGAGACGATCCGGCGCGCTCCCAGGTGGTCGTGGTCCGCATCAGGGCCAGCCCAGGGCGTGGAGGCCGGCCCGGGGACCGCCGCAGGGATCGCCAGGGTGGGGGTGTCCGGACCGAACCGGGTCCGCAGGTCATGGGCCTGGGCCTCGGTCAGCACGACGAGGGCGTCGAACGCCTCCTGCGAGCCGGCGAACCGCTCGGCGAACCGGGGGGTCATCGCCGCCAGCGCCCGGTCCTGACCCGGCCCCGGTGACGTCAGGTGGTTCAGGTGGACCCCGGCGACTCGGGCCACCTGCGGGTTGGTCATCGCAGCCAGGTAGGGGTAGGCGGCCGGCGAATCCGCGAACACCACCGCGCCGGGCACCTGGGCGGTCAGCCAGTCGAGCCAGTCGCCCACCCGTGGGTCGATCGACCCACCCGGGGGCAGCGGACCCCACCACGACGCCCGGATCCGACGGTCGCGCAGCGCGAAGTGGTGCAGGCCGGTGTCGTCGGGGAACCGCCCCTCGTCGACCAGCTGGCGCACTGTGCGCTGCAAGTGGGCGTCCTTGTTGATCAGCACCGCATGTGTGGCCCAACCGGCCTCGGCGAATGCCCGGAGCCGGGCCAACCAGAACTGGGTGAGTCGCCCGCCCTCGGCCTTGAGCTCGTTGAAGACGAAGACGGCCGTGTGCCGGCCGTCAGCGAGGGGCCGGTCGGAGATCACGGCGGCAGCCTAATGGCAGGCGGGGTGCGCGCCGGGGCAGCATCCGCCGGTTTCCCTCGCATGTGAGGGCGGCCTCGGCGGCCGTTCAGCGCGGGAGCGAGGACTCCCACCAGCCGGTCGGTGCCACGGCCGGGCGCATGAGCCGGGCTGGGGGCGCCCACTGCGCGACCGGGGTGGCCGGGCCGGCGTCCTGATCGCCGCCGGACGCCGAGGCCAGGACGGCCACGAGGGCTGCGAGCTCCTCGGGGGTCGGGTCCCCGCGGACGATGCGCAGCAGCGGTGGGTCCACCGGATGTCCGGGGCTGCGGTCGGTGCTCACAGCGGGATGTTCCCGTGCTTCTTCGGGGGCAGGGTCTCGCGCTTGTTGCGCAGGACCCGCAGCGCCTGCGTCACCTGCGCCCGCGTCTCGTGCGGCATGATCACGCGGTCGATGTAGCCCCGCTCGCCGGCCAGGTACGGGTTGGCCAGCTGCAGGTTGTACTCGGCCTCCAGCTCGGCGCGGGTCGCCGCCGGGTCCTCGGCGACGGCCAGCTCCTTGCGGTACAGGATGCTCACCGCGCCCTGGGCGCCCATCACGGCGATCTGGCCGGTCGGCCACGACAGGTTGACGTCGCCGCCGAGGTGCTTGGACCCCATGACGACGTACGCCCCGCCGTAGGCCTTGCGGGTGATGACCGTGACCTTCGGGACTGTGGCCTCGACGTAGGCGTAGATCAGCTTGGCGCCGCGGCGGATGATGCCGTCCCACTCCTGGGACGTCCCCGGCAGGAATCCCGGGACGTCCACGAACGTGATCACGGGGATGTTGAACGCGTCGCAGGTGCGCACGAAGCGTGCGGCCTTCTCCGAGGCGTCGATGTCCAGGGTGCCGGCGAACTGCATCGGCTGGTTGGCCACGATCCCGACCGAGTGCCCCTCGACCCGGCCGAACCCGACGACCATGTTCGGTGCGAAGAGCGGCTGGACCTCGAGGAACTCCTCGTCGTCGAGCACGGCCTCGATGGCCCGGTGCATGTCGTAGGGCTGGTTGGGGGAGTCGGGGATCAGGGTGTCGAGGGCATGGTCGGTCTCGGTGGGCGTGAGGTCGGCCTCCTCGCCGAACACCGGTGGTCGCTCGAGGTTGTTGGCCGGCAGGTAGCTCAGCAGGGCCCGGACGTACTCCAGGGCGTCGTGCTCGTCCTCGCCCATGTAGTGCGCGACTCCGGACTTGGTGTTGTGGGTGCGCGCCCCGCCGAGCTCCTCGAACTCGACGTCCTCGCCCGTGACGGTCTTGATGACGTCCGGGCCGGTGATGAACATGTGCGAGGTCTTGTCGACCATCACCGTGAAGTCGGTGATGGCCGGGGAGTAGACCGCGCCGCCCGCGCAGGGGCCCATGATCAGCGAGATCTGCGGGATCACCCCGGAGGCGTGCACGTTGCGGCGGAAGATCTCGCCGTAGATCGCCAGGGAGACCACGCCCTCCTGGATGCGCGCGCCGCCGGAGTCGTTGATCCCGATGATCGGCCACCCGTTCTTGAGGGCCAGGTCCATCACCTTGATGATCTTCTCGCCGAAGACCTCGCCCAGGGATCCGCCGAAGACCGTGAAGTCCTGGGCGAACACGCAGACGGGGCGGCCGTCGATCGTGCCCGTCCCGGTGACCACGCCGTCGCCGTAGGGCCGGTTCTTCTGCCCGCCGAAGTTGTACGACCGGTGCCGGGCGAGGTCGTCCATCTCGACGAACGAGTCCGCATCGAGGAAGTGGCGCAGCCGCTCCCGGGCGGTCATCTTGCCCTTGGAGTGCTGCTTCTCGACCCGCTTGGCCTTGCCGGCCAGGATCGCCTCGTGGCGGCGATGCTCCAGGTCGGCGAGCTTGCCCGCGGTGGTGGTCAGGTCGGCATTGCCCTCAGGCGTGCCTGGCTCCGGTGCGCTGGCGCTCATCTCGTCCCTCTCCTCCGAATGCCCTGCGTGAAGTACCTTATCCCTGTGTCTGAGACCACTCCGGGGCCGGTCGCCCCCACTCCCGCCCCGCTCGTCCCCGGCCCTGATGGCCGACCCCGCTCCTCGGGGGTCGCCTACGTGGACCAGTGGCCCGTCGACCTGGGGACGGCCGCCGTCGTGAAGTCGATCCGCAAGGGCGGCGGCTCCTGGCGCAGCGTCACGGTCTTCTCCGAGATCGCCTCCACGAACACCGTCGGGGTCGCCCTGGCGACGGCGGGCTGCCCCTCCGGCGTGGTGCTGGTGACCGACCTGCAGACGTCCGGCCGGGGTCGGCTCGACCGCACCTGGGAGGCCCCCTCGGGCACGGCGGCCATGTTCTCCGTCGTCCTGCACCCCACCGGCCCCGACCACGAGTGGGGCGTCCTGCCCCTGCTTGCCGGAGTCGCGGTGTGCGAGGCGCTGGAGTTCGTCACGGGCGTGCGTGCGTCCCTCAAGTGGCCCAACGACCTCGTGATCCGTGACGAGGACGCCCCGAGCGGTCGCGGCGGCAAGGTCGGCGGCATCCTGGCCGAGCGCGACGCGCAGACCGGGGCGATCGTCCTGGGCATCGGGATCAACGTCGACCTCGCGGAGGCCGACCTCCCGGTGGAGGGTGCCACCTCGCTGACCCTGGCCGGGGTGACCCGTCCCCGGCGGGCCAAGCTGGTCGGACGGGCACTGTCGCGCATCGAGCACTGGTTCACCGCATGGGACGCTGTGGGCACCGACGCCGCTTCACTGGATCGCCTCCTGGAGGCCTACCGCGAGCGGTGCATCTCCATCGGCTCCGCCCTGAGCGTGGTCCGCCCGGGCGCCGAGGACCTGGTGGGCGTCGGTGCGGGGATCAGCCCGACGGGGGCGCTGCTGGTCGACTCCGGCGGGGCCCAGACCGCGGTCGTGGTCGGTGACGTGACCCACGCCCCGACCCACTGAGGTGACCGAGTCCGTCGACGGGGTCCACCTGCCCGAGGCGGCACTGGCGGACGCGCAGGACGGACTCGTCCGAGTCCGACGCCCCGCTCGATCCGCGGGTGCAGCAGATCGCGGAGATCGCGGAGATCGTCCTCGGGGACCCTGCCGTCTTCACGCGTGAGGAGGCTGCGGTCGCTGCGGGGCTGACCGTCGAGCAGGCGCGACCCTACTGGCGGGCGATGGGCTTCGCGGACGTGGGAACCGCCCCGGCCTTCACCTCGACCGACGTCGAGTCGCTGTGCCTGCTCACCGGCTGGGTCGCGAGCGGGACCCTCGACGAGGCCACGACGATCGAGGTCGTGCGCAGCCTGGGGCAGACGGCCTCCCGTCTGGCTGACTGGCAGGTCGACACGATGGCGCGGGTCCTGGCCGAGTCCGAGGTGCCGGTGGACCTCGCGGCGGTCGCCGACGGGATGGCCGGGGTCATGCCCGGGCTGGAGTCCCTGCTGGTGCATGCCTGGCGGCGGCACCTGGCGGCGGTCGTCGGGCGGGGGCTGGCCTTCGTGGCTGACGATGCCGAGGCCTCCTCGGAGCCAACCCTGGCCACGGTGGGGTTCGCGGACATCGCCGGGTTCACCCGGTTGACCCGCGTGATGTCCGACGAGGACCTGGCGCAGATGGTGCAGGCCTTCGAGTCCGGTGCGGCCGACATCGTGGCCGGGCGCGGTGGGCGGCTGGTCAAGACCCTGGGCGACGAGGTCATGTTCGTCTGCGACCGGGCCGACGACGCGGCGGCCATCGCAGTGGAGATGCACGGGCTGTCCGCGCCCGGTGCCGAGGCGCTGAGCCTGCGGATCGGGCTGGCCACGGGTCACCTCATCTCCCGGATGGGCGACTTCTACGGCGGCACCGTCAACCTCGCGAGCCGACTCACGGCCATCGCCCGGCCGGGGTCCACGCTGCTGGACACGGCCACGGAGGGTGCGCTCGTCGACCCGGACGCCTACGTCCTGCGGCACCTGGCCCCGCGGCCGTTGCGCGGGATGGGCCTGGTTCGCGCCACGTCGCTGACCCTGCGCCGTCGCCCCGAGGGTGAGGCTCAGCCCGCCGACTGAGAGTGGTGCGCGGGCGGGCGCGTCGGTGCCGGGGCCGGTGCGCGCCCGCGTCGGGATCAGACGCTCGGCGAGGGGTCCGGGGCTGGTGCCCTGACCGGTTGCTCGGTCGGGAACACCCAGGTGCGGTACACCCAGAACCGGAACAGCGTGCCCAGGCCGACGGCGATGACGTTGCCGCTGATGTTGTCGGCGAGCTGGCTGTCCAGGCCGAGCAGGTAGTGCGTGAAGGCCAGGCACGCCCACGAGATGAGCAGGGCGGCGGCGTTGGTCGCGAAGAACAGCGCCGTCTCACGGCCGTAGCCGGTCCGGGCGCGGTCGCGGTAGGTCCAGTTACGGTTGGCCACGTAGGCGAAGGCGGTGGCCACGAGGACACTGATCGTCTTGGCAGTCAGCGGGCTGTCGGACAGCACCCCGGCGCGCAGGACGTTGAACAGGCTGACGTCGATGACGAAGGCGAAGGCCCCGACGGTGCCGAACTTGGCGACCTCGCTGCCCAGGCGCCGCGCGGCACCGGCCACCCGGCCCGCTACCTGTCCGTCCACGGTCGACTCCACCACCTGTGCCTGCGCCTGTGTCATGCGCGCTGGTTACCCACTCACGTGTTCGCGCACACCGCCCTGCCCTGTGAAGTGTCTCACCACGATCCCCTACCGTGGGAACTTCTCACGCACACCCAGGAGGCAGCCCATGAATCTCGACCTCGCTCCCGAGCACGACGAACTCCGCGAGGTGGTCGCCCGCTTCGCCCATGACGAGGTCGCTCCAGTCATCGGCGGGTACTACCGCCGGGGCGAGTTCCCGCTGCCGCTGGTGCGCCGGATGGGCGAGATGGGGTTGTTCGGCCTGCCGATCCCCGAGGAGTACGGCGGCATGGGCGGGGACTACGTCGCGCTGTGCGTGGCCATCGAGGAGCTGGCCCGGGTGGACTCGTCGGTCGCGATCACCCTGGAGGCCGGCGTCTCCCTGGGCGCCATGCCGATCCTGCGCTTCGGCACCGAGGAGCAGCGGGCCACATGGCTGCCCCGACTCGCAGCCGGTGAGATGCTCGGCGCCTTCGGCCTGACCGAGTCGGGGAGCGGCTCGGACGCAGGGAGCGTGCGCACGACCGCCGTCGTCGACGGCGACCACTGGGTGATCAACGGGTCCAAGTCGTTCATCACCAACTCCGGCACCGCGATCACCGGCCTGGTGACCGTCACCGCCGTGACCGGCACCCGCGCGGACGGCCGCCCGGAGATCTCGGCGATCATCGTCCCGTCGGGCACCCCGGGCTTCGAGGTGGCCCCGGAGTACGCCAAGGTCGGCTGGAACGCCTCGGACACCCACGAGCTCAGCTTCACCGACGTGCGCGTCCCGCTGGCCAACCTCGTCGGGGTGCGCGGGCGCGGCTACGCGCAGTTCCTGTCGATCCTGGCCGAGGGCCGGGTCGCGATCGCCGCACTGGCCACCGGCCTGGCCCAGGGCTGCGTGGACGAGTCGCTGGCCTACGCAGCCACGCGCGAATCGTTCGGCCAGCCGATCGCCGGCCGGCAGGCGATCCAGTTCATGATCGCCGACATGGAGGTCCGGGCCCACCTGTCGCGCCTGGCCTGGCGCCAGGCGGCCGGGCTGATGCACGAGGGCATGCCGTTCGCCCGCGAGGCCAGCATCGCCAAGCTGTACTCCTCCGAGGCTGCCATGGACAACGCCCGCGCCGCCACGCAGGTGCACGGCGGGTACGGCTTCATGGTCGACTCGGCGGCGGGGCGGTTCTACCGCGACGCGAAGATCCTCGAGATCGGGGAGGGCACCTCGGAGGTCCAACGGATGCTGATCGCCCGTGACCTGGGGATGCCCGTCGACTGAGTCGCCCGCCGGGGTGCGCCTCGGCGAGCAACGGGCAATAGGCTCATCGATGTGTACGAGATCACCCGCGGTCCCCATCCGGAGTTCCCCGAGCTCGAGGTCGTCACCCTGATCTCCCCAGCCAACGTCACGGCGTCGTTCGTGCCCAAGGCGGGAATGGTCTGCAACTCGATGACCCATGACGGCGACGAGATGCTCGGCCAGCGCTACGGCCTGGCCGGCTACATCGAGTCCGGGCGGACGTTCGGCGTCCCCATCCTCGCGCCCTGGGCGAACCGACTGGGCAAGATGGCCTACGCCGTGGTCCACGAGGGCGGCGGGGTGCGCCGGATCGACGTCAACCCGAACACCCCCAACCTGCGCTTCGACATCTACGGCCAGCCGATCCACGGGCTGCTGCGGGGCAGCAGCGACTGGGACATCGTCGAGGTCGAGGCCAACGCCGACGAGGCGTGGATCACCGCCCGGCTCGTCTTCGACCAGAAGCGGATCGACTTCGCGGCCTTCCCGTTCGAGCACCACATCGAGCTCAAGGCCACGCTGCGGGCCACCTCGCTGACCTTCAGCACCGCGATCATCGCCACTGGGCAGGACGAGGTGCCCATCGCCTTCGGCTGGCACCCGTACCTGTCGATCCCGGGCCTCGAGCGCAGCGAGTGGGACGTCTACATCCCGTTCACGCAGCGCTGCCCCCTGGACTCCACGAAGCTGCCGACCGGCACCCGGGAGGAGGTCGAGCCGATCATCGGCAAGCTCGGTGACCGCGCCCTGGACGACCTGTACGCCGATGTCGCCAACGGCACGACCGCCTACATCCGGGGCAACGGCCGGCGCATGTCGATCCGCTTCGACATGGGCTACGACTGGGCGATCCTCTACGGCCCGCCCCATCGCGACCACATCTGCATCGAGCCGATGACGGCGGCCAGTGACCCCTTCTCCGGCCAGGACCCGATGGAGGTCGTCCCGCGCGGGGGCACGTTCCGCGCCGCGTTCACGATCTCGGTGGACCGCACCAGCTGAGGCCGCCATGCCCACCCGGAGCCTCGCCAGGCAGATCCGCGACGAGTTCCCCGGGGCTGTTCCTGCCACGGAGTTCATCGCCACCTGGCACGACCGGTGCGTGTCCGCGGGCTTCGACGCCGACACCTCCCTGCTCGCGGTGGGCACCTGTCGCGACGAGGTGTGCTTCCCCTTCGTCGCCCAGCTCGAGGCCCTGTGGGGTCCGGCGTTCCAGCTGGGGTCGTTGGGTGGGCTGCTGACGATCGGTCGGACCGGGATCGCGGCCGTCGGGAGCCATGCCCCACGGGAGCCGGGTGCGCCCGCCCGCTACGTGATCGTGGCCGCGGCGCACATCGGTGTCGACAGCGCCGGCACCTTCGGCTACCTGCGTCGGGAGCACCAGGAGGTGTCCTCCCGCACGTGCGGGGCGCTGATGGCCTTCCGCGACGAGCTGCTCACCAGCCGGCTGCGCCTGGGGTACGACCCGGTGGACCCCGAGATGAGCCTCCTGCGCCAGCGCATCCTCACTGCGCTGGTCTACGGGGACATCCCTGAGCCGGTGGAGCTCACCCAGGTCGTCGCGCGGGTCATCGACGAGGATCTGCGCGAGCTGTTGGGCTGGATCCAGGACGCGTCGGTGCCTGAGCGGGAGGTCCAGACCGCGGTGGTCACCGGCGTGCTGATCCACACGGCGACCCGTGACTGGTTCCAGGCCCACGGTCCGCGGATCCACAGCACCCTGACCGGGGAGCGCGCGCTGGTGCTGTGAGCGCCGGGGGCGTCGTGGTGGGCCAGCCGCGCAGCCGCCGCAGCCGCCCCCCGCGAAGCTCAGGGGCGGCTGATCCCGATGGGGGTGCCGAGCGCCTGTGCCCAGGTCAGGACCTGCGCGCGCAGGTCGTCCGTGTGCTCCAGGGGGTGGGCCTGTGCCCCGGCGCTCTTGCTCAGCTTGTGGCCGCCCGGGGCGCTCAGGAGTTCGTGATGGTGCAGCGCGACCTCGTGGAAGCCCGGCGCTGGCAGCAGCCCAGCCAGGTGCAGCTGCAGGGCGGAGGACTCCAGCAGGTCGACCCCGCGCACGATCGCGGTCACGGCGAGGTCCTCATCGGCGACCACGGAGCCCAGCTGGTAGGCGGGCAGGTCGTCGCGGCGCCAGAGCACGTGGTCACCGGGGTGGCGGGGCAGCCCGCGCTCGGACCCGGCAGGGACCGATATCCGCAGCGCTGAGCGCCCTGACTCCAGGGCCAGGCCCTGCTGACGGCAGCCCGCCACGCACCGGCCCTCGGCATCCAGATCGTGCCGGGAGCACCGGCACACGAAGACGATGTCGTGCCCGCCGGCCATCAGCCGATCGCGTGCGTTGCGGAACTGGTCGATCCGGGTGGCCATCGACCACGATGAGTGGAAGTCCGCCGGCCCCGAGGGGCCGTCGTCGATGTCGATGCCCAGCCAGTCCAGGGTGCGGAACACGTCCTCGAGGTAGGCCGGCCGGGCGCGACCGGTGTCGAAGTCGTCGATGCGCAGCAGCAGCCGGCCGCTGTGAACGCGCGCGAGCCAGTGCGTGAGCACGAAGTTGACGGCGTTGCCGACGTGCAGGTAGCCACTCGGCGTCGGGGCGATCCGGGTGACCAGCACCGTCAGGCGGGCCGCTCGGCGTCGGTGGGCTCGGGGGAATCGCCCGATCCGGCTGCGCCGGGGAGGGGAGCGGGGCTGCCGGACCCGGCCTCCGCTGCTGCAGCCTCGCGCTGGGCCCGGGCCTCCTCGGCGACCTGCCGGGCTGCCTCCTCGGCCGCCAGGCGCTCTCGGCGCTTCTTGGCCCGCAGGCGCTTGCGCTCCTGGGCCTCCTGCTCCGGGTCGTACATCGCCTCGTAGGCGTCCACGACCTCGTTGGCCTCGCCATCCATGACGATCTGGCCCTTCTCCAGCCAGATCGCCCGGTTGCAGGTCATCCGGACCACGCCCAGGGAGTGCGAGACCAGGAACACCGTGCCCGCCTCGTCGCGCAGCTGCATGATCCGCTTCTCGCTGCGTCGGCGGAACTCGGCGTCGCCGGTGGCCAGTGCCTCGTCGATCATCAGGATCTCGTGGCTCATCGAGGCCGCGATCGCGAACCGCAGACGGGCCGCCATGCCCGAGGAGTACGCGGTCATGGGCAGGCTGATGAACTCGCCGAGGTCGGCGAACTCCACGATCCAGTCCCGCCTGGCCAGCGCCTGCTCGCGGGTCATGCCCATCGCCATGCAGCCGAGCAGGATGTTTCGCTCGCCGGAGAGGTCGCGCATCAGGGCCGCGTTCACGCCCAGCAGCGAGGGCTTGCCGGAGGTGTAGACCGCGCCCGTCTCTGCGGGGAGCAGGCCCGCGATGGCGCGCAGGAGGGTGGACTTGCCCGACCCGTTGCGGCCGATCAGCGCGATGGCGTCACCCTCACGCGCGACGAACGAGACACCCCGGATGGCATGGACCCGCCGGTGGACCTCCCCGCGGCCCTGACCGCGCAGCAGCTTGCGCGCCGAGACGGCCGCCGAGGACGAACCGCCCTGCGACATGACCTTGTAGACGACGTTCAGGTCGTCGACGACGACCGTCGGGGCCCTCTCGTCGACGGGTGCCGGCGCGGGCACAGTCACATCGTGCTCAGCCACGGGCGTAGGACTCCTCGGCGCGGTAGAACACGAAGAAGCCGACGAGCAGGGTCCCGACCCCCCAGGCCGCCGCGTACCACCAGAGGAAGCCCGGCGCCGAGTGGCTGGTCATCAGCGACACGCGCACGAGCTCGATGTAGACCGTCGCCGGGTTGGCGAACAGCAGGTCGCGGACCCACGCGGGTGCGGACTCGGTGAACACGTAGATGCTGTAGAAGACCCCGGACAGGTATCGCCAGGTGGTCATCACGAAGGGGATGAGCTGGGTGACGTCCTGGCTGGCCGCCGTCCAGCGGGCGACGATCATGCACAGCCCGGCGTTGAACATCGTCTGCAGGAGCATCACCGGGATCAGCCCCAGCCAGTGCCAGGTGATCGGCTCCCCGGTGAGGAAGACGATGCCGCACAGGATGATCAGCGAGACGATCTGCTGCTGGACCTCCTGGACGATCACGGCCAGGGGCAGCACCGCACGCGGGAAGTGGATGGCGCGGATCAGCGAGCGGTTGTTCGCGATCGCCTTGGCCCCGCCGGTGACGGCACGCTGGGTGTAGGTGAAGGTGAAGACGCCGGCCACCAGGAAGGCCACGTAGTTGTCGATCCCCTTGCTCGTCTTGAGCAGGACGCCGAAGACGAAGAAGTACACGATCGCATTGAGGATCGGGGCGAGCACCTGCCAGAAGCGGCCCAGGACCGTGTCGGAGTACTGGGCGGTGTTCCGGCTGCTGGCCATCGAGATGATGAAGTCCCGCCGGGTCCACAGCTCGCGGACGTAGCTGCGGATCGGCTGCCGCGCGGAGCTGGAGGTCAGGCCCCACTCGTCGGCGAGGGCGCGCAGGTCCTGGCCGTCGGGCGCCGGAAGCGGTCCCGGCGTGGATGTGGACATCGGTGCTCCTACTCGCCCTGACCCAACACGCGCCCACGATAGTGCCGACCGGCTGCCGATAGTGTTCTGTCCGTGGCGCACAGTGCTCAGGACCCACCCGGAACCCGGGCCGGGCCCACGCCTGCCCCGGGGTTCCCGGTCGTCGGGATGATCGGCGGCGGGCAGCTGGCCCGGATGACCCAGGAGGCGGCCCTGGCCCTCGGCGTCGGCCTGCGCGTCCTGGCTGCTGGCCCCACGGAGTCCGCGGCGCGCGGCGGTGGCGACATCCGCTGGGGCGCCCACGACGACCCGGAGGCCGTGGCGGCCTTCGCCCAGGGCTGCGACGTCGTGACCTTCGACCACGAGCACGTCCCCGCGCCGATCCTCGCGGCACTGGTCGACGCTGGGCTGACGGTGCGGCCGGGTCCGGCAGCCCTGGCCCACGCCCAGGACAAGGTTCACATGCGCACCGCGATCAGCGCGGCCGGGGTGCCGTGCCCGGCGTGGTCCGTGGTGACCTCGCCCGAGGATGTCGCGGCCTTCGCCGGGGTGAACGCCTGGCCGGTGGTGCTCAAGGTGTCCCGGGGCGGCTACGACGGTCGCGGGGTCTGGGTGGTCGACGGCCCGGACGACGCCGCATCGGTGATGTCCGGGAACCCGCTGGCGCCCGGCGTCGAGTGGCTCGTCGAGTCATACGTGCCGTTCACCCGTGAGCTCGCCGCACAGGTGGCGCGATCCCCGTCCGGGCAGGCCGCGGTGTACCCGGTGGTGCGGACGGTCCAGACCGACGGGATCTGCACGGAGGTCGTGGCCCCGTGCCCGGGCCTGACCGACGAGCACGCGCTGGCCGCACAGCAGGTCGCCCTGAAGATCGCCGAGGCCCTCGATGTGGTGGGGATGCTCGCCGTCGAGCTGTTCGACACCCCGGACGGGGTGCTGGTCAACGAGCTGGCGATGCGCCCCCACAACAGCGGCCACTGGACGCATCGAGGGCGCGGTCACCAGCCAGTTCGAGAACCACCTGCGCGCGGTGCTCGACCTGCCGTTGGGTTCACCGGCCGCCCGCTCGCCGTACACGGTGATGGTCAACGTCCTCGGGGGCGAGTACCCGGACATGTACCGCGCCTACCGGCACGTGATGGCGCGTGATCCGGGGCTGAAGGTCCACATGTACGGCAAGGATGTCCGCCCCGGGCGCAAGATCGGCCACGTCACGGTCTCCGGCGACGACCTCGAGTCCCTGCTCGCCCGGGCCCACCACGCGGCCGACTACCTGACGGGAGTGATCGATGAGTGAGCGCCTTGTGTCCCCGGCCCAGGTGGGGGTCGTCATGGGGTCCGACTCCGACTGGGTGGTGATGGCCGACGCCGCGCAGGTCCTGCGCGACTTCGGGGTTCCCCACGAGGTGGACGTCGTGTCCGCCCACCGGATGCCCGAGGACATGATCGAGTACGGGAGGTCGGCTGCCGAGCGCGGGCTGAAGGTGATCATCGCCGGCGCCGGAGGGGCTGCGCACCTGCCGGGGATGCTCGCGTCGGTGACCTCGATCCCGGTCATCGGCGTCCCTGTTCCGCTGCCGATGCTCGACGGGATGGACTCGCTGCTGTCGATCGTGCAGATGCCCTCCGGGGTGCCGGTGGCAACCGTCGGGATCGGCCAGGCGCGCAACGCCGGCCTCCTGGCGGTGCGGATCCTGGGGGTGGCCGAACCGCGGCTCTGGCCCGACATGGACGCCTTCCGGGCCGGGCTGCGCGACGCGGCGCGGGCCAAGGGCGAGCGCCTGCGCGAGGAGTTCGGCAGCTGACGCCGACGTCAGCCCTCCTTGACCACCGCGTACCAGACACGCTCGGCGACGGTTGCCAGGCGCTCGCCGGCTTCCAGGACGCGCCGGTAGAGCTCGCGCATGGACATTGCGTGCCGCAGGTCGACCACGGACATCAGGTCGCGCATCGCCTGGCGGTACACCTTCTCCATCCGCCGTTCGGCCGCCAGGGCGGCATCGGCCTCGCCGGTGGCGATGTCGCCGTCTCCGGTGAGGTGGTCCAGGGCGATCCGGAGGTGACCCACCCCCTCGGCGAGGTCGTCGGCCATCGCGGCCACAGAGGCGTCCGGCGCGACGCCCAGGGCGTCGGCCTCGCGAACGATGTTCTTCGCCGCGTTGAGCACCGAGTCGAGGAGCTCGGAGAGGCTGTACAGGTCCTCCTGGTCGACAGGGGTGCTGAACGCGTGGCGCAGCTGGGTCTGCAACTCGCGGCGCACGCGGTCGGCCTCGTGCTCGGCAGAGCGGACCGCGGTCTCCTGGTCGGCGTCACCATGTGCCCAGGCAGCGAACGCGGCGATCCCGGTCACGGTGGTGTCCGCCTGGGCGGCCAGCGTGCCCAGGACGTCGGGAGTCTCGGGCAGGAACCAGTGCGACCTCATCAGATGACCCCTTCCAGGAGGGCGACGGCTGCGGCCATGGCGGCACAACCGGGCATCGTCACGACCCACGCGAGCAGGATCTCGCGAACGACCGGCCAGCGGACGTGCCGCCTGCGCCGGGCGGCACCGACGCCCACGACCGAGGATGCCACCACGTGCGTGGTGCTGACCGGGGCGCCCAGCATCGCGGCGCCGCCGATCACCAGGGTGCTGGACCCCTGGCTGGCCAGGCCGTCGAGCGGCCTGATGCGGTAGATCCCTCGACCCAGGGTCCGCACGATCCGCCAGCCGCCCAGTGCCGTGCCGAACGTCATCGCGGCGGCGCAGGCCACCTTGACCCACAGCGGGACCACGAACGACGACAGGGCCCCGGCAGCGACGAGTGCGAGCGTGATCAGGCCCATCGTCTTCTGGGCGTCGTTGGTGCCGTGCGCGAAGGCCAGCGCCGCGGACGTGCCCCACTGGCCCTTCTTGAGCGGGCCCGTCACGCGTTGGTCGGCGCGGCGCAGCGCGCGGCGGGCGGAGGCCTCCATGAGCCAACCGGCGAGGGCGCCGATCACGGGGGAGATCGCCAGCGCGACCAGCACGCCTGCGACGCCGACCGGTCGCCATCCCTCGAACCCGCCCCAGTTGACCGACGCGGTTCCGCCGATCACCAGGGCCGCGCCGACCAGGCCACCGACAAGGGCGTGCGAGGACGACGACGGCAGGCCGACCCGCCACGTCAGCAGGTTCCAGGTGACTGCGGCGACCAGCGCGGCGAGCAGGATCCCGAGGATGTCGTCAGTGCCCACCTCGATCAGGCCTCCGACGGTGTCGGCCACGGCCGTGCCCGCGATGATCGGCCCGAGCAGGGTGAAGACCGTGGTCACGACCAGCGCCTGCCGCGGAGTCATCGCGCGCGTGGCCACGGGTGCGGCCAGTGAGTTCGACGAGTCGTGGAACCCGTTGGTCAGGTCGAAGGCCAGCGCCAGGAGGACGACGACCACCAGCCCCAGTGACAGGTCCACAACTCCATAGTGCGCCGTGCCCGGCCCCGTAGTGGTGGTGTGAACGATCTCGACGATCGGATGGTCGGAATCGTTCACATCGACGCGAACGTGTCAGGCGTTGGGTCGCCCCAGGCCGCGATAGGTCCAGCCCGCGGCGCGCCACCGGGCGATGTCCAGGCAGTTGCGGCCGTCGAGGATCGAGGCGGTGGTGGGCAGGTCCACCACCGTGGCCGGGTCGAGGTCGGTGTAGTCGCGCCACTCGGTGAGCAGGAGCACGAGGTCCGCGCCGGTGAGGGCCTCGCGGACGTCCATGGCGTAGGCCATCTTGGGGTAGGCCGCCCGGGCGTTGGCCATGGCCTGGGGGTCGTGGACGACCACGTCGCCACCGGCGGTGTAGATCGCGGCGGCGATGTCCAGCGCCGGCGAGTCGCGCACGTCATCGGAGTCCGGCTTGAACGCGGCGCCGAGCACGGCGATCCGCTTGCCGACGAACCGGCCGCCGACGAGCTCGCGAGCCAGTGCCACGGTCGAGGTGCGGCGGCGGGTGTTGATCCCGTCGACGTCGCGCAGGAAGCTCAGGGCGTCCGAGACGCCGAGCTCGCCGGCACGGGCCATGAACGCTCGGATGTCCTTGGGCAGGCAGCCACCACCGAATCCGATGCCGGCCCGCAGGAACTTCGACCCGATCCGCTCGTCGTACCCGATGGCCTCGGCCAGCTGGGTGACGTCCGCGCCGGTCGCCTCGCACACCTCGGCCATCGCGTTGATGAACGAGATCTTGGTCGCCAGGAAGCTGTTGGCGGCCACCTTCACCAACTCGGACGTGGAGTAGTCCATCACCAGGAACGGCGAGCCCCACTCGATCATCGGGGCATAGACGCGGCGCATGACCTCCTCGTCGCGACCCGGCGCCTCGCCGGGCCCGGACGGGTTGGCCACACCGATCACGATGCGGTCGGGGGTCAGGGTGTCGGCGACGGCGAACCCCTCGCGCAGGAACTCCGGGTTCCAGACGAGGTCCACGTCCGCACCGGCGGGGGCCAGGGCCTGCAGGCGAGCTCGGACGTGCTCGGCGGTCCCAACGGGGACGGTGGACTTGCCGATGACGGTGCACGGGCGGGTCAGCAGTGGGGCCAGTGAGCCGATCGCGGCATCGATCTGGCTGAGGTCAGCGGCGTTGGTGCGCGGGTGCTGGGGGGTTCCGACGCCGATGAAGTGCAGGTCGCCGAAGTCAGCAGCCTCGGCGAAGTCGGTCGTGAACCGCAGCCGACCGGCGGCGACGTTGGACTCGAGCAGCTCGGACAGCCCCGGCTCGTAGAACGGGACCTCGCCCCGGGCAAGGGCCGTGACCTTGTCGGCGTCGACGTCGACGCCGAGGACGTCGTAGCCGGACTCGGCCATCGCGGCGGCGTGGGTGGCACCGAGGTAGCCGGTGCCGATGACGGTGATCCTCAGGGGCTCGCTCACGCGGGCAAGCCTAGTGCCGCCCGCCGGGAGCGCTGGACCCGTGATTGTGCTGACGATTCCGACGGTGGGAACGTCGGAATCGTCAGCAGAATCGCCAGGCCCGCGGGGCTGCTCCGGCTGCCCGATGCGAGGGTGCCCGGCGGGGATCGGGTGTTCCGGCGCGCGTAGCCTGTGAGCCATGGCAATCACCCCGAACCCCGACTTCAACGCCTTCACCCTCCCCGAGGAGCACGAGATGCTCCGCGCGGCCGTCCGCGAGCTGGCCGAGGACAAGATCGCCCCGCGGGCCGCGGAGATCGACGAGACCGGCGAGTTCCCGTGGGACGTGTACGAGGCCCTGCGGGCCAACGACTTCCACGCGATCCACATCCCCGAGAAGTTCGGCGGCCAGGGCGGCGACGCGCTTGCGGCCTGCCTGGTCATCGAGGAGGTGGCGCGGGTCTGCGCGTCGAGCTCGCTGATCCCAGCGGTGAACAAGCTGGGCACGATGCCGCTGCTGGTCGGGGCCTCCGACGATCTGCTTGGGGCGCTACCTGCCCCAGGTCGCCAGCGGGGAGGCGATGTTCTCCTATGCGCTCTCGGAGCGGGAGGCCGGCTCGGACGCCGGGTCGATGAAGTGCCGCGCCGTGGCCGGTGACGGCGGGTGGGTGCTCAACGGCCAGAAGTCGTGGATCAGCAACGCCGGCATCTCGACGTACTACACCGTGATGGCCGTGACCGAGCCCGGCATCGGGCCGAAGGGGATCTCGGCCTTCGTCGTCCACGCCGACGACCCCGGGTTCGCCCTGGGGACCCCCGAGCGCAAGCTGGGCATCCACGGCTCGCCGACGCGCGAGATCCTGTTCGACAACTGCTGGATCCCGGCCGACCGGATCGTCGGCGAGCCCGGTACCGGCTTCCAGACCGCGATGCGCACCTTGGACCACACGCGGGTCACCATCGGCGCCCAGGCGCTGGGCATCGCGCAGGGGGCGCTGGACGCCTCGATCGCCTATGCCAAGGAGCGCAAGCAGTTCGGCAAGGCCATCGGTGCCTTCCAGGGCGTGCAGTTCCTTCTGGCCGACATGGCCATGAAGGTCGAGGCCGCCCGGGCGCTGACCTACGCCGCCGCTGCGCGCAGCGAGCGCGGGGCACCGGACCTGACCTTCTTCGGCGCGGCCGCCAAGTGCTACGCGTCGGACATCGCCATGGAGGTCACGACCGACGCCGTGCAGGTGTTCGGCGGCGCCGGCTACGTGCGCGACAACCCGGTCGAGCGCTACATGCGCGATGCGAAGATCACCCAGATCTACGAGGGGACCAACCAGATCCAGCGCATGGTGATGGGTCGGCAACTGCTGAAGTAGGGCGCGGCGCCGGTCGGATTGGCCGGCGCCCACCTGATTGCCTCGGGGCCCGTCCTACTCGCAGATCCCCTCCAGGTCAGTGCTCTCGGTGCCGCACGGCGGCAGCGTGTGGTCCGAGGCGCGGGCTGTCGTCACGAACTTCTCCTCTCGCGAGGACCCAGACGGCCCAGCGCGTGGGGAGTCCGGTCGGCTACGGGCCGCGCAACCGCGACCTCCTCGACTACTGCTCTTGAGTTACGGGCCGCACCAGCTCGGTCCAGGTGTTGGTGGGCACGTCGTAGGCCCACGACGTCGCCGGTGTGCGTCTTGCCCTCCGTCGTCAGCCAGGTTCCTCCGTAGACGAGCATGCGCTGGTTGACCGGGTCGTAGACCAACGAGTGCCCTGCTCGTGCCAGGGGACCGGCAAGCCCGCCGCTCTCCGTCTCGAGCGGTCGGACCTTCGACGGCCAGCCGGGCCCGGGATAGACGACATCCCACTGGTGGCTGCCCGTCTGGTAGGTCGCCAACTGGCCGCCCATGAGGACGAACGTCCGCTGCGACACCGGATCGAACGCGGCCTCGCGACGGAAATCCAGGACGGGCCAGTTGGACTCCTCGAACGGCAGGCGCGGAGGCGTGGCCTGCTGGTCCGTCCACTTCTGGCTGAGCAGGTCGAAGGTCCAGGTCTCGCCCGGGATCGTGGAGGAGGGGCCCCACAGGACCAGGACCAGGCGACGGGCCCTGGCATCGAGGATCAGCGCCGGATCACCGGATCGTCCCGCGGGGACCTGCCCACCCAGTTGCGTGAGCGTCCTCCAGCCGGGGCTGTAGGACCACAGGGTGCGGGAACCCGCAGCCTCCATCAGGAACAGCACCTGCCCGGTGGTCGGGATCCAGTGCGGCGTGAGTGAGGGACGCGGACTCGAAGCCCGGTGGGAACTCTATGGTCGGAAGGAGGGCCCACGTGTCGATGTCCACCGAGTAGGCCCACGGGACCAACTTCTGCGGCACGATCGTCTCGCTCCACTGACCGGACGCCGAGGAGTAGCTGCTGGCTCTGGTCCGCTTGGTCTCGCTGACTGTGAGGGCGAGGATCGCGCCCTTACCCGGGTCGTACACCACGGTGGGCCCGCCCCAACCCTTGTCCGTCCACGGGCCTGATCCCTGGCGCTTCCAGGTGTTGGTGCACACGTCGTAGCTCGTCGGTTGCACCGTCCCCCAGCCCCAGGAGGAGGTGAGGACCACCAGCTGCCCGGACTGGGCGTCGACCGCCGCTTGCCCCACAGGCGACCACTGCTCCGCTGTTCAGGTCCTCGCCTGGCTCGCGTGAGCACCTGTCCCTGTCCGCCTGTGGACCCGCCGGTGCCCCGAACCCTGCCTCGTCGGCGCCTGGGCGCTGGCGCGCCTCGAGAGCCGTCCCAGCCTAGAGTCGTGGGCGTCGTGAGCCACGCACATCCAAGACCGGTACCGGGCGGAAGGACCTCCTCGATGGGTGACCCGGACGGTGTTCGGCGGCCCGATGCCAGCCAGTGCGCAGGAGCCACACGTGACGCGCAGTCGGGGAGCAGGCAGGTACACCCCCGAGCGGGTTCTGGGGGCACTTCGCAGGCGTCGGGTGGAACACGAGCGTTCCGTCGGCTTCCAGCGCGCGCAGGGTCGGCCGCTTCGCGATGCCGTCCTCTTCGAGTCCTTCGCCGGCAAGATGATCGGCGACAACCCGAAGGGGATCCACGATGAGCTGGTGAGCCGCGGGACGCAGCTGGAGGTCGTGTGGACCGTCAACCGTCCCGACCTGCCGGTCCCTGCCGGCGCGCGGGCGGTCCTGCATGGCTCTCCCGAGTGGCTCGATGCGCTGGCCACCAGCCGGTACCTGGTCAACAACACGAACTTCCCGCCCTACTTCCGCAAGGCGCCGGGCCAGGTGTACTGCCAGACGTGGCATGGCACGCCGCTGAAGCGGTTGGCCCATGACATGCCCCAGGGCGCGATCAGTGACTCCTTCCTGGCCCTGTACGACCGGGAGGCCGCAGCGTGGGACTACCTGGTGGCCGCCAATGAGTTCAGCGCCGAGGCCCTCGGGGGAGCGTTCGGGTACCGCGGGCGGATCCTCACGGTGGGCTATCCCCGCAACGACCGGTTGGTCACGACCGGCCCGGGTGAGCGTCAGGCGATCCGTGAGCGCCTGGGGATCCCGGACCCCGACGAGCAGGTCCTGCTCTACGGGCCCACGTGGCGGGAGAGCCGGCGCACCACGATGGGCCAGTTCGCGCCCGTCAATCACCTCGACCCGGGCAGCCCGTTGCCCGACGGGTGGCGGCTGGCGTTCCGGGGGCACTCGCACACGCACGGAGCCCACGATTCGTCGATCGCGCGGGGCGCGCTGGATGTCACCCGCTATCCGGACGTGACGGACCTGCTCATCGCCGCGGACGCCCTGCTCACGGACTACTCCTCGCTGATGTTCGACTTTGCCGTGACGGGCAAGCCCATCCTGTTCCTCGCCCCTGACCTGGCCGACTACCGGGGCTCCCGCGGCTTCTACTTCGACTTCGAGGCCGAGGCTCCCGGTCCGATCCTGTCCACGTCCGCGGAGGTGGTCGCCGAGTTGGCGGACATGCCGGCGATGGTGGCGCAGTACGGCGACCGGTATGCCGCCTGGAGCGCGAAGTTCAACGCGTGGGACGACGGCCACGCGTCGCAGCGGGTCGTGGATGCCGTGTTCGGGTGAGGGTGCTGACGAGCGGGACCAGCCAGCCGGCGCAGGGCCGGCCGCGCAGTTGGCTCCACCGCGGAGGTGCCCGTTGGGGCCTCACCGTACGCATTCCACCCTCTGGATCCAGTCCGGTGTGCTGGGAAGGTCGGCCCGGGTCCGGCCGATCAGGACCGCGATGACGGGCATGGGCGCAGGCTGCCCCGGCCACCCGGTCTGCCCATCGGTGAGCACGACGATCACGTCCACGCGGGGGCGCACCTCCTGGGCGGCCCGGATACCGAGGGCCATGTCCGTGCCGCCGCCGCCCGCCAGGCTCACGGCGTCAGCGCGACGGACCGTCGTGACCGCATGCACGGCCGCGTCCACGGCAAGCACCGTCACCTGGGGGTCGGCCACTCCGAGCGCGGTCAGGACCCCGTCGATCTCGCCGAGGGCCTGGGCGAGCAGCCCGTCGTCCACGCTTCCCGAGGTGTCCACGACGATGCCGACCCGGGGGACAGGACGCCGCAGCGCCGGAAGGATCACGGGGCCGGCAGCCGCCTGGCGCCGCGAGATCCGGGTGTAGGTGTAGTCGGTGTGGCCGATGGCCCAGCCCAGTCCGCGGCGCACGGCCGCGTGCAGCACGTTGCGCCAGTCGACGACCGGGTCGAGGATCATCGAGACCCACCGGCCCCAGTCGCCTGGGAGGTCCCCGCGGCCGGGGTGCGCCTGGAACTCGATGGCGACCGTGCGGCGGACCGCCTCGGCGGCGACCGGGCTCAGCCCTCCGGCATCGGCCAGCTCCGGGAGCTCGTAGACGCGGTGGATCCCATCGCACCCGGATCCGCAGGAGGGGTCGGCGGCGTCGTTGACGCCGGCAGGGTCCGGCTTCTCCGTGCTGTCCTGTGCCGGGTCCTTCGGCTCCCGGGGGATCCACGCCGGGTCGTGGTCGGGCTCCTCGCCCAGGGCCGGCAGCCCGGTGAGCATCGCGTAGTACTCCTCGGCCGCGCGCCCCCCAGGCAGCCCCAGCTCCGCAGCGCCCATCAGCCTGTGATGGTCGTCCAGGGCCCGGGTCCGGGCCGCCAGGGCGGGACCCGTGGCACTGGTGGCGACCGCCCTTCCGGCCCCGGATGCCGCTGCCCGGACCGCACCGGACGTCCGAGGGCCGCGGGTCGGCTCCACGGTGGGTGACCTGCCCGCCCGCGCCACCAGGCCACCGGCCACCTCGTGGACGGTGACGTCCGCCGCCACCCGCCAGGCCCGGGAGCTCGACCCCCGGACGCCCATGTCGCTGGCACGACCGGCATGGTCGGCGAGCAGGTGCCAGATGTGGTGGGCCAGCTCGGCGCCCACCTCCGGTGCGGTGCGCTGGGCATCGGCCAGCCACGCGGGGTTGACGTACAGCCGCCAGGCCGGGTCGGTGGCCATCGTCGCCACGTGATCACTCGGGACCGCCACCAGGGCGTACAGGGCGGTGGACAGGTAGGGCATGTCGCCGGTGAGCGGGCCACCTCGCACCATGGGGCTGGTCAGCCACAGCTTCGCCGCCGCCAGCATCTCGGCAGCCGGCTGGTCGAGGCTCATGAGGGCAGCAGCCCCGCGAGCGCCAGCGGGCCGGCGAAGACGGTCAGCCCCGGGGGCAGGGCCGCCTTGGCCGGCCGGATCCGCAGGAGCGCCCGCACGACCGGGACGGCTGGGTCCAGGCCGGACAGCTCCGCGGCCCGGACACAGACACCGAGGGCGGCCTCCCATCGCGCCCTGGTCGGGCGCGTGGCCACCGCCGCAAGCATTCCCTGGAGCGCGACATGCACGCGGTCGGCCCGAAGCCCCGCCAGCAGGTCGCCGCCCGGGTCGGCCAGCAGGGACTCCGGGTCCGGCAGGTCGAGTGCGGAGATCCAGGACAGGAACTCGTGCCCGGTGGGCGCCCCCACGGCCCCATGCACCAGCAGCCGGATCGCCTCGCCATCGACCGGGTCGGCGGCCGCGAGGAGCCGCGCGGTGTAGTCCCAGGTGCGTGGCGTGGGGAAGGCCCGGCCGCGTGAGGCGGCGTCCTTGGGGATCGCCGAGAGCTGCCCCGAGCGAACGCCGAGGAAGGCCGCCACCTTCGCCCGGCTCGCGGCCAACCTCGCTGGGTACCCCGCATCGAGGGCGGGGACGCTGATCCGCGGCCACTGCCCCGTGACGAGGGACTCGGTGAACACCTCGAGCGGGAGGGTCCAGTCCATGTGGACGAAGCGGTTGGCGGTCGGGGCCGCAAGCTCCCAGCCCGAGGCGGCGACGTCGGCGGGATTTGCCGCAGCCCCGAACGAGACCCGCTCGGGAAGGCGCAACGCACCGACCTCCCCGTGCGTGAGCGGTCGGAGCGCGGCGGCCTGCACGGCAGGGGAGGCGGTGGTCCACTCGTCGAAGAACACGACTGAGGGTCCCTGGTTCTCGGCCACGCGCACCGCCCATTGCGGAGGTGCGAGGTCAACTCGGCCGGCGTTCACGACCGGGAGCCCGGCGAAGTCGCTGGGCTCGTAGTGCGAGCAGATCAGCGTCTCCACGTGCCAACCGGAGTCCACTGCGGACTCCACGACCGCGGTCTTGCCCGCCCCCGGCTCACCCCAGAGCAGGAACGGGATGCGAGTCGCGACGCACACCCCCATCGCCTGCAGCACCTGCTCGTACCCGATCCGGTCCCTGGCCACCCTGGCTCCCTTCGTCCCGGTGCACGCTAGGTCGGGGGTCCGACATCGCCGGCCGGGAGCGACAGCGCCAACTGGTCCCCTCGACGCAGGATCGCCACCGTGTCGGGGACGGTCCCCCAGCGGGCGATCGCGATCGCCAGACCCGTGCGCTCCTTGGCATCGGGACGACGCCAGCCGAGGCCGCGCGCGACCCGCTCGACCGCGGACGGGGCCGGGGGGTCGGGCGGGAATCCCACGCCCTCCTGGCCCACCCAGGCCAGCTGCTCGGGGGCGGGCCGATAGCCGGACCCCACCCATCGGGCCAGCAGCTGGGCCGCCCCCGGGACGGAGATCCCCCAGTCACCGGCGACTGCGTGGGCCTGAACAGGGGTGTACCCGGACATGGAGAGGCGGACGATGTCGACGCGGCGGGCACCGGTGGCCAGCCAGTCCGAACGGGCCCTGGGATCGCGGCGGTCAAGGTCGGTCTGGGTCCACGCGACCCAGGTGGCTGTTGCCGGGTCGGGTGCTCCATGCGCCGTGGACGCCACCCACGCGATGTCCGCGCTCGTGTGTGCCAGGGCGAGCAGGAGCTCGAGCGTGGGCTCCGCGAGTCCGGCCGCGGCCAGCTCGGAGCACTGGCCCAGCACCCATGTCGGGTGCAGTCCGCAGGCCCAGGCCTGCTCGACCAGCGGGTCACCGCGCCCCACCGGCGGTCCGGGATCCGCCCTCGGGCCCAGCCCCGAGACCAGGTTGCGCAGGTCGCGCGCCGGGACGCGGCTGGCCCCGGCGACATGGGTGACGTCCCGGCAGTGCGCCGCGGCCACGACAGGATCGTCGAACCCGCGCGCGGGGCAGCACGGCAGGACGGCTTCGAGGCTGAACCACGTGGCCCCGCGGTCCGGTGAGCGGGCGAGCAACCCGGTCTGGCGGGTCGCCCGCTCCCACCACATCCGGAACCCGGGCATCAGCGCCCGCAGGGCCGGGATGCACGAGACCCCGCCGCCGAACGCCGCCGCGATCTGCTCGAGGCCCTCATCGTGCGGGGTCTGCACCGACCAGTCCGGGGCGATCGTGACCGAGTGCCGCGCCGACCGGGCACCGGCCGAGGCCCGGCACGGGAATGTTGCGGTCAGGGGGAGCTCCACCCCGACACCTGCGCCTCCCATCGGACTCCCCTCTCGGCGCCGTCACCGTAGCGCCGGGCCCTGACATCGCCCTGGGCCCGCCGATGGACTCGGGGGGCCCGGGGCGTGCACCCCGCGACACGCGCGCCACCAACGGCGCCCGGAGCACCCGGGTCTCGCCTCCGGGGCCGCGCTCCGATACCGTCGCGGTCATGGCCGAACCCACCGCGTCCACGTGGCCGGATGGCGTCTCCGTGGTCATGCCCGTGCTCAACGAGGAGCGTCACCTGACCCACGCGGTCACCGGGATCCTGACCCAGGACTGGGTGGGTCCGCTGGAGATCGTCCTGGCGCTGGGGCCCTCGACCGATCGGACCGACGAAGTGGCGCGCCGGCTCCAGGCGGTCGACGACCGCATCGTTCTGGTGCCCAACCCGAGCGGGCGGACGCCATCGGGGCTGAACGCCGCGATCCACGCCTCGCGCTACGAGGTGGTCGTCCGCGTCGACGGGCACGCGATCCTGCCGGGGGACTACGTGTCGACGGCCGTGGAGACGCTGGCGCGCACGGGTGCGGACAACGTCGGCGGGATCATGCAGGCCGAGGGCGAGACTCCGTTCGAGCAGGCAGTCGCCAGGGCCATGACGACGCCGATGGGCGTCGGCGCCGCCCCATTCCATGTGGGGGGCGGGGAAGGGGAGGCCGAGACGGTCTACCTCGGGTGCTTCCGCAAGTCCGCCCTGCAGCGGGTCGGCGGATACGACGAGACCTTCCTGCGCGCCCAGGACTGGGAGATGAATCACCGGATCCGGGAGACCGGTGGGCTCGTCTGGTTCAACCCGGCGCTGGTGGTCATCTACCGCCCGCGCCCGGATGCCTCATCGCTGGCCGCCCAGTACTTCCACTACGGCCGGTGGCGCCGAGAGGTCATGCGCCGGCATCCCGAGACGGCGTCGCGGACGTCGGCACTGCGCTACTTCGCGCCCCCCACCGCGGTCGTGGGCGTCGTTGCAGGGACGGCTGCGGGGCTCGTCGGGTCCACCGTCGGCCCGCGTTCGCTGCGGATCGGCTGGCTCGCCCCTGTCGGCTACCTGGCCCTCATCACCGCCGGTGCGGCCGTCTCAGGGCGCGGCCTACCTCCTGCCGCCCACGCCCGATTGCCCTTGGTCTACGCCACGATGCATGGCGCGTGGGGCACCGGCTTCCTGACCTCGCCGCCCGGACTGCGCGAGCTCGAGGCGTGAGGGCGCTCGTCCGCCCGGGGGCCGCGGGGCCCGACGCCGTAGCGGGGCTCGAACAGCGCCTCGCCCGGCTGGGGGTGACCGATGTCGTCGTCCTTGCTGCGGGTGACTGCGCCAGCCAGCTCACGGCCCTCGCCGGGGGGCTGTCGGGGCGAACCCTGATCGTCGACTCCGACCTCATCGTGGCCGATGCCTGCCTGGGGCAGCTGGTGGATGATCCGGCGGTGCGTTCTGGGGCGCTCGTGGGGGAGTTCCCCGGGGAGCCCGGCCCCGGCACGCCCGGCCCCGGCGAGCTCGCGGATGCAGCTCCGGTCCGGATCGCCCAGAAGCGGATCGCCAGTGCCGGCTCGACGGTGCACGCCGTCAGCGCGCCCAATGCGGCCTCGCTGGGGGCCCTGGTCATCGACGCCCACGACGTCCCAGCGGCCGCCGATGCCCTGGCTGGTGTCGCGGTGGCGGCCGGAACCCTCGACTGGCACGCCGATCCGATCGACCTGGCCCTTGTGGCGCTCGTCCGGGCGCAGATCACGATGGGCGCCGTGACGGTCCGTCGGCCCTGTGCTGCGTGGCGGCACTCCGGAGCAGCGCGACGCAGCCATGCAGGAGTTGGCGGCCATCGATGAGGCCCGGGTGCTTCTCGAGAGGGCCAATCGCCCCGACGACGGGTTCTACTCGACGTTCGTCCTGCGGAAGGCCTCGACGCCGCTGACCGCGCTGGCGTTGCGCCTTCGCCTCACGCCCAACCAGGTCTCGGTCTTCTCGCTGGTCGTGGGACTGTCCGCTGCCCTGTGCTTCGCCACCGGCTCGTGGTGGGGACTGCTGGCCGGCGCCCTCTTGATGCAGGCCTCGCTGATCATCGACTGCGTCGACGGTGAGGTCGCGCGCTTCACCCGCTCCTTCTCCGACCTCGGGGCGTGGATCGATGCGTCCAGCGACCGGGTCAAGGAGTACGCCGCCTACGCCGGCCTGGCCGCCGGCTCGCTGCGGAACGGTCACGACATCTGGCTGTTGGCCGCGCTGGTGATGATCCTGCAGACCGTGCGCCACGTCGGGGACTACGACTTCTCCCGGGTCCAACGGATCCGGGAGTCCTGGGTGGCTGCGCGGTCGGTCGAGGACCCCAGTGACGGCGGCGCGGCTGGATCGGGTGCGACTCTGGAGCTGTCCGCCCAACTCAACCTCGACAGCCGGGTTCGCTGGGCCAAGAAGGTCCTTCTCATGCCCATCGGCGAGCGCTGGCTGATCCTGTCGGTCGGGGTGATCACGATCGGGCCCCGGTGGACGCTCGTGCTCATGCTGGGTCTCGGCCTGCTGGCCCTCGCCTACACGGCAGCTGGGCGGATCCTGCGATCCCGGGCCTGGCGCCAGCCGCCGGATCGCAGCGGATCCTGGCTGCTCGAGCCGCAGCTGGACCTCGGTCCGATCGGCCAGCCGGTGTGGGACCGCCTGTTCGCCGCGCGTCAGCCGCTGGCCCATGCGTTCGGCTGGGCCTGGCCGGCGGGGATGCGCGTCGTCGAACTGGGGATCGTGTGGCTGGCTGTGGCGCTGATCGTGCCCGCTGACGGGGCGTGGTTGTTCGCGTGGGTGTTCGTTGTCGTGTTCCACCACTACGACACCCTCTACCGGGCCCTGGGCGGCTCCGCGCCGCCGAGGTGGCTGGTGATGGCCGGTCTGGGGTGGGACGGTCGTACCATCCTCGTGCTCGGGGCGGCTGCACTCGGGGCGGCTGCGCTCACGGGGCTGCTCGCGTGGGGCAGCCTCATCCTGGGGATCCTCTTCGTGGTCGTCGCGTCCGTGCAGTGGGTCCGGTCGATGACGCGCAAGGATGTGTCCCATGCCTGACGTCCCCGAGCCCGGTGAGCGCCGGAGCCCGGAGCGCGCGGAGCGCCCCGAGCGCCCCACGATCGCCGAGCTGCGGGCCGTCACCCAGCCCCCTGCGGTGCGCGGGCGGAAGAACTCCGAGCACTGGGTCGCCGACGTCTACCTGCGCCGCATCTCGCCCTACCTGACCCGGGCCCTGCTGCCGACCGGTGTCTCGGCGAACACGGTCACGTGGTTCATGATCGTGACCGGCGCCTCGGCGGGTCTCGCGCTGCTGATCCCGGGGATCCCGGGGGCATTCCTCGCGCTGTTGCTCGGCCAGATGCAGATGCTCTGGGATTGCTGCGACGGGGAGGTGGCCAGATGGCGGGGGACGTTCTCGCCGGCCGGCACCTTCCTGGACAAGATCGGGCACTACACGGCGGAGTCGGTGATCCCGGTGTGCCTGGGCATCCGGGCGGCCGGTTCGGACTTCTCGTGGACCGCGCCCGGCGGGTACGCCTACGCCGGGGCGATCCTTGCGCTGCTGATCATGTTCAACAAGGCGCTCAACGACATGGTGCACGTGTCACGGGCGTTCGCGGGACTTCCTCGGCTTGAGGATGTCGCCGGTGTGGGGACGCCGACCAGTTCGGGCCTTGCCCGGGTGCGCGGGCTGGTGAGGTTCTTCCCGTTCAACCGGATCTTCCACTCGGTGGAGATGACGATCCTCGTGTTCGTCGCGGCCCTCGGCGACGCCTTGGTGGGTGGGCTCGCTGTGACCCAGTGGCTGGTCCTGGTGATGCTGGGGCTGGCGGTCGTGACCGTCGGCGGGCACGTGCTGGCCATCCTGTCCTCGACCAAGCTGCGGTCCCCGGCATGAGCGGCGCGGAGGTCGCGCACTTCGGTGTGGTCGTCCTGACGATGGGGCAGCGACCCGACGACCTGCGGCGCGGGCTGGAGTCCGTGCTGGCGCAGCAGGACGTCACGACCGACATCGTGGTTGTGGGGAACGGCTGGGTCCCGGTGGACCTGCCGGACGGCGTTCGCGGGCTGGCGCTGCCGGAGAATCTCGGGATCCCCGCGGGGCGGAACGCGGGAGTGCCCGAGGTGTCCGGCGAGTTGCTCTTCTTCCTCGACGACGACGCCGCCCTGGCGTCTCCCGACACGTTGGCGCGCTTCGCTGCCCTGTTCGTTGCGCGCCCGGAGGTGGGCCTGATCCAGCCGCGGGTGGAGGACGCGACCGGTCGGTCCGCACCAGGTCGGTGGGTCCCGCGGCTGCGCACGGGCGACCCTGCAGAGCCGAGCCCGGCGACGTCGCTGTGGGAGGGCGCGGTGGCCATCCGGCGGTCGATCTTCGATGAGGTCGGTGGTTGGCCGGGGCTGTTCTTCTACGCCCACGAGGGCATCGAGCTCTGCTGGCGGGTCTGGGATACCGGCCACGTGCCGTGGTACGCCGGCGACATCGTCATCCACCATCCGGTGATCGATCCGCGCCGGCACGCGGAGTTCTGGCACATGAACGCCCGCAACCGCGTGCTCCTGGCTCGGCGGAACCTGCCGGCGGTGCTGCGCCCGGTCTACGCCGGGACGTGGGCCGTGATCACGACGGCGCGGGTGCGCGACAAGGACGCACGTGGGGCGTGGTGGGAGGGCTTCCGCGAGGGCTGGCGGATGGAGCCGGGTGATCGCCGGCCGATGCACTGGTCGACCGTGTGGGCGATGGCGAAGGCGGGGCGCCCCCCGGTGGTGTGAGGGGCGAGGCTGTCTGGGACCGTCCACAGGTCTGCCCCATCTCTTCGTTGTGTCGCCCTCCGTGTGGTAGGATTCGAACAGGTGTTCGAGCATGACGGGGGAGCCAGATGGGGGCACGGGGGACGGGTGGACCACCGGTGGTGGCCGAAGGGCGGGCTGCGGCCGCGGCGATGACGGCCTCGCCGGAGGTGGGTGACCTGTGGTCCCAGTTGTCCGGTCTGGCAGGCGGAGAGCTTCCGGTCATGGGACTGAGCGCCGGGGAGCGGCCGGCCGCTGACGTGGAGGTGCTGTGCTCCGCGGTGGCGTCGGTGGAGTACGAGCTGGCCCGCCGGATGGTCGCCGCAGGGCGCTCGGGGAGCCTGCCCCTGGTCGGCGATGGGGCCATGCTCCTGGCCCGCGGATGGTCGGCAGGTTGGGCGCGGAGGCTGGCCAGCGCTGGCGCGTTCGTGAGTGACCATCCCACGCTGGCGGCGGTCTGGGCCACGGGTGTGGTCACCAGCGAGCACGTCCATGCGTTGGCGCGTCACGCCGACCGCCTGACCGCTGATCAGATGGCGGCGGTCATCGAGGAGTTGGCCCCCTGGTGGGGGCAGATGTCCCCGTTGGCGGTGGCGCACTTCGTGCAGCGCGTGATCCGGGTCCTTTCCCCGCCGTCGGATCCCGAGCCGGGGGAGTCCGATGCCCACGAGGGTCGGTCGCTGTCCTTCGCCCTGACCTCCGATTCCGTGATCCTCTCCGGCAACCTGCCCCGACTGGAGGGGGAAGCGGTGATCGCCGCGATCGACGCGTTCGCGGAGCGGATGCGCAGCGAGGCCGACCACGTGCCCGCCTCGGCGCGCCGCGCCGATGGCCTGGTGGCTCTGGTGAACGCGGGCCACGCCTCCGGTTCGATCCCGAGCCGCGGCGGGTTGCCGGTGTCGGTCTCGGTCACTCTCGATTCGACGTCCCTGGGGGACCAGCTGTGGACGACCTCGCGCGGCCACACGCTGACCAATGCCGAGCAGCGGTTCGCCGCCTGCGACGCGATGGTCACCCCCATCGTGCTCGATTCGGGGCACTGCCCCGACACGGTTGCCGAGTTGCTCGCGGCCGCCGGTCCGGCCGGTGGTGGCTCCGCCGATGTGGTCACCGACGCGGCCAACGTCCAGGCGGGGACGCCCCTGATTCCCTCCGCGGCAGCGCGGATCGCCGAGCTGGCCATGATGCTGTTGGGCACCCGGATCCCGTTGGCGGTCGGACGCACCGCACGGACCGCGACACCCGCGCAGCGCCGTGCGCTCGCCGCCCGAGACCGCGGGTGCATCATCCCCGGCTGCGGGATCCCCGCCGAGGCGTGCCAGACACACCATGTCGAGGACTGGGCCGGAGGCGGGAGGACGGACCTACCGAACATGGCCCTGCTCTGCTGGGCACACCACCGTCAGGTGGACCTGGGGATGTGGACCATCGTGCCGACGCTGACCGACGATCAGGTGCCCCGACCCGAACCCGGGGCGCCACCCGGAACCCCATGGCCCGCGAACAACGGAGCACCGTGGACCATCGCGAGGACGCCTCGAACACGCTGGCGGCTGTGAGGGCGCCCGCCCGCTACCGGACGACCACCTTCACTCGCTTCGACCAGCTCGACCAGCCCTTGGAGTTCTTGACCCGGACTGCCGAGTAGTAGGTGCCCTTCTTCTTCAGCGCCTTCGTGGTGCACGCTGTCGTCGACGGTCCCGCGCTGCAGCTTGCCTTGACCGAGCCGCCCTTCTTCTTGGAGTACAGGCGCGCCCCGTAGCCCTTCAGGTACGAGTAGCCATTGAACGTGGGAGGTGCCCAGGCGATGGCGACCTGCCTGCCCGCCGGGGTCGCACTGGTGACCTTCGGCGCGGAGGGCTTCTTCGGCGGCCCGGTGACGATGCGCGGCTTGACCGTGAAGGTGCCGGCAGCGGACTGCATCGTGAGGTCGATGTAGTACTTGCTGCGCTTCTTCATCTTCTTGGTCGTGCAACTGGTCTTGCCCGCGGCCGCGGAGCACTCCCCGACCTTGGAACCGCCCTTGGGACTTCGTGTAGAGCGTTCGCGGTGTACCCGGTGATGGTGTTGGAGCCGGGCGTCGGGGGATCCCAGCGGACGGTCACCTTGCCCTTGGAGTAGGTGCTGACGGCACCTCCCGGTCCGGGTGTACCCGGGGTGCGGGGACTGCTGGCGGCGCCGTTGCCGGCCCGGTTGGTCGCCACGACGTCGATGTAGTACTGGGTCCCGCCCTGGAGCTTCATGATCGTGCAGCCGGTCAGCGAGCCGTTGCTGGTGGTGCAGCTGCCGACGGGGTTGCCACCGGTCCCGGCGGTGTAGGCCGAGGCGGTGTACTTGGTGATGGCCGCGCCATTCTCCGCAGCCGGAGTCCAGGTCACGTTGACCCCACCGGGTGTCCCGGAGACGGCCACGGATCCAGGCGCGCTGGGCACCGTCCGCGGAGCAGCAAGGACGCGCCACGACGGCCCGGAGATCCCCTGAGAGTTGTGCGCCACGACCTCGACGTAGTACTTGGTGCCGATCCCGCCCGGGAACGAGCACGTTCGCTCGGTTCCGCCCGCGATGCAGGAGGCGATCGCGGATACCGCCGATCGGCGCGTTGTAGGCCGTCGCGGTGTACTGGGTGATCGCCGTCCCGCCGCGCGAGATCGGGGCGCCCCAGTTGACGGTCACGCTCGACGGTGTCGACCGGGCAGTGACCCCCACGGGCGAGGACGAGATCGAGAGCTGCTGGGCAGCCCGGCAGGAACCGCCGGGCGTGACCTCGCAGTCCAGTGACGAGCGGCTCAGGTTGGCCAACTCGACGAAATCCCCTGTTGCCTGGACGAAGGGCGTCGTTGCGGTCCACAGGTCGGTGACGTCACCGGACGCCGCGGGGAGCGGGCTAGCACCACCGAAATGCACGCGCAACTTGGATCCGCCGGCCAGAGTCTGGTCCTTGTCGAACAGGTAGGCGGCCCGGTCCTCGATGCTGCCCCCGTTGACGTAACTGGACGATTCCCTGTCCCACAATCCGTACCCACCGAGTGCGGTGGTGGCCTGCGCAGTCAGTTCAACGACCTGCCCACCCGCCCACGTCGCTGGGGGAGCGGGGGGAGCGGTCCCCGCGGCGCCGGGCAGGAAGGGTGTCACCGGCGCACTCGCGAGCGACGGTTCACTCGTCGACCCCGCGTTCGCGGCGGTGACCGTGAAGGAGTACGGCTGTCCGTTCGTCAGTCCCGTGACGACACAGGATGTCTCCCCAGCTGTCAGGCAGGTTTGAGTCGCGCCAGACACCTGAGGCGAGGCGGACACGGTGTACGCGGTGATGGCGCTGCCACCGTCAGTCGCCGGGCGGGTCCAGGAGACCACGGCGGCTGTGTCGCCGGCTTTTGCCACCACGCTGGTGGGGGCGACCAGTGTGCCTGCAGTAGGGGTATAGGTCGCAGACACTGCGTTCGACGCTTCGGAGGGAGCGCTGTCGCCCAAGCCATTGGTGGCGACAACCGTGAACGAATGGTCCCCGTTGCTCAGGCCAGTCACGATGCAGGACGTCGAGCCATCGGATGTCGAGCACGTCCTATTCTGGGGGCCGGCTTCTGTGACGGTGTAGGTGATCGGCGAGATCCCCCCGGTGGTCGCCGGTGCGGCCCATGAGACGATCGCCGCCCCGTTACGGCCCTCGGCGACAACGGCAGTGGGTATGCCCGGGATCGCGATCGGCGTGATGGGGCTGGAGGGGGCGGACTCGGCCGATGTGTCGGCCGCTGTGCGGGCAACGACGGTGACCGTGTAGGCGGCAGCCGGGTCGAGGCCCGAGAAGGTGTGCGTATCGCGCGTCGAGGACCGTTGCCTCCGTGACCGGGCCACCCAGGCTCGATGCAGCCCGTACGGTGTAGGCCACGGATGGGGCGTTGCCGAGATCCTGTGGGGCGGACCAGGTGACCTCGATCGACCCGTCATTGTTGGCTGTCGCAGCGACGGAGCCCGGGGCGCTCGGGGCGTGCATGATGCTGGTGATCTGGGCCCCATTGCCCGCCTGAGGATCCCCGCAGTTGTCGGGGTTGCAGGGGTAGGGGAACCACGCGCGTAGGTTCCCGGTTCCCAGTCCCCCGCCGGCGGGCTCCATCAGGTACACCGCGTCGCCCTCGAAGGCGTTGTTCGAGGCCGGCAGGTTGTTCAGGTTCAGGTCTCCCACAAACACCTGCCGGACGCCGCCGTTGCCATCGATCACCATCGGTGCCGGCAGAGTCTTGTAGGCGCTGATGGCCGAGTCCCGGATGATCCAGCCACCCAGGTCGATCGGGTACGGGCTGTTGTTCTGGACGTAGACCTCCTCGGTCCCGTAGTACTTCGCCCAGACCCGGATATTCATGTCCGGGTAGCGTGCCCCCCCGCAGAGGTTCGGGGTCCAGAGCCCTTGGGGCCCTTGGCTGGCAGCGTCGTCGGCGAGCACACGGTACTCGAGGTTGTGCGCCCATTCGGGCTTGTTCGAGGAGTCCGCGGCGAGCGGGAACCACATCATCCAGCCGTCGCTGACCGTTCCGCGGGAGGTGTCGTACCAGTTGCCCTCCTCGTCCTGGGCGTACAGCGAGCGGACGATGCGCCCGACGGAGTAGTCGTCGTTGGAGGCGACATCGACCGAGCGGGTCTGGACGCGCGCCCCGGTGGGCAGCTGCGCCCGCAACCGGTCCGTTGCCTGGGCAGCAGCCACATTCAGCAGGAGTGCCGTTGTGGGCGACCTCGGGGGCCTGGACGCCGATGGTGCGGATTCGATTGGAGCCCCGAGCAGCCCGGAGCCAGCGTCGAGGTTGCGCGACGAGGGTGTCGCCGTCCGAGATCGACGTGACGGTGCCCTCCTCCCAGATGAGTTCGTCGTCCGGGGTCGCCGACGGCCGGCGCTGCCCGCCGTCGTCCCGAGCAGCAGCCCGAGAACCCCGACCGCAACCCCCGTACTGCGTAGGCCCTTCCTCATGCGCCTCCCCTTCCCCTGATTGGCATCGGCGCCACCCCGCCACCACGGGCGGGGTTCGTGCTCAGCGGGCGTTGGCCCGCTCCAAGTCACCCTCGAAGTCCACCTCGACGGCGAACAGGTCCGAGATGTCGACCGGCGTCACCTCGATGCCGTCATGTGCGATCGCAAGCTCGATGCCGCGCTCGAAGTAGTCCTGGTCGTCGCACGCCTCGAGCTGGCGGATCAGGGCGACCTTGTCCTTGCCGCCGATGAGGTTGATCCCGACCGCCTCACCGAGGCCGCCCACAACCGTCTTCGACAGCTCACGCACGTGCCCGCGGTCGTCGACGGTGTACTTGACCTCCTCCTCGGCGACAGCCGAGGTGTTCACGGCCACCGCAGAGCGTCCCGAGACGATGAACGGCGTGAGCCGCTCCAGGATCACCTTGTCGAACACGACGTCGCCGTTCATCCAGATCACCGAGCCCTCGTGCGAGGCCCGCAGGGCCTTCAGCAGGGACTTCGAGGTGTTGGTCTGGTCGTACACCTCGTTGTACACGAACACGGCGTCGGGCATGTGCTCCATGACGCTGTCGTTCTTGAACCCGACGACGATCATGATGCGCACATCGTCACCGAAGACGCTCTTGATGTTGTCGACCTGCTGCTCCATGATCGTCTGCCCGGTGGCCAGGCGGGTGAGCGGCTTCGGGAAGGGTCGACCCAGCCGCGTGCCCATGCCGGCGGCAAGAATGGTGACCTGGACCTGCGACATCGATGCTCCTCGAGTTGGCCGCGCGCAGCGGCCGTGTTCCGACTGTGCCAAAGCACCATTGTCTCAGGGAAATCGCCCCGCCCGAAGGCGCAACGCGTTAGGTCCGGCCTATGGGCCCCTTGAGGTTCAGGCCCGTAGGCGGACATATCCGGCGATGGTGTACGGGGGTCACAGGAGCTCAGGACGGGTCCACCGGCCAGATCCCGTGAGCCGCCAGCCGACGCATGTCCGCCAACCCCGCCTGATGCTCCGCGATCGCCGCGAGCAGCGCCTCGTGGAACTTGCGGGTGCTCTCGCCGGGTGCGGCGTCGTCGAAGTAGAACGCGCGCAGCCGGGCCCGCTCGGCGCCGCGCCGGTCGTCGGCCAGGATGGCCGCGATGTCGGCTTGGGCAGTGCCGATCGAGTCTGCGTCGATGATGTGCGACGCCGCGGCGATCGGAGCCTCGCGCAGCAGCCCCGCACGGTCGGTGCGCCGGTCGGTGAGCACGATCGGGGCCTCGGCGCGGGAGTAGAGGAAGTCCAGGCCGACGCTGGAGATGTCTGAGACCAGGAGGTCGACGCGGGGGAACAGGGCCAGGATGTCGCCGTCGGCCCGGTACTCATGACCCGCCCCGGGGTCGGCCGCCGCTGCCGCAGCGATCCGGGCAACGACCCGGGCGTGGGCTGTGGCGATCGCCGGAACCAGGCTGAAGGCAACGCGCGGGTGGGGCTTGTAGATCACCCGGACGTCGGGGATGGCCAGCAGCGCCTCGATGAGGGCCTGGCCGTAGCGGTCGAGGGAGGTGAAGTTGTTCATCTCGTCCTCGCCCTCCCACGTGGGGGCGTAGAGGACGGTTCGGCGGCTGCTCACGGGGATGCTGGGCGCGGGGTTGAGATCCAGCTGCGGACGGCCCACCTTCACCAGCGTCGATTCGTCGAAGTCCACGAGCGCGGCGCGGTGGCGACGCACTGCCGCCTCGCCGGCGACGAACACCTTGTCGTAGGCCTTGGCCTGGTTGGACACCATCGAGACCTTGTCGGACTCGCCGTGGTTGACGTGGATGTGAACGGCCTCGGGCCAGACCAACGACTGGAAGTTCCGCAGGCCGTTGTTGGGGTAGATGATCGCCTTCGGCTGCAGCACCCGGTACAGGTCCATGAGGCCCGGGAACGGCATCGCCAGGAAGCTCGGTGCCGGCAGGTCGCTGTACATGAGCTGGGTCCACGCCGATCGCGCCCGGGTGACGATCCCGAAGTTCAGGTCCCCGCTGTGAGCAGCGATGACCGGCAGCCACTGCTCGATCTGATAGATCTTCGACACCGGGTCAGGGAAGTAGAACAGGGCATCGACGGGCGGTGCGGTCCACCCGTTGCGCAGAAGTGACGAGGCATCGATGGACTCCCCGCGGGCCTCCACCTCGCCCTCGGTCACGGCCCGCGCGCTCAGGCGCGTGCCGGCCAGTGTCAGGCGCCAGCCGATCCCCCGGGAGGCGCGCAGCCCCAACGACCTGACCCGACCCATCGCGTGTCCCTTCCGGGCGCCGTCCGTGCGATCCCCGCCGGGGAGGATTCTGCCGCACATCGCACTCGCGGCGCGTCATCCCCGGCGGGTGCCGCGGCCTGTGCCATCGTGACTCGCGTCACCGTGGCGGCGCAGTCAGCCGCGCCGGGTGGTGACCAGGGGGCCGCATACCCGTCGGCGTGCATCGTGATCACGCCGGTTGTGATCACGGGGGTTGTAAGCACGGGACTTGAGACGACAGGCTGCAGGAGGAACCATGGCTACCAACCGGACGATGTCAGGTCGGGCGGACGCACGGATCAGGGTCGAGGGGAGGGCGCGGATGCAGTGGACGCCTCGGCACCGTCGCATCGGCAACCTCCTGGTCGCCGCGCAGTTCGGCCTGATCCTGCTGTGCCTTGTCCCGGTGGGGCCGACGATCGGCTCGGGCCAGCTGCGCCCCCTGGGCCTGGTGTGCCTGGCGCTTGCGGCCGTCGTCGGTGGGCTGGCGCTGCTGGCCATGGGATCCGACACCCGGGTGCATCCCGTGCCCGACGCCCAGACACCGCTGCGCATCAACGGGATCTATGCCTGGATCCGGCACCCGATGTACGCCGCGGTCCTGCTGGCCACCCTGGGCGTGACCCTCTCCTCGGGTCGCGTGCTCGCGTTGCTGGCATTCCTCGCCCTGGTCGCGGTGCTGCACGTCAAGGCCGACTTCGAGGACCGGATGCTGCAGGAGAAGTTCGGCTGGCAGTTCTCCGTCTACGCCTCGCGGGTGCCGGCGCTGTTCCCCCAGCCCTGGCGGACCCACTCCCGCTGAGCCGCCCCGCTGAGCCAGCCCGGTCAGCCCGCCCGCGTCAGCTGGTCGCGTCGATGATCTGCGGGCCCGTCGCGGCGCGGACCTCCTCGACGCTCACCCCGGGCGCGCACTCGCGCAGGACCAGGCCGTCGGCCGTGACGTCGAGCACGGCCATGTCGGTGATGATCCGGTGCACCACGGCGATCCCGGTCAGCGGCAGCGTGCACTCGTCGACGATCTTGTGCGAGCCGTCCCTGGCCACGTGCTCCATCATCACGATGACCCGCTTCGCCCCGTGGACGAGGTCCATGGCCCCGCCCATCCCCTTGACCATCTTCCCGGGGATCATCCAGTTGGCCAGGTCACCCCGGGCCGACACCTGCATCGCGCCGAGGATCGCGGCGTCCACGTGCCCGCCACGGATCATGCCGAATGACAGCGCGGAGTCGAAGTAGCTGGCTCCGGGCAGCGTGGTGACGGTCTCCTTGCCGGCGTTGATCAGGTCGGGATCGACCTGCTCCTCGGTCGGGTACGGGCCGACGCCGAGGATGCCGTTCTCGCTCTGCAGGACCACCGAGACGTCACTGGGGAGGTAGTTCGGCACGAGCGTGGGCAGCCCGATGCCGAGGTTCACGTACTGGCCGTCCACGAGCTCGCGAGCCACGCGGGCGGCGAGCTCCTCACGGGTGAGCGTCATCAGGACGTCGCCTCCTCTGCCTGGGTGGGTCGACGGACGGTGCGTCGCTCGATCCGTTTCGCCGCGATGTCCTCGGGCCCCAGCGGGAGCACCCGCTGCACGAAGATCCCGGGCAGGTGCACCGAGGCCGGGTCGATCTCGCCGGGGGCGACCACCCGCTCGGCCTCGACGATGGTGATCCGCCCGGCCATCGCGGCCAGCGGGTTGAAGTTGCGGGTGCTGGTGTCGAACACGGCGTTGCCCAGCGTGTCGGCCAGGCTCGCCCGCACCAGGGCGAAGTCCGTGGTGATGCCGCGCTCCATCACGTAGGTCCGGCCGTCGAACTCCCGGGTCTCCTTGGCCGGGGAGGCCACGGCGATCCCGCCCGACCCGTCGTAGCGCCACGGCAGGCCCCCGTCGGCCACCTGGGTCCCGACCCCGGCGGGGGTGAAGAACGCCGGGATCCCCGCCCCGCCGGCGCGCAGGCGCTCGGCCAGCGTGCCCTGGGGGGTCAGCTCCACCTCGAGCTCGCCGGAGAGGAACTGCCGCTCGAACTCCTTGTTCTCCCCGACGTAGGACGACGTCATCCGCCGGATGCGGCGCTGGGCCAGCAGCAGGCCCAGCCCCCAGTCGTCGACGCCGCAGTTGTTGCTCACGACATCGAGGTCGGTGACGCCCGCGTCGAGCAGGGCGGCGATGAGGGCGCTGGGGATGCCGCACAGGCCGAAGCCGCCGACGGCCAGACGGGCGCCATCGGGGATGTCGGCGACGGCCTCGGCGGCGCTGGCGACGGTCTTGTCCACGGAGATCCTCCTGTGCCGAAGGGGTACGCACGACACGATATCCGTCGGCACGTGGCCAACCGCGGTCGATCAGCCAGTTGGTGCCGAGGCCTGGGCTCAGCCGGTGCAGATGTCCTGGGCTGCGGTCGTGGTGGGCTGGTTGCCGCCGACGCCCGAGCCCGTCTTGGGCGCCTTGACCCGGACTGCCTCCACGCCGTCGTACGTCTCGCCCAGGGTCAGGTCCAGGCGCGCGCCGCGCTCGGGGTCCTCGCGCAGGACCGAACCCGGGACGGCGGCCTGCAGGGTCCGGGCTGCCTCCAGCTGGTCGGGGGCGTGTCGGATCGTCGTGGCGCGGGCGACCTTGTCGCGGGCGTTGACGACCCCGATCCCGAATCCCTGGGCGGCCAGGCCCTCGGCGGCCCGGGAGCCCTGGCCGTCGACACCGGATGCGTTGTGCACATCGACCAGGATCTGGGCCGGGACCTCGGTGAGCTTCTCGCCGTCCACCCCCTTCGTGGGTGGCGGCGGCCAGGGCTTCTCGTCGGCCAGAGCCGCCCAGATCTCGTCGGCCTTGGGCTGGTCGGTCACGATCGTGGCGCCGTCGGTGTTGGGCAGCCACGGCAGCGTGACGAACGAGATGTCCTTGGGTCGCAGCCCCGACACGCTCGCCGCCAGCGCCAGCAGGCCGTCGGAGTCAGCAAGGCCGTTGTCCGTCGCGATCGACTTCGACGACTCGCTGAGGACCCGCCAGAGACGCAGCGGGTCCGTGAGCAGCCCGGAGCCCGTCACCTCCTGGATCAGCGACGAGAGGAAGATCTGCTGCCGGCTGATCCGGCTGATGTCCGAGCCGTCACCGATGTTGTGCCGGACCCGGACGAAGGCCAGGGCGTCCTCCCCGCTCACGCGCGTCCGACCGGCCGGGAGGTCGACGCCGGACTTGGAGTCCTGCAACGGACGGGTCAGGCACACCTCGACCCCGCCGAGCGCGTCGATCGTCTTCTTGAACCCGTTGAAGTCCAGGACGACGAAGTGGTCGACGGACAGTCCGGTCATTGCCTCGACGGTCTTCACGGTGCACCCGGGACCACCGCGGTCGAAGGCGGCGTTGAACCGGTCGCGGGTTGCGGGCAGCACCGTGTCGTCGGCGTCCTTGCAGGAGGGCAGGTCGACGATCGTGTCGCGCGGGATGCTCACGACCACCGCGGACTCACGGTCCGGGTAGACGTGCAGCAGCATGGTGGTGTCGGACCGGGCGCCCTCGAAGCTGCCGTAGCCCTTGTTGCCCGTGCCGGTCCGCTGGTCGGAGCCCATCAGCAGGAAGGTGACGGGCCCCTCGGACAGGTCGCCGTAGTTGACGGGCCGCTCGCCCACCTGGCTGCTGATGTCGATCTTGGTGACGTTGTTCTCGAGGCGCCCGACGGCGACGGTCGCGGAGCCGGCGGCCACTGTCAGCGCCATGGCGCCGGCCGAGGCCAACCCGGCGATGACGCGCAGGACACGATGACGTCCTGAACTCGAGCGACCCGACACGGAATAAGGGTACGTGACTGGCCAGATAAGCATGGGTAAACTCACGGCTCGATAACGCAAAGTCACGACGCAATGGCCTGATTCGCCGACGAACGGGTCCAGACTGCGGTTGTCCGACACGCAGAGCGACGACCCGGGGGGGACCGCCCGGGTGGGAGGCCCCAATGCCCGGAACCCGTCACACGCCCGCAGGCCGTCTCTGGCTGGCGTTCGGGGTGGCCGTCCTCGTCCCCGCGCTGGTGGGGATGCCCGCCGGGGCGGCTCCGAACGGGCTGCCCACGCAGGTCGCGGCCGCGTCCGCGCCGGTCCGGGCGGTGTCGGCCCAGGCAGTACCGGCCCAGGCAGTACCGGGTCAGGGCACGCCGGCCGCGGATGTCCGCCAGCCCACCGTGACCACCGTCGCGCTCAAGGGCGTCAACAGGTCCGTGCTCGCGGCCGCCCCGAGCCCCGAGAAGCACGAGCACGGCACGGTTGGCGCCCTGGCCGTCGAGGTTCCGGTCAAGCCCGCAGCAGCCGCCTCGGTGCGCATCAAGAAGCCGGCGTCACTGGTCGCCGTCACCGCCGACGCCGCCTTCCCCGCGGGCACGTCGGTCCAGGTGCGGGTCAAGGAGAAGTCCGGCTGGAGCCGTTGGACGACGCTGCACGTCGACCCGGAGCACGGGCCCGATCCCGGCACGCCCGAGGCGCGGGGTGCCCGGCCGGGTACCGACCCGCTGATGACGGTGGACGCGCGGCGGGCCCAGGTCCGGATCGACACCCCCTCCGGCCGGCTGCCCAAGGGCACGGAGCTCACGCTCGTGAATGCCCCGAGTGCCCCGTCGGACCTGCGCTCCAGCCGGGTCTCAGCGCAGGCGACCGTCGGGCAGCCCCCGATCGTGACCCGTGCGCAGTGGGGCGCTGACGAGTCCCTGCGCGGGCGGGCGCCGATCTACACCTCCACGGTCTCAGCCGGGTTCGTCCACCACACGGCGTCGACGTCCAACTACAGCGCGGCCCAGGCAGCCGCACAGGTGCGGGCGATCTACGCCTACCACACCAAGTCGCTGAACCATTCCGACATCGACTACAACTTCCTCGTCGACCGGTTCGGCCGGCTCTACGAGGGCCGTGCCGGGGGAATGGACCTGCCGGTGATGGGCGCGCACACCGCCGGGTTCAACGACAACACGTTCGCGGTGAGCGCCCTGGGCAACTTCGAGACCTTCGCGCCCTCAGCGGGCGACATGGCCTCGATCAAGGACTCCATCGCACGGCTCTTCGCCTGGAAGCTCGGCCTGCACGGGGTCAACCCGGCAGCGACCGTCACGCTGGTCTCGGCGGGCTACATCAAGGCCACCAAGTACCCCAAGGGATCCGTGGCCACGATCTCGGCGACCTCCAGCCATCAGACCGTCAACTACACGTCGTGCCCGGGCAAGCACCTGCAGGCCCAGCTGTCCTCGATCCGAGAGATGGGGGCGGCGTACTCCGACGTCGTGATCTCCGCGCCCACGCCGGCCGCGCAGACGATTGGGTCCGGGGAGCGAGCGGACTTCACATTCACCTCCACCGCGAACCGCGCCGTGACCTGGACCGCCGACATCCTCAGCCCGTGCTCGGACACTCCGGTGCGCACCTACACAGGCGCGACCGCCGGCGCCGGGCCGATCGGCGTCACCTGGGACCTCAAGGACACCGGCGGGGCGCGCTGTCCTCCCCGCGACGTACACGATCCGGATGACCGGCTCGGCGACCGACGGCACGCCGGTGGCCACCGTCTCCACGGACCTCACGATCGCGCCCGCTCCGGGCGGAGCCTGGGGACCGTGCGCCAACGCCAGCCGGGTCGCAGGCGCGACCCCGGCGGCCACATCGGTGCTCTGGGGACGGATCTCCGCACCCAGCAGCGCTGCCGTCGTCCTGACCGGTCCGGCTGATGCGGGGACCGCGTCGTTGGCGGCTGGCGTCGCTGCGGCTCCGCTGGCTCGCTCGATCGGTGCCCCACTGCTGATCACCCCGGCCGGGTCGCTGGCTGCGGAGGTCGCCGCAGACATCCAGGCGCGCCGCGGCGAGGTGATCATCGTGGGCGGTCCGGGCGTGGTGTCCGACGCAACAGCTGCTGCGGTGGCCGCACTCGGAGTGCCCGTCACCCGCCTGGCCGGGGCGACCGACGCGGCGACCGCCGTGGCCGTCGTGGCACGCATGGCCCCGGCTGCGTCCGTGGTCCTGGTCTCCCCGGAGGGGTCCCCAGCCCATGCCCTGGCCGGGTCCGCGCTCGCCGCGGCCCGCGGGGTGCCGGTCCTGTTCGCCGGGCCCACCTCGGTCCCTGCTGAGACGGCGGCAGCACTTGCTGGGCGCCCGGTCTCGGTGGTTGCTCCGGTGGGACTTCCCGACGCGGCCATCCCCGCACCCGTCACGGAGCGCCTGACGGGCGCGGACGCCATCTCGACGTCGTTGGCCGTCGGCGCGGCCTTCCCGGCGACTGCTGAGTCGGCGATGGTGCTCCCGGAGGCGCCGCAGGGGTGGGGCAGCGCCCCGGTGGCGGCGGCGGCGGGGGTGCCCCTGCTGTTCACCCCGAGCCCCGTCCTGTCCGCTGAGCTCGCGGCCTTCATCACCGCGCGACCCGCACTGCGCGCCACCACGACCACCGTTCCTGCCTCCCAGCTCAGCGACCAGGTGCTGGGCGCGACCAGCCGGGTGCTGCTCGGTCTCCCCTGGGCGCCACCCGGTGTCACGGGTCAGCAGCCTGCCGTCGGCCCCACGGCCACGGGCACTCGGAAGGTGGGCACGGCCAACGCGAGCCCTGAGCCGGTCAGGAAGGGCCGGACGGTGAAGGTGACCTCGAAGGTGACGGCCAAGTTCACCGACAAGAAGTACCGCGCAGTGCCCGCAGGGGTGGCGTTCACCGTGCAGTTCAAGGCCAGCGGGGCGAAGAAGTACAAGGCGGTAGCCTCCGGGCTGACCACTGCCGGCCGGGCGACAGCGAGCGTGAAGGCGACGAAGTCGGGGCGGTACCGGATCGTCGTGGGGTCGAAGAAGTCGGGAAGCGACTACGTCCGCGTGAAGAAGTAGCCGCAGCCTGATGAGCGCACACCCATGAGCGCACACCCGTGAGCGCAACGACGCCCTACGACCTGCTCGGCGAGTACCCCGACCGAACCCGCCCGTTGGTCACCCACTACGACGGCGCGGACTCCCGGGTCGAGTTGTCCGTGGCCAGCGTCGCGAACGCCGTGGCGAAGGCCGCCTCGATGCTTCGCGACGGGCTGGGGCTGCCCCCCGGTGCGGTGGTCAGCATCGACCTCCCGAGGCACTGGCAGCTGCCGGTCTGGGTGCTGGCCGCGTTGTCGGTGGGCGCCACAGTCGGCCGGGACCTGGCGGGCAGCGATCTCGCGGCGCCGATCGACGTGCGCATCGTGGGCCCCCAGGGGCTCGCGGCGATCGCCGGGGGCGCGGATCCCGACGCGGACGAGGTGCTGGCCTGCTCGTGCGATGCGTTCGGCCTGCCCGTTCCCGGCGGCGTTCCGGCCGGCGTGATCGACATCGGCGTCGAGGTGCGCGCACACCCCGACCAGTTCAGGCCCGAGCCCGATGCAGCCCGCACGGCGGCCCTGCTGGTGCACGGGGTCCCGGTCCCCTGGGCGACGCCGCGTCCACCCCCGGTCCGCAGCCGGGTGCCCGGCTCTGGGTCGATGAGGACACCGCGGAGTCGGTGCTGCTGCACGCCGTCGCGATCCAGCCGCTGCTGGCTCGGGGATCGGTGGTCATCGGAACCGGGCTGGACGCCGAACGTGCGGCGCGCATCCGCGCCACCGAGTCCGTCACGGCTCCCGCCGGGCAGTGATGCGCCGACATCCCCGGCTGAACCCGGCCGGGCGCCGGCTCGGCGATGCGCCGACTGGTGCGTGCCCGCTGGCCACGGACCCCGTGATGGGTGATTCTGGTCCCCATGACCGAAGCCGTCCTGCTCGTCGGGGGTCAGGGCACCCGCCTGCGCCCCCTGACCATCAACACCCCCAAGCCGATGCTGCCCGTGGCCGGTGTCCCGTGCACCGAGCACCAGATCGCCCGTGCCCGCGAGGCCGGCGTGACCCGGATCGTGCTGGGCACCTCGTACAAGGCCGAGGTGTTCCGCGACTACTTCGGTGACGGCGATGAAGTTCGGGGTGGAGCTGATCTACGCCGTCGAGGAGCACCCGATGGGCACAGGCGGGGCGATCAGGCACGTCGCCGAGCACCTGCTCTCCGGGCCCAACGACCCGGTGATGGTGTTCAACGGTGACGTCCTGGCCGGTGTGGACCTCCGGCACCTGTTCGCCGTGCACGCCGAGACGAAGGCCGCCGTCACCCTCTACCTGACCCGGGTCGCCGATCCGCGGGCGTTCGGCCTCGTGCCGACCGACACCGACGGCCGGGTGACCGCCTTCCTCGAGAAGCCCAAGACCGAGGCGGAGATCGTCACCGACCAGATCAACGCCGGCTGCTACATCTTCCGGCGGTCGGTGATCGACACGATCCCCACGGGCCGGCCGGTGTCAGTGGAGCGCGAGATCTTCCCGCGGCTGCTGGCCGACGGTGCCCGGCTGCAGGGCGTCGTCGATGAGGGCTACTGGCTGGACCTGGGCAACCCGCTGGCCTTCGTGAAGGGCTCGGCGGACCTCGTGCGCGGCATCGCCCCCTCCCCGGCAGTCCCGGGACACACCGGCGAGTTCCTTGTCATGCCCGGCGCGGAGGTCTCGCGCAAGGCGGCGCTGGGCGGTGGCACGGTCGTCGGGTCCGGGGCCACGATCGGCCCGCATGCCCAGGTGTTCGGCTCGGTGCTGTTCGACGGCGCCGTGGTGGCGGCCGGTGCCGTCGTTCGCGACAGCGTCGTGGGCGCGGGAGCGGTGATCGGTGCGGGTGCCTCGTTGGACGGCGTCGTCGTCGGTGACCGCGCGATGATCGGGCCCGGCAACGAGCTGATCCCGGGTGCGCGCGTGTGGCCCGGAGTCGCCCTCGGCGAGACCGCGGTCCGCTTCTCCTCAGACCGCTAGCGCCAGCCCCGCCTGCTGGCCCGGGCTACCAGGTGCGGTGGTCGGTGATGGGTGCCCGGGGGCCGCGACGGGGTGCGGTGTGACCGCTGTGCAGCTGCAGGAGCCGGACCGCTCGGGCGCGCTGCCCGGCCCAGGGCGTCAGCAGCTCGGCCATCTGGTCGTCGTCGCCGTCGGTGCGCCCGGTGAGTGCGTGCACGATCGCCCGGGCCAGGTGGAAGTCGCCGAAGGACACCGCGTCGCGATCCCCCCAGGCGCGGACCCCCACCTCGGCGGCCGTCCACACGCCGATTCCGGGCAGTGAGCGCAGGGCCAACGAGGCCTCGTCGGGTGCGCGTTCGGACAGCCGCTCCAGGGCCCCGGCTCGCCCGGCCGCCGTGGTGATCGTGCCCGCCCGTCCGGGGTCGACCCCGGCCGCATGCCAGGCCCAGCTCGGGATCCGCGTCCAGCCGGGTCCGTCGGGCGCCACGACCAGCCCGGGGCCGCGCGGCCCGACCCCCGCGCCTGCGCCCGCGGGGCCCGGTGCCGGCTCCCCGAACTCCCGGACGAGCTCTGCCCATGCCCGGCTCGCCTCCCGTCCGGTGACCCGCTGCTCGAGGATCGCGGGGACGAGGGCCTCCAGGACCCGCCCTGTCCGCAGGACGCGCCAACCCGGCCCGAAGCGTCGGTGGGCGGCGGCCATCACCGGGTGCGCATCAGCGTCGAAGCCACTGGGGTCGTCGTCGGCGCCCAGGACACGGGGGACGGCCTCGAGCTCATGCTCAGCTCCCGGGCCCCACGCGCGGGCGAGCACCTCGGGTCCCCTGCGGGAGTAGTGGATGGTCGCTGAACCCTCGGGCGTCCGCGTGGCGCGCCACACCTGACCCCCGCTGAGCCGGATGGTCGGGTCGCCACGCCCGTGGCTGAGCACCGCCAGCGTCGTCGTCAGGTCGACCGGCCAGGGGGGCGTCCACCGACGTTCCCGAGCGGCCGAGGTCACGCCCGGACCCATCCGCGGGCTGGACCGGCACCGATCGGCTGCGCCCACCGGCGTGTCGGGCCGGTCGGCGAGGCAGGGGGGCGCGATCTCACAGGCACATCGTGCCATCCCGGTCGCACGGGCAGAACAGGTCAAATCGACCACATCGGGCGTGCGTTGATCGCACTGCGTGACCGACTTGGTCACAGGTTGACGCATATCAGAAATAGTTTGCTGCTCGTCTTGACTCGCCGGGTATCCATGCGTGTAATTTCACCCATGTGATTCACAGTGCGCGGCGGTCGGGCCTCGCAGAGAACCGGATCGCACAGGGTCGAGGAGGAACAATGTTCGAGGCTGAGGTCATCCCCCTGCTGGAGATCGAAGAGGCGTCCTGGCAGGAGCAGGCCCTGTGCGCCCAGACAGATCCGGAGGCGTTCTTCCCGGAGAAGGGCGGCAGCACCCGGGAGGCCAAGCGGGTGTGCGGCTCGTGCGAGGTGCGGGTCGAGTGCCTGGAGTACGCGCTGGCCAACGACGAGCGCTTCGGCATCTGGGGCGGGCTGTCCGAGCGCGAGCGCCGGCGCCTGAAGAAGCTCGCCGTCTGAGCGAGCACCTGACCGGCGCCGGGTCGCCGGGGCGCTAGCGTGGCGCCTCGTGGGGGTCGGTGAGGGCGAGGTCGAGGCGGTCGACGATGTCGATGCGCGCGCTGACGATGCCCTCGACCGGTTCCTGCCCCCGACGGACGACGGGGTGGTGGCCCGGACCCATCACGTGACCGCCCTGGTCCTGAGCCGGGACGGCGCCCAGTGGCTGCCGCGAACCCTCGCCGGGCTGGCCGGTCAGGAGCGACCGGCCGAGCGTGTCATCGGCATCGACGTCGGGTCCTCGGATGGCAGCGCGGGGCTGCTCTCGCAGGGCGACGGAATCCTCGTCACTGTCGAGCCCGGACTCGCCGGCGCCCTCGCAGCCGGGGTGGCGGCGGCCCAATCGGCGGGCGCGACATCGGCGAGCGCGCCAGCGGGAACGGGCACGACAGCGGGAACGGGCACGGCGGCGACCGACGGTGAGCCCGTGGCCTGGTACTGGATCGTCCACGACGACTCGGCCCCGGCCCCGGGCGCCCTGGCCGCGCTGCTGAAGGGGGCCGACCGGAACCCTGCCGCGGCCGTGCTGGTGCCCAAGACGGTCGCGTGGTCGGATCCCGGACGGCTGGTCGGCGTGGGCAGCCGATGGGCACCCGGGTCCCCGGTCGTCGATCCGCTGGAGACCACCGAGCGAGACCAGGGGCAGTACGACGTGGACCGCCCGGTCTACGCCGGTGACTCCGCGGGCATGCTCATCCGCACTGATGTCTGGCATGACCTGGACGGGATGGACCCGGAGGTCGGCGACTGGGCTGGGCCGGCCGACCTGTGCCGACGGGTCTGGGCGATCGGTGCCGAGGTCATGTTCGTCCCCGCCGCGGTCCTGTCGCATCGACAGGCCGGCCATCGTGGGGTTCGGCCCACCCCGGGGCCGCCCCACCCCAGACGCTCGGCTCGTTCCGGCCAGCTGATCCTCGAGTTGAGCCAGGCCCCCGCCCTGGCGCTGCCCTGGCGCTACGTCCGCGCGTGGCTGTCGACGGCGGTCCGTGTCTTCGCGCTGCTGCTCACCCGCGAGCCGGAGGAGGCCAGCGCGGAGCTCGCCGGGGCCTGGCGGGTCCTGGGCCATCCGGGTCGGATCCACCGCGCGCGCCGCAGCCTGCGCCGGCCCCCGGTGGGGAACCTGACTCGACCGGCACGCGTCCGGGCCAGCCGGGGTGCGGCCCTGACACACTCCCTGGACAGCTGGTCGGACCGCTCACGCCGCGGCTCGACGCGACGGTGGTGGCCACCTCCTGGTCGTGTGTGGCACCCGTTGGCGATCGCCGGCGTGCTGGCGATCGCGGCATTCGTGCGCGAGCCCGGGCAGCTCCTTGGCGCGGGGACGCTGCGCGGAGGGGGGCTGCTGCCGGCACCCGGGGCGATGGACCTCCTTGACGGCTACCTGGCCAGTTGGCACCCGGCGCGGTTCGGCAGTGCGCTTCCGATGCCGGCGTACCTGCCGCTGCTCTCGGCGGCCAGCGTGCCGTTCCTTGGGTCCGTGGACGTGCTGCTCCGACTGGCCTTCGGATTGGCGGTCCCCCTGGCGTTCCTGAGCTGCTACGCCAGCCTGGGGCCGGCATGGGTGGGCCGGCACCGCATCGCGCTGTCCCTGGCGTACGCGGTCCTGCCCGCCGGCGTTGCAGCGATGGGGGGCGGACGGGTATCGACGCTGGCCGTCCTGCTGCTCGGGCCGCCCACGGCTCGACTCATCGCGAGAGCTGCCATGAGGGCCCGTGCCGGTTCACCGGGCATGCGGCCGGCGCTCGCCGCAGGCACGATGCTCGGGGTCGTCGTGGCGTTCGCCCCGGCTGTCTATGTCGTTGCGGTCCTCGGTGCTGTCCTGGGGTGGATCGGCCTCCGGCCCGCGCGCTGGCCACTGCGGACGGCGTTGATCATCCTCGGCGTCGCTGGGATCTTCCTCGTGCTCTGGGCCGTGCGCGTCCTGAACGCCCCCTGGCTCGCCCTCAGCGAAGTCGGTGTCAACGATCCGAGCCTGGGGGTCCCAGCCCCGGCGCCCTGGGGCCTGGCGCCGGGAGGGCCGACGTCGGTCGCCTGGGCAGGGGTCCCGCTGATCGTCCTGGCGCTGCTGGCAGTCGCCGCCGCCAGGTTCTCGACACGTGCCCTGGTCCTGCTTGCTGCAGCTGCCGGGCTGGTGGCCGCGGCTGCCTGGCTTGAACCCGTTGCGGGTTTCCTGTGGCCCGAGCTGGGCCAGGGGATGCTCTGGCCGGGTGCGTTCCTGCTGCTGGCCGCAGCTCTGCTCGCATTCCTGGTGGCCGGGGTCGCCGCCAGGCCCGGACTGGTCGGTGAGCTGCTGTCGGCGGCGTGGGTGCTGTGCATCGCCGTCCTGGTCGTGGGGTGGTGGGTGGCCCCACGAACCCTGTCGGTGGGTACCGGCACGGGACTCCCGCCGGTGGTGAGTCTCGATGCCGAGTCCCAGGCCCGGCCCCGGTCCCTGGTCCTTGATCGCCTCGACGGTCAGCTGCGCTATGCCGTGGCCAGTGGACCGCAGGTCAGCCTCGGTGACGCCGACGCCGTGGCGGGGTCGGTCGTCGACCCCGGGTTCGATGATGCGGTCGCTGGCCTGGTCTCGGGGGCCAGTGGTCAGGTGGAGGAGGAGCTCGGCGGTCGGGCGATCAGGTTCGTCGTGTTCGACGGCCCTCCGGAGGACCCGCTGGTCGCCGAGCTGGACGCCACGTTCGGCCTGCGCCAGCTGGCCCGCGCACCGGAGCAGTCCCTCTGGTTGGTGGCGGGGGACCCCACGCGGGCGGAGCTGACTGACCCCACATCGTCGTCGAAGGACACCCGGCCGTCGGCGCCCCTCGAGGTTCCCGTGCTCACGGCGCCGACGACGATCGACGTCGAGCTGCATCCCCTGACCCAGCTGCCGCGTCGGCTCGTCGTGGCCGAGCAGGCCGACCCCGGGTGGCAGGGTGCCCTGGCCGGTCGGCAGCTGGATCTCGTCCCGGACGACCGGGGCATGCTCTGGACGACGGTCGACGCCACCGGGGTCCTGCAGGTGGCGCACCGGAGCTGGTGGCCGGTGGCGGCGGCCGGGCAGCTGGCCCTGTTCCTCGTCCTGCTCGTGCTCTCGCTGCCCAAGCGCCGGTCGGTCGATCCGGATGCGGCCAGTGACCAGGATCCCGGCCATGAGGGCGGGTGGACGGCCCCATGAGGCGCCTCGTGGTCGGGATCCTGGTGGTGGCAGGGGTGGCGGCCGCCGCTGCCGCCCCGCAGGCCGAACCCGACGCCCGTGAGCTGGCCTACCGCCCGGTCACCAGCTCGGTGCTGGTCTGCCCGCAGATGACGGGGGCGGGGCAGGCGACCAACGTCCTGGGGGCCGTGGTTGCCGGACCGACCGAGGGCTCGGGGTCCGCCGCCCTCTGGCCGATCACCTCCACCGATTTCGGGGTCCAGCTCCCGGGCCCGGGCGAGCCGGTGGCCCTGCGCTCCGTGCGGCGCTCCCAGCCCCCGATCCTGATGCGCGCCGACGGCTCCTGGGCGCCCTCAGCGCTGGCCGGGGTCGTCGCCCGGCAGCAGGACGGCACCACCGAGGGCCTGTCCTCGGCTGCCTGCGCTGCCCCCGGGCGGCAGTGGTGGTTCGTGGGTGCCGGATCGCAGCTCGGCCGGGGAGCCGCATTGCTGGTGAGCAACGCGGCCCAGGAGCCTGCCCGCTTCGACATCACCCTGTTCTCCGGAGCCGGGCAGGTCCAGGCACTGGCGGGCAAGGGCATCGACCTGGGACCCGCCTCGAGCGTGCGGCTGCGATTGGACGCACTCGCCCCCGATGAGGAGCTGCTCGCGATCGAGGTGCTGGCCACGAGCGGCCGGGTTGCGGCTGCCGTCCGTGACGTTGCGGTCCCCAGCGAGGACCGGCCCCGCGGGGTCGACTTCATCCCAGCGGCCCAGGCGCCGGGAACGCGGTTGGTCATCGCGGGCATTCCGGAGGGGGATGGTGACCGTGACCTCGTCCTGGTGAACCCGGGCGCCCAGTTCGCAACGGTCACACCGCGGCTGCTCACCGACTCCGGCCCGGCGACGGTGGAGGGCCTTGCGGCCATTGCCGTGCCGGCCGGTGCGATCATCCGGGTGGACCTGACCCGGGTGCTCTCGGGGCAGTCGGGCACGCTGGACCTGACCTCCGACGTCCCCGTCACGGGTGGCGCACGGGCCGCATGGGGTGGTGCCCGCCGGGACGTGGCGTGGCTGGCGGCCGTGCCGCTCATCGGCGGGCCTGACCCCCTGGGCGGGGCCGCGGTGCCCACCGGTCCGGGCCTGACCACGACCGTCACCGTGGCAGCCCCGGATGGGCCGGTGAGCGGGACGTTGACGGTGATCACGATCGATTCCGACGACCTGGCCGCGCTGTCGGGCAACCCCGACAGCGGGACCGACAGCGGGACCGAGGTCGACTCGGGGTCCGGGGAGGAGTCCGGGGCACGCCTTCCCGAGCTCGTCCTGCCCAGTGAGCCCGCGCGTACCGTGACCATCCCGGTCACGATCCCTGGGGGCAGCCAGAGCGCGATCACAGTCCCGGGAGCCGGGGCGAAGGCGGCTGCCGGGCTGACCACGGTGAGTTGGCGTTCGGATCCCGGGTCGGGCCCGGCAGCGGTGTCCCACGTGACCCTGGACGACGAGCTGCCGCTGGCAACCGGGTACCCCTGGTGGCCGGTCGCGTCGTCTGTCACCGCCCTGACCGTGCGCGAGGACCTGGGCATCCTGGCCCCGGCGGGCTGACCGGCTCTGGCCCATCGGGACGGGCATCGCGGCCCCGTCCCGGCGACCCGTCTCGGTGACCTGTCCCGGTGACCTGTTCCGGCGACACGGCCCGCGATGCGGGCGTGGGTGGTTCGCGATGTCAGCGCGTCGGAGTAGGTTGCCCCCGTGAGTCCAGTTCGTCGTTGCTCGAAGCCGGCGTGTGCGCGGCCGGCTGTCTCGACGCTGACCTACGTCTACTCGGATTCGACCGCGGTCCTGGGTCCCCTGGCCACCTATGCCGAGCCGCACTGCTACGACCTCTGCCAGGTCCACAGTGAGCGCATGACCGTCCCGCGCGGCTGGGAGGTCGTCCGCCTGGAGCCCGACCCCGATGCCCTGCGCCCGAGCAGCGACGACCTCGAGGCCCTGGCCAACGCCGTGCGGGAGGCCGCCCGCCCCAGGGTGGAGGTCCCGGACATGGTCGAGGTCGGTCGACGGGGGCACCTGCGGGTGCTGCGCTCGGTCGACATCATCGACGACGCCGCCGCGATGCCGTAGGCAGTGCCCGCACCGCGCCGGTTCCGAGCCCTGAGACTCCGCATCGTCCGACCCGCCCCGTTCGCCCCGGCCGGACCGCTAGTGTGACCGCCGTGCGCGACCTCACCCAGATCATCAAGGCCTACGACGTCCGCGGGGTCTACCCCGACCAGCTCGATGCCGAGCTCGCCGGGCGGGTGGGCGCGGCGTTCGCCCAGGTCGTGGGGGCCAGCCGGTCCGCGGGCGGGCCCGGCGCTGTCGTGGTGGGCCGGGACATGCGCCCATCCGGTCCCGAGCTCGTCGCTGCCTTCTGCGAGGGCGTCACCGGTCAGGGCGTGGACGTCATCGACATCGGGCTGGCCAGCACCGACCAGCTCTACTTCGCCGCCGGGCGCCTGGGGCTGCCGGGTGCGATGTTCACCGCGAGCCACAACCCGGCGCAGTACAACGGGATCAAGATGTGCCGGGCCGGGGCAACCCCGGTCGGGCAGGACTCGGGCCTGGCCCAGATCCGCGACATGGTCGCCGAGCCCGTTGCGGCGTCCGGCGATCCGCTCGGCAGGGTCACCCATCGCGACATGCTCACCGAGTACGCCGCCTTCCTCCATGAGCTCGTCGACCTCTCGGAGATCCGGGACCTGAAGGTCGTGGTCGACGCGGGCAACGGGATGGCCGGGCACACCGCCCCGGCCGTGCTGGACATCCCGGCACTGGATGTCGTCGCCCTGTACTTCGAGCTCGACGGGACGTTCCCCAACCACGAGGCGAACCCGATCGAGGCGGAGAACCTGCGCGACCTGCAGGCGGCGGTCCTCGCGGAGGGCGCCGATGTCGGGTTGGCCTTCGACGGCGATGCCGACCGGTGCTTCCTCGTCGATGAGCGCGGCGAGCTGGTGTCCCCGTCGGCGCTGACGGGCCTGGTGGCTGCCCGCGAGCTCGCCAAGCACCCCGGTTCGTCGATCATCCACAACCTGATCACGTCGCGGGCGGTTCCCGAGGTGATCATCGAGAACGGTGGCGTCCCGGTGCGCACCCGCGTGGGGCACTCGTTCATCAAGGCCCGGATGGCTGAGACCGGCGCGGTCTTCGGTGGCGAGCACTCGGGCCACTTCTACTTCCGCGAGTTCTGGAATGCCGACTCCGGCATGCTCGCGGCCCTGCACACCATCGCGGCGCTGGGTGGCTCGCCGCAGGGGACGACGCTGTCGTCGATGCTGGCGCCCTACGAGCGGTACGTGGCCAGTGGGGAGATCAACTCCGTGGTCGCCGACGGCGCCGCCGCGACGCAGCGGGTGCGCGTCGCGTTCGAGGTCGAGCCCCACGTGACATTCGACTACCTCGACGGGATGACCGTCAGCGGCCCGGACTGGTGGTTCAACGTGCGGCCCAGCAACACCGAGCCGCTGCTGCGCCTCAACGCCGAGGCGCCCGACCAGGACGCGCTGGACGCCCTGCGCGATAGGGTCCTGGCGTTGATCCGCGACGAGGGAGCCACGCCATGAACATCGACCCCGTGCTGTTGGCGATCCTTGCCTGCCCGTGCGAGCACCACGCCCCCGTGGAGCCCGACACTGCGGACCTTGCGGCGGCCACAGCCCTGGTGTGCACCCGGTGCGCGACCAGCTTCCCGGTGCGCGATGACATCCCGGTGATGCTGCTGGACGAGGCAGCTCCCGGGCCCCAGGGCATCGGCGCCGACCTGACCGGCCAGGAGGGCCAGCGTTGAGCACCGAGGGCGGGACGAAGGCAGTCATCGCGGCGATGATCGCCAACGCCGGCATCGCGATCACCAAGTTCGGTGCCTACGCGATCACCGGATCGAGCTCGATGCTCTCCGAGGCCATCCACTCGGTGGCCGACACGGGCAACCAGGCGCTGCTGCTGATCGGCGGCAAGAGGTCCCTTGAGGCACCCGATTCCGAGCACCAGTTCGGGTACGGCCGCCGGCGCTATGTCTACGCGTTCGTCGTGGCGATCATCCTGTTCATGCTCGGCGGGATGTTCTCCCTGTACGAGGGCTGGCACAAGATCAGCCACCCTGAGGAACTGAACATGGTCTGGGTGGCCTACGCGGTCCTGTTCATCGCGATCGGGCTGGAGTCGTGGTCGTTCCGGACGGCCTTCCGCGAGGCGAACAAGTCCCGGGGCACCCGGAGCCTCAAGGCCTACATCCAGGACACCCGCCAGCCCGAGCTGCCTGTCGTGCTGCTCGAGGACCTCGGTGCACTGCTCGGCCTCGTGCTTGCGCTGTTCGGCATCACGATGGCGGTCGTCACCGGGGATGCCCGTTGGGACGGTGTCGGCTCGCTGGCGATCGGCACGCTGCTGCTGTGCATCGCGGTGTTCCTGGCCTTCGAGGTGTCCGGTCTGCTGGTGGGTGAGTCGGCGCTGCCCGAGCAGGAGTCGGCCATCAGGGCCGCGCTCAACCAACAGCCGGGCGTCGACTCGATCATCCACATGCGCACGCTGCACACCGGACCCGACGAGCTGCTGGTCGCCGTCAAGATCGGGGTGGACGGGCAACTCCCGTCCCACGAGCTCGCCGTCGTGATCGACGAGGCGGAGCAGCGCGTCCGCACGGCGGTTCCGACGGCGAAGTGGATCTACCTCGAGCCGGACATCGAGCGGGCGCATGCTGAACCTGCCAGCCGATGCGCAGGCCCCGGCCTCCGAGGCGCAGGCGCCCACTTCCGACGCGTAGCCGGCGCCCTGCTGGTGGCATCCGCCCGGGGATGAGACACTGAGGTCTGCGACGGTCCTGCCGTCGCGTGCGAACCATCGAAGCCTCGTGGACGTTCGCCGGCCGGCCGCCCCCCAGCGGCTGACTCACCCGCGCACCGCGCCGCACCACAACGAGGAGCTCCATGAACGACTTCAAGGTCGCTGACCTGTCCCTGGCCGAGTTCGGCCGCAACGAGATCCGCATGGCTGAGCACGAGATGCCCGGCCTCATGGCGATGCGTGCCGAGTTCGGCACCAGCAAGCCGCTGACCGGTGCCCGGATCACCGGCTCCCTGCACATGACCATCCAGACCGCCGTGCTGATCGAGACCCTCGTGGCGCTCGGTGCCGAGGTCCGCTGGGCCTCGTGCAACATCTACTCCACCCAGGACCATGCCGCGGCCGCCGTCGCGGTCGGCCCGAACGGCACCCCCGAGGATCCGCAGGGTGTCCCGGTCTACGCCTGGAAGGGCGAGACGCTGGAGGAGTACTGGTGGTGCACCGAGCAGGTCCTGCGCTGGCCGGGCGCTGACGGCGCTGCGACCGAGGGTCCGAACATGATCCTCGACGACGGCGGCGACGCCACGATGCTGGTCGTCAAGGGCATGGAGTTCGAGAAGGCCGGCCTCGTGCCGACCGCTGATGAGTCCACCTCCGAGGAGTACGCGGTCGTCCTGTCGGTCCTTCGGCGCTCGCTGACCGAGGACGCCACCCGCTGGACCCGGATCGCTGCCGGGATCAAGGGCGTCACCGAGGAGACCACGACCGGCGTGCACCGCCTCTACGAGATGGCGCGCGAGGGTTCGTTGCCCTTCCCCGCGATCAACGTCAACGACTCGGTGACCAAGAGCAAGTTCGACAACAAGTACGGCTGCCGGCACTCCCTGATCGACGGCATCAACCGCGCCACCGACACCCTGATCGGCGGCAAGGTCGCGGTCGTATGCGGCTACGGCGACGTCGGCAAGGGCTCCGCGGAGTCGCTGCGCGGGCAGGGCGCCCGGGTGATCGTCACCGAGATCGACCCGATCTGCGCGCTGCAGGCGGCCATGGATGGCTACCAGGTGGCTCGCCTCGAGGATGTCCTCGGCATCGCCGACATCGTCATCACGGCGACCGGCTGCCTCAACGTGGTCACCGCTGAGCACATGGCCGGCATGAAGCACCAGGCGATCCTGGGCAACATCGGCCACTTCGACAACGAGATCGACATGGCGGGCCTGCACCAGTACCCCGGAGTCTCGGTGAACCCGATCAAGCCGCAGGTCGACGAGTGGCGGTTCCCCGACGGCCACACCGTGATCATCCTGTCGGCCGGGCGCCTGCTGAACCTGGGCAACGCCACCGGGCACCCCAGCTTCGTGATGAGCAACTCGTTCACCAACCAGACGCTGGCCCAGATCGAGCTGTTCACCAAGACCGACGAGTACCCGATCGGCGTGCACGTGCTGCCCAAGCACCTCGACGAGAAGGTCGCCCGCCTGCACCTCGACGCCCTGGGCGTCGGGCTCACCGAGCTGTCCAAGGAGCAGGCGGAGTACCTCGGCGTTGACGTGGCTGGCCCCTACAAGGCCGACATGTACCGCTACTGATCGCACCGCGGACCGGAACCGATCCGACCGGAACCGCCACGAAGGTGGTGGGTTGTTGCTCCTCTATGGGCAACAACCCACCACCTTCGTGCTGTCCGGCTTGGTGCTGTGCTCGGCCGCGGCCTGGTCAGACGCAGAACTCGTTGCCCTCCGGGTCGGCCATCGTGACCCACGACTTCGGGCCCTGACTCCCGGTCCACAGCACGGTTGCCCCGCGCTCGAGCAGGCGTGCCCGGACCTCCTCGTCCCGGCCCCCGGTGCGGATGTCGAGGTGCACCCGGTTCTTCACGGTCTTGGCCTCGGGCACGCGCTGGAACAGGATCCGGGGCGCCCCCGGATCGCTGGAGACGATCGCCGCGCCGACACTCCAGACCAGCGCGCCGTTGTGGACCATGGTCTCGTCCTGCGTGGCGTGACCCTGGGCGACCATGCTGCGGATGAAGTCGGGGTCCTGCGCCTCGACTCGCCACTCGAGGGTCTCGGCCCACCAGTCCGCCAGTGCGTGTGGATCGGTCGAATCGATGGTGATCTGGACGGCGAAGGACATGTCCGGAAGGGTACCCAGCGCGGTCTCGTGAGGCGCGGCCCGTGCCCCGCGCCGGGGACGCGTGGTCAGCCGGGTGGGGCGAAACCCGAGGGAGGCGGGCTCGCTGAGGGAGCCTGGGCACTGGGAGGGATCGCTGTCTGCGCGGGCATCTGCGCGGGCATCTGCGGGTGGCGGGCATCTGGGCGGGACGGGGGCGTCGTCGGCGCGGGCGGCCCGCCGATCGCGGTTCCGTTTCCCCAGGAGGAGACCGGCCCTGGCGAGGACGCCCGCCGGGTGCGCTCGGCCAGGACGGCCGCGAGGTAGGCCTCGGCGGGGGTGCCGGCCGGGGCGGGCATCCGCACGTAGCTGGCCAGCTGGGTGGCCAGGCGCTCGGCGGTCGTCACCCGGACGGCCGGATCCAGCGACGGCGCCCGGTGCAGGAACGTGCGCACGTTCAGGGCCAGCCCGTCGGGGACCGCCACCAGGTCGAGGCCGGCTGCCCATCCGGCCAGCTGCGGGGGCATCTCGATGTCCTGGTGCGCGGTGGCGTGGCGGGGGATGCGCTCACCCACCACGATCGTGCCTGCCAGGTGGTCGCCCATCCGCTTGGACCTCGAGGAGGTCAGGGCACTGAGCCCACCCACGACCCCGGACGTGATCCAGAAGTCGAGGAACACCATGGCCAGGGCGCGCACGAGGCTGTGGCGCATCCGGATCGGCCCGCCATCGTCGCGGACCACGCGCAGGCCCATCATCGCCTTGCCCAGCGAGCGACCCCGCGTGAGCGTCTCCACCAATGTCGGCCAGACGACCAGGGCCAGCACGACGACCGACAGGGTCACGGCTGCCTGGGCTCCGGGGCTCCCGCCGGCGGAGAACACCCAGCTGACCAGGACGGTGCCGGTCATGAGCAGCCCGACCTGGATCGTCAGGTCGACGGCCAGGGCCAGGGAGCGTGAGGGCAGCCCGGCGATGCGCAGGTCGAGGGTGATCGCGTCCCCGGTGATCAGGTTGGCCACGCGACCATCCTCCCATCAGCACCTACGCTTGCCCCCGTGGACGTCGATGCCTTCGTCAGGGCGCACAGCCCCGAATGGGAGCGGCTGGCCGAGCTGACCCGCAAGCGCCGGCTCACCGGCTCCGAGGCCACCGAGCTGGTCGACCTCTACCAGCGCACGGCCACCCACCTGTCGATGGTCCGAAGTGCCGCCCCGGACCCAGCCCTGGTCGGACGCCTCACCCAGCTGGTGGCCCAGGCCCGCGCGCGGGTCACCGGCTCGCACGCCCCGATGTGGCGGGAGTTCCTCACGTTCTTCCGGATCGGGTTCCCGGTGGCCGTCTGGAGGGCGCGCTACTGGTGGTTGGCGGCCGGGCTGGGGTCCACGATCGTGGCGGTCGCGGTGGGCGCGTGGGTGGCCAGCTCCCCGGCGGTGCAGGCTGCGCTGGGCACGCCCGAGGAGATCCGCCAGCTGGTCGAGCAGGACTTCGCGGCCTACTACTCCTCGGACGCGGCCGCGGGGTTCGCCGCCCAGGTCTGGACGAACAACGCCTGGGTGTCCGCGCTCGTGCTGATCGCCGGGGCGTTCTTCGTGCTGCCGGCCGTCTACGTGCTGGCCCAGAACGCCATCAACGTCGGGATCGTCGGCGGGCTGATGGTCGCCAACGGCCGCGGTGACGTGTTCTTCGGCCTCATCGCCCCGCACGGACTGCTCGAGTTGACGGCGGTCTTCGTCGCCGCCGGTGCTGGCATGCGGCTGGGCTGGCAGTGGTTCGATCCCGGGCCCCGTCCGCGCAGCGTCGCGCTCGCGGAGGAGGGCCGTGCCGCGGTGGCCATCGCGATGGGCCTTGCCGTGGTGCTGCTCGTCTCAGGCGTGATCGAGGCGTTCGTGACCCCCTCGCCGCTGCCCACGTGGGCGCGCGTCGGGATCGGCGTCCTGGCCCTGGGCGCCTTCCTGGCCTACGTCGGCATCTACGGGAGCCGCGGCGAGCGCGCCGGATTCACCGGCGACATCACCAGCGACGGTGGCCTCACCGAGCTGGCCCCGATGTCGGGCTGAGTCCTCCCGGGGGCCGGCGGACTCACCGCCGTCGGTGGCGCTCAGAGCCGCCCGGCGGCCTTCATGTCGAGGTAGGCGTCGGCCACCTTGGGGGCGATGTCGGCCGGCGTCGCCTCGACGACGCGCACCCCCATACGAGCCAGCACGGTGGCCACGTGCGCCCGATCCAGGTCGGCGCGCGCCCGGGCGGCACTCAGGTAGGCACCCGCGGCGTCCTGCGAGGTGCTGCGTGGCCCGCCGCCCGGGGAGGGGGAGGTCGAGACCAGCGTGGGGGCGGGTTCGCGGACGGACGCGACGATGACGGTGTGCCTCGCCGTCAGGGCCGGGAGCGCGGGGATCAGGCCCTCCTCCATCGCCGGGCGGTCCAGGGTGACGAACAGCACGACGAGTGCCCGCTTGCGCACCCGCGACAGCACCGCGGACACCAGCCCCCGGTAGTCGGTCTCCGTGAGCTCGGGCTCCAACGTGGCGATCCCGTCGACCAGGCGCGGCAGGAGGCTCGGGCCACTGCCCCCGCTCACCTGCAGCCGGGTTCGCCGGTCGTGGGCGACGAGGTCGACCCGGTCGCCAGCACGCCCTGCCAGTGCTGCGAGCAGCAGCCCTGCGTCGATCAGGATGTCCAGGCGGGTCTCGTCGCCGATTCGCACCGCGCTGGTGCGACCGGTGTCCAGGACCATGACGACGCGACGGTCGCGCTCGGGGCGCCATGTGCGGACCATCACGTCGGCCGCGCGCGCGGTGGCCCGCCAGTCGATCGAGCGCACGTCGTCGCCCGGGACGTACTCGCGCAGCGAGTCGAACTCGGTGCCCTGGGCGCGCACGGCGATGGCCTGCCGGCCGTCCATGTCGCGCAGCCGTGCCAGCCGGGACGGCAGGTGCCGCCGGGAGCTGAAGGGGGGCAGCGTCCGCACCGACCAGTCCACCTCGACGCTGCGCTGGCGCCCGGCCAACCCGAGTGGCCCCAGTGAGCGCAGGGTGACGCGGTCCGTCGGGCGGTCACCACGCCGGCTCGGCTGCACAGCGACGTCGATCCGCACGGTGTCCCCTGCCGGCAGGTCGAGCGCCGCACGGTCGGTCACGCCGTCGATCGTGGCGTGGGCGGTGGGTGCCCACGCGTCGCGCAGGTAGCCGCGCCACCGCCGGCGCCCGGTGTTCGTGACGGCCAGCTGGACGTGGGCGACCTCTCCGAGGCGCACCTTGCGGTCCCCGCTGCGGACCAGCGCCAGCGCGCGCGGCGTCGTTGCGCCCACGGCATCGGTGACCAGCAGAACCAGGAGCACCGCGTTGACCACGATCAGGGCCTGCCAGGGGATCATCCCGCCGGCGACGAGCAGCCCGACCACGCCGGCGCCAACCAGCGCCAGCAGGGCTGCCCGGCCGGTCAGGACCATCAGCGCGGGACCGGGACGCTGTTCAGGACGGTGTCGATGACGGCGTCGGCGGTGACCCCCTCGAGCTCGGCCTCGGGCCGGATCTTGATCCGGTGGCGCAGCGCGGGGCGGGCCAGCGCCTTCACGTCATCCGGGGTCACGTAGTCGCGCCCGGCCAGCCACGCCCAGGCGCGGGCCGTGCGCAGCAGGGCGATGGCGCCGCGGGGGGAGACGCCCAGTTGCGCCGACGGGGACGTCCGGGTGGCGCGCACGAGGTCCACGACGTAGGCGGTGACCTCGGGGGAGACGGAGACCGTGGCCACGGCCTCCCGAGCCCGGACCAGGTCGTCGGCGGTGGCCACCGGCCGCACCCCGGCAGCGGCGAGGTCGCGGGGGTCGAAGCCGGCCATGTGGCGGGCCAGCACCCCGAACTCGGCGTCGCGCTCGGGCAGCGGGACCGAGAGCATCAGCAGGAAGCGGTCGAGCTGGGCCTCGGGCAGCGGGTAGGTGCCCTCGTACTCGATGGGGTTCTGGGTGGCGGCCACCAGGAACGGGTCCGGCAGCGGGCGGGCGATCCCGTCGACGGTGACCTGGCCCTCCTCCATGACCTCCAGCAGCGAGGCCTGCGTCTTCGGGGGCGTCCGGTTGATCTCGTCGGCCAGGAGCAGGTTGGTGAAGACCGGACCGGGCCGGAACGAGAACGCCGAGGTCCGGTTGTCGTAGACCAGCGAGCCCGTGACGTCGCCGGGCATGAGGTCGGGGGTGAACTGGACCCGCTTGCTGTCCAGCGACAGGCTGGCCGCCAGGGCCCGGACCATGAGCGTCTTGGCAGTGCCGGGGACCCCCTCGAGCAGGACGTGCCCGCGGCACAGCAGGGCGATGACCAGCCCGGTGATGGCCGCGTCCTGCCCCACCACGGCCTTGCCCACCTCGGCGCGCAGCGCCATCAGTGGCTCCCTCGGATCGGTGTCCGTCATGCCCCGCCCACCTCCACCATCAGTGCCTCCAGGTCGTGCCCCAACGCCACCAGGTGGGCGTCGGTCGTCGGTTCAGGACCGTACAGCAGGACGCCGACCTGCTCCGGCGCGCGCCCACTGCGGGTCGCCGCCGCGGCCACGAGTCGCGCCTCGGGGACGCCGAGCGGCAGCCCCAGGCGCACCCGGATCCGTTCCCGGGCACGGGCCCGCAGATGGGTGGCCGCCTCGGCGCGGGCGTGGTGGGCGTGCAGGAGCCGGGCATGCCCCGCCGTGGTCTCGCCCGAGCGGATGACCACCGGCAGGGGCTCGGTCACCAGGCGCCCGAGTCGGCGCGAGCGCCACCACGCCACCAGCGCGCAGGCGACCAGGACCTGGAGCAGGGCCGGGACGACCCAGGTGGGGACGAGCTCGGCGATCGTCGCCGTGCCCTGCCCGGCGAGTGCAGGGTCGCTGGCGACGGGCCGCCACCAGACCAGCTCGGATCGGCTGCCCAGCAGGCTCAGGGCCAGGGCCGCGTTGCCCTGCGCGTCGAATCCCTCGTTGGTCAACGGATGGGCGCTGCCGAGGAGGATCACCTCCGGGCGCCCGGCACGGGCGGGGATGACGACCAGCGCCGCTGACTCCGGCCGGTCGTAGCAGGCCTGGCCCTCCGGGGTCCATGCGCGGGCGTCGTAACGGGTGCCCGGGAGCTCGGCGCTCCCGGCGCGCTGGGCGGGCTCCCACCGGCAGTTCGGCTCGACCTCGCCCGCACCGGCGACATCGGTGAGCTCGGTACCGGCAGCCAGTCGCTCGAGGGCCGGCGAGCCGGGCAGTGGGTCGATCAGGACCAGTCGGGACGGTCCGGCGTCCAGGACCTCAGAGATCATGTCGCTCGTGAGCAGGGTGGAGTCGGTCACGAGCACGGTCGCGCCCTGGGCGTTCGCCGCGACGTCAGCCGTCGTGCGCACATCGGTGACGCGGACCCCTTGGTCGGCCAGGACGTTGGCCACCGCGCGTGAGCCGGAGGGATCCACGGCTGCCGGGTCCAGGTAGCCGGTCCGGCGTGCGGTCGTCAGCATGAGCACGACCAGTGCCAGCAGGAGCAGGGCGGCGATCGCCAGGCCGCGACCGGTGGGACGCCAGCGGCGAGCCCGGTCCCACGTTGTGTCGTCGAACGTCGGCGTGGCCGAGTTGGGGGCGGACGTGGGCGTCGGCGTGGGCACGCTCATGGGGCCACGACCCGGTCGTCCGTGACTGGCTGGTCCGGCGCAGAGCCGACGACGGCGGGGGCGCCGGACCCCACGACCGTCCCCGCGGCCACCCGGTCGTCCGCGTCGGCGATCGACCGGTAGGCGGCCGGCGAGCCCGGACGCCCGCCGTAGCGAACCTCGTCGAAGGTCCTCGCTGCGACATCGAGCCAGGTGCGGGCATCGGGCACGCGCTGCCCCACCTCCGTGGCCACCTCGTCGGCGGTCCAGCCCGGATGGGCATCGATCAGGCCGCGCTCCTGGCTGCTGCGCACGAGGGCGCGCATCCGCTCGGATACGGCCTGGTCCCACTGGCCCGCGGTCGCCAGCTCCTCGGCGTTCGTGCGGTACTCGGATGCGCTCGTCCCCGGGTCGACGGTGAAGGTCAGGCCCGCCGCGCGGCTCATCGGGCCGATCCGCCATCGGATGAACAGCACCGCCACGACGATCAGCAGGACCAGGCCGAGGATGCCCAGCCACCCCCCGGGCGCAGCCTCTGCCGCACGATCGGCCACCCGTTGCACCCACTCGACCAGCCACGTGATCGCCCGCTCGATGAGGCTGGGCTGCGCGGCCCGGTACGCGGGGTCGGACAGCTCCAGCTCAGCCAGTCGCTGCGCCTGCGCACGCGTCAGGTCGACGGGCACGTCGACGGGGACCCCGCCCGGGGTGCTGACCACGGTGTGGGCAGCTCCCTCGACGCTGAGCAGGTGGTCGCGCAGCATCGTCAGGGTCGGTGGTGGCGGTAGGCGGCCAGCGGGTCGGCTGAGGGCTGCACCCCGGCCGAGACGAGCTCGATGTCCAGCGCCTCCCGGCGCATCCGCAGGTCGATGTAGAGCAGGCCGGTGACCGCCGCGCTGAAGGGCAGGGTGATGATCCCGGCCACAAGCGTGGCCACCCCCGACGCCAGGACCGTGGGCACCAACGACTCGCTGAAGCCGCTGGCCAGGGTGGCGATCAGCGTGATCGGAACGGTGACGACGGTGGTGAGCAGGCTGGTGATGATCGCCGAGAGGATCAGGATGCCCAGGACCCGCCACCAGGAGCGCCGGACCAGGACCCACGACCGCCTCAGTGACTCGAGGACCCCGACCCCCTCCATCACGAGCGTGGGCGAGGCCAGCGACAGCTTCACGTAGACGTACACGAGCGCGATCGTGCCGCCGATCCCGATCACGAGCCCGGGCAGCACCGCCCACGTGCCGATCGCGAAGGCGAAGGCCACGATCAACCCGACCATGAGGGCCACGGCCAGCAGGCCACCCAGCCCGATGAGGAGCGTGACGCCGATCAGGGGCAGCATCCGCGGGCGCAGGCTGGCCCAGGTCTGGCTGGCGTCGAGCTGCCGGCCGAGGACCGCGGCGCCGACCAGGACGATGAACAGCCCGCTGGCCAGCACCTGCAGGAACCCGGCGACCAGGGCCGGAACCATCTGGGCGACACCCCCGCTGATCACCGAGGTGAGCTCCGCGGTGACGTCGACGTCCGTCGACCCGGCCACCGGCTGCGCGGCGTCGATGAACTGCAGGGAGAACCAGAGGCCGACCGTCTGCAGCAGGGCCGAGACGGCCGAGATGGCCGCGGCAAGGCCCAGGACCGTGCGCGGGTTGCTGCGGATCAGGCTCAGGGCACCATCGAGCAGCTCACCGACTCCCAGCGGCCGCAACGGGACGATCCCGGGCTTCGGGGCCGGCGGGGGCGGGCCCCACGGCGCCTGCTGGCCCCAGGCGGGCTGCCCGGGTTGCCCGTACCCCGGCTGCCCGTAGCCCGATTGTCCCGGGCCCGGCTGCCCGTAGCCCGAGTTGTCCGTACCCGGCCGGGGGCACCTGGCCGTACTGCCCGTAGGCGGGCTGCCCCGGCTGCCCGTACCCCGCAGGGGGCGCCTGACCGTACCCCGGAGCGGGCACCTGCCCGGGAACGCCGTTGCCCCCCGCCTGGGTGGGCCACGCGGGGGGCTGCTCGGGGGACCATCCCGACGGCGGGGTCCAAGCGCCGGGCTGGGGCGGCTGGGCCGGTTCGGGCGGGTCGGGTGGCGGGGTCAGGGACGACATGTCCTGATCGTCCCATGTGGACAGCCGTTGGCAAGCCTGTGCCCACAGGTGCCACCATGTGCCTGTGAAGGCGCGTGTGCTGGTCGTCGACGACGACATGGATCTGGCGGAGATGCTGGGCATCGTCCTGCGCAGCGAGGGCATGGAGCCCCTCTTCTGCCATAACGGCACCGACGCCGTCCCGGCCTTCCACCGTGAGTCCCCGGACCTCGTGCTGCTCGACCTCATGCTTCCCGGACTGGACGGGCTGGAGGTCTGCCGGCGGCTGCGTGCCGAGTCGACGGTGCCGATCGTCATGCTGACCGCGCGTGGGGACACCCTCGACATCGTCGAGGGCCTGCAGGCCGGTGCCGACGACTACATCGTCAAGCCGTTCAAGCCCAAGGAGCTGGTCGCCCGCATCGACGCGCGGCTGCGCCGCTTGGAGGAGACAGCCAACGAGGTGCTCGGCATCGGCGACCTCGTCATCGATCGCGGGGCGCACTCGGTGACCCGCGCCGGGGAGCCCATCGCGGTCACGCCGCTGGAGTTCGACCTCCTGCTCGCCCTGGCGAACCGGCCGGGGTTCGCCTTCAGCCGCGAGCAGCTGCTCGCCGATGTCTGGGGCTACCAGCACGCCGGTGACACGCGCCTGGTCAACGTCCACGTCCAGCGCCTGCGCGGGAAGGTCGAGCTCGACCCGGAGAACCCCGAGGTGATCGTGACCGTGCGTGGCGTCGGGTACCGCGCCGGGCCGCCCTGATGTTCGGCCGGGTCCGTGCCCTGCCCGGCCACCTGCGCCAACGCTGGCGGCAGTCACTGCGCTTCCGGGTCGTCCTGGGCACCGTTGTCGGGTCCACGCTGGTGCTCGTCCTGCTGATGCCCGCACTGCTGGGCAACATCTCCGCCGGTGTCCTGGGCTCGAAGGAGGCCAGCGCCCTGGCTGAGGCGACGGCCGCCCGCAGCGAGGCGCAGCGCATCCTCGATGCCACCCCGGCGCAGGGCAGCGACGTGCCCGCGTCGCGGACCATCGACGCGGTGGTGGCGGCGATGGCGGCCCGGGGCGCGCAGGCTGGGCTCTTCGAGGTGCTGATGCTCGCCTCCGAGCCGGCCGGGCTGAGCGCGACCCCGGAGCGCGGCACCGGGCTCATCTCGGAGATCAGTGTCCCGGGGCCGATGCGTGACATCGTCTCGGGCAGCCAGCGACAGGCCTGGACCTACACGACGATGCGCTACACCGACGGCCGCGAGGTCCCGGGGTTCGTGGTCGGGGCGCCGCTGGCAGTCCGGGGCGTGGGCCCCTACGAGCTGTACCAGTTGTTCCCCCTGGACACCGAGCAGGAGACGCTGTCGTTGGTGCGCAACGCGACCGCCGTCGCGGGCCTGTTCATCATCCTCGGGCTGGCTGGCCTGGCGACGCTGGTCACCTTCATGATCGTCTCCCCCGTCCACGAGGCGGCGCGCACTGCCCGGCGGTTCTCCTCCGGGCATCTCGAGGCCCGGATGCGGGTGCGTGGGCAGGATGACCTGGCCCAGTTGGCGGAGAGCTTCAACGAGATGGCCGGCACGCTCCAGTCCCAGATCGACGAGTTGGAGAAGCTGTCCTCGGTGCAGCAGCAGTTCGTCGCCGATGTGTCCCACGAGCTGCGAACGCCGCTGACCACCGTCCGGATGGCCGCGGACCTCCTGCACGACAAGCGCCGGGAGCTTCCCCCGGATGATGCTCGGGCCGTTGAGCTGTTGCAGAACCAGCTCAACCGGTTCGAGGCCCTGCTCGCCGACCTGCTGGAGACCTCGCGCCAGGACTCCGGCTCGGTCCAGCTGGACTACGAGGAGGTCGACCTGCGAGCGATGTCCGAGCGCGTGGCTGCCGCCCTGGAGCCCCTTGCCCAGGAGCTCGACAGCCCGGTGAAGGTGATCGGGCTCGACACCCTGGTGATCCCCTGTGACGCGCAGCGGGTCGAGCGGATCCTGGCCAACCTCATCTCCAATGCCCTGGAGCACGGGATGGGCCGACCGGTGATCGTCGAGGTCATGCTCGAGGGGACAGAGGCCCAGCTGGCCGTCACGGACCAGGGCGTGGGCCTCACCCCGCAGGAGATCACCCAGGTCTTCACCCGGTTCTGGCGGGCCGACCCCTCGCGGGTGCGGCGGGTCGGAGGCACTGGCCTGGGCCTGTCGATCGCCCTGGGTGACGCCCGGGCCCATGGCGGGACGCTGTCGGCCTCCGGGGCGCCCGGCGACGGGGCGACCTTCACCCTGCGGCTGCCGCTGGCTCCCGAGGGGGTGGTGGTCCGATGACGGCCCGTGCCCGCGCCGGGATCGCTGCCGTCGCCGCAGCCGCCTGCATGGGACTGGCCGCGTGTGCCGCCGTCCCGACGTCGGGGCCGATCGAGCAGGGCCCCGTCGTGGATGCGGGGGAGTCCTCGCAGTTCATCCGGGTGATCGCCGCCCCCCCGAGCATGGGCGCGAGCCCGACGGAGATCGTGCGCGGGTTCCTCGAGGCGAACGCCAGCCTTGAGTCCGACCACGCGATCGCACGTCGCTACCTGACCCCCGAGGCGGCTGGGGCGTGGGACCCCGATGCCGCGACCACGGTCTACCAGCAGTCCTCCCTGAAGCTGTCTGAGGGCAAGGGCTCCGACATCAATGCGCGCATCGCGATCAACAACAGGCTCGACACCGAGGGCACCCTCGACCCGGTCGACCCCGCCTCCACCGAGAAGATCCCGTTCACCCTCGAGCAGGTCGTCGATGGGGCCTCGGGGGTCCCCCAGTGGCGCATCTCCGACCCGCCGCCCGGGATCCTGATCAGCGATGCCGACCTGCGGCGCGCCTACCGCCAGTACCAGGTCCACTACCCCTCGGCCCGCAGCAGCGCCCTGGTGCCCGATGGTCGGCTCCTGCCGGTCGTGGGCCCGAGCCTGCCCACGGCGCTCGCCCAACGGGTCCTGGCCGGCCCGGCGGAATGGCTGGCTCCGGGGGTGCGCCCGAGCGCCCCGGCCGGGACCGCCCTGGCACTGGGGGCCGTTCCGGTCAGCAACGGCGTCGCACTGGTGGAGCTCACCGACCAGGCCCTGGCGGCCACGGACGTCCAGCGCCGTGACCTCGCAGCTCAGCTGACCTGGACGCTCACCCAGCTGCCGGAGGTCACCGCCGTCCGCCTGCAGGTCGGCGGCGAGCCCTACGACGTCCCCGGGATCCCCGAGCTCATGGATCGTTCCGTGTGGCAGTCGCGCAGCCCGGACACCCTGACGATGGGTTCGACGGGCGAGGCGCGACTGCCGTACTTCGTGCTCGATGGTTCCGCGGTGATCCGAGTCTCCGAGCAGGGACGGACCGCCCTGCCGCTGGAGGTCCCCGAGGCCGATGCGCTGATCGACCTGGGGGTCTCGCTGGACCAGCGCTCAGCCGCTGCGGTCGAGCCGGATCGCAGGGCCCTGTGGATCCTTCCGCTGGACCCCGGAATCTCCGAGCAGCGCATCCGGGGCAGCCAGATCGGCGGGGCGAGCTTCGATGTCGATGGCAGGGCCTGGTTCACCGACGCTGGGCGGATCCTGCGGCTGGTCCCCAACGGGCTGCCGCAGGAGGTCGGGGTCCTCCCGGCGCTGGCGGAGCCGATCACCTCGGTCCACCTCGCCCGCGATGGGACGCGCGTGGCCCTGGTCGCCGACGGGGTGCTGTACCTGGGCGTGATCCAGCCGTCCACGACCGGGCTGGTGATCGGGTCCGTGCGCAGGATCGCCACCTCCGTGTCCGGGGTCCGCGATGTCGCCTGGCGGAACTCGGTCACGCTGGACGTGCTCGGCCGGACCGACACCAGCAGCCTGCAGGTCCTGCGGATCGGGGTCGGCACCGGTGAGGCCCAGTTGCTCGGTGCCCCACCGGATCCCCTGGAGGTGACCGGCGCCCCGGGCTCCGCGACGCTCGTGGCCGGCGAGGGCGACCTGTTGTTCGCCAACGTCGGGCTGCAGTGGCGCGCCCAGGGCGATGCGCGCTCGGTGGCCTACCCCGGATGAGCGCGGCGGCGCCGACCTGGTGGACCCAGGCCGCCGAGGCGGCGCTCGACCTGGTGGTTCCGCAGCACTGCGCCGGCTGCGGCACCCCTGGGGTGGTCTGGTGCCCACGGTGTGCGAGCGCGTGCGGTGGCGGGTCGGTGCGCGTACCCGGACCGGTGCCCGCCCGCGCGGCCTGCGCCCACGCTGGGCCGGCGGGTCGAGCGGTGGTGGCCTTCAAGGATGGCCAGGTCCGCAGGCTCGGCCGGCCACTGGCCGAGCTGCTGGCCCGCGCGGTCAGCGACGCGCTGGCCGACGTGCGGGCGCCGGGCGGCGTTCCGGTGTGGGTGGTCCCGGTACCCTCCCGGCGCAGCGCCGTGCGCACCCGCGGGGCCGACCACACGGCGGTCCTGGCCGGCAGGGCTGCTCGGGTGCTCCGCGGCTGGGGGATCCCGGCCCACCGGTGCCCCGCGCTCGAGCACGTGCGGGCCAGCCGGGACCAGGTGGGGCTCACGCGCGAGCAGCGGGCACGCAACGTCGGGGGCTCGCTGCGGGGACTCGACCTGCCGCCGGGCGTGATCGTGATCGTCGACGACGTCACCACGACCGGGGCCACCCTCGCCGAGGCGGCGCGGGCACTTCGCGTGGTCGGTCGCGATGTCGCCTGCGCCGCAGCCGTCACCTGGTCGCCGGACCCCCGCACCGTGCGTCGTGCACCGGTGCCGACTAGCGTTGAGGGTGCGGGAGGGTAACCAACACGCTGGCCCGCAGGTCGGGTCAGCCAACACTCGGAGGTCACGTGGACATCGTCGTCAGGGGTCGTCACCTCGATGTATCGGATCGGTTCCGCGAGCATGTGGCGGCCAAGGTGGGCAAGGTCGACCGATTCGGGTTACCCATCGCGCACGTCGACGTCGAGGTGTCCTTCGAGCCCAATCCCCGACAGACCGATCGCGCCTATGAGGTGGAGCTGACCTGTCGCGGGACCGGCCCGGTGATCCGGGCGGAGGCGCACGCCCCGGACAAGTACGCGGCCACCGACATCGCGCTGGCTCGCCTCGAGGAACGGCTGCGCCGTGCCGCGGACCGCAAGCGCACCCGTCGGGTGGAGAAGGTGGTCGTGGTCCCGGCCGCCGAGATCGTGCCGGAGTCGATCGAGCCGACAGCGGACGCTGAGCCCGACGACGGGACCGTGTGGGAGGAGGGCCCGATCGTGGTCCGGCTCAAGGAGCACGTGGCGCAGCCGATGACGGTGGCCCAGGCCGTGGAGTCCCTCGAGCTCGTCGGCCACGACTTCTACCTCTTCCGCGACAGCGACTCGGGGGCCCCGTCCGTGGTCTACCACCGCCGTGGCTACAACTACGGCCTGTTGCGGCTGGAGGGCGGGACCGACGGCTAGGCCGTTCGGGCGCGACGGTCGGGCGGCCCGGGGGCCTGGGCGGTCCCGGGGGGCTGCATCGCCCGCGCGCGTGCTGGTGGTCGACTCCGAGCCGGTCTTCGGCGCGGGAGCGGTCGGCGTCCTGGCCGGGGCCGGGTTCGAGGCCGTGACCCTGGACCCCGCCACGCCCGACCCCGACGTCGGGGACCTGGGTGACCCAGGTGCCCACCCTGCGTCCGGCAGCAGTCGTGGTGGATGCGGGCCTGGGCCTGCGTCCCTACGGTGGCGACGTCGCGGCCGAGCTGGCCTCCCGGGCACCCGGGGTCGCTGTCGTGATGGTCGTCCGGCGAGCGCAGTCCGTGGGGATGGTCGAGGCGATGGAGTCCGGTGCCCTGGCGCTGGTGCACCGGCGCTGTGCCCCGGAGGAGCTCGTCGCTGCTGTGTCCGCGGCGATCGCCGGGCAGAACTGGGTGGCTGCCCCGCTCGCGGGCATCCTTCGCGGTGAGCTGCTCTCAGAGGTGTCCGGTGAACGCGCTCCCGAGCTGAGCCGGCGCGAGCTCGAGGTCCTGCGAGGGCTGGCGACCGGTGCGACGAATGCCCAGATCGCCGTTCGCATGGGGATCAGCGAGCACACGGTTCGCAACCATGTGCAGTCGGTGATGCGCAAGCTCGCAGCGGCCAGTCGCACCGATGCCGTCGCCACCGGCCTGCGCAGGGGCCTGGTGGACCTGCCCGAGTGAGTCGGGGGGCGTCGCAGGAAGGGCTCGCGTCCGCCCCGACGAGGATCGGGGTCGCCGGTGGCCCGGGGCCGACTACGATGGTGGGTCTATGAACCCCGCGCGTCACTGCGTCGGGGGACGTGCACCCGAGTTGCGAGAGGGGCCCGCGTGGCCATCATCGACAAGATCCTGCGCGCAGGTGAGGGCAAGCTGCTGCGCAAGCTGGAGGCCATCTCCAAGCAGGTCAACGCCCTTGAGCCCGCCTTCGAGGCCATGTCCGACGAGGAGCTCAAGGCGCTGACGCCGGCGTACCGCGAGCGGATCGCCAACGGGGAGTCCCTGGACTCCCTGCTTCCCGAGGCCTTCGCGACCGTCCGTGAGGCAGCCAAGCGCACCCTGGGCCAGCGGCACTACGACGTCCAGATCATGGGTGGCGCAGCACTTCACCTGGGCAACATCGCCGAGATGCGCACCGGTGAGGGCAAGACCCTCGTCTCGACCCTTCCCGCCTACCTCAACGCCCTGACCGGCGACGGCGTGCACGTGGTCACCGTCAACGACTACCTGGCGCATCGCGATGCCGAGAACATGGGCCGCGTCCACCGGTTCCTGGGCCTCAAGGTCGGCGTGATCCTGTCGAACATGTCCCCGCCCGAGCGCCGCGTCCAGTACAGCTACGACATCACCTACGGCACGAACAACGAGTTCGGCTTCGACTACCTGCGCGACAACATGGCGTGGTCGAAGGAGGAGTTGGTCCAGCGCGGCCACAACTACGCGATCGTCGACGAGGTCGACTCCATCCTGATCGACGAGGCACGCACGCCGCTGATCATCTCCGGACCCTCTGACGAGGCGGACAAGTGGTACCAGGAGATGGCCAAGCTGGCCACGCGCCTGCGCATCGACGTCGACTACGAGGTCGATGAGAAGAAGCGCACCATCGGGGTCCTGGAGTCCGGCATCGAACGGACCGAGGACTGGCTGGGCATCGACAACCTCTACGAGCCGGTCAACACCCGGCTCGTGGGGTACCTGAACAACGCGATCCGGGCCAAGGAGCTGTTCAAGCGCGACCGCGACTACGTGGTCATGAACGGCGAGGTCATGATCGTCGACGAGCACACCGGGCGCATGCTGTCCGGGCGCCGCTACAACGAGGGCCTGCACCAGTCGATCGAGGCCAAGGAGGGCGTGGAGGTCAAGGCCGAGAACCAGACCCTGGCCACCGTCACCCTGCAGAACTTCTTCCGGCTGTACAAGAAGCTCGCGGGCATGACCGGCACGGCCATGACCGAGGCCAACGAGTTCAACAAGATCTACAAGCTCGGCGTCGTGACGATCCCGACGAACATGCCGATGATCCGCGATGATCTCGCCGACCTCGTGTACCGGACTGAGGACGCCAAGTGGAACGCCGTGGTCAGCGACATCACCGAGCGGCACAAGGCGGGGCAGCCGGTCCTGGTCGGCACGGTGAGCGTGGAGAAGAGCGAGAAGCTGTCGACCTACCTGCGTCGCGAGGGGATCCCGCACCAGGTGCTCAACGCCAAGTACCACGACAAGGAGGCCGCGATCATCGCCCAGGCTGGGCGCAAGGGCGCGGTCACGGTGGCGACGAACATGGCGGGGCGCGGCACGGACATCATCCTCGGCGGCAACGCCGACTTCTTGGCCGACCTCTCCCTGCAGAACCAGGGACTGACGCCCAGCGAGACGCCCGAGGAGTACGAGGCGGCCTGGCCCGAGGCGCTGCACGCCGCACAGGAGGCTTTCGCCTCCGAGCACGTGGAGGTCACCGACCTCGGCGGGCTGTACGTGCTGGCCACCGAGCGCCATGAGTCCCGGCGCATCGACAACCAGCTGCGCGGGCGGTCCGGGCGCCAGGGCGACCCGGGCGCGTCACGCTTCTACCTGTCGCTGCAGGACGACCTCATGCGCCTGTTCAAGGCTGACATGGTCGATGCGTTCCTGCGCCGTGCCAACGTCCCCGACGAGCAGCCGATCGAGTCGAAGATGGTGACCAATGCCATCCGCTCGGCACAGACCCAGGTCGAGGCCCAGCACTTCGAGATCCGCAAGGACGTCCTGAAGTACGACGACGTCATGAACCGCCAGCGCCTGGTCATCTACGAGGAGCGCCGCCGCGTCCTCGAGGGCGAGGACATCCACGAGCAGGTCCAGCACTTCCTGACCGACACGATCACCAGCTACGTCGATGCGGCGACGGCCGAGGGTTACCCGGAGCAGTGGGACCTCGACGAGCTGTGGCGCGCGCTGCGCTCGCTGTACCCGATCGCGGTGACGATCGAGGAGGTCGAGGCCCAGGCCGGGGGCTCGCGCTCGGCCGTCTCGCGCGAGTTCCTGCGCGAGGAGATCCTGGCCGATGCACGGGCTGCCTACGAGGCCCGTGAGGAGGATCTCGGCACCGAGACCCTGCGTGAGCTCGAGCGTCGCGTGATCCTCTCGGTGCTCGACCGCAAGTGGCGCGAGCACCTCTACGAGATGGACTACCTGCGCGACGGCATCGGGCTGCGGGCCATGGCCCAGCGCGATCCGCTGGTGGAGTACCAGCGGGAGGGCTTCGACCTGTTCCGCGCGATGATGGACTCGATCCAGGAGGAGACGGTCGGGCTGCTGTTCAACCTCGAGGTGACGGTGGACTCCGGCGAGGAGCAGGGCGAGCTCGAAGAGGACCTCGACGAGGAGATCGAGGCCGAGGTGGGCGAGGGCGAGGCAGCGGGGCGAGGGTCGGGCGCTCACCGGTGCCGCCGCACCATCCGGCCAACCGGCTGCGCCCAAGCCTCCGCGTGCTCCGGTCGGCGCAGCCGCCGGCGTCGGTGCCCAGGGGGGGCATCCGATGGCCGACCTGAACGCCGCCCGGCTGGCCCCGCGGCGGCCCGACCGCGTGCAGTACACCGCGCCGTCGGAGACCGGAGAGGCGACCGTCGTGGGCGGCGGCGCCAATGAGTTCGCCGGTGTTGGCCGCAACGCGATGTGCCCGTGTGGCTCGGGCAAGAAGTACAAGCGCTGCCACGGGGACCCGCGACTGCAGAACTGACGCGGAACGCCGACCCGTTGGGCCATCCGGGGTGATCCGGTCAAGGCCCCGCCGTGCCGCGACGACATCGTGTGGGAGCCGGCCGGGTGGGGCCCCGGAACGAAGTGAAGACGCCGCGTGAGCGAACGCCGATGAGGCCCCCGGCCAGGTCTCGACCGCCCGGTCCGGTGCGACTTGATCCAGGTCTCGGGCGCCAGCTGGGGTTTCCTCCGGGTCTCGGGCTCACGATCGGCCCGATACTTGGATCGAACGGGATGGTGGGCGTCGCGTGAGGCGACCTTAGGATTCGGTGGTGGACCTTCCCCTTCTGCTCGGCGTTGACGACGAGGGTGTCGTCGTCAACGGGGTGGCGGATCGGGCCGCTCGCGCGTGGCTCGCCGGCGGGCTGGTCGGGCTGCCGACAGAGACCGTGTATGGGCTGTCTGCTGACGCCCAGGACCCCATGGCGGTGGCTCGGATCTATGAGGCGAAGGGTCGCCCGGCCGACCATCCGCTGATCGTGCACGTGCAGGGCCCGCAGTCGCTGGCCGGATGGTCCGCCGGACCCAATCCCGCCGCCGAGCGGTTGGCTGCGGCGTTCTGGCCTGGGGCGTTGACGGTGGTGGTGGCCCGCAGCGAACGCGCGGGGGACTTCATCACCGGCGGGCAGGACACCGTGGCCCTGCGCTGCCCGGACCATCCGGTGGCTCGGGCCTGCCTCGAGGCCCTGGCCCGACTGTCGGGGGACCCCTCGCGCGGGGTGGCTGCTCCGAGCGCCAACCGGTTCGGGCGGGTCAGCCCGACGCGGGCGCTCGACGTGCTCGCGGAGGTGGGTCCGGCGATGGACCCCGCGCGGGACCTGGTGCTGGACGGCGGACCGTGCGCGATCGGGGTGGAGTCCACGATCGTCGACTGCACGGCCACCCCGCCCCGGGTCCTGAGACTCGGCGCGATCAGCCAGGAGCAGATCGACGCGGTCGCTGGCGGGGGAGGTGGGTGTTGGGCGGCGGAGGACGACGCGCTGGGCAGGCCGACGCCGATCCCGGTGGCGCACCCGACCGGTGGCGGTCCGAGGCGATGCGGCTCGAGGGCGGTGAGGTTCGTGCGCCCGGGACACTCGAGTCGCACTACGCCCCGATGGCCCGGGTCCTCCTCGTCGAGTCCGACGCCGCGAGCGCTGCCGACCTCGACGCGGTCGTGCTGCGAGCGTTCGGCCGCGCAGTCGTGATCCATGCGGGTTGGCGTCGCTAGCGGATCCCAACCTGCACGGATCACCGGGGCCGGGACCGGACTGGTCACGGGTCGGCCTCGTGCGGTCTCCGTGTGCCACGCCCGACGGCTGGACGAGGCTGGCGGCACCCGACACCCCCGACGAGTACGCCCGCGACCTGTACGCCGCCCTGCGGCGGGCCGATGAGCTGCGGGCTGGCCGTCGTGGTGGCGGTGCTGCCCGGATCGCAGCCGGTGGGCCGTTGGCGCTGGCAGTCCGCGACCGGTTGGCCCGGGCCGCTCACGAGACCTGACCGTGGCCGTGACCGCCTGGAACTGCCCGTCCGATCAGCCGTCGGTCGACGCTGCTCCTGGAGACGCCGGCGCCACGGTCGGGACTGTCGCAGCCCGGATCGCTCCCAAGGCCGGATCGCAAACCGTCGGAGTAGGCATCGGACCGGACATGCCGAAGGGGCCGGCCACGATGGTCGCGGCCGGCCCCTTCGGGTCAGTCAGTTGCCGGAGACCCGGCGGGTTGATCAGGGCGTCGGCGCGGGTTGACGACTGGTGATACGCAGTCCCGGCCGAGCTTCTTGGCGACTTGCGCGCTTCTGGTTGCCGAGTGTCACGTCTGGCAGGTACCTCGATGCGTGACCTCGGACAGGCACAGAGATCACCGGAACCGTCGCTGACCTTACTGGCCAAGGCAGCCAGCGTCGATGGCGCCGTAGACAGTGTCTCCGTACTTCTTGTCGGTGCCCTCTTGGTGCTCATTGGCGAGCGTGACGTGATGGTCGAGACCACTTTCGACCATCTTGCCGCCCTTCGCCTCGTACTGGGCGAGCGTGACCGTGACCGACTGTGGGCGTCCATCTTCTTGACCGAGTCCCAGACGTTGACCTTGACCTTGACCGTGGCCGGGGCGCTTGAGATCGAAGGTGCCGTTGTGGATGTTCACCATCTGGACCTTCATGACACCGCTTCGGGGTGTTGGCCTCGGGCTGGGCTGCCATCGCGCCGGCGGCCGAACCGATGATGAGTGCCCCCGCGGCGGCTGCGGCGAGGACGGTACGCATGCCTGTTCTGTTTGTGTTCATACCTATACGGTACGCGTGTCAACATCTGGTAAGAAACTCGATCACCCATTCGGTCGACGATTTCTGCCTAACCATAGGTAAAGGCCGGGATATCCGCAGGGTCTGTGGGCGGTGCGGTCGCCGCCACAGGGACCCATGAGCGAACGACGCCCCCACCTGGGATGCCCACACCACCGCTGGCTCTGCCGCCCGCGACGACGCCTGCGGCCCCGACTACCCTTGGCCGAGGCAGAGGAGCCCGCACCAGCTGCGCCCACGCCCCCTCCCGGCGCACAAGCGCCCTGCGGGAATGCGGAGAGCCACCGGAGGGCCTCACCGGGAATGCGAGACCGTAGAATCTCTCTTGACGTCAAGATAGTCAGCCACCTCCAAGGAGTGCGACACGATGGCCACGATCATCTACACCCTGACCGACGAGGCTCCGATGCTGGCCACGGCCTCCTTCCTGCCGGTGGTCCAGGCCTTCGCCTCGTCGGCCGGAGTCGACGTCCAGACCCGGGACATCTCCCTGGCCGGGCGCATCCTGGCGGTGTTCCCGGAGTGGCTCACCGAGGAGCAGCGGCTCGGCGACGCCCTGGCCGAGCTCGGTGCGCTCGCGACCACCCCCGAGGCGAACATCATCAAGCTGCCGAACGTCTCGGCGTCCCTGCCGCAGCTCAAGGCCGCGATCAAGGAGCTGCAGTCCCAGGGCTACGCCCTGCCCGACCACCCCGACGAGCCCGCGACCGACGAGGAGCGCGACATCCGTGCCCGGTACGACAGGGTCAAGGGCAGTGCGGTCAACCCGGTGCTGCGCGAGGGCAACTCCGACCGGCGGGCGCCCTCTGCGGTGAAGAACTACGCCCGCAGGCATCCGCACTCAATGGGCGTGTGGCAGCCGGACAGCCGGACTGCCGTGGCGACCATGGGCGCCGATGACTTCCGCGCCAACGAGCAGTCGGTCGTGCTGCCCGCGGACGACACGCTGATCATCCGCCACGTCGCCGAGGACGGCACGATCACCGTCCTCAAGGGCGGCCTGACGGTCCTGGCCGGCGAGGTCGTCGACGCCACCGTCATGAGGGTCGCGGCCCTCGAGACGTTCCTGGCCGAGCAGATCGCGCGGGCGAAGGCCGAGGGCGTCCTGTTCTCGGTGCACCTCAAGGCGACGATGATGAAGGTCAGCGACCCGATCATGTTCGGCCACGTCGTCAAGGCGTTCTTCCCGGAGGTGTTCGCGACCTACGGCGCCGACCTGGCCGCCGCTGGCCTGTCGCCGAACAACGGCCTGGGCGGCATCCTCGACGGCCTGGGCGCACTGCCCAACGGCGCCGAGATCCGGGCCGCCTTCGAGGCGGGGCTGGCTGACGGCCCGAGGCTGGCGATGGTGAACTCCGACAAGGGGATCACCAATCTGCACGTGCCCAGCGACGTCATCGTTGACGCCTCGATGCCGGCGATGATCCGCATCGGCGGCTCCATGTGGGGTCCCGATGGGCAGGAGTCCGACACCCTGGCGGTGATCCCGGACAGCTCGTACGCCGGGGTCTACCAGGCCGTCATCGAGGACTGCAAGGCCCACGGCGCCTACGACCCGACAACGATGGGCTCGGTGCCGAACGTCGGCCTCATGGCACAGAAGGCCGAGGAGTACGGCAGCCACGACAAGACGTTCGAGATCGCGTCCGCGGGCCGGGTCGAGGTCGTCAATGCCGCCGGCGATGTCCTGATGGTCCACGAGGTCGCCGCCGGTGACATCTGGCGCGCATGCCAGACCAAGGACGCCCCGATCCGCGACTGGGTCAAGCTGGCCGTCACCCGTGCCCGCGCCTCGCAGACCCCGGCGGTCTTCTGGCTCGACGAGAGCCGCGCCCACGACCGCAACCTCGTCGCCAAGGTCGAGGCCTACCTGCTCGAGCACGATACCGACGGCCTGGACCTGCGGATCATGTCGCCGGTGGAGGCGGCCCGGCTCTCCGTCGAGCGGATCCGCCGCGGCCAGGACACGATCTCGGTGACCGGCAACGTCCTGCGCGACTACAACACCGACCTGTTCCCGATCCTCGAGCTGGGTACCTCGGCAAAGATGCTCTCCGTCGTGCCGCTGATGAACGGCGGCGGCCTGTTCGAGACCGGCGCGGGCGGCTCGGCTCCCAAGCACGTGCAGCAGCTGGTCGCCGAGAACTACCTGCGCTGGGACAGCCTCGGCGAGTTCCTCGCTCTCGCGGAGTCGTTCCGGCACGAGGGTGCCAAGGGCAACGCGCGGGCACAGGTGCTCGGCGACACCCTCGATCGCGCGACGGAGACCTTGCTCAACGAGAACAAGTCCCCGGCGCGGCGGGTCGGCCAGATCGACAACCGGGGCAGCCACTTCTGGCTGGCCCGCTACTGGGCCCAGGAGCTGGCTGCCCAGGCCGAGGACGCCGAGCTGGCCGCCATGTTCGCCCCTGTGGCCGAGCAGCTGGTCGCCCAGTCGGAGGCCATCGACGCCGAGCTGATCGCCGTCCAGGGCCATCCGGTGGACATCGGCGGCTACTACCGCCCGGACGAGGTCAAGACCGCGGCCGTCATGCGCCCGAGTGGGGCGTTCAACGCGGTCCTCGCGTCGTTGTCAGGCTGACCCTGGCAGTACCAGGCATAGTACGGCCTTGCCGTACTATGCGTACGGCGGTACCGTAAGCGCATGAAGACGACGCTGGTTCTCGATGACGCCCTCGTGGAGCAGGTGCGCCAGCGGGCGAAGGAACGCGGGGTCAGCATGTCCAGCATCGTGGAGGAGGCGATCTTCCGGATGCTCACGGAGAAGGCCACGGCCGATCACCCGCCGATGGACCTGCCCAGCTTCAACAGCGGCGGATACCTTGTGGACATCACCGACCGCAACGCCATGTACGACGCCATGGACGACCCCACGGAGATGGCGCGGTACCGGGGCGGGCCGTGATCGGGGTCGACACGAACATCGTGGTCTACGCCTCCGACGAGTTCGCCCCTGAGCACGCCGCGTGTCGGCGGTTGCTCCTCGGGGTCCGGACCTCGCCTGACATGCCCGCGGAGCCCTTGTGCATCCCATGGTCGGTCATCTACGAGTACCTCCGCGTCGTGACGCACCTGCGCACCTTGAGGCAGCCATGGTCGATGCCCGAGGCGTGGGCGTTCGTCACAGTTCTCCTGCGATCGCCGCACATCACCATGCTCGCTGCTGGCCCCGGACATGCCGCGGCAGCTGCGCGGATGCTCAACGCACCCGGGGTTCGCGGGAACCTCGTCCACGACGCGCACATCGCCGCGGTCCTGGCCGAGCACGGCGTGCGCCGGATCTACACCCGCGACCAGGACTTCCGCAGGTTCCCGGGGCTGGAGGTCGTCGACCCGCTGGGGTAGGGGCCTCACGCGGTCGCCTGGGCAGTGGTGCCCAGGCGGGCGGAATCTGCGCGTCAGCGGAACGTGGCCGACACCGCGGCGTGGTCGCTCCAGCGCTCGGCGTAGCTGGCGGCCTTGTGCACCGTGACCCCCGTGGCGCGCTCGGCCATCGCCGGTGACGCGAGCACCGCGTCGATCCGCCAGCCGCCGTCCGTGTCGAAGCCGCGGCCACGCCAGGACCACCACGTGTACGGCCCTGGGCCCTCGCCGCCGAACCTGCGGCCCAGGTCCGTCCACCCCAGGCCGTCGAGGGGCTGGGCGTACCAGCGGTCCAGGTGGGCGCGCTCGGACTCCAGGAAGCCTGCCTTCCCCCGGTTCCCGCGCCAGTTCTTGATGTCGTTCTGGGTGTGCGCGACGTTCAGGTCGCCGCAGACCAGGGCCGACCCGCCAGAGCGCCCAGCCATCCATGCGCCCATGGCATGCAGGAACCGGTCCTTCTCCTGCGCCCGCGGGCCCTGCGCCTCACCGGTGTGCACGTAGACGCTGGCGACCCGGACCTCGGCGCCACCGTCGGGGTCCGCGACGCTCGCCTCGACCCACCGCCCCTGATCAGCGAACTCGGAGCCGCCCAGGCCGAGGACCACGTCGGTCAGCGGCGTCCGGGCGAGCAGCGCCACCCCGGCATGCCCGTTCCGGGCCCCGGGTGCGAGCGCGAGGTGCCAGTCGCCCAGTCCGGCAGCGCCGAGTGCCTCATCGACCTGCTCGGGTGTGGCGCGCACCTCCTGCAGGCACAGCACGTCGGCGCCGCAGCTCGCCAACCAGTCCAGACCTCCGCGGCGCAGGGCTGCACGGATCCCGTTGACGTTCGCCGTCACCACGTGCAGGGCCACAGGAGGCGATTATCCGGGTCGTCCCGCGCCCGGATGCCACCCCGCTCCCGCCCCGGGGCCGGTCAGCCCTTGGGCAGGACTCCGCTGAGGAAGGCGTTCAGCCCGGCGGCGGGCTTGGTCGCGGTGCGCATCATCACGCCGGGCAGGGTCTTCTCCAGGGCGCTGGGCAGCTGGCGCAGCAGGAGTCCGGCCATCAGCTCGTCGAGCTTCTCCTGCGTCTCGAGCTCGGTGACCGCCTCCAACATGGCGGGCAGCACGACCGCGAGGACGTCGTCGGTCGCCTCCTCGATCGCCGCCACTGACATCTGGCGCATGGCGTCGCTGGTCGCCGCGTTCGTGATGGCGTTGCTGACGACGGCGCTCATGGCCTCGGAGCGCTCAGCCCGCACCGCCCGGCCCCGCTCGGCGAGGGCGGCCAGACGGGCATCGGCCATCTCGGTGGCGAACGTGGGCGAGATGGCGCGCACGACGTCGGCAGCGCGCATCGTGATCCCTGTGGCCATCGCGATGCCCCACGAGCCGGCGCGCCAGGCCCGATCGGCGATCACGGAGACCACCCCGAGCGCCACATCCTCGGCGGGCGGGTACGCCGGGCGGGTGATGAGGGTGGTCGCCGGCCGGGGGGTGGATGCGGCGGCCACGGGTGTCCCGTCCAGCGGTAGGGGCTCGGCCGGGGTCTCCTCGGCCCGCTCGGCGCCCCTCGAGGCGCCCCGCTCGGTTCGCCCCTCTGGCCGACCCTCACCGGGGAAGTCGGCGAGGAGCGCCTCGACGGCCGAGTAGCCGGTTGCGCGACTGATCGGGGCGGGTCGGTCCTCGCTCAGGCGACGGGCGGCTCGGCTCGTGGCTGAGCGGCTCGTCCCGGTCCGGCGGACCGAGGCACGGGTGGACGCGGGCTCCTGTGCGGCTGCGTTCGACTGGGACGCGGCCGGAGCGAACGGCCGGTCGCTGCTGGTGCGGGTCCCCTTCGCCGAACGGCGGGTGCTCGATCCCCCCGCGGCCGGTGGGCAGTCCCCGGCGCTGGGTCGGTGGACGTGGACGGGGCGGCCTGCCTGGCCTGGGCCTTCTTGGCCTGGGTCGTCCTGACCGGGGTCGGGGCCGGCGAAGCCTTCTTCGCCCCACCCGTGGCTGCGCACCCCAGTGGCTGAGCCGGACGGGGTCGCTGCGGTCCCCGTGGACCGGGCCGACGTCGACGTGCGCTTGCGGGCCGACGATGTGGGCTTGGGGGTCGGCGTGTCGGCACTCATGGAACAACGGTACGCGGTGTTCTCACCGCGACGTGAATCCGATCTGCCGGCCGCCGACTCCCGGCGCCGGACCACGTCCCGCCCGCCCCGGCGGTCGGATTCCGCTGCCCGGTGAGGACCTCGTGAGGTACATTTCCCAGCATTGTGGGCGAGTTGGGTGCGACCTTTGCGATCATCCTGGTCTTCACGCTGATCGGGGGCTTCTTCGCCGCGTCCGAGACGGCCCTGGTGTCGCTGCGGGAGAGCCAGATCAACCGGCTGGTCGAGTCCGACCCCCGCCGGGGCTCGCGGCTGCGCGCCCTCATGGACCAGCCGAACCGGTTCCTCGCCGCGGTCCAGGTCGGCGTGACCCTCGCGGGGTTCATCTCCGCAGCCTTCGGGGCCAACCGGATCGCCCCGGTGGTCGCCGGATGGATGGTGTCGGCGGGGATGAGCCAGCCCGTCGCGGACTCGGTGGCGTTCATCGGCGCGACGGTGCTGGTCGTCTACATCTCGTTGGTGCTCGGGGAGCTCGTCCCCAAGCGCCTGGCACTGGCCAAGTCCGAGTCGATCGCGCTGGCGGTCGCCGCGCCGATCGACCTCATCGCGCGGATCTCCCGGCCGTTCATCTGGCTGCTGTCGGCGTCGACCAACCTCATCGTCCGGATCATGGGGCTCGACCCCTCCAGCGGGCGGGAGGTGATCACGGGCGAGGAGCTGCGCGGCATGGTCGCCGCGCACACCGACCTGACCGCCGAGGAGCGCGAGCTCATCGACGACGTCTTCGACGCCGGGGACACCGAGCTGCGCGAGGTGATGATCCCGCGCACGGAGGTGGCCTTCCTCGAAGCGTCGCTCCCGGCCTTCCGTGCTGCGTCGCTCGTGGCCCAGATGCCGCACTCCCGCTACCCCGTCATCGGCGACTCCCCGGATGACGTCCTCGGGTTCGTGCACGTGCGTGACATCCTCACCCCCTCGATGGTCGGCCGGTCGGTTCGCCTGGAGGACCTCGCCCGCGAGGTCGCGTTCTTCCCCGGGAGCAAGCAGGTCATCCCGGCCCTGACCGAGATGCGCCGCGGTGGCCATCACCTTGCCGTCGTCGCCGACGAGTACGGCGGCACCGCGGGGATCGTGACCCTGGAGGACCTCGTCGAGGAGCTGGTCGGCGACATCCACGACGAGTACGACCAGGCAGCCACCACGCAGGCGCATGCCCTGCGCACGGGTGCCCCCTTCGAGGTCGACGGGCTGCTCAACCTCGAGGACTTCGAGGAGGAGTCCGGGGTCGTGCTCCGCGACGGGCCCTACGAGACCGTTGCCGGGTGGTTCGTCGCCCAGCTCGGGCGGCTGCCAGCGCTCGGTGACCAGCTGCAGGGCGCCGGTGCCGGCTTCGAGGTGATCGAGCTCGACGGGCGGCGGATCTCCCGGCTGCGGGTCACGCCTGCGGTCATCGCGTCGGACCCCACCACCCCGACCGAGCCGGAGGATTCCGACTCCTGACGCGTCACGGATGCCCCATTCGTCGTTGTCGTCGGGCACTCGTGCAGAACTTTGCGACAATGGCGCCCATGTCTGATCGTCCTCGTGTGCTGTCCGGGATCCAGCCGACGGCTGATTCCTTCCATATCGGCAACTACCTGGGGGCGCTGCGCACCTGGGTGGCCCTGCAGGAGACCCACGACTGCTTCTACTGCGTCGTGGACCTGCACGCCATCACGGTGGACCACGACCCGGCGGAGCTGCACCGGCGCACCCGGGTGTCCTTCGCCCAACTGGTGGCCCTGGGCGTCGACCCGCAGCGCTCGACGATGTTCGTCCAGAGCCAGGTCCCCGAGCACACGCAGCTGCAGTGGGCGCTGGCGTGCCTGACCGGCATGGGCGAGGCCAGCCGGATGACGCAGTTCAAGGACAAGTCGGCCAAGGCCGGCAGCGACCGCACCTCAGTCGGCCTGTTCACCTACCCGATCCTGCAGGCCGCCGACATCCTGGTGTACCGGGCCAACGCCGTCCCGGTCGGCGAGGACCAGCGCCAGCACCTCGAGCTGACCCGCGACCTCGCGGTGCGGTTCAACGGCCGGTTCGGCCAGACCCTGACCGTCCCGGAACCACTGATCGTCAAGGACACCGCCAAGATCTTCGACCTGGCCGATCCCACCTCGAAGATGAGCAAGTCCTCCCCGGCCGGCTGCGTGTTCCTGCTCGACCCGCCCACGCAGACCGCGAAGAAGATCAGGTCCGCGGTCACGGACTCCGACACCGAGGTCCGCTTCGATCCGGAGAACAAGCCCGGGGTGTCCAACCTGCTGACGATCCTGGCCACCTTCACGGGACGCACGGTCGCCGAGGTCGAGCCGGAGTTCGCTGGCCGGATGTACGGCGACCTCAAGAAGGCGGCCGCGGAGGCCGTCGTGGCGTTCGTCGAACCCGTCCAGGCCCGCGTCGCCGAGCTCCTGGAGGACCCCGCCGAGCTCGATCGCCAGATGGCCCACGGTGCGGCCCGGGCCCGTGAGGTCGCCGCCGCGACCCTGGCCGACGTGTATGCGAACCTGGGATTCGTGACCGGTCGATGAGCGTCGCCCCGGTGGTCCCCGCTGACGTCCTCGGCCCCGAGCCGCAGGACTGGCCCCTGACCATTGGCGTTGCCCTGCCCATCCCCGAGCCGTTCCTCAGCGAGCTCGGCGCCTACCGCGAGCGGTTCGGCGATCCGCTGGCCCACGCGATCGTGGCGCACATCACCCTGGTGCCGCCCACAGAGGTCGCCGACGAGGAGCACCTGGCCCAGATCCTCGCGCACCTGCAGGTCCAGGCCGCGGGGATGGAGCAGTTCCCCGTCGTCCTCGAGGGTGCCGGCACGTTCCGGCCGATCTCGCAGGTGGTGTTCGTGCCGATCGTCGAGGGAGAGCCAGAGGTTCGAGCTGCTGAGGCGGCGGTCCGCCGTGGCCCGCTCGACCGCCCCCTGAACTTCCCGTACCACCCGCACGTCACCGTCGCCCACGACCTCGAGGAGGAGTGGCTCGACCAGGCCCATGAGGCCCTGCAGGCCTACCGGGCGGCCTTCGAGGTCGACCGCGTGAGCCTGTTCATCCAGGGCGCTGATGCCATCTGGCGCACGGTCGCGGAGTTCCCGTTCGGGCAGTCGATCATCGACCCCCAGCGCTACGCCGGTGACTCGGTCACGATCGGCCTGCTGGATCCAGCGGAGTTCCCAGCGCTCTGCCCCCGGCTCGGGGAGATCGTCGCTGATGCTGTGGCCTGCGGCGCAGGGGTCAACTTCATGCTCCCGTTCACCGCCGCCGACGGGGAGGCATGGTGGCGCGCGCAGGCCCAGGACGTCGCGTCGGGCCGGCGGATCCTCCTGGTCGGCCGTGACGAGGGCGAGGTCGTCGGCACGATCTCACTGAACCCTGCGGTCGCTCCCAATCAACCGCACCGGGCCGAGCTCAGCAAGCTGCTCGTGCACTCGGCCGACCGGCGCCGCGGGGTCGCGACCCGGCTCATGGACGCCGCCGCCGCGGAGGCCCGCGAGCGCGGGTTCACGTTGCTGACCCTCGACTGCGTGGCAGGCGGCCCGGAGGAGGAGTTCTACCGCGGCCTGGGCTACGTGCCGCTCGGGACGATCCCGGGCTACGCCCTGTCCCCGACGGGCGAGCCGCAGGGTGCGACGATCCTGTACCTCGAGCTCCGTTAGGCCGACCGCGAGCGGTCATCGCGTACGGGTGCCGTGATCCGGACGGTGATCACCCGAACACCCCCGGTGGGGGCAGCGGCGAGCCCGTCGCCGTGGCATCGATGAACGGCAGGTGATCGCCGACGAAGCCCTCGAGGTCAGTCCCGTGGAGCACGCGGGCGGGCCAGGGGTCGCCCGCGCTCAACCGGCTCAGGGCCGCGATGTCCAGGGGCTCGGCCCAGGGTGACTGGGCGACCACGATCAGGTTCCCGAACCGGCGTCCGCGCAGGACTGCCGGCTCCGCTGCCACGACGACCCGGTCGAAGACGGCCCGCACCCCGGCGACGTAGCGGCGGGCGTAGGCCAGGGGGTTCTCGTCGGCGATGTTGGCCACGAGTGTGCCGCCGGGGGTGAGGACCCGTCGCAGGTGGCCGAAGGCCTCCGTGGTCGTGAGGTTTCCCGGCGTCCGCGCGCTGGCGAAGACGTCGAGGATGATCAGGTCGGCCGATCCGTCGGGCAGCGCTTCCAGCGTGGCGCGCGCCTCGGCGGTGCGCACGCGGATCTGGTACTCCCGCGGCCAGGGCAGGTGCCCGCGCACCAGGTCCACGAGCGCGGCGTCGTGCTCGATCACGAGGTTGCGCGTGCGGGGCCGGGTGGCGCTGGCGTACCGGGCCAGGGCCATCGCCCCGCCACCGAGGTGGACCACGCGCAGCGGTCCCGGGGGGAGCAGGTCGATCACGTGCCCGATGCGGCGCATGTACTCGAAGACCAGCCGGGTCGGGTCGGCGAGGTCCACATGGGACTGCTGCGTCCCCTCGATCAGCAGCAGCCAGCCCTCGGCCAGGTCCGGATCGGGCACCAGGGTCGCCTCACCCCCGGCAACGGTGCGGGTCACGGTGCCCCGCAGCGCCCGACGTCCCATGGCCGGTCATTGTCCACGACCGACTCACGGGTCCCTCGCCGGCGGCGGAATATCTGCGGCATCAGGTGTGGTTCTATACCTGCCGGGGTATATCTGGCGAGACCACACAGACGCCGAGTGCAAGGAACAAAGACATGGCAAGCGTGACCCTGACCTCCACGGACTTCGAGTCGACCGTCCTGGGCAATGACATCGTCCTGGTCGACTTCTGGGCTGCCTGGTGCGGCCCGTGCCGCAACTTCGCCCCGGTGTACGAGTCCGCTTCGGACTCGCACTCCGACGTGATCTTCGGCAAGGTGGACACAGAGGCCGAGCAGGCGCTGGCCGCCGCTGCGCAGATCACGTCGATCCCGACGCTGATGGCCTTCCGGGAGGGTGTCCTGGTCTTCGCCCAGCCGGGGGCCCTGCCCGCGCCGGCGCTCGAGCAGGTCATCGAGGCTGTCCGCGGCCTCGACATGGACCAGGTCCGCGCCGAAATCGCCGCCCAGAAGGGCGATCCGCAGTAACGTCTGGAGATGCCCGGACCGTCAGGTTTCGGGCGTATCGTCCCGCCGGCCCCCGACTAGGGCCCGGGGCGTTGCACGGCGACGGCTCGTCACCCCTCGACCCGGTGACGAGCCTTCGTCATGTGCCCTCGGGGCCCTGCCGGTTCAGCTGGCGGGATCGGTCGGCGTGGTCCCCTCCGGCGCGCCACCCGGTGCCGGGGCCGGCGCAGGCGACTGCGGCGCGCTCGGCGCGACCCGGCGGGAGCGACGCCGACGCACCCACGCGATGATCCCCATCGCGATCAGCAGCGGCGAGATGATCAGCAGGGCCTGGCCGAACCAGCTCCAGAACTGGGACAGGCCCTCGAGGAACGACTCCCACCACGTCTGCTGCGGCTGGGGGTCGACCGAGTTCTGGGCGTCCTCCGGGCTCATCAGGGTGAGGCTGATCTGCGACATCGCGGTCTGGTTCTCCAGGTCGCGCTGCTGGGCCCGCAGGGCGTCGAGTTCGGACTGCCGCTGGGAGATGGCCTGCTCGAGGGTGATCACGTCGGTGATGTCCGTGGCCTCGTCCATGAGGGCCGTCAAGCGGACCAGGGAGGCCTCCAGCGCCTTGATGCGGGCGTCCACGTCGGCCACCTGCGCCCCCACGTCGTACGTGGACTGCTGCATCTGCACGATCTCACCGGCGTCCGCGTGCGGCCTCCATCGCCTCGTCGTAGTCATCCACGGGGACCTGGACGGTCAGCCAGATGCCCGGGCCGCTGGGGTACCACGGGTAGGGGTAGCTCATCCCCATGTCGCGCGACATGGACACCTCGGGGCCGTAGGGCTGCACCCCGCCGCCACCGTCGGTCACGACGGACTCGGAGGTGACCCGCCCGCCCATCGCCAGGATGGTGGCGACGAACGCGTCGCGGGCTGCCTCGGGGTCCTCGGTGCCGACCAGGACCGAGCCGGAGCGGACCAGGGCCTCGTCGGTCGTGTCCGCACCCGGGACGCCGGTCGTGGCGCCGGTGGTCGGGGTCATGGCCTCGGAGGAGACCGCAGTGTCACGGGCAGCCTCGGGGGCGCCGACGCTGCCGTCGACTCCGGTGCCCTTGTCCGTGACTGCTCCCGCGAGCGCCTCGCTCCCGCCTGCTGTGTCCGAGACACCGATGCTGGCGGCCGAGTCCGAGCCGCTGCTGGCGGTCAGGCCCGGCAGCACGGTTCCTGCAGCCAGTGCGAGCGTCGCAACGCCCGCGGCCGCCATCAGCATCCCCTGCCAGTGCTTCTGCGTGAACGACCGGTGCTCGGCCAGCGGGACGGGAGGGCTGAGGGCCCCCTCAGGTGCGCCTGCGGGCGGTGCCTCTCCGGCGGCGGCAGCGGCCCGGACGCGGTCCAGCAGGTGCGTGGGCTCGGGCTGGGGCGCCCCGGCCTCGGGGTCGGCCTGGGTGAGCAGGGCGCGCAGGGCCTCGTCCGCGCGGTCCTCGGTGCTCTGGGTGTTCATCGGGTGGCCTCCGAGCCGTTGGGGGTGGTCAGTGTGTCGATGGGGGGGTTCGCGTCCGGTGCGTGCTGCGTCCCGGGCCCGTCGGCCCCGTGGCCCGTCGATCCCGGGCCCGCTGACGCCGCGCTGAACGAGTGCGTCGCGGAGTCGGGCCCGGGCCCGGTGCATCCGCGTCCGGGCCGTGCCCGGCGAGCAGCCCAGGACCTCGGCGATCTCGGCCGGCTCGAGCTGCTCCCAGGCCCAGAGGCGCAGGAGCTCGGCATCGGACTCCGAGAGGTCATCGAGTGCGGCGGACACCACATCGTGGGCCGCGGTCGCATCGACGACCTGCTGGGCGGGGTCGTCCTCCGTCGTGTGCAGGGGCCGCACTGTGGCCAGCCTGGTTCCCAGCCGGGTGCGTCGGGAGTCCGACCGGATCACGTGGGCGATCACGTTGCCGGCCGTGGCGTACAGCCAGGGCAGCGCCTCGTCGGGGACGACCTCCCGTCGGCGCCAGGCGGTCGCGAAGACCTCCACCACCACGTCCTCGGCGTCCTCCCCGGAGTCCAGCCGACGGCGCGCGTAGGCCAGCACCGCCCGGGAGTACCGTCCGAAGAGGTCGGTCAGCCACTGGTCCTCGAGCTGTTGGGTGCTCATACCCCTATGTTCCCGCCGCAGACCTCCGCGTTACAGGACCGTTCGGGGTGCGGCGCACAAGAAGCCGCTCTTATGGAGACGGTCTGCGGCCGCTCCGGAATCCGCGCACGCGGAACCGCCCTGTTGGTGGCTCAGAGAGCCGGCTCAACGGCGGTTGCGTGTGCGCCGGCGTCCGTACCTGGCAATGTCCCTGGGCGTAGGGGCGGTTTCGTGTGCATCGGCCCGCCTCCCCACGGCGGGTCTGCGACTCGAGAAGTCTGGACCTCGGCTCCCTACCCCAGCGCGGCCGAGACCACGTCGCGGGCCTCGCTCTGGATCCGGGCGAGGTGCTCGGCCCCGAGGAAGGACTCGGCGTAGATCTTGTAGACGTCCTCGGTCCCCGAAGGGCGCGCGGCGAACCAGCCGTTCTCGGTGGTCACCTTGAGCCCGCCGATCTTCGCGCCGTTCCCGGGGGCCTCGGTGAGCTTCGCGGTGATGGTCTCGCCGGCCAACTCGGTGGCCGTGACCTGCTCGGGCGACAGGCTGGCCAGCTTGGCCTTCTCCTCACGGTTGGCCGGAGCGTCCACGCGGGCGTAGGCCGGTGCGCCATGCCGGGCCGTGAGCTCGGCGTAGTGCTCGGAGGGGTCCTTGCCGGTGACGGCCGTGATCTCCGCGCTGAGCAGCGTGAGCAGGACGCCGTCCTTGTCGGTGGTCCAGACCGTGCCGTCCTTGCGCAGGAACGACGCCCCGGCGGACTCCTCGCCGCCGAAGCCGAACGACCCGTCGACCAGGCCGGGCACGAACCACTTGAACCCGACAGGGACCTCCACCAGGCGCCGCCCGAGGTCGGCGGCCACCCGGTCGATCATCGACGAGCTCACCAGCGTCTTGCCGACAGCGGCGTCCGCGCGCCAGCCGGGCCGGTTGGCGTACAGGTACTGGATCGCCACGGCCAGGTAGTGGTTGGGGTTCATCAGGCCAGCCCCCGGGGTGACGATGCCGTGCCGGTCGGCGTCCGCATCATTGCCGAACGCCACGCGGTACTGGTCCTTGAGCGCCACCAGCGAGGCCATCGCGTACGGCGAGGAGCAGTCCATCCGGATCTTGCCGTCCCAGTCCAGGGTCATGAACCGCCACGTCGGGTCCACCTTGGGGTTCACGACGGTGAGGTCCAGGCCGTGCATCTCGGCGATGTAGCCGTAGTAGGCCACCGCCGCCCCGCCCATCGGGTCCGCTCCCAGCTTCAGCCCGGCGTCGCGCACGGCGTCAAGATTGAGCACGTTGGGCAGGTCGCGGGCGTAGGCGTCGAGGAAGTCGTAGGTGCCGGTGCTGTCCTGGGCAAGTGCGGTGGCCAGCGGGATCCGTCGCACGCTGGCCATGCCGTTGGCGATGATCTCGTTGGCGCGGTCCTGGATCCAGCCGGTGGCCTCGCTGCTCGCCGGCCCACCGTCCGGCGGGTTGTACTTGAACCCGCCGTCGGTCGGCGGGTTGTGCGACGGGGTGACCACGATGCCGTCCGCGAGGCCGTTGGTGCGCCCGCGGTTGTAGGCCAGGATCGCGTGGCTCAGCGCGGGGGTGGGGGTGTACCCGTCGCGGCTGTCGATGCGGATCTCCACGTCGTTCGCCGCGAGCACCTCGAGCGCGGAGACCCACGCCGGTTCGGACAGGCCGTGGGTGTCCTTGGCGAGGAACAGCGGGCCATCGGTGCCCTGCATCGTCCGGTACTCCACGATCGCCTGGGTTGTGGCCAGGATGTGGAACTCGTTGAACGAGGTCTTCAGGCTCGTGCCCCGGTGCCCGGACGTGCCGAAGGCGACCCGCTGGTCGATGTTCTCCGGGTCGGGCTGCTCGGCGTAGTACAGCGTGATCAGCTTCGCGACGTCGACGAGGTCACTGTCCTGGGCCGGGAGTCCGGCGCGCTCGTGGGTCATGGCACCTCCTGGTCGTGTGGTGGCGGGCGGGCCACGCACGAACCCCCAGAGTATTGAGGATGACCCCTGCCGGGCGCGGTGAGCGATACCCGGTTGCCCGGTGGGATGCTGGATCTGCTCGGAGAGGGCGCTCTCCCGTGTCATCATTGGCCGGTGACCGGCTCCACCCTCTACCGACGGCTGCCCAACGGCTCATGGGCCGCGCAGCGGGAGGACCTGCCGGCCGGTCAGGTGGACGAGGGCGAGCACGAGCCTGAGATGGCCCACGCGGGGGCCGTTCCGGTGATTGCCGGGGCCGTCGCGGTGGGCGCGCCAGCCGCTGCCGAGCCCGGGTCGGCTGTTGCCGGAGCTGGCGACGCCGGAGCCGTCCCCGCCGCCCCAGAGGCGGCGGCGCCCCAGCCCACGATTGCGCGGCCGACCCCGCCCCCGACGAAGCGCCGCAGGCGCTGGTCGATCTGGCGGATCATCACGTGGGCCCTGGCCGCGTACGTCATGTGGCTGGTCGCGCTCGTCGTGTACGCGGCTGTCTCCCTGGACAAGGTCGAGGCCCTCTCGCCGGACCCGATCGCCGACACCGACGGAACCGTCTGGCTGCTCGTGGGCTCGGACAGCCGCGACGGCCTGACCAAGAAGGAGCAGAAGAAGCTCAAGACCGGCGACGTCGAGGGCCAGCGCACCGACACGATCATGCTGGTCCACCAGCAGCTGGGCCAGACGCCCACGCTGGTCTCGATCCCGCGCGACTCCTGGGTGACCATCCCCGCCCACACCGCCAGCGACGGGACCTCGGTGGATGCGCGCGGCGGGAAGATCAACTCGGCGTTCTCCTACGGCGGTGCGCCCCTGCTCAGCGAGACGATCGAGTACAACACCGGCCTGCATGTCGACAACTACATGGAGGTCGGCATGGGCGGGATCGTGAACATGACCGATGCCGTCGGCGGGATCGAGGTCTGCTTCGAGAAGGCGATCTCGGACAAGAACAGCGGGCTGGACGTCCAGCCGGGCTGCCAGACCCTCGACGGCGCCCAGTCGCTGGCCTGGGTCCGGATGCGCTACGCCGACCCCAAGGGCGACCTCGGTCGGATCGAGCGCCAGCGCCAGTACATCGCGCTGATGGTCGACCAGATGCTCAGCTGGCAGACCGTGGTCAACCCGTTCCGGCAGTGGGCGATCGTCAACGCGATGCTCGACTCGGTGCGGGTGGACGACGGCACGGGGTTGATCAACCTCGGCACCTTCGGGTTCGGGATGGGTCGGATCGCCTCAGGAAGCGGCGAGGTCACCACCGTGCCGATCGACGACACCGACCACTGGGAGAACGGCCAGTGGGTCATCAAGTGGGACGCCGCGGAGGCGGGTCAGCTGTTCTCCTCGATGGGCGGGCAGACCCCGCAGTCGGCATCCGACCAGCCGTAGCGCCGCCGCCGGCAGTGGCGGCACGCCGAAGCGCCGGGAGTCGTGGCGCGCCCGACGGATCGCCGCACGGATGGGTCACGTGCGCTTGGCAGGCCCTGAGCGCCTAGCGTGGCCCCATGGATGGAGCCACGATCCTCATCACGGGGCTCGGCCTTGCCGTCGCGGCCGGCCTGAACGCCTACATCCCGTTGATGGTTGCGGGGCTGCTGGTGCGCTTCGACGTCGTCAGCTTCGGCGATCCCTATGACATCCTCGGGAGCACTCCGGCGCTGATCATCATCGGCGTCCTGCTCGCCGTCGAGCTGTTGGCCGACAAGATCCCGGCGGTCGACTCGGTCAACGACGCCGTCCAGACCTTCATCCGCCCCGCTTCGGGGGCCGTGCTGTTCGCGGCCGCCGCGGCCGGAGCTGAATGGCAGTGGGCACAGGCCCTCGCGGTGGTCGTCGGGCTGCTGACGGCACTCGGCGTGCACTCCACCAAGGCCGCTGCCCGGCCGGTGATCAACGTCAGCACGGCCGGTGTGGGTGGACCGGTCGCCAGCGTCGTGGAGGACGGCGTCTCCCTGGGCCTTGCGCTTGCCGCGCTGCTGGCACCCCTGATCGCCCTCGGGCTCCTCGTGGGCCTCGCGTGGTTCGCGTTCTCGGCGACCCGCCGGATCCGGCGTCGGCGGTCCGAGCGGGCGGTCCCTGCGGGCTGACCGGCCCAGTTCGTCCGCACGGCGCCCCGGCCGGCAGCGCGGCGCCCAGCGGCAGGGGGATCCCCAGCGGCAGCGCGGCGCCCGGAGGACGCGGGATCATCGGCGTGCGGCGACCTCCCGAGCGGCCCGGCCTGGTCGGGCTGCGCAGTGCGTCGACGTAGGCTGTGCCCAGCAGTTTCGCCGCACCCCCAGGAGTTGCCGTGGCCCGCGTCGTCGTCGACGTCATGCTCAAGCCGGAGATCCTCGACCCGCAGGGCCGGGCGGTGATGGGGGCACTGGGCCGGCTCGGCCTGACCGGTGTCGCCTCCGTCCGCCAGGGCAAGCGCTTCGAGATCGAGGTCGAGGGCGAGGTGGACGAGGAGCTCTCTGAGCGCCTCCACGAGCTCGCCGGCTCGCTGCTCAGCAATCCCGTGATCGAGGACTACGAGATCTACGAGGAGGGCGACGAGGTCGCCTGCGACTGCGACGACTGCGTGTGTGACCCGGTGGACGGATCGGTGCAGGTGTCGGGCGCGGCTGAGGGTGCTGCTGATCAGGGCGGGTGCGCCTGCGGCGGCCAGGGCTGCGGAGGCGGGTCCGGGCCGGTCGATGTCGAGGCCCCGGCCACGGTGGAGCAGGCCTGATGCGCATCGGCGTGGTGACCTTCCCGGGGTCGCTGGACGACCGGGATGCGGCGCGCGCCGTGCGGATCGCCGGTGGCGAGTCGGTGGCCCTGTGGCATGCCGACGCCGACCTGCACGCCGTGGACGCCGTGGTCCTGCCCGGTGGGTTCTCCTACGGCGACTACCTGCGCTGCGGAGCCATCAGCCGGTTCGCTCCCGCGATGGGCTCCATCATCGACGCCGCGCAGGGCGGCCTGCCGGTGCTGGGCATCTGCAACGGCTTCCAGATCCTCTGCGAGTCCCACCTGCTTCCCGGCGCCCTGACCCGCAACGCCGGGCTGCACTTCGTGTGCCGCGACCAGGAGCTCGAGATCGCCAACGCGGCCACGCCGTGGACTCGCGACTACGAGGCCGGCGAGCGCATCGTCGTCCCGCTGAAGAACGGTGAGGGGCGCTTCCAGGCCGACGAGGCCACCCTCGACACCCTCGAGGGCGAAGGTCGGGTGATCGCCTACTACGCGGGCGTGAACCCGAACGGCTCGCAGCGCAACATCGCGGGCATCTGCAACGAGGCCGGCAACGTCGTGGGCCTGATGCCGCACCCGGAGCACGCGGTCGAGGCCCTGACCGGCCCCGGCACCGACGGCCTGGGGTTCTTCACCTCGATCCTGGCCCACCTCGCCGGCGGCGGATCGATGGCCGGCGCCGCACAGGGAGTCCACGCATGACCGACACCGTCGCTGCCGCGCAGGCCCAGCCGGTGGCCCCGCAGCCCTTCGCCGAGTTGGGCCTCAAGCCCGACGAGTACGCCCGGATCTGCGAGATCCTCGGCCGCCGCCCGACCTCCTCCGAGCTGGCCATGTACTCGGTCATGTGGAGCGAGCACTGCTCGTACAAGTCCTCCAAGGTGCACCTGCGCCAGTTCGGTGACAAGAAGCCCGAGACCGACGCTCTGCTGGTCGGGATCGGGGAGAACGCCGGCGTCGTGGACATCGGCGGCGGATGGGCGGTCACGTTCAAGGTCGAGTCGCACAACCACCCGTCCTACGTCGAGCCCTACCAGGGCGCGGCCACCGGCGTCGGCGGGATCGTGCGCGACATCATGAGCATGGGCGCGCGGCCGGTCGCCGTGATGGACCCGCTGCGGTTCGGTGCCGCTGACCACCCGGACACCCGGCGCGTGCTTCCCGGCGTGGTCGCCGGGGTCGGCGGCTACGGCAACTGCCTGGGCCTGCCGAACATCGGTGGCGAGGTCGTGTTCGACCCCTGCTACCAGGGCAACCCGCTCGTGAACGCCCTGTGCGTGGGCGTGATGCGCCACGAGGACATCCACCTGGCCTCGGCCAGGGGTGTGGGCAACCTCGTGATCCTCTACGGCGCGCGCACCGGCGGCGACGGGATCGGCGGCGCCTCGATCCTGGCCTCCGAGACCTTCACCGACGGTGGGCCGACGAAGCGGCCCGCGGTGCAGGTCGGCGACCCGTTCATGGAGAAGCTGCTCATCGAATGCACGCTCGAGGTGCTGCACGCCGGCCTGGTCGAGGGGATCCAGGACCTCGGGGCGGCGGGGATCTCGTGCGCGACCTCCGAGCTGGCCTCGAACGGCGACGGGGGCATGCACGTCGTCCTCGAACGCGTCCCGTTGCGCGACCACACGCTCACGCCTGAGGAGATCCTCATGAGCGAGTCGCAGGAGCGGATGGCGGCGGTCGTGCGACCGGACAAGGTCGAGGGCTTCCTGGCGATCTGCGCCAAGTGGGACGTCGAGGCCGCCATCATCGGTGAGGTCAACGACTCCGGCCGGCTGACCATCGAGTGGCACGGCGAGCAGATCGTCGACGTGCCCCCGCGGACAGTGGCCCACGAGGGCCCGGTGTACGACCGCCCACTGGCCCGCCCCGAGTGGCTGACTCCGCGCCAGGACGACGCCCCGACGCCCGAGCGACTGGCCCGCCCGAGCACCGCCGCCGAGATCCGCGAGACGCTGCTGACGCTGTTCGCCTCGCCGAACCTCGCCGCCAAGGACTGGGTCACCGACCAGTACGACCGCTACGTCATGGGCAACACTGTCCTGGCGCAGCCCGAGGACACCGGGATGATCCGCGATCGACGACGAGACCGGCCTGGGCGTGGCCCTGGCCACCGACTGCAACGGCCGGTTCGCCGCCCTGGACCCGTACGCGGGTGCCCAGCTGGCGTTCGCCGAGGCCTACCGCAACGTCTCGGTCTCCGGTGCTGTCCCGCTGGCGATCACCAACTGCCTGAACTTCGGCTCGCCCGAGGACCCGGGCGTGATGTGGCAGTTCGCCCAAGCGGTGACCGGACTGGCCGATGCCTGCCTGACGATGGGGACGCCCGGTCACCGGCGGCAACGTCTCGTTCTACAACCAGACCGGGGACGTGGCCATCCACCCGACGCCCGTCGTCGGGGTGCTCGGCGTCATCGATGACGTCGCCCGTCGCACGCCGATGGCGTGGGGCGCCGATGGCGACCTCATCTACGTGCTGGGCGATACGCGCGACGAGTTCGGCGGCTCCGAGTGGGCCCATGTCGTGCACGGCCACCTCGGCGGGATGCCGCCGCACCTGGACCTCGAGGCGGAGCGCCAGCTCGGCCAGATCCTCGTGGCGGGCTCGCGCGACGGGATGTTCACCGCCGCGCATGACGTCTCGGACGGCGGCCTCGCCGTGGCGCTCGTCGAGATGGCCCTGCGCTCGGACGTCGGGCGCGCGCTGCTGGGTCCCCGACGGGCTCGACCCGTTCGTGTTCCTGCTGTCGGAGTCCGCGACCCGGGCGGTCGTGGTGGTGGCCCGATCCGAGGAGCTGCGGTTCACCGAGATGTGCGCTGCCCGCGGGTTCCCGGCCACGCGGATCGGGGTCGTGGACTCCGGCATCGGCGCGGAGTCCGGCGTGCTCGACGGTGGCCAGGCACTGGTCGTCGACGGGGTGCACGGCGAGACCGTGGTGCTGCCGCTGGGTGAGGTGCGCGAGCTGCGCGAGGCCACGCTCCCGGCCCTGTTCGGCTGAGCCTGTCGACGTCGCACCCGATCGCGCTGCGCGTACCCGGCCACTTCCCTGAGCACGTGGGCGTTCCCGGCCGCATGTGGCCGCCAACGCGCACGGCCACGGCGAGGTGGCCGGGAACGCGCGCGTTCCATCCGGACTCCCACGCGGATTGGGACGTGCGCCGTTGTGCAGCGCGTGCGACCATCATCGGTCATGGGACTCGATGACCTCGAGCAGGTGCTGGTCACCTCACGTGCCGAGTGGCGCGCGTGGCTCGAGGCCAACGCGGACACCTCACCGGGGATCTGGCTGGTCATGCCCCGGCCAGGCAACGATGATCCGGCGCCGACCTACGACGACGTCGTGGAGGAGGCCCTGTGCTTCGGCTGGATCGACTCCACGGTCAGGACCCGCGACGAGCGGTTCGGGCTGCAGCTGCTCACGCCGCGCAAGCCGACCTCGACCTGGTCGGCGAGCAACAAGGAGCGGCTGTCTCGGCTCATCCCGGCGGGGTTGATGACCGAGCGGGGGCTGCGGGTCGTCGAAGCCGCGAAGGCCAACGGATCATGGGAGATCCTCGACTCGGTCGAGCGCCTCGAGGTGCCCGACGATCTCGCCGCGGCACTCGACGCCGACCCCGCGGCCCGCGAGTTCTTCGACGGGATGCCACCGGGGGCGCGCAAGCAGAACCTGTGGTTCGTGATCAGCGCCAAACGCCCCGAGACCCGCGCCGCCCGGATCGAGAAGATCGTGACGGCCTCAGCCGAGGGTCGCCGCGCAGTCGGCTGACCGCCGCCCCGCCGCTCACGCACCTATCGCGGCGGTGTGCGTCGCCGGCCGCAGCACCTGATAGGACTCGCCCTGTGGAACCACTGTTCGTCGTTGCCGTCGCTGGGGTTGCCCTCGGCGGCCTCGCTCAGTCGGTGACCGGCCTGGGGTTTGCGCTCGTAGCAGCGCCGGCGCTGATCGCCCTCCTGGGACCCAGCCAGGGCGTGGCCGTGGTGGTCCTGTTGGGTGCGCTCGCCTCGGTGCTGCCCCTGATCGGACACTGGCGGCGCGTCCGGGTGCGCGACACCACGACGCTCCTGGTTCCCACCCTCCTGGCGACTCCTGTCGTCGCGGCCCTGCTCAAGGGCATGGACACCGCGACAGTGGCGGTGGCAGCCGGCGTGGCCGTGCTCGTCGGTGTCATCGCCCTGTGGCGGGGGCTCACGTGGGCTCGGCTCGTGTCCCTCCCCGGCGCAGTCGGGACCGGGATCACCAGCGCCACCCTGAACGTCATCGGTGGGGTGGGCGGCCCGCCGGTCGGGCTGTATGCGGCGAACGCCGGATGGGATCCGCCGGAGTCCCGCGCGAGCCTGCAGGCGTTCTTCCTCGTCCAGGGGATCGCCACGGTCGCCGTGGTGGGGCTGACCTGGCCGGACGCGTGGATGGTCGGCGCCCTGGTCATCGGGACCCTGGCCGGGATGTGGCTGGCCCCGCGGATCCCCGAGCATGCCGCGCGCCTGGCAGTCCTGGGGGTTGCGGCCTTCGGGGGCGTGGCGCTCATCGTCGGCAACCTGTGAGCACCGCGAGACCCCGCGAGACCCGCGAGGCCCCCTCGAGGCCCGCGAGGTCCACTCGACCGGTGGCGATCAGTCGGCGACCAGGGGGAGCCAGCCCGTGAGGTCCGCGCGCTCGCCGCTGGCCCGGATCTGTCCGGCGGCCTTCGCCTGCGCCCAGGAGAGCTCACCGGTGGCCAGGGCGAGCCAGGTCGGTGCGTCCATCTCGACGACTGCGGACGGCGTGCCCCGGCGGTGCACGGGGCCCGGGATCGCCTGAACGGCGGCGAACGGAGGGATCCGGACCTCCACGGAATGCCCGGGCGCGCGGTCGGTCAGGAGCTGGAGGGTGTACCTGACGGCCAGGCGCTGCGTGACTCGGTCCGGTCGCCGGTCCGGATGGACCGGCTGGTCGGGCTGGTCGGGCTGGTCCGGCCGGTCGAAGGTCGGCTGGTCCGGCTGGCGGGCGGTCGGCGACGCTGGGTTCGGCGGGCCGGTCCGGCTGATCGGGTCCGACGGGGGTGGTACACGCCCGGACAGCAGCCATCCCGTCAGCATCGGGGATCCGGGGACGTGCCATGCCCCCATCCTCTCCGACGCGCTTCCCCGTGGACGATCTGCTCCCGGTTGGACGATCTCCTCCCATCGTGTCGGGAGCGGATCGTCGGAACGGGAGCAGATCGCCGACGCCCCGGACGCCGGCTCCCCTGACGCCGGCTCCCCGTGTGGCAGCGGGCACGTCAAGGCGCCACTCACAGGACCGGGACCGGCTCCGACTCCTCAGGGGACGTCCGGCTGGCCAGCACGCCCTGCAGGAACAGCCCCGTCAGGATCACCAGCACGCCGATGACCTCCACCGCCACCAGGGTCTCGCCGAGGACGGCCACGCCGAGCACGGTGGCGATGACGGGGTCGGTGAGCATCAGCGTGGTTGCCGGACCTGGGGTCAGGGTGCGCATGCCCCGGGTGAGCAGGACGTTGGCCAGGCCCATCGTGGCCACTCCGAGGTAGAGGGCCATCGCAGCCCCCGACGGTGTCGCGATCCACGACATCGGCTGGGTCGCCAGCAGGGGCAGGAGGAGCGCCCCGCCGAGGACGAAGCTGCCGGTCGGCACCTCGAGCGCCCCCACGCCCCGATCGAGCTGGATGCGCGCGGCCACGTTGTACCCGGCGATGCACAGCCCGGCTCCCAGGGCCAGGAGGAACCCGACGGCGCTGCCCCCGGTCAGGCCGGGGGTGGTGAGCAGGCCGAGGCCAGTCAGGCAGACCAGCGTCGCGGCCAGCCAGCCCAGGGTCGGTCGGTGCCGCAGGACGGCCCAGCCGACGAGGCCCGCGAACAGCGGCGCGCTGCCCACCGCGACCAGCGTGCCGAGCGCCACCCCGGCCCTGGCGACCCCGGCGAAGAAGAACAGCTGGTAGGCGCCGGCCGTGCACGCGGTGACCAGCATCGCCGGGGTGCGCCACAGCGGGATGAGCCTGCGGGGCGATGACCCGAGCAGGGGCATCGCGAGCAGCAGCACGACGGCGCCGACGACGATCCGGACGATGCCGACCCCCAGCGGGGTGCTGCCCGTCGGACCCAGCGCCTGCGCCGTGCCCGCGGTCCCGAACAGCGCCCCAGCGGCCACCACGAGCAGGACGGGCATCCGGGTGGCGGGCACGGGACCCGAGGCTACGCCCACGTGGTGGCGGGCACGGGACCCGAGGCTACGCCCACGGGGCTGGGGCGTTCACCCGACCCGGCCGGGGCACCTAGACTGCATCCGTGCCGCGCGGCGATGGGATGCTCACCCACGAGCTCGACCCCCACGATCAGGGGCCGCAGGATGCGTGCGGCGTCTTCGGGGTGTGGGCGCGCGACGAGGAGGTCGCCAAGCTCACCTACTTCGGCCTCTACGCGCTGCAGCACCGGGGCCAGGAGTCGGCCGGCATGGCCGTCAGCGACGGTCACCAGATCATGGTCTACAAGGAGATGGGCCTGGTCTCGCAGGTCTTCACCGAGGGTGTCCTCGCGTCGCTGCAGGGTCACGTTGCCATCGGTCACTGCCGCTACTCCACGACCGGGTCCAGCGTCTGGGAGAACGCCCAGCCGACGTTCCGCTCGACCGCCACCGGCCACCTGGCACTGGGCCACAACGGAAACCTGACGAACACCCACGAGCTCGCCGAACGGGTCGCGGAAGCCGAGACGCGGTCCGGTGTCCTGCCCCTGGGCACGCTGATGCACTCCACCTCGGACACCGAGCTGCTCACCGCACTGCTGGCCGCGCACCAGGGCGAGTCGATGCTCAGCGCCGCAGTCGACGAGCTCCCGCACGTGCGCGGGGCCTTCAGCCTGGTCTTCATGGACGACAACACGCTCTACGCAGCCCGGGACCCGCAGGGCATCCGCCCGCTGGTGATCGGCCGGCTGGAGCGCGGCGGTTGGATCGTGGCCTCGGAGTCCGCCGCCCTGGACATCGTCGGAGCGACGTTCGTGCGCGAGGTCGAGCCCGGTGAGGTCATCGCGATCGACGAGCGTGGGCTGCGCAGCGACCGGTTCGCCCCCGCGGAGCCCAAGGGCTGCCTGTTCGAGTTCGTCTACCTCGCCCGGCCGGACACCCGGATCTCCGACCGCAGCGTGCACGCCACCCGCGTGGAGATCGGCCGCACGCTGTACCGCGAGCACCCGGTCGAGGCCGACCTGGTCATCCCGACGCCCGAGTCCGGTACCCCCGCCGCCGTCGGGTACGCGCAGGCCAGCGGGATCCCCTTCGCGCAGGGGCTGGTGAAGAACGCCTATGTGGGGCGCACCTTCATCCAGCCCTCCCAGACCATCCGCCAGCTGGGCATCCGGCTGAAGCTGAACCCCCTGCGCGACGTCATCGAGGGCAAGCGCCTGGTGGTCGTCGACGACTCGATCGTCCGCGGCAACACCCAGCGGGCCATCGTGCGGATGCTGCGCGAGTCGGGCGCGGCCGAGGTGCACGTCCGGATCTCCAGTCCGCCGGTGCTGTGGCCGTGCTTCTACGGGATCGATTTCGCGACCCGGACCGAGCTGATCGCCAATGACCGCACGGTGGAGCAGATCCGCGCCTCCCTGGGTGCGAACTCCCTGGGGTATGTCTCCCTCGAGGGCCTGACCGACGCGACGAGCCTGGGGGCGAAGAACCTGTGCCGCGCGTGCTTCGACGGCGTGTACCCGATCGCCCTGCCCGAGCCCGAGCTGTTGGGCAAGTACCTGCTTGAGGCCGAGGAGGTGGCCGCCCCGTGAGCCCCATGAGCGACCCAGCAGGCCACAACGGTGCCGGGGGAGCCACGTACGCCGCCGCCGGTGTGGACGTCGAGGCCGGCGAGCGCGCCGTCGAGCTGATGCGCTCGGCGATCGCTCGCGCCCAGCGCCCCGAGGTCGTCGGCGGCGTCGGTGGCTTCGCCGGGCTGTTCGACGCCTCCGCGCTCACCCGCTTCCGCCGGCCGCTGCTGGCCACGTCCACCGACGGCGTCGGCACCAAGATCGACGTCGCGCGGCGGATGGACGTCCACGACACCATCGGGATCGACCTGGTGGCGATGGTCGTCGACGACCTCGTCGTGTGCGGCGCCGAGCCGCTGTTCATGACCGACTACATCGCCGTGGGCAGCGTGGTCCCCGAGCGGGTGGCCGCGATCGTCACCGGAATCGCTGAGGGCTGCCGCCGCGCCGGGGTCGCGCTGGTCGGCGGGGAGACCGCCGAGCACCCTGGGCTCCTCGCCCCCGACGAGTACGACGTGGCCGGGGCCGGCACGGGCGTGGTCGAGGCCGACGAGCTCCTCGGACCGGACCGGGTCCGCGAGGGTGACGTCCTGGTCGCGATGGCCTCCAGCGGCCTGCACTCCAACGGTTACTCGTTGGCACGCCACGTGCTGTTCGACCGGGCCGGATGGGCCTTGGACCGGCACGTTCCCGAACTGGGTCGCTCCCTCGGCGAGGAACTGCTCGAGCCGACCAGGATCTACGCCCTCGACATCCTCGACCTGATCTCCGCGGGCGGGGTGCACGCGGTGTCGCACATCACCGGTGGCGGGATCGCGGCCAACGTCGCCCGGGTCCTGCCCAGCGGGATGCACGGGGAGATCGTCCGGGCGTCCTGGACGCCGCCGCCGATCTTCAGCCTGATCGGCGAGCTCGGCGGGGTCGCCCTGACCGAGCGGGAGAAGACGTTCAACGAGGGCTTGGGCATGGTTGCCGTGATGGCGCCCGATGCGGTCGCCGCCGGTGTCCGTCGCCTGGCATCCCGGGGGGTTCCCGCGTGGGTGTGCGGGCACGTCCGGGCAGCCACGGCCGGGGATTCCTCGGACTCGCGGGCCAAGGGTGGGGTGGGCGGATCGGTGACCCTGGTGGGTGCGCACGCCTGACGCGGCGCCTCACGCCGCGTGACTCCAACGTCCAGCGGCACGGCACGTCGCGCGATATCACGGCACACCGCTCCGTTGAGGGGCGCGGTTGAGGTCGTCGAGTCCGCGCGTCAGCGGCTGCTCGGCGCTCCTTCGTCGTCCTCGTCCTCGTCCTCGGCCTCCACGTACTTCGCGTAGGGATCGTCGAAGTCGGAGTCCTCGGCGAAGTCATCACCCTCGTCGGACTCATAGGGAGTTGCCCCTGCGAGCTCGGCCTGGAGTCGCTCCAGGTCCGTGGTCGGGCCGCCGTACTTCAACTGGCGGGCCACCTTCGTCTGCTTGGCCTTGGCTCGGCCGCGCCCCATGGCTCGACCCCCTCCTCCGGTGCGATCCCGGGCGGTGCGTGTGCTCCGGCGTGACACGTCATCCACGCCTCGCTGCCGAGGCGTGATCGGGCACATACTACCTGCACGCTGGGTCACGTGCCCGTCTCATCGTCACGGTGCCGGGGCGTTTGTCTCACCGGGCGGCCCACCACTTCCCGGCGTGGCGTTGCGGCCAAGCGGAGTAATGCTCTGCAAAAATGTCCTCCCCGTGTTGATGAGTCGTGGGTCTCGGTGCCATGCTCTGGGCAGATGCCCGTTTGAGTACGTTCTGTGAACAATCACCGAGGAGTCCGCTATGGCTGCACGACAGCAGGAAGTGGAACCGCTGCTCACCCCGGCCGAGGTCGCAGCACTGTTCCGCGTCGACCCCAAGACCGTGACCCGGTGGGCGAACTCGGGAAAGCTGACGTCCATCCGCACCCTCGGCGGGCATCGTCGCTACCTGGAGAGCGAGGTGCGCGGGCTCCTCGAGAGCATCCCCGCACCACGAAACGGCATGTCGGAGGACACCCCCGCCGGGTAGCTGCGCCAGTCGAGGACTCCACACCAGCGGCGCGACCACTCGCGCCCATCAGCGGGTCGCACCCGTCACCAGCCAGTCGTTTCCGCGCACCCGCCAGAGGAATGCCCCAGCCCGCGCGAGCATGAACACCGTGAGGGCCCACCACAACGCAGTCACGCTTCCCTGGGTGTGCAGCACCCACCATGCCGCGGGGGTGAAGGCAGCCAGCGCCAGAAGTTGGGCCCACACGAGGAATCGGGCGTCGCCTGCGCCCAGCAGCACGCCGTCGAGGACGAAGACGACGCCAGCAAGTGGCTGCTGGAGGGCCACCACGACCAGGGCCGCGGCGACCATGGCCTGGACGATCGGGTCGTCGCCGAACAGCCCGGGCACCCACCCGCGCACGGCCAGGACCACGCACATCAGGATCACCCCGAGCCAGACCCCCCACCGGGTCATCTGCCAGGTCACGGCCCTGGCCGTCCCCACGGATCCGGCCCCGAGATGGCGCCCGAGTAGAGCCTGGCCGGCGATCGCGAGGGCATCCATGCCCAGGGCCAGCAGGTACCAGATGGTGAAGGTCACGTAGTAGGCGGCCAGTTCGGCGTCCCCGAGGCGAGCGGCCACGACGACGGCCAGGACGAACACCGCGCGCAGGGCCACGGTGCGCCAGAACAGTGGGATGGAGCCACGGGCAGCCACCAGGACTCCGGATCTGCTGGGACGCAGCGAGGCCCCGTGCCTGCGCGCCCGCCGGGATAGCTCCCACAGGAACAGGCCGGCCGCGACTGCCTCCGCGACAACCGTGGCCCACGCCGACCCGGTGATCCCCCATCGGGCGACGAGCACAAGGTAGGCGGCCAGCGCGAGGTTCGTGCTCACAGCGGCAAGGGTGACCCACAGGGTCGTTGCGGTGTCCTGCAGGCCCCGCAGGACACCGATCGCAGCCATGGCTGCCAGGGCGAACGGGAACGCGAGGCTGATGGTTCGCAGGTAGGCCAGGGCCTCGGGTGTCGTGGCCGGCGAGGTGCCGATCCACGCAAGGAGATCCGGGGCCAGCGCCCACGTTCCGGCGGTCGCGGCGAGGCCGAGCACCAGGCCCAGGGCCACCCCCTCGATCCCGTCGCTGATACCGGCCGCGACCTGACCGGCGCCCACCCGTCGGGCCACCACCGCCGTCGTGCCGTACGCCAGGAAGATGGCCAGCCCGGTGACGGTCGTGAACACCTGGGCACCGGCGCCGAGGGCAGCCAGCGAGGTGGTCCCGAGCGTGGCCACGATGGCGGCGTCGATGAGGGTGAACAGCGGCTGGGCGACCAGCGCCCCGAAGGCGGGAACGGCCAACCGCAGGATCTCCCGGGCGGACGTGGCGGGTGCCGAGGGACGCGGCTCGGACCGGCCGTCGGTACCAGGGGTTGCCACGCCGGAAACCCTAGGGCAGTCCGTGCCTCGTCCTGCCCCGCCGACGCCGGTGCTACGGCTGGATCACCTGCGAGACGTCGATGACGCCTGAGTAGTCACCGCTGGTGAGCACCAGGAAGGCCCAGGCTGCACAGGCCAGGATGACGAGCAGCCCGAGCAGGCCGCCGATCAGGTAGGGCAGCCACAGGCGATCCCGGGTCTCTGGGACGACGACCCCAGTCGGGCCCGTCGCTGGAGCCGTACGTTCTTGGATGGTGCCGACATACGGCGCTTGTCCGGTGGTGGGCGGCATGGTCGTGATCATCGGGGACCACCCCCTTTCTCTGTCCCTTCTGATTCCGGTGTACCACCGGATCGTCCCGGGTGGTCAGTGCCGAAAGGACCGGATATGCCGACTGGCCACGACAAGGCGAAGGCCCTCGCGAGGGTCACGGCAGCGGCGTCGATGCCGGCCGGCGAGGGCCACGGCCGTTGCCGAGGGTCAGGCCAGACGCAGTCGGGCCAGCGACGCGTGCGCGGGGCCGCCGCTGATGTCGGGCACGATGCTCAGTTCGAGCAGGGTGACGCCGGTGAGGTCGACGCGGAGCTCCTCGGTCTGCCCGGTGGCGCCGTGGGGGCTGAAGTTCCATTGCTGGCGCACGATCTCGTGGACGCTCTGCCCGCTGTCGGGGGACCAGCGCAGCACGAACTCCTGGGTGCGCTCAACGTCAGGTTCGACGAACTCCACCCAGATTCGGTGCACCGCCTGGGGTTGGGTGAAGAGCAGCCGGATCGTCTGCTCCCCGGGCCCCGCGGCCCGCCAGCCTGACGTGGCACCGGGCAGCAACGCGGACTCGATGGGATGCGCGGGGTCTTCGGAGGTGATCTCCACCTGCACGAGATCCTCGAGATCCAACCAGTCACTTGGGGGTGGGGCACCCCCCGCATCGGAGGGGATGATTCGTTTGCGCATGGGAATGCCTCCTGGTCTCACCGCAGGGTAGCCCGTGCCCGTCCACCAGGCGCAGGCCAACGCCCGCGCGCTGACCTTCACCCTGCGACATGGTCTTCCTGGCAACGGCCGACGCCGACGGCCGGCCGACGTGCTCCTACAAGGGCGGCGAGCCGGGATTCGTGCGAGTCCTGCCACGAGCGGTCTACCCGAACTGCCCCCGGTACATCCACCGCTACCAGCTGGTGGATCAGAACAGCCCGGCGCGTGGCTCCTGCGCGTCCAGCGGGTCATGCAGGCCACGCGAATCCGTGCCGAGGATCGGGGCGAGGAGCGCCAGGAGGACCAGGAACATGAGGATCAGGATGGTTTCCATGTCGGTAATCATCTGCTCCCACCGAATCCTGCCACCAGTGGCTGATCTGACAGGTATAGACAGATTCCTGCCAATGGGTCATCATGGGCCGTATGGACAGACATCCGAGTCGGGATGGGAAGGGCGACACGACCAGCCGGGGCACCCGCCTGGCCCCGTCCCCGCCCGTGGTCGACCCGTTCCGGCGCGTGGCGGTGCTCGTGGACCACGGTGTCTCGGCCTTCGAGTTCGCGATCCCCTGCGAGGTGTTCGGCCTGGACCGATCCGACGCCGGGCTCGAGTTCGACTTCATCGTCGCCTCCCCTGCGCCCGGACCTGTTCGGGCGTCGGCTGGGTTCGAGATCACTGCCCACCACGGCCTGGCCGCCCTCGCCGACGCCGAGCTGATCGTGGTCCCCGCGTTCGGGCTCGACTACCGAGTCAGCCCCGAGCTGGCCCGCGCACTGCACGACGGCGTCGATCGTGGCGCCACGGTGATGAGCCTGTGCAGCGGGGCCTTCGTGCTGGCTGAGGCAGGTCTCCTGCGTGGACGGCGGGCGACCACGCATTGGAAGTACACCGACCTGATGCGCACCCGATACCCGGATGTCGAGCTGATCCCCGACGTGCTCTACGTGCACGACGGCCCGATCCTGACCTGCGCCGGCACCGCCGCTGGGATCGACGGCAGCCTCTACCTGATCCGGGCGGCCTTCGGCTCGCAGGCAGCTGTGGCCGTGGCCCGGCGGATGGTCGTGCCGCCCCAGCGCGACGGCGGCCAGGCGCAGTTCATCGCCACCCCTGTGCGTCCTGTGACCGCCGACTCCCTGGCCCCGGTGCTCGACTGGGCGCTGTCCCACCTGGGCGAACCCCTTGACGTGGCGAGGTTGGCGCGCAGGGCGGGGATGAGCGACCGGACGTTCGCGCGCCGGTTCCGCGACGAGACGGGGACCACACCCCACCAGTGGCTGGTCCGCCAGCGGGTGGCGATGGCCGACACCCTGCTCGAGCGTGGCGGCCTGAGCGTGGAGCAGGTCGCCCAGACGTGCGGGTTCGGGTCAGCCGCGGTCCTGCGCCAGCACTTCGTCCGCATCCGCGGCACCACCCCCACCAGCTACCGCCGCGCCTTCGCCCCACCGTCCCCGGTGCGCTGACTCCTGCGTCGCTGCCGGGCGCCGGGCGTGCCCAACCGCGACGACGGCACGTGCGCGTGCAGGTCTCCCTCCCGGTCGGATCCTCACCGGTGGGGATGCGCATCCGCACCAACAGGTGTTTGGTGAGGACGTGCCTCCCCCGTCGAGCGCTGCCCTTCTCGCCTTCAACCTTGCGGACTCAGGTGAGGTACGAGTGTTCCTCGGTCACATGGGCGGGCCTTTCTGGGAGTCGAGGGACGCCGGTGGCTGGTCGATCCCGAAGGGTGAGTACGACGCTGCTGTCGAGGATCCGATGGATGCCGCGCGACGGGAGTTCGCCGAGGAGATCGGTGTGCCCGCCCCCGAGGGAGACCTGATCGATCTGGGGGTTCACGTGCAACCCAGTGGGAAGCACATCCGATGCTTCGCCGTCGCCGCCCAGGAGTCGGTGCGCTATGTGGCCAGCAACGAGTTCACCCTCGAATGGCCTCGCCGCTCCGGGGTCGTACGGAGCTTCCCGGAGATCGACCGCGCTGAGTGGTTCACCCTGGCCGAGGCGTCGTACAAGCTGGTGTCCGGGCAGGTGCCGATACTTGGCGTCCTTGCTCAGACGCTGCAGACGCGGTGAGGTGCCCAGCCCTCACCACCGCCTGCCGCAGCCCCTGGCAGGTCCGCGCCGTCGACATCCTCGTGGAACGTTCACCGAACGGGTCGCGGTCGAGCGCCGCGAGGATCTGCGGGGCAGCGCACTGCAGGTGGCCGGTGGCGGCGCTGACAATGCGCACCTCCAGCTCGACCCCGAGGGCGTTCGCCGGCGACCCCGCGAACAGCCAGGACATGGCCACCTCCGGTCCACACGCGATGGGGGGAGGGGAGGCGCCCCTCCCGCAGGACCCGATCGTGCCCTGACCCCCCGCTCCTGCGCCAGAACCTGTGCCCTCACGTCAAGGGGTCGGCTCGGTGGGCTCCACTGGGCCTTCCTCGCCGGTGTCGGCGGTGGCTGGTGACTCGTCGTCCCAGACCTCGGCTGCGAATGCGTCCTCGGGCACGCCGTGTGCGCTCGATGGGGTGGGCATGCTGCTCATCGCGGATCAGCCGGCCCAGTGCACGTTCGGGTGATGTTCGCGATGACCTCGCCGGAGCAGCGCCACGGGGTCGTGCGCGTCGTCCAGCTGCGCCGGGCCGAAGAGCGTGAGCAGCCCGAGCTGCACCCAGTAGCCGAGCGCCTCGAATGCTGACCGAAGCGGGGCGCTGGCTCTGCTGGCCTCTGCGTGTGCCATGGCCGACCTCCTCCACCCCCGTCTCGCGGGGGGTGGGCATTCGCTGCGGCCGCGGGTGCTGCGCCCTTCGGTTGACGGCAAGCCGCCCGGATACCACCACCTCTGGTATAAGGCTAGGCTCCCCTTACTGGGGTGTCAACCGCGGCGGCGCGGCCCACCTCCCGGTCGGCCGCGGCGTGCCCGTTGCCACGTCGGCGACGCGCCATCCCTACCTCCGGACGAGCTCAGGCCTGCCGAGGGGCCAACACAATGTCTTGTGTTCACGGGCGCACGGAACAACGACCAGTCGTGACCCCCACAAAGGGCGAAGCCCCTCACGACGGGGGAGACATGAGGGGCTTCGCAGTGGCCAGGGGCGGGGTCGAACCGCCGACCTTCCGATTTTCAGTCGGACGCTCGTACCAACTGAGCTACCTGGCCGGTCGGTTCCGTAGAACCGGGAACCGGTACCGGAGCGACCCCGACGGGACTCGAACCCGCGACCTCCGCCGTGACAGGGCGGCGCGCTAACCAACTGCGCTACGGGGCCCTGCGTTGCCGCGAGGCCGTTGTGCTGCGCGGCCCGAGGACCGCGATCGTGCCTTCCAACCCATTGGGCTGGTAGTAGCCCCAACGGGATTCGAACCCGTGCTACCGCCTTGAAAGGGCGGCGTCCTGGGCCACTAGACGATGGGGCCGGGACTGCTTGCCGTACCGACCCCAACTGGCGATCAGGGACGGCGACAAGCATACGGGAGGCCCCTGCGATTTCCCAATTCGACCACCGCCGGTGCACGCTGCCGGGACGATGCAGGGCCGGTGGGCGTCGGGATCGCCCATGGGGCAAGATGAATGACGCTCCCACCGCTGTGTGGAGGACCACACGAGGTGGGCAGTGACTGTGACGCGAGGAGTTCCTGATGAGTGATCGCCTGAGCCCGCTGGACGTCTCGTTCCTGTACATGGAGGAGCTCACGACTCCCATGCACGTGGGCGGGGTGGCGATCTTCGAGGTGCCCGAGGGCGGGTTCGACTACGAGCGACTGGTCCGGCTGATCCGCGACCGGATCGCCCTGGTCCCGCGCTACCGCCAGCGCGTGCGCTGGGTGCCCGGTCACCTGGCGAACCCGGTCTGGGTCGACGACGAGCACTTCGACGTCACCTACCACGTGCGGCGCTCGGCGCTGCCCCGCCCGGGAACCGACGACCAGCTCAACGACCTCGTGGCGCGGATCATGAGCCGGCCGCTGGATCGGGCCCGCCCGCTCTGGGAGATGTACCTGGTCGAGGGTCTCGAGGACGACCGGTTCGCGATCCTCACCAAGACCCATCACGCGATGGTCGACGGGGCGGCGGCGGTGGACATCGGCCAGGTCATCCTGGACACCAGTCCCGAGCCGCGCGAGGTGCAGGTCGACTCCTGGCGCCCCCTGCGCGAGCCGTCGTCGGTGGAGCTCGTGGCGGGCGCGGTCAACGAGATCGCCCGTTCGCCGAAGGCCGTCGTCGACACCGTCCGGACCGGCCTGATCGACGTGCAGGAGACGGTGGGCCACATCGGGCGCAGCGTCGTCGGGCTCGCAGCTGCGGCGCGCACGATGGCCAGGCCGGCCAGCTCGAGCCCGCTGAACGTGTCCATCGGTGGGGCCCGTCGCTACGCGACGACCGAGACCGACCTCGAGAAGCTCAAGCGGATCAAGCGCGCCCACGGCGGGACGATCAACGACATCGTGCTCACCGTCCTGGCCGGCGCCCTTCGAGCCTGGATGCTCACCCGCGCCGAGCCGGTCACGACGAGCAGCTCGATCCGGGCCATGGTCCCGGTGAGCGTGCGCACGCCGGGGGACAACTCGGGCAACCAGATCGCGGCGTTCCTGTGCGACCTTCCGATCGGCGAGCCGGACCCGGTCATCCGGCTGCAGCGCGTGCGCTTCGAGATGGACATGCTCAAGGAGACCGGCCAGATGCTGGGTGCCACCGCCCTGGTGGGCGTGGCCTCCTTCACCCCGCCGACGGTCCACTCGCTCGGCGCGCGGGTCGTGTCGGGGCTCTCGCGTCGTGTCTACAACGTGGTGATCACCAACGTCCCCGGCCCGCAGTTCCCCCTCTACGCCGGCGGTGCGCTCATGCTGGCGGCCTACCCCGTGGTCCCGCTGGCCCGCGGGCAGGCGGTCTCCATCGGGCTGACCTCCTACGACGGGGGCGTGTTCTTCGGCCTCAACGCCGACCGGGAGGCGATGCCCGACGTCGAGGTCCTGGCCCAATGCATCGACGACGCGATCGAGGAGATGCTGGCCACCGTGACCCTCAGCGGGAAGGCCCGGCGGCCGAGAAAGCCGACTGCGTAGGGATTCCCGGCCCCGCGCGACGGTGAGATACCCGGGGGCGTAATCTGTGCACACCTGTGTGCGCTGGGTCGATCCGGCGCGTCGATCACCCAGCGAGGAGGTGCCGCCCATGGCGTCTGTCGAACGACCCATCAGGCGCGGGCTCGTCCTCGGCGGTGGGGGCGTCCTCGGCGGGGCATGGGCGGTGGGGGCACTGGCCGCACTCAAGGCGGTCCACGGTTTCGAGCCGCGCGACGCCGAGGTGATCGTCGGCACCTCCGCCGGGTCGGTGCTCGCCGCCCTCCTGGGCGCAGGAGCCACTGTCGAGGAACTGGCCGCCCAGGAGCGCGGTGACAAGGTCCTCACGGGACCGATCGCCGGGTTCAGCTGGGATATCGAGGCGGTGACGGGAGGCTCGCGCCCCGGACGGCCGAAGCTGGAGCCGGGCTCCCGGGCCCTGATGCGCACCGGCCTCAACCGCTTCCGGATGCGCCGCATGCCGCCGACCGCCTTCCTGTCCGCGTTCCTGCCCACCGGCTCCAAGACACTGGATCGGGTGGCCCACCTCGTGGAGGGGTTCACCCCCATCGGCGAATGGTCGCCGCACCCGAACGTGTGGATCGTCACGATGGACTACGCGACGGGCACGCGGGTGGTCTTCGGCCAGCCCACGGCACCGGAGGCTCCACTGTCACTGGCCGTGCAGGCCTCCTGCTCGATCCCGGCCTGGTACTCGCCGGTCGAGATCGACGGGCGCCGGTACGTCGACGGTGGGGCGTGGTCGGCGACCTCGGTGGACCTCGTGGCCAACATGGGCCTGGACGAGGTCTACGTGATCGCCCCCATGGTCAGCTTCCACATGGATCGCCCGGATCACCTGCTGGCGCGCCTGGAGCGCACCTGGCGCGTGCAGGTCACGAAGCGCTGCCTCAACGAGGTGGAGAAGGTCCGGGCCGGGGGCACCGACGTGACGGTGCTGGGCCCGGGCGCCGAGGACCTCGCCGCCATCGGCGGGAACCTCATGGACTTCGAGAAGCGGATCCACGTCCTGGAGACCTCGATCCGCACCTCCATCGAGGCACTGCGCGACCCCGACCACATGGGTCCCGACCACCTCGCCTCGGTCGGCTGATGCGGGCCTACATCCCGCTGGGATGGGATCAGCTGGCCGCATTCGACGCGGAGGGCAGGCTTGAGGGACCGTTCCGCGGCTGTGCCGTGGACCCGGCGTGGCGTGCCGCGGATCCGGAGGTCGACGAGGAGGAGTGGGAGTTCGAGGCCCAACTCGCGGCCGCAGAGGCCCTCGCGGACCTCGAGGGTGGGGTGGTCCTGGCCGTGGACGTGCCAGAGCCCGTGGGCACCGACTCGCCGTTCGAGGACGGGTGGGTGGACCTCGCCGGTCCGATCAGCCGTCGCGACACCGCTGCCGCGCTGACCGTCGACCTCGAATGGTTCGGCGTGCAGGAGATCCCGGGGCTGCTGGACCGCTGAGCAGTCGCCGGCAACAGTCTGTTCGCGGGGACCGCGTGGGACTCCGCGGCGTCAGAACTGCTTGGCCAGGCCTGAGGTGGCGCCCTTGAGCGTGTCCTTGACGGTCTTCTTCTGCACGAACCCGGGCAGGGGCAGAGAGGTGTCGACGGTCAGCGACATGGTCGCCTCGGTGCTGTCGCCCTTGTCGGTCAGGGACCAGGACCCCTTCTGCGTCTTCTGCACCTTGGTCGGAGCCACCAGCGTCCAGGAGAACCCCGTGTCGTTGTGGGTGTAGTCGAGCTCGAACTCGTCCTTGGCGACCTTGACGTCGTTGACCAGGCGCGCCCGGGCGGGCAGGCCCTCGTCAGTGCGCTCGAGGACCTCGGAGGCCTTGTTGCCGGGGAACCAGTTCTTCTGGTTGTCGATGTCGCGCAGGAATGCCAGGACCTGGTCGAGGGGGGCGTTGACGGTGACGCTGAGGGAATCGGAGACGGCCATGGCCCGAACGCTAGCGGCAGGCGCCGGGCGACGCGCGCCCAGCGACCCTCGTGCTCCCCTGCGCGAGCACTACTCCGTGAACCACTGGGGAGAGATCTGCTGCTCCTTGCGCAGGGCTCGCATGAACTGCTCGCCCACGACGTTCTCGATCTTGCCACCGACGATCGGGACGTGGGCCTTGGCGTGGATGACGACCTTGAGCACCGACCCGTCACCGCTCGGGTGCAGCTCGATGGTCCCGTAGACCTCCATCGGGGCCCCACCGAACGTGGCCGTCACGGATCCGTGCCGGGAGCCGTCGACATCGGCATGGGACCAGGTGTGCACCTCGTCGATCTGGATCGACTCGCCGACGAACTTGCGGGCGGCCGACGGGATCTGGGCCGGGAGCTTGCGCGAGGAGCTGACGATGACGTGCGAACCGTCCTCCTCGACGTCGGCCGACACGTCGAAGGCCGCCATGTGCTCGTGCTTCCAGACGACGTAGTGCGGGTCGCACTGGGCCGCGAACACGACATCTGGCGCGACGTCGAAGTGGATGTCGCCGGCGAACCTCTTGGCCATGTGCACTCCTTATCGGCGGCCGGCCCCGTGAGGGCAGGGCGACTGGGCTAGCAGGACTATAGGCCCGATGGGTCGCCGAGCCGTGCTCGCGCGACGGCCGGAGCTGGCCCGGTCGACTGCCCGGGGGCTGCAGTGCGAAGGTGGGTCGTTGGGTCGCTTCCAGGGAGGACAGGACTGTGGGCGTGGGGTTCGCCGAGTGGTACAGCTGGTCATCGGCGCGCGATGAACGGCTCGCGTCGCTGTTCTACCGGCATGTGGACCCCGGTGACATCGCCGACCGGGACCCTGAGGCCGTCGTCGGCGCGGTGACCCACCTGATCGACGTGGCTCGCCACCGCCAGCCGCTGCAGGCGGTCATCCGGGCGGTCAATCCCACGGTCGTGGACAACGGGTGGACGTGCGGGCGGAGCGTGATCTGCGTCGTCACCGACGACATGCCCTTCCTGGTCGACTCCGTGAGCGCCGAGCTCAACCGGCTTGGCGTGGGCATCCACCTGGTGGTCCACCCGATCGTGGCGGTGACCCGGGACGAGGCCGGTGCTCTGGTCCACGCCGACCCGCCGGGTTCGGGCGCTGATTCCCAGCCGACGCTCCCCGAGCAGGACACGGACGGCAGCCTCGAGTCGTGGATGCACCTCGAGGTCGACTGGCAGCCCACCGCGGCCGCGCTCACCGCGATCGAGGAGAACCTGCAGCGGGTCCTGGGCGATGTCCGCCGCTCGGTGCAGGACTGGCCACGCATGGTGGCCCGGGCCCGCGGACTGGCTGCAGAGCTGGTCGCCCAACCGCCGCGTGGGGTGTCGGGGGACCAGGTCGGCGAGGCCATCGACCTGCTCAACTGGCTGGCCGATGACCACTTCACCTTCCTGGGGTACCGGCAGTACCAGCTGACCGGCCAGGAGCTCGGTGCCTCCGAGCTCAGGCTCGTGGAGGAGCCGGGAAGCGGCCTGGGCCTGCTGCGCTCCGAGCGCCCCGAGTCGATGTCGTTCAGCGAGCTGTCGCCCACCGTCCGGCAGAAGGCGCTCGAGCCGCGACTGCTGATCGTCACCAAGGCGAACCGCCGGTCGACCGTCCATCGCCCCGTCTACCTGGACTACGTCGGCGTGAAGGTGTTCGACCGGGCCGGACGCGTGGTGGGCGAGCACCGGTTCATCGGGCTGTTCTCCGCCTCGGCCTACACCCAGACAGTCGAGGGCATCCCCGTCATCGACCGGAAGGTCCGTCGGGTCCGCGAGTTCCTCGGGTTCAGCCGCGGGTCGCACGGCGGCCGGGACCTCATGGCCTTCCTCGAGACCTTCCCCCGCGACGAGCTGTTCGCGATCGACGTCGACGAGCTGACCACCATCGCTGAGGCGGCGCTGAACCTCAAGGAGCGTCGGGCCACCAGGCTGTTCGTCCGGCATGACACCTACGAGCGGTTCCTGTCCTGCTTGGTGTACCTGCCGCGTGACCGGTACACGACCGACGTGCGCCTGCAGATCCAGCAGGTCCTGCTGGACGCCGTGGGCGGGGCCAGCGTCGACTACACGGCGCGTGTCACCGAATCCGTGCTCGCCCGGCTGCACATCGTGGTCCGGATGGCCCGGGGCGAGTCGGTCCCCGAGGTCGACGCCGAGGCGCTGGAGGCCCGCATCGCCGACGTCGTCCTCTCGTGGGACGACGAGCTGTCGATCGCCCTCGTGGCCGCCTCATCGGAGGCCAGCGCCCACGCCCTGCTCAGCAGATACCCGCAGGGCTTCCCGCAGGCCTACCGCGCGGTCACCTCCGCGGCGGAGGCCGTGGCCGACCTGTCCGAGATCGAGCAGCTGACCCCGCAATCCCCGTTGCGGGTGTCGTTGCAGCCGGCCTCCGAGGCCAGCGGCGAACAGGCCAACGCCCGGCTGAAGCTCTACTCGCTGCTGGACATCTCGCTGGCCCAGGTGCTGCCCGTGCTGTCCAGCCTGGGCGTCGAGGTGGTCACCGAGCAGCCGTTCCGGCTGGTCCGCGCCGATCCGCAGGGCGCTGCGGGCGGTGCCTTCATCTTCGACTTCGGCCTGCACGCGCCAGGCTCAGCGCGCCTCGGTGGCGTCCGGCGGATGTGGGAGCAGGCGTTCCTGGCGTGCTGGGCGGGCCAGGCGGAGGCCGACGGGTTCAACGGGCTCGTCGCCGAGGCGGGCCTGGACTGGCGCCGGATCTCGGTCCTGCGCGCGTACGCCCGCTACCTGCGCCAGACCGGATCGGCGTTCAGCCAGGCGTACATCGAGAACGCCGCCCTGGCCAACCCCAAGATCGCCAGCCTCCTGGTGCAGCTGTTCCATGCGCGCTTCGACCCGGACCTGGTGGCCGACCGCGCGGTGCGTGCCGACGAGCTGCGCACGCAGATCACCCGCGCGCTCGACGATGTGGCCAGCCTCGACCAGGACCGGATCCTGCGCTCGTTCCTGGACCTGATCCGGGCCACCCTGCGCACCAACCACTTCCAGCCGGACCGGCCCGCGCTGGCGATCAAGCTCGAGCCGGCGCACATCCGCGAGCTCCCGGAGCCGCGGCCGAAGTTCGAGATCTGGGTCTGCTCCCCGCGGGTGGAGGGCGTGCACCTGCGGTTCGGGAAGGTGGCGCGCGGTGGCCTGCGCTGGTCGGACCGCCGGGAGGACTTCCGCACCGAGGTCCTCGGACTCGTCAAGGCCCAGGCCGTCAAGAACGCCGTCATCGTCCCCGTGGGGGCCAAGGGTGGCTTCTTCGCCAAGCAGCTGCCGGACCCAGCGCTGGATCGCGACGCCTGGATGGCCGAGGGGATCGGCGCCTACAAGGTGTTCATCGGGTCGCTGCTCGACCTCACGGACAACCTGGTCGGCCACGACGTCGTCCCGCCCGAGCGCGTCGTGCGCCATGACGGCGACGATCCCTACCTGGTCGTGGCCGCGGACAAGGGGACGGCGACCTTCTCCGACATCGCCAACGGGGTCGCCGCCGAGTACGGGTTCTGGCTCGGGGACGCCTTCGCCTCCGGCGGCTCGGCGGGATACGACCACAAGGCCATGGGGATCACAGCCCGTGGCGCCTGGGAATCGGTCCGGGCGCACTTCCGGGTGGTCGGGCCCGACATCGACGCCACGACGTTCACGGCCGTGGGCATCGGCGACATGAGTGGGGACGTGTTCGGCAACGGGATGCTGCTGTCACCGAACCTTCGACTGGTGGCGGCCTTCGACCATCGGCACATCTTCGTGGACCCGGACCCCGATCCGGCCAGATCGTTCGCCGAGCGACAGCGGCTGTTCGCCCTGCCGCGCTCCTCCTGGGCGGACTACTCCGCGACTCTGATCTCGGCCGGCGGTGGGGTGTACCCGCGCACGGCGAAGTCGATCCCGGTGAGCGCCGAGGCCGCCGAGGCCCTGGGCATCGCCGAGGGCGCGACCTCCATGGCGCCCAATGACCTGCTGCGCGCAATCCTCAAGGCCCCGGTGGACCTGCTCTGGAACGGGGGCATCGGCACCTATGTCAAGGCCTCGACCGAGTCGCACTCGGACGTGGGCGACCGTGCCAACGACGCCATCCGGGTCAACGGCGCCGACCTGCGGGCGCGGGTCGTGGGCGAGGGCGGCAACCTCGGACTGACCCAGCGCGGTCGGATCGAGGCAGCCCACGCCGGTGTGGCGCTGAACACGGATGCGATCGACAACTCCGCGGGTGTGGACACCTCCGACCACGAGGTGAACATCAAGATCCTGCTCGACCGGGTCGCCGCGGCCGGCGACCTGGACCCTGCAGAGCGCGACCCCCTCCTGCAGTCGATGACCGACGAGGTCGCCGGGATGGTGCTGCAGGACAACGTCGACCAGAACATCCTGCTCACGTTCGAGGCGCACTACGGAGTGTCGATGGTCCCCGCCCAGGGACGGCTCATCCGCAGCCTCGAGCGGACCGCCGGGCTCGACCGCGGGCTGGAGGCGCTGCCCGACGACGCCACGCTGGCGGCGCTCGTCCTCGAGGGCCGGGGCCTGACCAAGCCCGAGCTGGCGGTCCTCGTCGCCTACACCAAGCTCGACCTCAAGGATGCGCTGCTCGAGTCCTCGGTCCCGGATGAGGCCTTCGCAGCGAGCTGGATGTACGGGTACTTCCCGGTGGTCCTGGCCCAGCGGTGCGAGGCTCACCTGGGCTCCCATCCGCTGCGCCGGCAGATCATCACGACCGGGCTGGTCAACGAGCTGGTCAACCGTGGCGGGATCACCTATGCCATGCGAGCCGCGGAGGAGTCCGGTGCCGCCCCTGCGGAGATCGCGCGTGCCTTCTCGGTGACCTGCGGCGTGTTCGACCTGCCGGACATGTGGGACCGGATCGACTCCCATGGCGGAATCGTGCCCACGGCCGCCCTGAACGCCCTGCGCAGCGAGGTGCAACGGCTCCTCGACCGCTCGACGCGCTGGCTGCTGCAGACCCGCGGTGGGACGCTCGACGTGCCGGTCGAGATCGAGCGGTTCCGGTCCACGGTCGCCGATCTCGCCGGGCGGGTCCCGGAGTGCCTGGTCGGCGTCGAGCGCGAGCGGCTCGAGCGACGCGTCTCGGACTTCGTGGCTGCCGGTGCCCCCGCCGACCTGTCGGCCGAGGTGGCCGCGATGCTCGACGTGTTCTCCCTGCTGGACATCGTGGAGGTGTCCCAGCGGACCGGGGAGGAGCCAGCCAGCGTGGCCCAGCTCTACTTCACGATCTCCGAGCGCTACGAGGTGGACCGGTTCCTGGGTCGGATCACCGCCCTGCCGCGGGCCGACAGGTGGTCGTCGCTGGCCCGTTCGGCGCTGCGCAGCGACCTCTACGGGGCTCTTGCCTCCCTGACCTCCAGGGTCGCGCGGGCCACTCCGGGCGGTGGCGAGCCGATCGACCGGGTCACCACGTGGGAGGAGCGCTACGCGGAGGGCCTGGGCCGTGCGCGGGCGACCCTGGCCGAGATCGGCGCCCAGGAGAGCTTCGACCTGGCCACCCTCTCCGTGGCGCTGAGAGTGATCCGCACCCTGGCCAGCCAGGGCGGCTGACCCGGGGGCCCACCGCAGGACGCCCACCCCAGAACGCCCGACCCGCCAGTCTGCGGACGGAGGGGGTCTCGTGGCGCCGGTAGGCTTGCCTGTCATGGCCCTTGACTTCTCTGCGGCTGTGGCCGAGCTCGACACCACCCTCTCCAGCATCGAAGCGGTCCTGGACCTCCCGGCGATGCGCTCGGAGGTCGGTGAGCTCGAGGCGCAGGCCTCGGCACCGGATCTCTGGGATGACCCCACCGCCGCGCAGAAGGTGACGTCCCGATTGTCGTTCGTCCAGGGCGAGCTGCGCCGCGTCTCGGCCCTGCGCCAGCGGCTGGATGACCTGCCGATCCTCGTCGAGCTGGCCGAGGGGGAGAGCGACGCCGACTCCCTGGCGGAGGCGGAGAAGGAGCTCGGTGACCTCGGCCGGGCGGTGGCCGAGCTCGAGGTCCGCACGCTGCTGGCAGGTGAGTTCGACCAGCGCGAGGCCCTGGTGACCATCCGTTCGGAGGCCGGGGGGGTCGACGCCGCGGACTGGGCCGAGATGCTGCTGCGGATGTACACCCGCTACTGCGAGCGCCACGACTGGACCTACGAGGTCTACGACATCTCCTACGCCGAGGAGGCGGGCATCAAGTCGGCCACGTTCGCGGTCAAGGCGCCCTACGCCTACGGGACCCTGTCGGTCGAGCAGGGCACCCACCGGCTCGTGCGGATCTCGCCGTTCGACAACCAGGGACGCCGCCAGACATCCTTCGCCGCCGTGGAGGTCCTGCCGGTCACCGAGCAGACCGACCATGTCGACATCCCCGAGAACGAGATCCGGGTCGACGTGTTCCGCTCCTCGGGGCCGGGCGGGCAGAGCGTGAACACGACTGACTCCGCCGTGCGCATGACCCACATCCCGACCGGCATCGTGGTCTCATGCCAGAACGAGAAGTCCCAGATCCAGAACCGCGCAGCCGCGCTGCGGGTGCTCGAGGCCCGGCTCCTCGAACGCCGGCGGATCGAGGAGCGGGCGGCGATGGACGCGCTGAAGACCGACACGTCCGGGTCATGGGGCAACCAGATGCGCTCCTACGTCCTGCACCCGTACCAGATGGTCAAGGACCTGCGCACCGAGTACGAGACCGGCAACACCTCGGCGGTGCTCGACGGGGAGATCGACGAGTTCATCGAGGCGGCGATCCGCTGGCGTCGCCAGGGCGGGGCCTGACATGACCGGACCGGATCCGCTGCCGGCAGACGCGATCCTGCTGCATCTGGGCTTCCACAAGACCGGTACGACCGCGCTGCAGTCGGCATTCGCCGCCAGCCGGCCGGAGCTCCTCGAGCACGGGGTGCTGTACCCGGGGCGTCGGCGCTCGCACCACCCCGCGGCGATGGCGATGACTGGCCGAACCTGGGGGGTGGGCCGTGAGGGCGGCTGGGACCCTGATCCCAGGGCCTGGGATCGGCTGGCCCGAGCGGCCACCGGGCACCCGGGACGGGTCCTGGTCTCCAGCGAGAGCTTCGCCCTGACGCCCGACGACGCGGCTGCCCGCATGGTGGCCGACCTCGGGGCGGATCGCGTGCACGTCGTCTTCACGATGCGTCCGATGGCAGCACTCCTGAGCTCGTCGTGGCAGCAGTACCTGAAGTCGGGCTGGGTGACGACATACGAGCAGTGGCTCGAGCAGATCGTGGCCGAGCTGGAGCCCGGTGCGCGGCGGTCGGGGTTCTGGCTGCGCAACGACTACCCCGTGATCGTGGGCCGCTGGGCCGACCTGGTCGGGGCCGAGCGGGTGCACCTGGTGTGCCTGGACGGGTCCGATCGGGGGTTCCTGCTGCGCACGTTCCGCGGGCTGCTCGCCCTGCCCGAGGGGGTCCCGGACGAGCGGGCAGCGGACTCCAACCGGTCGATGACGGCCGCTGAGGCCGAGCTGCTGCGCCGCCTCAACGAGGTCAGCGCCGACTGGGACTGGCCCACCTACCAGCGGACCATCCGGACCGGAGCCGCGGCCGGCATGGTCGAGAGCCGTCGGCCGGACCCCGATGAGGCCCCGATCGTCACCCCGCCGGAGGTCCTCTCGCGGGTGGCCGCGCACGGGGACGAGTTGGCCGCTGAGCTCGCGGACCTCGGGGTCGTCGTCCACGGGGACCTCGGGGTCCTCGGCCAGGAGGTCGCCGGGGGCCGCGCTTCCGTGGACGGGCCGGACGGGCCCGGGCGGGCGCACGGGACCGGGGGGGCGCCGGCCGGTCTCCCGATCGACGCAGCGGTGGCCTCCGTGCTCGGGGCCATCCGGGGTGCCCAGCGACAGGCTTCCGAGGCCGCCCAGGCAGCCCAGAAGACGGCCGCGGCCAGCACGGCCACGAGCGCGGGGACGCCCCCCTCGGCTCCCACGACCCGTGAGCTCGCTGGCGAACTCACGGCCCGGATCCGTCGCGGGACCCGCCGGCGCCTGACGCCGGGGCGCCGCCGTGGCCTGCGCCCGGACGGGCCAACCCGCCCGTAGACTGCATCGCGAGCGCTCGGCTGATCCGCCGCCGTGCGCAGCCGTCCGTCCCGGGAGTCCTGCGCGTGATCCGCTTTGCGAACGTCACCAAGCACTACCCCACGCAGATGCGCCCAGCGCTCGACGATGTCAGCCTGGAGATCACCAAGGGCGAGTTCGCGTTCCTCGTCGGGGCGTCGGGGTCGGGCAAGTCGACCTTCCTGCGGTTGGTGCTGCGCGAGGACCGACCCACGTCGGGCGGCGTCTTCGTCGCCGGCAAGGACCTGAGCCGGATGCCCAACTGGAAGGTCCCGCATCTGCGCCGCCAGATCGGCGCCGTGTTCCAGGACTTCCGGCTGCTGCCCAACAAGACCGTGTACCAGAACGTGGCGTTCGCGCTGCAGGTCATCGGCCGGCCCAGCGCGCACATCCGCAAGGTGGTCCCGGAGGTCATCGACCTCGTGGGCCTCGCGGGCAAGGAGGGCCGCTTCCCCGACGAGCTGTCGGGTGGCGAGCAGCAGCGCGTGGCCGTGGCTCGCGCGTTCGTCAACCGACCCATGATCCTGATCGCCGACGAGCCCACCGGCAACCTCGACCCCGCCACGAGCGTGGGCATCATGCGCCTTCTGGACCGGATCAACCGGACCGGGACGACCGTCGTGATGGCCACCCACGACGCCGCTGTGGTCGACCAGATGCGCAAGCGGGTCATCGAGCTCGAGAACGGCCACATCGTGCGCGACCAGTCCCGCGGTGTGTACGGGGTCACGCGATGACCCGTCCGGGCCCGATCGGAGGCCCCGCATGCGCGTGAGATTCGTCCTCGGCGAGGTCTTCACGGGGATCCGGCGCAACCTGACGATGACCATCGCGGTGGTCATCACCGTGGCCGTGTCGCTGGCACTCTTCGGCGCCGGGCTCATGGTGCGCTCCCAGGTCGACCTGATGAAGGACTACTGGTACGACAAGGTCCAGGTGTCGATCTACCTCTGCGGGTCCACCTCGGAGGTGATCTCGTGTGCGGAGGGTCCGGTCACGCAGGCCCAGCGTGAGGAGATCCGCGCCGACCTCGAGTCGCTGCAGCCCCTGGTCGAGGAGGTCTACTACGAGTCCTCCGCCGAGGCCTTCGAACGGTTCTCCGAGCAGTTCAAGGACGCCCCGATCCTGTCCAACATCACCCCGGACCAGATGCCCGAGTCGTTCCGCGTGAAGCTCTCGGACCCGACCAAGTACGACGTCGTGGCCAGCGCGTTCATCGGCCGCCCCGGCATCGACTCGGTGAACGACCAGCGCCGGGTCCTGGACAAGCTGTTCGCCATCCTGAACGGGTTCCAGACCGGGGCCCTGGTGATCGCGGGGATGATGCTGCTCGCGACGGTCCTCCTGGTGGCCAACACGATCCGCGTGGCCGCGTTCTCCCGCCGCAGGGAGACCGGCATCATGCGGCTGGTCGGCGCCTCGAACTTCTACATCCAGCTGCCGTTCCTGCTCGAGGCAGCGCTGGCGGCCATGGTGGGAGCCCTGGTGGCGATCGGGCTGCTGGCGATGCTCAAGGCCGTGCTGGTCGACGGGGTGCTGACACCCAGCTTCCAGTTCACCAACTTCGTCGGATGGGACGTCTGGGCCCAGGTGTCCGTGGTCGTCTTCATCACGGGCGTGACCCTGGCGTCGGTGGCGGCGCTGATCACGCTGCGTCGCTACCTGCGGGTCTGACCCCCCCGCTCAGGACCGGGCACGTTCTGGTCGATGACGTGGACACGGCCGCATCGCGCGGTACTCTGGAGGGTATGCCCGCGTGTGCGGGCCAGTGCGGCATGAGGGGTGGGCAGATGCGGTCAAAGCGGGCAGTGGCCCTCGCTGCATCCGTCATTCTCGCCCTCGGAGTCGTCTCCCTGGGGCCGGCCTCGGCTGACCCGGAGGACGACAAGCAGAAGGTCGACGCTGCAGTCGCGGCGGCCGGTGACGACTTGAGGGCGGCCAACGCCGAGGTGGAGAAGGCGATCGCCGACCTGCAGGAGGTTCGCGAGCTGCTGCCCGCCGCGCGCGCGGAGCTCGCCAAGGCGCGCGAGGAGGCGACTGTTGCCGAGGAGGCCGACCGGGCGGCACAGGCCGAGCTCGAGCAGGCGACTGCGGCCGCGATCCGCGCCGAGCAGGAGCGTGCCGAGGTCGAGTTCCAGATCCAGGACCTGCAGAGCAGGGTGGGCAACCTCGCGCGCGCGGTCTACCAGAACGGTGCCTTCGCAGACTTCGACCTGCTGATCACGGCGCAGTCCCCGACGGACCTCTCCGATCGCGCCCAGGCACTCGACGCGGTGTCCCGGGCCAACAACCAGACCCTGGCCCAGATGGCCGGCATCCGCGCCGAGCTCGCGCTGAAGGAGGCCCGCCTCGAGGTTCTGCGCCAGCAGGTCGATGACAAGCGCCAGCAGGCCGCCATCGCGTTGAGCGAGGCCAACATCGCCCGGGACCGCGCCGCAGCCGCCAAGCTGAAGGTCGACCTCCTCGTGGCGCAGAAGGCCACCGCCCTCGATGTCGCGGCCTCGGAGCGCGCCAAGGTCCTCAAGCAGTACAAGTCGGTCCAGGCAGAGCAGCAGCGCATCGCTGCCCTGCTGGCCAAGCAGGCGGCGGCGGAGGCGGCCCGGCTCGCCAGCGGCGGCTCACTGAGCTTCGTCCCCACCGATGTCGAGGGCTTCCAGTGGCCGATCGAGGGCGTGCGGGTCGGCCAGGGCGTCGGTCCGCGCGTCCACCCCGTGTACGGGTACCGCTCCTGCCACACCGGTGTCGATCTCGGCGCGCCCAGCGGCACCGAGATCCGGTCCACAGCCGCCGGCATCGTGGTCATCAACGCCACTGGCGGGCCGTACGGCAACCACACCCTGATCTCGCACGGCAACGGCCTGTTCTCGATGTACGCCCACCAGTCGCGGTTCGGCGCCGAGGAGGGCCAGAAGGTCAAGAAGGGCGACGTGATCGGGTACGTCGGCAGCACCGGCTACTCCACCGGTCCGCACCTGCACTTCGAGATCCACGTCGGCGGCGTCCCCTACGACCCGCTGGGCTGGTTCGGTGCGAAGAAGGAACCGGTTCGCTGCTGATGCCGCGGGAGCAGGGGCGACGACTGGTCGCCCAGAACAAGAAGGCGCGCCACGACTACCACATCGACGCCACGTGGGAGGCCGGGATCGTCCTCGTGGGCACCGAGGTGAAGTCGCTGCGGGCCGGACGTGCCAGCATCGTCGACGCGTTCGCGCAGTTCCACGAGGGGGAGCTGTTCCTCCATGGGCTGCACATCCCGGAGTACACCCACGGCACGTGGACCAACCACGCCCCGAGGCGCGTGCGCAAGCTGCTCATGAAGCGTGCTGAGCTCGAGCGGCTCGAGCGCAAGCTCAAGGAGAGCGGCTACACGCTGGTGCCCCTGTCGCTGTACTTCAAGGACGGGTACGCCAAGGTCGAGATCGCCCTGGCCCGCGGCAAGAAGGCCTACGACAAGCGCCAGACCCTGGCTGAGCGGGACGCCAACCGCGACATCGCCAAGGAGATGGGCCGCCACCTGAAGGGCCGGACGTAGGAACTACCGGGCCGCCGGGGCCGCAGGGGCCGCCGCGGCGCTGGGCCACTGGGGCACCGGGCACCGGAGTGCGCGTTCCCGGCCACAGATCAGCCGTCGTGCGCATTCCGCGCCGGATATGGCCGGCAGTGCGCACCGCCCGGTGGGGATGGCCGGGAACGCGCGGCCTGTTCCCTCCGGGAGCGCTGACCGAGCTGGGCGCAGTCGTGGCGTTGGCCTATGTCAGGCGGGGCCGCTACTCTGGAGGTGCCGGTTCGCCGGTGACAACTCAACAGGGGGGTGACAGGTTTCGACGTCGGCTGTGGTCGACGGGAGAAGCGGGCCGAGGATGGCAGTTATCTCGAGAACGACCTGCCAAAAAACAATTGCGAACACCAACGCAAATGTCGCGCAGTCTCGCATGGCCCTCGCGGCCTGAGCTGTAGGCGACCGGTGGACCGGGGGCGTCTCCGCCCCGAATCCGCCGTCATCAAGGAGACTCACCAACCCGCCCGGTAACGGGGTGGGACGGAACACCTAACAGTTGCTGGACCGTGTTACCGCGCAGTGCCACACGAAGCGCGGAGGTTGAGACCACAACAGCGTGGCTGCGCCCGGAGAAGACCCTGAGAGACACCGATGGACCCGGGTTCGATTCCCGGCACCTCCACCAAGAGCGGTTAGCTGAAATTCTGCTAATGGGTTAGCTGAAACAACTCACAGAATTCGGCTGACCGCTTTGTCATGGGTTGGCGCTCCTCGGCGTTCCGACTGTTCGCTTCTTGGCTGACAGAAGGGGGCGTGCCCATGGGGTTCGTCCTGGCCGGCCGGCGAACCGGACGCCACGGCTGTCCCTGCGTGCCGTGCCAACTGGTCGAGGACGGCCGGAGTGACCGGGTGTGCCGGGGTCACTGGGCCCCGGTGCTCGGCAGCCAGGTGTGGGCCGCAGCCACCAGGGCGTTGACGCCGAGGGTGAGCGTGGGTTCGATGACCGGCGCGAACAGGGGCGAGTGGTTCGAGGGCAGTGCCGCGGTGCGCGCCGCGATCTCCTCGAAGTCCGCAGCCCCTTCGAACACTGCGGGGTCCGCGCCGCCGAGCAGCCAGTACACGCACGGTGCGCCGGCGGCGATGGCCAGCAGCCCGACGTCCTCACTGCCAGTCACCGGGCCCGGGTCGACCACGACGGCCCCCATGGCCACCAGTGCCGGTCGGGTCCGGTCGACGGCGGCCGGGTCGTTGGAGACTGCGGGGAAGGACGAGGTGACCTCCACGTCCGGGGGCTTCGGGGCACCGGATGCGGCCGCCTCGGCGCGCGCGATCCGCCCGATGGCCGCCACGACCCGGTCGCGGACATCGGTGGTGAAGGTGCGGACGCTGACCAGCAGCTCCGCGTGGTCGGGGATGATGTTCACCGCGGTCCCGGCCTTCATGACCCCGACGGTGACGACCGCAGTCTCGCTGCCACCGACCTCACGGGACACCACCGTCTGCAGGCGCATCACGGTGGCCGCGGCCATCACCACCGGGTCGACCGACACCTCCGGGCGCGACCCGTGCGCCCCTCGTCCATGGAGCACGATGCGCAGCACGTCAGCGGCGGCGAACGCAGGCCCCGAGCGCAGCCCGATCACACCGGCGGGGATCGGGGCCACGTGCTGACCGAGGACGACGTCCGGGCGACCGAAGCGTTCGAACAGGCCATCGTCGAGCATCGCCTGGGCCCCGGCGCCGAGCTCCTCGGCTGGCTGGAACACCACCATCAGCGTCCCTGCCCACGACGAGGTGTCGGCGGCCAGTCGCTCGGCGGCACCGAGCAGCGCGGTCACGTGCATGTCATGGCCGCAGGCGTGCATCACCGCGACGTCCCCACCCTCGCCCGGTGCGACGTCGGTGCTGGCGTAGGGCAGCCCGGTCGCCTCGGCCACGGGCAGCCCGTCCATGTCCGCGCGCAGCAGTGCGGTCGGCCCGGCCCCGTTGCGCAGGATCCCCACGACCCCGGTGCGGCCCACCCCGGTGGTCACCTCGAAGCCGAACCGGGTCAACCGCTCGGCCACGATGCCCGCAGTGCGGTGCTCGGCGAACCCCAGCTCCGGGTGCGCATGCAGGTCCCGGTAGACGTTGGCCAGGTCCTCGGACGTGGATGTCATCGAAGCTCCTCAAGTGGGTGGGCCGTAGGCACGAGATCGACTGACCCCGGCGTCCAGCGCGTCACGACCGAGTCCGCCCGGATCATCTCCTATCCGCTCCGGGCGCGCAGGACGACGGGCCCTGGTGCTCCACGATCCCGGGGATCCGTTCGACGTCGGTCGCCACATGGGACTGCAGGGCCGAACGCTCGTCGGCTTGGCGAACGGCGAGGTCGTCATTGGTGCCGACCCGTTCCGTCCACACCCGGAACTCGCCCTCGGCGTGCTGACGTGGCTGGTCGGCCATGAGCCACCGACGAGCGATCGGCCGTGGGTACGCTCTGGCTGTCATGGGCAACCTCGCTGAGCGCATCGCCCCCGGGCGGATGGGCCCCAGCTTCCGGTGGTTGCTCAGTTCCACCTGGGTCAGCAACATCGGCGACGGCATCGGGTTGGCTGCCGGCCCCCTGTTGGTCGCCTCCCAGACGAGCAGCCCCGTCCTGGTGGCGATGGCCGGACTCATGCAGCGGCTCCCGTGGTTGGTGTTCGGCCTCTACGCCGGAGCTGTCGCCGATCGGGTCGACCGCAAGCGGCTCGTCATTGTGGCGGATCTGGCGCGCTCGCTGGTGATCGCCGTCCTCTGTGCCGCGATCCTGACCAACCAGGTCAACATCGCCCTGATCCTCGTGTCGTTGATGCTCCTCGGAGTCGCCGAGGTGTTTGCCGACACGACGTCACAGACGCTGTTGCCGATGGTGGTCGAGCCCTCCGACCTGGGGGTGGGCAACGCTCGATTGCAGAGCAGTTTCCTGCTCGCCAATCAGATCGTGGGACCCCCGCTGGGAGCCTTCCTCTTCGCTCTCGGGTTCGTCTGGCCGTTCGCGGCCCAGGCGGTGCTCGTGGCGATGTCCGTGGTGCTCATCGCCCGGATTGCGACTCCGAAGGGAGCGGTCCGCGACACTGCCGGAACCCACATCCTGCGGGACATCGCCGAAGGTGTGCGGTGGCTGCTGGGCAACGATGCCGTGCGCACTCTCGCCCTGGTGATCGTCGCCTTCAACATCACCTGGGGCGCCGCCTGGTCGGTATTGGTCCTCTACGCCCTTGACCACCTGCACATGGGTGCCGTCGGGTATGGGCTGCTCACCACAGCAGCCGCTGTCGGAGGGCTGATCAGCACCGGTGCCTATGACTGGATCGAACGGCGCTTCGACCTCGCCACCGTCATGCGCACGTGCCTGCTGCTCGAGGTCGTCACCCACCTGGCCCTCGCCCTGACGAGCACGGGCTGGGTCGCGGTGGTGATCATGGTGGTGTTCGGCGCCTACGCATTCGTGTGGGGTGCGGTGTCCACGGCCGTCCGCCAGCGCGCCACGCCGACAGCGCTGCAGGGCCGGGTCGGCAGCGTCTACATGGTGTGCGTCTTCGGGGGCATCGTCCTCGGACAGGCGATCGGCGGCGTGGTCGCCGCACGGTGGGGCCTGACCGCGCCGTTCTGGTTCGCCTTCGCCGGGGCGGGACTCACGCTCGCCCTCGTCTGGGGCCAGCTGTCCCACATCGCCCACGCTGACGCGCCGACGTGAGGCAGGGCCCGGCGTCCGTGCCCGTGGGGCGCGGTCCTGGCTCGTCGCGCAGTCACATCGGCGAGACCCGTACGTCCTCCTCGCCGGTGGACTCCTCGATGTCCGACGCGGCCTGTTCGAGGAGCTGGTCGGCCAGGTGGCGCAGCGCCCGGGCCACGGCCACCTCATCGCCGATCCGCGGTTGCGGGGGGTCCTGGGCGCGCCGGTGGCTGACCCCCGTGGCACGGATCCCCGCCAGTGGGTCAGCCACGAGCACCGCACGGGCGGTCGTGTCGTCGGCCTCGAAGACGGAGATCCGCACGATCCACTGATGGGCGGTCGGAGGGGCGACCCCCGCATCGGCCGCGGCCGACGCAGGAGCCTCCGCGGGGGCCTCCTCGCCGGCATTCTGGACGCGCAGGACCGAGCCGGGCCCCGGGTAGAGCAGCCCGGTGTGCCCGTCGCTCCAGCGGACCAGGTAGGGGGGTGCGCCGTCCGGGCCCCGCACCTCGAGGACCTCGCCGTCCCGCGTCGGGCGGTCCACCTGCTCGCCGGCCATCACGATCCGATCGCCCACCGATGCCTTCATCGCGCCACCTCCAGGGTTTCGTCTGTGCACCTCCACTCTGCTCCTGCCCGTGGCCCGGAGGGAAGCCCGGGGCGCCGGCAGGGTGCCCGTCTTGCCCAGCGCGAGCGTCCCGGGCGACCCCCGACGGCGCTGTGAGACCGCTCACATCGAAGGCTGTGGGGTTTCCGACTGCACAACCGGGGGAATCAGGAGGTGGTAGTTGCCCCCGATCAACCGTCGGGGCGCCACCACGTCGAACCCGCACGATGCGGGAACAGCCCTGCAGCACAGGGTGCGCTCGATCCCGCGGGAGACCAGAACCCGATGCGGAGCCGACGTGGACCACTGTCGATGCCATCGCGTCGGCCGGACCAGGAGTCCCGATGAACACATCCCTCGCCCGTATGACCGGCGCCGTGGCCATGGCCATGGCCGTGGGGTCGACTGCTCTGCTCGGCCCGGTCGGCACTGCCTCAGCCGCACCCACGGTGTCCGGCACGGCAACCACCTCCGTCGGCACGGCGGCACCCACCGGTGAGCGCAACACCAGGGTCTCGCGCAGCATGACCGGCATCCGCGCATCTGCCTACATCGGCAAGTACTACAGCTCCCGCCACGAGGGCACCCGCAAGTGCATCGTCCGCAAGGAGTCCCACGGCAACTACCGGATCGTCTCGAGCGGTGGGAGCTACCGGGGCGCCTACCAGTTCAATGCGCACCTCGCCCGGGCGACGGCCAAGAGGATGGGTCGCTCCGACCTGGTCCACAAGCCGTTCAACCACTGGAGCCGCTTCGACCAGGACAAGGCCTTCTGGACCGTCTGGAACCACGGCAAGGGCCGGGGGAACTGGCCCACCGCCCGCGGCTGCTGACCGCACCTCCAGCGCTGGGCCGATCGGCGATTCCCGCCGGTCGGCCCACCTGCATGTCGGGGCCGGGTGATTAGGCGCGGAACCCGACGAAACGTGCGCGGACCCCACCAAACCGCCTGTGATCTTCCTCACAGATGGGCGCGAGGATTTCCGTCGCGCTCCTGAGTCTGGCAACACTGGTGCCAGCCCCGGCGGGACGCAGCCGGCGTCCAGGGGCGCACAGCAGCCCGCGGCCTGTCGCGGGAGCCGCCCCTCCAGGGCGGTGCGAGTCGCGCGGGAGACACGAACCTGCGCCTGACGCCCAGCCTGCCGTGCACGCGCGTCGGCCCCCGGTGGCCGGCCCGGACCAGGAAGCCCTATGCCTGCAGTGCTCACCCGCCTGACCGGAGTTGTTGCCGCCGCCGCCACCGCGGGGGCGCTGGTCCTCATCGGTCCCGCCTCCCCGGCTTCGGCCGGCGCCTCGGCGGGCGCTGCGGCCGCCACACACACCCCGACTGCCGCGGCGAGCGCGGCGCGCGCCGGTGAGCGCAACCCGAAGGTGTCGCGCAGCCTCAGCGGCGTGCGCGCCTCGGCCTACATCGGCAAGTACTACAGCTCCCGCTACGAGGGCACCCGCCGGTGCATCGTGCGCCGCGAGTCCGGGGGCAACTACCGGATCTCATCGCCCGGCGGCCGCTACCGCGGCGCCTACCAGTTCAACGCCGGGCTGGCGCGCGCCACCGCGTACAAGATGGGCCGTCGTGACCTGGCGGGCAAGCCGATCAGCTCGTGGAGCCGTTTCGACCAGGACAAGGCCTTCTGGGTCGTGTGGAACCACGGTCGAGGTGCGGGCCACTGGGGCGGCACCCGGCACGGCTGCTGACCGGGGGATCGCCTGCGAGGATCGAGCCATGCTCGACGTCCCGCGTGATCGGTTCGAGGAACTCGTCTCCGAGGCCCTGGACACCATCCCGGACCAACTTGTCCGGCTGGTGTCCAACTGCGTGATCCTCGTCGAGGACGACGTGCCCCCCGGCACGCCGAGCCTGCTCGGGCTCTATGTGGGCACGCCCCTGACCGAACGTGGCGAGTGGTACAGCGGAGTGCTCCCGGACCGGATCACCATCTACCGGCTGCCGATCCTGCGCATGTGCCGCGACGAGCAGGACGTGGTCGAACAGGTGGGGATCACGGTCATCCACGAGGTCGCGCATCACTTCGGCATCGCTGAGGACCGCCTGCACGAGCTCGGCTGGGGGTGACCCGGCGCTCGCCGGGCGCCCTGCGCGGTTGCCTCAATAGGCTGGGGCCACGCCGCCCTGGGAGGTTCGCATGGCCCCGATCGAAGAACGCCGCAAGGCCCTGGCCGTCCTGACCTCCGGGGGCGACTCCCAGGGGATGAACGCGACGGTCCGGGCCGTGGTCCGCACCGCGATCGCCAACGGGGCTGATGCCTACGCCGTGTACGAGGGCCTGCAGGGGCTCGTCGATGGCGGGGACCGCATCGTGGCGTTCGACTGGAACGCGGTCGGCTCGATCATGCATCTCGGCGGGACGGTCATCGGGACGGCCCGGTCCGCGGACTTCCGTGAGCGCCAGGGCCGTCTGAGGGCAGCACGGAACCTCGTCGAGCGCGGGATCGACCGGCTGGTCGTCGTCGGCGGCGACGGATCACTGACCGGTACCGACATCTTCCGCTCGGAGTGGTCCGGCCTGCTCGAGGAGCTCGTCGCCACGGGGGAGATCAGCGCCGAGCAGGCGCTCGCCCACCGCCAGCTGATCATCGCCGGGGCGGTCGGCTCGATCGACAACGACATGGTCGGGACCGACAAGACGATCGGCGCCGACACCGCGATGCACCGCATCATCGAGGCCGTCGACGCCCTGGCCTCGACCGCCTCCAGCCACCAGCGCTCGTTCGTCGTCGAGGTGATGGGTCGGCACTGCGGGTACCTCGCCGTGATGTGCGCGATCGCCGGTGGGGCGGACTACGTGCTCATCCCCGAGGTCCGGCCCGGGCCCGGGTGGGAGGACGCCCTGGTCGCGCGCCTGGCTGCCGGTCGGGCTGCGGGTCGCCGGGACAACCTGGTCATCGTGGCCGAGGGCGTGTCCGATGAGTCCGGCCGGCCGGTGACGTCCCAGATGGTCGCCGACCTGATCACTGAGCGCCTCGGTGAGGACACCCGCGTCACGATCCTCGGTCACGTGCAGCGCGGTGGTGCGCCCACCGCCTACGACCGCTGGATGCCCACACTCATGGGGCACGCCGCTGCGCTGGAGGTCCTCGGTGCCGATGCCGACCACGTCTCGCAGCTGATCGGGATCCACAACAACCGGGTCTCCCGGATGCCCCTGATGGAGGCGGTCGCCGCGACGCAGGCGATCCCGCGCATGATCGAGGCAGGGGACTACGCCGGCGCCATGGCCGCCCGGGGTGACTCGTTCACCGCCATGATGCGCGTCTTCGAGGGGATCGCCCAGCCCGAGCCGATGTTCCCCGGCCAGGGGACCCGGATCGCCATCGTGCACGCGGGGGGCCTGGCGCCGGGGATGAACGCCGCCGTCCGGGCGGCGGTCCGGTTCGGGATCTCGCGCGGGCATGCCATGGCAGGGATCAGGGGAGGATTCCCCGGCCTGCTGAACGACCAGGTGGAGGACCTGGACTGGGCCGCGGTCGAGGGCCTGGCCGGCCTCGGCGGTGCCGAGCTGGGGACCAGCCGGGCGACCCCGAGCGCCGGGGACTACGTCGCGGTGGGGGAGGCGATCCAGCGCAACAAGATCGACGGCCTGCTGGTGATCGGTGGCCATCGTGCGTACGAGGCGATGTGGCGCCTGCGGGAGCACCGTGGCGACCACCCGGGCCTGCGCATCCCGGCGATCTGCCTGCCCGCGTCGATCGACAACAACCTGCCCGGCTGGGAGATGACGATCGGGGCCGACACGGCCCTCAACGCGATCGTCTCGGCCGTCGACGTCCTCAAGCAGTCCGCGAGCGCCTCGCACCGGGCGTTCGTCGTCGAGACGATGGGCCGCAGGTGCGGGTTCCTGGCCACGCTGGCTGCGCTGTCGGTCGGTGCCGAGGAGGTCTACCTCAACGAGGACCCCCCGACATTGGCCCGGCTCAACCAGGACGTCGCCGAGATGGTGGAGGGGTTCCGGACGGGCCGCCGGTTCCACCTGTCGATCCGCAACGAGGAGGCCAGCGCCGGCTACACCACGGAGTTCCTGTGCCAGTTGTTCGCCGAGGAGTCCGGGGGGCTGTTCGACGTCCGGCCGATGGTTCTCGGCCACCTGCAGCAGGGTGGCAACCCGACGCCCTTCGACCGGGTGCACGCCGCGCGCCTGGCCGCCCACTGCATCGACTGGCTGACCGGTCGGATGCTCGCGGGCCGCATCGACTGGCACTACGCCACCTTCGTCGACGGCAAGCTGGGCTCGGCCCGCCTGGTGCGGATCTCCGAGGTCTACGACATCGAGAACCGCAGGCCCAAGGAGCAGTGGTGGACCGCCATGCTCCCCGTGATGGACGAGCTCGCCCGGAGGTCCCTGTGATACGCGAGACCGCCACCATCTCGGTGGAGCCTGGCCGGGAGGACGAGTTCCTGGCGGCGCTCGAGCAGGCCAAGGTGGTCCTGGCCCAGGCCCACGGATGGCGTGACATCAGCGTCCACCGCGGCATCGAGCGGCCGTCTGCGTTCCTGCTGGCGATCACCTGGGAGACCCTCGAGGACCACACCGTGGGGTTCCGCGGCGGCGATCTCTTCGTCGCCTGGCGTGCACTGATCGGCCCGTTCTTCGCCGAGGCGCCGCAGGTCGAGCACTGGACCATCCTGTGAGCGCTGCGCCCCTGCATGAGCTCGGCGCGCTCGAGGCGGCGGCCCTCATGGCCGAGGGCCGGCTCACCAGCGTCGACCTGGTGGAGCACCTGCTGGCGCGGATCGAGCAGCGCGAGCCGACGCTGCGAGCGTTGATCGCCGTCCACCCGGAGGCCCTCGACCAGGCGCGGGCAGCCGATGCCCGCAGGGCCGCGGGGCAGGCGCTCAGTGGACTTGACGGAGTCCCGGTCATCATCAAGGACAACATCGAGTGCCTCGGCCTGCCGGGCACCGTCGGGTCGCTGGCCATGGTCGGGTCCCCTGCTGAGCGTGATGCGCCCATGGTCGCCCGGCTGAAGTCGGCGGGGATGGTCGTCCTGGCTGCGTCGAACCTCTCGGAGTGGGCCAACTTCCGCGGCCGGCACTCCACCAGCGGCTGGTCGGGCGTGCGCGGCCTCACGGACAGCCCGTGGAAGTCCGGGCATTCGGTGGGCGGCTCCTCATCGGGATCCGGTGCGGCCCTGGCAGCCCGGTACGCACCCCTGGCGGTCGGGACCGAGACCGATGGCTCGATCACGTGCCCCGCCTCACTCTGCGGGGTGGTGGGGCTCAAGCCGACGGTGGGCACGGTCCCGGTCGAGGGGGTGGCGCCGATCGCTGCCAGCCATGACTCGCCGGGACCGATGGGGCGCAGCGTGGCCGACGTCGGCGCCCTGCTCGCGGTCCTCGCCGGCCAGCCGATCGCCGCCCTCGATGATCCGGACCGGGAGCGCCGCCGACGCTATGTCCTGGGGGTCCCGGGGTCCTGGCTGTCCGGCGACCCGGCAACGGACGACCTCTTCGCACGGACCGTCGAGAGACTCCGGGCCGCGGGCATGACCGTCCTCGACGTGGAGGCCGCCAGCGCCGACCAGCAGAGCGCCGACGATGAGGTCGCCGTGCTGGTCCATGAGATGTCCGACGACCTCGACGCGTACCTCGCCTCCCGTCCGGGTACCGGACCGACCTCGATCGCCGCGGTGGTGGCGTTCAACGCCGCTCACGCGAACGAGGAGCTGGCCCATTACGGCCAGGAGTACTTCGAGGCGGCCGTGGCCAGCGGCGGCCGGTCGGCGCCCGAGTACGCCGCGGCCCGGGCCCGCAACCTCGCCTGGGCTGTCGATGCCGTGCTCACCCCGGCGTTCGCCCACGGGGTCGATGCGCTGATCTCCCCGGCCTACGGGCCGGCGTGGCGCAGCGAGCTGGTGGGCGGGGACTCGTTCACCGGCGGCCTGGTCACCTCGGCCCCGGCGATCGCGGGGTGGCCGATCCTCACGCTGCCCATCGGCCTGGTCGACGGGCTGCCCGTCGGGCTGAGCATCGTCGGCCCGGAGCATGGGGAGGACGCCCTGCTGGCCATCGGGGGGGCGGTCGAGGCGGCCGTGGGCTGGTCGCAGCGCCCACCGGAGGCGTGAGGACAGGCACCCCGGGAACGACACAGCCGATGGACCCGGACCGCGCAGGACCATCGGCACCGCGTTTGGGTACCTCCTCCTGTTGGCCGGGAATGCCGATGCGGCAGGCTATGTCCTGTGCGCCCGCTCGGGGCGCGCCAGGATCAGACGGAGTGCACATCCCATGACTGTCCCCGGACTCGAGAATCCGCCCACCGAGAACAAGAAGCTACTGGAATGGGTCGAGCAGGTCGCCAGCCTCGCCCAGCCCGACCGCGTCGAGTGGTGCGACGGCTCCCAGGAGGAGTGGGATCGCCTGACCCAGCTGATGGTCGACGAGGGCATGGCAACCCGCCTGAACCCGGAGCTGCGCCCCAACTCGTTCCTCTTCCGCTCGGATCCCTCCGACGTGGCCCGCGTCGAGGACCGCACCTACATCTGCTCACTCGATGAGCGCGACGCCGGCCCCACCAACAACTGGCATGACCCGGTCATGATGCGCACCACGCTCAAGGGCCTCTTCGAGGGCTCCATGCGCGGACGCACGATGTACGTGATCCCGTTCTCCATGGGTCCCCTGGGCTCGCCGATCTCCGAGCTGGGCGTGGAGATCACCGACTCCCCCTACGTCGTGGTCAACATGCGGATCATGACGCGCATGGGCCAGGCCGCCCTGGACCTCATCGGCCCGGACGGCGACTTCGTGCCGGCCGTGCACTCGGTGGGCTACCCGCTCGCGGACCGGGATGGCAACACCCGCCCCGACCTCGCATGGCCGTGCAATGAGATCAAGTACATCGTGCACTTCCCCGAGACCCGCGAGATCTGGTCCTTCGGCTCCGGCTACGGCGGCAACGCGCTGCTGGGCAAGAAGTGCTTCGCCCTGCGGATCGCCTCGGCGATGGCCCGCGATGAGGGCTGGCTGGCCGAGCACATGCTGATCCTCAAGCTCACGGGCCCGACCGGCGACGTCAACCACCTGGCCGCAGCCTTCCCGAGCGCCTGCGGCAAGACCAACCTCGCGATGCTCGAGCCCAGTGTGCCGGGCTGGAAGGTCGAGACGGTCGGCGACGACATCTGCTGGATGCGCTTCGGCGAGGACGGTCGCCTGCACGCGATCAACCCGGAGGCCGGGTTCTTCGGCGTCGCGCCGGGGACGTCGATGAAGACCAACGCGAACGCGATGCGCACCATGTGGGGCAACTCCATCTTCACCAACGTCGCGCTGACAGATGAGGGCGACGTGTGGTGGGAGGGCATGACCGACGAGGCGCCCGCGCACCTGATCGACTGGAAGGGACACGACTGGACCCCGGCGTCCCATGAGCCCTCCAGCCATCCGAACAGCCGGTTCACCACGCCGGCGTCCCAGTGCCCGATCATCGCCGACAACTGGGAGGACCCGGCCGGGGTGGCCATCGACGCCATCCTGTTCGGCGGCCGCCGCGCCACGAACGTCCCGCTGGTCAACGAGGCCCGCGACTGGGAGCACGGCGTGTTCATCGGGGCCACCGTCTCCTCGGAGATGACCGCTGCCGCGGTGGGTGGCCTGGGCCAGCTGCGCCGGGACCCGTTCGCGATGCTGCCGTTCTGCGGCTACAACATGGCCGACTACTGGGGCCACTGGCTCAAGGTCGGAGCCGCCACGACGCCGGAGAAGCTGCCCAAGGTCTACCAGGTCAACTGGTTCCGCAAGGACGCCGACGGCTCGTTCCTCTGGCCGGGCTTCGGCGAGAACAGCCGCGTGCTGGCCTGGATCATCGACCGGGTCAACGGTGTGGGCGCGGGCGTGGAGACCCCGATCGGCATCGCCCCGGCTCCGGGTGCGCTGTTCCTGGACGGCCTGGACATCTCCGAGGAGCAGCTGACCGAGCTGTTCTCCGTGGATCCGAACCGCTGGCTCTCGGAGTGCATCCTCACGGAGGAGTACTTCGGGCAGTTCGGTGATGCCGTCCCGGCGGCCATGTACGCCCAGCTGGAGGTCCTGCGCGAGGCCCTCGAGGCAGCCAAGGCCTGAGCGAACGACCACGACCGCCCGGCGCCCCAGGGGCGCCGGGCGGTCGCGCGTGCGAGCCGGATGGGAGGATCAGGGGATGAATGATGCTGCCGTTGACCTTCGCGGGCGTGACTTCCTTCGGGAGGCCGACTTCACCGCAGCCGAACTCGACTCCCTGATCGACCTGGCCGGCGTGCTCAAGGCAGACCGAGCCGCGGGCCGTGAGCGGCAGCGCCTGTCCGGTCGGGTGATCGCCCTGGTCTTCGAGAAGACCTCCACCCGCACCCGGTGCGCGTTCGAGGTGGCGGCCTACCACCAGGGCGCGCACGTGACGTTCCTGGACCCGGGGGCCTCGCAGATGGGGCACAAGGAGTCCGCGGCGGACACCGCGGCGGTGCTGGCCGGCATGTACGACGCCATCGAGTTCCGCGGGTCGGACCACGCGATCGTCGAGGAGCTGGCCGCTGCGGCCGACGTGCCGGTGTACAACGGGCTGACCGACACCTGGCACCCGACCCAGATGCTCGCGGACTTCCTCACCATGCGCGAGCACAGCGGTGGGGCCCCCTGGTCGGACGTGAGCCTGGCCTACATCGGTGACGCCCGCTACAACATGGGCAACTCGATGCTCGTGATGGCCGCGATCATGGGTGCGGACGTGCGGATCGTCGCCCCGAAGGAGCTGTGGCCGGCCCAGGACATCCAGGCGCTGGCCCGCGAGCGGGCGACCGCCAGCGGGGCGCGCATCCTGCTCACCGAGGACGCGGCCGAGGGCGTCGCGGGTGCGCAGTTCGTGCACACCGACGTCTGGGTCTCGATGGGCGAGCCGAAGGACGTGTGGGACGCCCGGGTCGAGATGCTGCGGCCCTACCGGGTGGACTCCGCGCTCATGGCCGCCACCGGGCGCGCTGACGCCCGGTTCATGCACTGCCTTCCTGCCTTCCACGACGCGCGCACGGAGGTCGGCCGGGAGGCTGCCGAGCGCTATGGGCTCGGTGACGGGATCGAGGTCTCCGACGAGGTCTTCCGATCAGCAGCCAGCGTCGTCTTCGCGCAGGCGCACAACCGGATGCACACGATCAAGGCCCTCATGGTCGCCACCCTGGCGTGACGGGCTCAGGGGTCATGAGCCCCGGACATGCAGCGACGCCCACTCCGCGGGGGAGGGGCGCCGGGGCAGGTGCTTTCGTGGGGTCAGGCGATCCCGAGGGCGACCGGGGAGACCGCCAGGGCGATCTCGTCGGCAGCAGCTGAGGCTCCCTCGCCGCGCTGGCGGGGGAAGTCCGTGAGGTCGATGCGCACGTAGACGCGCTCGCGCTCCTCCTCTGTCATGCCACCCCAGACGCCGTACGGCTCGCGGGCGCGGATCGCGTAGTCCGCGCACTCGACGCGCACCTCGCAGCGCGTGCACACCGCCTTCGCAGCCCGGTCGCGACGCAGGCGGGCCAGTCCTCGTTCGTTCTGCGGGTGGAAGAAGAGGTCCTGGTCAGCGCCGCGGCAGGCGCCCACCTCCTGCCATTCCCACGTCGCATCCATCGGGACCTGGGACAGGGGCTGCTGCGGCATTGACTACTCCGTTCCGGGCCGTGGCCCGCGACGTGGAACTCGTTCTCCGGCAGTTGTGACGCGCTCTTCCGCTGGGCGGTCCCGGGGCGTTATGAGCCCTTGATCGGATTCGTCTGCGGTGCTCGACACGCTACTCACCGTGAAGGTCGATGTTATCCAATGAATAGATGAAAGTCTACTAGTACTAAATAACCAGTCCTCACGGAGTGTGCAGCTGACTCGCTCCCGCTGTCCCAGCAACGAGGATTTGCGGCGGCTCGCCAGCGCTCAATGCATCACTGTACGTCACCGGTAGGAGGGCGGGCCCTCACGGGGGGTTCGCCGGTCCTCGTTGTGACGCAAGGTGATCGGCGTACCATTGGGGACATGCCACTCGACCCCGATCCCCTGGACTCACCGGAGCTCTCCGGCGGCACCGCCGTGATGGAGCGGACCGAGAACACCGATGGCACGGGCGATCACGACCGCTTCGCCCACTACGTGCAGAAGGACAAGATCGTCGAGAGCGCAGTCATGGGGACCCCGGTGGTCGCACTGTGCGGCAAGGTGTGGGTGCCCGGTCGTGATCCCTCCAAGTACCAGGTGTGCCCGGATTGCCTGAAGGTGTACAACGGCCTCCCAGCCGGAGGGGGCGACGAGTAGTCGCCGGGAGACGGCGCCGCCACTAAGGACGGCTCATCCATCGGCTAAGGCGGCGCGGCACCACCGGATGTGCGGCTCTGCGGCCGCCCGCGCGTGGCATCATCGACCCGGGGTGAGGGGCCGGCGGGGCCTGGATCGAGTGCGGGAGGTGCGGGGTGCAGCCGGACGTCGGGAGGGTGCCGGACGCCGCCCCGCATGCGCTTCGCCCGGTCCTGGTCATGGCGATGGCACTGACGCTGCTCCTCGGCGTGCTCACCCCGGCGGACCGGGCGGCAGCCGTCGACCCGACCCCGACCCCGCTTGTGACGGGCTGGCTGCCCAGCTGGGCCACCGACACTGCTCTGGCGGGGGTCGAGGGCAACGCCGACCTCATCGGTGAGGCGTCCCCCTTCTGGTACACGGCCAAGGCCTCGGGAAGTGCTGTCAGCGTGACGACGGCCGTGAGTCCGGACACGGTGGCCCGCGTCCTGGCCAGCCTGCGGGACAGGGGGATCGCGGTCATCCCGTCGGTCGCAGACGGGTCCGCGGCCAAGGCGATGGCCGGCGTCCTGCGGGATCCGGTTGCGCGCGCAGCCCACGTCAACCAGCTCGTGGAGCTGGTCGTGGCCAACGGCTTCGACGGGATCGAGCTCGACTACGAGAAGTTCGCGTTCTCCGATGGAGCCTCGACCTGGCCCGCGACCCGCCCCGCCTGGGTCGCGTTCGTCACTGAGCTGGGCACTGCGCTGCATGGTGCTGGCAAGCGGCTGGCCCTGGCGGTCCCGCCCATGTATGACGGGACCTACACGTCGAGCAGCGGCTACTGGGTCTATGACTACGCCGGCGTGGCCCCCGTGGTCGACTCACTGCGGATCATGACCTACGACTACTCCGTCTCCCGGCCGGGGCCGATCTCGCCGCTGTCGTTCATCCGGCGCACCATGTCCTACGCCGTCACGGCCTTCCCGGCCGCGCGGATCCGCATGGGGCTGCCGGCCTACGGACGGCTCTGGACGGCTCGTCGTGCTGATGGGACCCCCTCGATCACCGGGACGTGCCCGACCAGCGGGGTGCCCGGCACGACCAGCTTCACGACGGCCACGGCCATGACCTACCTGACCTCGGTGGCAGGGGCCGCGCCCACGCTGCGCTACGACGATCCGTCCGGCGAGATGGTCGCCACCTTCGCCAAGGAGTACGCAGGCGTCGATGCCGCCGGCAACGCCACCTCCTGCGTGGTCGATCACGAGGCCTGGTGGGTCGAGTCCCGCGGCGTGGCTGCCCGAATGCCGCTGGTCACGGAGTACGGCCTCGCCGGTGTGGCCGCCTGGCACCTCGGCGGGGTGGACCCGGACTCGTGGGCCGCGATGCGGGCGTTCGCCGCAGGGATCCCATTCGTCGCACCCCCGCCGATCGTGACGCCGGCCGTCGCGACGCTCGTCGAGGCGAAGCCGTCCACGTTGACCCCCAAGCGGGGCAAGAAGGTCAAGGTCCGCGTCCAGGTCGCCCCGGTCAAGAAGTCGGTGACCGTGCGCCGGCAGATGCTCGTCAAGGGCAAGTGGAAGACGATCTCCACGAAGCGGACCACCTCGGCGGGGCGGGTGACGTTCACGTTCCGGTGGCCCAAGTCGAAGACCTCGCGGACCTACCGGATCACGACCAAGAAGAAGGGCGCCCTGCCGGCCGGTCGATCCGAGCAGTTCACGATCACCACGCGCTGAGCCCGGGCCCCCGTCCGCCCTCCGGCTGACCGGGATCAGGCGAGGCTGGCGGCGGGGAGGTCGAACCACTGCAGGTGGCCCAGTGCGTCGGGCAGCTGCGCCTGCGGGCCGTGCGCCCGCGCCACCGCCGCCGCCAGGAGCTCGCGGGCCTCGGCCAGGTGCTCGACCAGTGCGCCCTCATCGGCGCGATCATCGTGGCGTGGGCTGACGAGCTCCCCGGCGGCGTCGTAGTGCACGTCGGCCAGTCGCAGGGGGGGCTCCACGGGCCCGGCGCGGTGCTTCCACAGGCCGGTGGCGATGTCGAAGCGGTAGTCCGCCAACAGGGCCCAGCCATGACGGGCGATCAGGTCGACCGCCTCCACGAGGTAGGTGAACACCTCCTCGGAGATGAAGTAGTTGAAGTTGACCCGCACCCATCCCGGCTTGATCCCCTCGCACCCGACCGAGATCTGCTCCTCGAACTCCGCGGAGCGGTCCAGGGAGATCCCCAGCAGCCGGTGCCCGTACGGGCCGGCGCAGGAGCAGCCCCCGCGGGCCTGGATGCCGAACACGTCGTTGAGCATCGCGACGATCGCATTGTGGTGCACGTAGCGCCCGCTGGGTCCCCGGACGGTGAACGAGACGATGGACAGCCGGTCGGCCGCGACGTTGCCCAGCACGCCGATCGCTGGATTGGCCGACCACGCGGTCACGGCGCGGTGGACGAGGTCCTCCTCATGGGCCCGGATGACGTCCGTGCCCACGGCGCGCTTGAGGTGGAACACCAGCCCGGCGCGGATCGACTCGATGATCGCAGGGGTCCCGCCCTCCTCCCGGTGCTCCGGGTCGGTCAGGTACATGTGCTCTGTCGGGCTCACGTAGGCAACGGTGCCCCCGCCCACGACGTCGGGCACCCGGTTGGTGAGCAGCTCGCGACGCACGATCAGCAGCCCGGGAGTGCCTGGACCGCCGATGAACTTGTGTGGCGAGAGGACCACTGCGTCCAAAGCCAGGGCCGGATCCCCGCCCGGGTTCATGTCGATGTCGATGTAGGGCCCACCGGCCGCGTAGTCCCAGAACGCCAGCGCGCCGTGTGCGTGCAGCAGCCGCGTGATCCCCTCGGCGTCGGACAGGATCCCGGTCACGTTCGAGGCGGCGCTGAAGCTGCCGATCTTCAGGGGCCGGTCGGCGTACCGGACGAGTTCGGCCTGGAGATGATCGGCGTCGATGTGCCCGTCGGGGCCCTCCGGGATCATCACGACGTCGGCGATGGACTCGCGCCACGGCAGCTCGTTGCTGTGGTGCTCGAACGGGCCGATGAACACCACCGGGCGTTGCGCCTCGGGGATCTGGGCGCTGAACCCGTATCGGTCGTCGAGGTCGGCGGGGATGCGCAGGTTGAGGATCCCGATCAGCTTGTTGATCGCGCCGGTCGTGCCCGAGCCGGCGAAGATCACGGCGGTTGAGTCGTCGCCGTTCACGCACTCGCGGATGATCCGCCGGGCGTCCTCGCGCAGCCGCGTGGTCTGCAGCCCGGTGCCGCTGGACTCGGTGTGGGTGTTCGCGTACCGGGGCAGCACCTCAGAGCGGATGAAGTCCTCGATGAAGTCCAGCGCGCGGCCGCTCGCGGTGTAGTCCGCGTAGGTCACCCGTCGGCGACCGTACGGGCCGTCCATCACCTGGTCGTCGCCGATCACGCCGGCGCGGATGCGACCGAGGAGCGCCGGTTCGGGGAGCCCCGGGGTACGTGGCGGGATCCGGATCATGTGCGCACGCCCTTCTGCAGCGCCTGGACCAGGCGGTCCTGGTGGTAGGTCAGCCAGTCGTAGACGAGGTACATCGCCCGTCGAGGATCGTCCTCGGGCAGGGCGAGGTACTCCTCGGGCCCCTCCTCGCCGACCTCGAGGCGGGTCCCGAGGGTCAGGCGCATGTCGTTCAGTGCGCCGAGCCAGGCCAGGCACTCGGCCTCGGACAGCTGGGTCGGGTTCGGCCGTGCCAGGGTCTGGCTCGCCGTGGTGAGGTTGGCCAGCTTGGTGGACCGCAGGTCGCGCTGGGTGAAGCGGCGGAACTCGTCGGCTTCGTCGGGATCCTCGTAGGCATCCGGGAACAGGCGGGCCAGCGCCGGGTCCTCGGGGCGTGCCGCGGTCGGGTCGATCCCGACCAGCTCGGCCAGCGGGTCCACGGAGGCCTGCGCCTCGGGCTCGGCGAGCAGACCGGTCATCTGCGTCAGCAGGTCGCCGATCAGGTGCCGGTCGGCGTCGGCGAGGTGGAGCCACACCTTGCCGTGGCGGTTGCGCCGGAATCCCGGTGGGTCGAGCAGGCCCATGATGCTCCTCAGTGGTCCCGCGACATGGTGGCCCAGAGGCCATAGCTGTGCATCGCGGTGACGTCGCGCTCCATCGCGTCCCGGCTGCCCGAGCTGACCAGTGCGCGGCCCTCCTGGTGCACGTCGAGCATCAGGGCCTCGGCCTTGGCTCGCGGGTACCCGAAATAGGTCATGAAGACGAAGGTCACGTACGACATCAGGTTCACCGGGTCGTTCCAGACGATCGTCACCCAGGGGGTGTCGACGTCGGCCTCCTCGGCGACCTCCACGTCCTCCACAGGTGCGATGCTCACGTGCCCCATGGTCGCATCCCGGGGCCGGGGATCGCCAAGCCATTCAACGGGCGGTGACCCACTCCGGGGTCTGCTCGACCAGTGTGACCTCCGGGCCGAGGAACCGACGACCGAGCCGGGCGAACGGCAGGGGGTCGCCGGTGGCCAGGAACCGGTGCACGGGGGGCGGTGAGTCGGCGGGGCGGCCCAGCTGGTGGGCGGCCAGGGTCCGGTAGACGTCCTTGGCGGTCTCCTCGGCCGAGGAGACCAGGGTGACGTCGTCGCCGCACACGTAGGAGATGACGCCGGTCAGCAGCGGGTAGTGCGTGCAGCCCAGGACGAGGGTGTCGATGCCCTGATCGAGCAGCGGGTCGAGGTACTCGTGGGCCACGGCGATCACCTCGTCGCCGGTGACGACGCCGGACTCGACGAAGTCCACGAACAGTGGGCACGCCTGTGACCGGATCGTCAGGTGCGGTGCTGCCGCGAAGGCGTCCTCGTAGGCCCCGCTCGTCACGGTGGCCACGGTCCCGATGACCCCGATCCGTCCGTCGCGCGTCGCCCGGACCGAACGGCGGACAGCTGGCTTGATGACCTCCACGACGGGCACCGGGTAACGCTCACGTGCGTCGCGCAGGACCGCTGCAGAGGCTGAGTTGCACGCGATCACCAGCGCCTTGACCCCGGAGTCGACCAGGTGGTCCATGACGTCGAGGGCGAATGCCCGGACCTCCGCGATCGGGCGCGGGCCGTAGGGCCCACGTGCGGTGTCCCCGACGTAGAGGATCGCCTCGTCGGGCAGCTGGTCGATGACCGAGCGCGCGACGGTGAGCCCGCCCACGCCGCTGTCGAAGATCCCGATGGGGGCATCGGGGTTGCCCACGCCCGGGCCCTCGATGGACGGTGTGATCGACATGACGCCCATTGTCCCCACCAGGCTCCGGCGCCGGCTGCTGGGGATCGCTAGGGTTGCCCGCGTGTCGGGGCGGCTCACGCCCCCATGTCGCGGGAGGGCGCGTGCGACTCACGGTCATCGGATGTGCGGGATCGTTCCCGAACCCGACCTCGGCTGCCTCCTGCTACCTCGTCGAGCACGACGGCACCTCGATCGTCCTGGACCTCGGGCCGGGCTCGCTGGGGCCGCTGGCCGCCGCCACGGACATCCGCACCCTCGACGCGGTGCTGCTCTCACACCTGCACGCCGATCACTGCCTGGACCTCACCGGCATGTACGTGGCCCGCAAGTACCACCCGGACGGGCCGCCGCCACCACTGGCCGTGCACGGGCCGCGCGGGACCGGTCGGCGCATCGCCGATGCGTACCGGACCTCCCCCGGGGAGCCCGTCGACGGGCTGGAGCGCATCTACCGGTTCGTGGACCACTCGCCCGACCCGGTCCGGATCGGCCCGTTCACGATCACCCTGGCCCGGGTCGCGCACCCGGTCCCGGCCTTCGCGATCCGGGTCGAGGCCGGGGGCGCGTCGCTCGTGTACAGCGGGGACACCGGTCCGACCCCGGCGCTGGTCGAGCTCACCCGGGGCGCGGACCTCGCCCTGTTCGAGGCCTCCTGCCTGTCCGACGTGGCCAACCCGAAGGACCTGCACATGACCGGGGTCCAGGCCGCCGAGCACGCTGCCGCGGCGGGAGCCGGGCGCCTGGTGCTGACACACCTCGTGTCGTGGAACGATCCGATGGCGACGCTGGCCGAGGGGCGCAGTGCGTTCGATGGGGAGGTGGCCCTGGCCGCCCCCGGGATGGTGGTGGAGCTGTGACCCGATCTGATGGCCGTGCGCCCGACGCGCTGCGCGAGGTGACCTTCCAACGGGGCTGGCTGGACCACGCCGAGGGCTCGTGCCTGGTGTCCTTCGGCAAGACGCGAGTCCTGTGCGCCGCATCGTTCACCGCGGGCGTCCCGCGCTGGAAGAAGGGCTCCGGGTCGGGCTGGGTCACCGCGGAGTACGCGATGCTGCCGCGCTCGACGAACACCCGCTCCGACCGGGAGTCGGTGAAGGGCAGGATCGGGGGGCGCACCCACGAGATCTCCCGGCTCGTCGGCCGCTCGATGCGGGCGGTCATCGACGTGGCTGCTCTGGGCGAGAACACGATCGTGATCGACTGCGACGTCCTGCAGGCCGACGGCGGCACGCGGACGGCGGCCATCACCGGCGCCTACGTCGCCCTGGCCGATGCTGTGGCGTGGGCCCGCGGGAAGGGCCTGGTCGCAGCGGGTGCCTCGCCGCTGGTGGACTCGGTCGCGGCGGTGAGCGTCGGCATCGTCGACGGGCAGCCCTGTCTGGACCTGCACTACGACGACGACGTCCGGGCCGACACCGACATGAACGTCGTGATGACCGGCTCCGGGCAGTTCGTCGAGGTCCAGGGGACTGCCGAGCGCGAGCCGTTCGACCGCGTGATGCTCGACCGCCTGCTCGACCTCGCCGCCGTGGGCTGCGTCCAGCTGACGGACCTGCAGGCGGCGGCCCTCCTCGAGGCGCCCGGGGGCCGGCCGTGACCCGTCGGGTCGTGCTTGCCACACGCAATGCGGGGAAGGTCGCTGAGCTGCGCCGGATCCTCGACGCGGCCGGGCTGGACGTGGAGCTCGTGGGAGCCGACGCGTTCGCCGCCCTGCCCGACGTCGCCGAGACCGGCTCCACCTTCGCCGCGAACGCCCTGATCAAGGCCCGGGCGGTGGCCGCCTACACGGGGCTGCCCTCGATCGCTGACGACTCCGGGCTGTGCGTCGACGCGCTCAACGGGCTGCCCGGGATCCTGTCCGCCCGCTGGGCGGGCCGCCACGGTGATGACGAGGCCAACCTGGAGCTCGTCCTGGCCCAGCTGTCCGACACCCCCGACGAGCGCCGCGGGGCGCACTTCTTCTGCGCAGCGGCCGTCGCCATGCCGCCCGGCCGCCATGGGGAGCTGGGGGAGGCACGCGTCGTCGAGGGCCAGATCGACGGCTCGCTCATGCGTGAACGCCGGGGCACCGGCGGCTTCGGCTACGACCCGATCTTCGAGCCCTACGGCTCGTCGCGGACCACCGCCGAGATGGACGCCGTCGAGAAGGACGCGATCAGCCACCGCGGCCAGGCCTTCCGCGCCCTGGTTCCGGTGCTGGCCGAGCTGCTGGCCGACCCGGCCGCCTGAGGCGCGGAGCGGGTGCCCCTATGACGTGCGGGTGGCGGGACTTGAACCCGCACGTCCGTGGACACAGGAACCTAAATCCTGCGCGTCTGCCAATTCCGCCACACCCGCGTGACCCCATTGTGGCAGTCCTTGAGGTGGGTTCCGGGCGAGCCCGGGCAGGGGTGGGTGGTTGGATGGGGCCATGCAGGTCTCGGCGCGCGTCGACTACGGGACCCGCGCACTGGCCGAGCTGGCCAGTCGGCCCGACCAGCTCGTGACCTCCGAGGAGCTCGCCGAGCTCCAGGGCATCCCGGTGAAGTTCCTCGAGGGCATCCTCACGCAGCTTCGCCGTGCCGGGCTGGTGCTGAGCAAGCGCGGGGCCGAGGGCGGCTACCGCCTGGCCCGGCCCGCCGCCGAGATCGCGGTCGCCGATGTGTTCCGGGCACTCGACGGGCCGATCGCCGCCGTGCGCGGGATGGCCCCCGAGGACATGGCCTACCCGGGGGCCGCCGAGCACCTGCGGGAGGTGTGGGTGGCCACCAGGGCGGCGCTGCGCACCGTGCTGGAACAGGTGACCCTCGAGGACGTGGTCAGCGGCCAGCTCCCGGACACCGCCCGTGCACTGCTTGCCGAGCCCGGTGCGTGGGAGCGCCGGTAGCGCCTATCGCGCGAGGTCCCGGTGCGCGGCAGGGCCCCGTCAGAGCCCGAGCTCGCGGCGGAGCTTCGCGACGTGCCCGGTGGCCTTCACGTTGTACATCGCGCGCTCGATCCGGCCCTCGGCGTCGATGACGAAGGTCGAGCGGATCACGCCGATCACGGTCTTTCCATAGAGGGACTTCTCCCCGAACGCGCCGTAGGCCGTGAGGACCGACTTGTCCGGGTCGCTGGCCAATGGGAACGTCAGGTGCTCCTTCGCACGGAACTTCGCGAGCTTCTCGGGGGCGTCCGGGGAGATCCCGACGACGGTGATGCCTGCGCCGGCCAGCGCATCGAGTGAGTCGCGGAAGTCGCAGGCCTGCTTCGTGCAGCCCGGGGTCATGGCCGCCGGGTAGGCGTAGAGCACCACCCGTTGGCCGCGCAGGTCGGCGAGCCGGATCCTGCCGCCGGCGTCGTCAGCGAGGTCGAAGTCGGGGGCACTGGCACCGGGTTCGAGTCGGGCACTCATGGATCCTCCTGGGTATTCGAGACGCGACCCTATCCCGCGATGGCTTGGGCTGCCCCTGCCCGCGTATGGTGGCCCCATTCCGTGCTGTCAGGAGGATTGACGTGTCCCAGGCCAGTGTCAGCAAGCCCACGAGCGCTCCCGCGCGCAAGCCCGCCGATATCGAGGCGGACCTCGACGCGACCCGTGAGCGGCTGGTCGGCACGATCACCCAGCTCGAGGACCGGGTGAACCCCACGAAGGTGGCCAAGCGCAGCTCGAACAAGGTCAAGGACTTCTACGTGGGCTCTGACGGGGTGCGCTGGAAGAACGTCGCCCTCACCGCCGGCGCGGTGATCGGCGGGCTGGTGGCGATCCGCATCACGTCCAAGACGGTGCGGTGGGCCGTCGCGGCCCCGCCCGCCCAGCAGGTCCCGACCGACATCGTGTTCCTGCCGGTCCCCCGAGCCCAGGCGGGCGCACTCGCCAGCCTGGCTGCAGCGATCTGACGGTCCCCGGCTACTCGACCTCGGATGGTCCTGCGGAGACAAGCCGCGCGAGGTGCCGTCCGACCAGCAGCGTCGGGCTGATCGTGCCCACGGCCAGGGCGACCACGGTCAGCGTCGCGATCGATCCGTTCACCACGGCGGCATCGACGATGGCCGAGGAGTCGGGCGCCGTGCCCGACGTGAGCTCCAGCAGCCCGGTGAGGGCGTCGAACATGTAGGCACCGGGGATCAGCGGGATGACCGGGGCGAAGGCGTAGATGGGTGTGGCCTGGTTGGTGCGCGGCGCGATGACCGCCGCGGTCAGCCCCACCAGGACGGCCGCCCCGAAGCTGGCCAGCGGAAGCGAGGCACCGAGGTCCAGGCCCAGTGTGCGCACGAGGTGGGCCACGATCGCCAGCGCGACGATCCCCGGCAGCGTCCGGCGCGGCACGGAGAACACCATCGCGAAGCCGAGCACCGCCACTCCGGCCCACAGGGACAGCGCCCAGGTCATGGCAGGGCTCCCACGACCGCGACGGCCGCTGTGAGCCCGACGGCGGCGGAGGCGATGATGACCGCACTCATGGCGAGCTTCACCACGCCGTTGAGGTAGTGGGCGGTGAGCAGGTCGGCAGTCCCGTTGAGCATGGGGACCCCGGGAACCAGGAACAGGGTGGAGGCCGCCAGGGCGGGGGTGACGTCCGCTTCGAGCAGCCCGAGCAGATGGCCGCCGCCGGCGACGATGAGCGCCGAGACGAAGGCGGCGGCGGAGACGGACACGAACGGCTGGAGGCTGCGCCCGACCAGCAGGTGGCGCACCCAGGCGCCGGCCCACCCTCCCAGGAGGGCCAGGCCCATGACGATCGCGTCGCCGTGGAAGAGCGCGGCGAACGCAGCCGTCGATGCGCCCAGTGCCAGCATGACGGCCCAGGTGGGGTACACCGGACCGGCGTTGCGGATCAGCGTGAGGCGGGCCCGCACCTGGTTGGCGGTGAGGCCGTGGGCCTCGGTGTCGGCGACCAGGCGCTTGACCTGGGTGAGCGTGGAGAAGTGGATGCCCAGATGCCGGGCGTGCCGGCCGGCGGTGAGCTGCTGGCCGTCCGCGGAGACGGTCATCGCCACGTTGACCGAGGAGATCCGGGCATTGCTCTCCTGGGCGCCCAGCGCTGCGGCCATGCGCTCCATGTGGTCCACGGTGCGGGTCGTGTGGCCGCCGGAGAGCTGGACGAGCTCGCCAACCTCCAGTGACAGGTCGAGCGCGTCCGCGAGACCGGTCATGGCCCGAAACCGTACTCCGTTAGGCTCATCGGGTGCCCCAGCAGCCCCCCTCTGCCCCCGATCTCACGCCCGGTGCGGACGGGTCCGTGCCGATCAAGCTGCTCCACGACCGGGTGCTGGTCCACATCGACTCCCCCGACGGGGAGCGGCGCTCGGGCGGCGGGATCCTGATCCCGGCGACTGCGGCGGTGGGCAAGCGACTGACCTGGGCCACGGCGGTGGCCATCGGACCCCTGGTGCGCGCCGTGGAGGTGGGCGACCAGGTCCTCTTCGAGCCCGAGGAGCGCGCGGAGGTCGAGCTGCGTGGGCTGGCCTACGTCCTGCTGCGCGAGCGCGACATCCACGCGGTGGCCGCGGCCCGCGTGGCCGAGGACGAGACCGGCCTGTACCTCTGAGCGCGGCCCCGGCACACCGGTGGCTTCGTGTAACCGTTACAGGCCGAGGGCTGGCCGGGACAGGCGCGGCAGCGGCGCCGGCTCCCGACCCGGAACGCGAAAGCCCCCCCGGGATCGCCGGGGGGGCTGGTACGCCGTGTAGGGCTCGAACCTACGACCCGCTGATTAAGAGTCAGCTGCTCTACCAACTGAGCTAACGGCGCGAGTGCCCCCACACCATACCAATGCCGGACGGGCGGGGCCAAACCAGTCAGCCGGCTCCCGCGGACGCCCGGTCGCACCAGCGCGTTGGTCCTAGGATGACGCCGACGAGATGCTCGGGAGTCAGGGGAACCACATGGAGACGAGCCCGGATCAGGCTACCGAGGTGGCGCCGGCGACTGAGAACGAGCAGTCGACGGTCGTCCGGGAGGCGACGAAGCTCGCCCACAACTCCCGGTCCGACGTCGCGGCGGACTGGTTCGCCACCGGCGCCCTGCTCTACGCAGTCCTGCTGTTCGTCGTCTCGATCGTCCGGCCCTTCCGGCGCTACTTCGACCGACCTGACGACGTGGTGTCCCAGACCTTCCTGATCATCGATCCCAACATCGTCTATGCCAGCCTCGTCCTGGTCATCGCGATCGGGCTGCGCAGGCGTCTGGCGGAGGCGTGGTGGCTCGGCTTCCTCCTGGTCCTGCTGCTGCCGACGCTCGGCCGCGTGCTCTCGCTTGCTGCTGACGATCCGAACGTCTGGACCCTGTCGATCGGGATCGTGGTCAACATCGTCCTGATCACCCTGTTCATCCGGGCGAAGGGCCAGTTCCGGGCGCACAACGCCCGGGGTGCGGACCTGCAAGCCCTGGGCGTCCTGCTCGTGGGTGGGGCCGTCACCGTCCTCGTGGGCGGCTGGCTGGCAGACCGCTACGGCACCGGCGGCGCTGCAGGCGTGGCCTCGGTCTTCGGCCTGGAGACGATCCTGCAGGACATCGGCGCCGCGCAGTCCGACCAGGGCCTGACGGTCCCGCTCTGGGTGCGGGCCGTGGTGAACCTGCTCGGGGCCGCAGTCATCCTCGGTGCGGCCTATGTGTGGTTCCGCTCACCGAAGGACACCCGGACCCTCGAGGCCAAGGACGAGGCCCGGATCCGTGCGCTGCTGCGCGGATTCGGCACCCTGGACTCCCTGGGGTACTTCGCGACCCGCCGGGACAAGTCCGTCATCTGGGACACCGACTCGGTCGATGACGCCCTGGCGGGGGTGTCCTATCGCGTCGTGGGGAGCGTGGCCCTGGCCAGCGGGAACCCGGTCGGCGACCCGCAGCGCTGGCCGATGGCCATCGACCGGTTCCGGGCCCACACCCGGGCCAACGGGTGGTCCATGGCCGTGATGGCAGCCGGCGAGGAGGGTGCTGCGGCGTACCAGACGGCGGGCCTGGACACCTTCCAGATCGGCGACGAGGCCATCCTGGACCTCACGGACTTCACCCTCGAGGGCAAGTCGATGAAGGACGTCCGGCAGGCGGTGTCGCGGATCGAGCGCCGCGGGTACACCGTGCGTGCGGTCCGGCACAACACGCTCACCCCGGCCGACTTCGAGGCGCTGGAGGCCGCTGCTGCGGTGTGGCGCGGGGACGGCGGCGAGGAGCGTGGCTTCTCGATGGCCCTCGGCCGGCTCGGCGACCCCCTGGACGGTGACTGCGTCCTGGTCGCCGCGTACGACGGTGAGGAGCAGGTGCGCGGCTTCCTGTCGTTCGTGCCCTGGGGCCGCAACGGGCTCTCCCTGGACCTCATGCGCCGCGATCCCACGGCTGAGAACGGGCTCATCGAGTACCTGGTCGCCGGATTGGCCCGACGTTCCGGTGACCTGGGCGCGCAACGCGTCTCGCTGAACTTCGCGATGTTCCGCGAGGCGTTCGAGCGTGGTGAGTCGCTCGGAGCCGGACCCATCGCCCGCACGTGGCGGCGGGTCCTGATGATCGGCAACTCCAACTGGCAGCTCGAGAGCCTCTACCGCTCGAACGCCAAGTACTCCCCGGACTGGCAGCCGCGGTACCTGTGCTTCGAGTACTCCTCCGACCTCCCTCGCGTGGGCATCGCCGCGGGCAACGCCGAGGGCTTCCTGACCAGGCCCTCCCTCGCCCTGGCGCTGCGCCGGGGCAAGGAGGAGAGCGCGGGCTCACTGGATCGCTCCAGCGAGGTCTACGCCGCTGAGGTGGCCGCGCTCATCCCCGCCGAGGAGGACCCGCTCGAGGCGGCGCTGTCGCTGGAGGGGCTGCCCGAGCAGGTGCGGGTCCGGCGCGAGAAGCTCGAGCGGATCCGGGAGATGGGCATCAACCCCTACCCGGTCAACGTTCCCTTCGACACGACCCTGGCCCAGGTGCGTGCGCAGTTCCCCGACCTCGCTGCGGACACCCGCACCGGGACCACCGTCAGCGTGGTGGGGCGCGTGATGCTCAAGCGCGACGGCGGCAAGCTCTGCTTCGCCACGCTGCGCGACGGTTCCGGGGACCTGCAGGTGATGCTGTCCCTGGCCGAGGTGGGCGAGGCCGCGCTGACCCAGTGGAAGCACATCGTCGACATCGGCGACTTCGTGTCCATCACCGGTGAGGTGATCACCAGCCGCAAGGGTGAGCTGTCGGTCTCGGCGACCACGTGGATGCTCTCGGCGAAGTCACTGCGCCCGCTTCCGGAGAAGCACAAGGGCCTGACCGACCCCGAGGCCCGTGCGCGCATGCGCTACGTGGACCTCATCGTCCGCCCCGAGACCCGCAGCGTGGCCTACCTGCGCTCGACGATCGTGCACAGTGTGCGCGACTCGCTGCACCGCCGCGGGTTCGTCGAGGTCGAGACCCCGATGCTGCAGGTCATCCACGGCGGCGCGAACGCCCGGCCCTTCGTCACCCACATCAACGCCTACAACATGGACGTGTTCCTGCGCATCGCCACCGAGCTGCACCTCAAGCGGCTGCTCGTGGGCGGCATGGACAAGGTCTTCGAGATGGGCCGGCAGTTCCGCAACGAGGGCGCGGACTCCTCGCACAACCCGGAGTTCACCTCGCTGGAGATGTACCAGACGTACTCGGACTACCAGGACATGCGCGTGCTGACCCAGGAGATCATGCAGGAGGCCGCGATCGCCGCCTTCGGGGAGCCGGTCGCCCGGCGCATGCAGCCCGACGGCACGATCAAGGAGTACGACCTGTCCGGGGAGTGGCGGCACATCACGGTCGTCGACGCAGTCAGCGAGAAGCTCGGCGAGCACATCCACGCCGACACCCCGATCGAGGAGATGCGGGCGCATGCCGCCAGGCACAACATCGAGATCGAGGCGCACTGGACGTGGGGTGCGGTGCTCGAGGCCCTCTACGAGGAGCTGTGCGAGGACTCGACCGAGCTGCCGACGTTCTACATGGACTTCCCCAAGGAGATCGCCCCGCTGACCAAGGCGCACCGCGACGACCCGCGGTTCGCGGAGAAGTGGGACCTGGTCTGCTGGGGAGCCGAGCAGGGCACCGCCTACTCCGAGCTCAACGACCCGGTCGACCAGCGGGCGCGGTTCTTCGCCCAGTCGCTGCTGGCCGCGGCCGGAGACCTCGAGGCCATGGCCATCGACGAGGACTTCCTCACGGCCCTGGACTACGGGATGCCGCCGACCGGCGGTCAGGGCATGGGCATCGACCGGCTCGTGATGACCCTCACCGGCCTGAACATCCGGGAGACGATCCTGTTCCCGATGGTCAAGCCGCAGTAGCCGACAGGCAGCAGGCTCCGGGTGTCGGGGCGGGTCGGCCGCGACGGCTGATCCGCCCCCTCCGGCGTCTCAGGCCGTGTTGCCCAGGGCGGCGGCCAGTTGGCTGCGCGCCGTCAGCAGGGCTGCCGCCGACGTCCCGACCGCCTGGGCGTCAGCGACGGCGGACCCGACCAGGGCGACGTGGGCCGCGGCCGAGGAGCGAACCTGCGTGACGGCCGCGCCGATCGCCCTGGCCTGCGCGGCGCGCGCGTCATCCGGGGCGTCAGCCAGCAGCCCGGCCACGTTCGCCTCGAGCTGGTCGAGGGTGGGCTGAGCGGCCGCCCAGTGCTGGACCACCTGCTGCCCGGGCGTGGCAGGGTTCGTGAGGGCCGGCACCAGCTCGGTCACGACCCATTGGCCCTGGGTGCGCTCGACCTCGAGCCGCTCATCCCAGGCCTTCTTCTTGGAGCCGGCGGTCAGGAACCACGCCAACGCGCCGCCTGCGGCCACCAGGGCGCCCAGGCCGAGCCACAGCGGCAGGGAGCTGGACCCGGACTCATCCGGGGCTGCGGACGCCGATGCTGTTGCCGGCGCGCTCGACGACTCGGTGGGCGAGGCGCTGGTGGGCGACGCGCTGTCACTGGGTGCCTCAGAGGCGGTCTCGGTCGGCTCGGGAGTCTCGGTGGGGGTCGGCTCCTCGGACTCCGTGGGCGTGGCGGACTCCGTGGTCGGGGACGACTCGGTGGCGGTCGAGGACTCGGTCGGCTTCTCCGCGGGAGGAGCCGAGGTCGCGGCCTGGGACAGGGTCCGGGTGGGGGTCGGTGTCGGCGCCTCCGAGGTCGGCTCGCTGGTGGGCGCCTCTGAGGAGGGCGCCTCGGTCGGTTCCGGCGTCTCGGACTCGGGCGGGGTCGGAGGCTCCACGGTCAGGCTGGCCGAGGGCAACTCAGTCGGGAGAGAGGGGCTCGGAAGGCCGGTCGGCACGGTTCTGGTCGGCGTGGGCAGCGAGAGGGATCCCGAGGGCAGCGCGGTCGGCAGGGACACCTCGCCGTCGGTGCCGCAGCCTGCCAGCGCAGCAGAGCCGATCAGGAGGGCCACGAGGATCGCAGCGGGTCGTGCAGGCACCATGATGAGCTCCCGTCGTTCCGCGACACCACACCGCCACCGAGTGGTTGCACGGGCAGCCTAACCGCCGGGATCCGTCCGGTGTGGGACGAGGGCCACGGCTCAGGCTCAGCCCAGCGGGCGGGGAACGACGTGGCCCGAACCCCCTCACGAGAGGTCCGGGCCACGGCAGGCGAGGACGCCCGCCCTTGGGGTGAGTGACGGGACTTGAACCCGCGACCACCTGGACCACAACCAGGTGCTCTACCAGCTGAGCTACACCCACCATGCGCCGCGCAGGATCGCTGCGCAGCAGGTCAGAAGTGTATCCCAACGCACGAGGGGCCACGGCCGTCGAACGTCGAACTCCAGTGACCGACGTGCCCAGCGGGCGCTCACAGAGCAGGAGATGGCCGACATTGCCGCCATGGACACCGGGGCACCCCACAACGACGCCATGCTGGGCATGGTCGGCCGATAGGTCAGGGCACCGACGAGGGCAGGGGTGTACCCGACTCAGGCCGACGGCTCCGACGCCGGCGAGCTCGGGGCGTGGTCCACGACGTGGTTCGTGGCCGCGGCCCGGGCCTGGTCGGTGGACGGCCCGGGGACCGCGACGAACAGCGTGTCGCGGTAGTAGCGCAGCTCGGCGATGGACTCCCGGATGTCGGCCAGCGCGCGATGTCCGCCGGTCTTGGCCGGCGCGTTGAAGTACGAGCGCGGGTACCAGCGGCGGGCGAGCTCCTTGATGGTGGAGACATCGATGAGCCGGTAGTGCATGTACTCGTCGAGCTCGGGCAGGTACCGGGCGAGGAACCCGCGGTCGACGTACACGCTGGATCCGGCCAATGGCGCCCGGCGCGGCTCAGCGACGTGGCCCTGCACGTAGGCCAGGACCGCTGCGCCCGCGTCGGCGAGGGCGATCCCGGCCGGGATGTCGTCGAGGAGCCCGGACTCGGTGTGCATCCGCACCACCACGTCCTCCATGCCCTCGAGGATGGACAGGTCCGGTGGGCAGACGACCAGTGAGATCCCGGAGTCGAGCTCGTTGAGCTCTGCGTCGGTGACGATCGCGGCGATCTCGACGATCTCGTCGTGCGACGGGTCCAGGCCCGTCATCTCGAGGTCGATCCAGACCAGCCGGTCGGTGCGTGCATCAGTCACGCAGCGCAGCCTACGGCCTCTCGGTGCCGTCCGCGGCCCACCAGCGCACCAGGTCCGATCCGGTCACGATGCCCACCAGTCGGCCGAGCTCGTCGACCACCGGGACAGCCTCCGCGGAGTACCGGGCCATGATCCGGGCAACGTCGGCCAGCGGCGCGGAGTCGCTCACGGAGCGGGCCGGTGCCCGCGACAGCAGGTCTCCGACGCCGCGGCTGCGCATCCGGTCCTCGGAGACCGGGATGTCGGTGAGGATCATGCGATCCGAGATCACACCGAGGCAGCGACCGTCCTCGACGACCACCAGGTGGCGAAGGCCCGAGACGCTCAGCAGCTGCCAGGCGTCCCACAGGCTCTCGGTCACGTCGATCGTGAGCACCGGTCGGGTCATCGCCTGACCGACCACCGCGCGGGCCCATTCGGCCCCGCGGCGCCGGGAGGCCATCTCGCGATGCGTGGAGGGAGACGGCAGGGTTGCCCCCTCCGACGGGATCTTGTCCATGCCACCTCCATTGCACTCGTCCGGGGCTCAAGCATCACCCATGTCGGGCAGCACCTCGCAGGGGCAGGAGGCCCCGGAGTGGGGGACCTAAGTCACGACGCGTGATGACGTGGCCCACGCGGGCGGCTCGGCGCACCCAGCGGCGTCGAGGGTCGGGCGGTTCTGTCGGGCGTGCCTGGTCGACCTCCCCGCGGGGGTGCGTGTGAGGATCGGGCCATGCGCCTCTACCCGGACCTGGCTGCCCCACGGAACCGGCAGATCACCCGTGACGTGTTCGTGCTGCTCGCGCTCGTGCTCTTCGCGTTCTTCGCGTGGGCGGTGAAGCGGGCCGTGATGACCCTGACGGCGATCAGCGCCGGGTTCACGGACAGCGCCCAGGGGGTCCAGGACACGTGGGACTCCCTGGGGAGCTCCCTGTCGGGGATCCCCTTCGTCGGCGACGACATCCAGGGCACCCTCAATGGGCTGTCGGATGCCACCGTGGGCAACGCGGTGGAGGCCGGTCAGTCGATCACCGAGGCCGTCACGACCGCCGCGAACGTCCTGGCGTTCGTGACGTTCGCGGCCCCGGCGGCGGTCCTGCTCGTGCTGTACCTGCCGCGGCGTCTGGACCGGTCGCGGGCGTGGACAGCGGCGGACACAGTGCTCTCGGCGATCGAGGTCAACCCGGCGTTCGGCCTGGCTGGCCCGGTGACCCCGTCCGTGTCCGGCCCGGGGTCAGCCCCGATGCCGCAGATCGAGGGGCAGCCGCACGACACGATCGCGCTGCCGTTCGGCCCGCCGCCCGGGACTGCGGCGGGTACGGGGCGGGTCGGTCCGGCGGTGGTGGCGTTCCCGCCCGATGAGTTGCTGGCCCTGCGCGCGCTGTGCGACCTGCCGTTCGTCGACCTCGTGCGCTACACGCCGCGGCCGTTCGAGGCGTTCTACGCCGGGGACTACGCACCGCTGATCCGGGCCCTCTACGCCCACGAGGGGCTCGAGCCGCCGATGTGAGTCCGGAGCGGCCGAGGCATGGCATGGCGGCCAGGCAGCGTCAGGCGGCCAGGCAGGTCCAGCCACGCCAGGCAGCGATCGGATCCGGCGCCCGGCGTCTACCGTGTGCCCATGCTGATCTCGCGGGTCCCGGTGCGACTCGTGCTGGGCAGCGCCCTGATGCTGTTCCTCGAGCTCGCGCTGATCCGCTGGCTCGGGGCCAACATCCTGCACCTGTCGTACTTCTCGAACATCGTGCTGCTGGGGTCCTTCCTGGGCATCGGCCTGGGGTTCCTGCGCTCCCGGCGGGGCGCGCAGCCGCCGATCTGGTTCCCGCCGCTGCTGGCAGTGATGGTCATGGGTGTGCTGGTGGCCCCCGTGGGCGTGGACCGCACGAACTCGGACCTCATCTTCTTCACCTCGCTGTCGACCACCGGCCCCCCGGCCTGGGTGGTGCTCCCGATCGTCTTCGTGGTGGTCGCGGCGGTGCTGTTCGGGCCGGGGTACCTGGTCGGGCAGTGCTTCTTCGAGCTCCCGCGGCTGACGGCCTACCGGTTCGACCTGATCGGCTCGCTGATCGGGATCGCCGGCTTCACGGCGCTGAGCTTCCTGGGTGCGCCATCGCTGGTGTGGGGTGTCGTGGTCGGAGTGCTCACGCTGGTGCTGTACTGGCCGGCGCCGATGGCGCGCGGGACCGGGGAGTACTCGGCCGCGACGTTCGCCCCGGTGGGGCGAGTCGGGCTGCTCCTGACATGCCTGAGCGTGGCCGCACTCATCGGGGCTCTCGCGTGGGAGACCTCCCAGCCGGGCGTGCGCTGGTCGCCCTACTACAAGATCGAGACGCAGACCGCGCAGACCACGATCGGCGAGTTCACCACGATCATCGCCAACGGCGTGCCGCACCAGGCGGTCACGGACGTCGATGCCCGGGTCGGTTTCGAGCCGTTCTACGCGGTGCCCTACCAGCGCTCGGAGCGCACCGATCCGGGGAGGGTGCTGATCGTCGGGGCGGGGACCGGCACGGACGTGGCCCTCGCACTTCGCCAGGGGGCGACCAGCGTGGACGCGGTCGAGATCGACCCACGGATCCGTGAGATCGGCCAGGACATCAACCCGAACAAGCCGTTCGACGACCCGCGGGTGGCCGTCCACATCAACGACGGCCGGGCGTTCATCGAGCAGGCCGACGGCCCCTACGACACCATCCTGTTCGCGCTTCCCGACTCCCTCACGCTGGTCGCGGGGGCCAGCCAGCTGCGGCTGGAGTCCTACCTGTTCACCGAGCCCGCGATGCAGCGGGTGAGCGAACTGCTCGCCGACGACGGGGTGTTCGCGATGTACAACTACTACCGGGAGCCCTGGCTGGTGGGCCGCCTCGGGGCGACCATGGCCACTGCGTTCGGGCACGCACCGTGCATCGACCTGAACCGCGACTACAACTCCGCGGTCCTGGTTGTCAGCGCGGATGAGGCGATGCAGCGCTGCTCGTCGGAGGACGTAGCGGCCTCGCTGATCGCCGGGGCGCCGGCGCCGGTCGACGACAACCGGCCGTTCCTGTACCTGCGCACGCCGCACATCCCCGGGTTCTACCTCGCGATCCTCGCGATGATCCTCGGGATCAGCCTGCTCGCGGTCCGCGGCGCCATCGGCAGCCTGCGACGGACCCGGCGGTACGCCGACCTGTTCCTGCTCGGCGCCGCCTTCCTGCTGCTGGAGACCCGGGCCATCACGATGTTCGCCCTGCTGTTCGGGACCACGTGGTTGGTCAACGCGATCGTGTTCGGCGGGATCCTCGTCGCGGTGCTCGCGGCTGTCGAGTTCACGGCCTGGATGAAGCGCACGGGCCGTTCGCACCGGATCTCGCTGCCGATCGCCTACGCGGTCCTGCTCGCCTCGATCGCCGATGGTGTGGCTGATCCCGCTGGCGTCGCTGCTGCAGCTGCCCCTGCCGGTCAGGATCATCGTGGCCTCCGCCCTCACGTTCATGCCGGTCTTCACCGCCAACGTGGTGTTCGCCTCGCGGTTCGACGAGGCCCCGGAGCCCTCCATCGCGTTCGGCGTCAACCTGCTGGGCGCGATGCTCGGCGGAGCCCTTGAGTACCTCGCCCTGATCACCGGCTACCGCGAGCTGCTCCTGGTGGCCGCGGCCCTGTACCTCGGGGCGCTCGCCCTGGGCACGCGCGCCCGACGCCGGGACGTCGTCGCGGTCGGCTGATCTGGCACCCGGGCATCGATGTGAACGGAATCGACGATCAGATGGTCGATTCCGTTCACACGGATCCGTGACCGGCCTGAGCGATCCCTGTAGCGCGAGCGATCAGGTGGTTCACCGCCGCCCCGAACTGCGCGAACGCCGGGTTGGTCGTCTCGCCCGCCCGGTAGCGGTACCAGATCTGCTGGGCGATGACCGCCAGGCGGAACAGCCCGTACACCTCGTAGAAGCGCCATCCCGCGGCCGGAAGCGCCAGGCCGGTCCGGTCCAGGTAGTGGGCCACCACCTCGGCACGGGTCGGCATGCCCGGTACGTTCGAGGGCTGCCGGCGGAACATCTGGAACACCGGGTCGTCGTCGGCCTGCACCCAGTAGGCCAACGAGGCGCCGAGGTCCATCAGCGGGTCGCCGACCGTGGCCATCTCCCAGTCGAGGACGGCCCGGACGGTCGACAGGTGCTCGGGATCGACCACGAGGTTGTCGAAGCGCCAGTCCCCGTGGATCATCCGGGCGGCGACGTCCTCGGGCTGGTGGGCGTCCAACCACGCCATGACGTACTCGCCGTCGGGGACGTCATCAGTGATCGATGCCCGGTAGCGCTGCGACCAGCCCTCGACCTGGCGGCGCACGTAACCCGATCCGCGCCAGAAGGCGTCAAGACCGCTTGTGGAGATGTCCACCGAGTGCAGGTCGGCCAGGGAGTCGAACATGCCCAGCGCGAGGTCGCGCGCGGCTGGCGGGTCGAGCGTCAGGCTCGCGGGCAGGTCCCCGCGCAGGATCAGCCCGGGCACGTGGGCCATGACGTAGAACTCCGAGCCGAGGACGGCCGGGTCATCGGTGTAGCCCAGGACCTCGGGGACCGCCGGGAACCACGGCGCGAGCATCCGCTGGATCTCGTACTCGCGGTGCATGTCGTGGGCGCTCGCGGCCTTGTGCCCGGCCGGGGGGCGGCGCATCACGAGGTCGCGATCCGGGTAGCGCACCAGGAAGGTCAGGTTGGATGCCCCGCCACGGAACTGGCTGACGTCCGGCAGCCCGGCGGGAAGGTCGACCCGTTCGCGGAGCCACGCGTCGAGGGCCGCGACGTCGAAGGCGTCCTCGGAACGGACGGGTCCGGCACCCGGGACGGTGGCGCGCGACGCGGGGCCGTCCCCCGGGCTCATCGCGGGACCACCAGCGGCCGGAGCTCGAGCCGGGCGACGTCACGCAGGTGCACCTCGTCGGGACCGTCGGCGATCCGCAGCGTCCGCAGGCCGGCCCACATCATCGCCAGGGGCGTGTCGTCGCTGACGCCTGCGCCGCCGTAGGTCTGGATCGCGCGATCGACCACCTCGAGGGCCATCCGCGGGGCCACGACCTTGATGGCGGCGATCTCCTTGCGGGCGCCCTTGACGCCCACGGTGTCGATCATCCACGCGGCCTTCAGCGTCAGCAGCCGGGCCTGCTCGATGGAGATCCGGGACTCGGCGATCCACTGCTGCACGACGCCCTGGCGGGCCAGGGGCTTGCCGAACGCGACCCGCTCGACGGAGCGTCGGCACATCAGGTCCAGCGCCCGCTCGGCCATGCCGATCGCGCGCATGCAGTGGTGGATGCGCCCCGGGCCCAGCCGGGCCTGGGCGATCGCGAAGCCGGAGCCCTCCTCGCCCAGCAGGTTGGTCACCGGCACACGCACGTCCGTGAACGTGATCTCGGCGTGCCCGTGCTGGTCGTGGTACCCGAACACCGGCACGTTGCGCACGATCTCGACCCCGGGGGTGTCGATCGGCACCAGCACCATCGACTGCTGGTGGTACACGTCGGCGGTGGGATCGGTCTTGCCCATGACCACCAGGACGCGGCAGCGCGGGTCGTTCGCCCCGGTGCTCCACCACTTGCGGCCGTTGATGACGTACTCGTCGCCGACCCGTTCGATCCGGGTGGCGATGTTGCGCGCGTCACTGCTGGCCACCTCCGGCTCGGTCATCGAGAACGCGGAGCGGATCTCGCCGGCCAGCAGGGGCTCGAGCCACTGCTCCTTCTGCTCGGGCGTGCCGAACATGTGCAGGATCTCCATGTTGCCGGTGTCCGGCGCGGCGCAGTTCAGGGCCTCGGGGGCGATCTCCGGTGACCATCCGGTCAGTTCGGCCAGAGGGGCGTAGTCCAGGACCGTCAGGCCGTGGGCCGGGTCGGTGCTGTCGGGCAGGAACAGGTTCCAGAGACCGGCGGCGCGTGCCTGGGCCTTGAGGTCCTCGACCACCTGCGGCAGCTCGTGGGGGCGACCCGCTGCAGCCAGCTCACGACGCTGGGCGGCATAGACGGCCTCCGCGGGAATCACCGCCTCGTCCAGGAACGCTCGGAGCTGTGCGAGGTACTGCTGCGCTCGGGGGCTGTGCTGGAAGTCCATGGTTCTCCGTCCGTCCGTCCGGGCGGCGGCCAGGCGCGGTCGGGCGCGCCCGGAGCCTTCGGCGTGGTTGGTACGTTGGCATCGTCCCACCCCCGGTGTCACCCCCGAGAGGAGGGCCTCATGGCCCCCGAACTCCCCCTGGACCTGACGGGGCGTGCCGCGCTCGTGACCGGCGGGGCCTCCGGCATCGGGGCGGGCGTGTGCCGCCTGCTCGCCAGCGCCGGGGCGCGCGTGCTCGTGTGCGACATCGACCTCGCCGGGGCGTCGGGTGTGGCTGAGGAGATCGGCGGTCTCGCGCTGCGGTGCGACGTGAGCGTCCTGGCCGACAACGAGGCGGCAGTGGCGGCCGCTGTGCAGGCCTTCGGCGGGCTGGACGTCGTGGTGCTGAACGCCGGCGTGGACAGCCTCGCGCTGAGCTTCGACCGGTTCGACGAGACGGCATACCGGCGGGCCATGGGCGTCAATCTCGACGGTGTGGTCTTCGGGCTGGCGGCGGCGCTGCCCGCACTGCGAGCCGGGGGTGGAGGCCGGGTGGTGGTCCTGGCCAGTCTCGCCGGGCTCGCCCCCGTGCCGATGGACCCCGTCTACGCCGCGAACAAGGCGGCCGTGGTCAACCTCGTCCGGTCCGTCGGCCCCGGCCTGGCCGCACAGGGGATCGAGGTCAACGCCATCTGTCCGGGGTTCACCGACACCGCGATCGTCGACCCGGTCCGCGGGATGCTCGAGGCGATGCGGATGCCGCTGATGTCGGTCGACGACGTCGTGACCGCGGTGGCGACCGTGCTTGGGTCCGGGTCCGGTGGGGAGGCGTGGCTCGTGCAGCACGGCCATCCGGTGCAGCCGTACCGGTTCCGCGGCGTCCCCGGCCCCGCGGTCGACACCCCCACGTGACCGCCCCGCCCCGCCCACCCCCACCGACTGCTGCGTCCGATTCCTGCTAGTGCGGGGCCCTCGGGTGGGGAAGGATGTCGCCCATGGAGGTCGCCCTGGATCACGAGCGCTGCTACCGCGCTGTGGCCAGCCGGGACGCCCGCTTCGACGGATCCTTCTACACCGCGGTCCGGACCACCGGGATCTACTGCCGTCCGAGCTGCCCGGCGATCACCCCGAAGCGCGGCAACGTCACCTTCTTCCGGACGGCCGCAGCCGCCCAGGGTGACGGGTTCCGGGCCTGTCGGCGGTGCCGCCCCGATGCCGTACCCGGCTCGGCGGAGTGGAACGTGCGCGGCGACGTCGTGGCCCGCTCCATGAGGCTCGTCGCCGACGGCGCCGTCGAGCGGGTGGGGGTCGCCGGGGTCGCCGCAGCCCTCGGGTACAGCGAGCGGCACCTCAACCGCCTGGTGACCGAGGAGCTCGGCGCGGGGCTCCTGGCGATCGCCCGGACGCAGCGGGCGCACACTGCGCGGATCCTGCTGGAGACCACCGACCTGCCCGCGAGCGAGGTGGCATGGGCCGCCGGCTTCGGCAGCATCCGGTCGTTCAACGACACGATCGCCACCGTCTACGGGGAGTCGCCGACATCGCTGCGGGCGCGGCGCCCGGGGTCCGCTCGGCGGCCCGCCTCCCCGGCTGGCGCGAGGTCCTGGCCGACTCGGCCTGGCCCGGTCGCGGGGCACGCCCCGATCCGGGTGCGCCTGGCGACGCGCCAGCCGTTCGACGCCGGCGCGCTCATGGCCTTCCTCGGCGATCGTGCGGTCGCCGGGCTCGAGGAGTGGGACGGCCACACCTACCGGCGCACGCTGGCGCTGCCCCATGGGCACGCGAGCGTGGCCTGCCAGGCGACCCAGGGCGGCCTGCTCGCGGAGTTCCGGCTCGCAGACCTGCGGGACCTCGCCCCGGGGGTCGCCCGGGTGCGCCGGCTGTTCGACCTCGACGCCGACCCGGTCGCGATCGCGGAGGTCCTCGGAGCAGACCCGATGCTCGGTCCGCTCCTCGCCGCGCGTCCCGGGCTGCGGGTCCCCGGATGCGTGGATCCGCACGAGATCGTGGTCCGGGCGATCGTCGGCCAGCAGGTCAGCCTGGCTGGGGCGGCGACCGTGCTGGGTCGATTCGTCGCCGCGCACGGCGAGCCCCTCGGCTTCGCCGATCCGACCCTGACGCACGTGTTCCCGACCGTCGACCGCCTGGCCGAGGCGGACCCGTCGGCCCTGTCCATGCCGCGGGCCCGTGGCGCCGCGCTGGTGGGCACCTGCCGGGCTCTGGCCGAGGGCGAGCTCGTGCTGGATCCCGGCGTCGACCGGGCGGGCATCGGCGCGGCCCTGCAGTCCCGGCCGGGGATCGGGCCGTGGACCGCGGCCTACATCGCGATGCGCGGGCTCGGTGATCCGGACGTGATGCTCGCCGGCGACCTCGGTGTGCGCCACGCGGTGGCTGCCCTCGGCGGGGACGACCGGGCTCGTGAGATCGAGCGGGCCGCGCACGCCTGGAGGCCATGGCGCTCGTACGCGGTGGCACACCTGTGGGCCAGCCTCGAACCGGTGCAGGCGCGAACTCCATCCGCCCGGGGCGAGCCGCCTACTGACCGCCCGCCCACTGACCGCGCACCCACCGACCGCGCACCCACCAGCTGCTCGACCGACGACCTCCCCGCCACGGCGGGCACACGGAAGGCCACCTGATGCCCCGCAACGCGACTGATGCCCCCACCACTCAACTGCGACACCGGACGGTGACCACCCCCATCGGGCTGCTGGAGCTCGTGGCAGGTCCCGATGGGCTGCGCGCGGTCCTCTGGCCCGGAGAGGACGGCAGCCGCGTGGCCCGCGCCGTCGGATCAGGGGCACTGCCCGACGCCCACGGCGCCGCCGACGGCGCACCCGGCGAATCGGCCGGCTCCGCCAGCGCAGAGGCGCACCTGGACCGGGCCCAGGTCCAACTGGCCGAGTACTTCGAGGGGACCCGCCGCACGTTCGACCTCGAGCTCGACCCGGCTGGCACGGACTTCCAGCTCCGCGCGTGGAACGCCCTGCGGGCCATCCCGTTCGGCCAGACCATCAGCTACGGCGAGCAGGCCGCCGAGCTCGGCGAGCCGGGGGCGGCTCGCGCTGTCGGTGCCGCCAACGGGCGCAACCCGCTGTCGATCGTGGTCCCGTGCCATCGGGTGGTTGCCGCATCCGGCGCGCTCACCGGGTTCGCCGGCGGCCTCGACACGAAGGCGTGGTTGCTCGACCACGAACGCGCCGTGCTGGCTCGCCAGTGACCTCTGGGCTCTCCGGTGGCCCTCCGGTCAGCTCCGGACGACCCGCCATGCCGTGAGGCCCGAGCCCACCAGGGAGCCCACCCCCGCTGAGGCACAGCCACCCGAGGATCCGCACCCCGAGCACCCCTCGGTCGAGCAGGCGTCGGCGAAGACCAGGACCCGACGGATCCGCCCGGTCGAGGCCAGCGCGGCCAGTGCGGTCTCGGTGGCCTCCCTGGTCGAACCGGTGCGACGGGCGACCTCATCAGTCGAGCCCGCGCCGTCGGCAACTGCGGTGAGCACCTCGGTCAGTGCGGTCATGGCAGCGCCGAGCCGACCTGGAACACGGCGACGGCCAGCAGCCACGCCATCGCCAGCTGCATGACCACGCCGGTGGCGGTCCAGCGCCCGCCGATCTGGCGCTTCTGGGCGGCCAGCGTCGCCACGCACGGGGTGTAGGCCAGCAGGAAGACCAGGAAGGCGGCGGCCGCGGCCTGCGGGTGCCCGCCGGAGCTGGCGACGAAGTCCGTGTACACGCCGGTCGAGAGGTCGACGTCGGCCGGGTAGGTCTGGGCCCACGACGAGATCACGGCCTCCTTGGCCACGAACCCCACCATCAGGGCGCCGATGGCGTGCCACTCGGCGAAGCCGGTCGGGATGAACAGGACGCTTGCCTGCTCGGCCATCCACGCGTAGAGGCTGTCGCTGATCGGGACCTCACCCAGGCCCCAACTGGTGCCGGGGGCGGGGATGACGCCGAGTGCCCAGACCACGGCCACCGTGGCCACGATGATCCCCGAGGCGGTCTCCAGGAACCCGCGCAGGCGCATCCACGTGGCCGATCCGAGCAGGCGCAGGGACGGGCGCTGGTAGGGCGGCAGGTCGAGGACGAGCGGGTCGGAGCCCATCGTCCGGATCAGGGTCGAGCGCAGCAGGAGGCCGCCGAGGACGACCAGCAGGATGCTCGTGACGTACATGAGGAACACCACCGTGCCTGCGTTGGCCGGGAAGAACGTGGCCGCGACCATCACGTACACGGTCAGCCGGGCGGAGCAGGACGTGAACGGGACGAGCAGGGCGGTGAGCAGCCGGTGCCGGGCATCGGGCAGGACGCGCACCGCGGAGATCGCCGGGACGTTGCACCCGAACCCGACCACCAGCGGCAGGAACGCGCGCCCGGGAAGGCCCAGCCGCGCCATGAGCCGGTCGGTCACCACCGCAGCACGCGCCATGTATCCGGAGTCCTCGAGCAGCGCGAGCAGGGCGAACATGATCGCCATGAGGGGCACGAATGTCAGCAGCATCCCGACGCCCGCGATCAGGCCGTCGACCACGAACCCCTCGACCAGGCTGCCGCCCAGGCCGACTGCGGCGAAGACGGCCGTGGTCGCGGATGTGACCGGACCGGTGAAGAACGCATCCAGGGCGTCCTGGAGGGGGGCGGCGACGGTGGTCGTCAGGGCGAACACGGCCCACATGACGGCCAGGAAGATGATCGGCCCGAGGACCGGGGCGGTCGCCCATCGGTCGATCCGGTCCGACCAGGTCCGGCGCTGCTCGTGGGTGCGGGTGGTCACGTGGGCGGTCGTGTCGGTGACCCAGGCGAAGACCGCCTCGGCGCGGGCGAGGTCGTCGTCGGGGTCGAGGCTGGCGGCCAGGTCGTCGATGGCGGTGGGTGGGCACGACGTGCAGTCCACGGCGCAGTCCGCGCGGCAGCCGCCGACGGTCGCCGGCGCCAGGGCAAGCGGGTGCGCCGCAGGCTGCGCGAGCGCCTCGGTGACCGCCTGTGCCAGCGCGTGGACGTCCCGGCGCCTCGGGTCGAGGCGCACCACCGCGACTCCCAGCCGCTCGGCGAGGGCTGCGTCGTCGACCTCGACGCCACGGCGGGTGGCGACGTCGGTCATCGTCAGTGCGACGACCACGGGGACGGGCACCTGGCGCACGTGCGCGGCGAGGACCAGCGAGCGACCCAGGTGTGCGGCGTCGCAGACGACGACCACGGCATCGACCTGGTCGCCGCCGTGCAGCAGGTCCGCGGTCAGGGCCTCATCCGGGGACATCGGGTCCAGCGAGTACGCCCCCGGGAGGTCGGTGAGGTCGAGCTCGCCGAACGCCGGGTCAACCCAGCGCCCGGACCCGACCTCGACGGACGTGCCCGGGTAGTTGCCGACCGCGCGACCTGCGCCGGTCAGGGCGTTGAACAGGGTGGACTTGCCCGAGTTGGGGCTTCCCACCAGGGCGACGCGACGCGATCCGGGGCTCGCTGGCTGTCCGGGCGCCTCGTGGCAGTTGGCGACGGTCTCAGCCACGGTTGGGCACCTGCGCGTCGACCTCGATGCCGGCCAGGATCTGGCGCGAGACGGCGATCCGATCGTCGCCGATGGCCAGGATCGCCCCGCCGCCGCTCGTCCGGGACTGGATCCGCAGGGCGGCGCCGGGCCGGATCCCGAGCTCGGCGAGCCGTCGGGCGACGGACCCGGTGGAGCCGCCGGGGCCGGCTGGGCTGCCCGAGCGGCTGGGTTCCCGGACAGTCAGCAACTGCCCCGGACGGGCGTCGTCCAGAATCATGGCACGCACGATACCGCATGGTAAGGCTGGCCTTACCATGCCATTGGTCCCGGCTCAGACAGGCTGAGGTCCCGGCGAATCCCCCACGGCGCGGATCGCCGTCGCGGCCTCGGTCACGGTCATGTCGGTCGCCTGCAGCAGGTCGGAGGCGGACAGTCGGATCTGGGCCACCATCGGGGCCGTGAACAGGCCCTCAGCGGGGGCGCCGGCAGCGCTCGCGACCGCCTCGAGGATGACCTCGCGCACGGGCTCGACAGCCGCATCCCCGGCGAGGGTGGCACCGAGTGCGCTCACGCCGTCAGCGAGGCCCGCGAGGGCGTGCGGGATCGCCGCGGGGACGACGTCATCGCGCTCGAGGGCGATCGATGCCTGCCGGGTGAGCACGCGCAGGTTGCGCAGCGCGTTGTCGAGGTGTCCGCCGGCGATCGTGTAGGTGGCCAGCGTCTGGCGCTGCCCCCAGTACCAGGGGGAGAGCCGCACGGACTCGCGGGTCGCGTCCAGGCCGGCGTGGAAGGAGGCGAGGACCGGGGCCGTCCCGCGCAGGTCCTCCAGCACGGCGCGTGCCTCGTCGGGGTCGCGTTCGGTCAGGGCGGCCGCCACCCGCCGGTAGCCCGCCGCGATGGTGTCGATGACCGGCAGGGTCACCTGCTGGGCGTGGCGTGCCGGGTCGACGGGCATCACCAGGGCGGAGACGAGCAGTCCGACGAGCCCGCCGACCAGCGCGTCGACGACGCGTCCGGTGTTCCACGGCTGCGCTGCGGTCGGCGGGGTCAGCGTCGCGATCAGGATGGCCGCGGAGGAGGCCTGCATGATCAGGATCGGTCCACCGCCGAGCATGATGGCGGACGTCAGCGCGATCGCGACCACGAGTCCCAGCTGCCACACGCCGGTCCCGATCTCGGCGATGAGCAGGTCGGCGAAGAGGATGCCGACGGCGTTCCCGAGGAGGAGCTCAGCAGATCGCCGCAGCCGGTGGGCCAGGGACACCGCGACGGTGGCGATGGCCGCGATGGGTGCGAAGAACGGCTGCTCGTGCCCGATGGCCAGGGCGGCCGCATACGCCAGAGTCGCGGCGAGCGTGGCCTGCACGATGATCCGCCAGGAGCGACGCACCTCGTCAAGCCCCTGGGCGGACCGATCGATCGTGGCCCGACCGGCGCGGGTGAGGTGGGTCGAGGCGGGCGCGCTGTTCATGGCGCGACCCTAGCCGGGGTTCACGCGCCACCGGATGGGCCGCTGACGCGTGTGGGGTCAGCGGCAGGTGCACTGCCGGGGCTCGGGCACGCCGGCCATCACCTGGTCGACGTGGCGGCCGCAGCCGGAGTAGGTCACCTTGCCGCACGAGCGGCAGATCGCGGGGCTGCACATGAGGGTCTCCTTCGAGTTCGTGGTAGGACAACGATACCCCAGGGGGTATCTGCGAATCAAGTTCCGCCACCTTCGTGGCGAGCCGCGGGGCTGTGTCCTCAGCGCGGAGCCGTGGTGCGGATCGGCTCCCAGGGCGGTGGCGGCGCCGGGATCCGGACCAGGGTCGAGTCGACGTCGCCGAAGCGTTGACCGTGGTCGCGCCAGTCGGCGTAGAAGGCCGACACCTCGTCGGCGTTGCGGGCCACGAAGTTCCACCACATGAAGACGGGCTCCGGGAAGGGGACGCCGCCCAGCACCATCAGGCGTGTCGGCTCGCGGGCCTCGATGTCGATCTCGGAGCGCCCGGGAGCCAGGGCTGCGATCTGCCCCGGGTTCGCGGCGGTCCGTGGGGCGGCCGGCTCGGCACCCACGAGCAGCGGTCCGTCGAGGGCGATGACCGCGTGCTCGAAGTCCGGGCGCAGCGGGAACGTCGTCACGCCCGGTTGGACCGTCACCTGCATGCCGAGCAGCTCGGTGGCGAAGGCGGCGGGCGACGTCGCGTCGAGGTAGGTCCCGGCGATCAGCGTCGCCGAGGCGCGGCCCCACTCGACGACCGGGAGCTCGGCGTGGTGCTCGAAGCCGGGGTCGCCGTGGCGGAGGTCGTCGGGCTGTGCGACCCAGAGCTGCATGCCCTGCAGCGTCCCCCGGTAGGTACCGGAGCTCTCCTCGGCGTGCACCACGCCACGACCCGCGGTCATCAGGTTCACCTGGCCAGGTCGGATGAGCTGCTCCGAGCCGAGGCTGTCGCGGTGCAGCACGGCGCCCTCCATCAGCCACGTGACCGTCTGCAGGCCGGTGTGCGGGTGCGGGCCGACGTCCAGGCCCGCGGTCTCGGTGACCTCCGCCGGCCCCATGTGGTCGGCGAAGCACCACGCACCGATCGTGCGAAGCCTGCGACGCGGCAGCACTCGGCGCACCTGCATCCGCCCGACCACGGCCGTGACGCCGTCGTGCACCTCGATGGACATGGGCCAAGCGTCACCCGCAGCACCGGCACCCGCAACGGGAGGCCCGGAACGTGCGGGATGCCCCGCGCTCACGGTGCCAGGGGAGGCTTTCGGCCCTGACGTGTGGCGTGGGTGCCGGGCTAGCGTGGTGGGCGGAGGACCCGGGTCGTCCGGGCCCGCGGATCGGAGGCGGGCGATGCTCCCCGCGCGTGTCTTCTCGACGGTTCGGATCCTTGCGGCGGCGGCACTCGTGGCCCTGGCCATGCCGGCGGGCATGGTGACCGCGGGGGCTGGGACGGGCGGCCAGGCAGTGGCCGCGGATACCACACCCGTCAAGGTCTACGGTGCCTGGCACTGCGGCGACGACTACTGCACATGGGGGAAGGTGCGGTCCATTACGGAGTTCGACTCCAAGAACCACTGGTTGATCGACCGAGGAGACGGCGGTCCGTCAGTCAATGTCGTGGTCCTCTCCTTCGTCAACCCGATGAAGCTCCTCACACTCTCATCTGACGTGAATCCCCTCGGTGGTGTACCCGTGGGGATGACGCGTGACATCGTCAACTACTTCAAGGACGAGGACGTTCGCGTGATGCTCTCTATCGGCGGGATCACGTACACAGACGCGTGGGACCAGGCACTCGCGACCAACGCGACCGGGCTCGGCCTCGCGGCCGCTCGCGCAGCTTCAGCTCTGGGAGTCGGAATCGAGATCGACTATGAGCAGAACTCGAGCCCGAACCTCTCCGGTTTGCAGTCGTTCATCGATGCCTACCGCTCGGCCCACCCCTACGACGCCTCGGGTGTCAACCCGGCCGCGCGACTGACCATCGACCTCGCCGCCGGCGACCGCTGGCTGATTGCGCTGACGCAGAAGGCGACGAAGGACTGGTTGACCACGACGAACCCCGTCCTCGACTACGCCAACGCCATGGTCCCGGCCCGTCAGCCGAGGAGCGTCGCCGAGGCCACCAGCAATTGGCAGGAGCACATCGACGGCAAGCCCAAGTACGCCCCGCCGATCCCGCCGCTGGCCCCGGCCAAGTTCACCGGTGGCCTGTACGTGGCGCTCGGAGCCAAGCCGCTGCCGGAGTGCATATCCTTCGCCACCTCGCTGCAGAGAAGCACCCTGCCTTACGTCCAGACTGCGGCACCCAAGGGGGCGGGCACGACGCCGGGCATGCTGGGCTACATGTTCTGGGCGGCGGAGAAGCCCTCGACTCGCGGCATCGGGACTGTGCCGCCCAACACCTGCGAGGGTGGGGTGGGCGTCGGTGCCAACCTGATGAGCATCCCGGTCCCGATGCCGGCCCTTCGCCAGAACTGACCCTCCGCGTGGTCGGATCAGTTCCAAGCGGCCGGCGACGCTGAGGATGCAGGCGCAGAGGCGGGCGATGGTGCGGACGCGGAGTCGATCGCCCTCCCCAGCGCCCCGCGGCCGTGGACCCCGAGCTTCCGGTACACGTTGCCCAGGTGGTACTCCACCGTCCGGGTCGACAGGAACAGGGCCTCGGCGACCTCGCGGTTGCTCATCCCGGAGGCCACGGCGAGGGCGACGGCTCGTTCCTGCGGGGTGAGTGGTGTGATGGCGGCGTCGACGGTGACCTGGCCGCCGGCGGCGCGGAGCTCCTGACCCGCTCTGGCCGACCATGGCGCAGCCCCGAGCCGATCGAACGTGTGAACGGCACTCTGCAGCAGGGCGCGCGCCTCCGTCTGCCGGCGCTCGCGGCGCAGATGCTCGCCGAGCATCAGCAGCGTGCGGGCCTCCTCGAAGGGCTCTCCGTCGCGTCCATGGGATGCCAGGGCCTCCCGGAAGTGCCCCTCGGCCTCCGAGCCCCCGGTGACGAGCGCCGCTGCACGCTCGTCCAATGCGGTGGCCAGCGGGTCGCCCATATCGATGAGCAGCCCATGCACCTGGGCGTACCTCTCGGCCGCCGCCGCGAGGTCCCCACTGCGGACCAGCGCCTCGATCAGATCCACCCTGGCCGGCAGGATGGCATCGCGCAGCCCGCGGCCGAGGAAGCCGACGTCGGCGGCCGACGACAGCCACGTGACGGCCTCCCCAAGACGGCCGTCCACCAGTGCCCGCAACCCGAGAGCCCGGTCGAGGGTGGCCAGCCGCCGCCGGTTTCCGCATCGGGAGCCGACCTCGCGCAGCCGTCCTGCGTCGACGCGCAGGATCTCCTCCTCGCCGCACTGGGCGGCGAGCTCGACCGACAGTGCGGTCATGCCCAGCCACGGTTGGACCAGGCCCGCCTCCTCGGCCTGAGGTCGCCCCACGGTGAGGAACGCTCGCGCGGTCTGCCAGTCCCCCCGTGCCTTGGCCCGCCATCCCTGGATCCCGTAGAGGCACGGGAGCAGGCCCGAGTCACCGCTGGCCCGCTCAGCGGCGACGAGGAGACGGTCAGTCGCCTCCGGGCTGATGTCGAGCAGGAGGTCGTCGAGGCCGATGGTGCTCATCAGCATGGGAAGGTCCATTGCCCGGGGATCCGAGGCACCGGCCGCCTCGATCGCCTCCCGGCGCAGGGGCATGGCCCGAGCCACCTGACCGTCCTGGAACAGGGCGGCGGCCAACGCAGCGGTGCTGCTCCATGGTGGATCGGGTCTCTGCCGATAGGTCAGGCCAGTCCGGTCGAGCTGTGCGTACCTCTGGGCTGCGTGCAGGGCCGCCTGCGTGTCGCCGGACTGGAGGGCGATGCCGACGACGTCGAGCAGCAGCGTGGGGATCAGGTCAGGTGAGGTCAGGCCGGCCAGCTCGACCTGTCTGAGGATGGCGGGCAGCGCCGCGTCGGGATCGAGGTCGGCCCGCTGTTCGGCCCGGATGCCCGCGATGTGCAGTGCCGACCGGGGATCGGGGGCGTGGCCGGCCACGATCTCGAGGAGGTCCTCGGAGGCGGGCAGTCCCATGTCGAATGACACGCGGATCGCCGACAGGGCGAAGGCGGCGCGGTCGGATGGCACCGTGGTCATGCGGGCGGCCGCCTCCCAGGCCCGTGCCGCCACTGCGAAGTGCTCCATCTGCTCCGCTCGCTCGGCCTCGGCCGCGATCTGTGCTGCGATGGCGTCATCGGCGGTGATGACCGAGAGGGCCAGGTGGTCCACGATGAGGCCGGGTGGCAGCTCCAGCCGCCGCGCGGCCGAGGCAGCGCGTCGGTGCGCCCGGCGGCGCAGGGCCGCAGGTGTGCGGCTGAGCACCACGTCGCGAACGGTGGGGGAGCGGAAGCTCGGATGCCCCTCAGGTCCAAGGATCAGCAAGCCGGACTGCACGGTCTCGTCGAGCCCCTCCGCGAGTGCCTCCGGGGAGTCGGCCATTGCCGACAGGAGATCCAGCCTGCCGCCCGAGATGGCGACATCCAGCAGTGCGTCCTGCCCGTGCTGCCCCAGTCGGTCCAGCGTCCGGGCCCAGCCGGACATCAACGCCGTCGGTACCGGCATCGGATCAGGCAGCGGTGCGCGACCGGCCAACTGGTCCTCCGAGAGCAGGTCATCGGCGGCAACGAGAGCCTGGGGATTGCCGTGCATGGCCTCGATGACATGGTCCGGGATCGGCGAGACGCTCCCATGGCCGAGGCTCGCGCGCAGCACCGCCCGTGCGGCCTCGCGATCCAGTGGTTCGAGTCTGAGCCTGGGCCAGTGGGGGAAGTGCTGCTGCAGCACGGGGTCAGGGGTGATGGCGACCACGGCGGCGAGTGGTGACTGCCCGAGCCGCTCGATCGCGGTTCGCAGGTTGTCCAATGCCTGCACGTCGACCAGATGGGCGTCGTCGACCAGGAGCAGGGTCGGACTCGACCCAGCGAGCACGTTCCACGCCGTCAGGGAGTCACGGTCCTCATCCGGTTGGATTCGAAGGACCTGCAGCCCCCGGCGCGCGGCACGCCGGTGCAGGGCGTCGAGGAGCGCACTCCTGCCAATCCCCGGGTCGCCGACGAGAAGGAGCCGTCCTCCCTCGCCCGCGTGGGCGGATGCGGCCAGGGCGTCCATCCGCGCCAGTTCGCCCGCCCGTCCTACCAGCACCTCTCGAGCATGCTCCCGCAGGAGGTCCGGAGGGAACCCGGGCAGGCCCTCTGATTCCAGGTCGTTCCTGGGATCCCCGTAGTTCCACGGATACCCCGTGCCCAGCTCGGGGGCCAACGTGGAGTCGTGAGCACATCGCGCACAGAAGGAGAGCTTCCATGACAACCCCCGTGATTCAACACGTGGCACTGAGCGTCCACGACATCGACAAGAGCGCTGACTGGTACGCCCGCCTGTTCGACATGACCCTCGTGGCCGAGTTCGACGAGCCGGCGCCGATGAAGATCTTCATGACGCCCACCGGCCAGGCGATCGACCTGCGCCAGGATCCCGACGTCGCCGACGAGGCGTTCACCCAGACCCGGGTCGGGCTCGACCATGTCGGGTTCGTGTGTGCGAGCCGCGGCGAGCTCGATTCGTGGCTCGATCGCCTGCGCACGCACGGCGTCACCGAGTCGGGCATCCAGGAGTCCCCGTTCGGCTGGCACCTGAACTTCCGCGACCCCGATGAGATCCCCCTGGAGTTCTTCCTGCCACGGGCGACCGTCGAGGGCGCCTGAGCGTGTGACCGAGAGGAAGGGGACGACCATGCGGAACATGAAGCGAGCGCTGCTGGGCCTGGCCGTTGCGGGGCTGGTGGTGGGTCAGGGGCCAGGAGCCGCGGCTGCGCCGGCGGGTCCCGATCCCGGAGGATTCGATCAGCTACGAGGTCATCACCCAGTTCGATCCGGGGAGGGTGGGGCCTTCGCGGAGAGCATGGCCCCGGATGGACGCGGCGGGATGGTCGTCAGCGTCACCTACGTGGGGGTGGCCCATCGATCCGAGGACCCGGAGAGTGCGTGGACGCCCAACACGGGCCAGCTCTGGCGAGTTCTCCCGGACGGATCCAGGGCGAAGTTCGGACCTGAGATCGCCCTGGGCGACTTCGGCGATGCTCACGGGGGTCGAGGTCGACGAGCACGGCCGGGTCTTCGTGGGGGTGTTCAACTTCGCGGTGGAGAACGGAGTGCCCAGCCCCGAAGTGCCCGCCTCAGGGGTCTTGCGGGTGACCAGGGGCTCGGCCCGTTACGTCATGACGCTGCCCGAGATCGCGATGCCCAACGAGTTGGCTGACCATGAAGGCTCGCTGTACGTGACGGACAGCACTGAATGGATGCATCTGGAAGGGCTCTGCCTCGCGACCCACCGTGCCAGGTGATCCGTGGTTCACAGTCCGAGTTGCTCACCCCGGTTCCGGGCTCACATGGGAGCGAATGGGATCACGTTCAACAAGGGTGCTGCCTACGTGTCGTCTTACGACCAGGGCTCATCTTGCGGATCCCCGTTGGTCAGGATGGGTCCCCGGGGCGGCCGCGGTCGTCGCTGAGCGACCCGCTCCTGTGGGCGCTGACGGGATCAGGTTCGACCAGAGGGTCGCTTGTGGGTGGCCGTGAGCGGCACATACGACGATTCGGACCCGACGAGTTGGCCTCCCCAGCGGTGACTCGCCGGAGATCGTGGTGGTGGTGCCAACGGTCAAAGTCCCGCTGTTGCACTCCCGACGAGATCACTGGACTACCCGACCGCCGTCGCATTCGGTGAGCGACGGGGTCGTCTACGTGCTCAACGGGTCGTACTTCAACTGCACCCCGAGCCTGGTGGCATTCACCCGGTGACCTCCACCAACTGCGTGTGCCCGGGGTCTACGGCGGGGAGACCCCGGGCACACGCACGTTCACCCGGCCCTCGGTCGGCCGCCTCGGGCGGGAGACAGCCGGTGGGCGCCGGTGCCACACTGAAGACGTGACCGGAGACGGTCGACTCAACGCCCTGGAGGCCGGGTTCCTCTGGATGGAGACCGACGTCCAGCCGCTGCACGTCGGGTCGCTGCTCATCTTCGAGGGGCCGTCGCCGGACCACGCCGAGTTCCGCGATCGGATCGCCGCGCGGTTGGCGCCCTCGCCCTGGCACCGCCGACGGGTGCAGCGGATGCCCCTCGACCTGGGTCGACCGATCTGGGTGGACAGCGAGCATTTCGCGGTCGAGGAGCACCTGCATCACGCCGTCCTCGATCCGCCCGGCGATGACGCCCAGGTGCGGGCGATGGTCCTGTGGATCATGGCCGAGCGTCTCGATTCGAGCCGGCCGATGTGGGAGCTGTGGCAGGTCGACGGCCTGGCTGGCGGGCGCTGGGCAGTCATCGCGAAGGCGCATCACGCGATGGTCGATGGGCGGTCCGGCAGCGATGTGGTCCAGACGGTGCTCGACCCGGAACAGGAGGCATTCTCGTCTGTGCGCCGCGGGAGCGAGGGCAGCCGACCCCTCCCCGCCCCGTTCTCGGGGCGCCCTGGCCGCGTCGGGTGCGTCGTGGCTGGTGGCGCTGCCATTCCGCCTGATCCGGCTGATCCTCCGTGCGGTGCTGTCCCCGGGCCGGGCGCGGCGGGCTGTCCAGGACGTGCGGACCGGGTTGGCCGCGGTGGTGCGCCCGGACCTGCCGCCCAGCATCCTCAACGGGCCCCTGTGTGGCGAGCGGCTGTGGGGCTGGACGGGGATCCAACTCGCGCCTTTGGCGCACCTCCGGGCCGAGACCGGATGCTCCGTGAACGACATCTTCCTCGCCGCCCTCGCTGGCGGGCTGCGCCGCTACCTGCTGGAGCGGGGCGAGCTCGTCGACGGGACAGTGCTGCGGGCCCTCGTTCCGGTGGCCCGCCAGCGCGGGCCGGACGCGGGCGCGGCGACGAACGAGACCTCGGCGATGTTCGTCAACCTGCCGGTTGAGGTGGCCGACCCCGCTGAGCAGCTGGCCATCGTCATGGAGCGCACCGCGGAGCAGAAGTCACGGGGGGTGTCGACCGGGACCGATGCTGTCGTGCGCATGGCCGACCACATCCCTGCTCCGCTGCTCGCCCGTGCGGCTCGCAAGTACGTGCTCGCGGGCCAGGGGCGGGTCAACGTCGCCGCCTCGAACGTGCCTGGACCTCGGCACGTTCGCCATTTCGGGGGCAGGCAGCTGCTGGAGTTCGTCCCGTACATCCCCGTGGCGCTGGACGTGCGCTGCACGTTCGCCCTGGTGTCCTATGCCGACCGCGTGACGATCGGGATCACCGCGGACTCCGCTGCCCTGCCCGACCTGGATCGGCTGGTCGAGTGCGTCGAGGTGTCGCTGCGCGAGCTGGCGGAGGTCTCCCGATCCGGCAATCCCGTCGCATCTGCGACAATCTGACCTGCGCCAGGGGACATCCGCGTCCTCTGTGCACACGGCCCCCGTAGCTCAGGGGATAGAGCGATGGTTTCCTAAACCACAGGCCGCAGGTTCGAATCCTGCCGGGGGCACCGAGTATCGAAGGCAGGGAGCGAAGGATGGATCCTGTGAACCGCAGGGCCGTCTTCATCGATGTGGACGGCACCCTGGTCAACGACCGCGGACTGGTGCCCGACAGCGCCCGCCTGGCTGTCGAGCAGGCGCGCGCCAATGGGCACCTGGTGTTCCTGTGCACCGGCCGGTCGACCTCGGAGCTGTGGGCGGAGATCATCGACGTCGGCTTCGACGGGATCATCGCCGCGGCCGGCGGTTACATCGAATGCCGGGGGCAGGTGGTCGCTCACCGGTGCGTGCCCGCCGAGCAGGTCCGCAGGGTCGTGGACTACTTCGACCACCACGGGATCGAGTACCTGCTCGAGTCGAACTCCGGGCTCTACGGCAGCGGGCACAGCCGGGCGTGGTTGCGCCGCCTGCTCTTCGCGTCCGTGACCGACGAGGACGTGCTGGCCGAGCTCCAGCGCGGACTCGGGGGGTTCATCGACTCCGTCGTCATCGGTGCTGACCCGGCCCGCGACGACATCAACAAGATCATGTTCCTGGACTCGACCGTCCCGATCGAGACCATCCGGTCGGAGTTCGCTGACGTCTTCGAGGTGATCCCGGGAACCGTCCCCATGCTCGGACGGTTCAGCGGGGAGATGTCGCTCACCGGGGTGCACAAGGGGGCCGCCATCGAGGCGCTCGTGGAGCACCTCGGCATGCCGATCGCTGACACCATGGCCTACGGCGACGGGATGAACGACCTCGAGATGCTCGCGCTGGTCGACATCGGCGTCGCGATGGGCAACGCTCGGCCCGAGGTCAAGGCCGTCGCCGACGACGTCACTGGCACCCCCGACGAGGATGGGATCCACACCAGCTTCACCAAGTACGCCCTCATCTGACCGTCGCCGCCTGTGGGTAGGTTGCACGGTGTGGATGGTCGACCCTGGGAGGTACGAAGTGAGCTCAGGATCGGGCTCGTCGGGGCGGCGGGGCATTGCGGCGGCGTGCGCGTCGGCCTTCCTGTTCGGTCTGAGCACCCCGTTGTCGAAGGCCCTGCTGGACACCACAAGCCCCTGGATGCTTGCAGCCCTGCTCTACCTCGGTGCCGGTCTGGGGCTTGCGGTCTACCGGCTGGTGACCCGGGCGCCACGGGTGCGACTGCCCCGGTCCGACCTGCGCTGGTTCGCCGGGGCCGTGCTCGCCGGCGGAGTCGTGGCACCGGTGTTCCTGATGCTCGGCATCTCGCAGATGCCCGCCACTGGTGCCTCTCTGCTGCTGAACTCTGAAGCGGTCTTCACCGTGCTGCTCGCCTGGCTGTTGTTCGGGGAACATGTCGGTGCCCGCCTGGTGCTGGGCATGGCTGCCATCGTGGCGGGGGCGGTGCTCGTCACAGTGCCGGCAAGTGCGGACCTGGGTGCTGGCTGGGCTCCGTGGGCGGTGGTGGCAGCGTGCCTGTGCTGGGCGGTGGACAACAACCTCACCCGGCATGTGTCGGATACCGACCCCACCTGGATCGCCATGGCAAAGGGGCTGGTGGCCGGCACGACCAACCTCGTGCTGGCTCTGCTGCTCGGCGCGCAGGTTCCCGCCCCCTCGACGATCGTGCTCGGGCTGCTGCTCGGGTTCGGCGCGTTCGGGGTGAGCCTGACCCTGTTCGTGGTCGCGCTGCGAAATCTGGGGACGGCGCGCACCGGCGCCTACTTCTCCGTCGCCCCGTTCATCGGTGCCGTCATCGCTGTGGCCCTCGGCGAACCGATCACCGGCGCGCTCATCGCCGCCGGGATGCTGATGGGGTTCGGCGTGTGGCTCCACCTCAGCGAGCACCACGAGCACGAGCACACCCACTCGACCTTCGGAGTCGGCCAGGCAGCTGTCGGGCACACCCACCCGCACTACCCAGACAGCGAGCACCGGCACCAGCACTGACCGGCTGCCACGACTGCCTGCCGGGGGGCCGCAGGTTCGAATCCTGCCGGGGGCACCGAGTTGGAGAGCGGCACCGTGATACCAGAGGCTCGGCAGACTTCCGGCTAGCTTCTCGCAGGCGTCGCACGTCATCCCGCCGACCGCGATGATGCTCCGTTGCTGGCTCTCCGGAGCGGTGTCCTCGCCCACGCCGCACCTCCAGATGGTCTCGCCCCGGAACGTCACCATCCTCTCATCGAGGAACGTGCAGTGCAGGTGATTCGTCGCTCGTCGCTGCTGCTCGAGCAACCCACTGGCACCTGCGACGACACTTGGGTCGGGGTCGCGCGAGCACGCGTGATCGCTGCCCATCTCTGCTGAGGAGTCCTTCATGTCGACCGAGATCGACGCCGGCGCCTCCACCACCCGCGACCCCGGTGAACCGGAGGGATGCCTGCAGCTGCGAGCGGGGGGTGTGGGCCTGATCCTGGACTGCACCGGCGATCGGCTGCCTCGGGTTCTGCACTGGGGGCCGGACCTCGGGCCGCTGTCGGTCGAGGAGCTCGAGGACCTCCGCCGCGCCTGCGAGCCGCCCCTGGTGTCGGGCCAACCGGATGTCGTGGTGCCGGTGTCGTTGCTGCCGGAGCAGTCCGCCGGTTGGCTGGGGACGCCGGGGCTGAGCGGGCACCGATCTGGTGCGGACTTCTCGACCCGGTTCACGGTGACTGCGATCGCGCAGGAGCACCCGGACGATCCGACGGTCTCGCGCCGCGTCGCGTTCTCTGCACGGGACGACGCCGCGCAGCTGTCGCTGTCGCTGACGGTCGAGATGCTGGACTCGGGCCTCGTGCGATTGCGGGCTGCGGTGACCAACACGGGCGACGGGGTCTTCGACCTGGCGTCGTTGGATGTGGCGCTGCCGGTGCCGACGGAGGCCACCGAGCTGTTGGACCTGACGGGTCGGCATCTGCGTGAGCGGGCGCAGCAGCGGGGCCCCTTCACGTTGGGGACTCATCTGCGGGAGTCGCGTCGCGGTCGGGGGCATGACGCGAGCCTGATCATGGCGGCCGGGTCGGTCGGGTTCGGGTGGCGTGGCGGTGAGGTGCGGGCGATCCATGTGGCGTGGTCGGGCAACACCCGGACCTTCGCGGAGCGGACGAACATGGGGGTGTCGTTGCTGGGTGGGGGTGAGTTGCTGCTGGCTGGTGAGGTGCGGTTGGCCCGCGACGAGACCTACGCCGGCCCGTGGGTGTACGCCTCGATCGGCACTGGGCTCGACGAGATGGCGGGCCGGTTCCACACGTTCCTGCGTGCGCGGCCCGAGCACCCGCACTCCCCGCGCCCGGTGTTGGTCAACGTGTGGGAGGCGGTGTACTTCGATCACGACCTGCCCAAGCTGCGGGCCCTGGCTGACCTGGCCGCATCGGTGGGGGTGGAGCGCTACGTCCTGGATGACGGGTGGTTCAGCTCGCGGCGGGATGACAGCTCGGGGCTGGGCGACTGGGTGGTGTCGGGGCAGGTGTGGCCCGACGGCCTCGGGCCGATCATCGATCACGTCCACGGGTTGGGGATGCAGTTCGGGTTGTGGTTCGAGCCGGAGATGGTCAACCCGGACTCCGACCTGGCCCGAGCGCACCCGGAGTGGATCCTGTCGACCGGCGGGCGCCACCCGGTGCTGGCCCGCAAGCAGCAGGTCCTGGACCTCGCGCACCCCGGGGCCTACGCCCATGTGCGTGACCAGATCCTGGCGATCCTGGCCGAGTACCGGATCGAGTTCATCAAGTGGGACTACAACCGGGACCTGATCGAGGCCGGGCACAGCCCCACCGGGCAGGCCGGGGTCCATGAGCAGACCCTGGCGGTGTACCGGTTGGTCGACGAGATCCGGGCCGCCCACCCGGGCCTGGAGATCGAGTCGTGCGCGGGCGGTGGTGGGCGTGCCGACCTCGGGATGCTCGCGCGCGCGGACCGGATCTGGGGTTCGGACTGCATCGATCCGCTCGAGCGCCAGCAGATCGAGGCCGGTGCCTCGCTTCTGCTGCCCCCGGAGCTGATCGGGTCCCACATCGCCTCCCCGATCAGCCACACCACCGGGCGTGCCCACGCACTGGACTTCCGCGCCGGCACCGCGATGTTCTCCCACCTGGGCATCGAGTGGGACCTCACCACGGCCACCGGCGAGGACCTCACCCGCCTCGCCGACTGGATCACCGCATACAAGGCGCACCGCCCGCTGCTGCACACCGGCACCGTGGTCCACGCCGACCACCCCGACCCCGCACTGTGGGTGCACGGTGTGGTGTCCCCCGACCGGGCGCAGGCGATCTTCGCCCTGGTCGCGGTGCGTACCTCAGTCGTCTCGCCACCGGGAATGGTGCGCCTGCCCGGCCTCGACCCCGACCGGCGCTACCGGGTCTCCCCGCTGCCCCCCGGCGACGTCCTCGGCGGGCGGACGAGCCACGGTGACCTCGCCTGGTGGTCAACCGGCGTCACCCTCACCGGCGCAGCCCTGGCCACCGTGGGCCTCCAAGCCCCCGTCCTCAACCCGGAGCAGATGGTCCTTGTGCACCTGGCCGAGATCGGTGCTGCGTAGGGTGGTTCCGTGCCGATGGCCCTGTTCCAAGCCGACGTGATGGCCTCGGACCCCGTGATCCTGGGGCCGTCGGGCTGGGCGGCCGTGGCGATCTTCGTCGGGGTGTACGTCCTGGTGGCCACGGAGCGGGTGCACCGGGTGGCTGCGGCGCTCGGTGGCGCCGGGCTGGTCCTGGCCTTCGGGATCGTCGATTCCGAGGAGGCGTTCTACTCGCGGGAGACCGGCATCGACTGGGACGTCATCTTCCTGCTTCTCGGGATGATGCTGGTCGTCGGGATCCTGCGGCGGACCGGGGCGTTCGAGTACTTGGCGATCCACTCGGCCAAGCTCTCCCGGGGTCAGCCCCGCACGCTGCTGGTCCTTCTGGTCCTGGTCACGGCCGGTGCCTCGGCCCTGCTGGACAACGTGACCACGGTCCTGCTGATCGCCCCGCTGACGATCTCGGTGTGCCGGCAACTGGGGATCCGGCCGGTGCCGTTCCTGCTGGCCGAGGCGTTCGCGTCCAACATCGGGGGAGCGGCGACCCTCGTCGGCGACCCGCCGAACATCATCATCGCCAGCCGGGCCAACCTGACGTTCACCGACTTCCTCGTGCACATGGCCCCGGTGGTCCTGGTGGTCCTGGCCGCCTTCGTGGGGCTGGCGCTGTGGATGTTCCGCGCCGACCTGCGCTCGAAGCCCGAGCACGCCGAGGCCCTGGCCGCGATGGACGAGGACGCCGCCATCACCGACCGGCGGATGCTGGTGGCCTCCGTGGTCGTCCTCGTCGCCATCGTGATCGGGTTCCTGACCCAGCGCCAGACCGGACTGTCCCCTGCGGTGGTCGCGCTCCTCGGGGCCGGCGTGCTGATCCTGCTCTCCCCGCTGCGGGTCGGGGAGCTGCTCAAGGAGGTCGAGTGGGAGACGCTGGCGTTCTTCATGGGCCTGTTCGTCATCGTCGGTGCGCTGGTGCGGGTCGGGGCGCTGGAGGCGCTGGCCTCGCGCATCGCCGATCTCACCGGCGCGGCCGTCGCGCCCACGCTGATGGTCGTACTGGGGGGCTCGGCGGTTGCCTCGGCCATCATCGACAACATCCCCTTCGTGACCGCGATGACGCCCGTCGTCGACTCGCTGATCAGCACCAACCCCGCCCTCGGCGCCGACGGTGCACTCTGGTGGGCCCTGGCCCTGGGCGCTGACCTCGGCGGGAACGCCACCCTCATCGGTGCCAGCGCCAACGTGGTGATCGTCGGGGTCGCGGCGAAGAACGGCATCACGATCACGTTCGCCCAGTGGCTGCGCTACGGCATCCCGACCGCGGTGCTGTCGATCGCGATCTGCGCCCCGTACCTGCTCCTGCGCTACGCCTGATCCGCGTGGATCCGGACGTGCGTCCCGGACGTGCGTCCCGGAGGTGGTCCTGAAGCCCGATCCTGGAGCCCGATCTGGACGTGGCGACGCCCCCGGCACATCGACCGGGGGCGTCGCTGGTGCGTGCGGCTCAGGCCTCCTCGGCCAGGGCTTCGGCGATGTCGAGCTCGAGCCCGATCGCCTCGGCGAGGTTGCGCGCCGCGGTGATGACCCTCGGGGTGCCCACGATCGGCGCCACCGCGATCAGGACGCTGCGGGCGTCCTCGAGCGTCAGAAGCGTGCCCTCGGCTGCCCGCAGGGTCGCCAGGTACGAGGCGGGCGGCGCGTCGACGGCAACGAGCGCTGCGAGCCGAACCAGCAGGATGGCCTCGAGGCTGTTGTCGAGGTTCGACAGGGAGACCGCGTTGATGCCGACGATGGTGTCGAGCAGGGGATTCTCAGACATGGGTGTTCCTCTCGGGGGCGCCCCGCCGACGGCGGTCGCACGTGCATAGGTACCGAGCTGCTCCCGGCACGTCGCAAACCATGTCACGGATCGGCGGGTGACGCGCGGTTCGCTGGGTCAGCGTGGGGAGTCCAGGACGGCGCGGGCTCGGGCCACATCCTCAGCCCACACCATGACCCGGGGCCCCTCGGTCGTGGTGACCTCGCGGCAGCGCACCCCGGCGGATGTGAGCCGTCCGGCAACGTCACGCGATGCTCGCGCGTTCGCCGGACTGGCGACGGGGATCATCAGGCCGTACTCCTCGGAGCTGCCCTGTCGCGCGGGTCCCTCGATCAGCGACGTCCCCGTCTGGCTGGCCCAGCGGGCCACCAGCGCGAGCCCGACCAGGGCCATCAGCGCGAGCATCGGCCCGAACAGGAAGGAGTAGGAACCCCAGTTGCCCACGACCCGATTGTGCGCCGATCCGGCTCCGTGCGCGACCCGTCCTCCTGCGCGACCCGTCCTCCGGCCGTGACCCGCCCCATCGGCGGGGGTCGCGATGCGGATCGCGCCCCACATCCTCCCAGCCGCGGACATGGGCAGGGGCGCCCGCCGAGTGGGACGGGCGCCCCTGAGGGACAGGTGGCGGAGATCAGCCGGTGACCGAGTCCAGCAGTTGCGTCACCGGGTCGATGGCGAAGTAGACGACGAAGGCCGCGGTGACGATCCAGAGCAGGCCCGGGATCTGACGTGTCTTCCCCGTGGTGGCCTGCAGGAGCGTGTAGGTGACGATGCCGGCGCCGATGCCGTTCGCGATCGAGTAGGTGAACGGCATGATGATGATCGTCAGGAAGGCAGGGATCCCGATCGTGTAGTCGTCGAACGGGATGTGCTTGATCTGGGTCATCATCAGGAAGCCGACGATCACCAGCGCCGGGGTGGCGGCCTCGTAGGGGATCACCGACACCAGCGGCGTCACGAACATCGCGAGCAGGAACAGCACGCCAGCGACGATCGCCGCGATACCCGTGCGAGCGCCCTCGCCGATGCCGGCCGCGCTCTCGATGTAGCTGGTGTTGCTCGACACCGACGCCGCGCCGCCGACGGCCGCAGCCGCCGAGTCCACGAGCAGGATCGCCTCGAGGTGCGGGATGGTGTCGTCCTCGTCGGTGAGCTCGGCCTCATGGGACAGGCCGGTCACGGTGCCGATCGTGTCGAAGAAGTCCGTGAGCAGCAGCGAGAACACGAACAGCGACGCGGTCACGATCCCCACGGCGGAGAAGGCCCCGACGAGGGAGAACTGGCCGAGGATGCTCAGGTCCGGCGTGCTGAACCAGGTGTCCGGCAGGCGCGGGACGTTCAGGGCCCACCCAACCGGGTTGTTCGGCGTGTCCGGGTTGCCGTCGTTGAACGGCCCGATCTTGAACGCAGCCTCGATCGCGATGGCCAGGGCGGCGGTGGCCAGGATGCCGATCAGGATCGCGCCCTTGACCCGCTTGGTCACCAGCACGATCATCAGCAGCAGCCCGAGGACGAAGACGAGGGCGGGCCAGCCGCGCAGCGCCCCGTTGACCCCGAAGGAGATCAGGGGGATACCCGGGCGCACGATGCCCGCATCGACCAGGCCGATCAGTGCGATGAACAGGCCGATGCCGACGCCGATGGCGTACTTCAGGGCCTCCGGGATGGCGTTGAAGACCTTCACGCGCAGGCCGGTGAGCACCAGCGCGAAGATGATCAGGCCCTCGAGAACGACCAGGCCCATGGCCTGGGGCCAGGTCATCAGTGGTGCGATGGTGTAGGCGAGGAAGCTGTTGAGGCCCAGGCCGGCGGCGATCGCCAGGGGGAAGCGCCCGATGGCGCCCATGGCGATCGTCAGGATGCCGGCGACCAGGGCTGTCGCGCCGGCCACGAGGCCGATGGAGACGACGGGGTTGTCCCCGCCGCCGATGTAGGTCCCGTTGACGTCCTGGGCGGTGCCGATGATCAGCGGGTTCAGCACGACGATGTAGGCCATCGTGAAGAAGGTGACCAGCCCGCCGCGGAACTCGGTGCCGAGCGTGGACCCACGTCGGGTCAGCTCGAACCATCGGTCCCAGGCGGGGAGGTCGGTGCGGGTGGGGGGATTCTCTGCCAGGTCGGGGACTTCCGCCTGGTCTGTGGGGTTGGGGTTCACGGGTGCCAAGTGTAGGTCGGCCCGATGGGCTGGCCGTTTCCGCAGTGTTGCCGGCGCGTGTCGGAATCGGTGGGCGGATCACGTCTGTGTGACGGGCTTCGGGTGACTCCTGTGGAGCCCGACACCAGGACGGCCGCCACCCGATGGCCCGGGGGTCACCTGACCCGGACAGCGACCGGTGCGGACTGCGCGCCGTATCCCTTCGAGTTGCGGGCCTGGACCTTCACCACGTACGTCCGACCCTTGAGCAGCTTCTTGGTCCGGCACGTGAGGGTTCGCGACTTGGCGGTGCACGACGTGCGGTACTTCAGCGCCTTCCCGGAGCTCAGGTAGACCTTCGCACGGTACTTGGTGACCTTCTTCGTGCCGTTGGGCACCGGGGCGGACCAGCGCACGGTGACACGCTTGGACTTGGCGCTGGCGCGCACGGTGCCGGGGGCGGCCGGCCGGTGGTGGGCGCGGACGCGGCCGCAGGCGCAGGCGGGCGCGGCGGCGATCGGCGCCGCTGCCATCGCCGGCCTGGTCAGCGCCCCGCTGACCGGCATCCCGGCGCAGCTGAACGCCCCCCACGCGCGGCAGTCGACGGGGGCGTGGTTGAGGTTGACCAGCGTGAGGTGGTCGCCGGAGTTTGCCAGCAGGCTCGCGGTGCGACCGAGGTACAGGGTGTCCGCGGCATCGACCCCCACGCCCATCGACAGGCGCAGGGTGCCTCCGGCGGGGATCACCGTGGCCGGCGGGAACGGGTACTGCGAGCCCTGACGGCCGAAGGCGTAGCCGCCCAGGCTGACGGGAGCGGCCGTCGTGTTGCGGAACTCGATGTACTCGCCCGCCGCCGTGTCCGTGCCCGCAGGGTCGTACTGCACCGCGCCGATCACGACCCTGCCGGTCAGCGGGTCGCCGCACGCCGCCGGGTCGCACGGGTAGTGGAACCAGGCGCGCAGATTGCCATAGGCGAACCCGGGCTGGGCGTCGTAGACGTAGGCCCCGTCGCCGTAGAAGTAGCCGGCCGCGGGATCCCAGTTGGCGAACATCTGGGTCGGCCCGCCGAAGTGGAAGTCGCGCGGCGTGGGCGTGCCCGGGGCCCCGGATCCGGTGAAGATGCGGAGGTGGTCGCGCGGGCCGAGGACGGTTCCCGCTGGGAACGTGAACGTGGTCAGCGAGGAGTCACGCACCGTCCAGCCGCTGACGTCCAGCGGCGCATCGGAGTCATTGAGCACGACGACGTACTCGTTGCTGGCATCGTCACCGATCGGGTCCGAGACGACCCATGTCCGCACGGAAGCCGGTGCCGACGCGCCGCAGTAGGTCGGCCGACCACAGGCCCACCCCGCGCGCGGCGGCGTCGTCGACGAGCCGCCGGTACTCCAGGTTGTGGGCGTACTCCGGCTTCTCCAGGTCACCGATGCTGTGGGGGAACCACATCGCGTGGCCGCCGGCCAGGACTGCGCGCCCGGCGTCGACCCAGGTCCCGGTGGCGTCCTGGTAGTACACCGAGCGGGCCAGCCTGCCCCCGGAGTAGTCGGCCTCGACCGAGCGCACATTGATCGAGCGAAGCTGGACCGGGGTCCCCTTGGGCAGGACCGCCTCCAGCGCGGCGGTGGCGGCGCTGGCCCGGCACTGCTCGAGGGCCGAGCCCCCGGCGGCACCGGCCTTCTCCGGTGCCTGGATCCCGCTCAGACGGACCCGGCAGCCGCCGAGAATGCCATCCGGGGGGAAGCTCCCGAGGGGGCCGGTGCGGTCGAGGTCGTCGCAGTAGCTGCGCAACGTCGGGTCGGCTGGCGCGATGAACCCGGGGTCGGTAGCCGTCTGGATATCGACGATCACGGTGTCGCCGTCGGCGACGCTGCGGATGACCCCGGTCTCCCAGGTCTGCTCGGCCTGGGGGGTGATCGCGCTCGAGGGCCCGGCCAGGGGCGTCAGGCCGCCGAGGAGCAGCGCAGTGGTGGTACCGGCGATGACCGCCCGCCGACGCGCCGGACAGCGCCACAGCGGCCTGACTCCCACCCATCCCTGCGATCCATCTGTCCCCCCGGACATCGACGCCTTGGTGAGGCGAACGTAGCAGCCTGGTCTGGCCTGACGGGGATATCTGGGGGGAAGGGTGTGGATATCGCCACCTCAACACCGTGACCAGGCAGTCGCGGTCTTGAGGTGCGCGTGTCAGGGGGGTGGGGTTGGATCAGGGCATGGCAGCCATCACCGCTGAGGGTCTGGTCAAGGTGTTCCCGAGCCGGTCGGGCGAGGTTCGCGCGCTCGACGGCGTGGATCTCGAGGTCCCGACCGGGTCAGTGCTCGGACTTCTCGGCCCCAACGGGGCGGGCAAGACCACCGCCGTGCGCATCCTGACCACGCTGCTGACCCCCGATGCCGGGCGGGCCACCGTCAACGGCATCGATGTCGCCTCCGACCCCCAGGGGGTGCGCCGCTCCATCGGCCTGTCGGGCCAGTACGCGGCCGTCGACGAGTACCTCACGGGCCGGGAGAACCTGGTCATGGTGGGGCGGCTCTACCACTTCGACATGGCCGCGTCGCGAGCTCGGGCTACGGAGCTGCTCGAGCAGTTCGATCTCGTGGAGGCCGCCGACCGCCCCGCCAAGACCTACTCGGGAGGCATGCGCCGCAGGCTGGACCTCGCCGGCGCGCTGGTCGCCCGGCCACCGATCATCTTCCTGGATGAACCCACCACGGGCCTCGACCCGCGCAGCCGGATCGGCCTGTGGGAGGTGATCGAAGGGCTTGTCGCCCAGGGGACGACCGTCCTGTTGACCACTCAGTACCTCGACGAGGCCGACAAGCTGGCTGACTCGATCGCGGTCGTCGATCGTGGCCGGGTGATCGCCCGGGGGACCTCCGACGAGCTCAAGGCGCAGGTCGGCGGCGAGCGGCTGGCCGTCACGGTGGCCGCGGGCCAGGTGTGGGACGCGCGCGAGGTCCTGTCGGGGCTGGCCAACGGCGTCATCGACGTCGACGAGCACTCCCGGCAGCTCGTCGCCCCGGTGGCCGGAGGCGCCACCGCGTTGCTGGAGGCCGTTCGCGCCTTCGACGAGAAGGGCGTGCACATCCTGGACATCGGCGTGCGACGGCCCACCCTCGACGACGTGTTCCTCGAGCTCACCGGGCGCCACGCCGAAGCCGACGAGGCATCCGGCGCCACGTCAGGTCCAGATGGCGGCGCGCGCGGGACAGCACCCGCTGCGGCCCCCGCGGGCCTACCGAATTCCGGCACAAGGGAGGGGACCGACCGATGAGCGCCCTGGGGCAGACCCTGTCCGACACCCGGACCATCACCTGGCGCAACGTCACCCGGCTGCGCCGTCAGCCGGACTCGATCGTCTTCGGGATCATCCAGTCGATCATGTTCGTGCTGCTGTTCGCGTTCGTCTTCGGCGGTGCGATCGAGGTGCCCGGGGGCGGCGACTACACCGACTACCTGATGGGCGGGATCTTCGTGCAGACCGTGGCGTTCACCTGCGCCACGACCTGCATCGCCATGGCCGATGACCTCTCCCGCGGGCTGTTCGACCGGTTCCGCTCCCTGCCGATGGCCCGGTCTGCGGTCCTCGCGGGGCGGACCTTCGCCGACCTCGCATTCGCCGGGGTCACCACCGCCGCTATGGCCCTGACCGGCCTCCTGGTGGGCTGGCGGACTGACGCTCCGGCCGTCAGCGTGCTTGGTGCCTTCGCCCTCCTCGCCCTGTTCGCGTACTCATTCCTGTGGATCGGGGCTGTCATCGGCCTCTCGGTGCGCAGCGTGGAGGTGGCCCAGACGGCCGGGCTCATCTGGCTGTTCCCGCTGACGTTCCTGTCCAATGCGTTCGTCCCCCTGGAGACGATGCCCACGTGGCTCCAGCCCGTGGCAGCCTGGAACCCGATCAGCGCCGTGGCTGCCGCAGTGCGCGAGCTCTTCGGAAATGTCCCGCCGAACTACCAGGCTCCGGACTACTGGCCGTTGCAGAACCCCGTTCTGGCCTCAGTCCTCTGGTGCCTCGTGCTGCTGGCGATCTTCGTCCCCCTGGGAGTTGCGCGGTACCGCCGGGCTGCCTCCCGCTGACGTCCCTGGGTTCGCCGGATCCACGCCCGGGCCCACCGAGTCCCAGCCGCCCTCGTCCACCGAGTCCGTGTTCACAGTGGTGACCGTGTCCTTGCGCACCCGGTAGCGCCAGACGAAGAACATCCCCACCCCGATGATCATGGGCAGGATCCACGTGCAGACGCGGAACAGGGTGAGGGCGGCGGTGAGCTGCGACTGCTCCGTCGTTGTCGTCAGGCCCATCGCCGCGGACAGGTCCGGGACGATGAGGGCATTGATTCCGGGGACCGGCAGCACGTTGACCACCATCACGATGCCGGTCATGAGCAGGATCTCCGCCGCGGTGAGCGTGGTGGAATCCAGGCCGCTGAAGCGCAGCGCCATGCCCAGGACGAGCACGTTGCTCAGCCCCCAGGCCAGGTTCGAGGCGAGCAGGGGGACCCGGTTCGCCTGCGCCGTGCCGCGGGTCCTGCGGCCGAAGTCGACGACGATCGCCTCGATGTCCTTGGACGGCGAGCGGTGGAACAGGTCCATCACCCAGGTGACGACGGCCCTGACCCATCGCCCCACGGCACGTGCGGTCGCGTCGCTCTGCACGATGCGCCGCAGCAGGTACACGACTGCCAGGAACGCCGCCGTGTAGCCGACGAACCACCAGCCGGTGTCGGCCGTGCCCTGCCCGGCCAGGAGCACCGCGGCCAGCCCGATGATCGGCATGAAGAACGTGATGACGTAGCGCAGCACCAGGGCGATGATGACCGAGATCCCCGACTGCTCGTCGGTGAACCCGTAGGTCCGGTACATCGCGAACCGGATGACGTAGTCCCCTGGTGGCGGGACCACGAAGGCTGTCATCTGGCTGGTGGCCGAGGACTCGAAGCCCTGGTAGAGACGAAGCCCGGGAAGCGAGGCCTTGGCCGCCCAGCCGAGGCAGACCATCACCACGACGGCAGACACTCCCAGTGCCGCCAGCTGGGGTGCCGTCAGGTCGGAGATGGCGGCCCACACCGTGTCCCAGTCCACCTCCTGGGGCAGGACCACGAAGAAGGCGTAGTAGAGCAGTGCGATGACTGCGAGGGCCCCGACCAGTTTCACGAACCCCTTGTTGCGCACGAGCCGGGAGATGCGGCCGCGCTCGCGCTCGGCCACCGGGTCGGCGGGCTGGTCGCCGGGGGTCGGTCCGGGTTCAGGCGTCCGGTCGTCGGGGGTCGGTCCGGGTCCGGGCGTCGGTTCGTCGGGGGTCGGTCCGGATTCCGAGGGCATCGCACCACCTCCCCTGCGGGCGCCCACTGCGGAACGCCGTTCGAGACAGCCAACCCGTCTGGTACGGGTGCGTCGACCGTAGCAGCGACCACATGGACGACACCGCGTCGGGACGCCCCGCCCAGTCGGTGTCGCGCCGCGTCATGCAGCGACGGGAATCCCTGCGGCAGTACTCTCGTTGAACCTGACGACCAGCCGGGCGCGACGGGCACCGGCTCGAGCTGAGGGAGAAGTCGTGACAGCGGGGTCCTACCGACTGGAGCCAGACCGCCCCGAGCTGGGCGCACCGGTCCTGGTCCATGGGCTGACCGGGTTCATGGACGCGGGGGGCGCCAGCCGCCTGGCGATCGAGCATCTCCTGGAAAGCTGCGAGCACACCCGTGTGGCCACCTTCGACATCGACTCCCTCTTCGACTACCGGGGCCGTCGCCCCCGAACGGTCTTCGACTCGGACCACTACGAGTCCGTCGCCATGCCCGAATTGGTCGTCGATGCGGCGGTCGACGAGCGCGGCGAGCGGTTCCTGATCCTGCACGGCACCGAGCCGGACACCGCGTGGGGCGCGGTCAGCAACGGGATCATCCGCCTTGCCGAGGCACTGGGCGTGCGCCTTGTCGTGGGGATGCACGCCATCCCCTGGCCGGCGCCGCACACGCGGCCCATCAACGTCACCGTGCACGCCAACGACCCGACGCTCACCATGGGCGCCCAGCCCTGGGTGGGCTCACTGGAGGTGCCGGGAAGCCTTGCTGCGCTGCTCGAGCTACGGCTCGGCGAGCAGGATCGACCCGCGATGGGGTTCGCCGCGCACGTGCCGCACTACCTCGTCCAGGCCGAGTTCCCGCGGGGTGCGCTGGCCCTGCTGCAGTCGCTGTCGGCGGCGACAGGCATGGCCGTCCCCCTCGACGAGCTGCGCGAAGCCGCCGAGGAGTCCGACGCCGACATCTCCATCCAGATCGCGTCCAACCCGGAGAACATGGAGGCGGTCACCACCCTCGAGGAGCAGTACGACGCGATGATGGCCAGTCGGGCCAACCAGCCTGCGGGGTCAGACGCGCTGCCCACCGACACCGACATCGCAGCACAGGTGGAGGCCTTCCTGGCCCAACTCGACCAGGGCGATCCGCAGTGACGGCGGGGGGCACCCAGTCTGACGGCTCCGAGGCGCCCATCCCTGAGTCCCAGCCTGAGGAAGCGCCACCCCGGCGGCTGTCGCTGGGTGATCCCCTGGATGGTCGCGCGGGCGAGGACCGACCCGAGTCCTGGGGCGAGCGGGGCGAGTCCGAGTCCGATCGATTGGCCCACTACCGCACGGAGACCCCGCCGCACCACGGCGCCTGAGGCCGCCCGTCCAGGCCGAGCCGGGCTGACGGTTTCGAGTCCCGTGCCGGGCGCCCGAGCCCCGCATCATCTGGAGTCCCGTGCCGGACGTCTGAGCCCTCCATTACGTCTGTGCTCGTCGCCGTGCCGCTCGTTCGGCACTACCGTCCCCAATACCTCTCAAGGAGCAAGCCATGGCCGAGGAGAAGACCGGCATCCTGCACGGTTTCAAGGAGTTCGTGATGCGCGGCAACGTCATCGACCTGGCTGTGGCCGTGGTCGTCGGCGCTGCGTTCACCGCGGTGGTCAAGTCGTTCAACGACGAGATCATCCAACCGGTCCTCGCGGCCGTCGGAGCCGGCGACACCGGCGGGTGGGGGTTCTGCATCGGCGGGGATGATCCCTGCACCGCCGACTCCGCCACCTTCGTCGACTTCGGTGCGGTGATCGGCGTGCTGATCACGTTCGTGATCACGATGGCTGTTGTGTACTTCGTCTTCGTCCTGCCGATGAACAAGGCGCGCGAGATGGCGCGCATCACCCCCAAGGCGGACGAGACCCCGGACGATGTGCTCCTGCTCACCGAGATCCGCGACCTGCTCGCACAGGGCAACGCGGGGAGCACGGGCTCCGCCCAGCCCGACCGCGACGGGAGCTGACAGGCACCCGTCGCCGGCACGCAGGCACGCAGGCACCCGGCACCGCCGGTCGGCAGCCCCTGGGCTGTCAGCCGGGGCCGAGGTGCATCAGGTAGCCCAGGCTCGCGCGGCCCTGGGCGCCCGCGATCGCCAGGGCCGCTCCACGGTCGGCGGCGAGCAGCACCAGCGGGGTCTGCTCCTCGGTCGTCGCCGACCCGCCGAGGATGCCTCCCGACCCCTGCTCCGCCGTGATGACCGCCAGCACCAGGACGTCCTGGGCGACCAGCTCGGCGGAGGCGAACGGCACTGCGCCCTCGAGCCCAGGCCCCGAGGCGGCCACCACGTCCACGTGCTGTCCCGCCGAGAGCAGGGCAGCAGCCCCCGCGTCTGTGAACCGGACCGGCAGGGGCTGGGTCCCCGGGGGCACCGACCAGGGCGGGAGCTCCGTGAGCCGATGACCGGCGATCGGCTCGCCGCGGGCCATCGGGGCGGCCAGTGCTCGTCCGATGACGTCGGTGGGATCTCCCGTCGTCCCCGCGGGGAGCACCCCCGCGGGGACCTGCGCGACGGTGAGGTCGCCGCGGCCCAGCGACCGTCCGGCCGGCAGGTCAGCGGCCGCCACGACGACAGCGCGGGTGGGCGGCTCGGGCGGCTGCAGGGCCATGCCGAGGGCCGCGATGGACATGGCTGCAGCCACGCCCGCCAGGAGCCGGCGGTGGCGTCGGACGAGGCGTGCGGCGCCGAGCCGGGCTTCGTTCCTGTGTGACCTGCCCATGGGCTCCCCGATCCCGCGTTCCCGCTGCTTCTCCTGGGCGGCTGCTGGCCACCGGCAGGGCGACCGTATGCGGGAGCGAGCGGATCGACCAGTGGTTGTCCACAGGCGTGATCGCCCCGCTGGCCCGGCCAGAGGTCGGGAGCGCAGGTACGGTCGCTGCCGTCCCGGTGGCGCCGGGACACGATTAGCACTCCGCGGCCGTGAGTGCCAGAATGGGAACCTGACTGAGCCATGATGGCCGCGGGGAAGAGGGTGAGTATGCCGACCTACGAGTACATGTGCACCAGCTGCGAGACCCCCCTGGAGGTCGTCCAGTCGATCCATGAGCCGTCACTGACCGACTGCCCCTCCTGCGAGGACGGCCGCCTGCGCAAGGTCTTCGGCAACGTCGGGGTCGTGTTCAAGGGCAGTGGCTTCTACCGCACCGACAGCCGGGGCAAGTCGTCGGCGACCTCCCCGGCCACGCCCAAGGCGGAGTCGAAGAAGGCCTCCGAGACCACCAGCTCCTCCTCCTCGACGAGCGGGTCGTCCGGCTCGGGTTCGGGCTCCGGATCGTCGTCCAGCTCGGACTCCGGCTCCACCAAGTCGTCCGCCCCCGCAGCGTCCTGACCCACCGGGTCGGTCGGGCGGCGCGACTGCGCGACTCAGCCGCCCAGCGCCACGTAGCGGGTCGGCGTGAGCGCGGCCGTCATCACCTGGTCGTGGGCCTCGCGCGGCACGGCTCCCGCGCGGAGCAGCTCCTCGTCGCGCACCACCGCCACGATCCGGATCCCCGCCGCCGACGGGTGAGCCGCCGCCGGGGAACCCCCTTCCCGGGGGAGCCCCGGCAGGCCTGCCAGCTCGGCCAGCAGCCGGTCGTAGTAGCCCCCGCCCTGCCCCAGCCGCGCCCCCGAGGCGTCAACGGCCAGCGCCGGGACCAGCACCGTGCGCACCCCGTGGCCGAGCAGCCCCGTCGCGCCCGATCCGATGACCTCGCCCGCCGGGACCTCGATCGGGTACCGCCCCTCGGGCCGGTAGTCCCCCTCGTCGTGGGCCCAGTCGAGGGTCCGGTCGGCCCGCGGGATCGGAAGCAGGACCACGCCACCCGCCTCGCGGACCGCTTCGCGGATCGCGGCCACGTCGGGCTCGCCGGGAGCGGCGATGTAGGCGGCGACTGCCACCACCCCGAGCCTGTCCGGGATCCCGTCCTGGTCGAGCAGCCCGGCGGCGAGCGCGGCTGCCAGCAGGCCGTCGCGCTCCCGGGCTCGATCGGCCGCGCCGACGGCCCTTGACCGGGCGGCGCGGACCCGCGCCCGCAGGTCCGACTTCGGGTCAGCCACGGACGCGATCATGCACCACTGCCGGGGGTGGGGGAACCTGGCGGTTATCGTGCGGGGCATGACGATGCTCCAGGGCAGCACGGCGCAGTCCGGCGCCAGGCGGTGCGGCAGTGCTGGGACCGGCCGCGCTGGGCGCAGGAGCGGGTAGGCGCGTGCGCACCGTCGACGAGCACCTGTCCGAGGTCCTGGCGCATGCCCATGCCCTGGAGTCCCTCGACGTCTCGCTGCTGGAATCGCGGGGGTGCCTGCTCGCGGCACCGGTGACCGCGCCCTGGGCACTGCCGCCGTTCGACTCGGCGGGCACCGACGGGTACGCGGTGATCGCCGCCGACATCGCCACGGCGACGTCCGGGACACCGATCACGATGCCCGTGACCGACGACGTCCCCGCGGGGTACCGCTCCAGCCATCCGATCGTGGCCGGCACGGCGATCCGGATCGGGTCGGGCGCGCCCCTTCCGGCAGGAGCCACCGCGGTCGTGCCGTTCGACCTCACCGACGGCGGGATGCCCACGGTGTCGATCCTCAGCGCAGTGGCCCCGGGCCACGGGGTCCGCCGAGCGGGGGAGGAGCTCGACCCGGGTCAGGCGGTCCTGCCCGCCGGGGCGCTCGTGGGTGCCCGTGAGGTGGCGCTGCTCGCCTCCGTCGGTCAGTCCCGGGTGACCGTGCGACCACGACCCCGCGTCGTCGTCATGAGCACCGGGACCGAGCTCATCGAGCCCGGTGCGCCGATGACACCGGGACTGATCCCCGACTCCAACGGCTACATGCTCACCGCGGCCGCCCAGGACGCGGGCGCCATGGCCTACCGCGCCGGGCCGGTGCGCGACGAGCAGCGCGCGCTCATGGACACGCTGGAGGACCAACTGGTCCGCGCGGACCTCATCGTCACGACCGGCGGCGTGACCGCAGGCACCTACGACACCATGAAGTCCGTCCTGGCGCGCCTGGGGTCGGTGGAGTTCACCCGGGTCGCCATGAGCCCGGGGATGGCTCAGGGGCACGGCTACCTCGGGCCGGACAACGTGCCGATCTTCACCCTCCCGGGGAACCCGTCGAGCGCGTTCGTCGCGTTCGAGATCTTCGTGCGCCCGGTGATCCGGAGGATGCTCGGCCACCAGCAGGTGTTCCGCCCGCTGATCCCCGCCCGCCTCACCCACCCGGTCCGCGGCGAGCCGGGCGTGCGCACCTACCTTCGCGGCCACCTCCACGGCGCGGCCGACGAGCGGCTCATCACCCCGATCTGGGAACCCGGCCTGGTCGGCCTGCGGATGGCCGACAGCCTGATCGTCCTGCCGGAGGCAACGGGCGAGGTCGCCGCGGGCGCGGTGGTCTCGGTCATGCCGCTCGGCAGGTCCTGATGGCCGCCCTGCCGGTGCTGACGCGGCGCACCGACGCCGGCGTCCTCGAGCTGCGCGAGCTGCGCCGGCGCGATGCGCGGACCTGGCGGGAGGTGCGCTCACGCAACGTGGCCTGGCTGTCGCCCTGGGAGGCCACCGTCCCGCCGAACTCCGGCGAGGCACTGCCCAGCTTCGGACAGATGGTGTCCCGCTTCCGCGACGAGGCCAGGGCTGGTCGCACGCTGGCGTGGGCGATGACCCTCGACGGCCGGCTGGTGGGGCAGGTCACCGTCGCCGGGATCACGATGGGGTCCCTGCGCGGAGCCTCGATCGGGTACTGGATCGATTCGGGCGTCGCCGGGCGCGGGTTGACCCCGATGGCCGTGGCGATGGCGTGCGACTACTGCTATGGGGAGCTGCGACTTCACCGGATCGAGATCGTGATCCGACCGGAGAACGCCGCCAGCCGGCGCGTGGTGCAGAAACTGGGGTTCCGGCACGAGGGATCGCGCCCGGGGTTCCTGCACATCGATGGTGCATGGCGCGACCACGAGGTGTTCGCCCTCAACGCCGACGAGATTGCGGGATCGATGGTCGACCGGCTGGCGGCGCGACACGAATCTTCGCGGACCCGATTACCCGGGTCCGACGACCCCACCTGAAGTAGATTCCGGCTCGTGACGGGTCTGATCTACGTGGCAATCATCGCCGTTTGGGCCGTGGTCCTGGTCCCGGCGTGGTTGCGCCGTCACGATCACATGGACTCCACACGGTCCGTCGACCGGTTCAGCCGCAGCCTGCAGGCGCTGTCGAAGCGGGATTCCGTGTTCGGCATCCCGCTGCCGGTCCCGGACGCCGCCGAGGGGGAATCCGGGCGCAGCGGGTCCCGTGGCAGTGACGTCGCCCCCGAGGTCTTCACGGTGAGCCGCCAGGATCTCTCGGCTGTCGGCGGTCGGGTGACCGGCATGGTGTCCAGCGCAGGCGCGAAGGCGTCGACGGCCTCGGCCGCGGCGCGGCGTCGGGTGGTCCTCGGGATCCTCGGACTCGGCCTGGCCGTGGTCGCCGGGCTCGTCGTCGGGGGAGTCCTGATGCCGATCGCACTCGTCGTCCCCGTGGGTCTGCTCGTCGCGTTCGTCGCGGCTGCCCGCCACCAGGTCCGTACCGCCCAGCAGCGTCGCCAGTCCCACACCCAGCGCGTTCCCGCGACGAAGGTCGCCAGTGCCCCGGCGCAGCGCCGCGTGGTCGCCGGGCAGGCCGGGGAGACGTGGGAGGCCCGCCCCGCCACATTGCCCACCTACGTCACGGCACCGCCTGCCGCGGAGTTCCCCCGCGTCATCGACACGGCCACCCCGGGGGCCTGGACCGCCGCGGCGATGCTGGAGCGCGCACAGCAGCAGAAGGCACGTGCCGAGCGCATGGCCGCCGCCAAGGCCGAGGCGATCGCCCGCGCCAAGGCGGAGCAGGCGGCAGCCGAGGCGCGCTCCCGCGACGAGGAGTTCCTCGCCCAGCAATCGGCCGCATGGCAGGCGCAGGACACCTCCGCCCCGGCCTTCCGCCCCCGCGCCGTCAACGAGTAGCGGGCGCTGCGGGCCCGGTGGCCCGCCGTCGGCCGGGTCACTCGATGGTTTGGTCCTCGCGGCCGGGACTGGGTACCCTAGGAGGGTTCAAGGGGCTGTAGCGCAGCTGGTAGCGCACCTCGTTCGCATCGAGGGGGTCAGGGGTTCGAGTCCCCTCAGCTCCACAATTGTCAGGGCCCGGGGATGTTCCCCCGGGCCCTGACACTTGTGCGGGACGGCACGAGGGGACTCGGGAGGAGGTCGCCCTGGGCCCGACGGATCCCCTCAGCTCCACAATGCAGGGCCCGGGGATGTTCCCCCGGGCCCTCGACACTTGTGCGGACGGCACGCCCACTGCAGGTCCCATGACCTCAGCCCGCGCCCGCGCGTCGGACGCATCTGACGGATAGCCTCGCCGGTGGAGTGGCCACTGTGAGGAGAACGGATGTCTGACGACAGGCTGGACCGGATGGGTGCGTTCGACGCCGTCATGTGGGGCGTGGAGCAGGACCCGATCCTGCGCTCCGTGATCGTGGCGATGACGGTGCTCGACAGCGACCCGGAGGTCGACGTGCTCGTCGACCGGATCACCCGGATGACCCTCGCCGTGCCGAAGCTGCGCCAGCGGGTCATCGGCAATCCCGTGTCGCCGATCCCGCCCCGGTGGGAGGTCGACCCGAACTTCGACCTCGCATTCCACCTCAAGCGGTTCCACGTCCCTGCCGACGGCACCGACCGACCGCTCATGCGGATCGCCGAGCAGATGGCCGAGCAGGACTTCGACCGGGATCGCCCGCTGTGGGAGATGGCCCTGGTGCAGGGGTGGGACGGCGACCGGTCCGCGGTGATCATCAAGCTGCATCACGCGATCACCGATGGTGTCGGCGGGATGGCCATGGCGGCGAGCCTGTTCGACCTCACCCGCGCGCCCCTGACCCACATGGGCGAGATGCCCCCGGAACCCAGCGGGAACGTGCTGGGCCTGCCGGGCCGGGTCATCAACGGGACGCGATTCGCGGTCAGTGCCACCTACCAGCGCGGTCGGGCCCTCACCGGGGGCGCAATCGGACTGGTCGAGCGAGTGGCAGCGGACCCGGGGGAGTCGGTTGTGTCCGGTGCGGCGTTCGCACAGTCAGTGGCACGCCTCCTCGCTCCGGCCAACGAGCCCCTGAGCCCGCTCATGCACGGTCGCTCCCTGTCGGTCCAGCTTGCCGTGATCCAGGTCCCGTTCAGGCCCTTCAAGGCCGCGGCCAAGACGGTGGGTGGCACGCTGAACGACACCTACATGGCAGCGATCGGCGGCGGTGTGGCCGCCTACCACGAGGCGCACAACGCACCGTGCGAGTACCTGCGGGTGAACATGCCGGTCAACATGCGCACGTCCAGCGACGACAGGGCCGGCAACCGGTGGGTCCCGGCGCGGTTCCCGATGCCGATCGACAGCGGCGATGCCGCGACCCGGATCAAGCGACTGGCTCCCCTGCTCATGCAGGCGCGCACGGAGCCGGCGCTGGTCGTCAGCGACACGATCTACCGGCTGCTGACCGCGCTGCCGCAGAGTGCTGCCACCTCCGTGGCAGCCGGAATGATGAAGGGCTGCGACCTGGCCATCACCAACGTGCCCGGCCCCCCGATCGCGCTGTACACCTCGGGTGCGCAGGTCCAGGCGATCGTGCCCTTCGCCCCGAAGGCCGGTGCGGCGGCCAACCTGGGCCTGATGACCTACAACGGGACGGCCTACATCGGCATCAACGTCGACACCCGTGCGATCCCCGATCCGGAGGTGTTCATCGAGTGCATCCGGGCGGCCTTCGATGAGGTGCTCGCGATCGCGGACCCGGATGCGCGCGCCGTCGTGGGCGTGCACTCGGGGACGCCCACGACCGAGTCAGCTCCGGCCCCGGCGAAGAGGACTCCGGCGAAGAAGGCTCCGGCGAAGAGGACTCCGGCGAAGAAGGCCCCGGCCAAGAAGGCCCCGGCGAAGAAGGCCCCGGCCACCACGTAGCTCTGCCCGGCGCCCGCCGGGCGGGGCGTTCTGCTCGTCGGGCCCGGCAGTCCTAGCATTGCGCCGTGGCCGTCACCGTGGAGTCGCCGTCGGCGCAGGTGGCGGTGACCACCCCGGTCCGGTCCATACATCGGCCCATGCCCTCCCAGGGGCTGCGCGGGTGGGTCGGGCCGCTCCTGGTGACTGTCCTGGCCGGCCTGCTCCGGTTGGTCAACCTGGGTCGGCCGGACGCCATCATCTTCGACGAGACGTACTACGTGAAGGACGCGCTGGCGCTCCTGCGGTTCGGGTACGAGCGGCAGGCGTCGACGGGGCCGACGACAAGATCCTCGCCCAGGACGCCGCGTGGAACCAGCTGGACATCTTCAAGGACGTCCCCTCCTTCGTCGTCCACCCGCCGCTGGGGAAGTGGGTGATCGCCGCCGGCGAGTGGGCGTTCGGCGTCGTCCCCTTCGGCTGGCGGTTCGGGGTGGCCGTGCTCGGGACGCTGAGTGTGCTGATGACCGCGCGGATCATCCGTCGGCTCACCCGCTCCGACCTCGTCGGGACCGTCGCAGGGCTGCTCGTGGCCCTGGACGGGTTGCACATCGTGATGAGCCGGACCGCCCTGCTCGACATGACCCTGATGTTCCTCATCCTCGCCGCGTTCGGCCTCCTGCTCCTGGATCGCGACGCGGTCCGGCGTCGCGCGGACGCCTGGCACACCCTCTGGGAGGGCAACCCCGTCATCCTCGGGCCCGGGTTCGGCCTGCGGCCCTGGCGGATCGCCGCAGGGGTTGCGCTCGGGCTGGCCTGCGGGGTCAAGTGGAGCGGCCTGTGGTACGTGGCGTTCTTCGGCCTGCTGAGCGTCTACTGGGACCTGCAGGTGCGCCGTGAGCTCGGCGCCGGGCGCCCGTTCCAGGCCGTCCTGGTGCGCGACGCGCTTCCGGCGTTCCTGAGCATCGTGGTCGTCGGGTTCCTTGCCTACCTGGTCACCTGGACGGGGTGGCTGGTCACCGACGGCGGGTACGACCGTGACTGGGCCGCGACGAACGGGGGATGGCCGCTGGTCCCCGATGCCCTGCGGTCCCTGGCCGAGTACCACCGGGCCGCCTGGGCGTTCCATGTCGGGCTGGACTCGCCGCACTCCTACAAGTCCAGTGCGTGGTCGTGGCCGGTGATGTCGCGGCCCACGTCGTTCTACTACGAGTCGCCGGCGGGCACCTGCGGCACCGATCGCTGCGCCGAGGAGGTGCTCGCGCTCGGCAACCCGATCATCTGGTGGGCCGGACTCCTTGCGCTGTTCCACAACATCTGGCGCGCCGTGGCGGGGCGCGACTGGCGCAGCGGCGCCCTGCTCGTCGGCTACCTGGCCGGCTGGCTGCCATGGATGGTCTTCCACGGTCGGACCATCTTCACGTTCTACGCGATCCTGCTCGTCCCCTTCCTCGCCGGGATGCTGGCCATCTCGTTGGCCAGCCTCGCTGGCGGACCCGACGCCACACCCGTGCGCCGGCAGTGGGGGATCCTGGCCGCGGGCACGGTCCTGCTGCTCATCGTGGCCGCAGCCTGGTTCTTCCTGCCGATCTGGACCGGGCAGGTGCTGCCGTATGAGCGCTGGGACTGGCGCATGTGGCTGCCCACCTGGGTGTGATGGGCGCCGGAGTCAGTCGCGGCGGGACTTGTGCGCCACCACGGCGTCGAACACCGACCGCTTGCCCGCTCCCGTGCTGCTGGCCACCAGCGCGATGGCCTCCTTGCGGGGGATGCCCTGACTCTCGAGCGCGGCCACTCGTGCGGCCAGGCCCTCGGGATCGGTGGTGCCACCAGTCGGGGCCGGCGCGCCCTGGACCACCAGGGTGATCTCGCCGCGCACACCGGCCTGCGCCCAGGCGGCGAGCTCGCCGAGGCTGCCGCGCAGGACCTCCTCGTAGGTCTTGGACAGCTCTCGGCAGACCGCAGCCGGGCGCTCGGCACCGAACGCCCGCGCCATGTCGGCCAGCGTCACGGCCAACCGTCGCGGGGACTCGAAGTACACCTGGGTGCGCGGCTCGTCGGCCAGCTCGGCCAGCCGGGCGTGGCGCTCGGCCGACCTGCGGGGGATGAACCCCTCGAAGCAGAACCGGTCGCACGGGAGGCCGGACACCGCCAGGGCTGTCGTCACGGCCGAGGGCCCGGGCAGGGACGTGACGGAGTACCCCGCGTCGATCGCCGCCCGTGCCGCCCGGTACCCGGGATCGCTGACCGAGGGCATCCCGGCATCGGTGACCAGGGCCACGGTGCCGCCGTCGGCCAGCACCGCGAGCAGCCGGGGCAGGCGCTCGCGCTCGACGTCCTCGTAGTACGACACCACCGGACCCGTGCGCGTCACGCCCATGTCAGCCAGCAGTCGGCGCAACCTGCGGGAGTCCTCCGCGGCGACCAGGTCGGCCGAGGTCAGCAGCTGCGCCAGCCTCGGGGACGCGTCCGCCGGATTGCCCAAGGGAGTCCCGGCCAGGATCAGGGTGCCGGGTCCGGGCTGCCCGATCGCCGCCGCGTCGCCTGCCATCGGGTCGGACAGACCCCGGTGGGCCTCGGGGGCGTCGTCGTCGGCGTCGGGCATGGGCCCATCGTGCCGCACCGGCGCTCGCGAGAGGCGGTGCGCGCGCCCAACTAGAATCTTCTCCCATGAGCCCGACCGGCAAGGCGTTCTACGTCACCACGCCCATCTACTACGTCAACGACGCCCCGCACATCGGGCACGCCTACACGACGGTCGCGGCCGACACGATCTGCCGCTGGCACCGCCAGCGCGGCGAGGACGTCTGGCTGCTGACCGGCACCGACGAGCACGGCGAGAAGGTCCTGCGCACCGCCGAGGCCGCGGGAGTCACACCGCAGAAGTGGGCCGACCGCCTCGTCGCCGAGCACTGGAAGCCCGTCCTGGCGACCCTCGACGTGGCCAACGACGACTTCATCCGCACCACCGAGCGGCGCCACGAGGTCCGGGTCCAGCACTTCCTGACCCTGCTCAAGGACTCCGGGCACATCTACTCCGGGGACTACGAGGGCCCGTACTGCGTCGGCTGCGAGGAGTTCAAGCTCGCCGGTGACCTCGTCCCCGGCACGGGCGAGTTCGAGGGCCAGATGCTGTGCCCCGTTCACAGCCGACCGGTGGAGACCGTCTCGGAGACCAACTGGTTCTTCCGGCTCTCGGCCTTCGGTGACGCGCTGCTCGCGCACTACGCGGACCACCCGGATGCGGTCGCGCCGCAGAGCGCGCACAACGAGGTCACCTCGTTCATCCGCAGCGGCCTTCAGGACCTGTCCATATCGCGGTCGAGCTTCGACTGGGGCATCCCCGTGCCGTGGGACACCTCCCAGGTCGTCTACGTCTGGTTCGACGCGCTGCTGAACTACGCCACCGCCGTGGGCCTCGGCGACGAGCCACCCTCGTCGGGCGCCGCGAAGTTCGCGGCCACGTGGCCCGCGGACATCCACCTGGTCGGCAAGGACATCCTGCGCTTCCACGCGGTCATCTGGCCGGCGATGCTGATGGCGGCGGGGCTCCCCCTGCCGGGGCAGGTGTACGCCCACGGCTGGCTGCTGGTGGGCGGGGAGAAGATGAGCAAGAGCAAGCTCACCGGCATCGCCCCCGAGCAGGTCATCGATCACTTCGGGGTGGACGCGTTCCGCTACTACTTCCTGCGCGCGATCCAGTTCGGCAACGACGGGTCGTTCTCGTGGGAGGACATGTCCGCCCGGTACACCTCCGAGCTGGCCAACGGCCTGGGCAACCTCGGCTCGCGGGCCACGGCCATGGTGGGCAAGTACTTCGACGGCGTGCTGCCCTCCCCGGGGGCCTTCGCCAACGCCGACCTGGCCCTGGCCGACGCCCTGCTGGTGGCCGTCCAGGATGCCGACGGCGCCTACTCGAAGCTGGACTTCACTGCCGGGATCGGCGCGGTCAAGGGTTTCGTGGACGCGGTCAACCTCTACGTCACCGAGCAGGAGCCGTGGGCCCTGGCCAAGCGGGCCGACGACCCGGTGGCCCGCGAGCGGCTGGCCACCGTGCTCTACACCACGTGCGAGGCCCTGCGGGCGGTCGCAGTCCTGCACAACTCCGTGATGCCGCGGGCCATGGGCACGCTGTGGGAGTCGATCGGTGCGGCCGAGGGCCTCGGCGCGATCGGTGACCAGCGCATCGAGGATGTCAGCCGCTGGGGCCAGCTGCCCGCTGGCGTGCGCGTGACCAAGGGCGCAGCGCTCTTCCCGCGCCTTCCCGAGGAGGCCCCAGCCGGTGACTGACGCCACCGCGACAGCCCCGCGCCCGCCGCTGCCCGAGCCCCTGCCCCGACCGGTCATCGACTCGCACTGCCACATCGACATGCGCGGCGGCGACGAGGACGAGCTCAGCCCCGGCGACGCCGTGGCTGCCGCCGCGTCGGTCAACGTGACCGGGATCGTCCAGGTGGGGTGCTCGATCCGCGACGTGCATGCGGCGGTGGCGATGGCCGAGGAGCATCCCGCGATCCTCGCGGCGATCGGCATCCACCCGAACGAGGCGCCCCGGCTGGCCGCGAAGGGAGAGCTCGACTCCGCCCTCGCGGCTGTCGAGCAGCTGGCCGCAGGCTCGGCTCGCGTTCGGGGCATCGGGGAGACCGGTCTGGACTTCTTCCGGACCCGCGAACCCGACGCGTGGGTGATCCAGGAGCAGTCCTTCCGGGCGCACATCGACATGGCGCGACGGCTCGGCCGCGCACTGGTGATCCACGACCGCGACTCCCACGACGACGTCATCCGGGTGCTCCTCGACGAGCTCGGCGGCGCCGGCCTGCCCGACGTCGTGGTGTTCCACTGCTTCTCCGGCGACGAGCCGATGGCCCGGGTCGCCGCCGAGCACGGCTGGTACGTGTCGTTCGCCGGGACGGTCACGTTCTCCAACGCCCGTGACCTGCACGCCGCGGCGCCGGTCGTGCCGCGCGACCGGATCCTCGTCGAGACCGACGCGCCGTTCCTCACGCCCACGCCGCACCGCGGACGGATCAACGCCAGCTACCTCGTGCCGCTGACGGTGCGCCGGCTGGCCGAGCTGCGCGGAGACGACCTCGCGACGCTCTGCGATGACCTGCACGCCAACACCCTGCGGGCGTTCGGGGACTGGGCGTGAGCCTGCCTGGCGATGGCAGCGGCGGGGGCGGCGGCGTCGCGCCTGATGCGCCGGGTGCATCCGGGCCGGCGGCTGCCCTGCTGGGCCCGGCGGAGATCCGGGCGCTGGCTGCACGGGTGGGCCTGCGTCCGACCAAGACGCTCGGGCAGAACTTCGTCATCGATGCCAACACGGTGCGCCGGATCGTCCGAATCTCGGGCGTGGGCGCCGACGACGTCGTGCTCGAGGTCGGGCCCGGTCTGGGGTCGTTGACACTCGCGCTCCTCGACACGGTTCGGCACGTGGTGGCGGTCGAGGTCGACCCGGTGCTGGCCGAGCAGCTGCCGGTGACGGTGGCAGAGCGTGCCCCGGCCCTGGCCGAACGGCTCACCGTGGTTCCGGCTGACGCGCTGCGGATCACCGACCTGCCGGTCGCCCCGACAGCCCTGGTCGCCAACCTGCCGTACAACATCAGCGTCCCGGTCCTGCTGCACCTGATGATCACGTTCCCGACCATCGAACGGGCGTTGGTGATGGTGCAGCTGGAGGTTGCCGAGCGGCTGGCCGCGCCCCCCGGATCGCGCGTGTACGGCGTGCCGTCGGTGAAGGCGCGCTGGTTCGCCGACGTCCGTCAGGCCGGGTTGGTCGGGCGCACGGTGTTCTGGCCGGTGCCGAACGTCGACTCCGGGCTCGTCGAGCTCGTGCGGACCGCACCCCCCCGCGACGACGTCGACCGCGCCGAGGTGTTCGCCGTGATCGATGCGGCGTTCGCCCAGCGGCGCAAGATGCTGCGCTCGGCGCTGTCCGGCTGGGCGGGCAGCTCCGAGCGGGCGGTTGCGCTGCTCGAGGCCGCTGGCGTCGACCCCACGGCCCGTGGCGAGGCCCTCGAGGTGGCCCAGTTCGCCGCGATCGCCGCCGCCGCACACGAATCGAACACATAGCCTCCAGTTCGCACGGCGCCAGTCGCCCACACCGCACAAGGAAGTGCCGGCCTTAGGCTCGCCTTGGGCGCCGGTGCGGTCGATGGTTGGTACCGTCACCGCGTGGAACGCTCCGCGGTTCGTCCCAGAGTGCTCGGCCTGCTCGTGGTGGCGGCGGCCATCCCCGCGCTCATGGGTGCAGCCATGCCCGCGGCTGCTCCTGGTGCGCCTGCCGTCGCCGCGATGACCGCTGCCCGCTCCGGTGCGGGGTCGACCGGCCTGTCCGTGCTCGCCCGGGGACCCTCGGCGGCGAACTCGTCGGCGCCCTCACGGATCCTGCTGACCCCGACCGCGGATCCGGCAACCTCGCAGCGGATCTCCTGGACGATGCCTGCCCGGACCAAGGGGCAGAGGGTCGCGTACCGCGTGCCCGGCGCACCCGCGAAGAAGGTGCGCGCCACGCGGGGCGCGGCCACAGCGGTGAAGTTCTCCGGCTCGGCGGCGCCCCGCTACTCGGCCACGCTCACGGGCCTCACGCCGGGTACCGCCTACGAGTACCGGATCCTCACGTCCCGCGGGTCCAGCAAGTGGCTCACGTTCACGACCGCCAACCCGGACGCTCCTTCACTGACGATGATCGGCCTGGGCGACACCCAGGTGGACAACCGGGGCGTCCCGCGCGCGACGCTGCGCCGGGCCCTGGCCGACGCTCCCGGGGCGCAGCTCGTCCTGCAGGCCGGGGATGTGGTCAACCGGCCGTACAAGGGGTCCCAGTGGGCCGACCTCTTCACGGCGATGGGCAGTGCAGCGCGGACCCGCAACTGGGTGGTCTCCGTCGGCAACCATGAGCAGTGCGTCCTGGTGACCAAGTGCCGCGCAAACGGGGCTGAGGCCTTCCGCTCGTACTTCGACTGGCCGGACAACGGGTTCCCGCAGCAGGGCGAGACGTGGTTCTTCGTCGACTACCAGGGTGTGCGCATCGTGGTCCTCGACTCGTTCGGCGGCCGGATGGCCGAGCAGGCGGCCTTCCTGGACAAGGCCCTGGCGGAGAACCCCACCCGATGGTCGATCGTCCTGATGCACGCCGCGCCCTTCGGGAGCCGGCCGGAGCGCACCAACCCGCCGGAGGTCCGCGAACTCCTGCTGCCCATCATCGAGCGGCGCAACGTGGACCTCGTGCTCTCCGGCCACGACCACTCCTACGCCCGGGGCTCGCGCACGCCCAATGGTCCGGTCTTCGCGGTGAGCGTCTCGGGTCCGAAGTACTACGAGGTGACCGACGCGGACTGGACGTTGAATGGAGCCACGCGCACGGTCTGGGCCGCGGCGACCTCGACCTACCAGGTGATCACGATCGCCGAGGACACCCTGACCTACAAGGCTGTCGTGACCGACCGGGGCGCCGGGTCGACGTCGCCGTTCGGTGCCGGCGGGGTTCTCGACGAGTTCACCATCGTCAAGACCACCAAGGGCGCGAAGGTCGTGCGCTAGCCGCTGGCGGCTACGCTCCACTCCCGTGACCGCCTCCGTGACCGCCCGCGCCCCGGGCAAGGTGAACATCCAGCTCTCCGTCGGGGCAGTCCGCGACGACGGGTTCCACCCGCTGGCCAGCGTCTTCCATGCGGTCGCGATGACCGAGGAGGTCACCGTCGCCGAAGGGCCCCATGGGTCCGGGATCGTCATCGGCGAGGTCACCGGCCTGCAGGCCGAGGAGGTTCCGCGCGATTCCACCAACCTGGTGTGGCGGGCCGCCGAGCGACTGGCGCGCGAGCTCGGCCGGCCAGCCCCCGACCTGGGGATCGCCATCAGCAAGGGCGTGCCCGTCGCCGGCGGGATGGCGGGTGGATCGGCGGACTGCGCGGCGGCGCTGGTCGCGCTCAACGACCTCTGGGGCTCCCCACTGGGACGTGACGACCTGGCACGTGTGGCGCTCGACCTCGGCTCCGACGTGCCGTTCAGCCTGATGGGCGGCACCGCCCTGGGGCTCGGTCGCGGCGAGCTGCTCAGTCCGCTGATGGTCCGGGGCACGTTCCACTGGGTCTTCGCCACAGCGACCCGGGGCCTGTCGACCCCCGCGGTGTACGCGGCGTTCGACCGGCAGGTCCAGGGGCGGATCGTGCCCGAGCCGGCCGCAGATGCCGCGATCATCGCGGCGCTGATCGCCGGTGATGCCCCCGCCCTCGCGAAGGTCCTGCACAACGACCTCCAGGAGCCCGCCCTCACGTTGCGGCCGACCCTGCGCGACGTGCTCGACATCGGCATCGGCGCCGGAGCCCTCGGCGGGATCGTGTCCGGCTCCGGGCCGACCGTGGCGTTCCTTGCCGTTGACCCGTCGGCAGCCGCCAGGGTCCACGCCGCGGTGGTCGGGCTGGAGCAGGTGCAGGCGGCCTTCACGACGACGGGACCTGCGCCGGGCGCGCGGGTGGTCCGCCGATCCTCCTAGGGATTCAGGTCAACTCCGGCCCCGGGTCGGTGGTGATGGCGATGAGGTGGTCGCCGGCGAGTGTGACGGGTCCGGTGCCGGCGGGGATGACGACGCTCGATCCGAGGCCGAGCTCGATCGACCGGTGGTCGGAGGACAGGGTGCCCGAGCCGCCGATGACCGTCAGGACCCGGAACCCCGCCGCCTCGAGCTGGCAGTCCTCGTCGAGCAGCTCCCAGCGTTGGACCCGGAACTGCGGGCAGTCCACCAGGACCCGCGTGCGCCCGCCGGGGCTGATCTGCTGCCAGGGCCCGGCGGTGCGGGCGGCTGCCGGGTCGTGCGGGGCGGCGACGACGGAGAACCCCTTGTCCACGTGCAGCTCGCGCTGCTTGCCGTCGGGGCCGACGCGGTCGAAGTCGTAGAGCCGGTAGGTGATGTCGCTGCTCTGCTGCACCTCGTAGACCAGCATGCCCGGCCCGACTGAGTGCACCTCGCCGGCGTTGACCATGAAGAAGTCGTCCTGGGCCACGGGCACCGTGACCAGGTGCTCCATGAGGGTGCCGTCGAGCAGGGACTGGCGCAGGTCGTCGGCGGTGTCGGCGGTGTGCCCGAGGATCAGGGCGGCGTCGTCCTGGGCGGACACCACCAGCCAGCACTCGGCCTTGCCCCGTGGCTGGCCCTCCAGCGCGCGCGCCTGCGCGTCGTCGGGGTGCACCTGGACCGACAGCCAGTCCTGGGGGTCGAGGAACTTGCACAGCAATGGGAAGTCCCCGGACTCCTCGCGGCCGGTCACCAGCCCGGCCATCCATGCCTGGCGCAACGTGAACCCCTCGGGGGCGCCGGAGGCGATGAACCCGCTCATCCCCGGCATCCCGGAGACCGCCCAGCACTCCCCGATGATGCCCTCAGGCACTGCCGCACCGAACCACGCCCGCAACGTCGTGCCACCCCAGAGCCGCTCGGCGAACACCGGCTCGACGACCAACAACTCGGGCACAGCATGCTCCTCGCGGGTGGGACCGGACATGCGGCCGGCCAGGCGGTCGGGACGTCGCTGCGTCCGACCCTACCGGCTCGGGCGACTAGCCTTGGGCCCCATGCCCCCCATCGTCGCGCTCGAGGACATCCACGTCGTCTTCGCGACGCGTGCGGTCCTGGCCGGGGTCACCCTGGGGATCGAGCGTGGTCAGCGGGTGGGAGTTGTCGGGCGCAACGGCGACGGCAAGTCGACGCTGTTCCGGGTGTTCTCCGGGGCGGCCGAGCCCGACTCGGGGCGGGTCATCCGCACGGCCGACGCCCGGGTCGTGATGGTCGGGCAGTCCGATGACCTGCCCCCGGGCGCGCGTACGGTGCGAGACGTCACAGTCGGCAACCGGCCCGAGCACGAGTGGGCGGCGGATCCGCGGATCCGTGCGGTGCTGAACGGCTTGCTGGGTGGTGTCAGGGCTGAGGGCTACGCCCAGGGCCTCGACACCGGCCTCGAGGGCCTGTCGGGGGGTGAGCGCCGACGCCTGGCGCTGGCCAGGGCGCTGATCGATCCCGGCGACGTGCTGCTGCTCGATGAGCCGACCAACCACCTGGACATCGAGGCCGTCACCTGGCTGGCCGGGTTCCTGACCGGCCCCACCGGCCCGCCGACCATGGCCGTGGTCACCCACGACCGCTGGTTCCTCGACGAGGTGGCCACCACCACCTGGGAGGTCGCCGACGGCACGGTGTACCGGTTCGAGGGCGGGTACGCGGCATGGGTGCTGGCCCGGGCGGAACGGGAGCGCCGTGAGGCCGTCGCGGAGTCCCGGCGGCGCAACCTGGTCAGCAAGGAGCTCGCCTGGCTGCGGCGCGGCCCGCCGGCGCGGACCTCGAAGCCGCAGTTCCGCATCGATGCCGCCAACGCCCTGATCGCCGACGTCCCCGAGCTGCGCGACAAGATGGCGCTGCGCCGGGTGGCCTCGGCACGGCTCGGCCGGCAGGTCGTCGACCTCGAGTCGGTGGCGCTGCGGGTGCCCGGACCGGGCGGCCCGGATCAGCCCGCCAGCGAGCGCACGCTCGTCGAGGGTCTCACCTGGCAGCTGGGCCCCGGCGATCGCGTCGGGCTCCTGGGCCCGAACGGCGCGGGCAAGACCACCCTGGTCCGGCTGCTCACGGGCCAGCGGGAGCCGGACGCTGGTTCGATCGCCATCGGGACAACGGTCGTGGCGGCCACCCTGCCGCAGACGATCATCCCGGGGAACCCGGACGACCGGGTGCTGCCCAGCGGTGGAGCGGTTGCGCCGCGAGATCGAGATCGGCGGGCGGACCGTCACGGCCGGGACGCTGCTGGAGGACTTCGGGTTCAAGGGCGAGAAGGCCATGACCCGGATCGGGGATCTCTCCGGTGGCGAGCTGCGCCGCCTCGAGCTGCTGAAGCTGCTCATCGGCGGACCCAACCTGCTGGTCCTCGACGAGCCGACCAACGACCTCGACGTGGAGACGCTGGCCGTCATCGAGGACGTCCTGGACTCCTGGCCGGGGACGCTGGTCGTGGTGAGCCACGACCGGTACTTCTTGGAGCGCACGTGTGACGACCTGTACGCCCTGCTCGGCGACGGGCGGCTGCGTCACCTGCCGCGCGGGGTGGAGCAGTATCTCGAGCTCCGTTCCTCGGCCACCGGAACCCTGCGCTCGACCGGCGCGGCCACGGCGGCTCCGGCCACGCCAGGTTCCGGTTCGGGAGGGACTGCGGTCGGCACGGGTTCTGGTGGGACCGCGGGGAGGACGGGTTCTGCTGGGGCCGCGGGGAGGGCGACGTCGGACCTGGCCTCCGGGAGCTCCTCGGCCGGCGGGGTCACCGCGGCGCCTGCCCGCGCACCTGCCGCTCTGACGGGAGCTGCCGCCCACGCCGCGCGCAAGGACCTGGCCCGGGTGGAGACCCGGATGGCCCGGATCGAGGCCCTGCGCGCGGGTCTGCACGCCCAGATGGCCGACGCCCACACCGACCACGAGCGGCTGCTGGCACTGGCATCCGAGGACGCGTCCCTGGCCGACGAGCACGCCGAGCTAGAGGACCAATGGCTGGAGCTAGCCGAAGCCCTAGAGGGCTGACCCGCAGCGCGCGCGCCAAGATCGCAGTTTCATCCAAGTTCCAGGTCTGACGGCCGTCCGAGATGTGGATCAACTCGTCAGGGGCGCCCGAGACTTGGATCAAATTGGGGAGGCGTGGGGGACTCGAACTGCAGGAGCAGGCGGCGCAGGCTGGCGGCCAGGTCGGCCTGGTCCTCGGGGGGGAGCACGGCCAGCAGGTCGCGCTCCTCGGCCAGAAGGTCGATGAACGCCCCGTCGACGCGACTGCGGCCCTCGTCGGTCAGGGCGACCCACGTGCCGCGTCGGTCGTCGGGCACCGGCTCGCGCACGACCAGCCCGCGTGTCTCGAGGCGGTCGATCCGGTTGGTCATGGTCCCGCTGGTGACCAGCGTCTCGGCCAGCAACTGGCCGGGAGTCAACCGGTACGGCGGCCCGGTGCGGCGCAGCGCGACCAGCACGTCGAACTCCCAGACGGCCAGGCCGTGACGGGCGAACGCCACGTCGCGCGCGCGGTCCAGGCGGCGGGCCAGCCGGCTGACGCGGGAGAGCACCGACAGCGGGGCGAGGTCGAGGTCGGGGCGCTCCCGATTCCAGGCGGCAATCACGTGGTCGACATCGTCGGCGGCGGTAGCGGGCGCTCGTGAGGTGCCGGCTGCGGGACCTAGATGGAGGGGTGGGATCTGCGAGGCACCGGACAAACCCGGCACCGCGGGCTCGAGGCTCATTCGCTGGCCCGGGTCACCATGCCCGGGTCCCGCTCCAGGCCCGAGACGCCGTTCCACGCCATGTTCACCACCTGGGTGATGACCTGCTCCTTGCTGGGCTTGCGCACCTCGGCCCACCACTCCCCGGTGAGTGCGACCATCCCGACGAGCATGTGGGCGTACATGGGGGCCAGGGTCGCCGGGTAGTTGTAGTTCCGGCAGACGACCACCAGCCGGTCGGTCAGGTGGTCGGCGACCTCGCGCATGACCGTGCCGAACGTGCCGCCGCGCTGGTCGCCGCGTGGGTGCGGGCGCAGCAGGACCCGGAAGCCGTCGGTGTGCGCGTCGATGTAGTCGAACAGCGCGGTGGCCGCCTGCTCGAGCAGGACGCGCGGCCGGTCGGAGGTCAGCGACTCGGTCATCATCGACATCAGCAGGGTCATCTCGCGGTCGACGACGATCGCGTACAGGCTCTCCTTGTCGCCGAAGTGCTCGTAGACGACGGGCTTGGAGATCTTGGCCGCCGCCGCGATCTCCTCGATGCTGGCCGCGTCGAACCCGCGCTCGGCGAAGATCCCGCGGCTGACGTCGATCAGCTGCGCGCGGCGCTCGAGCGCGCTCATCCGGACCCGACCTCGGGACTGCTGGGTGCTGACGGCCATGCTCCATTGTGGCCCCGCGGCGGGGCTATCCTTCTCACCACCGCCGATCCCGGTTCGTTCAACGGCAGGACAGGTGCCTTTGGAGCACTCAATGGGGGTTCGAGTCCCTCACCGGGAGCATCCCCGGTCGTGCTATCCGAGCCGGCCGTGACCTCGCGAAGGACCCTTGTGACCGACTCCGCAGCCCACGTCAGCGCTGTCATCGTCCTTGCCGCCGGGGAGGGCAAGCGGATGCGCTCGGCCACCCCCAAGGTGCTCCACGAGATCGGTGGGCGCAGCCTGGTCGGGCATGCGGTGGCCGCTGCCGACGTGCTGGGGGCCGATCGGCTCGTCGTGGTCATCGGGCACGGTCGTGACGCCGTGGCCGCGCACCTGGCGGTGGTCGCCCCGCACGTGCGCACAGCCGTGCAGGACCAGCAGCTGGGCACCGGGCACGCCGTGCAGTGCGCCCTGGAGGGCGCCGGTGACGTCAGCGGCGGCACGGTCGTGGTCACCTACGGCGACGTCCCCCTGCTCACCGGCGAGACCCTGGCCGAGCTGGTGGCCGGGCACCAGGCCGACGGCAACGCCGCGACGGTCCTGACCGCCCGGGTCGCCGACCCGACGGGGTACGGGCGCATCGTGCGCGCCGTGGACGGTTCGGTCGCCGGCATCGTGGAGCACCGCGACGCCAGCGCCGACCAGTTGGCGATCGACGAGATCAACTCCGGCATCTACGCCTTCGACGGACAGGTGCTCGTCGATGCCCTGGCCCAGCTGCGTCCCGACAACGACCAGGGCGAGCTGTACCTGACCGACGTGCTCGCCCTGGCGCGTGCCGGCGGTGGCCGGGTGGCGGCGCTCGTCACCGACGACGTCTGGCAGACCGAGGGGGTCAACGACCGCGTGCAGCTGGCGGCGATGCGCCGCGAGCTCAACCGTCGGGTCGTGCAGGGGTGGATGCTCTCCGGGGTCACCGTGGTCGATCCGGCCACGACCTGGGTTGACGTCACCGTGGAGATCGGCCAGGACGCGACCCTGGAGCCCGGGACCCTGCTGCGCGGGACGACGCGGGTGGCCGGCGACGCGCTGGTCGGCCCGGACACCCTGCTGGTCGACTGCGAGGTCGGACCGGGGGCGCACGTGATCCGCACGCACGCGACGTCGGCCCGGATCGGTGCGCGCGCCCAGGTGGGGCCGTTCACGTTCCTGCGCCCGGGCACGGTCCTGGGCGAGGGGGCCAAGGCGGGGGCGTACGTGGAGATCAAGAACTCCGAGGTCGGCGCGGGCTCGAAGGTGCCGCACCTGTCCTACGTCGGCGACGCCACGATCGGGCAGGGCTCCAACATCGGCGCCGCCACGGTCTTCGTGAACTACGACGGGGTGGCCAAGCACGCCACCGTCGTCGGCGACCAGGTCCGGATCGGCTCGGACACGATGCTGGTGGCCCCGGTGACCATCGGCGACGGGGCCTACACCGCGGCCGGATCGGTGATCACCGAGGACGTCCCACCGGGGGCCCTGGGCCTGGGCAGGGCGCGCCAGCGCACCGTCGAGGGCTGGGTGCTGGCGCGCCGCGAGGGTTCGGCCTCGGCGCTTGCTGCGGCCGCAGCCCTGGAGGCGGCCCCGGAGTCAGGTCCCGCGACCGCGACCTCCACCGGGCAGGAGTGAGGCGTGCTCGCGTTCCACTTCGGCGTCATGGGGTCGGGCAAGTCGGCCTTCGCCCTGATGACCGCCCATGAGAAGCACCGCCCCGATGCCGCCTCGCACCCGAACCGGGCGGTGCTGGCGACCACCATGGACCGTTCCACCGACACGGTCACCTCGCGCACCGGCATGACCGCCCAGGCGATCCAGCTGCTGCCCGGGACCGTCCGCCCGGAGCTGTTCAACGGCGCCAACACGGTGGTGATCGACGAGGCCCAGTTCCTGACCACCGGCGATGTCGACGTCCTGGCCGCGATGAGTGCCGCCGGCACAGAGGTCATCTGCTTCGGCCTGCGCACGGACTTCTCCTCAGCCCTGTTCGAGGGGGCGCGACGGCTCCTGGAGCTGGCCGACAAGGTCGCCCCGATGGCCATCGAGCCCCGGTGCGCGGCCTGTGAGCGCCCTGCGGTCATCAACGCCCGCTTCGTGGACGGCAAGTTGACCGCAACCGGCGACACGGTCGTCATCGGTGACGTCGCCCGCGCCGGGTCCAACCAGAAGGTCACCTACGACCCCATGTGCTACCGGTGCTGGCGGGTCCGGCTCGGTGACGCAGCCACCAACAACGGGGGCGGTGTGACATCCGCGCCGTCCATCGGCAACGATGTGCCCCGTTGACCGCCCCCCTGCCAGGAGGACAGCACATGGCCCGGATGACCCACAAGCCCAAGAAGCACCTGATGCTCTTCAGCGGGCGGAGTCATCCGGCGCTTGCTGAGGCGGTCGCCGCTGAGCTCGACGTGACGCTGACCCCGACGTCTGCCTACGACTTCGCCAACGGCGAGATCTTCGTGCGGTTCGAGGACTCCGTGCGCGGCGCCGACGCGTTCGTGCTGCAGGCCCACACCGCGCCGATCAACAAGTGGATCATGGAGCAGCTGATCATGGTCGACGCGCTCAAGCGCGCCTCGGCCAAGCGGATCACGGTCGTCCTGCCGTTCTACGGGTACGCCCGCCAGGACAAGAAGCACCGCGGCCGTGAGCCGATCAGCGCCCGGCTGATCGCCGACCTGTTCAAGACCGCGGGTGCTGACCGCCTGATCTCGGTCGACCTGCACACCGCCCAGATCCAGGGCTTCTTCGACGGCCCGGTCGACCACCTGTTCGCCCTCCCCCTGCTCGCCGACCACATCCAGGCCCGCCTTGCCGGGGAGAGGATCACCGTGGTGTCACCCGATGCCGGCCGGGTCCGCGTGGCTGAGCGCTGGACCGACGTGCTCGGCGCACCGCTGGCCATCATCCACAAGCGCCGCGACCCCGATGTGCCCAACCAGGTCCGGGTGCTCGAGGTCGTCGGGGAAGTCAAGGGCCGGGTCTGCGTGGTCGTCGACGACATGATCGACACCGGCGGGACGATCGTGAAGGCGGCCGAGACCCTGCTCGAGCAGGGCGCCAAGGAGGTCGTGGTGGCAGCGACCCACGGGATCCTCTCGGACCCCGCCGTCCAGCGCCTGGCCGACTCGCCCATCTCCGAGGTGGTCGTCACCGACACGCTGCCGATCACCGCGGAACTCGACAAGCTGACCGTCCTGTCGATCGCCCCCCTGCTGGCCACGGCCATCAAGGAGGTCTTCACCGACGGCTCCGTGACGCGGATGTTCGACCCGACGCCGAACGGTGATCCCGCGCACTGAGTCGTGCCCGGGCTCGGGTGACCCATCGCACGGTTCGCGCGTTTGGTGCCGGCGTCGCGCCGGCGGTAGACTCACGGCCATTCCTCGGCGAGGGTGCCCCGCTGCGTGCGACGTTCATGTGAACGACACTGCGGATCCGTGATCGACGTGGTGGCGGGTGCTCCCTCCAGCCGAAGGACCATCGCCCCACATCTCGAGGAGTTCGTGTCGTGTCTGACACCCAGGTTCACATGTCCGCCGTCCCGCGCAGCGACTTCGGCAAGGGCGCGGCCCGCCGGCTGCGCCGCACCGGGATGGTGCCCGCCGTCATCTACGGTCACGGCTCGGATCCGGTCCACGTCGCCCTTGACGGCCATGACCTGTCCAAGGCGCTGCGCCAGCCGCGCGTCGTGCTGGCCCTCGATGTCGATGGCGCCGCCTACGTCTGCGCCCCGCGCGACGTGCAGCGTGACGTCGTCCGCCAGGTTCTCGAGCACGTCGACCTCGTGGTGATCGGCAAGGCGGAGGCCACCGCTCGTGCGGCCGCAGCCGAGGCCATTGCCCACGCGGAGGCTGCTGCCGAGGAGGCCGGCGTGGACGTGAGCGCTGCCGTCGAGGCGATCGAGGCCGCCATCGCCGCCGGTGAGGACCCGGAGGCCGCTGCGGCCGCCGCCCTCGAGCAGGCCGTCCAGGAGCAGCACGCGCTCGAGGACGCCCAGTCCGCAGTGATCGAGGCCCGTGAGGCCGCCGACGAGGAGGCTGCTGATGCGGCTTCGGCTGCTGACTCCGCGGCTGGCGAGACGGACTGACCCCGGCTTGTCCGACACGCCGTGGTTGGTGGTCGGGCTGGGCAACCCCGGCCCGCAGTACGCCGGAACACGGCACAACATCGGCGTGATGGCCATCGAGGCGCTCGCAGGTTCCCTGGGTGGGGGCCTGTCGGCGCACCGGCGCTGTCGCGCTGAGGTCTTCGAGGGCCGTATCGGCCCGGTGGGCCACGGTGCCACCCGGGTCGTCCTGGCCCGATCGCGCGGGTTCATGAACGAGTCCGGCGGTCCGGTGGCCTGCCTGATGGAGTTCTACAAGGTCCCCCTCGAGCAGCTCGTCGTGCTGCATGACGAGCTCGACCTGCCCCTGGGCGGCCTGCGGATCAAGCAGGGTGGCGGCGACAACGGCCACAACGGGTTGCGCTCGCTGCGCCGGTCGCTGGACAGCGGCGAGTTCCAGCGGATCCGCCTGGGCATCGGGCGGCCCCCGGGACGTCAGGATCCGGCGGACTTCGTCCTGCGGCCGTTCGCCGGCGCCGAGCGGACCGAGGTCGACCTCCTCGTGGGGGAGGCGGTCGATGCCGTGGAGGTGCTCGTCCGCCAGGGCCTCGAGCCGGCGCAGAACCAGTTCAACCGCTGACCGCCTGCCGAACGGCGCCCTGCATGGGAGGATCCGGCCGTGCCCTCAGACGCATCGTTCGCCGCCGAGATCGCCCGTGAGGCTGGTGTTGCGCTGCTCGACCTGCGCGCCCGGTTCGGCCCCATCGATGACGACGGGCGTCGCCGGGAGCTGATGGACGCCGGCGACCGGCTGGCCCAGCAGATCCTGTCCGACCGGTTGACCGCGCAGCGGCCCGGGGACGCCGTGCTCTCGGAGGAGGCGACGGACTCCGAGGATCGGCTCAGTGCCGACCGGGTGTGGATCATCGACCCGCTCGACGGCACGGACGAGTACGGCCAGGGTCGCACGGACTTCGCTGTGCACGTCGCGCTGTGGCAGCGCGGCGCGGGTGCGGTGGGCGCGCTCACCGACGCCGTCGTGGACGTACCAGCCCTCGGTGAGCTGTGGCGCACCGACCAACCGCGGCCCGCCCACGCGCTGCCGGCGAACCGTTCGCTGCGGATGGTGGTCTCCCGATCCCGGCCGCCGGCGGGCCTGAGCCGGCTGCTCGAGGACGTCTCGGTCGACCTGGCCGAGGCGGGGATCACCTCCCGGGGCATCGAGGCGGCGAACGTGGGATCCGTGGGGGCCAAGCTCGGCGAGGTCATGGCAGGGCGGGCCGAGGCCTACCTGCACCCCGGCGGCCTCAACGAGTGGGACCTGGCCGCCCCCCACGCCTGCGCGCTGGCCGCCGGCCTCGTGGCCCTGGGCCCGGAGCAGCCCTTCAACCGGATGCCGCCCAAGGCCGGTCCCGTCCTGATCTGCCACCCCGCCCTGGCCGAGGCCCTGTCGACCAACTGGCACTGACGCAGGCCCCAGCTGGCTCTCCCTCCCGAGTTCGCTTCCTCCCGCCTCCTGCGAAATCGCGGAGGGCGGAACGAAACCGGGAGGAGGAGCGGTCGGCGGGGGTGGGAGAATGGGGGCTCTCATGGATCTCTCTGGACTTCTTGGTGGGCTGCTCCTCGACCCGACGTTCGCGCGCGCCTCGCGGGCCGACGGACCGCACGGCTCGGTGGTCACCCCTGACGCTGCGATCCCCTTCCTCGCCGCCGGGATGGCCCGGCACCGGCTCGTCCTGGCGGTCACGGCCACGACCCGGCAGGCCGAGGACCTCGCGGCGGCCGCGAGCAGCCTGACCGGGACTGCCCGCGTGGCCGTGCTTCCGGCCTGGGAGACCCTCCCGCACGAGCGCCTGAGCCCGAGCTCGGACACCGTCGGCCGGCGCCTGGCCGTCCTGAGGCGGCTGGCGCACCCGGACCCCGACGACGAGACGATCGGCGCGCTCGACCTCGTCGTGGCCCCGATCCGGGCGCTCCTGCAGCCGATCGTCCAGGGGCTCGGGGACCTGCAGCCGGTCGTGGTGCGCCCGGGCGACGAGATCGCCCACGAGCAGCTCGCCGAGGCGCTGGTGGCCATCGGCTACGCCCCGACCGACCTGGTCGAGAAGCGCGGCCAGTTCGCCATCCGGGGCGGGATCCTCGACGTGTTCCCGCCGACCGAGGAGCACCCCCTGCGGGTGGAGTTCTGGGGCGACGACGTCGAGGAGATCCGCTACTTCCGCGTGGCCGACCAGCGCTCCCTGGAGGTCGCCCGGCACGGGCTCTGGGCACCGCCGTGCCGTGAGCTGCTGCTGACCCCAGCCGTCCGGGAGCGCGCGGCGGTCCTGGCCGGACGCCACTCCGAGCTCACCGAGATGTGCTCCAAGCTCGCCGAGGGGATCGCCGTCGAGGGCATGGAGGCGCTGTCCCCGGTCCTGGCCGACGGCATGGAGAGCCTCATCGATGCCCTGGCCCGCAGCGGGTCCGGCGAGACGTCGCCGCTGGTCCTGCTCTGCGACCCCGAGCTGGTGCGCGCCAAGGCCCACGACCTCGTGGCCACGAGCAATGAGTTCCTCGCTGCTTCCTGGCACAACGCTGCCGTCGGGAACGAGACCCCGATCGACCTGGGCGCTGCGACCTACCGGACCATCGAGGAGGTGCGGGGGGCCGCCGACGACCTCGGCGTCGCCTGGTGGACCGCGGGCCCGTTCGGGATGGCCGCAGCCGGCGAGGACCCGGACGTGGCAGCAGCCGACGACGCGCTGGCGATCGACCCGGACGCGATCGCGCTGCCGATCACCGCCACTCCCGCCTACCGCGGCGATGGCAAGGCGCTGGTCACGGACCTCACCGCGGCGCTGTCGGCGGGACGGCGGGTCGTCGCGGTCACGGCGGGCGTGGGGTCGGCGCAGCGCCTGGCCGAGCAGCTCGGGGCGGCCGACGTCGCAGCGCGGGTCGTGCCGGGGATCACCCGCTGGCCACCGGGGTCCGGCGTCGTCACCGTCACGACCGGGCGGCTCGACCACGGGTTCGACGCCCCCGGCGCCGGGCTGCTCATCGTCACCGAGACCGACATCCGCGGTCAGAAGGGCTCCACCCGGGACATGGCCCGGATGCCCTCGCGCCGGCGCAACACCGTCGACCCGCTGCAGCTGGCCGCGGGAGACTTCGTCGTCCACGAGCAGCACGGCGTCGGGCGCTATGTCGAGATGACCCAGCGAACCGTCGGCGGGGCGACCCGCGAGTACCTGGTCCTGGAGTACGCCCCCAGCAAGCGCGGCCAACCGCCGGACCGCCTCTACGTGCCCACCGACCAGCTCGACCAGGTCACCCGCTACGTCGGCGGCGAGGCGCCCAGCGTGCACCGGCTGGGCGGCGCGGACTGGCAGCAGACCAAGACCCGCGCGCGCAAGGCCGTGCGCCAGATCGCCGGGGAGCTGGTCAAGCTCTACGCCGCGCGCCAGCAGGCTGTCGGGTACGCGTTCGGTGCCGACACCCCGTGGCAGCGCGAGCTCGAGGACGCCTTCGCCTACACCGAGACCCCCGACCAGGACTCGACCATCAACGAGGTCAAGGCCGACATGGAGCGGGCGATCCCGATGGACCGCCTGGTCTGCGGCGACGTCGGGTACGGCAAGACCGAGATCGCCGTGCGCGCGGCGTTCAAGGCGGTCCAGGACGGCAAGCAGGTGGCTGTCCTGGTGCCGACGACGCTCCTGGTGCAGCAGCACTTCCAGACCTTCTCCGACCGGTACTCCGGCTTCCCGGTGAAGGTCGCGGCCCTCTCGCGGTTCCAGACCGATGCGGAGGCCCGGACCGTCCTGGCCGGCCTGGCCGACGGCACCATCGACGTGGTCATCGGCACGCACCGCCTGTTCAGCAGCAAGACCCGGTTCAAGGACCTCGGCCTGTTGATCGTCGACGAGGAGCAGCGGTTCGGGGTCGAGCACAAGGAGCACATCAAGGCCCTGCGCACGAACGTCGACGTGCTGACGATGTCGGCCACGCCGATCCCGCGCACCTTGGAGATGGCGGTCACCGGCATCCGGGAGATGTCGACGATCCTGACCCCGCCGGAGGAGCGGCTGCCGATCCTGACCTATGTCGGGGCCTACGACCCGAAGCAGATCTCGGCGGCGATCCGCCGCGAGCTGTTGCGCGACGGCCAGGTCTTCTTCGTGCACAACCGGGTGGAGTCCATCGACCGGGTGGCCGCGAAGCTGCGCGACCTGGTGCCCGAGGCACGCATCGCCACCGCCCACGGGCAGATGAACGAGCACACACTGGAGCAGATCATCGTGGACTTCTGGGAGAAGCGCTCCGACGTGCTGGTCTCGACCACGATCGTCGAATCCGGCCTGGACATCCCCAACGCGAACACCCTGATCGTCGACCGCGCCGACGCGTTCGGCCTGAGCCAGCTGCACCAGCTGCGCGGGCGGGTCGGCCGGGGCCGCGAGCGGGCGTACGCCTACTTCCTGTACCCGCCGGAGAAGCCGCTGACCCAGACCGCGCACGACCGGCTGGCCACGATCGCGGCGCACACGGACCTCGGTGCGGGGATGGCTGTCGCGATGAAGGACCTCGAGATCCGCGGTGCGGGCAACATGCTCGGTGGTGAGCAGTCCGGGCACATCGCCGACGTGGGCTTCGACCTGTACATCCGCCTGGTGGGGGAGGCCCTGGCCGAGTACCGAGGCGATGCCAGCGCGGACCTCGCCGACGTGAAGGTGGAGCTGCCGGTCGATGCCCACATCCCGCACGACTACGTCAGCGGCGAGCGGCTGCGCCTTGAGGCCTATCGGCGGATCGCGGCGGCCACCGACGAGGCAGCGATCGACGAGGTCGTCGCCGAGCTGCGTGACCGCTACGGGCCGTGCCCCGAACCGGTCGAGCGCCTCATGGACGTCGCGCGGCTGCGCGTACTGGCCCGCTCGGCCGGTGTCGGCGAGATCGTGCTGGCCGGCAACTACGTGCGCTTCGGCGGCGTCGACCTGCCCGAGTCGCGCACGCTGCGCCTGCTGAGGCTGTACCCGGGCACCCAGGTCAAGCCGGTGACGCGCACCGTCCTGGTGCCGCGCCCGAAGCCGGCCACCGTGGGCGCTGCACCCGTGATCGACGCCGCCCTCGTAACATGGGTCCGTGAGGTGATCGGTTCGGTCATCGTCCAACCGATCGGAGGCACGTGATGCGTAGGACTGCCATCGCCCTGAGTTGCGGCGTGATGGTGCTCGCCGGCTGCAGCACCGACGGGACGGCACAGTCCGTGGCGGTCGACTCCGGCCAGGCGGCGGTGTCCCAGGACTTCCGCGTCGCCCAGTCCGACGTCGCCCAGGACGTCTCCCAGGTGCTCGCCGACCAGGGCCTGCCCCCCGGCGCACCCCCTGCTGGGTTGGCCAGCGCGACCGCCGAGCGGCTGGTCCAGACCAGGTTGATCGAGAGCTACGCAGCGCTGAACGGTTTCGAGCTGACCCGTGCGCAGGTGGAGCAGGGTCTCGTGCAGCTGGCCACCGAGAACGGGGGCCAGGACGCCCTGAACGACCTGGCGCTGCAGTCCGGCATCCCGATCAGTGGGCTCGAGGCCACCGTGCGCACGAACCTGCTGGTCACCGCGATCGGCGAGAAGCTCAACCCATCCGGTGACGCCCAGGCCAAGGGGGAGTCGACGCGCGTGGCCCTCTCGGAGTACTCCGATGCCATCGACGTCGAGGTCTCCCCGCGGTACGGGACCTGGGATGACGCCCAACTGTCGATCGTCCCCGGCTCGTCGGTGTCGGAGCCGTCCGTCGGGGAGCAGGCACCCCAGTAGATGAGCCCGGCCACCGACGGGCCGCGGTCCCGCGACGTGCCCACGCCCAGCGGCGATCCGCTGATCGAGCTGATCGCCGTCATGGACCGGCTGCGCTCCCCGGGCGGCTGCCCGTGGGACGCCGAGCAGACCCACCAGTCCCTGGTCTCCTACCTCACCGAGGAGGCCCACGAGGCCGTCGAGGCGATCGAGACCGGGGACCGCGCGGCGATGCGCGAGGAGCTCGGCGACGTCCTGCTCCAGGTCATGTTCCACTCCCGGATCGCCCAGGAGCACGAGACCGACCCGTGGTCGATCGACGAGGTCGCGGCCGGGATCGCCGCGAAGCTGGTGGCCCGCCACCCGCACGTGTTCGGCGATGAGTCGGTCGACTCCGCCGCCCACGTCGAGTCCGTGTGGCTGGCCCGCAAGACCGCCGAGAAGTCCCGGGACTCCGTCCTCGACGGGATCCCGACCGGCCTGCCCGCCCTGCTGCTCGCGGCCAAGATGCACTACCGGGTCACCCACGGCGGGGTGCAGCTTCCGCCTGTCGACCCGGGTACGCAGGCCCTGGCTGCGCAGGCCCTCGACGAGGTCGGGGCCGATGGGGTGGGGGACCTGCTGCTCGCCCTGGCCACCGGGGCGCTCGACCGTGGCGTGGATCCGGAGTCCGCACTCCGGGGCGCCCTGCGCAGCTACGCCGACCGGGTCCGGGCCACGGAGTCCGAGCCCGCCTGAGATCCCCTGCGCACCTGCGCTCAACAGGAGCGCCGCCACGGGAGTCGGTAGTGTGGCTGGCAGTGCGAGCGCCTGGCGCGTCCGCCGCCTGACCAACAACCTGATGGGAGCATCCTGTGGCAAGTATTGATGTCGTCATCGCGCGCGAGATCCTCGATTCGCGCGGAAACCCGACCCTCGAGGTCGAGGTGGCCCTGGAGGACGGGGCGACGGGTCGTGCGGCAGTGCCCTCGGGCGCGTCCACCGGCGCCTTCGAGGCCTACGAGCTGCGCGACGGTGACAAGTCGCGCTACCTGGGCAAGGGCGTGACGAAGGCCGTGGCCAACGTCGAGGACGAGATCGCCCCGGCGATCCTGGGCTTCGACGCCTCCGAGCAGCGCCTCATCGACCAGACGATGGTCGACCTCGACGGCACCCCGAACAAGGAGCGCCTGGGCGCCAATGCGATCCTCGGGGTCTCGCTGGCCGTGGCCAAGGCCGCGGCGGAGTCCGCCGGACTGCCGCTGTTCCGCTACCTCGGTGGCCCCAACGCCTACCTGCTGCCCGTGCCGATGATGAACATCATCAACGGCGGTTCGCACGCCGACTCCTCGGTCGACATGCAGGAGTTCATGATCGCCCCGATCGGTGCCGAGACCTTCGCCGAGGCGCTGCGCAAGGGTGCCGAGGTGTACCACGCGCTCAAGGGCGTGCTGAAGTCCAAGGGCTACGCGACCGGCCTGGGCGACGAGGGCGGCTTCGCCCCGAACCTGCCCAGCAACCGCGCGGCGCTCGAGCTGATCGTCGAGGCCATCGAGAAGGCCGGCTTCAAGCCCGGCTCCGACGTCGCCCTGGCGATGGACGTGGCAGCCCAGGAGTTCTACGGCCGTGCGCTGAAGGGCTCCGGCGAGGTCAAGCCCAACGAGTACTTCGTCGAGGGCGTGGCCAAGAGCACCGACCAGATGATCGAGTACTACAAGGGTCTGGTCGAGGACTTCCCGATCGTCTCGATCGAGGACCCGCTGGGCGAGGACGAGTGGGCCGACTGGACCGCCATCACCGCTGAGCTGGGCGCCAAGGTGCAGATCGTCGGCGACGACCACTACGTCACCAACACGAGCCGCATCCTGCGCGGCATCGCGGAGAAGACCGCCAACGCCCTGCTGGTCAAGGTCAACCAGATCGGTTCGCTCACGGAGACGGCCGAGGCTGTCGAGGCGGCCCACCGGGCCGGCTTCAAGACGATGATGAGCCACCGCTCGGGCGAGACCGAGGACTCGACCATCGCCGACCTGGCAGTCGCGTTCAACTGCGGACAGATCAAGTCCGGCGCCCCGGCCCGTTCGGACCGCGTCGCGAAGTACAACCAGCTGCTGCGCATCGAGGATGAGCTCGACGACGCGGCACGTTACGCAGGCGCCTCGGCGTTCCCGAGGTTCACCGCCTGACCGTGGGAGGATGGGCGGCATGTCAGCCGGCCGCCCATCCCCCGCTCCACGGGTCCGGCGACCCGACGTCCGACGCCCAGTGCTCTCCGCTCGCGCGGGGGCCGCGCTGGGCGTCGTCGTCGTCCTGATCACCATCCTGGCCATCCCGTTCCGCGAGTGGATCACCCAGGGCGCGCGGATCTCCGAGCTGGAATCGCAGGTCGCCTGGCACACGCAGCGCGTCATCGACCTGGAGGCTGCCCGCGATCGCTGGAGCGACGAGGCCTACATCGAGGCCCAGGCCCGCGCCCGGCTGCACTTCGTCCGACCCGGTGAGGTCGGGTACGTCGTGCTCACCGAGGAGACTGCCGCGGCCCCGGAGACGACCCAGACCCGGCCGATGGCCGCCGCCCCCAAGGGCGGGCCCTGGTGGAGCGCCGTCTGGACCACGGTGGAGCAGGCAGCCGACCCGGCGAAGAAGAGCCCGCCGCCGGCCCCGGCCCCCGCCCAGCCGGCGGAGAGCTACAGCCGGTGACGGCTGGGGGTCCGGGCGCCGGGCGCCCGCCCGTCGGCCAGGGGGATCTGGACGCGGTCGCAGCCCAGTTGGGCCGGCCCGTGCGCGCCGTCCGGGCAGTGGCGCACCGGTGCTCGTGCGGCCAGCCGGACGTGCTCATGACCGAGCCGCAGTTGCCCGACGGCACCCCGTTCCCGACCTTGTACTACCTGACCTGCCCGCGGGCAACCAGCGCGATCGGCACGTTGGAGGCCGACGGGGTCATGCGCGAGATGGCCGACCGGCTCGCCGCCGATCCCGACCTCGCCGGGGCCTACCGCGCAGCACACGAGGCCTACCTGGAGCAGCGGGAGCAGCTCGGGCACGTGGAGCACATCGCGGGGATCAGCGCGGGCGGGATGCCCGACCGGGTCAAGTGCCTGCACGTGCTGGTTGCGCACTCCCTGGCGGCAGGCCCCGGCGTGAACCCCCTGGGCGATGAGGCGCTGGCGATCCTGGCCGCACGGGGCATCGCACCCGCGGCGGCGTGGGGCGGCGCGGCCGGTGGGTGCGTCCCGTGACCAGCATGAGCACCCACCGCGCGGCCGCCATCGACTGCGGCACGAACTCCATCCGGCTGCTCATCGCCGACATCGACCACGCGGCCGGCACTGCCATCGACGTCGTGCGCGAGATGGTCGTGGTCCGCCTCGGTGAGGGCGTGGACTCCACGGGCGCGTTCGCCCCCGCCGCCCTCGAACGGACCTTCGCCGCCTGTGCGGACTACGCCGTCCTCCTGCGCGACGCGGGCAGCCCACCGCTGCGGTTCGTCGCCACGTCCGCCTCCCGGGACGTGTCCAACCGGGAGGAGTTCGTCGCCGGGGTCGCGGGGATCCTGGGCGTGGAGCCGCAGGTGATCAGCGGCCAGGAGGAGGGCGCGCTGTCGTTCGCCGGGGCCACGACGGGCATCCCGTCCGAGGCGCGGGCGCCGTTCCTGGTGGTCGACATCGGCGGGGGATCCACGGAGTTCGTGCTCGGGTCCGGGCACCCGACCCACCGGACGAGCGTGGACATCGGGTGCGTGCGGATGACCGAGCGCCACATGACCGCGGACCCGCCGACGCCCGCCCAGGTAGCAGCGGCCACTGCCGACATCGACGCAGCGATCGCCCGGGCGGGCGCCGTCGTCCCGTTCGCGCAGGCGGCCACGCTGGTCGGTCTCGCCGGTTCGGTGACCACCGTCGCCGCCCTCGCGCTGGGGCTGCCGGAGTACGACGCTGCTGTCATCCACCACAGCCGGATTCCCGCGGCCGAGGTCCGGCGCGTCAGTGACGAGCTGCTCGTGATGACCCGGGCCGAGCGGGCGGCTCTGCCGGTCATGCACCCGGGCCGCGTGGACGTGATCGGCGCCGGGGCGTTGGTGCTGCGCCGGATCGTGGACGCGACCGGGGTGGCCGAGGTGCTGGTCAGCGAGCACGACATCCTCGATGGCGTCGCATGGTCAGTCGCGGCCGAACAGGCGGCCGATCCTGTGGTGCGCGACGATCCAGTCACCACTGCCGATCCTGTCACCGAGGGCTGAGGCCAGCGGCCCGGGCAGGACCAGGGCCACCGCCCACGTGAGGGGCAACCCCACAACCAGGAGCGCGACCATGGCCAGGGCCATGAAGAGCAGCACCACCCATTTGCGGGTCTTCGGCCGGGTCTCGAACAGGATCTCATCGCGCCCCGCGCCGAACAGGTTGAGCACGAACGTCGGGACGAAGATGCAGGCGAAGATGATCAGCGGGTCCATCCGAGCCCTCCTTGCACCCGTAGGCTGTGCGCATGCCAAGCCTCGCCGTCACCGTCATCGGCCGGGACCGCCCGGGCATCATCGCCGAGGTTACCGGCGTCCTGGCCGACTTGGGCGGGAATCTCGAGGACTCCTCGATGACCCTGCTGCGGGGGCACTTCACCTGGACCCTGATCGTCGACCTCGACTCCTCGGCCGAGGACCTGGCCGCGCGCCTGGCACACCTCGGTTCCGACGGGCTGGTCGTGTCGGTGCTCCCGGTCGGCGCGGAGGAGATCCCCAGCGGCGAGGCGGGCTACGTGCTCAGCGTCCACGGCGCGGATCGTCCCGGCATCGTCGCCGGAGTGACCGCGACCCTGGCTGCTCACGGCGGGAACATCACCGACCTCTCCACGAGGCTCGGGCACGGCGGGCTGTACCTGCTGGTGGCCGAGGTCAGCCTGCCGCCCGGGGTCGACGTGGTTGCCCTCGGCTCCCAGCTGGCCGAGGCCGGGCGGAACCTCGGCGTCGGTGTCTCGCTGCGCCCCGCCGACTCCGACGTCCTCTAGACCGTCATGGATGACGTGAACCCCTTGGGACTGCCCCTGCCCGAGCTCCCTGCGGGTCGCGTCCTGCCCGTGGTGGCTGCGCCGCAGGAGGTGCTCGGCGCCCGCTGCGTGGAGGTGGATCCGACCGACCCGGAGGTCGTCCAGCTCGCCGCCGACCTGATCGCCACGATGCGGGTGTCGCCCGGGTGTGTCGGGTTGGCGGCCAACCAGGTCGGCGTCGGGTGGCGGATGTTCAGCCTCGACGTGTCCCGGCACCCCAAGGCCCGCACCACCCACGGCACGTTCGTGCTGGTCAACCCGGTGGTCGTCGCTGCCTCGCGCAACGAGAAGGGTCGCGAGGGCTGCATGTCGGTGCCCGACTTCACCGGCGACGTGCGCCGGGCCACCCGGATGACCGTGACCGGTTCCCTGCCGGGATCAGGTGCGGTGATCACCCTGAGCACCGACGCCTTCGAGGCCCGGGCGCTGCAGCACGAGATCGACCACCTCGATGGGCTGCTGTTCCTCGACCGCGTGGCTGGGGCGCACGCGATCCACCCCCGCACGACGTACCTTTGATCCGGCAGTCCCGGCCCCCGTAGCCCAATTGGCAGAGGCAGGCGGCTTAAAACCGCCCGAGTGTGGGTTCGAGTCCCACCGGGGGCACGACCGACGTGAGACCTGAACGGGAACGCGCGCGCGAAGCGACGCACGTCACGCCCGCGCGCTCGGCTCCCTATCGCCGCAGCTGCACTTCTGTTGACGTCGACCCCTGGAGCCGGTACTTCGGTAGGACGACCACACGATAGGTGCCCCTCTTCAGGTTCAGCGTCCGGGTCTCCGTCCTTCCCCGAGTCCGGTACGTGGAGAGCGACTTCCACGTACCGTTGGCCGTCTTGCGCTGGACCCGGAACCTCCAGTAGCCACGGCCCTTGTCCGGGTTGATGTTCACGTACAGCTTGTTGCCCCTCTTCACCGACTTCACGGCGACGGCAGCGGTCGGCACCACTGCCGTGGTCGGGGTGTTCCCACTGGGAGCCGGTGCAGGCGCAGGCGCAGGCGCCGGAGCGGGAACCGGTGCTGGCGCTGGAGCGGGAACCGGAGCGGGAGCCGGCGCTGGCGCTGGAGCGGGAACCGGAGCGGGAGCCGGCGCTGGCGCTGGTGGTGCTGCCACGGTCCAGGTGCGGGTGGCGGGGGTGGGGTCGGGGTTGCTGGCGGCATCCACGGCGGTGACCGTGAATGTGTGCGTGCCGAGCGTCAGGCCGGGTGTGGTCGTTCCGCTTGCTGGGCAGGATGCCGGTGCGGCCCCGTCCAGGGCGCAGCGGAACGTGGAGTTGGCCTCGGTGGAGGTGTAGGTGAACGTCGCGGAGGTGGCGGTGGTCGAGGACCCATCAGCCGGCCCGGACGTGATCGACGTGCCTGGCGGTGTGGTGTCCGGTGGTGCTGCCACGGTCCAGGTGCGGGTGGCGGGGGTGGGGTCGGGGTTGCTGGCGGCATCCACGGCGGTGACCGTGAATGTGTGCGTGCCGAGCGTCAGGCCGGGTGTGGTCGTTCCGCTTGCTGGGCAGGATGCCGGTGCGGCCCCGTCCAGGGCGCAGCGGAACGTGGAGTTGGCCTCGGTGGAGGTGTAGGTGAACGTCGCGGAGGTGGCGGTGGTCGAGGACCCATCAGCCGGCCCGGACGTGATCGACGTGCCTGGCGGTGTGGTGTCCGGTGGTCCGGCGAGGTCGAGGTAGTTGTGCACGTAGTACCTGGTGTGATCGTCCCCAGCCACAACCAGCAGCCCGCTGTTCGAGGTGACGGACTGCTTGGTGCTCGTGACGTTGTTGACCGACGTGTCCGTCGAGAGTTGGATGAAGACGGTGCCCAGGCCGCTGGCGAACGATGGTGAGTTGTAGCTGCTCCTCTTCATGTACACCGACCCGCCGCCGCAACAGGGGGCGGTCGCGAACACGTACACCTCCCGGTTGGAGGTGTCGAGCAGCAGGATTGCCCGGGTCACGTTGTCGGCAACCTTCCAGACGGTGGTCGGCTTCCAGCCGTTCGCCGTGGCGGACAACGGGTTGAACGTCCAGAGGATCTCGAGCGGGTCGTTGGGGTCCGGATTCGTCAGGTCGTTCAAGCCAGTCTTGACCACGGCGAACACGCGCCCGGTGGAGTCCGAGTCCAGCGACTTGAGGTTGAAGTGATCATCGGGGCACTTGTACTTGCCGAAGGTGTTGAAGTCGCACAGGACCGTCTGGTCCCAGGTGGAGTCGGGATCCCCATCCTTGTGGGAGGCGAAGTTCAGGGTCCCGTCCGTCTGGTTGCCCCACATGATCCCGACCCGGTGGTTGTAGGCGACCAGCGCTGAGGTGTCGTCGGGATGGAGGGTGCTCGCATGCGGGGTCATGAGGTCCAAGGCCGGGGCCCAATGGGCCGAGTCTGACGTGCTGTGCGCCACCCGGACCTTCCTGCCCCCAGAGCCGTTGGGCTCGGTCCAGGTGACCCAGAACGTCCCAGTCGTGTCCCTGTCGAACACGGCCGACTCCGGGTTGATGGTCGCGATCGTCACGGGGAAGCCGGCGTCCATGGTGAACGTGCCCCCCGAGTACGAGTACTGGACGAACCGCAGGCTGTTGTCACTCTGGGAGCTGGTGTCCTTGACATGGCTGACGATGTAGAGCTTTGCCTGAGTGGCGTCGTAGAGCGCATCGGCCTCGGTCTGCCTGCGCTCGTCGACCAGGACCCCGGTGGGTGCCCATTTCTGGGTGGCCTTTGTGAACTGGTAGATCTCGTAGCGCTTCGTCGCCGTGTTGAAGAGTGACCCCCACCAGGTGCCATCGGCGGTGTACCAGAGCTTGCTCTCCGGCTTCTGACCCGTCGGAGCTGTCTCCCCGCCGTAGCTGAAGTCGCGGTAGCCGACGTCCGTGGCCGCCTGGGCGACTCCGCCCGGCCCCACGGGTGCGATGACCGACGCTGCCACGAGCACCAGTGCGGCGACCATGGCGCCCAGAGCCATTCGTTGGGGCCCCTTCTTCGACTTCCGGCCGGATGTGCCCCACTTGGGATCTCTCGGATTCACGGTGTCCCCCGTCCGGGAAGGGCCTCACGACGCTTGGCACGTCGGCATCGACTCGTGTGCTCCGACTACCCGACGCGAGCGATCCCATACCGGCGCTCCCCTCCCGGCTCCCGTCCGTCCGAAGGCCATGGTCTTCGGTTGCGCGGCACGGGCGGAGTGCGCCGGTGGGTGTGAGCCGTGCGCTTTGGGGGAAGAAACGTGCCGAATCGCACGTTGTGTGGTTCAGTGGATGCACCGCCCAGCGAGGGCGGTGCGGACTTTGTCGACGTGGAGGTCGAACACACCGATGAACAACAAGAACCCCATCTTCAGCCGGCTCGACGCGCAGTCGTCGGGCCAGAGCGGCTTCGCCTATGCGGAGGGGGTGCAGGCTTACGGCCAGGCGGGCCAGCAGGCCGGGCAGCCTCCCGTCGGCCAGCCCTACCCGCAGGCGCCCTACGGACAGGTTCCGGGCCAGGTCCCCCCGCCGGTCCCGATGGGACCGCCCACCGGGTCCGTGTACGAGCCGATCACGAACAAGATGTCGCTGGACGACGTGATCGTCCGCACAGGCGTCTCGATCGCCGTCCTGATCCCGTTCGCGCTCATCGGGTGGTTCACGGCCCCGACGATGCCGTTCCTGTACTTCGGCGCCATGATCCTGGGCCTGGTCCTCGGCCTGGCCAATGCCTTCAAGAAGGTCGTGAGCCCGCCGCTGATCCTGGCGTACGCGGCCGTCCAGGGCGTGTTCCTCGGCGGCATCAGCTACGCCTACGACCAGTGGGCTCAGGGCACCGGATATGAGGGACTGGTCTCGCAGGCCATCATCGGCACCCTCGTGGCCTTCGTGGTGATGCTGTCGCTCTACAAGAGCCGCCTGGTCAAGGTCGACGGCCGCTTCAAGAAGATCATGATGGTCGCGATGGTCTCGTACCTGGCGATCGCCGTGATGTCGTTCATCTCGTCGTTCTTCGGCGTCGGCGGCGGCTGGGGCTTCTACGGCGTGGGGACGCTGGGGCTGATCCTGTGCGCCTTCGCGGTCGTCCTTGCGGCGTTCAGCCTGATGCTCGACTTCGACTCGATCGAGCGTGGCGTGAAGATGGGCCTGCCCGAGCGGGAGTCGTGGCGGATGGCCTTCGGCCTGCTGGTCACGCTGATCTGGCTGTACCTGGAGATCCTGCGCCTGTTGGCGATCATCGCCTCCGGTCGCGACTGACCGATCACCCGCGCCGGGCCCTGCAGCACCTCGCTGTGGGGCCCGGCGCGTTTCGCCTCCCGGTCAGGTCAGCCGCTCAGCCGCTCAGCCGAGCGTGCGCTCGAGGAACGCCACCACGTCGGCGTGCACCTCGTCGCGGTTGGTCTCGTTGACCAGTTCGTGGCGCGCGCCCGGATAGAGCCGCACCTCGACAGCGTCCAGGCCCGCGCCACGCAGCTGGTCGGCCAGCTTGCGAACGCCCTTGCCCTTTCGCCCGACCGGGTCCCTGTCCCCGGCGATGAGCAGGATCGGCAGGTCCTTGGGGTCCAGCGCATCGAATCCCGTGTGGGCCACGCGCTCGCGCCCACCGATGAAGTCCACCCAGGCCTGGTTGGTGAGGGGGAATCCGGTGCGGGGGTCGGCCAGGAACCGGTCGACCTCGTCAGAGTCGCGGGACAGCCAGTCGGAATCAGTGCGGGTGGGCCGGAATGCGCGGTTGTAGGGGCCGAAGGCGAGATCGTGCAGCGCGGTGCTGCGCCCACGGGGGCCATGGAGCCCGCGTTCGACCCTGGCGGTCTGCAGGAAGGCCCGGTAGCTCAACCCCCCGGGCGCGTCCGACCCGGCGAGGATCACCGAGTCCCACGGTGACGGCGGCCGCAACGCCAGGGCTGCCTGCGAGATGAACGTGCCCATGCTGTGGGCGAGGAGCGCCACCGGCCGGCCGGCGCCGTCCTGTCCGGCACGCCCCAGCTCCGCGCGGACCGCGAGCAGGTCGTCGACGACCAGGTCGAAACCATCCTGGTCGGCGAAGTGCCCGAGGTCGTCGTCGGTGCGTGCGGTCAGGCCATGGCCCCGGTGGTCGTGGGCCCACACCGCATGGCCCGCGTCGACCAGGACCCCGGCGAGCCGCGCGTAGCGTCCACCGTGCTCAGCCATGCCGTGGGCGATCTGAACGACCGCGTGGGGCTCGGAGTCCGGGCGCCAGCGGCGGACGTGGACGTCGACGCCGTCAGCCATGGGGAGGTCGAACTCGTCAAAGCGCATGCCGGCGACGATAGACCAGGCCACGAGCTCCGGCGACGCATCCCGGACGCGACCGTGCCCCACAGCTGCGGGCTGCAGGGCACGGGTGTCGGCGCGCCCAGGGCGCGACCGGGACGAGAGGGGATGGGGCTACTGGACGCGGCGGGCGGCCTTGGTCTTGTCCATCTCGTGGATGATCGCCGTGGCGTATCCGTGGGACAGCTCGTGCTCGTCACGCAGCCAGTTGACGCGATCATCGAATCGGGTGAAGGACGGACCGCCCTCGACCACGGCGAACCACTCCTTCATCGGCTTGCCTGTCGCCTCAGGGACACGCTCGACAAGCAGCTGGTGGGTCTCCTCGGAGTGGTGCAGGGTCATGGGCATCTCCTCTTGGCCGGCGTTCTTGTCCTACCGTAACCCTCCCGGAGGGTGCGGTGCCAGCGCACCCCCGCACCGGATACCGTGCCGGGATGAGCCTGCTCGATCCGACCCCCGCGCCGGAGGATCCCGAACGCCTGATCCTCGAGGCGTCGCGGACCTGTGACCGGCTGAGGTCGCTGTCCCTGGTGCGGCTCGGGGCGCAGCTCCCCGACGGCCGGAGCCGGGCTCGGGCGGCCTTCGACCTGGCTCAGGAGCTGGCCGACGCCGCTGCCGCGCTGGAGGGGCGGGCCGCTCGGGCCCTTCCGGACCTGTCCGATCCGGCTGCGGGCGACGTCCTTGCTGTCTGCGCCCAGGACCTGGCCGAGGTGGTTGCCGACAGGCGCAGCGATGCCACCGCTGACGCGTGCCGGCGCGCGGTGGAGGGGCTCATCAGCCTGCGCCAGGTGTTGTGACCGGCGCCCCGGCTGTCGGGCCTCGGTCGCCTCAGGACGGTGCGGCGCCGATCTGTCGGAGGCCGCGCCTGGGCTCCAGCTCGAGCGCGGCGAGCACCGCGGGGAGCAGGGTGGCGCCGATCCGGCGGTAGCCCATGCTGGAGGGGTGGAAACGGTCGGGGCCGAACAGCGCCTCGGCGTTGGCCTCGAACTCCGGGCCGAGCAGGTCGTAGAGGCTGACGGGCTGTGCCCCGGTGCGACTGGCGACGCGACGCTGAGCCGCCGCGAGCGACCGTGACCGCTCCCTGGCGACCCACTTCAGCGGCGGGCCGACGGGCCGGACGGTCCCCAGATCTGGGCAGGTGCCGATCACCACCGCGGTGCCGGCGTCGATGAGCCGAGCGATCGCGGTCTCCAGGCGCCGCACGGCCAACGCCCTGGGCACCAGGTGGGTCACGTCGTTGGCGCCGATGATGATCACGGCCACATGCGGCCGGGCGCTCAGGCACCGGGTCACCTGCCGGTCGAGATCAGCGGACTTGGCGCCCACGACGGCATGGTTGGTCATGGTCACCGGCCGCCGGCTCGCCTCGACGACGGCCCGAACCAGGACGCCGGCGACGGTGTCGGCGGCGGTGTCCGCACCCAGCCCCGCTGCGACGGAGTCGCCGAGCACGGCCAGCCGGATGGACGTCCCCGTCGGTGGCCCGAATCGACCGTCCTGGTAGGGCGGGACGCCGCGCTGCGGTCCGATGTCGCGCCTGACGGCCCGCGCCTGGGCGGCGAGCACCCCGAGGCTCGCTGCGATCGCCCCCGCCATCCCCCCGCTGCCCAAGGCCGCTGAACGGCGCGAGACCCCCCGCGTCATCCGATCTCCGGCAACAGGATGCCGGTGTGGGCGTGGCAGTCGTACCCGTGTGGGTTCTTGTGCAGGTACTGCTGGTGGTGGGGCTCCGCGTAGTAGAACGGGAGGACGACCTCCCCGTCCTGCAGGGCCGGGCCCAGCTCGGTGGTGATCGGGTCGAATCCCTCGGCGCGAAGGACCTCGTCGTAGGCCGCTGCGCTGGTCTCGACGAGCGCCTGCTGCTCGTGGGTGCTCCAGAGGACCGCGCTGCGGTACTGGCTGCCCACGTCATTTCCCTGGCGCATCCCCTGCGTCGGGTCGTGGTTCTCCCAGAAGACGCGCAGCACGTCGATCGTGGCGACCACCGTGGGGTCGTAGGCGACCATGACCATCTCGGCGTGCCCGGTCCGGCCCGAGCAGACCTCGCTGTAGGTGGGGTGGGGTGTGACCCCACCCTGGTAGCCCGCCGCGGTCGTGTGGACGCCGGGCAGCTTCCACAGGCGCTTCTCCGCGCCCCAGAAGCAGCCCATGCCCAGGTACAGGGTGACGACCCCCGCCGGGAAGGGCCCGAGCATGGACGTCCCGAGCACCTCGTGGACATGGGCCAGGGGGTAGTCGTAGTCGGGGCGCCCGGGCAGGGCCTGCTCGGGAGGGACGGATACGTCACGTCGTCGGGACTGGAGCCACATGCCCCAAGGGTCACCCTCGGGTGAGTTCGGCGCAAGTCGCACCGGGGTGTGCGGGTCGTGGCCGGAATTCGCCCGGGACCCGCTTGAATCATCCTGACGACCGTAGAAGAAGGGGATCCAATGAAGCTCCACCGCGGGATCGTGGCCCTCGCAACGGCGGGCCTGGCCCTCACCGGCTGTACGAGCGGTTCCGACGCGGCCACGGACGTCGTGTCCCCGCCGGCTGCGGACGCGACCGGCACCCTCACGGTGTGGCTCATGGATGCCAGCCAGCCGCAGTCGGTGATCGACGCCGTCAACACCCGGTTCGCGGAGAAGTACCCCAAGGTGACAGTCGATGTCGAGCTGCAGCAGTGGGGCGGGATCCAGGACAAGCTGACGACAGCGCTGGCCACTGACACGCCCCCGGACGTCGTCGAGATCGGCAACACCCTCACGGCCAAGTACGCCGATGCCGAGCTCCTGGCCGACCTGTCCGCGTACGCCGGGGATTTCAAGGTGGACGGCATGCTGCCCGGCCTCCAGCCCCCGGGGGAGCTCGGGGGCATCCGCTACGGGATCCCCTACTACGGTGGCGTGGCTGTCGTCGTGTACAGCAAGGGCCAGTTCAAGGACGCCGGCGTGGAGGTCCCTCGGTCCCTCGACGAGCTCACCGCCGCTGCCCAGAAGCTGCAGGCGGCCAACGCGGACAACCCCAAGTACTCCGCGTTCTACTTCCCGGGCAAGTACTGGGACGGTGCGGTGCCCTTCATCTGGAACGCCGGCGGCGAGCTCGCCACGCAGGACGGCGATACATGGTCGGGCACCCTGGACTCCGCCGAGTCGGTCGCGGGCCTGACCACCCTCAAGGGCCTGGTCCAGTCGTACTCCAAGGCTCCGCTCGACAGTGACGAGCGCAAGAACCTCGATGCCTTCAAGACCGGCGATGTCGGCATGATGATCGATTCCTGGTGGGTTCCCGGGGCGCTGAACACCGGGGACCTGAAGGGCGACATCGGCGCCTTCGCCCTGCCGGGGACTGCGCCGGGCTCGACCTCTCCGGTCTTCATCGGCGGCTCGGACCTGGCTGTCCCGGCCGGCAGCGCCCGACAGGACCTCGCCGTTCAATGGATGCAGATCCTGACCGGGCTCGAGGCCCAGACCGAGCTTGCCAGGTCCGGGGTCATCCCCAACCAGGAGGGAGCGTTCGTCGGCCACCAGGGCAACGAGTACCTGGCGGCTGCCGATACGGCGGCGACCAACTCCCGGTTCACGCCAGTGAGCCCGTACTGGGTCAACGTGGTGGTGTCCCAGCTCCTGGAGGACATGCTGACGACGATCTTCAGCGACGCTGCGACCGTGGAGGAGGCCACAAGGGCGGCCTCCGAGCAGATCACGGCGATCATGAACCAGTGATCACCCCGAGCCGCCCCTGATGGCTCGCGTCGGGGGTGGTGTCACGGGATAGGTTCGACCGCATGCCGCATCAGCCGCCGCCGGAGGGTTCGTCCCCAGGCGGCGCCATCATCTGCGTGGACGTGGGCTCGACCTTCACGAAGGCGGCCGCCATCGGGCCCGACGGAGCTGTCCTGGCCACGGCGCAGCACCCCACGACCTCCGGGACCGATGTGCTCGCCGGCCTGGATGCCGCCGTCTCGGGCCTCGGCGTGGACGGGGTTGCGGATGCGTCGATCGTCGTGTGCTCGTCGGCCGGAGGTGGGTTGCGCCTGGCAGTCGTGGGACACGAGCGGGTCATCTCGGCGGAGGCCGGCCGCCGGGTTGCCCTGTCCGCCGGTGCACGCGTGGTGTCCGTCTCCGCCGGGCTGCTCGACGACGCGGGGATCGAGGGGCTGACGGCCGCGCTGCCCCGATGTCCTTCTCGTCGTGGGGGGCACGGACGGGGGCGACACGGAGGTGCTGCTGCACAACGCCCGGGCCCTGGGCCGCTCCCGGCTTCGCGTCCCCGTGGTGCTGGCCGGGAACGCTGATGCGGCCGGTGAGGCCGCAGCCCTGCTCGGCGTCCGTGGTCGCGTGGTCCGCACGACGGACAACGTGATCCCCCGGATCGGAGTGCTGCACCCGGGCCCGGCGCGCCGGGCGATCCGGGAGGTCTTCATCGCGCACGTGATCGGGGGCAAGGGGCTGTCACGCGGCCCGCGCTTCGCCGGGCTCGTGGTGTGCGCCACCCCGGATGCCGTCCTCGCCGGGATCGAGGTGGTGGCCGAGGTCCTCGCGGGGCGGCCCGGCGCCAGCGGGGACGTGATGGCACTGGACATCGGCGGGGCCACGACCGACGTCTACAGCGTCATCACGCCCGACGACCAGGTGCCCGACGAGGCGGTGGAGACGCTCTGGCACGGTCGGTCGGTCGAGGGCGACCTGGGGATGCGCTGGAGCGCCCAGGACGTCGTCGTCGCGGCGCTGACCGAGCGGCTGCTCGACCCCGGGGTTGGCGGCGGGGGTGCCGTCGGTCCCACCGGCATCAGGGGCGGTCACGGCGGTGGTGTGCCCGCCGAGGTGCTTGCGGCCGCGGCGGAGATCCGCCGGGCGGACGTCGGCTTCCTCCCGCGGACCGAGGCGGAGAACGTCCACGAGCTCGAGCTGGCGCGGCTCGCGGCCGTCATCGCGGCCCGTCGCCACGCCCGCCCCGGTGCCGAGGGCTCGCGTGACCTGACCCATGTCGGGCTGCTGATCGGCTCCGGCGGTGTCCTCCGGCACGCCGAACCCGCGGCCGCCCAGGGCATCCTGGACGACAGTCCTGACCGACTACGCCGGGGGCTGGCGGCTGCCGGAGCGCGCCCGCGTGCTCATCGACCGGCAGTACCTGCTCGCGCCCATCGGCCTGCTGGAGATGACCGGCCGGCCGGAGGCCGCGCGCGCCCTGGCCGAGCAGCTGGCCGCGGCTGACTGACGGGATCAGCCCCGAGGCCTCAGGGAAGGCACCACTGGATCGGCGCCGCCCCCTGGGCGACGAGCGCGGCGTTGGCCCGGCTGAACGGGCGGGATCCGAAGAACCCGCGGTCGGCCGACATCGGGCTGGGGTGGGCCGAGGCGATCCGGGGCGTGTCGCCGAGCATCGGGGCCAGGCCCTGCGCGTCGCGTCCCCACAGGATCGCGACCAGCGGCCCACCACGTGCCACGAGGGCGCGGATCGCGGCCTCGGTGATCTCCTCCCAGCCCTTCCCCCGGTGCGATCCCGAGCTCCCCGGGGTCACGGTGAGCACCCTGTTGAGCAGCAGGACGCCCTGGTCGGCCCACGGCGTCAGGTCGCCGGACGACGGCTTCGGGCAGCTGAGGTCGTCGTGCAGCTCGCGGTAGATGTTGGCCAGGCTGCGCGGGACGGGTCGCACGTCCGGGGCCACGCAGAACGACAGCCCGACCGCATGCCCCGGTGTGGGGTAGGGATCCTGTCCCACGATCAGCACGCGGACCTCGGACATGGGCCGCGAGAATGCCCGGAGCACGTTCGGCCCGGCCGGCAGGTAGCCCCGGCCGGCGGCCAGCTCGGCGCGCAGGAAGTCACCCATCGCGCTGATGCGCTCGGCCTGCGGTTCGAGTGCCGCCGCCCAGTCCGGCGCGACCAGCTCGGCCAGCGGCCGGCGCACCGGGGGCGGGGGGGAGTCAGGCCACGCACGGAGACTAGCCGGGCCGCGGGGAACCGGCTCACGCTGCGGGGGCAACTCCTGGGGCTCCCGACGCAGCGTCTCGGGCATGACCACGACGAATGCCAGGGTCATCAACCCGATCACGACCCCGGCGGCGAACGCCCACTGGAACCCGGCGGCGTCGGCGAGCGCACCGGCGATCAGCGGCCCGAGGATCCCGCCGAGGTCGCCGACCATCTGGTAGGCCGAGACCACGCGGCCACCGGACAGCCCGCGCGTGAGGTCACCGACCACGGCGGCGGAGGCGGGGGCCAGGAAGGCCGACGCGAGGCCCGACGTGGCCATGGCCAGCAGGAATCCCACCGCGCCCGTCGGCAGCGCGAGCAGGAACATGGATCCGGTGAGGGTCGCGGTGCCCACGAGCATGGAGCCGCGCCGACCGGATCTGTCGGTCCACCGCCCGGCCGGGATCAGCATCACGGCCTGGGTGGCCGCCGCGCACAGGAAGCCGATGCCCACCAGCCCGACCCCCTGCTCCAACCCCTCGGTGACGAACAGCGGGACCAGCGAGATCCGCAGGCCGAACACGATGAAGCCGCTGGACAGGTTGACCATGAGCGACGCGCGGTAGGCCGCACTGCGCAGGGCGGACGACAGCGACGCCGGGGGCGCCTTGGGCGCCTTGGCTGGCGCAGCGCCCTCGGCCAGCGGCTCGCGCCATCGGCCACGGCCGGTGGAGGCGGCGAACGGCCGTCGCCGTGACGGGCGTGCGCGACAGGTACTTGACGGCCAGCAGCCCGGCCACGACCAGCGTGGCCCCGTACACCACGAACGGGGCGCGGATCGAGATGCCGGTCACCGCCCCGCCGATCGCCGGTCCCGTCACCCCACCGAACAGGAACCCGGCCTGGAACGCCCCGGACGCGCGCCCGCGCTGCTCCGGTCCCGCCGTGCGCAGCAGCAGGGCCATCGCCGAGACGGTGAACATCGCCGACCCGATCCCGCCCACCCCGCGAAGGACGAGCAGCTGGGGGAAGCTCTGCGCCAGGGCGGTGAGCAGGGACGAGCCGGCGACCACCCAGATCCCGATGGACATGATCCGTCGCTCCCCGAAGCGGTCGACCAGCAGCCCCGACGGTCCGGCGCTGAGCAGGCGCATGAGGGCGAATCCGGAGATGACGGTGGAGGCCACGAACGCCGAGACGCCGAACGTGCGTGCGTACACCGGCAGGGCAGGGGCGGCGATGCCGTACCCGAGGGCGACCGCGAAGGCGACGAACGACAGGACGGCGACGTCACGCGGGAGGTCGGCCAGGTAGGGGGTCCGCCGGGCCCACGCGAACACCCGTTGACCCAGCACAAGGGGTCATCCTGCCAGTGCATGGGCCACCATGGGCCCATGCCCGTGACAGTGCAGGCCATCCGAGAGGCGCGCGACCTGCTGGTCGGGGTCGCCCGCGTGACCCCCGTCGCCCCGGCGACCTACCTCGCCGACCGGGTCGGTGGTCCGGTGTGGCTCAAGTGCGAGAACCTCCAGGTGGCCGGGTCGTTCAAGGTCCGCGGGGCGCACGTGCGGCTGTCGCACCTGACGCCGGAGCAGCGCGCGGTCGGCGTGGTCGCGGCCAGCGCCGGCAACCACGCCCAGGGGGTCGCGAAGGCCGCGCGCGGCCTGGGCATCGCGACGACGGTGTTCATGCCGGTCGGTGCGCCCCTGCCGAAGCTGGCCGCCACGCGGGCCTACGGCGCCGAGATCGTCACCGTCGGCTCGACCATCGATGACGCCCTGGTGGCTGCCACCGAGTTCTCCGAGCGCACGGGCGCGGTGCTGATCCACCCGTTCGACCACGAGGACATCGTCGTGGGCCAGGGGACGATCGGGCTGGAGATCCTCGAGCAGGTCCCGGACGTGCGCACAGTCCTGGTGTGCACCGGTGGCGGGGGACTCGTGGCGGGGATCGCCACCGTCATGGGCGAGCTGGCCCCGGACGTGCGCGTGATCGGCGTGCAGGCCGCGCAGGCGGCGGCGTACCCGGCGTCGCTGGCCGCCGGACATCCCGTGGCACTCGAGCGGATGAGCACCATGGCCGACGGCATCGCGGTGGGGCGACCCGGCGTGGTCCCGCTGGCGATCATCGCCGAGCGCCACGTGGAGATCCGCACGGTGTCCGAGGACTCGCTCTCACGCGGGCTGCTGCTGGTGCTCGAGCGCTCGAAGCTCCTCGTGGAGCCGGCCGGGGCGGCCGGGGTCGCCGCACTCCTCGAGGACGCGACCGGGATCGAGCCGCCGGTCGTGGTCGTGCTCTCCGGGGGCAACGTGGATCCGCTGCTGCTCGCGCGCGTGCTGGCGCACGGGCTGGTCGCCGCGGGGCGCTACCTGCAGCTGCGGGTGCGCATCTCCGACCGCCCCGGTGGGCTGGCCACCCTGCTCGCGGAGGTTGCCGCACTGGCCGCGAACGTCATCTCGGTGGAGCACCTGCGCACGACGGTGGGGCTCTCAGTCGGTGAGGTCGACGTCTCCCTGCACCTGGAGACGCGGGGCCCCGAGCACTGCGAGCAGGTCGCCGCCGCCCTGGCGGCCAGTGGGTTCCGGGTGCGTCCCGAGGGCTGACTCAGCCGACGTAGGGCTCGACGTGGGTGATCCGGGCGGTCAGCTCCTTGCCCGCCGGGGTCGTGTAGGTGACCTCGTCGCCGACCTTCGCGCCGTCCACGGCGGCGCCCATCGGCGAGGAGGGGGAGATCACGTCGACGCTGGCGTGCGCGGCCTCCTCGCGCGAGCCGAGCAGGAAGGTCATCGTGCGACCGCTGGCGACCAGCTCGACGCTGACGACCATCCCGTGCGCGGCCTGGCCCTCCTCCGAGGGCGGGGAGCCGATCTGTGCGTGGTCGAGCATCTGGCGCAGCTGGCGGATGCGTGCCTCGTTCTTGCCCTGCTCGTCCTTGGCCGCGTGGTACCCGCCGTTCTCCTTGAGGTCGCCCTCCTCACGCGCAGCCGCGATCCGCTTGGTGATCTCGGTGCGGCGCGTGGTCTGGCGGTCCTCGAGCTCGGCGGCAAGGCGGTCGTGGGCCTCCTGGGTCAACCAGGTGGTCTGGGGGCTCTCGGACACGGCGGTCTCCTGGGCAGTGATCAGTTGGTCATCGAGGGTAACACCGGGCTGTGCGGGTCAGGGCTGCGTCGAGGTCCAGGGCTGCACCGGGGCGACGGTCCCGGGTCGGAACTGCGCACCGGGGATCCCCGGCGGCGGGCCGGTGAGGCCACACCCGACCAGCTCGCCCACCAGCGCGCGGGAGGCGGTGCGCATCTCGAAGGTGTGGTTCGTGCGTCCCTGAGCCGGCGGCAGCTCGACGACCGCGTAGCCCACGTCGAACCCGTCCTTGGCCCGGGCGCGCAGGACGCACGTGGCCGGGGACATGTCGCGGCGCTGCACCTCGTAGCCGATCGTCATCCGCTCATCGGTCACGGTCTCGTAGGACAGCACCCCGGCGTCGATCGCGGGATTGGACAGCCGCAGCCCGAGGAAGGTCACGAAGGCCAGGAAGGCCAGGCCCAGCCCGATCAGCGCTGCGGGCACCCAGCGCGGTCGGTCGGTGACCCCATAGCGCTCACGGATGTGCGGGGGCCACTGCGAGGGGTGACCGGCCGTTCGTGTGGACGACATGATGCTGCGACACTAGTACCCACTGCACATCCGCAGGCTGGGAGGTTGGCATGCACGGTGTTGTTGCGGCGGTGGTCGCCGCGGCGGAGGACGGTCCGACGGTACGGCCCAGTCCGTTGGCCTCGGTGCTGTTCCTGATCCTCCTGGCTGCCACGATCCTGCTGCTGTGGTCGTTCGTGCGCCACTTGCGCCGGGCACAGTCCAACCTCGGCTCCGCCCGGCTCGTTCCGGGTGCGACCGGAGCTCCTGGCGAGGTCGAGGGCGACTCTCGCTGATGTCCCCTGGTGGATCGTGGACCGATCCCCGCCGGCTGGCCTTCCACGTGCTGACCGTCCTGGCGGTGATCGTGTGCATCGTCGCCGCGCGCTGGCAGTGGGACCGGGCCAACCGTTCGGAGGCCGACGCCGTGCCCCAGGGGCCGGTCGTCGCCCTGGCCGACCTCGACCCCGCCACCGCGTTCAGTGGGATGCGCGTGCGCATCACGGGTCAGTTCGACGCCGCGAACGAGGTCCTCGTCGCGCCCCGGCAGCGCGACGGGCAGGAAGGGTCCTGGGTCCTGACCCCGCTGCGTCCCGCCGGCGCGGACGGCACGGATGGGTCGGGTGCGGGGGTATCCACCGACCCGGCGGACACCCCCGTCGCGGTGGTCCGCGGGTGGGTCGCCGCAGGTGAGCGCCCGGCACCGCCACCGGCGGGGATCGTCGATGTGGTCGGCGTCCTGGTGGCCGACGCCCGGATCCCTGGGGCCGCAGTCACGGCCGGGGACCCGCCGACGCTGCCTGTGGTGGACACCGGCGCCCTGTCGGCCCACGCCGGCTACCCGGTGCGCTCGGGCTGGTTCGCGCTCGCCGCGATGCAGCCCGCGGGCGAGGGCCAGCCGCTGCCGCTGCAGGTGACAGAATTGCCCGGAGCCGAGGTGGGCCTGAACTGGCGCAATGCGGCCTACGCAATCCAGTGGGTTGCGTTCGCTGCCTTCGCGATCTTCTTCTGGAACCGCTTCCGGCGCGACTACGTGGACCGACCCGTCGAGCAGGAGATCCCCCGATGAGCACGCACGCCGCCCCCGCACCTGCGACCGTCCTGAGGTCGGGTGCGTACAAGCGGTTCCAGGTGATGGCGTGGGTGACCGGCGTTCTCCTGGCGTTCATGACCGTGGTCGGCCTGCCCTGGAAGTACGTGCTGGGCAATGAGGACTCATTCTGGTACGCGCTCGGGTGGCAGTTGCACGGCTTCCTGTACATGCTCTACCTCGTGACGGTGCTCGACGTGGCGATCCGCGCCCGGTGGACCCCCGGGCGCACGGTGCTCGTGGCCCTGGCCGGCACGATCCCGTTCATGTCCTTCGTGTTCGAGCGGCGGATCACCCACCAGTTGCGGGCTGAGGTCGCGGCATCGTGAGCCTCTCGGAGATCCCGGCAGAACCCGCAGAGGGCCCCCTCGGGGCGGCCGGTCGGGTCCTGGTCTCCGACGCGGACCGCGCGCGCATGGCTGATGTCATCGGAGATGCCTATGCCGAGGGTCGGTTGAACCGCGACGAGTATGACGAGCGACTGACCGCGACCCTCGCCGCGCGGACGGCGGCCGACCTCGTGCCCGTCCTCGAGGGCCTCCCGCCGGCCACCGTGGCCGCGGCGCTGGCCCCGCTGACCGGGATGTCCCTTGCCGTCCCCCCGATGCCGGCCCCGGCTCCGGTGTCCGGCTGGCACCCGCCTGAGGGCGTGGACTCCTCATCATCGTCCGTGGTGGCGATCTTCGGTGGGGCGACCCGCAAGGGTGAGTGGATCGTGCCGGCCCAGCTCACCGCGTTCGCGATGTTCGGGGGCATCGAGCTGGACCTCACGCAGTCCACCTTCGCGCAGGCAGAGTCCGAGATCATCGCCGTGGCGGTCATGGGCGGCATCGAGATCACCGTGCCCGAGGGATTGGCCGTCCACGTCGACGGGATGGGGATCTTCGGCGGCTTCGACCAGAAGGCGGAGGGACCGGGCCAGCCCGGTGCGCCCGTGCTGCGGGTCAAGGGCGCGGCGCTGTTCGGCGGCGTGGAGGTCAAGCGCAAGCCGCGCAGGAACAAGTCACTGGGCGGCAGCGACCGCCCACAGCTCCCACAGGCGTGAGGCGGCGCTGGCGTCGATCCGTCGCACTCAGTGGGCGTCCATGGAGTACGCAGGATCCAGGTCCGGGTCGCCGTCCGGGCGCGCCGGGTCGGGATCGTCCTCGGGCGAATCCTCGGATTCCCCCGTGCCGTCCTGCCCGGGTGTGAGGTGCTGGCGAAGGCGCAGGGCGACCAGTGCGGCGACCAGGCATCCCGCGGCCAGGGTGAAGGCCCAGGCCCCGCCGAGATCTGCGGAGAGGAACAGCCCGGTGATCAGCGGCCCCACGGTCCCCGACATCCCCCACAGCAGTGATTGGAAGGCGTTGTAGCGGCCACGCAGGTGTTCTGGGGCCAGGTCGTTGAGGAGGGCCGGCGCGACCGGTGACCACAGCGTCTCGCCGAGGGCGAAGGACGACATCGCCAGCAGGACCGCCCCCAGTGCGAGCCAACCTGGGAGGGTGAGGGCCGACGCGAAGAGCACCCACGTCAGGGCCCACATGACTGCGACCCCGGCCAGCATCCGCGCCCGGGAGCGACCCCGGACGAACGAGATCACGGGCAGCTGCACCAGGACGATCACCGCGGTGTTGGCCGCGAAGACAAGCCCGATCCGGCTCTCGTCCAGACCCGCGAACCGGGTGATGAAGAGCGCGACTCCCGAGTCGATGCTGCCGTACCCGAATGTCAACATGAGCAGGGCGGCGGCCCCGTAGCGCAGAAGGTTGCGGTCGCGCAGGACCGTTGCCCACCCGTCGGCGGGTGATGGCGCCGCTTGGCCCGGACCCACCTCGGCGTCGGCGGCCGATGCGCCGTCCGGATCACCGTCGGGGAGACCCCCACTGGGAAGGCCACCGACGTTGCCCATGGCCAGGACGGCGACGAAGAGCGCCAGGAAGCCCAGGGCGTTCAGGGAGTAGAGCAGCTCGAAGGTGCTGGGCCTGTCGATGTCGATGATCGTGGCGCCGATCAGCCCACCGAGCCCGATCCCGAGGTTGAGCAGCATGAACTGGAACCCGAAGGCAGCAGACCGGTCCGGCGAGGGGACGAGACGGGCAAGGAGCGCATCTGTCGGCCCCCAGATCCCAGCGCCGCCGATCGCCACGACCGACATCACCAGCAGCGCCTGCTGCCAGGTCGTGACCTGTCCCAGCGCGAACAGGCTGATCGCCTCGATGAGCACGGCGACGAGCAGGACGGGTCGCGGTCCCGAGCGGTCCACGAGCGTGCCGACCAGGGGCGAGACGCCCAGGGTCAGCACCGCCTGCCACGCGAGCAGCGCGGTGGCGACGGACAGCGGGAAGCCCCGGACCGTGCTCAGGTACAGCACGACCAGGGACAACGTCAGGCCGGTTGCCAGGGACTTCAGGAAGAGCCCGATGAACAGCGTGCGTGTCGGCCCGTGCGCGATCCGGCGGACGTCACCGGCGGCCAGGGACACGGACATGGGGGGATCGTGCCATTCGGGTGTGCCCAACTCAGCATTGGCCCCGGCGTTTTGCCGGGGTTTCATGTGCCGTCGGGCAAACTCAGAGTCACCACAAGATCACTTTGTGCTCAGGGCGAGGCGAGGCCCCACCAGCTGGTCCCGGAGTCCGTCACCAGGTGCCAGAATCGCGGTCGTGCGCATCGCCACCTGGAACGTGAACTCCCTGCCCGCCCGGCTGCCGCGGCTGTTGTCCTGGCTGGAGGCGACCGAGCCGGACGTGGTCGTGCTGCAGGAGACCAAGATCGCCCAGGAAGCCTTCCCCGCCGACGAGGTCGCGGCAGCCGGGTACGAGTCGGTGCACCGCGGGCAGGGGCGCTGGAACGGCGTCGCGCTGCTCTCGCGGGTCGGGATCGCCGACTTGGAGACCGACATCCCAGGGGTTCCCGGCTTCCCTGATCCGGCGGATGCACCGGAGGCCCGCTACATCGCCGCGACCTGCGGTGGGGTCCGCGTCGCCGGGGTGTACGTGCCCAACGGGCGCACCCCGCAGGACCCGCACTACGAGTACAAGTTGGCCTGGCTGCATGCGCTGGCCGGGCACCTGGCCCCGGCGGCGGCGGCGCCGCTGCCGTTCGCCGTCCTCGGCGACTTCAACGTCGCGCCCGCCGACGACGACGTCTGGGACATCGAGGCGTTCGCGCAGAGCACCCACGTGACCGCGCCGGAGCGGGCGGCGCTGGCCGAGCTCCGGGCACTGGGCCTGTCCGATGTGGTGCCCACCATCAACAAGGGCCCGCACCCCTACACCTTCTGGGACTACCGGGCCGGGTCGTTCCACAAGGCGATGGGGATGCGGATCGACCTCGTCTACGCCAATGCCGCGTTCGCCGGTGCCGTGCGCGCCGCCGTCGTCGACCGGGATGCGCGCAAGCCGGGGGTCAAGGGCACGCCGGCCCCGAGCGACCATGCGCCCGTGATCGTCGACCTCGTCTGATCGTCGGCCCCTTGCTGTTCGCGGCGGGCACTGCTCTACTTCGTCCATGAAGCCCGCTGAGTCCCTGCGGGAGCACTACCTGTCGGTCAAGCCCGTCCTGCGCGGGTGGCTGCACCTGGTGGCGGCTCCCATCGCGGGGACGGCTGCGGTCCTGCTGGCGATCCTGGCGCCCTCGGACCTGCGCATCCCGGTGGTCCTGTTCGCGCTGACCACGGTCCTGCTCTTCTCGGTCTCAGCCGTGTACCACCGCGGCCGGTTCTCGCCCCGGGTCACCGGCATCCTGCAGCGCTGGGACCACGCCAACATCTTCCTCGTGATCGCCGGCAGCGCCACGCCGTTCGCGGTGGCCCTGCTCGGCCCGGGACCGGCGCGATCGCTGCTGGCCGTGCTCTGGCTCGGCGCCGTCGGTGGGGCCCTGATCCGCATCGCGTGGATCCAGGCCCCGCGGTGGCTGTTCGTGCCCATGTACCTGGCGCTGGGCTGGGCCTCGGCGATGTTCCTTCCCGCGTTCCTGCGCTCGGACACACTGACCGATACGCGCCATGCCTGGGTCCTGGGCCTGATCCTCCTCGGCGGCCTCTTCTACACGGTTGGCGCCGGGGTCTTCGCCACCAAGTGGCCCAACCCGTCACCGAAGTGGTTCGGCTTCCATGAGGTGTTCCACTCCTTCACCCTCGGGGGCTGGGCCGCGCACTTCCTTGCCGCGACGCTGGTCGTGACGGCGGTGCGATAGCCTCCACGACGGGCACAGAGGTCGTTACGGGAGGCGCGAATGGGTCTGGACGACCTGGTCTACGGTCTCTACGAACGCCGGCTGGCCAACGACCTCAGCCAGGGCGACATCCCGCGCCACGTCGGGGTGATCCTTGATGGCAACCGGCGCTGGGCCACCGAACAGGGTTCGAGCAGCGCGGCGGGACACCGGGCCGGGGCCGAGCGGATCGCGGAGTTCCTCGAATGGTGCGACGAGGTCGGCGTCGAGGTGGTCACCCTGTGGCTGCTGTCGACGGACAACCTGAACCGGCCCAGTGAGGAGCTCGACCCGCTGCTGCGGATCATCGAGGGATCCGTGGAGCAACTGGCCGCGTCGGGCAAGTGGGTCATCCGCCACGTGGGGGCCAAGGACCCGCTGCCGGCACGCACCCGACAGGTGCTGGAGGACGCCGAGCTCAGGACGTCGGGCATCGACGGCATGACCGTCAACGTCGCGGTCGGGTACGGCGGTCGCCAGGAGCTGGTCGACGCGGTGCGGGCCCTGCTGCAGGAGGAGGCGGCCGCGGGCACCTCCCTGGAGGACCTGGCCGCATCGCTGGACGTCGAGCACATCGCCGCGCACCTGTACACGAAGGGCCAGCCCGACCCGGACCTGGTCATCCGGACCTCCGGCGAGCAGCGGCTGTCCGGGTTCCTGCTGTGGCAGAGCGCCCATTCCGAGTTCTACTTCTGCGAGGCCTACTGGCCGGACTTCCGGCGCGTCGACTTCCTGCGTGCCCTGCGCGACTACGCGGCCAGGGAGCGGCGCTACGGCTCCTGAGCACCGTCGTGGGCACCCCGCGCCCGGCGTGTCTGCGGGTCGCACGCGCCGCGCGCGCCTAGATTCGGTCGCGTCGGGCGCACCCCCGAGACGCCCGACCCGACTGTGGAGGCGCGTGTGCCAACTGCGACGAAGCCCCGATCCAGCAGAGCTCGAACGGAGGCGCGTCGCTGCTACGTGCTCGACACCTCCGTCCTGCTGTCCGACCCGCGGGCCGTGTTCCGCTTCGACGAGCACGAGGTCGTCATCCCGCTGGTCGTGATCATCGAGCTGGAGGCCAAGCGCACCCACCCCGAGCTGGGCTACTTCGCGCGGCAGGCCCTGCGCATGCTCGACGACTTCCGGATCGAGTTCGGGCGCCTCGACGAGCGCATCCCGCTCAACGACGAGGGCGGCACGCTGCGCGTCGAGCTCAACCACTCCGACCTGTCCCGGCTCCCCACAGGGATGCAGCTCGGCGACAACGACACCAGGATCCTGGCAGTGGCGCGCAACCTCTCCGCCGAGGGCCGGGACGTCGTGGTGGTCAGCAAGGACCTGCCGCTGCGGGTGAAGGCCTCCACCCTGGGCCTGCAGGCCGAGGAGTACCTGGCCGAGTTGGTCATGTCGACGGGCTGGACGGGCATCGAGGAGATCGAGGTCGGTTCGTCGGTGGTCAACGAGCTCTACGACAACGAGCGGATCGAGCTCGACCTGGCCCGCGACCTGCCGTGCAACACCGGCGTCGTCCTGATCTCCGAGCGGGGCTCGGCCCTGGCCCGGGTCACCGCCGACAAGCGGCTGCGGCTGGTGCGCGGTGACCGGGAGGCCTTCGGGCTGCACGGCCGGTCAGCCGAGCAGCGCATCGCCCTGGACATGCTGCTCGACCCCGACATCGGCATCGTCAGCCTCGGCGGCCGGGCGGGCACCGGCAAGAGCGCACTGGCCCTGTGCGCCGGGCTCGAGGCGGTGCTCGAGCGCCAGCAGCACCGCAAGGTCGTGGTCTTCCGCCCGCTGTTCGCCGTCGGTGGCCAGGAGCTGGGCTACCTGCCGGGCAGCGAGCACGAGAAGATGTCGCCCTGGGGGCAGGCGGTCTTCGACACCCTCGGTGCGATCACCACCTCCGAGGTCGTCGACGAGGTGCTCGATCGGGGGATGCTCGAGGTCCTGCCCCTGACCCACATCCGTGGCCGCTCGCTCCATGACGCGTTCGTGATCGTCGACGAGGCGCAGTCCCTGGAGCGCAACGTGCTGCTCACCGTCCTGTCGCGTATCGGCAAGGACTCCCGGGTCGTGCTCACCCACGACGTGGCCCAGCGCGACAACCTGCGGGTCGGGCGCCACGACGGCGTGGTCGCGGTGGTCGAGAAGCTCAAGGGGCACCCGCTGTTCGCCCACGTCACCCTGACCCGCAGCGAGCGCTCGCCGATCGCGGCCCTGGTCACCGAGATGTTGGAGGACCTGCCCAACTGAGACGGTCGATTGGTCCGACGTCGCCCGGTTCATGACCTAGGTCCCGGGTGTGGCATACCTCACACGGGCGCGCGCAACCAGTGTGATGGAAATCACCGAATGACCGATTTATCCGCCAATCTGTGTGACGCGAGTCACGTCAGAGAGCCCTCTCTCCATGAAATCCGGCTGGAATCAACCGCCGTTCGGATGGCACTCTCCGGTGTTCATGAGCCCTTCCCGACCTGTTCAGGCCTCGCTGACCGGCCCGTCCTCGCCGCCCGTGCGACGGCTGATCGCCGTGCTGGTGGGCGCGGTCCTCATCGCTGGGCTCCCCGCCCTGAGCGGCGCGTCCCCGGTGCGCGCCGAGGAGACGCCCGCGCCGGTCCCGGTCGCTGATCCCGCTGTCCCGGCGACCCCGGCTGACCCCACGGTCCAGCCCGCCGTCCCGGCGACGGCTGCCGTCCCCGCCGTGCCGCTCGTCCTCGGAGCGCGCACCCTGCGCTTCGGCGACGTCGGTGAGGACGTGACGGCCCTGCAGGACCTGGTCAAGGTCGAGAAGACCGCCACCTTCGACGCGGCGACCCGCAAGGCCGTCAAGCGGCTCCAGCGCGCCGCCGGGATCAAGGCCAACGGTGTCGTCACCGCCAAGGCGCTCAAGAGGATCACGAAGCAGCTGAAGAAGCAGGCCGCCGAGGCCCGCGCCGCCAAGAAGGCCTCGCGCGGCGCCCTGCCCCGAGCTGGGGCGCCGGCGGCCAGCAAGCGCTACGCCGCGGCGTACATCTCGCGCACCTACGGCTGGGGATCGGGCCAGATGTCCTGCCTGTCGGTCATGTGGGGCCGGGAGAGCGGCTGGAAGTACTGGGTGAGCAACCCGAACGGGATCTACCGCGGGATCCCGCAGACCTCGTCCCGGGTGTGGGGCGCGATGGGCTACTCGACCTCGCAGTACATGAACAGCCCCGCCATCCAGATCAAGGTCGGCGCGAAGTACATCAAGAGCCGCTACGGGTCGCCGTGCAACGCCTGGGCGTTCTGGCGCTCGCACCACTGGTACTAGGCCGGCCGGCCCGCGACTAGGCCGGCGGGCCCACCGGGATCGACGTGATCGTGGGCTTCGAGGTCTCGGCGAAGAAGTCGTTGCCCTTGTCGTCGACGACGACGAACGCCGGGAAGTCCTCGACCTCGATGCGCCAGACCGCCTCCATCCCGAGCTCGGGGAAGTCCAGGACCTCCACGGAGCGGATGTTGTCCTTGGCCAGGCGGGCGGCCGGCCCGCCGATCGAGCCGAGGTAGAACCCGCCGTTGTCGCGGCAGGCGTTGGTCACGGCCGCTGAGCGGTTGCCCTTGGCCAGCATCACCAGGGAGCCGCCCGCCTTCTGGAACTGGTCGACGTAGGCGTCCATGCGCCCGGCTGTCGTCGGGCCGAACGACCCCGACGCGTAGCCGGCGGGGGTCTTGGCCGGGCCGGCGTAGTAGACGGCGTGATCGCGCAGGTACTCGGGCATCGGCTCGCCCCGGTCGAGCATCTCCTTGATCTTCGCGTGGGCGATGTCACGGGCGACGACCAGTGGCCCGGTCAGCGAGACCCGGGTCTTGACCGGCAGCGTGGTCAGCTGGGCGCGGACGGCGTCCATCGGCTGGTTCAGGTCGATCTGGACCACGGCGTCGTCGAGGTGCTCGTCGGTGATGTCGGGCAGGTAGTGCGCGGGGTCGCGCTCCAGCTGCTCGAGGAAGACCCCCTCGGGGGTGATCTTGGCCAGGACCTGCCGGTCGGCCGAGCACGAGACTGCGATCGCGACCGGGCAGCTCGCGCCGTGCCGGGGCAGGCGTACGACGCGCACGTCGTGGCAGAAGTACTTGCCACCGAACTGCGCCCCGATCCCGAACTGTTGGGTGAGGGTCAGGACCTCGGCCTCCATGTCGAGGTCGCGGAAGGCGTGGCCCCCGGCGCTGCCGGCCGTGGGCAGCCCGTCGAGGTACTTGGCCGATGCGTACTTGGCGACCTTCAGGGCGTACTCGGCGCTGGTCCCCCCGATGACCACGGCCAGGTGGTAGGGCGGGCACGCCGCCGTGCCCAGGCTGCGCAGCTTCTCGTCGAGGAACCTCGTCATCGAGGCCGGGTTGAGCAGGGCCTTGGTCTCCTGGAACAGGAACGACTTGTTGGCGCTCCCACCGCCCTTGGCCATCACGAGGAACTTGTAGGTCAGCTCGTGGCCCGGCTCGGTGTCGGCGTAGAGCTCGATCTGCGCGGGCAGGTTCGTGCCGGTGTTGCGCTCGTCCCACATCGTCAACGGAGCCAGCTGGGAGTAGCGCAGGTTCAGGGTCTGGTAGGCGTCGAAGATGCCACGGGACAGTGCGGCCTCGTCGGGTCCCTCGGTGAGGACCTGCTGCCCGCGCTTGCCCATGATGATCGCCGTGCCCGTGTCCTGGCACATGGGCAGGATCCCACCGGCTGCGATGTTGGCGTTCTTGAGCAGGTCGAGGGCGACGAAGCGATCGTTCGGGGAGGCCTGCGGGTCGTCGAGGATCGTGCGCAGCTGGGCGAGGTGGGCCGGGCGGAGCAGGTGCTGGATGTCGTGGATGGCCTCGTAGGCGAGCAGACGCAGCGCCTCGGGGGAGACCTGCAGGAACGTGCGCCCGGCAGCCTCCACGGTGGTCACGCCCTCAGCCGTGAGCAGGCGGTAGGGCGTCTCGTCGGCGCCTGTCGGCAGCACGTCGGTGTAGGTGAAGTCGGCCATGGAATGAGCCTAGTCCGAGGCGGACGCACTCGGAGTCGGGGGCGGATCAGGGGGTAGAGGGGAGGGCGGATCGGCGGCGGATCGGCGGCGGATTGTGCGGACCGGGCCGCCATGGTCCACCATCGTCTCCATGGGAGAGCAGATCGTGGGTCGGGCGCCGTCGCGAGGACGGCAGCTCGGCACGGACATGATCCGCTCGTTGGGCCTCGTGGCAATCGTGCTGCTCGTCTGGATGTACTTCTCGCATCCCCGCAGCTCGGACGCGATCCGCGAGGTCGAGTGGGCGCCGGCCGCACAGTCGGCGGCGACGTCCGCGCCGTTCGAGGTCCTGGCCCCGCCGGTGACGTTCCCGTGGCCGGCGACCAGCGCCCGCGTGGAGCCGCAAGCCGACGGCACGCTGGCGTGGCGGGCTGGCTTCTACACCCCGGAGAAGGAGTACGCGGCGATCCTGCAGCGCGGGCAGTTCCCCGCTCAGGCGGACAAGGCGCAGGCCGATTGGATCGCGAGCGAGACCCGCAAGGGCGTCGCCGGTGGCACGGTCACCCTCGCGGACCGCGAGTGGACGCGCATGGAGGGCGACCCGACGCCGGATGACCGCCGGTCCCTGGTCCTCGTCGAGGACGGGACTGTCACCGTGGTGACCGGTTCGGCCGAGTGGGCCGAGTTGGAGACCCTGGCCGGGACGCTGGCTCCCGTCACTCCTTGATCTGTGCGGACAAGCCGGGCCGCGCGGCCTCGATCCGCTCCCTGGCCCCATCGAGGTGCGCCTGGCAGATGTCGGCCAAGGCAGTGCCGCGCTCCCAGAGCGCGAGGGACATCTCGAGGTTGACGGTGCTGGACTCGAGCTCGGAGACGACCTTGTCCAGGGCCGCCCGTGCCTGCTCGTAGCTGAGGCCGGCGAGGTCCTCGGGGTTCCCGCCCGGCAGGGGCGCAGCGGCCGCAGTGGGCGCCGTGGACTGGGTCGGCTCGGTGGGCTGGCTCGGCTCGGTCATGACGTCGATGCTACGTCCGTGACGTCGGCCCGGAAGTGACCGGTGGCGACACGCACCCGCACGCCGTCACCCGGGTGGAGCTGGTCTGCCGCTCGGACGAGGTCACCGCCAGGACCCACCACCACCGCGTATCCACGGTCCAGGGTCGCCAGCGGGGACAGGGCCCGCGCCCGTGCGCGCAAGTGGGCGAGGTCGCGCTCCTGCGTGGTGATCCGTTGCTCCACGGCGCGGAAGGCGCGCTGCCGGGCCGTGCGGACCTCGTCGGACAGCCGTGGCAGCAGCCCGGCCGGATCAGCCATCGCGGGTCGGCTGCGCGTCTGCTCCAGCCACGTGGTGGCCTGGTCGAGGCGGGTCAGCATCGAGCGGTCGAGGCTGGCGCGCCGATCGCTGATGCGCCGGGACTCCTCGGACCAGTCGGGCACGATCCGCTTGCCCGCGTCCGTGGGGGTGGAGGCGCGCAGGTCGGCCACGAGGTCCAGCAGCGGTGCGTCCTGCTCATGGCCGATCGCGCTGACCACGGGCGTGCGTGCGGCGGCGACCGCGCGGATCAGGGACTCGTCGCTGAAGGGGAGCAGGTCCTCCAGGCTGCCACCGCCGCGCGCGAACACGATGACGTCGACGGTTACGTCCGCTTCCAGCTCGGCGAGGCTGCGCAGCATGGTGCTCACGGCTGAGGCTCCCTGCACCGCGCCCTCACGGACCTCGAACTGCGCTGCGGGCCAGCGGTGCCGGGCGTTGGTGATCACGTCGTGCATCGCCTGGGCATTGACGCCGGTGATCAGCCCGATCCGCCGGGGGAGCAGGGGCAGGCGTCGCTTGAGCTCGGGGGCGAAGAGGCCCTCGGCCGCCAGCTGCTGCTTGCGGCGCTCGAGGGTGGCCAGGAGCTCCCCGAGGCCCACGGGCCGGATCTCGCTGGCCCGCAGCATCAACCGGCCGTTGCGAACCCAGTACTCGCACTGCACGTGCATCAGGACCCGTTGGCCAGCCGCCAGGGGCGGATTCATCGCGCGATCGAGACCGCCGGGGATCACGACCGAGACTGAGGCGTCGACGTCGACGTCGCGAACGGTCAGGTAGACCTGCGACCCGCTGCGCCGGCTGACCTCGACGACCTGCCCCTCGATCCACACCCGGTTCAGTCGCGCGATGTAGTCACGCAGCTTCACGGAGATCTCGCGCACGGGCCAGGCGCGCTCCGGGGCGGAACCATCCGCCGGTGCGCCGCCCTGGGGAGTGGTCTGCGGGGTGTCTGCGGGGTGGTCTGGGGGGCTGCGGCCATGGTCGCGAGGGTACGACAGGCGGCAGACATCGCCGGGCCGCCCTACCATTGAGCCATGGCTGAATCGGGTGGCAAGGTCCTGCTGGCAGCACCCCGCGGGTACTGCGCGGGAGTGGATCGTGCCGTGGTCGCCGTCGAGAAGGCCCTGGACCTCTACGGCGCGCCGGTGTACGTGCGCAAGGAGATCGTCCACAACCGGTACGTCGTCGACTCGCTGGCGGCGCGCGGGGCGGTGTTCGTCAGCGAGACCGACGAGGTCCCGGAGGGCGCCACCGTGGTCTTCAGCGCGCATGGCGTGGCCCCGTCAGTTCACGAGGAGGCGGCCCAGCGCAACCTGCGCACGATCGATGCGACCTGCCCCCTGGTCACCAAGGTGCACAACGAGGCCCGTCGGTTCGCGGACGAGGGCTATCGGATCCTGCTCATCGGCCATGAGGGCCATGAGGAGGTGGAGGGCACCATGGGCGAGGCGCCAGAGGCGATGACCCTGGTCGAGGGCCCGGCCTCCGTGGCTGCGCTCGACATCGCGCCCGATGAGAAGGTGGTGTGGCTCTCGCAGACCACGCTGTCGGTGGACGAGACCATGGAGACCGTCGGGGCCCTGCGCGAGCTCGTGCCGGGCCTGGTCAGCCCGCCCAGTGATGACATCTGCTACGCGACCCAGAACCGCCAGACCGCCGTGAAGCAGGTGGCTCCGCTCAGCGACGTGCTGATCGTCGTGGGTTCGGCCAACTCCTCGAACTCCGTGCGACTGCTCGAAGTCGGCCTTCAGCACGGTGCGAAGTCCGGGCACCGCGTCGATCTGGCGACCGAGCTTGAGGCGGCCTGGTTCGACGGTGCCGCCACGGTGGGGGTGACCAGTGGGGCCTCGGTTCCCGAGATCCTGGTGCGCGACGTGCTCGGGCGCCTAGCCGAGCTCGGGTTCGATGACGTCGAGGTCGTCGACGCCGTCGAGGAGCACATGGTGTTTGCGCTGCCCCAGGAGCTGCGCCGGGACCTCAAGGCCGCCGGGAAGCAGTAGGCCAGCGCAGGCCAGGCCCTGCCGCGGGGGCGTCAGCGGTCCGTGAAGTGGCGGATCGCTGCGATCGTCGTGGACAGGACTGTGGCGGCCACGACCCAGGCGGCGTTGGCGCCGAGGGTCGGCGCGATCATGAGGGCCTCACGGGTGCGCCACGAGCCACCCGTGGATGGCACGAGCAGCTGCCCCGCGATCAGGACGGCGGAGAGGAACGCCAGGGGCGGCATCATGGCGGGAAGCGAGCGATCGCCCGCGCGCGTGACCAGTGGGCCGATGATCGCGACCACGACCAGTGTCACGCCGGTCCAGGGCCCGATCCTGTCGCGCATCGCCGCCTCGAGGGCAGCGACAGCGATGACCAGGAGGGTTGCGACCGTGACCACGCGACCCCCACCGAATCCCCGTCGCGCGGGCTCCGGGTTGTCAGACGTCTGTGGTGTGCCGCCCTGCCCGGGTACCTGGTTGACCGAGGCCCCCGAACGTCCCCACCCGACGTCGCTGGGTCCGGGTGAGGGCAGGGTCACGCAGAGATCGTAGTCCGCTGACCGACAGGGCCTACGCGACTGCCGTCGAGGTCGTGTCCGAAGGTGGCTCACCTGCCTCGAGGGCCCGGTGTTCCAGCTCGTCGAGGATGTCGTGGGCGTGTGCCTGGGAGGCCAGGCTCCGAGGCTGCTGGTCCACCTGCCGTGGCGGGTCCAGCGGGATCGGCAGGCCCTGCAGCTCGGTGAACCGCCGTCCGGTCACCAGCACCCGGGACTCCAGCGACGCGATCGCCCTGTTGTAGGCGGTCACCCCGGATCCCAGGGCGGAGCCGAGCTTGTCCAGGTGCCCGAGCATGGTCGTCAGGCGCTCAGCCATCTCGCGGCCCAGGGCCTGGACCTCCTTGGCGTTGGCGGCCAGGGCGTCCTGGCGCCAGATGTGGCCAACCGTGCGCGTGAGTGCCATCAGCGTGGTCGGCGTCGCCAGGACGATGTTGCGGTCGAAGGCGTGCTCGAGGAGGGTGGGGTCGCACGCCAGTGCCTCGGCGAGCAGCGATTCCGCCGGCAGGAACATGACGACGAACTCCGGAGCGGTGTCGAACTGGCGTGCGTACTCCTTGCCCGCCAGCCGATCGACGTGGTTGCGCACCTCACGCGCATGCTGGGCCCGCGCTGCGGCAACCTCGTCCTGCGGATCACCGGCCTCGATGCCGAGGATGGCCCGCAGGGAGACCTTCGCGTCCACCACGACCGTCTTGTCCTCGCTGAGGTGGAGCACGACGTCCGGGCGCAGCAGGCCAGACTCCGTCGAGACGCTCTGCTGCTCGGTGAAGTGCACGTCGCGTACCAGTCCGGAGGACTCCAGCAATCGGCGCAGCTGGAACTCCCCCCACCGCCCGCGCACCTCACTGTGGCCCAGCGCCCCCACCAGCCGGGAGGTCTCTCGCCGCAGGCCGTCGGTGGAGAGGCTCGTGGCCTGGGCCATCGCTCGCATCTGCTCGGCCAGCTGCGCCGTCGAGCTGGCTCGTCCCCCCTCGGCTCGCGTCACGGCCTCCTCAAGCCGGCCCAGGGCCGTATGGACGGGGGCCATCGCCTGAGCCACCTGTTCGGGAGCCTGGGCCTGGGACTGCGCGGTCGCCCGGGCGGCGCTCAACTCAGCCTCCAGTCGCGCCGTACGCTCCGCGGCCACCGCCCGCTCGGCAGCGTGCCGTGGCCTGTCCATCAGCCCACGTAGCAGCCACCCCAGCACGAGGGCCACCACGCCGAGCGCCACTCCCCACACCATCGTCGTATCCATGGGCCCTTCCTACGCCAGGGGGCTGACATTCGGAGTTCTTGGCTCTCCCATCTGACGTGCGTGTCGTCTGCCTCCTCGGTTCAGGCCACGCGGGCGTGGTTGTCGTCAGGGCGCGAGAGGGCGGATGCGCCCTGCGGACTGGTCCAGCGCAGCCCGCTTCCCGGCGTCGCCTCGACTCGCCACCCTCCCTCGTGCTTGAGGCCGTGGTGCCTGCGGCACAGCGCATGGAGATTCTCCGCGGAGGTGGGACCGAGTGGAAACGGGACGAGGTGGTCGAGGTCGCACTCCGCCGCCGGCACCGCGCATCCGGGGAACCGGCAGGTCCCGTCCCGTAGCCGGACGTGCCGGTCGAGCGCCGCTGGTGGCCGGTAGGACAGGGTCCCGACGTCGAGCACCGCACCAGTCGTGCGACAGGTCAGGACGTGTCGCCAGCGCGCGTCACCCGCGGCCAATCGCCGGGCGTCGGCGGCAGGGATCGCTCCGAACCCGTTGATGACGCCGGGTGCGTCCGTGAGCCCGGCCAGGGAGTCGACGGGGATCGTGACCGTGATGACGGTGTCGATCCGGGGCCGTCGGGCCTTCACGCCGTCGGAGACGACCACCGGGTCGGCCGCACCGGCGCTGGCGCGTGGATCGAGGATCAGGTCGACGAGAGCCGACGCGAGCCACAGGTCCAGGGGTTCGCGAGGGGCAGCCCCCTCGTGGGTCGGGTCGCCGTTGCGGTCCGCGAGCGCACAGGACCGGATCGACGGAGTACACGCGTTCGGCGTCCTCACTGGCGAGACGTGCGACCAGGTCTGCAGTCCCGTCCCCCCGATGGCTGACCCAGACGCCTCGCTCGGCGAGTCCCCTGCTGCGACGCCGGGGCCGTTCCCCACAGCCGAGGGCCAGCAGGCGACGCTGGAGGAACAGCTCCAAGCGGCGCGCGGTGTGGTCCCGGGCATAGGTCACGCCGTCCTCCAGCAGGGCGGCACACTCGGACTCGAAGTCCGCACGCGGCACCCCGTCGGGGTCGGTTCGGGGAACCTCGAACAGGGCGTCGGCCAGGATTCGCGCTCGGGTCAGGTCCAGTTCCCCCCGGTACAGGGCAGCCCAGACCTCCGGCTGGTGGCGCAGCATCTCCGACGTGGCGCGGGTGTGCTGCGCCGACCGGCGCGAGACGACAAGGGCGCAGGACACCTCGTCGAGGACCTGATCTGACCCCGCCCCACCAGGGGTCTCATCTGCGACGGCTGCCACGCACGCGACGCGCAGGGCAGCGACCTGTCGTGACAGGAGTTCGACAGCCTCCAGTGAGAGCATCGCGGGTCCGAAGACCTCCACCTCGAGGTCCCGCTCCTCGCGCGGACCCGGTCCAGGACTCGGTGGTCGGGCCCGGATCACCTCCACCAACTCGTCGACGCCCAGTTCTGCGGCGTCTATCTGCCGGCCGCGTTCATCGCGAACCGTCAGCACAACCTCAAGCACGGATCCCCCCCTACCCGAACACGTGTTCGATCACATGCCAGAACCGTACCCCACCCCACCGACAATGCAAGGGGTCCGGATCCGACCTGTGGATGCTTCCTCCGCACGCCATCGAGCACGAACAGCCGGTTCCGACCCAGGCCCTCGACGGTCCGGTGGGCCCCTTGATCGCCGGTAGAATCGTGCGTTGTGGCCCTCTCCATCGGCATCGTCGGACTGCCCAACGTCGGCAAGTCCACGCTGTTCAACGCGCTGACCCGCAACAACGTGCTGGCGGCGAACTACCCGTTCGCGACCATCGAGCCGAACACCGGCGTCGTCGGCGTTCCGGACCCGCGCCTCGAGGTGCTCGCCGGCATCTTCGGCTCGGCCCGAACGCTGCCCGCGACCGTCACCTTCGTCGACATCGCAGGGATCGTGAAGGGCGCAAGCGAGGGCGCGGGCCTGGGCAACAAGTTCCTGTCGCACATCCGCGAGTCTGACGCGATCTGCCAGGTCATCCGCGTCTTCACGGACCCGGACGTGGTCCACGTGGACGGGCGCGTCTCACCGAAGGACGACATCGAGGTCATCAACCTCGAGCTGATGCTGGCCGACCTGCAGACGCTGGACAAGGCGATCCCGCGGTTGCAGAAGGAGGCCCGGATGAACAAGGACCGGGCCCACGTATTGGAAGCGGCCGAGGAGGCCAAGGTCGTCCTCGAGGGCGGCCAGACGGTCTTCGCCGCGGGGCTGGACCGTGAGCCCCTGCGCGAGCTGTTCCTGCTCACCGCCAAGCCGTTCCTCTACGTCTTCAACGTGGACGCAGACGAACTCTCCGATGAGGCCATGCGCGCCGAGCTCGCGTCCCTGGTCGCACCCGCCGAGGCGGTCTTCCTCGACGCCAAGACCGAGGCGGACCTGATCGAGCTCGACGCGGCCGAGGCGCTCGAGCTGCTGCAGTCGATCGGCCAGGAGGAGAGCGGCCTGACGCAGCTTGCGCGGGTCGGGTTCGACACCCTCGGGCTGCAGACGTACCTGACGGCGGGGCCGAAGGAGTCCCGCGCGTGGACGATCCCGAAGGGAGCGACCGCCCCGGAGGCGGCCGGGGTGATCCACACCGACTTCCAGAAGGGCTTCATCAAGGCCGAGGTCGTGTCCTTCGACGACCTCGTCGAGGCCGGCTCGATGGCCGAGGCCAAGTCCCGCGGCAGGGTCCGTATCGAGGGCAAGGAGTACGTGATGCACGACGGCGACGTGGTCGAGTTCCGCTTCAACGTGCTGACGCCGCAGGGCAGCGGCACGACGCGGTGGCACAATCAGCCCGGTCATCCACCAGGTAGGGAGTCCTCGCGTGCGCAAGCGGATCGTGACGGTGGTCAACGCCGTGGTCGACGAGGCTCGTGAGGCCGAGTTGGTTGAGGGCTACCAGCGAATGGCCGAGGGCGACAGGCCAGAAGGGATCCTCCGCTCGGAACTCCTGCGCGGGCAGGGGGGCGCGTGGCGCATCCTGACGACCTGGCAGGACATGGACGCGCTCATGGCGGTCAGGAAGTCGGGCTACCCACCGGCAGCCCAAGAACTGCTCAAGGGCGTCGGTGCCCAGCAGGTCTCCCATGATTGGTACACAGTCGAGCAGGGTTTCGACCAGGAGTGAAGGTCGTCGTTGCGCAAGGCGAGGCCAGCCAGGTGAGGCACTCCCCGTACCGGTGCGCTCCCCGTCCCCGTATCGATTGCTCAATGAACGTTGCTATAGTTCCCGTCGTGAGTGTCAGGACGCCTCCCAGATGCCGGGGTGCGAACGCATGCGCATTGGGGGTCGACGTGACCCTGACCCCCACCACCCGTCGGGTCCTCGCGGAGTACCTCGGCACGATGATCCTGGTCGCGGCTGTCGTGGGTTCGGGGATCATGGCCACCACCCTGACCGACGACGTCGGCGTGCAGCTGCTGATGAACATGCTTGCCACGGTGATGGTCCTCGGCCTGCTCATCTGGACCCTCGGCCCGATCTCCGGCGCGCACTTCAACCCGGCCGTGACCGGCGTGGCACTGGTCCGACGGGAGATCGCCGGCCGGGAGGGGGCTGCCTACATCCCCGCCCAGGTCGCGGGCGCCATCACCGGGGCGATGCTGGCCAACCTGATGTTCGACCTGCCCGCCGTGGAGATCTCCACGAACGACCGCAGCGGAGCGAACCTGCTCCTCGGGGAGGTTGTGGCCACGGCCGGCCTGCTGTGGATCATCGGTGCCCTGACCCGAACCGGCAACGGCCGCCTCGGCCCGATCCTCGTGCCCGCGTGGATCGGCTCGGCCTACTTCTTCACCTCGTCGACCTCCTTCGCCAATCCGGCCGTCACCATCGGTCGGATGTTCACCGACACCTTCGCGGGGATCGCGCCGGCGTCCGTGCTCCCCTTCATCCTCGCCCAACTGGTCGGGGCGGCGATCGGTGCCGCCCAGACCGAGCTGTTCCACCCACGACCCGGCGTCATCCCCGAGCCGCTGGACCTGCCCGGCCCCGTTCACGACCGTCCCTGACCCACCCGATCCAAGGAGAAGCCCATGTCCGAGAAGCCGTCCGTGCTCTTCGTCTGCATCCACAACGCCGGTCGTTCCCAGATGGCCGCGGCCTACCTGACCCACCTCGCCGGTGATCGCGTCATCGTTCGCTCCGCCGGGTCGGCGCCCGCCGAGTCCGTGAATCCGGCGGCGGTCGCGGCGATGCTCGAGGAGGGCATCGACATGTCGGCCGAGACCCCCAAGATCCTCACCGACGAGGCCGTGCGCGGCTCCGACGTGGTCATCACGATGGGCTGCGGTGACACCTGCGCGATCTACCCCGGCAAGCGGTACGAGGACTGGAAGCTCGACGATCCTGCGGGCCAGGGGATCGACTCCGTGCGACCGATCCGCGACGAGATCCGCCGCCGCATCGAGACCCTGATCAGCGAGATCGCCCCGGCCTGATCCGTCCCGTCCAGACTCCAGGACCTCCAGATGGCGGGGTCGCCAAGTTCGACGACCCCACGCCACGTCCACACCCGCGGCCCTTGCGTGTCTCCAGCGGACTCTGCCAAGGTGAGCCTAAGGTTCACCGACTTCATCCCGACGTCCCCGTGGAGTTCCGCTATGGCTGGGTCCGCACTTCCCTTCACCCGCGAGATGGTCGTGGTGCACAAGCTCTTCCGTCGCGAGTTCGGCCACGGCGCGAGCTGGGTCCGACGAGTCGCTGAGGGAGACACGAAGCAGGCGCAACTGGTCTACACCCACATGAAGAAGGACTTCGACCTGCTGCACCACCACCACGAGGCCGAGGACATCAACCTGTGGCCACGGCTGCGTGAGCGCGCCGCCGATCAGCAGGAGCTGCTCGACGCGATGGAGGGCCAGCACCGGGGCATCGACCCCGCGCTGGCCAGGGCTGAGGAGCTCGGGGCTGCCTGGGCAGCGACCGCGACCGCCGAGGCGCGCGACGCCTTCGCCGACGCGATCGAGGAGTTCAGCGCTCCCCTCGTTGCCCACCTGGACCAGGAGGAGTCCGACATCCTCCCGCTGGCCCAGAAGTACGTCACCGAGGAGGAGTGGGGGCTCCTGGCAAAGCACGCACTGGCACACACCCCCAAGGCGGACCTGGTCAAGGGCCTCGGCGGCATCATGGAGGATGCGACACCGCAGGAGCGCGACATGATGCTCGGCGTCATCCCGGCGGTGCCCACGTTGCTCTACAAGGCCTTCGGCAAGCGGGCCTACATCAAGGACGCGACGGCGGTCCGAGGGGTTGCGCCCGTCGGGCTCTAGGGTCCCCGCCTCTGGACGCACGACCACCGGCTGGCGCGGTTGCGCCGGATCTCGACCTCCACGCTGCCGCACCCGACGCGCGACGCTGTCCAGGGTGCAGCGACGCGGACTCGACGCGGGACGGCGATAATGGCGTCCATGGCCGACATGCTGGACTTCTGCTCCGACCTCCCCGTGCTGTCCGTACCTGAGGGTGAGGTCCTGATCGCGGAGGGCGGGCAGCCGTCGCGGATGTTCGTCCTGGTCTCCGGCTCGGTCACGATCGAGAAGGACCTGGTCCCCTTCGCCCGGATCGACCACCCGGGTGCGGTGTTCGGCGAGATGTCGTGGGTGCTCGACCGCTCCGCGACGGCTACGGTCCGCGCGGCCACGCCGGTCGAGGTGCGGGTCATCGAGGATCCCGACGCCTTCCTCAACGACAACCCGGGGGCCGCGGTGGCGGTCCTGCGGATGACGGCGATGCGCCTCGACGGGCTGACCCAGTACCTCGTCGACGTGAAGCAGCAGTTCGCCGGGCTGACCGGGCACCTCGGGATGGTCGACCAGATCCTCGACAGCCTGGTGCACCACCAGAGCGGGCCGACGAGGACCGGCTCCGTGCGCGACCCGGAGTGCTGAGCCCACGGGGCCAGCAGGAATCCTGCGGCCAGGAGGCCGCCCGTGACCTGGTCCGGGCCCGAGAGGACGTTCGCGGGGACCTGATGCGCACCCGGCACCGGGTCTCGAAGTTGCTGCTGCGTCACGGTCACGTCTACTCCGGCGGCAAGGCTTGGACCGGTGCCCACTCGGCCTGGCTGCACCGGATCCGGTTCGACCAACCCGGCACCCAAGCGGCCTACGAAGCCGACCTCGAGGCCGTCGACTTCGCGATCGCCCGCCGTGCCCGGCTCGACACGGCGATCACCGCGATGGCCGCCGACTCCGAGTTCACCCCCATCGTGCGCAAGCTGTGCTGCCTGCGCGGTGTGTCGACCTTGACCGGGTTCGCCCTGGCCGCCGAGATCGGCGACTGGCAACGGTTCACCGGCGCCGGCATCGGCGCCTACCTCGGGCTGGTGCCCAGCGAGTACTCCAGCGGACAATCCCGCCGCCAAGGCGGCATCACCAAGGCCGGGAACAGCCACGCCCGCCGGCTGCTGGTCGAGGCCGCCTGGCACCACCAGCCCCGCTACACCGTCGGCAAGGTCCTCCAAACCCGCTGGGACCAGGCCCCCGAGGCCGCCAGAGTCCGCGGCCACCTCGGCAACCAGAGGCTGCACCAACGATGGGTGTCCTTCACCGCCCGGAAGAAGAAGCACACCGTGGCCACGACCGCGATCGCCCGCGAACTCGCCGGCTGGTGCTGGTCGCTGGCCACCCTGCCCGACTGACCAGCCGGGCCACAGAGCTGACCGAGGAACCCCCCGGACGTCAACGGCACGTGCGGAACCGACCCGCGATTCGACTGTGAGCCACGAGCCCGCTCGTGACGCTCGACCTCAGATCACGCGGAGCGTTCCAGCCGAACACCGCCCTGCGGTAACCAACCCGCGCATATCAGTCTCGACCACGAGCGTCGCAAGACCCGCCCACGACGACCAGACAACCCCGGCCAGAACTGAGGCGCCGCCACGACATCCAGCCGTGGCGGCGCCTCACCCTGCCACTTGACAGGACAGGCCTACATTCAGTCGAGGGTGATCGTCTCCGACTCGAACACGCCGTACCAGTGGGCGGTCCGCTCGTTCGTGTCGAGCGTGATGTTCGGCGGGATCGGTCCCACCTGCTTGCCGGGGTTGAACACCCAGGTCCGGCCCAGCTTGGCGTGCCACGAGCCGTCCGGCACCCACGGGGCCTGGTGGATGTGCCCGCAGAGGACGACGTCGGGTTGGTACTGCTCGATCCATGCGGCGAGGTCGTGGTCGGGGAACTCCCGACGGCCGTCCTTGCACAGCGGGGTGCCCGCGGGGGGCGCGTGGTAGAGCCAGATCCAGGTGTCGGGCCGGTCGACCGCCGCTGCGGCCAGCTGGGCGCCGACCTCGTCGCGGGTCACCGGGCCGTCCCACCACGGGCAGAGCGTGAACCGCACCCCGTCGACGTCGATGCTCGCGCCGTCGGTGTGCACCCCCTCGTCGGTGACGCGCCGCAGCCAGCCGGCCACCTGCTCGCCGTGGGCGCCGGGTCCGTCGAGGTCGTGGTTCCCCGACGTGGCCAGGACGAGGGCCTCGTTGGACAGCGCAGTCAGGTACTTGCCCAGCACGACCGATTGCACGTCGATCGGCACCGGGTTGACCACGTCAGCCAGGTCACCGCACAGTGCGACGACGTCGGCCTCGGAGGAGGCGCGCACGAGCCAGTCGTAGTGGGGGAGCCGGTAGTGCAGGTCGGAGACGGCCAGGATGCGCACGGGCTCAGTCTCCCCTCACGGGTGGCGGTCGGCATGTGATGGTGCGGCGTGGTGGGCGGATCAGGGGATGTCGAGGACCATTCCCTCGTAGGCGACGCTGGCGAAGCCATCGCTGCAGAACTGCTCGCGGATCTGGTCGAGCGCGTCATCGGTGCGGTGCGGACCGTGGTGGAACAGGACCAGCGACTTCGCGTTGACCTTCTCGGCCAGGGTGATGGCCTCGTCGATGGTCGCGTGGCCGTAGTCGACGGCGCGGGGGCGCTCGTGGGCCAGGAACTGCGCGTCCTCGATGAGGACGTCGACCCCGTCCATGGCCGCCATCGCAGCATCGGTGACCCCGGCTGCGGGGGCGTGGTCGGGCACGTACGCGAAGGAGGTGTCGCCGACCTGGACGCGGTACCCGAAGCTGCGGCCGCCCTTGTGGGCGACGTCGAACGGCGTGACCTCGAACCCCTCGACCGTCAGCGCGGTGGCTTCGATCGCGGTGAACGTCCAGGCGCCCTTCAACCCCTCCGGGGTGATCGGGAAGGCTGGCGGGGACATCATCTGGGACAGCAGGTCGAACCCGGTCCGTCCCGATTCCTCGGGGATGTACACGTCCACGCGGGAGTCGTCACGGTCGCCGGCGGCGAAGAACGGGATCCCTTGGACGTGGTCCCAGTGCAGGTGGCTCAGCATGATCGATCCGTCGAAGGCCGCGCCCTCAAGAAGCGCGGTCAGGGACCGGATCCCGGTGCCCGCATCCAGGGCGAGGACCGGCGCGGACGTGGCGTCCGGGGCCACCGCGACGCACGAGGTGTGGCCGCCGTAGCGCACGAAGTCAGGGCCTGGGGCGGGAGTGGAACCACGCACCCCGAGGAAGGTCAGCCGCACGTTATCTCCTCAGCCCGGGCGCTGTTCCGCCCTCTGCCGTCGCTGGACCTGTGACATTCTAGGGGTACCAAACCGCCCACCGAGTCAGGCCGATAGGGAGACATGACCGACCTGCGCCGGCACGTCCCCCCGATCGCGCTGGCGTGGGACGACGAGACGCCCGGAGAGCTGTGGCGGGTCGTCGACGGGACGCTGGTGTTCGCCGACGTCTCGGGCTTCACGGCGCTCACCGAGAAGCTGTCACGGCGCGGCAGGATCGGTGCCGAGGAGATCGTCGAGACCCTCAACCGCGTCTTCGGCCCGATGCTGCGGATCGCCGGGACGCGCGGCGGTGAGCTGCTCAAGTTCGGCGGCGACGCGTTGCTGTTCCTCTTCACGGGCGCCGGACCACACCGAGCAGGCGTGCGACGCGGCGGTGGAGATGCGCACGGCGCTGCGCCAGGCCGCGGCCGTGCCCACGTCGGTCGGGCGGCTGTCGTTGAAGATGTCGGTCGGGCTGCACTCCGGGGACATCCACCTGTTCCTCGTCGGCGCCCCGACGCGGGAGCTGCTCATCCTCGGGCCGGGCGCGACGTCCACGGCCCTGGCGGAGAAGGCCGCCGAGGCCGGCGAGATCGTGGTCAGCGCCGCGACGGCTGCCCGACTGGCCCCCGATGCCGTGCGGCCGCGGGAGGACGGGGAGCTGCTGCTTCGTCGGCGCACGGCGCACTCAGCGCCCGGGGACGAGTTCGTGCTCCCCGACGTCGACCGCGAGCGGATCCGGGGGTTGTTCCCCCACGAGCTGGGGGAGTACCTCGACCCCGGCATTCCCGACCCGGAGCACCGGATCGCGAGCATCGCGTTCATCAAGTTCTCGGGCACCGATGCCCTGTTGGAGGGTCCAGGCCCTGATGTCCTGGCGGAGGCGCTGCACCGAACCGTGAGCCTGGTCGAGGAGGCGCTGGCACCGGAGTCGATCAGCCTGCTGGCCACCGACCTCGACAGCGACGGCGGCAAGTTCTTCCTCGGCTCGGGCATCCCGACCTCGTTCGAGGACAACGAGGGCCGGATGCTGCGCGCCCTGCGCCGGATCGCCGACTCCGACTCGCCGCTGCCGCTGCAGCTGGGGGTCAACCGCGGGCACGTCTTCGCCGCCGAGGTCGGGATCCCCGAGCGCGGCGCCTACACCGGCATGGGCGACACCACCAACACGGCCGCCCGGATCATGTCCAAGGCGACGGCGGGGACGTTGTACGCCCACCCGGCGGTCCTCGAGCACTCGCGCACGCGGTTCGCCGTCACAGCCGGCCGGGCCGTTCCCGATGAAGGGCAAGGCCGTCCCGCTGCTGGTGTACGAGGTCGGCGAGGAGCTCGGGACGGCCGAGGAGACGACCGCGGAGTCGCGGCTGCCGTTCCTCGGTCGCGACGAGGAGATCGCGACCGTGCGCGCCGCGCTCGACGAGGCCCTCGCGGGTGCGGGCGGCGTCATCACGATCACCGGTGCCACCGGCATGGGCAAGTCCCGCCTGGCGTTCGAGGCGCTGGAGGGGACCTCCGCACAGGTCATCGTGGTCCGGGCCGAGCCGTACGGCGCAGCGAGTGCGTACCGCGTCTTCCGTGACCCGGTCCGTCGCCTGCTCGGGCTGGAGCGCGACACCCCGGAGGCGATGGGCCAGGCCCTGCTCGCGACCTCGGGCAAGGTCGCCCCGGACCTGCTGCCCATGGCCCCGCTGCTCGCCGACGTGGTCCAGGTGGACGTGCCCAGCACCCCCGAGGTCGACCAGCTCGACCCGCAGTACCGCCCCGACCGGTTGGCCGACGCAGTGGTGCGGCTGGTGGACGAGACGATGCCCGGGCCGCTGGTGCTCGTCGCCGAGGAGGCGCACTGGGCGGATGGTGCGTCCGCGCGGCTCCTGGACCGGATCGCCGCGGCCAGCTCCGGGCGGCCGTGGGCCGTGATCGCGGTGCGTCGCGGCGAGGAGGGCGGGTTCGCCCCCGCCGCCGGGACGCACGTCACGCTGGAGCCGTTGCCCCCGGACGTCATGGAGCGACTGGTCATCGCCGCGACCGAGGCCACGCCGCTGCGCCCCCACGAGATCGCCGCCGTCGTCGACCGCGCCCAGGGCAACCCGCTGTTCGTCGAGGAGGTCACGCGCGTCGCCCTGAGCACGGGGTCGCTGGACACCCTTCCCGAGTCCGTCCAGGCGGCGATGAGCGCCCAGATCGACCTGCTCCCCCCGGACGCGCGGAGGGTCCTGCGCTACTGCGCCGTGCTGGGCCGCAGCTTCCGGGTCGAGGTGCTGCGCCGGACCCTGGCCACGGATGGGCTGGTGGCCGACGCCTCGACCCTGAGCAGCCTCCGGGCGTTCCTCCAGCCGGACGGCCCCGACCGGTGGAAGTTCCGCAACAGCCTGGTCCGGGACGCCGCCTACGAGGGACTCGCCTACAAGATCCGCAGCCGCCTGCACCGCGCCGCCGGCGAGACGCTGGAGGCGATGAGCACCGACCTCGACGCCGACTCGCCGACGCTGGCCCTGCACTTCTGGCGGGCAGGGGACGCCGAGCGCACGTGGAAGTACGCCCAGCGGGCGGGAGAGCTCGCAAGGCACGCGTACGCGAACGTGGACGCCGCCGAGCTGTATGAGCGAGCCCTGGACGTGAGCCGGCGCGTGCCTGGAGTAACGGATACCGACCGTGCCGCACTCTGGTCGATGCTTGGCGAGCTCCGTGAGTTGGCGGGTGTCCTGCACGGCTCCATCGAGGCGTACCGAAGGGCTGAGTCACTCACCAAGGGGCCGGTTGACCGAGCCGAGATCATGGCCAAGCGGGCGAGGGTTCATGATCGAGGGGGTGCCTCGAGAACTGCCCTGCGTGTGACGAGCCAAGCGCGACGGCTACTTGGCCTGTCGGCTGGCCCTGCCGAAGATCGGGCAGCCGTACGGCTGGACTTCCTCATGGCGACAATCCGACAGCGGCAGGAGAAGACCAAGGAAGCCCGCATGTGGGCGGCTAGGACCGTTGAGGGGGCTCGCCACAACGGAGACCAGGAAACTCTGGCCCGGGCTCTCATCCTCATGGACCTGGCTGATCAGGAACTGGGCCTGGTGATTGACGGCGGGCCCACGCGTGAGGCGCTCGAGATCTTCGTCCAACGTGGCGAATCCCACCGAGAGTCTGTTGCTCGAGCCAACCTCGGCGTCTACGCCGGCATCGCGGGTCGGTGGGGTGAGGCTGAATCTTGGTTCGTCTCCAGCCGAAGGGCTGCGGTCGAGGCCGGAAACGATTTCGGCGCAGCAGAGACGGACCTCCAAATGGCGGACATTCTCATCCTCCAGGGTCGTTTGGATGAGGCAGAGGCAACGCTACTCGACGCCAGTAGGGTTGTTCGTGCCTCAGGCATGGAGTACTACATCGCCTACGCTGAGATGCTTCAGGCCCGCCTGACGCTTGCCCGGGGCTACCTTGACGCGGCAGAAGGCCAAGCCGCGCGCGTCGCGCGATTGTTCCTTGAGATGGGCAGTCCTGTGAGCGCCCTCGAGGCCAGTCATGTTCGCGCCGAGGCAGCCATCGGCTTGGCCCAGTACGCCCCCGCCCTGGCGCTCCTCAACGAGGCCGAGGATGCAGCGCGCGGCGAAGGAGGAGCGCAACTGTCGCGCACCAATCTCCTGCGCGCCCAAGCCCTGCTTGGGTTGGGCCGATTACAGGAGGCGGTGGATGCGGTCGAGGCAGGGCTGCTGACGGCAACGACCCAGAACATCCCCTATGACGAGGCGCTCCTTCTAATGACACGAAGTGAGATCAGCAAGAAGACGGGCGGCGCCGACGCGGAGGAATCCTCCGCAAGCGACGCCGCCCGTTCCCGGCTGATTCTTGAGGGGCTTGCTGCCTATCCCGGCTAGCCCCTCAAGAATCAGGTGACGCGGCCCCTCAGGTCGCCGACGACGTAGACCTGCTCGGCGACCTTCAGGACGGGCTTCCCGTCCTTCTCCCCGACCTCGGTGGTGCTCACGCCGATGCAGGCGTACTGGACGCCATCCACGGTCTCTAGATCAACGATGCTCTGGTGGGGATCCACACCCAGCAGAATGCCGTTTTCGACGATGGGCAGGGCGCAGAATCCAAGCTCGAACTCGCCGCGTCCCTCGGGAACCTCGAAGTCGAGGTATGAGGCGTAGTCGGGCCGCGGCGCTGGGGTTACGACCCCGTCGACCGTCGTGTTCTCACCGAGGGGGACATCCCACGTGTAGTCCAGGATGAACTCGGCATCGAGATCCCTGTCGAGGGGCTTGCGGAAGGTGAAGGTATCTCCGTCGACGGTCAGAACAACGTCGAACGCCTCACACGAGGTGGAATCAGTTGGTGTCAGGCGGCGCACTGTGATCCCGGACACGACGCCCGTGCCAGTCTCGTCCACAGACTCGCCGCAGGCGAGCTTCTCCTCTGCGGTCCCCAAAAGGTCGATGGTGGTTGGCTTCGCTGTTCCGCCGTCGCCACCACCCTCGAGTGAGATGGCGCCCCGATAGGCCCGGATCGAGAGAGTGTCGAAGGTAATGACGTCATCGGCGCTCCCTATGTTCCATTGAACGTTTCCGGGCGATGTCGACGCCGACTTGGTCACGATTGGTGTCGTGCCGGAGATGAGCGGGGTTGCGTTCTGGAAGGTTCCGGTGTTCAACTCGTAGTACGCCACGGGGTTGCCCGCCAGGCTCGCGGTGGCCAGGATGCGCGAGTTCGAACTCCGGAGCTCAACATCAAGTGAGGCGGCGTCGGCCACGAGTGGGCCGAAGTCATCAGTGAGGGTCGCAGGCAGGGCGAGCACTAGCGTCTCGGCGATCTGGGGGGTGAAGATCGGGGAAGTGGTGTCGATCTGGTTGCAGAACGACTCGCTCTTGGTCTCACGTACACCGATTGATCCGGCCCTGAAGCCAACGGCCTTGTACGGCTCCGTCACGCCCTTGGGTAGCGGACTCAGAAGTCCCGTGAAGTCAAGCAGAGCGCCTTCGGGTGGGGGGGTTACGTTGATCAGACAGTCGGCGCCCTCGGTCAGGCTCTGGGGACCGCCGATTGTCGGTGCCGTCCCGCCCTCGGGTGCGACCCCATACCGCGTGACCGTGCCTGAACCGGCTGTGCTGCTAGTTGGGTTCGTCGTAGTCAACACCAGTTGGCCTGCTGGGACTGTGGGCGGGGTAGGCGCCGGGGAATCGACGGTCGCTACGCTGGTCGGCGCCGCGCTCCCAGTGAACAATCCGGTGGAGATGCCCGCTGAGGGAATGGCACTGACTGCCAGGGCGAGGGTTGCGACCAGGGCGGGGGCCCCAGTTCTACGGAAACTGCGCATTCGAATCCTCCGGGCTAGGTCTGGGTGTGGGAAGGCTACCTTGTGTTAGGGCGTCATTACTACCCTTAGTGAGGGACATTCGTAACGGACAAGTCAGGATTCCTCCAATGCAGCGACCTCCGACGTCGACGCCCGCAGCCGCTGGGACAGGCTCCGGGCGATCGCCAGGGTCAGCTGGGCGCACGCGTCGGGTGCCTCGCGCCCGCAACTCCTCGAACCCCGCAGGGCGACAGCACGAAGCAGATCGTCGACTCCAGCGCCGCGATCCGCGTGGAGCGCGGCCGGCCGTCGACCAGCGCCAGCTCCCCGAACGACGACCCGGCGGCCATCGAATTGAGCCGCCGCCGTCCGCGCTGCCCGCGCACCCGCACGTCGGCGCTCACCTGGCCGGCGCCGATGAAGTAGAGGCCGTCGGAGTCGTCGCCCTCGTTGAAGACCACAGTGCCCGCGGTGAACACCCGCGTCGTGGTCCGCTTCTCGATCTCGGCGACCACGTCGGCGGGCAGGCCGCTGCAGCAGGTCCTGGTCGGCGAGCGCGACCAGGCCCTCGTCCAGGGACTCCTCGACGCCGTGGCTGCGCAGCAACTGGGTCTCGCACCACTCGAGGGCGCTGTCGCTGTCGGCGAACCGCGGCATGGCCTCGCCCAGCGTCCCGGCGACCTCCCTGAGGCCCCCGTCCGCGCGGCTCCACGAGTCCGACGACCACCCCATCGGCCTGCAGCTGCTCGACGATCCCGCCCAGCAGGGTCCGGGCAGCGACGTCGATCCGGGTCACCCGGCCCATGTCGAGCACCCGCCACCGGGCGGGCTCCGGGTCCGAGAGCACCGTGCGCACCAGCGACTCCACCCCGGCGAACCCCTGGTCGCCGACCAGCTCGTGGACCACGATCGTCCGGCCCTCGGCCTCCAGCAGCGCCCGATCCGAAGCCGGGCGGGTGCGCTTGGAGCGGGCGAGATCCCCGCGGTAGGTGCGCCGGATGTTGGGCCGCGACCGCTCGGCGGGCAGCAGCAGGTGCAGCCCGAGCCTCGACGAGAGCTGCTCGCAGGCCGCCACGCCGCGGACGCTGTTGCCCCGCGGATCCAGCCGGGGGCTGTGCGCGGCGAGGCCCATCTGCCCGGGCAGCACCGCCGAGATCGCCCCGCTCACCCCGCTCTTGGCCGGCATCCCGACCCGGTAGAGCCACTCGCCGGCGTAGTCGTACATCCCGCAGGTGCTCATCACGGTCAGAACGGGCGCGACCACGTGCCGCGGGATCACCTGCTCGCCGGTGGTCGGGTTGACCCCGGCGTTGGCCAGCGTCGCCGCCATCACCGCGAGGTCCCGGGCCGTCACGACGATCGAGCACTGGCGGAAGTACATCTCCACCTGGTCGTTGACGTCGTGGTCGAGCAGCCCGGCGGAGCGCATGAGGTAGGCGATGGCGCGGTTGCGGTCGCCGGTGTCGCGCTCCGAGGCGTAGACGTCCTCGTCGACGTCCAGCGGGCGGCCCGCGAACGCGGACAGCCCGTCGAGGATCCGGTCGAACTGCTCGGCGCGGGTCCGCCCGGCCACCAGCGTCGCGGTGACGATGGCCCCGGCGTTCACCATCGGGTTGAACGCCCGACCGCTGACGTCGTCGAGGCTGATCGTGTTGAACGGGTCGCCGGTGGGCTCGGCCCCGATCTTGGACAGCACGGCCTCCGCGCCGCTGTCGGCCAGCGCCAGCGCATACACGAACGGCTTGGAGACCGACTGGATCGTGAACGGCACGAGGTCGCCGGCGGTGTAGACCGCGCCGTCGAGGGTCGCCAGGCTCAACCCGCAGGTCGCGGGATCGGCCTTGGCCAGCTCGGGGATGTAGTCGGCGACCTGCCCGGTGTCGATCGTGCGGACCGACTGCCACACCTCGTGCAGCAACCCGTCGACCGGACCGTGGTCGCTCTCGAGCATGGGCAGAGTCCTCCCTCCTATTGGGGGCACACCTTGGCAAACCTGTGTTTCACGGATGTTGCCGATTCGTACCAGTCCCGCGATCGCCCACCTGCTCTGCGAAGGGCTGGACGGTCGTCGACGTAGGGTGACGCGATCACGGGAAGGGGCACAGATGGCCAGGTCCGGGATGGCAGCGCTGTTCACCCTGCCCAGCGATCCGCGGCTGCGTCGCGTCCTGGTCGCCTATGGGCTCAGCCGGTTCACCGAGTTCGCCGGGTGGTTGGCGATCCTGCTGGTCGCCTACGCCCAGGGCGGCGCCACGCTCGTCGGGATCGCGGCGTTCGCCATGCAGCTGCCGGCCATCGTGCTGGTCCCGGTGCTCGCGGGCTACCTCGACCGACTGCCCCGGGGGCGCGCCCTGACGCTGACGCACGCGGGCGTCACTGTGTGCGCGGGACTCACCGCGGTCGTGCTGTTCCTTGAGGCACCGCTCTGGGTCGTGCTCATCGGCGGGACCGCCACCACGGTTGCGGTCTTCGCCGTACGGCCGTCGCACTTCTCGACCCTGCCCCTGCTCGCGCGGGGCCCCGGAGACCTCGTGTCGGCCAACGGGTGGTCCTCGTTCATGGACGGTGCGGCGATCTTCGTCGGGTTCGTCGTCGCCGGAGTTCTCACCCACGAGTTCGGCGCCTGGATCGTGCTGGCCCTCAGCGCCGTCTTCGGGGTCGTCGCCACGCTCCTGACCTCCGGCGTGCACACGCCGGTCGTCGGGGCGGCGCACGCTGACGCGCCCGGGGAGCTGCGGGCCGCTCTCGAGGGCGTCGCCACCCTGCGCCGCAGCCCCGGCGCGCTGGCGCTGCTGCTGCTCATGGCCTGCGTGGCGATCCTTCAGGGGTCCAACGAGCCGCTGACGGTCACGTTCAACGACGAGGTCCTCGGGCTGTCGGAGTCGACGGCGGGACTGCTGGCGGGGGCCTACGGGATTGGCGTCGCGCTGGGAGGCATCACCCTGGCCGGGCTGGCCCAGCGCAGCGCGCTGGCCCCCGTCGTGCTCGCAGGCGCTCTGGTGCTCGGGCTGGCGCAGTCGTCGGTGGCCCTTCTCGGAGCCCTTGCCCCGGCCGTGATCATGCTGATCCTCGTCGGGGTCGGGATGGCGATGATCGTCGTGTCGGCCCGAACCCTGCTCCAGCGCACCACGGACGACGACGTGCTCGCGCGCGTCCTGGCCGTCCAGGAGGGCGTGCACCTCACGGGGTTGACCATCGGCGCGCTCGTCGGTCCGCTGGTCATCGCCCTGTTCGGGCCCAGCGGCGCCTTCGTCCCGGTGGGCGTGCTCATCCTGGCGATCGCGCTGCTGGCGGGCCGATCGATGCGCTCCCTCGACGCTGTGGCCGTCGACCACTCGCGCGAGGTCGCGCTGCTGGGGCGCGTGCCCTTCCTCGCCGCGCTGCCCGCCCTACGAGCTCGAGCGCCTGGCCCAGGGCGCCGAGTGGGTGGCCGTGTCGGCTGGCACCCAGGTGGTGACCCAGGGCGACGACGCCGACAGCTACTACCTGGTCGCCTCCGGGGAGTTGTCCGTCACGATCGACGGTGTGGTCGGCGCCCAGCGGATGGTGGCCGGGGACGGCTTCGGCGAGATCGCGCTGCTCAACCGCGTCGCCCGCACGGCCACGGTGACCGCCCTCGAGGACTGCGAGCTGCTGGTCGTGAGCAGCGGCGACTTCCTCGGTGCCGTCACCTCGACGCCCGACGGGGAGGGCCTGGCCCACGAGATCTCGCGGGCGCGGCTCGAACTCGACCGCCAGGGCGGCTGACGGCGGCGCCTCGCGGGCTCGGGCCGGTCAGGACCCGGCCGAGACCTCGGCGTCCATGCGCGCCAGCCACCCGAGCGCGCCGATCCGCTCGTAGGTCGCCCGGACCTGGTCGATCAGGGGCTCGGCCTCGTCGCGAGCGGCCCTGGGAGATGAGCCAGCGGGCCAGCTCCTCCTTGGCTCGCGCAGCGTCGCCGACGGCACCGAATGCCTCCAGCCCGGCGACGCCCGAGCGCAGGTCGGCCTCGACCACACGCGCGGGTCGTCCTCCGCGGGCGGCTCGGATCAGGCCGCGCAACCGGTCGCGCTGCGCAGCGACGTAGGGCGGGACGAGCCCGGTGGCGGTCGCGGTGACACGGGCTCCATGAGGCGCTCGGCCAGCTCGAGATCGCCGACGGCCAGGGCGGCCAGGACGAGCGGCGGCCACATGAAGACGAACTCGTCGTCGAGGCCCATCGTGGCGAGGACGATGCGCGAGAGTCGCCTCGGCGATCGCGGGCGGCCGTCTGCAGGATCGTGACGCTCCAGGGCCTCGGCCATGCGCAGGTGCCCGGACCAGGCGAGGAGCGTACTGGCATCGTCGGATGGTCCCGAGGTCACTCGGATTCCGCGGCGGTCCGGCTCGGAGCCGATCCCAGTCGCGTCGGCGAGCCATCGCCCGACCGCCGTCAGCATGAGGCGCGACGCCGGGGTCGACCGCGGTCTGCGCAGGCTGACCGATGAACCTCCGCGGCCTCGGCCAACCGCCCGGCGGTCCACAGCGACGAGCAGGTAGTTGGCGGTGGCCAGTGTCGATGCTTGGTCCGCACGCCGCTGCGGCGTGCGGCCTCGATCGGCCTCCCGGACCGATGGTCAGCGCGGCGTCGAGGTCGCGGCCGAACGCCACCGCCACCTGGTTGCTCAGCGCACCCGTCGAGCGCGTCGTGCAGGCCGAACTGGCGTGCGATGTCAGCCGAGCCCCGGTAGTACGCGGCTGCCGTGATCGGAGCGCCGAGGGTCTGGTAGCGAAGCCCAGCCTGCCGGAACGCCGTGGAGAGGGCCTGCGGGGTCGTTGATCGCCTCGGCGATCAGGATCGAACGGTCGGCGTACTGGGCGACGGCGTCGCAGTCGGCCGAGGCCGATGCTCGCGCTCGTGAGCGCCCTCGGCCAGTCTCAGGAGGGCTGGCTCCGCTCCGGCGACCCCGTCGAGGGCTCTCCAGCGGGGGAGCGCGATGTCCATGGCCCCGCTGTTGTCGCCCGATGGCGGCCATGGCCAGTGGCCAGTGTCGCGGCCGCGCTCCCCGCCTCGATGGGCATGCCCAGCTCGTCGAAGCGCATCGTGGCCTCGCGCGGCGTGGCGCAGGGCGCTGGAGTAGTCGCCGGCGTCCATTGGCGGCGCTCGCGGCAGCCGGCGTGCAGGCGGCGCGACGGCAGCCTCGTCGCCCGGATCGGTGCGGGCGAGAGCTGTCTCCAGGAGCCGCTGGGCCTCGCTGTGCGAACCGAGGCACTGCGCTCGCGCGGCACCGGCCACGAGCAGGTCGCGGGCGCGGGCTGTGAGAGCCCCGCGGTCCGGATCGGAGGCCCCGGAGGCGTCGAGCGCGTCCAGCAGGTGCTGGGCGATCACGACGGCCAGGTCCGCGGCATCGGGTTCTGCTGAGAGATACTCCGCGGCCGCGAGGTGGCGCTGCTTGCGGTCCCGGCGGGACTGGGTGCCGTAGGCGACCTGGCGGACCATCGCCTGGACGAACCGGTACTGGCCGACGTCCGCCGAGAACCGGTCGGTCGTCAGGGCGATGATCTCCTTGCGCACCAGCGAGCTGAGGACGGCGTCGAGGTCGCCGTCGTCCTGGTCCAGATGGGCCACGCCGTCCCGGCTGAACGCGGTGCCCAGCACGCTGGCATCTGTGACGACTCGGCGCTCAGCGGGGCTGAGCGCGTCGAGCCGCGCGGCGATCAACGCCTGGAGCGATGCAGGGGCCCCGATCGCGTCGAGGTCGACCTCGACGCCGTCGGCGGGGACGTAGCGGCCACCGCGGGGGATGACGGCGTCGCGGTCGATGAGCGCGCGGATCGTCTCGACCGCGAACAGCGGCACGCCCTCGGCGCGATCGATCAGCGCCGACCGGGTCGCCGCGGGAAGGCCCTCGACCAGGCCGTCGAGCAACCGTCCCATCGCGGTGTCGTCGAGGGGTCCACGCGGACCACGGTGGTCCGCCGACCGCCGAGGTCATGTCGACGGGCCAGCAGCTCCGGGCGTGCGAGGGCCACGACGAACACCGCGCGCTGTGCGGTGGCAAGGAGGTGGTCGACGAAGTCGAGAAGGCCCTCGTCGGCGTACTGGGCATCGTCGATGACCAGCACGACTGGGCCGGGATCATTGGCCCCCTCCCCGGCGGCCAGGTGCTCGAAGAACGCGGTCCAGGCCGCGAACAGATCCTCGCGGGCGAACCCGCCTCCCCCTGCGCCGACCAGGACGGCCAGCCGGGGGCGCAGCCACTCCCGCTCGGTCGGGTCGCTCGACGAGTCGCGCAAGGGTGTCGTCGAGATGCTCCTGGACGACGTCTCCGACGTCCCCCTCGACGAGTCCGAGCCGTGCGCGGACAGCCTCGGACAGCGCCCAGAACGCGACGCCGTCACCGTAGGCCAGGCATCGCCCGCGATGCCACCACGTGGTGGCCCGCAACCCGTCGATGTACTTCTCGAACTCCCAGACCAACCGGGACTTGCCCACGCCCGGCTCACCGTCGACGACCACAAGCCGGGGTCGCCCGGACTCGACGGAGGCGTGGAACAGCTCCTTGATGAGTCGCAGCTCCCGGTCCCGGCCCATGAGTGGCGCCTCGAGGCCGTCCACGCGCTGTCCGCCGCCGACCGAGGCCACGACAGCCCCGGCCTCCCAGAGCGGGGCCGGCTCGGCCTTGCCCTTGAGCGCGTGCTCGCCGACGTCAGTGAAGGAGATGGCTGCCGAGCTCAGCAAGCCGGGTCGTCTCGTCCACCCACACGCGGCCGGGTGTCGCCGCGGACTGAACTCGGGCCGCGGTGTTCACCGCATCGCCGGCAACCATGCCCTGTCCGTGGCGCCGAGCGTGACGGCGACCTCGCCGGTGACCACTCCGACCCGCATGGCCAGGTCGGGAGCCTGGAGGTCGGCACCCATCGCGGCGATCGACTCGACGATCTCCAGCCCGGCGCGCACGGCGCGCTCGGCGTCGTCCTCGTGGGCGGTCGGGACGCCCCAGACCGCCATCACCGCGTCGCCGATGAACTTCTCGACCGTTCCGCCGTAGCGACCGATCACGGTGCGGCAGAGGTCGAAGTACTGCGACAGCAACTCGCGGACGTCCTCGGAGTCGCGGGACTCCGACAGGGTGGTGAAGCCCACGAGGTCACCGAAGAGGACGGAGGTGACCCGGCGCTCGGCGACGGGGTGGTGCGGCGCCTCGGGAGCTCCGGCGGGGGCGGACGGGACTGGTCCGTCGATCGGCGTCCCGCACTCCATGCAGAAGCGGCCGCGCTCGGCGGGGACCCCGCACGCGGGGCACGCGCGAACAGCTCACGGGCGATCCGCACTCGGCGCAGAACTTTGCGTTCTGCGGGAGTTCGCTGCCGCACATGCTGCAGGTCATAGCTCGCGACACCTCATCCCCGAGTGGCGCACCCCTGGGCCCGGGTGGCCCGGACGCGCGGTTCCGTCAGAGTAGCGAACCGACGGCTGCGCTGGGGGTTCGAACGCAGCGGCCGGGCTGATCAGTACGTCGGGATGCGCTTGGAGATCAGGTCGTCGGCTGCGTTGTTGACCTCGCTGTTGCCGGTCACGGCGTCGAGGAAGTCCGCGCGATCCAGCGCGTGCACGACGGTCGGCTCGTCGGCGGTGACCGTCGCCGTCCGAGGGACGTCGCGCAGCAGCGCGATCTCGCCGAACGGGTCGCCGGCGCCCATCTGCCGCAGCACCGCGCCCTCGAACGTGGCAGTCATCTGCCCGGACTCGATGACGTAGAACCGGTCGCCCTCGTCTCCCTCGCGGATGAGGACCTCGCCGGCAGGCACCTCGATCCGGACCAGCTGCTGGGCGACGCGCTCCAGCGACTTGAGCTCGAGCGGTGCGAACAGCGGGACCTGGCGGAGCAGGGCAAGGCCCTCGGGCTCGCGCAGGGTCTCGTTCATGGCCTTCAGTCGACCGAAGGCGGGCAGCACGGACGCGGAGATCAGGATCGCGAGGACGGCAAGTGACCACTGCAGTCCCCAGAAGTGGATCATCACCGGCATGACGGCCGAACCCAGGGCCATGGCTCCGATGAGGGCGGTGTCCAGGGCCCCGAACACCCGACCCATCACCTCGTCGTCGGTCTTGCGCTGGAGGATCGTCGAGGCATTGACATCGACCACTGGGTTGGCCACGCCGATGATGAACAGCGCGAGGAAGGCCGCCCACATCTGGGGCCAGATGGCCGCGAGCAGCAGGGGCAGGGCCCAGAAGACGACGCCGACACCGAAGTCGGTCCCCAGCTTGCCGATCGAGGATCGGCCGACCGCCACGAGCCCCCCAAGGAGCGCGCCGATCCCCATCACGCTGTCGAGGTAGCCGACCCCGGCCGAGCCGAAGCTGGTCATCTGCACGGCCATCTCGATGCCGAAGACGGCCGACGCGCCGGCGACGATGGTCTGGGCCGAGTAGACCCCGGACACGAGCCGGAGGTCGGGGTCCCTCCAGATCGCCTTGAAGCCCTCCATGGACTCCATGAAGAACCCCTGCTGCGTCTCCTCAACCACGTCGCCCGTGTCAGCCGGGCTGTCCGTCGCAGACACTCCCGTGGCCGCTCCCACGAGGGAGTCCACAGGCTCGGATGCCTCGGACGGCGTGTCGGACGGCGCGTGGATCCGGCTGACCAGCAGGGCCGACCACAGGAACGTGACAGCGTTGAACACCACCACGATGGGGACGCCGATGGCGCTCACCAGGATGCCGCCGATGGCCGGGCCGAGGAAGAACGCGAGGCTCTCGATGGTGCTCGCCGTCCCGTTCGCCGCGGTCAGCTCCTCCGGGGTGTTCACGAGCTTGGGCGTCAGGGCTGCGACGGCTGGGCGGAACGGAGCCCCGACCAGGGGCGCCAGCGTCGCGAGCACGAAGACCGTCCACGGGGGGGCATCCGCCCAGATCAGGCCGGCCACAGCGAAGCCGAGGGCCGCCCGGATCACGTCGGTGCTGATCATGACCATCTTGCGGGGCAGCCGATCGACGATGGTCGAGGCGAAGGGCGTGACGATCGTCATGAGGACAAGCCGCACCGTGAACCAGATGCCCACGGCTCGGGCTCCACCCACCTCGTACACCCAGATGAGGATGGCCGTCGCGTACGCCCAGTCGCCGATGGCCGAACCCGCGAAGGCCAGGTTGATCCGGCGCAGCCCGGGGTTGCGGAACACGGTGGACAGCGACGTCCCCGTGTCGCGGACGGCGTCGGCGACACGGGACATGGGTGCTCCTGGGAGTTCGGCGGCGTGGCTTGCGGCCGGACTCTATCCCGACACCCTCGCGCTGCGCGTCAGGCCGCCGCGCGCACCAGGTGCGTGCCCATTCCCCGTGTCGCGGCGACCGCCCCGGACCCCAGGACAGCGAAGGCCTGGTATCCGTCACCGGGAAGCCAGCTCCACGACTGGGCCAAGGGCCGGTCCTTCGCCAATGCCCAGATCGCCGTCGCGAAGGCGTCCACGCGCCCGAGGTCGGGCCCGACGACGGTCACGCTGGCCAGCGAGTCCGCCGACCTCGCGCCCCCGGGTCGGCCACCGAGTGCCGCCCAGATGTGGTCGCCCCGCTGCGCGGCACCGGACGTTGCGACGGCGAACGGCTGACCGTCGGCCGGTGCCTCGACAACGGCAACGATCCGGCGCTCGTCAGCCGGGTCGGTCACGGCCACCCGCCACGGGCGGCCGGTGTCGGCGCGTCCGATCATCTGGATGTCCCCGCCCACGCCGAAGAAGGCGTCGGCGGCCCCGGCGTCGGACAGGATCCCGACGGCGCGCTCCACCGCCCACCCCTTGACGTAGCCGGTGGGGTCGAACCGTCCCTGGCGGTCGTAGGGGTGGAAGCCCCCGTCAGTGAGCTCCTCCAGCGCCCCGACGGCGTCGATGACCTCGGCGAGCAGGGGGGAGCATCGCCCCAGGGTGCGGGTGCCGGTGCGCCACCGGCACAGGTCGCTGTCATCGCGGTACGGGGAGAGCGCGGACCTCGACCTCGTCGAGCCAGGCCTTGACCTCGTCCACCGCATCCTCGGCACTCCCGACGGTCGGGTCGGACGGGTGCCAGGGGATCGCGAGCGAGGCGTACGACCCCATCGTGGGCCAGGCCCAGCGCCTCATCGCTGGTCCAGGATCGACTGCATCGACTCGCGGTAGGCCTCGGTCGTGAAGGTGGCCCCGGAGACCCCATCGAACTCGACGCCCTGCTCAGCGGCCTGGGCGTCCAGGGTGGGGATCGCCATGCTGTTGATCATCTGGGACTTGCGGTCGCCGTCGGGGTAGGTCAGGGCCTGCACCCCGCACACGGTGCCGTCTGCCGCGAAGTCCATGCGGACCTGCACCGGCCCCCACGGCGTCATCGCCGCGTCGCCGGTCACGGACTCGGCGTTGCTGCAGTCCGCGCTCGCCGCGGCGGAGCCGGTCGAGGTCCCCGAGTCGGTGGAGGTCGACCCGGAGTCGGTGGAGGCCCGAGTCAGTCGAGGTCCCCGAGTCCGTGGACGATGACCCCGAGTCCGCCTGGCCCGAGCTGTCAGTCGTCCCCGAGCCCACTGTGCCCGCGGCCGCGGTGTTCGTGACCTCCGGGTGCAGCGCCGGGTCGAACATCCAGACACTGGCCAGGGCCACACCGGCCAGGGCCAGGCCCGGTGTCGCGCGTTTCATCAACTCGCTCATGATGGGCTCCTACCAGCCGAATCGTTCGGAATGGATCTGGTCGCGGGGGACCCCGGCGCGCTCCAGCTCGCGGCACACGCGGTCCTGAAGGTCCTTGGGGCCGCAGACGAATGCCGCGCGGGAGCGCAGGTCGGGGATGTTGGCCGCCAGCGCCTCGGCCGTGAACGGGTTGCCTCCGGGGAACGTCGTGCGCGGCCCGGTGACCGGGATCATCGCGCCGCCACGCGCCCGGGACATCTGGTCGAACTCGGTGGCCAGCGGCAGGTCCGCGGGGCTGTGCGCGCGGGCCAGGACCAAGGGCGCGTTGGCGGCAGTGGCGTCCTCGAGGAGGGCGCGCATCGGGGCCAGGCCCACGCCGGCACCGATGAGCAGCACCCGCCGACCCCCCGCCTGATCCATGGTCATCCCGCCGTAGGGACCCTCGAGGAGCACACGCGTCCCCGGGGCGACGGACAGCGTGCGGGTCGAGGCATCGCCCAGGGCCTTGATGGTCAGTCGCAATGCGCCGGGTCGGGGCGCCGCCGACAGCGAGTACGGGTGCGCCTGCCACCACAGGTCGCGGGTCATGATCCGCAGGCCCACGAACTGCCCTGGCCGTGCCCCGAGGCGGTCGACGCCCCGGCCGGTGATGACCAGTGACGCGACGCCCGGTGCCTCCGGGATGATCCGGCTGATGGTGGTCCGCGGACGCAGCGCGGGGCGCACGATCCCGCCGACGCGACTCCACAGGATGATGCCCGTGGTCGCGGCGTACAGGGCGATCCACCACCAGCGCGCGATATCACTGCTGCCCAGGACGGTGCCGCTGAACAACGCGTGCGGGAAGGCCAGCGCGACGGCGAGGTACCCGGCCAGGTGGACCATGTGCCAGGTCTCGTAGCTCATCCGGGTGCGGATCCGCCGCCAGGAGGTGAGGCTCACGACCGCGAACAGCACGGCGGCAACCAGCGCGGCGACAAACCACTCGGTTGTCGTCACGAGGTCCACCAGCCCGGTCCACATCCGCGTGAGCCCGCCGCCTGCGGCGTACAGCGAGGCGACGACGTGCACGAGCATCCCGAACGCCGCGGTCATCCCCGTGATCCGGTGCCAGGAGATCATTCGGTCCAGTCCGGCGCCTCGTTCCAGCCACGACGGCCGGGCCGTGAGGATGAGACCACCGAGGGAGGCCAGAGCCGCCAGGAGGCCCGAGAGCTGGCTGACCGCCAACGCCGAGTCGATGCCTCCGGCGAACAGGGCGGTGAATCCCCCCGCCAGGGCCCAGAGGCCCACGGTGATGGTTGTGATCCCAGCAGCCCCGGGGGCGGGATCGATCCGGACCCGGAAGGTGGGGCGCCCCGAGGTCGTCGGCAGGGACGTGCGGCGCTCCCTCGAGCCAGTCGGGCGCGGGGCCTGAGGCCTCTGCGCCGGGGCGGGACGTGCGCCGTGGGGCTTCTGCGCGTGGGCACGGGCAGCATCACGGGCAGCAGCCGCGGACTGCGGGTCGCGGCTGCCCGGCCGCTCCCGCAGTGGGGCTCGTCGGTGGCTCGAGCATCGTTGTCATGCCACGATGCTTGCACCGCGACAGCGCCGCGGCGAAGGCCAGACGGCCGTTCAGGGGCCCTCTTTACCCAGCCCGTACACGAGCGTGAAGTGGCCCAGTTGTCCTTACCGTACGGCTATCGGACTCTCGTCGAATCGCCAGCTCAGATCTGGTGTCAGGAGGTCGCTGCCTGGGCCTTGCGCCGCCGGCGTCGGCCCCGCGTCGCGAGCCGGTAGATGCCCCAGATGATCAGGATGAGGATCAGCAGCAGTGCGCCCAGGATGATCATGATCCAGCCCAGGAGATCGATCCGGAACGACGAGTGGTCCGGGGGGGTCGGCTGGGCGACGGCACCGGGAGGCCCGGCGGAGACGTCGACGACTGCCAGGAGCCCCGCATGGTCGGTCGGAAGGCACACGCCGCGCCCGGTGATGGGCTCGGCCAAGCCCTTCTCGGCGAGGATCGCCGACGACTCCTCCGTCGTCGCGATCTGGCTGGGGTCGTCACACGCCCACACCTGGTCGGAGTCCGGCCATGTGTTGCCGAACACCTCCGCGCGGACCGGCGTCGCGCCGTTGCGGGTGAACACGTAGTCCAGACGATCGGTGAAGCCGGCGTCGTTGCCCTGCTCCAGGGACACCTCAAGGCGCTCAGGCTTCGGTCCGGCCAGGTCGCCGTCGGCACCCCAGGTGCGGTTCTTCGGGTCCATGGCGTCCGGTCCCACGTCCGTGTAGCCGGCGTCGATCATCGTCCAGTAGGCGCTGCACGAGGCGTCGGCATTGGCGGCCGTGACTGGCTCCGACTGAGCGGGGCAGGTGGCGCCGGCCTCCGGTTGCCCGCCCGGGTTCGAGCCCCCCGGCTCCGAGCTGCCCGGCTCCCGAGGATCCCGTGGGTCGGAGTTGAAGTCGCCCATGACGATGGTCGGGACGGTGGTGGTGGACAGGTCAGTCACGAGCTGGCGGGCCTGCTCGGCGGACGGCACCATGTCGACCCCCTTCCACGAGGACTCGAGGTGCGTGGTCACCACCCGCACCGTCGTCCCGGCGATGGCGATGTCGGCCCACGCGTATCCCCGGTCGACCTCGAAGACCACCGGCGCGACGGGGTAACGCTCCTCGTACTCGCCGGTTCCAACGGCCAGCACGTCCTTTGCGATGTCCTCGCGCACGAGCAACGCATCGCCGATGACGAACCCGCAGTCGGCCGTGTCCGACCCGAACAGCGGCTGGAAGGTGTCGGGATCAGTCATCGAGGTCAGGAATGGGATCGGCGGGATCCCATACCCCGGATTCTGGGCGGTGGTCCCACCACTCTCGGCCACCTGGTAGGGCACGCCCGCCTCAGCCGTGGCCTCGAGGAACTGCTCGGTGAAGTCGAACACGGGCACGGGCGAGCTCCACGGCTTGGGCCGGCACGACCAGATGGTCGCCTCCTGCAGCCCGATCACGTCCGGCTTCGCGGCCGCCGCCTCCTCAGCGAGAAGGGCGACACGCTGGTCGAAGTCCGTGGCGGCGACCTGATCCCACATGACCTGGGCGGCCGCGGGCATGTCGGGAAGCAGGTCGCGGACCACATCCGTGTCGGCGCCCAGGTAGAGGTTGCGCGCCATGACCCGCACGCTCCCGGCGGGGTCATCGGCGGTCACCGAGCCGAGCCCCGGCACGGGTGCGGCCAGCGTCACCGGGGCCGTCATCAGCCCGGCGGCGAGTGTTGCGGCGGTGGCGATCCCCAGCCGGTGCGCCCACGTGAGTCCCATGCCCCGGACCGTATCCGAGCAGGTGCCGCGGTCGCGCCCTGATCGACCGCGTGGGGGTGGCGACGAGGTGTCGCGCCCTTCCGTTGCGCCGTCAGGCGCACTACGTTGTGGCCATTCGACAACGGGAGGTCGCCATGCGTGCACGTCGGTTCTGGGCAGCACTCGGTTCACTGGCTCTCGTGGCGGGGGTGGCAGCACCGTCCACCGGGGTCACGTCGCCCACCCCGTTGGCGCCTCCAACCTCGATGGCTGCCCTCGGGGACTCCATCACGATCGCCTACGACATCAAGTCGCTGCTCAAGGCCGACCCCACATATTCCTGGAGCACCGGCACCCAGACGGCGGTGAACTCGGTGTACACGCGGCTCGAACGCGTCAAGCAGCGCCGACGCTCACGGCGGTCAACCTCGCGGTGTCCGGGAGCGAAGATCGCCGACTTGGCTGGTCAGGCATCGTCGCCGAAGCTCACTGCAGGGTACGGACCTGGTGACCATCCTGATGGGTGCCAACGATGCCTGCACCAAGACCGAGGCGGACGATGACACTCGGTCGATACCTTCCGCACCCGCGCAGACGCTGCACTCACCGCTCTTGCCGGCAAGGGCGTCAAGCAGGTCGTGGTGGCCTCGATCCCGGATATCTACAAGCTCTGGAAGGTCGGCAAGGGGTCCTCCTCGGCGCGGTTCGTCTGGGGGCTCTACGGCATCTGCCAGTCGATGCTGAAGAACCCGAGCTCCACGCTGAAGGCGGATGAGGACCGCCGGCTCCGGGTGCGGGCCAGGGTCGTGGCCTTCAACCAGAGCTGCCGCAGGCCTGTGCGCGACTGCGATCCTCGTCCTGCCTGCAAGCTTCGACGGAAACGCCGTCTACAACACGACCTTCGCCCTCGAGCGACATCTCGAAGGTCGACTACTTCCACCCGTCGATCGCCGGTCAGGCGAACCTCGCTGGAGGTTACCTACGACAGGTCTTCGTGCCGCGCCGGCCTGACCCGCACGCCCTCAGCCCAGCACCCGCTCCGACCCGCGCAGGATGACCCGAGTGGGCAGGACCACCTGCTCGGCGAGTCCCATCGGGTCGACCATCCGGCGCAGCGTGATCTCCGCGGCCACCTCGCCCATGCGCTCAGGCTGGTGGGCGACCACGCTGACGCCAAGGAAGCCGGCGAGCTCGAAGTCGTCGAAGCCGAGCAGGCCGATATGGGCGCCGCGCTGCCGGATGCCCTGCAGAGCGCCGATCGTGGCCCGGTTGTTGCCGGCGAACACGGCTGTCGGTGCGGAATCGGAATCCAGCAGGGCCGACACTGCGGCCGCAGCTGAGGAGATGTCCGGGGCATCCATGCGAACCAGCGCCGGATCGATCGGCAGCCCGCGGGCCTCCAGGGCGTCGCGGTAGCCGAGCATCCGCTCGTGGTGGGTGTACAGCGAGTCGGCGCTCCCCACGAACGCCACCCGGGCGTGCCCCGCGTCCAGGAGCGCGAGCACCCCGGCCCGTGCACCAGAACGGTTGTCCAGGACGACGCTGTCGCTGGTGGCGTTGGACAGTGGCCGATCGACCGCCACGATCGGCGTGCCGAAATGCCGCTCGCCGTCCAGGTAGCTGTGGTCGGCGGCGATGGGCACGAGCAGCAGCCCGCGGATCCGCCGGTCGAGCATGGCCGAGACCACAGTGGGCTCCAGGCGCGACTCATCGTCCGAGGCGGCGATGACCAGGGTCATGCCCTCCCGGGCCAGGACGCGCTCGACGCCGGCGGCGACCAGTGAGTAGAACGGGTTGGTCAGGTCCCCGATCACGAACCCCACGGTGTTGGTGACGCCGCCGGTGCGCAGCTCGCGCGCCAGGGCGTTGGGACGGAACCGCAGCGTGGCCGCGGCCTGCTCGACGCGGGCGCGGGTCTCCGGGTCGACGTTCGCCCCGCCGGACAGCGCCCGGGACACCGTCTTCGTGCTCACCTCGGCGAGTCTGGCGACATCGGCCAGCGTCGCCCGGCCGGAGGGGGGTGTGACTCGACCCACACCCATGTCCATCGATGTCATGAAGGTGACTGTAGCGCGTCAAACCGCGGAGAGCGATTGCCAGATGGCGCCGTGCCGGAGTCGGATCTTCGTTATCAACTCGTTACCTTCGATGCTTGACAACGTAGGACATGACCGATTGGCTTCGGACTTGTGACATTCCTGAGACATGCGCGGCGTGGCGCATTGACCCATGCGGCGGCGGTCGTGACGATCCGTGATCATGGTGGAGCATGCAGTGAGTGACGCACCCCTCCTGGAGATGCGCAGCATCACCAAGGAGTTCCCCGGTGTGAAGGCCCTCTCCGACGTCTCACTGACCGTGGGGCGCCCGGAGATCCATTCGATCTGCGGCGAGAACGGCGCGGGCAAGTCCACGCTCATGAAGGTGCTGTCCGGGGTCTACCCGTACGGCTCGTACGACGGGGACATCGTCTACAAGGGCGAGATGTGCCAGTTCCGCAACATCGGTGAGTCCGAGGCCGTCGGCATCGTGATCATCCACCAGGAGCTCGCGCTGATACCCGAGCTCTCGATCATGGAGAACATGTTCCTGGGCAACGAGCCCCGCAGGCTGGGCGGCACCGCGATCGACTGGACCACGGCCCGCCGACGCTGCATCGAGCTCATGGAGCGTGTCGGCCTCGACGAGCGCCCGGACACCCAGATCAAGAACATCGGCGTGGGCAAGCAGCAGCTCGTCGAGATCGCCAAGGCCCTGAGCAAGGACGTCGAGCTGCTGATCCTCGACGAGCCCACTGCGGCGCTCAACGACAAGGACTCCCAGCACCTGCTGGGCCTGATGCAGGGCCTCAAGGAATCCGGCGTGAGCTGCATCATGATCTCGCACAAGCTCAACGAGATCGAGCAGATCTCGGACAAGATCACGATCATTCGCGACGGCAAGACGATCGAGACCCTCGACGCCGACAACGCCAACGAGGACCGGATCATCAAGGGCATGGTCGGCCGCGAGATGAACAGCCGGTACCCGACCCGGGAGAAGCACATCGGGGACGTGTTCTTCGAGGTCCGCGACATCTGGGTCAAGCACCCGATCGCCGACGACCGGTACGTGTGCAAGGGCTCCAGCATCAAGGTGCGCCACGGTGAGGTCGTCGGGATCGCCGGGCTCATGGGTGCGGGACGCACCGAGCTGGCGATGAGCATCTTCGGCCGCAGCTACGGCATCTGGGAGTCGGGCACGATCATCAAGGACGGCCAGGAGATCGAGCTGCGTCACGTGCGCGATGCCATCAACCATGGCGTGGCCTACGTGAGCGAGGACCGCAAGACCCTCGGCCTGAACCTCCTGGACGACATCAAGACCGCCACGGTCCAGGCCAAGTGGAGCAAGGTGAGCACGCGCGGGGTGATCGACAAGCACAAGGTGTTCGTCGCCGCAGAGGACTACCGCAAGCGCCTGCGCACCAAGACCCCGTCGGTCAACGAGGGGGTGGACAAGCTCTCGGGCGGCAACCAGCAGAAGGTCGTGCTGAGCAAGTGGATGTTCACCGACTCGGACCTGCTCATCCTCGATGAGCCCACGCGCGGCATCGACGTCGGGGCCAAGTACGAGATCTATGAGGTCATCTTCGAGCTCGCCCGGCAGGGCAAGGGCGTGATCGTGATCTCCTCCGAGCTGCCGGAGGTGATCGGCATCTCCGACCGCATCTACACGGTCTTCGAGGGCCAGGTCACCGCGGACGTGCCTGTCGAGGACGCCACCCAGGAATCACTGATGAAGTCCATGACATCCGCACGAGTGAGGACCACGGCATGAGCAAGATGAAGGAGTTCCGTCAGGGTGTCTTCGGCAACGCCGACGTGCGCCAGTACGGCATGGTCTTCAGCCTGATCGCGATCATCACGCTGTTCTACTTCACCACCGACGGTGTCGTGCTCAGCTCGGTGAACCTCGTCAACATCATCTCGCAGTACTCCTACATCCTGGTCCTGGCGATCGGCATGGTGATGGTGATCATCGCCGGACACATCGACCTGTCGGTCGGCTCGGTCGCCGCCTTCACCGGGATCGTCGTGGCCAAGGTGATGGCCGACTGGGGGTGGGGCTGGCCCTTGGGCATCGTCGTGGGCCTGATCGTCGGCATCCTGGTGGGTGCATGGCAGGGCTTCTGGGTCTCCCGGGTGATGGTCCCGGCCTTCATCGTCACGCTGGCCGGCATGCTCATATTCCGCGGGCTGAACCAGGTGATCGGCCAGTCGAACACCGTCCCGGTGCCCGAGGGCTTCAAGGTGATCGGCCGCGGCTACATCCCACAGGTCGGCCCGAACCTCATCCTGGCCAACGGCTCGAAGATCGTGAACACGCCCACCCTGATCCTGGGCATCGTGGCCGTGCTCGTGATCGTGTGGTTCGAGTTCCGCAAGCGTTCCAAGGCGAAGTCCGTCGGCGACGACGTCCCGCCGCTGTGGGCGGCCATCGTCAAGATGGTCCTGCTCGGCCTGGTGATCATGTTCTTCGCGTTCAAGTTCGCCACCGGCAATGAAGGCACCGGTTTCCCGGTCTCCGGCCTGATCCTGCTGGCCCTGATCTTCGTCTACTCGTTCATCATGGGCAACACGACGTTCGGCCGCCACATCTACGCCGTGGGCGGCAACAAGCGCGCTGCGGCCCTGTCCGGCGTGAACGTCCCCCGGGTGAACTTCTTCGTGATAGCGAACATGTCCATGCTGGCGGCCCTGGCCGGCATGATGTACATCGCCCGCGCCGGTGCATCCGGCCCGCAGGACGGCGTCGGCTGGGAGCTCGACGCGATCGCCGCCGTGTTCATCGGTGGCGCCGCGGTCACCGGCGGGGTCGGCACGGTGATCGGGTCCATGATCGGTGGCTTGGTCATGGCGTTCCTGAACAACGGCCTGTCGCTCATGGGTGTCGAGCAGTCGTGGGTGTCGGTCATCAAGGGCCTGGTCCTGCTGGCCGCCGTCGCCTTCGACCTGCTGAGCAAGCAGCAGGATCGCCCGCCGCTGTTCCCGTCCCTGAGTCGCAAGAAGCACAAGACGGTGGAGCACTCGACCTCCGAGTCGGCCGCAACAGCCGCCGCCGCCAAGTAGGCAAACCACCGGCGCGACCCGCGCGCCCACAGATCTCCACCCCAACCAAAAGGAGAAATACAAGAATGAGGAAGTCACTGGTCGCCATTGCGGCGGCATGCAGCTCATTGCTCATCCTGAGCGGCTGTTCCACCGAGTCGGAAACCGCGACTGAGACCGCTGCTCCCGCCGCCAGCGGATCAGCCGCTGCCGCTGGTGGTCAGACCACCACCACGTGCGCCCCCGGCGACCGCATCGGCGTCTCGCTGCCCGCGCAGACGTCCGAGAACTGGACGCTGGCCAAGCAGCTGTTCGACGAGGGCCTGACCGCCGCCGGCTTCACCCCCGACGTGCAGTTCTCCGATGCTGCCTCGGCCGCAGCCTCGCAGCAGACCAAGATCGACAACATGCTGACCCAGAACGCCAAGGTCATCGTGATCGGCGCGGAGGACGGCAAGCAGCTGACCGGTCAGGTCAGTGCCGCTGAGGCCGCGGGCGTCCCGGTCGTGGCCTACGACCGTCCGATCGACGCCGAGGGCACCGACTACTACATCGCCTTCGACAACTTCAAGGTCGGCCAGCTGCAGGGCACCGCGCTGCTCGAGGGCCTGGCCAAGCTCAAGGGTGATGGCCCCTACAACATCGAGCTCTTCGCCGGTGCTGCCACCGACGCCAACGCGCCGGTGTTCTTCAACGGTGCGATGGACGTCCTGCAGCCGAAGATCGACGACGGCACGCTGATCGTGACCTCCGGGCAGACCACCTTCGACCAGGTCTCGACCGAGGGCTGGAAGAAGGAGAAGGCCCAGGAGCGCATGGAGAACCTGATCACCAAGTACTACAGCGATGGCACCGACCTGTCGGGCGTCCTCTCGCCGAACGACCAGCTCGCTGAGGGCATCCTCAACGCTGCAACTGCCGCGAAGCTCACCCCGGTCGTGACCGGACAGGACTCCGAGGTCGTCGCCGTGACCCGCGTCGCCGCGGGCGAGCAGTACTCGACGATCTACAAGGACACCCGCAAGCTGGTGGCCGAGAGCGTCGCGATGGTCGAGAAGATCTGCACCGGCGTGGTCTTCCCGACCACCGCCACCTTCACCTGGCCCGACAGCGGTCTCGAGATCCCGACGTACTACCTCGAGCCGCTGATCGTGACCTCCGAGAACGGCGAAGAGGTCTACGCGGACAACGCGGAGCTCCTCGCGGCGTTCAAGGCCGGTATGTGACCCAGGGCTAGCCCTGACAGGGCACCGGGTCCTCGTGGCCCGATGACCTGATCTGCACCACCCGCTGGGGTGGGGTCCTCCGCAGGGAGGGCTCCACCCCAGTAGCATTCCCAGCGCCAGCGACCGCGCGAGAGGAACCCGACATGTCGTCCGAGAGCATCCCCGCATCACAGCGATCGGCTGACCTGGCGCAGCGCGTCGGCGCCTACCGGGCCGCCACGGAGCAGTTCCTCACTGTCGCTGGGGGGCTCTCCGGGGGTGACCTCGACCGGTGCCCGCCCGAGCCCGACGGCTGGACCCCCCGGATGGTGATCCACCACGTCGCCGACTCCGAGACCAACTCCTACGTCCGGCTGCGACGGCTTCTGGCCGAGCCCGCCGGTACCGCCATCCAGGGGTACGACGAGGCCCAGTGGGCCCGATCACTGCACTACGACCGTCCCGTGGCGCTGTCGCTGGCAGTGTTCCGAGCGGTGCGTGACTCGAGCGCGGAGCTGCTGGACCTGATCACGGCCGACGACTTGGCCCGTGCCGGCGTGCACAGCGAGTCAGGGCCCTACACGTTGGCCGACTGGCTCGACACCTACGTCGCGCATGCCCGCGACCACGCCGAGCAGATCCGCGCCGCGCTGGGCTGAGGCCACCGGGCAGAGGTCGGGCGCTACGAGCCCACGGCTGCGATCCGGCCGGCCAGGTCCGTGGCGGCCGATGCCCGCCGGGCGTCGCCGAGGGTGTGGATCCCCCGCTCCCTGAGCAGCGGGATCATCCGGACCAGCACCTCTGCGGTGGCCAGCGCATCCCCGAGCGCGGTGTGCCGGCCGATGACCTCGACGCCGAACCGCGCGCACACGCCGTCCAGGCCGTGCCGGGCGTCGGGGTCGGGATCCAGGACCGCGGACAGCATCATCGTGTCCAGGCTCAACGGTTCCAGGGTGATCCCGGCCTCGGCGGCTGGTGGTGCGAGGAACCCGAGGTCGAACGCCAGGTGATGACCGACCAGCACCGAGTCCGCGGCGTAGTCGGCGAAGTCCGTGAGCACCACGGCACCGCTCGGCGCGTCGGCCACCAGCTCGTCGCTGATCCCGTGGAACCTCGTCGAGGACTCCGGGATGTGCTTGCCGGGGTTCACCAGGGCGTCGAAGGTGTCGTCGGCGCGAACGTGTGCGCCGTCCACCCGGACTGCCCCGAGGGCGATCAGGCGGTCGCCGGCCTCGGAGTGCAGGCCGGTCGTCTCGCAGTCCAGGACCGTGAAGACGATCTGCTCCAGCGGCGTGGCCAGCCACTGCTCCCGGGAGATCCCCGGCCGGCTGGGGCGCGCGACGTCGACCGACAGCCCGACGTGCGGCCCGGCCAGGTCCTCACCGGGCTCGCCGATGATCAGGACCATCCCCGGCTCGTCCGGGCCAGTGATGCGGGCCAGCCGGATCGGGGTGCCGGCCACCACTGCGCGGGGACGCTCCCCGGCCAGCGCACGCATCAACAGCGGCGTCAGGTCCTCGGCGTCGAACACGCCGAAGATGCTGCGACCGGCGGCGATCCGCGAGCGCGAGACCAACATCCGGCGGGCGGCGGGGTTCACCAGCAGGATCCGGCCGCTGTCGTCGACGACTCCCACGGGGACGTCGAGGCCGGTCAGCACCGCGAACAGGACATCACGCTCGCGGGTGAGCTCGGCGTGCGCGTTGTCCAGCTGCTCGGTGAGCCGGTCCTCGGCCGTGGAGTGCCGCTCGGCCAGCACGTTCACCGCCCGTTCCACTGCTGTGGCTCCTGCCAGGCGGTGCGCCGGGTTCACCGTGGCGATGATCTCGATGTCGGCGGCCTGCCGCGCGTCGTGGCGCTGCTCGGAGCGCCACGTGCTCCAGGCCACCCAGCCGATCCCGGCGACGAGCACGACCAGGCCCAGAGCCAGGACCAGCCACTGGGTGCCGAGTGTGTCGAGCAGGGCGTGCCGGGATCCCGCGGGCAGGTCCGCCAGGACCACGGCCACCGTCAGGCCGGGCACGAGGGTTGCGATCGCGATGAGCACGAGGACCCGCCACCTGGTCACGACCCACCTCCGGGGGAGTTCGATCGGGGCTTGTTCACAGGTCGGTCCGGTATCTCACGGCCGTCACCGACTGGGCTGCGCGCACGGCGCGGAAGGACTCCCGCAGGGCCGCCCGGTCGTCGTCGGTGAGGTCCTCGACGACAACCACGTCCGAGAGGGGGAGCCCGGCTCGGACCTGGGCCACCTGGGCAGTGAGCCGCAGTCGGGTCAGCACCTCGAAGCCATCGGACAGCCGCCCGATGAGCTCCTGGGACAGGAGGCCGGCCTCGGCCGTGGCGGCCAGCCGATCCCGCGTGGTGACAGCGCCGGACCGCGCATCCAGCCCGTAGAGCCGGGCCAGCAGGACGAGGGGCGCCAGGCCCGTCCGCTTGAGGTCGACAGGTCCATGGGGCAGCCGGCCGAAGGCGTTCAGGGCCGTGGGGAACGACGTGGCCGCGACTGCCAGCCCGTGCAGCAGCCGCGGTGAGTCCGCGCCGCCCAGGAGCACGTCGGTGGCCGGCGCGATGTCGAGGTCCCCGACGAGCCCGCGCAGGTCGAGGAAGACGTCGGTGTCCAGGACCGCCTCAGGCGTGGGAGCGTCGATCCGGTGCCGAGCCTGGGTCACCCAGTCGGACAGGCCCAGCGACCAGCGGTCGGCCATGTACCCGCCGTCGCACGGCCGCATCCCGAACTCGGTCAGCCCGGTGATCACCTCGGCTGCAAGGTCGGTGGCGTAGCTGCTGCCGGCGGCTCGGGCGGTGTCCCACAGGAGCGCGTGGTCCTGGTCGCTGGCGCAATGCAGCTCGGCCCGGGCGTGCGACCCGAGAGCCACCCACGCGAACCGTCCCGGCGGTGGGCCGACCTGGTGCACGAAGCCGTCGACGAGGTCACGGGTGCGCTGGTCGGCGGCCAGCGACAGCGCGGTGCCAGCGCGAGCCCGCCCCGGGCTGCGCGTCGTCCACCGACGCCAGGGCGGCCGCGACGAGGTCGCTCACGGGCTCGACCCGGGCGGGACCCGGGGTCGCCGGCGGGCGTGATCCGCTCGGTCATCGGCGCCCCTTCGCGGTCCAGGCCGGGTGCAGCCGGGCGGTCTCGGGCGTGTGCAGCCGGATCATCATCCGGTCCACGCCCGGGTGCAGGCGATGGCGGGTTGCCCTCGACACGAACACCATGGTCGCCAGGGCCAGGGGCATCGCCCACGCCGCCGGTTGCGAGAGCAGCGCGTCGGGCCATCCCGTGAGGTCCGGCATCGCCGTCGAGACCGTGATCGCACACACCGCCAGCGTGCCGCCGAGGACGAGCCCGGCCGCGGCCCCGACGTCGGTCAGCCTGGGCCACCAGATCCCCAACAGGAGCAGGGGGCAGAAGGTGGCCGCTGCGACCGTGAACGCGAGGGCGACGGCCTGGGCCAGGGGCAGGGCGCTGGCCAGGAGGCTCAGGACCAGCGGGGCGATCACGGCGGCGACGGCGGCAACCCGGAACGACCGGATCGGGTCGTGGACCCATCGGCTGACGACGTCCTGGGCCAGCACCCCGGCGACGGTGACGGTCAGCCCGGTGGCGGTCGCGAGGAAGGCCGCGGCGGCCCCGGCGCAGACCAGGGCCGTGAGTGCCTGCCCGAGCGTGCCGCCGACCAGGGCCTGGGGCAGCAGCAGGACGACGGCGTCGGTCTGCCCGGTCATCAGCAGCTCCGGGGTGTAGACCCGCCCGAGCATCCCGAAGACCGAGGGGGACAGGTAGAACAGCCCGACCAGGCCGATCACGATGAGCGCGGTCCGACGAGCCTGACGCCCGTCGGGGTTCGTGTAGAACCGGACGAGCACGTGCGGCAGGCCCATCGTCCCGAGGAACAGCGCGACCATCAGCGCGTACGTGCGGTACATCGGGTGGGACTGGCCACCCTGAAGGGGCTGACCCCAGGCGGCGCCAGTCGTCGCGGGAGTGGTCGACAGGTGCGGGACGGCGGCCCCGGCGGGGAAGGTGATCGTCGCGCCCGAGTCGATCCGGTGGGTTCCCAGGGTCAGGTCCACCTCGCCCGCTGCCGGAACCCCGTCGATCGTCCCGTCGGCCTGGACGCGCACCGGATCGGTCACGGTGATGACGATGTCGGTGCCCACCGGGACGGTGGTCTCCACGGGGAACGTCGGGACCTCGTCGACCAGGGCCGACGGTCCGCCGTCCACCCGCCAGGCGGCCAGCAGGAACAGCGCGGGCACCATGATCGCCACCAGCTTCAGCCAGTACTGGAACCCCTGGACCAGCGTGACGCTGCGCATCCCGCCGCCGACGATCACGACCAGCACCGTCAGCGCGACGAGGACGCCGCCGAGCCAGATGGGCGTTCCCAGGATGGTCTGCAGCGCGCGCCCCGCCCCCTGCAGCTGGGGCACGACATAGAGCCATCCGATGACCACGACCAGCACGCTGGCGGCCAGGCGCACCGCCGAGGACCGCAGTCGCGCCTCGCAGAAGTCGGGCAGGGTGTAGGCGCCCGACCGGCGCAGGGGGGCCGAGACCAGCGCCAGGAGCAGCACGTACCCCACGGCGTAGCCGACCGGGAACCAGACCGAATCGGCGCCGCCGACCATGATCAGCCCGGCGACGCCCAGGAACGATGCCGCCGACAGGTACTCCCCGGAGATCGCTGAGGCGTTCCACCACGCGGGCACCGATCGGGCCGCGACGTAGAAGTCGCCCGTCGTCCGGGCGACCCGGGAGCTGAACCCGGCCAGGACGATCGTCGCCACGACGGTGGCAGTCATGCCGGCGATCACCGCCGCGCTGCTCATCGCCCCTCCACCAGGTCCGTGAACTGCTCCTCGTTGCGCTCGGCGTGGCGGATGTACCACCAGCCGACCCCCAGGATCGCCGGATACACGAGGAACCCCAGGAGCAGCCACCACAGCGGCAGCGGCCCCACCTGCAGCGCGCGCACCCCGGGCACCAGCCCGAAGAGCAGGGGGAGCGCGGCGAGTGGGACGACGACCACAGCCACGGTCGACAGGCCCAGGAGCAGCTGGGTGCGGATCAGGGCCCGCACGTACACGACCCCGACGCGTGTCTGCTGGTCGATGTCCTCGACCGCGGAGCGGCGGGTGCGCCTGCGGACGTCGCGACGTGGCCCGGTGATGACCTCACGGCGGGGTCGCTGGCCGTCGGTCATGCGCTGCCGTCCTGGCTCGGCCCGGCAGGCTCGCGGTCCAGGCGGTGGCGCTGCACGAGAGCTGCGCGCACCTCCGGCGTGAACCGTCGGCTCACGGGGACCGTCTGCCCGGCGCCGAGATCCACCGACACCCGACCGGCAGCGGTGCGCAGCGCCTCGACGAACGCGGAGTTGACCAGGAACCGCCGATGGACGCGCACGAACCCAGCCGGCTCCCAGCGCTCCTCGAGGCTGGCCAGCGGGACCCGTACGAGGTGGCCCCCGGAGCGGGTGCACAGCCGGACGTAGTCGCGCTGGGCCTCGACGTAGACGATGTCGGAGCGGCGGATGTAGCGGGTGACGCCACCGAGCTCGACGGCGATCGTCTCGTCGGCCGGCGGGCCGGCCACATCGGGGGCCGCAGGTGCCTCGTGCCCGGTCGACTGCCCAGCATCGGCCGAGGATCCGGCGCCCTCACGGTCGGTCCCGGCGCGCCGGGCCTCGATGGCCGCGCCCACCCGGGTCAGGGCGAGGGCGAGCCGCTCGGCGCGGATCGGCTTGAGCAGGTAGTCCACGGCGGCCACCTCGAAGGCGTCCACGGCGTGGTTGTCGTAGGCGGTGACGAACACCACCGGCGGGGGGGCGGCGAAGCGCGTCAGGATCCCGGCCAGGGCCAGGCCGTCGATGCCGGGCATCCGGATGTCGAGGAACACCGCGTCGAACTCGGCCGTCTGCAGGGCGGCCAGCGCCTCTGCGGCACTGCCGCAGGGGGTCACCTCGGCGACCGCCCCGGAGCGCTCGAGGAGGTAGGTCAGCTCGCCGAGCGCCGGCGGCTCGTCGTCGACGGCCAGCACACGCAGGCCGGTCGGCGCCGCGATCTGATCACTCATCGACGGCCACCGCCTCGGCGTACTTGGGGATCCGCATGGTGATCCGCGTTCCCGCCCCGGGGGCGGTCTCCACGACCAGTCCCCGGTCGTCGCCGAAGGTGCTGCGCAGCCGCTCGTCGACGTTGGCCAGCCCGACATGGTCGCCGGGGTCCCCGGACAGGCTGCGCCGGACCACCGCGGGGTCGATTCCGGCGCCGTCGTCCTCGACGCTGATCAGGGCGTCGGCGCCGCGGTCCCGCGCCGTGATCGTGATGGTCCCGGGCCCGTCGGAGTTCTCGAAGCCGTGGCGGACGGCGTTCTCCACGAGCGGCTGGATGCACAGGAAGGGGATCCGCACGCCCACCACCTCGGGGTCCACCCGCAGGGCCACCGTCAGCCGGTCGCCGAACCGCGCCTGTTCCAGCAGCAGGTACTGCTCGATCGAGTGCAGCTCCTCGGCCAGGGTCGTGAACCGGCCGTGGGAGCGGAAGCTGTACCGGGTGAAGTCCGCGAAGTCGAGCAGGAGGTCGCGGGCGCGGTCGGGGTCGGTGCGCACGAAGGAGGCGATCGCGGTCAGGGAGTTGTAGACGAAGTGCGGTGAGATCTGGGCGCGCAGCACGCGCACCTCCGCCTCGGCCGAGCGTGCCCGGGTCCGGTCCAGCTCCGCGAGGTCCAGCTGCCCGGAGGCGAACACCGCCACCTCCTCGACCGCGCGGACCATCGCGGGCCCAGCCGGCTGCGCGGAGTAGGCCACGAGTGCCCCGATCACGATGTCGTCGGAGGTGAGCGGTGCCGCGACCCCGCTGCGCATGAGCTCCGAGACCTCCCTGGCCTGGGTCGCGCTCAGCACCACGGCGGTGCCTGACTCCAGGGCCAGTGCCGCATGCGCCAGTGCCGCTGATCCCTGGCGCTCGCCGACTCCGTCCCAGGCCAGCACCTCGACGCGGTCCGTGATCGCCAGCGCCTCGACCCCGAGCAGGGTGCGCAGGTGCTTGGCCGAGCGTGGGGCCGACCCCGCGGTGAGCCCACCACGCAGGGGCGGTGCGGCCAGGCTGGCCAGGTGCAGCGTCCGGTAGGTGGCCATGTCGCCCTCGGACCCCAGCCGCGCTCGCCCTCGGACGGCTCGGGCAAGCAGCACCCCCAGCACGATCGCCCCGGCGATCGCTGCGACCGCGAGCACCCAGTCACCCACGGCCGCACGCTATCGGCCACCCGCTGCTGTGTCATGGATCCGGCCACCAGACGGACCGAATCGATGACACAGCGGGCGTCGGCGGGGTCGGGGCGGCGTCAGGCCGGGGCCGGGGCGGCGAGGCCGGCCTGGATCTGGGCCATGATCGTCGGGTCGGCCAGGGTGGTCACGTCGCCGAGGTCGCGGTGCTCGGCCAGGTCACGCAGCAGGCGGCGCATGATCTTCCCCGATCGCGTCTTCGGCAGCTCGGAGACGATCAGGATCTGGCGCGGCTTGGCGATCGGGCCGATCTCGTGGGCGACGTGAGCCCGCAGGGCGCCCACCAGGTCGGGAGTGTTCTCGATGCCCGACCGCAGGATCACGAACGCGACGATCCCCTGGCCGGTCGTGGCATCCGCGGCCCCGACGACCGCGGCCTCGGCAACCGCCTCGTGCGACACCAGCGCCGACTCGACCTCCGTCGTGGAGATCCGGTGCCCGGACACGTTCATCACGTCGTCGACTCGCCCGAGCAGCCAGATCGCACCATCCTCGTCGAGCTTGGCCCCATCGCCGGCGAAGTAGAACTCCGGCCACCGCGACCAGTACGTGTCGACGTAGCGGTCGTTGTCGCCCCAGATCCCGCGCAGCATCGCCGGCCACGGCTCGGTCAGCACCAGGTACCCACCGCCGCCGGGCGCAACCGGGTGGCCCTCGTCGTCGACGACCGCGGCGGAGATCCCCGGGAGCGGACGCATCGCTGAGCCGGGCTTGCACTCGGTGACCCCGGGCAGCGGGCTGATCATCATGGCGCCGGTCTCGGTCTGCCACCAGGTGTCCACGATCGGGCAGCGACCGCCACCGATGACCTCCCGGTACCACATCCACGCCTCGGGGTTGATCGGCTCCCCGACCGAGCCCAGCAGCCGCAGGCTGGACAGGTCGTAGGCGGCCGGGAGGTCGTCGCCCCATTTCATGAACGTGCGGATCGCGGTGGGCGCGGTGTAGAGGATCGACACCCTGTGCTTCTCGATGATCTCCCAGAACCGGCCGCGGTGCGGGGTGTCCGGCGTGCCCTCGTAGATCAGCTGGGTGGCGCCGTTGGCCAGCGGACCGTAGACGATGTAGGAGTGCCCGGTGACCCAGCCGATGTCGGCGGTGCACCAGTAGACGTCGGTCTCGGGCTTGAGGTCGAACACGTTGTTGTACGTGGACGCGGCCTGGGTGAGGTAGCCGCCGGTGGTGTGCAGGATGCCCTTGGGCTTCCCGGTGGTGCCCGACGTGTAGAGGATGAACAGCGGGTGCTCGGAGTCGAACGCCTGCGGGGTGTGCTCGGTCGGGTGGATCGGCATCCACTCGTGCCACCACACGTCGCGACCCTCATGCCAGTCGACGTCCTGACCGGTGTGCTGCACGACGAGCACGTGCTCGACGCTCGGGCAGTGCTCGACGGCTTCGTCGACGGCCGGCTTGAGTGCCATCGCCGAGCCGCGGCGGTACTGCCCGTCGGCGGTGATGACCAGCTTCGCCTGCGCGTCGTCGATCCGGGAGCGCAGCGCCTCGGCGGCGAACCCACCGAACACCACCGAGTGCACCGCCCCGATGCGGGCGCACGCCAGCATCGCCACGACCGCCTCGGGCGTCATCGACATGTAGATGGCCACCCGGTCCCCGGCGTTCACGCCCAGGGACGTGATGGCGTGGGCTGCCTGGGAGACGCGGGCGAGCAGCTCGGTGTAGGAGATGTGCTCGGTCCGGCCGTCCTCGGCCTCGAAGATGATCGCGGTACGGTCGCCGCGTCCCTCGGTCACGTGCCGGTCCACGCAGTTGACCGACACGTTCAGCTGGCCGCCCACGAACCACTTCGCGAACGGGGCGTCCGACCAGTCCAGGACCTGGTCCCAGGGGCGCTCCCAGGTCAGCCGTGCGGCCTGGTCGGCCCAGAAGCCGAGCCGGTCGGCAGCTGCCTGCTCGTAGAGGGAGGCCTGCGCGTTGGCCTGTGCGGCGAACAGGGGATCGGGGGCGAAGGTCCGGTTCTCGGTGGCGAGGTTCGCCAGGGTGTCGGTCGACATGGGGGCTCCTGCTCTGAGGTTCAGTGGCGATGCGGCAGTCGGGATGCTGCCTGAGTTGTCAGATCGCTCCAAGATCGAGGTCGGTTGATGGCCGTGAACTTGGATCAAACGGCTGACCGCGCACGCATTCTTGGATCGAATCGGGACGGGGGGCGACGGGGGGCGACGGGGGCGGGGTGGGGTTCTCGGGTGTGGGTACCGTCCGGACGCCGGGGCAGCAGGCTCGCCGGCGCCCGGACGGCAGTCTCTCAGTGCACCGAGACGGACTTCTCGGCACCGGCTCCGGTGAGGGAGCGGACCTCCATCTCGGCGTACTTGGCGACGTTGGGCTTCTCCTTGTCCGTCACCGAGCCCAGCCAGCCGAGGAAGAAGGCCAGCGGGATCGAGATGAGACCCGGGTTGTCCAGCGGGAACCAGGAGAAGTCCATGCCCTGGATCATCGAGGCGCTCCTGCCCGTGACCGCGTCGACCGGCTTGCCGGAGACGACTGGCGAGAAGATGATCAGGCCGACGGAGGCGATGAGCCCGCCATAGATGCTCCACAGCGCCCCGCGGGTGGTGAAGTTCTTCCAGAACAGGGAGTAGACGATCGTCGGGAGATTGGCCGAGGCGGCCACCGCGAACGCCAGGGCGACCAGGAACGCGATGTTCTGGTCCTTGGCCAGGATGCCGCCGACGATCGCGAACAGGCCGATCACGACGGCCGAGATCCGGGCGACCCGGACCTCCTTGTCCGCCGACACGTTGCCGCGCTTGATGACGCTGGCGTACACATCGTGGGCGAACGAGGCACTGGCCGTGATGGTCAGGCCGGCCACCACCGCCAGGATCGTGGCGAATGCGACCGCGGAGATGAAGCCCAGCAGCAGGGTGCCGCCGAGCTCGTAGGCCAGCAGCGGTGCTGCCGAGTTGGCCTTTCCGGGAGCCGAGGCGATGGTCTCGGGGCCGACCAGGGCTGCCGCGCCGTAGCCCAGGACGAGGCTGAACAGGTAGAACATCCCGATCAGGGAGATCGCCCAGACGACGGACTTCCGGGCGTCCTTGGACGTGGGCACCGTGTAGAAGCGCATGAGCACGTGGGGCAGTCCGGCGGTGCCCAGCACGAGGGCCATCGACAGCGAGATGAAGTCGACCTTGGTCAACGTGGACTTGCCGTACTTGGCGCCCGGCTCGAGCAGCTTGTCGCCCAGCGGGCTGGCGTCGGCGGCCGCGCCCATCACGTTCGAGAGGCTGAAGCCGTACTTGCTCAGGACCCAGAAGGTCATCAGGGCCGCACCGGCGATCAGCAGCACGGCCTTGATGATCTGCACCCACGTGGTGCCCTTCATCCCGCCGACCAGCACGTAGATGATCATCAGGATGCCGACGACGGCGATCGTCAGCGACTGGCCGACGCTGCCGGTGATTCCGAGCAGGAGGCTGACGAGCCCGCCCGCGCCGGCCATCTGGGCCAGCAGGTAGAAGAACGACACGGCCAGGGTGGAGATCGCAGCGGCCGTGCGCACGGGGCGCTGGCGCATCCGGAACGCCAGCACGTCGGCCATCGTGAACTTGCCGGTGTTGCGCAGGAGCTCGGCGACCAGCAGCAGGGCGACCAGCCACGCCACCAGGAACCCGACGGAGTACAGGAAGCCGTCGAAGCCGGTCAGGGCGATGGCTCCGGTGATGCCCAGGAAGCTCGCGGCCGACAGGTAGTCGCCGGCGATGGCGGTGCCGTTCTGGCCGCCGGTGAACGAGCGCCCGCCGGTGTAGTAGTCGGTGGCCGTGGTGTTGGACTTCGAGGCGCGGATGACGATGATCATCGTGCCGGCGACGAACGCCAGGAAGATCGCCATGTTGACCAGCGGGCTGCCGACAGTGGTGGTGGCCGGGTCGGCGGTGTGGACCAGGGTGGTGATCATGCGGCGTTGCCCTCCATCTCGTCACGGATCTCGGCCGCCAGCGGGTCGAGGCGGTTGTTGGCATGGCGGACGTACAGGAAGGTGATCAGCCCGGTCGAGACGAACTGCAGCAGGCCGAAGATGATGCCGATGTTGATGTTCCCCCAGACCGGGGTGGCCATCCACTGCGGGGCGAACACCGCGGCGAACACGAACATGAAGTACCAGATGAGGAATGCCGCGGTCATCGGGAAGGCGAAGCCCCGGTAGCGCGACCGCAGCTCGACGAACTGGGGGCTCGTCTGGGCGCGGAGGTAGGCCTCGGGATCCGGGACGCCCCCGGTGCCCGGTGTCGGTGGCCCCTGGCGCGGGGGGCCCTGCAGATCACTGGTCATCGTGCTGCCTCCTGGAGTGTGCCTCGCCGGACCGGGTGGCCCGGGCGTTCGTGGTGCCCTGTGTGGGTGGCGCGAACGTAGGGCAGTCGAGCAGCGGCAGGGAACAGGTGCGGGCCCCCCTGCGGCGAGCGGGGGGTGGGCCTCGACCAGAGGTCAGCGCAGGTGCGACGAACGGTCGTCAGGGCCGACGAGTGGGAGCTGCCAGCTGGTGGGCCGAGGGTCGCGTGAGGGGCTGCGCAGCGACCCGTCAGTCGTGGTCGTGGGCCGGGTTCCGCCCCTCGGGCATCATCAGGATCGAGGCGACCAGGAAGCACGCCGCACCCAGGAACGTGCCGCCGTTGGCCCACCGGGCGCTGACCATCTGCCCGTCGGGATCCACGTACGCGCCGATCGCCGAGATGCCGAAGAACACCGAGCCCCACATGTTCAGGGCGGTGATGTGCCAGTCGCGCTTCCCCGGGCGCCACGAGAACCAGCGGTGGCCGGCCTCGGCGAACGCGATCGCCGAGGACACGAGGAAGCACACCGACCCGAAGGCGTCCGGGCGCCACACGTACTGCCCTGCCTCCGGACGGGTCAGGCTCATAAGGGCCGCAAGCGTCGTGACGTTGAAGAACAGGGTCCCGACCAGCTGGATCGCCGTGGCCCAGAAGCCCATCAGTTGGGGCGTCCAGCCGACCCATCGGCGCCCGCCGGCGCGTACCACCTGCATGTAGCCCAGGTAGGACGCCGTGGTGAAGAAGATCGACCCGACGAAGAACGTGGCGTCGGTGGCGGTCATCCCGACCGCGTCCTCGAAGGCCGGGATCGGGCCGACCAGGAAGCACGTCGAGCCGATCGCGAACAGCAGCCCGATCCACCACGTGAGTCCGCGGGAGGACGCGTCGGCCTTGCGGTGCCGGCGTGCCGACCAGTCGACCACGTGCGCCGTCAGCCGTGCGGTAGTGCACCCGGGTCACGAACGGCCGGGGGCCGGTCACCTCCACGTCGGTGGCGTCCGCGGGCACCTCGATGGGCAGTGGGATGTGCTGAGCCCTGGTCAATGCCGGAACGAGTCCGTGTGGCTCGGGTCGGCCGGCAGCTGGCCGGGGAGGCTCTCGAGGAACTCGGTGGCCCGGCGCAGGTCGTCGAGGAACAGGTCGGCCAGGTCGCGGCCGAACCCGTTGCGCACGACCACGCGCAGCCCGGACAGGTCGGTCAGCGGCTCGGGCAGGGAGTAGGCCGGCACCTGCCAACCCCGCTCGCGCAGCTTCGCCGAGACGTCGTAGACCGTGTAGTTGGTGACCTCGGGCTTGAGCCGGAAGAAGAACACCGGCAGCTCGGATCCGTCGGAGAGCATCTCGTAGGGCCCGATCTTCGCGATCTCGGCCGCGGTGTACATGGCCACGTCGCGGCAGGCCTGCTGGATCTCCCGGAAGCCCTCGAAGCCCAGCCGGATGAAGTTGTAGTACTGGGCGATCACCTGTCCGCCGGGTCGGGAGAAGTTCAGCGCGAACGTGGGCATGTCCCCGCCCAGGTAGTTCACGTGGAAGATCAGGTCCTCGGGGAGGTCCTCCGGGGTGCGCCAGATGACCCAGCCGACGCCGGGGTAGACCAGCCCGTACTTGTGCCCCGAGGAGTTGATCGAACGCACGCGCGGCACCCGGAAGTCCCACTCGAGGTCGGGGTCGATGAACGGTGCGATGAACCCGCCGGAGGCAGCATCCACGTGCACTGGGACGTCCGGTCCGCCCGAGGCGGCCAGCGCGTCGAGGGCGTCGGCGATCTCCTTGACCGGCTCGTAGGACCCGTCGAACGTCGAGCCGAGGATGGCCACGACGCCGATCGTGTTCTCGTCGACGAGCTTGAGGGCCTCCTCGGCGTTGAGCTGCAGCCGGCCCTCCTCGATGGGGGCGTAGCGCGGCTCGACGTCCCAGTACCGGCAGAACTTCTCCCACACCACCTGGACGTTGATCCCCATGACGAGGTTCGGCCTGTCCGTCGACAGACCGGCGGCCTCACGGCGCTGGCGCCAGCGCCACTTCAGGGCCAGCCCGCCGAGCATGACCGCCTCGCTGGAGCCGGTCGTCGACGTCCCGGTCGCCTCCTCGTGGCTGGGGGAGTTCCACAGGTTCGAGATGATCTTCACGCAGCGGCCCTCGATCGCGGCCGTCTGCGGGTACTCGTCCTTGTCGATCATGTTCTTGTCCAGCGTCTCGGCCATCAGCCGGTCGGCCTCCTCGTCCATGAACGTCGTGACGAACGTCGCGAGGTTCTGCCGGGAGTTGCCGTCGAGCATCAGCTCGTCGTGGAGCAGCCGATAGGCCACGCGGGGGTCCATGCCCTCGGCGGGCAGGGCGTCCTTGGGGATCCCGGCCAGCTCGTTCGGGCGGGCGTAGACAGGGGCGATTGCGAGGCGCTCGATCTCGAGCATTTCCTTGGAGTGGATGGCCATGGGCGCCACGCTAGCCCGTGGCGCAGGCGGAGGGAAGAACGCAGTGCGACCGGAAGGTTGCGATTCCGTCGCGTCGCGGGCGACCGGCGGGTCACAGGTGCTTGGTGGCCTCGCGGATCGACAGGCCCGACATGTGGGCGCGGTGCTCGGCGACGAACGCGCGAACCTCCTCGGGATGCGCGCGGGCGGCATCCCGCAGTCCCCAGCCGATGCCCTTGCGCATGAAGAAGTCCCGGTCGGCGAGGTTCGCCTCGCATGCGGCGAACAACAGGTCGAGGTCCACCGCGCCACGCCGACCGACCTGGAACACGAGCGGGATCCGCCGGACCCAGAGCCGCGGGTCGGTCGCCCAGCCCACCACCTCCGGGTCCCACGACCGGTGGCGCAGGCCGGCCCGGCCGATCAGGGTCGACCAGCCGTCCACGGTGTCCCACCAGGGCCGCTCGAGCGCGAGGTCGCGCAGGGTCAGCAGGCTCGTCTCTGGGAGGGCTCGCTCGTGCCGGGCCACCAGGTCGAGGGCGACGTAGGCGAACTCGCGCTCGGGCTCGGCGACCAGATCGTGCGCCGCAGACAGCAGGTCGGTGGCCCCCGAGCCCGGGTCGAACCCGCGGATCCAGTCCTTGGTCGCGGCGCGGCGGGCAGGCGTGGGCACGCCGAGGTAGGGGGCGATCCCCTTCATGTACCGCTCCATCGCCGGCGCCCGTCTCGGATCGGCGACGGGCTCGAGCATCGGACGCACCGCCTCGGCTGCACCACTCACGCCCCGATGCTGCCACCGACCACAGCGCAACGCCCACCACGAAGACCCGGCCCGGGGCCCAAGATCCCGATCTGATCCAACCTCGAGGCCGAACGCCAGCCCGAGGCTTGGAGCGAACCGCGCAGAGCGCCCGAGACCTGGAGCAAGTCGGGATCTTGGCGGGCGACGATCGTGGGCCAGGGATGGCAGACTCCTGCTCCTGACCGGTGGCGCACCCCACCGGATGCCCGAACCGCACCCACAGGAGCCGACATGCCCTCCGGCATCGACATGCAGCACATCGACGCGTCCATCCGTCCTCAGGACGACCTGTTCGGCTACATGAACGGGGTGTGGCTGGCTGAGCATGAGATCCCGGCCGACCGGCCCTCCGACGGGGCGTTCCACGCCCTGCGGGATGCGGCCGAGGCCGACGTCCGGACGATCATCGAATCCGCCGCTGCCGAGTCGGCACGCGGCACCGTGGGGGCGAAGGTGGGCGACCTGTATGCCTCGTTCATGGATGAGTCGGCGGTCGAGGCCCGGGGCCGTGAGCCGCTCGAGGCGGACCTGGCGGACATCCGTGCCGTCACGGACCTGGCAGGGCTGCTCTCCGAGATGGCCCGGCTGCAGCTTCAGGGTGCGGTGGGTGGCTTCCTCGCGCCCTACGTCAACACCGACGCCCAGGACTCCAGCCAGTACATCGTGTACCTCACCCAGGCGGGCCTGGGCCTGCCCGACGAGTCGTACTACCACCAGGAGTCGTTCGCGGCGATCCGGGAGGCCTACGTCGCCCACGTCGCGCGGATGCTGATGCTGGCCCGATGGTCGGCCGACGAGCCCTCGGCGCAGGACTCGGCGGCTCGCATCATGGCGCTGGAGACCGCCATCGCCGACAGGCACTGGAACAACGTCGACACCCGCGACGCACTGAAGTCGTACAACCGCCGCGCGCTGGCTGAGGTCCCCGGGTTCATCGAGGGCTTCGGGGTGCGCGAATGGCTCGAGGCGCTCAGCGCCCCCATGGAGCACATCAGCGAGGTGGTCGTCCGTCAGCCGAGCTACGTCGAGTCGATCCCCGAGCTGCTGGCCGAGCAGCCCCTGGAGGCCTGGCGCGACTGGCTGGCGTGGTCGGTGGTGCGCAACGGGGCCGCACTCCTGGACGCCGAGATCGTGGCCGCCAACTTCGACTTCTACGGCACCACGCTGAGCGGTTCCCCCCAGCTGCGCGAGCGCTGGAAGCGGGGGGTCGGGCTCGTGGAGGGCTCCCTGGGTGAGGCCGTCGGCGAGCTGTACGTGGGCAAGCACTTCCCGCCGGAGGCCAAGGCGCGGATGGTCGAGCTCGTGGACAACCTGGTGGCTGCCTACCGGGAGCGCCTCGAGGTCCTGGAGTGGATGAGCCCCGACACCCGCGCCAGGGCCCTGGAGAAGCTCGCGTCCTTCACCCCGAAGATCGGCTACCCCGACAAGTGGCGCGACTACGAGGCGCTGGAGATCTCCGCCGACGACCTCATCGGCAACGTCCGCCGCGCGTCGCTGTTCGAGGCCCGCCACGAGTGGGCCAAGCTCGGCGGTCCGGTCGACCGGCTGGAGTGGTTCATGACCCCGCAGACGGTCAACGCCTACTACAACCCGGGCATGAACGAGATCGTGTTCCCGGCTGCGATCCTGCAGCCGCCGTTCTTCGACCTCAACGCCGACGACGCCGTCAACTACGGCGCGATCGGGGCGGTGATCGGGCACGAGATCGGCCACGGGTTCGACGACCAGGGCTCGCGCTACGACGGCACCGGCAACCTGGTCGACTGGTGGACCGAGGATGACCGCGCGCGGTTCGACGAGCTGGCCGGACGCCTGATCGCGCAGTACGACGGCCTCGTTCCCCGGGCGCTCCCGGAGGGCAACACCGTCAACGGCGCGCTGACGGTGGGGGAGAACATCGGCGACCTCGGCGGGGTTGCGGTGGCCTTCGAGGCGTATCGCCTCAGCCTCGGTGGCGAGCCGGCCCCGGTGATCGACGGGCTGACCGGCGAGCAGCGGTTCTTCCTCGGTTGGGCGCAGGCGTGGCGGACCAAGCATCGCGAGGCGCGGGCGATCCAGCTGCTGGCGATCGATCCGCACTCACCGGATGAGTTCCGCTGCAACATCGTGAGCAACCTCGCGGAGTTCCACGAGGCCTTCGACGTCCGGCCCGGCGACGGCATGTGGCGCGAGCCCGAGGACCGCGTGGTGATCTGGTAGCGCAGGCCCGGACTCGCCGGCCCCGCGTGTCAGGCCCCACGCGGGGCGCGGGTCACCAGAGGTCGTGGATCGAGGCGCGCAGGCGGCGGTCGTAGAGCTCGGCGACGGCGTCGTTGAACCCAGCGCCCAGTGGCGGCACCGCGCCGGCGGCGGCGTTGTCACGGGCCTGCTCGGGTGAGCGCGCGCCGGGGATCACCGTGGTGACGCCCTCCAGCTGGGCCACCCAGGCCAGGGCTGCGCGGGACGGCGACAGGTCGCGCGAGGCGGCCAGGGCCGCGAACTCCCGGGCTGCCCGGACCCCCTCGTCGTAGTCGACTCCGGAGAAGGTCTCGCCCCGGTCGAAGGACTCCCCGTGCCGGTTGTAGGTCCGGTGGTCGTCGGCGGCGAAGGTCGTGGTCTCGCTGTACCTGCCGGACAGCAGGCCACTGGCCAGGGGGACGCGCGCGATGATCCCGACGCCGGCCGCACGGGCGGCGGGCAGGACCCGCTCGAGGGGCTTGAGGCGGAAGGCGTTGATGATGATCTGGACCGAGGCCACCGACGGCCGGGCGATCGCGGCCAGGGCCTGGTCGACCGTCTCGACGCTGACACCGTAGGCGGCCATGACGCCCTCGGCCACGAGCGTGTCGAGGTCGTCGAACACCTGGTCGCTGGTGATGACGTCGGTCGGCGGGCAGTGCAGCTGGACCAGGTCCAGGGTGTCGGTGCGCAGGTTCGCCCGGGAGCGGTCGGTCCAGGTGCGGAAGTTCGCCATCGAGTAGTTCTCGAGGCGCTGCTCGACGCGCCGGCCCATCTTCGTGGCGACGAACACGTCAAGCCCGGGGTTGGCTGCGAGGAACTCGGCGATGAGCTGCTCGCTGCGGCCGTCGCCGTACACGTCGGCGGTGTCGAACATCGTGACCCCGGCCCCGACCGATGCGTCGAGGACAGCCAGGGCGTCCTCGGGCGCGACAGCGCCCCAGTCGGCGCCGAGCTGCCAGGTGCCCAGCGAGATGACCGACACCGGCCGCCCGGTCCGGCCCAGGACGCGCGCGGGCATCGCCGCGTCGGGCGCCCCGGAGCCAGTCAGCCCATCCGTGCGGGGTTCAGTGTCCATCGGGTCCTCCGGGGCTCAGGGTGGGTGTGGGCGGGGCGGCGTCGATCCGGCGGGCCCCGCCGGCGGGGCTGACGATCCGGAACGTCGGGGCTGCCAGGCCGTCGCGGGTCAGCGCCTGGCGCACGGAGTCCTGCACCCGGGCGACCGCATCAGGCCGGCAGAGCGTCACGACGTTGCCGCCGAAGCCGCCGCCGGTCATCCGGGCCGCCGCGGCCCCGCCGACGACCGCTGCCGAGACGGCGATGTCGAGCTCGGGGCAGCTGACCTCGTAGTCACGCGACAGGGAGGTGTGCGAGCCGGAGAACGCCCGGCCCAGCGCCGGGGCATCGGACTCCGCGAACGCCTGCACCGCATCGGCCACGCGTGCCTGCTCGGTGATCACGTGCCGGGCGCGGCGCGCCTCGACCTCGGGGAGGGCATCGATCCGGGAGATCTCGCGCAGTGGGATCTCGGCCAGATGGGTGACTCCGAGGGCGGCCGCCGCGCGCTCGCAGGCGGCCCGTCGGTCGGCGTAGGCGCCGTCTGCGAGATCGTGGCGGACGTTGGTGTCGATGAGCAGCACCTGCAGGCCCAGACGATCCAGGTGCAGCGGGATGGCTCGGGACTCCAGGGTCGCGGAGTCCAGGAGCAGCGCACTGCCGGGCTGGGCCAGCATCGAGGCAGCCTGGTCCATGATCCCGCAGGGGACGTGGGCGTACTCGTGCTCGACCTGCTGGGCGGCCAGGGCGACCTCCATCGGCGCCACGTCAGCCCCGCCGAGGGCGATCACGGCGCAGAGCACGGCGCACTCCAGGGAGGCCGAGGAGGACAACCCGGCGCCCAGGGGCAGGTCGGCATCGATCGACAGGTCCACCCCGCCGGTGAACCATCCACGCGCCTCGGCGATCGCCAGGGCGCCCACGACGTACCCGAGCCACCCGTTGGCGGCGGTGCGGTCGAACGTCGCGGGGTCGATCGTGGCGATCGGTCCATTGACCTGGTGCGAGTGCAGGCCGAAGCGACCATCCGCGCGGCGCGACACTGCGCACGTGGTGCCCATGTCGATGGCCATCGGAAGGACGTTGCCACCGTTGTAGTCGGTGTGCTCCCCGATCAGGTTCACCCGGCCGGGGGCGAACGTGATCGCATCCGGGTCGCACTCGAACAGCACCCGGTGCCGCGCGCGTGCCTGTTCGGCGCGCCGTGCGTCGTCGATCATCGCGGGTCTCCTCCTCCGGCGGACGTGACCCGCCGGATCCTCCTCCACCGGGACCCGCAGTCCTTCCGGCTCCTGATGGTGGTGGATGGATGTTATCGCTCTCAGGCGCCACACTCCCGCCAGCGAGGCACTCGGGGGATTCTGTTGCTCCATCCTGCGCCGGGCTGGGTTCGAGGGAATATGTCCGGATTTCCGTGCCTCAGTGCGACGATGCTGATGCGAACCACCAGTCCAGGCGACCGGCTCGTCGATGGATGGGTCGTTACCAAATCGTTATCGACTCGAGGCGAGTCGGGACCACGCAACACTTGACTCCTCCGATTGTGCGCGCTAACAATTGCGTCCAGGCAAACGATGAGAGGTGCAGAGGTGGACGAGCAGCGCGAGTCCTACGTGATCGGGGTCGACTTCGGCTCCCTGTCCGGTCGTGCTGTGGTCGTGCGGGTCAGCGACGGCGCCGAGCTCGCCGGGGCCTCGCTGGACTACCCGCATGCGGTCCTCGACCGGGTCCTGCCCGACGGCACGACCCCCCTGGGCCCGGACTGGGCCCTTCAGGTGCCCAGCGACTACGTCGACGTGCTGCGCACCGCGGTGCCCGAGGCAGTCCGGGCGGCGGGCATCGACCCCTCGGACGTCATCGGGATCGCCACCGACTTCACCGCGTGCACGATGGTCCCGACCACCGCCGACGGCACCCCGCTCAACGAGCTGCCGGAGTTCGCCGGCACCCCGCACGCCTACGTCAAGCTCTGGAAGCACCACGCCGCCCAGCCGCAGGCCGACCGGATCAACGCGCTGGCCGCAGAGCGTGGCGAGTCGTGGCTGCCGCGCTACGGCGGGCTGATCTCCTCGGAGTGGGAGTTCGCCAAGGGCCTGCAGGTCCTCGAGGAGGCGCCGGAGGTCTACGCCGCCATGGACCGCTGGGTCGAGGCCGCGGACTGGATCATCTGGCAGCTGTGCGGCACCTACGTCCGCAACGCCTGCACCGCCGGCTACAAGGGGATCCTGCAGGACGGTGCCTACCCGTCCCCGGAGTTCCTCGCCGCGCTGAATCCGGACTTCGCCGACTTCGTGGCCACCAAGCTCGAGCACCCGATCGGCCAGCTCGGCGCCCGCGCCGGTGGCCTGACCGCCCAGGCGGCGGCGTGGACCGGGCTGCCCGAGGGCATCGCCGTAGCGGTCGGCAACGTCGACGCGCACGTCACCGCGCCCGCCGCCCAGGCCGTCGAGCCGGGCCAGATGGTCGCGATCATGGGCACCTCGACCTGCCACGTGATGAACGGCGAGTCGCTGCACGAGGTGCCGGGGATGTGCGGCGTCGTCGACGGCGGCATCACCGCCGGGCTGTGGGGCTACGAGGCCGGGCAGAGCGGCGTGGGCGACATCTTCGGCTGGTTCGTCGACACGAGCGTGCCGGCCAGCTACGTGCAGGCCGCCGCCGAGGCCGGCGTGTCCCTGCACGAGCACCTGACGGCCCTGGCCGCCCAGCAGCGCGTCGGCGAGCACGGGCTGGTCGCCCTGGACTGGCACAGCGGCAACCGGTCCGTGCTGGTCGACCACGAGCTGTCCGGGGTGATCGTGGGCCAGACCCTGACCACCCGACCCGAGGACCAGTACCGCGCGCTGATGGAGTCCACGGCCTTCGGCACGCGGCGGATCATCGAGTCGTTCACCGAGTCCGGCATCCCCGTCACCGAGCTGGTGGTGGCCGGTGGGCTGCTGAAGAACGCGTTCCTCATGCAGATGTACGCCGACGTGACCAACCTGCCGCTGAGCACGATCGACTCCGCCCAGGGCCCGGCCCTCGGGTCGGCGATCCACGCAGCGGTCGCCGCGGGCGCGTACCCGGACGTGCTGGCCGCCTCGCGGGCGATGGGGCGCTCGATCCGCGGCGTCTACAAGCCGGACCCGGAGAACGCCGCCGCCTACGACGATCTCTACGCCGAGTACCTGCTGCTGCACGACTACTTCGGCCGGGGCGCCAACGACGTGATGCACCGGCTGAAGGCCCGCCGTCGCGCGGTCGCCGCCGAGATCGCCGCGGGGGCCTGACATGACGATCTCCCCCGAGGCCCGCCCTGCGCTGGAGGCCCTGCGCGCCCAGGTCGCGGCCCTGCACGCGGAGCTGACCCGCTACGAGCTCGTGATCTGGACCGCCGGCAACGTCTCAGCCCGCGTCCCCGGTCACGACCTGATGGTCATCAAGCCCTCGGGGGTCTCCTACGACGAGCTGTCCGCCGAGCGCATGGTCGTCACCGACCTGTACGGCAACCTCGTCGAGGGTGACTTCGCCCCCTCCTCGGACACGGCCGCTCACGCCTACGTGTACCGGCACATGCCCGAGGTCGGCGGCGTGGTGCACACGCACTCCACCTACGCCTGCGCCTGGGCCGCGCGCCGCGAGTCCATCCCGTGCGTGCTGACGATGATCGCCGACGAGTTCGGCGGGGAGATCCCGGTCGGGCCGTTCGCCCGGATCGGCGACGACTCCATCGGCGCCGGCATCGTCGACGTCCTGCGGGGCAGTCGCTCCCCGGCCGTCCTCATGGCCAACCACGGACCCTTCACCGTCGGGCCCGACGCCCGCTCGGCGGTCAAGGCGGCGGTGATGCTCGAGGACGTCGCACGCACCGTGCACATCTCCCGCCAGCTCGGCGAACCCGTTCCCCTGGCCACCGAGGACATCGATGGCCTGTACGAGCGCTACCAGAACGTCTACGGACAGCACGGAGGACAGCAATGACCAACCCCGCCCCCTCGCAGATCTGGTTCCTCACCGGGAGCCAGACCCTCTACGGCGACGAGGTCCTGGCCCAGGTGGCCCAGCAGTCCGGTGAGATCGCCCGCACGCTCGACGCGTCGGCGGCGATCCCGTTCGAGATCGTGTTCAAGCCCGTCCTCAAGGAGGCCGAGGCGATCCGACGCATGATGATCGAGGCAAGCGCCGACGACGCCTGCGTCGGGGTGATCGCCTGGATGCACACGTTCAGCCCCGCGAAGATGTGGATCTCCGGCCTCGATGCCCTGCGCAAGCCGCTGCTGCACCTGCACACGCAGGCCAACCGCGACCTGCCGTGGGCGACCATCGACATGGACTTCATGAACCTCAACCAGGCCGCCCACGGCGACCGTGAGTTCGGCTTCATCCAGACCCGGATGGGTCTCGCCCGCAAGACCGTCGCCGGCCACGCCAGCGACCCGGTTGTTGCCGAGCGGATCGGGCAGTGGGCCCGCGCCGCCGCCGGTGCTGCGGCCATGCGCTCGATGCGCCTGGCCCGCTTCGGGGACAACATGCGCAACGTCGCCGTGACCGAGGGCGACAAGGTCGAGGCCGAGATCCGGTTCGGGGTGTCGGTGAACACCTACGGGGTCAACGACCTGGTCGCGGTGGTCGACGCGGTCGCGGAGTCCGAGGTCGACGCGCTCGTCGCCGAGTACGCCGACCTCTACGACATCGCCGCCGAGCTCCAGCCCGGCGCCGCGCGCCATGAGGCGCTGCGGTACGGCGCGCGCATCGAGGCGGGCCTGCGCCGGTTCCTCACCGACGGCGGGTTCACCGCCTTCACCTCGAACTTCGAGGACCTCGGCGGGCTGCGCCAGCTGCCGGGCCTGGCCGTCCAGCGACTGATGGCCGACGGCTACGGCTTCGCCGGCGAGGGCGACTGGAAGACCGCGGTGATGGTCCGCACGCTCAAGGTGATGGCCCAGGGCCTGCCCGGTGGGACGTCGTTCATGGAGGACTACACCTACCACCTGGCCCCGGGCGCGGAGAAGATCCTCGGCGCGCACATGCTCGAGGTCTGCCCGTCGATCACCGACGAGCGCCCGCGCCTGGAGATCCACCCACTGGCCATCGGCGGCCGTGAGGACCCGGTCCGCCTGGTCTTCACCGCCACGCCGGCCGACGGGATCGTCCTGGGCCTCTGCGACATGGGCGACAGGTTCCGGTTCGTGGCCAACGAGGTCGAGCTCGTGGCCCCGGATGCGGCGCTGCCCAAGCTGCCCGTCGCCCGCGCCGTGTGGCGCCCCGCGCCGGACCTGCGCACGTCGGCCGAGGCGTGGATCACCGCCGGCGGCCCCCACCACACGGTGCTCACCACGGCCCTGTCCGCCGAGCACCTGTGGGACCTGTCGGAGATCGTCGGCACCGAGCTGGCGCTCATCGACAGCACAACAGACATCCGTCACTTCATCCAGGAGCGGCGGTGGAGCCAGGCGTACTACCGCCTGGCTCTGGGCTTCTAGCCCGAAGCCAGGCGCACGACCCATGGGACGAGCCCCGTCCCATGACCCATCAGGAAGGAACGCTCAATGAGGAAGTACGTATCCGCATTCGCAGCAGCGGGGCTCGTCTTCAGCCTCGCCGCCTGCAGCAGCGGCAGCGAAGAGGCTGCTGAGCCCGCGGCGTCCGGCGCAGCGTCGGCCGCAGCCGGCGACTGCACCCCGGGCGAGAAGGGCACCATCGGTGTGGCCATGCCCACCAAGTCCTCGACGCGCTGGATCGCCGACGGCGACAGCATGAAGGAGCAGCTGGAGGCCGCCGGCTACCAGGTCGACCTGCAGTACGCCGAGGATGACATCCCGACCCAGGTCTCCCAGGTGGAGAACATGGTCACCAAGGGCGTCCAGACGCTGGTCATCGCCGCCATCGACGGCACCGCACTGGGCGACATCCTGAACACCGCCGAGGAGTCCAACATCCCGGTCCTCGCCTACGACCGCCTCATCCGTGAGTCCGGCGCCGTGGACTACTACTCCACGTTCGACAACTTCGGCGTGGGCGTGCTCCAGGCCGAGGCGCTGGTCGAGGGCCTCAAGGCCACCGGCGAGGGCCCGTACAACGTCGAGCTGTTCGCCGGGTCCCCCGACGACAACAACGCGACGTTCTTCTGGAACGGTGCCATGTCGATCCTGCAGCCGCTGATCGACTCCGGCGAGATGGTGGTCGTCTCCGGCCAGACCGACTTCGAGCAGGCCGCGATCCTTCGTTGGGATCCCGCCACCGCCCAGAAGCGCATGGAGGACCTGCTGACCAAGAGCTACACGACCGAGACCGTTGACGGCGTCCTGTCGCCCTACGACGGCCTGTCCCTGGGCATCATCGCCGCCCTGAAGGCCAATGGCTACGGCAGTGGCGACAAGCCCCTGTCGGTCGTCACCGGCCAGGACGCCGAGATCCAGTCCGTCCAGTCCATCCTGAAGGACGAGCAGAACTCGACCGTCTTCAAGGACACCCGCGAGCTGGCCAAGGTGACTGTCGGCATGATCGAGGCAATCACCAACTGCGAGGAGCCCGAGGTCAACGACACCGAGACGTACGACAACGGCGTCAAGGTCGTCCCGAGCTACCTGCTCAAGCCGGTCACCGTGACCAAGGCCAACGTCACCGAGGCCCTGGTCGACACGGGCTACTACACCCAGGAAGAGATCGACGGCTGATCCTCACCACGTTGCCCTCGGGCACAGCGTGAGATGTGGGTGGTGGTCGCAGACCCCGGTCGCGGCCACCACCCACCCCACCCGAAGCTCTCGCAGCGGATCACCCTGCGAGCACCTGCACGGAGCCACGGAGGCTGTGAGCAATGAGCGGACCCATCCTCGAGATGCGCTCCATCACCAAGGAGTTCCCCGGGGTCAAGGCGTTGTCTGATGTGAACCTCACGGTCCATGACGGTGAGATCCACGCGATCTGCGGGGAGAACGGCGCCGGCAAGTCGACCCTGATGAAGGTACTGAGCGGGGTGTACCCGCACGGCAGCTATGACGGCGAGATCGTCTACGAGGGCCAGACGGTGGAGTTCCGCGACATCCGGGCCAGTGAGCACGCCGGGATCGTGATCATCCACCAGGAGCTGGCGCTGATCCCCGAGCTGTCCATCGCCGAGAACATCTTCCTCGGCAACGAGAACGTCTCCCGGGGAGTCATCTCCTGGGACCGGACGAACCGCGAGGCGCAGGACCTGCTCGAGCGGGTCGGCCTGACGGAGAACCCCCTGACCCCCATCAAGCAGCTGGGCATCGGCAAGCAGCAGCTGGTCGAGATCGCCAAGGCCCTGTCGCGCAGCGTCAAGCTGCTGATCCTCGATGAGCCCACTGCAGCCCTGAACGACGACGACTCCGCGCACCTTCTCAACCTGCTGCGCGAGCTCAAGGCCAAGGGCATCACCAGCATCATGATCTCCCACAAGCTCAACGAGATCGCCGCCATCGCCGACAGCATCACGATCCTGCGCGACGGCCGGACGATCGAGACCCTGGAGGTCGCAGGCGGCGGGGTGGACGAGGACCGGATCATCCAGGGGATGGTCGGCCGGGACCTCGAGCACCGCTTCCCGCCCTACACGCCGGAGGTCGGCGAGGTGCTCTTCGAGGTCAAGGACTGGAACGTGTACAGCCCGGTCGACCACTCGCGCGCGGTCGTCATCGGCGCGAACCTCATGGTCCGCCGCGGGGAGATCGTGGGCATCGCGGGGCTGATGGGTGCCGGGCGCACCGAACTCGCCCGCTCCATCTTCGGCAAGTCCTACGGCGCTCGCATCAGCGGCACCCTCGTCCTCGACGGCAAGGAGCTCGAGCTCAACTCCGTGGCCGATGCCATCACCTCGGGGTTGGCCTACGTGACTGAGGACCGCAAGTCGCTGGGGCTGAACCTGCTCGACGACATCAAGACCTCGATCGTGTCCGCGGGAATCCACAAGCTGGCGCACGGCCTGACCGTCGATGAGAACGAGGAGGTCAAGGTCGCCGAGGACTTCCGCACACGGATGAACATCAAGGCCCCGACAGTCGAGGCCAAGGTGGCCCAGCTCTCCGGCGGCAACCAGCAGAAGGTCGTCCTGAGCAAGTGGATCTACACCGATGCGAAGGTGATGATCCTCGACGAGCCGACCCGCGGGATCGACGTGGGTGCCAAGTACGAGATCTACGGGTTCGTCCAGGCGATGGCCAAGGACGGCAACGCCGTCATCGTCATCTCCTCCGAGCTCCCGGAGCTCCTCGGGCTCTGCGATCGGATCTACACCCTGGCCGAGGGCCACATCACGGGTGAGTTCGTGGCCGGCGAGGCCACGCAGGAACTTCTCATGCGCCACATGACGACAAGCAGAAGGTGACACGCATGACCATCCCTGACGAGCAGAAGGTGACACCGATGGCCAGCCTGAAGAATCTGATGAGCGGCAACATCCGCCAGTACGGGATGATCGGCGCGCTGATCGCCATCATCATCCTCTTCCAGATCACGACTGATGGGATCCTGCTCAAGCCACTGAACCTCACCAACCTGCTGACCCAGAACAGCTACATCCTGATCCTGGCCATCGGCATGGTGATGGTGATCATCGCCCGGCACATCGACCTGTCCGTCGGATCGGTCGCGGCCTTCACCGGCGCACTGGGCGTCATGATGATGGTCAGGTGGGATGTCCCGTGGCCGCTCGCGGTCGTCCTCGTGCTCATCACGGGCGCGGCGATCGGGGCGTGGCACGGCGCGTGGGTCGCCTATGTGGGCATCCCGGCCTTCATCGTGACCCTGTCGAGCATGCTCGTCTTCCGCGGCCTGACGCTGACCGTCCTCCAGGGCGAGACCGTGGGCAACCTGCCCCCGGGGTTCGAGAAGCTCGGCAACGGGTTCCTCCCGGAGATCGGGCCGGACACCGGCCTGCACAACCTCACGATGATCCTGGGGATCCTGCTGTGCGTCTTCCTGGTCATCATGGACTTCCGCAAGCGGGCGTCGAAGCAGCGCTACAACTTCGCGGTGTCGCCGATGTCGGTGTTCATCGTCAAGCAGGTGGCTGTCGTGGCCGTCATCATGGCGTTCTCCTACCTGCTCGCGCAGTACAAGGGCCTGCCGATCGTCGGGCTCGTGCTCTTCGCGCTGATCGGGATCTACAGCTTCATCATGAACCGCACGGTGTTCGGCCGGCACATCTACGCAGTCGGCGGCAACTACCCGGCAGCCTCGATGTCCGGTGTGCGCACCAAGCGCGTCGACATGCTGGTGATGGCCAACATGGGCATGCTCGCCGCCCTGGCCGGCATGGTGTTCGCCGCCCGGCTCACGGCCGCCAACCCGAAGGCGGGCGTGAACTTCGAGCTCGATGCGATCGCCGCGGCCTTCATCGGCGGCGCGGCCGTCACCGGTGGGGTGGGCACGGTGATCGGCGCCATCGTCGGTGGCTTCGTCATGGGCGTGCTCAACAACGGCATGTCGCTGATGGGCATCTCGGTCGACTGGCAGATGACGATCAAGGGCCTGGTCCTGCTGTTCGCCGTCGCCTTCGACGTCTGGAACAAGCGCCGCTCGTCGGTCAGCGCCCCGGTCACCACCGTCGCAGTCGATGACGGCGCCTCGCAGGGCATGCCCGACCAGGACCAGGCCGACGAGCTGCTGCCTGCCGAATAGGTGGTGTGCGGCGCCCAGTTGGGGGGGCGCTGCACACCCCCGGCACGTTCGCTAGGTTCGTGCCGGAGGTCGATCGAGTCCACTCAAGTGGGGCAGAGGAGGATCCCATGGCCACCGGTCCGGGCCGCGCGCCGGCGATGACCGATGTGGCTCGCCTGGCCGGGGTCTCGCACCAGACGGTCTCGCGGGTGCTCAACGAGCACCCGAACGTCAAGCAGCAGACCCGGTTGCGCGTGCTGGCCGCCATGCAGGAGCTGGGGTACCGGCCCAACCGGGCCGCACGAGCCCTGGCCAGCGGGCGCAGCGACCAGATCGGCGTCGTTGCCCAGCCCTCGACGTTGTTCGGCCCGGCGTCGCTGCTGTACGCGGTGGAGGCCGCGGCCGTCCAGGAGGGGTACGGGGTCAGTGTCGCCAGCGTCGCGGCCCTCGACCGTGCCTCGATCGAGGATGCAGTCAACCGGCACCTCGACCAGCAGGTGGGCGGGATCCTGGTGATCGTCCCCGTGGTCTCGGCGGCCGAGGCGATCCGCGAGGTCCCCGCCGACAAGCCGCTGGTCACCATCGGCGGCGACCGCAAGGACGCCATCACCAGCGTGGGCATCGACCAGGTCCAGGGGGCCATCGAGGCGACCCAGGCCCTGCTCGATGCCGGGCACCGGACGGTGTGGCACGTCTCGGGGCCGGCGGATGTGTTCGACAGCATCGACCGCATCGAGGGGTGGCGGGCCACCCTGGAACGGGCCGGGGCCGAGGTGCCCCCGGTGATCGCCGGCGACTGGTCGGCGGCCGGTGGCTACGAGGCCGGAAAGATGCTCGCCCGGATCCGGGATGTCACCGCCATCTTCGCGGCCAACGACCAGACCGCCCTGGGGATCCTGCGGGCGCTGCACGAGCACGGCCTGCGCGTCCCGGACGACGTGAGCCTCGTCGGCTACGACGACCTCCCCGAATCGGGGTTCTTCATCCCGCCGCTCACGACCGTTCGCCAGGGGTTCGGGGAGGTGGGTCGCCGGGCACTTCGGATGCTCGTCACCCAGATGGAGGGCCAGCGCGAGGTGCTCCACGAGCTGGTGCCGCCGGTGTTCGTCCCCCGGGAGAGCGTGGCCCCACCACGGGAACGGCGCGAGACGGGGATCTCGGCGTGAGTGGCCCCCGCACCCTTCGGGCCGGGGGCGCCTCGGTGGTCGTGGATCCCCTGGACGGCGGGCGGATCACGTCGCTGGCGGTCGACGGCGTCGAGCTGCTCGGCGGGGTCGGTGCCGGAGTGATCGAGCACGGGTCGTTCGTGATGGTCCCGTGGGCGGGTCGCATCCGCGACGGGGTCCTGCGCGTCGGCGGCGTCGAGCACCACCTGCCGACCGACCGGACCCACCCCCACGCCGGTCACGGCCTGGTCATGGACCGTCCCTGGGACGTGGTCTCGGTGTCCGGGGAGGCGCTGAGGATCCGGTGCGACCTGGACGCCCGGTGGCCGTTCCCCGGCCACGTCATCCAGGAGTTCCAGCTGGCCGCCGACCACCTGCAGCAGCGGATTGAGGTGCATGCCGAGGGCCCGGCATTCCCGGCGACCGTCGGGTGGCATCCGTGGTTCCGTCGGACGCTGGGCCCGGGGTCGGTCGCGGAGCTGGACTTCACCGCCGGGGGCATGCTGGCCCGCGACGCCGCGGGGATCCCCAGCGGTGCGGTGGTGCCCGTCCCCCCTGGTCCGTGGGATGACTGCTTCGCCGGGGTCCTGTGGCCGATGACCATCACCTGGCCCGGCGCCCTGACCCTGCGGATCACCTCGGATGTCGAGTTCGCGGTCGTCTACGACGAGCTCGACGAGGCGTTCTGCGTGGAGCCCCAGTCGGGGCCTCCGGACGGCCCGAACATGTCGCCGCGCATGGTCTGGCCCGACGCTCCGCTGGTCGCCTCGACGGGATGGGCCTGGGGCTGATCGGCCGGGCGTGCGTGTCGCTCACGAGGGGTTGGGCCGGGGGTCGCCACACTGGGCCAATGGCTGAGCGACTTGCCCCCGAGCAGACCCCGCTGCGGGTCACCTCCCGACCCGAGCGCGCCCGCGGGCGCACCCGCCGCTGGGCCCGCCGGCTGGTCACCCTCGTGCTCAGCCTCGCCCTGCTGGCCGCCGGCACGGTGGCGACGCTGCACTTCCTGGCCATCCACCGCTCCGCCCAGGAGGTCCGCGCCACCGCGCTGGTCCCCCCGGAGATGGCCGCCAACGTGCTGGTCGTGCTCGCCCGTCCCGGGCAGGAGCTGCCGCTGGCCGGGACCCTGGCCGCGCTCGACGCCGCCGGGGCGACGGTCTCGATCCTGTCGCTCACCGATGGGGCGACCCAGCCGCCGGCCCTGGACTTCACCAGGGACAGCATCGGCGAGGTGCGCTCCGACGAGCTGGCAACCTCCGCCGATCTCCTCGGAGTCGACCGGGTGACCACTGCTGCGTATGCCGATGGTGAGCTGCTCGCCGCTGATCCCGACGAGGTGACGGACACGATCGCCGCCGAGATCAAGGAGGTCGCCCCGTCGGTGATCCTCACGGTCGGCGACACGACTGGGACGGACGGCGATTCGCAGGCCGTGGCCGCCTACGCGCTCACGGCCGCGCAGGCCAAGGGCTCAGGCGTCGGCCGCGTGTGGACGGTGACCCGTGGCGACCGCGAGGTCTCCTGGAACGCCCTGGCCAAGGCTCCCATCGGCGACCGCGTCCCCGAGCCCCAGGTGTCGGTCCGCATCGACGGCCAGACCGCCGTGAAGGGCGAGGTGCTCCTCGCTCACGGCACCCAGAGCCCCGACCTGGTGCGGGCCACGTACCCGTACGCCGACCGGGTCCCGGCATGGGCGTACTTCCGCTTCTGGGACCGCGAGTACTTCGCCCTGGCCTGGGGCCAGCCCCTGCAGTAGCCGCCGCCGCGCCGCCCCACACTTTCGGGGGGTAGGCCCGCGTCAGGTGTGCCCGCGGCATCTGCTCCCATTCAGACGATCTGCTCCATCCATCCGGGAGCGGATCGTCCAGAGGGGAGCAGATCGCTGGGGGAGGGCGGGATTCGTGGGATGATTGCGGTCCCGGGTGTGCCCGGGGTGTTCTGGGGGCGTGCCTCGGGACCTGACGAGGAGACTTCCACCCGTGGCCATCCGCCAGCGCACTGACCTGCGCAACATCGCCATCATCGCCCACGTCGACCACGGCAAGACCACGCTGGTCGACTCCATGCTCTGGCAGTCCGGGGCGTTCACCACGCACCAGGCCGACGAGGGCTCCGTCAAGGAGCGGGTCATGGACTCGATGGACCTCGAGCGCGAGAAGGGCATCACGATCCTGGCCAAGAACACCGCGGTGAACTACCACGGGGTCGGGGCGCCCGAGGGCGGGGTCACGATCAACATCATCGACACCCCCGGCCACGCGGACTTCGGCGGCGAGGTGGAGCGCGGCCTGGAGATGGTGCACGCCGTGCTGCTGCTGGTCGACGCCTCCGAGGGCCCGCTGCCCCAGACCCGGTTCGTGCTGCGCAAGGCGCTGCAGAAGCACCTGCCCGTCATCCTGGTGATCAACAAGGTGGACCGCCCCGACGCGCGGATCGCCGAGGTCGTCGACGAGACCTACGAGCTGTTCTTCGACCTCGACGCCACCGCCGAGCAGATCGACTTCCCGATCATCTACGCCTCGGCGCGCGCCGGCCGGGCGAGCCTGAACCGCCCCGAGGACGGCGGCATGCCCGACTCGGAGAACCTGGTGCCGCTGTTCCAGGCGATCCTGGGCACCGTCCCGCCGCCGGAGTACGACGACGAGATGCCGCTGCAGGCCCACGTCACCAACCTCGACTCCTCGCCCTACCTGGGCCGGCTGGCCATCTGCCGCGTGCACAACGGCACCATCCGCAAGGGCCAGTCGCTCGTGCTGTGCCGCGCCGACGGCAGCCAGGAGCGGGTCCGGATCGCCGAGCTGCTCATGACCGACGCGCTGGAGCGCAAGCCCGCCGACTCGGCCGGACCGGGCGACATCATCGCCGTGGCCGGGATCGCCGACATCACGCTGGGGGAGACCCTCACCGATCCCGAGGACCCGCGTCCGCTGCCGATCATCACCGTGGACGAGCCCAGCATCACCATGACCATCGGGATCAACACCGCCCCGCTGTCCGGCCAGTCCGGCACCAAGCTGACCGCCCGCCTGCTGAAGAACCGCCTCGACGCGGAGCTGATCGGCAACGTGTCGATCCGGGTGCTGGAGACCGAGCGCCCCGACACCTGGGAGGTCCAGGGCCGCGGCGAGCTGCAGCTGGCCGTGCTCGTCGAGCTGATGAAGCGCGAGGGGTTCGAGATCACCGTCGGCAAGCCGCAGGTCGTGACCCGCACGATCAACGGCAAGCTCTGCGAGCCGATGGAGCGCCTGACCATCGACGCCCCCGAGGACTACCTCGGGGTGCTGACCCAGCTGATGGCCCTGCGCAAGGGCCGCATGGAGCAGATGGTCAACCACGGCACCGGCTGGATCCGCCTGGAGTACATCGTCCCGGCGCGCGGCCTGATCGGCTTCCGCACGGAGTTCCTCACCGAGACCCGCGGCACCGGCCTGCTGCACCACGTGTTCGAGAAGTACGAGCCCTGGCACGGCGAGCTGCGCACGCGGCCCACCGGGTCGCTGGTGGCCGACCGCCGCGGGGTGGTCACCGCGTTCGCCCTGTTCAACCTCCAGGAGCGCGGCACGATGTTCGTCGGCCCGGGCACCGAGGTCTACGAGGGCATGATCGTGGGGGAGAACTCGCGCTCCGAGGACATGGACGTCAACCCCACCAAGGAGAAGAAGCTCACCAACATGCGCCAGTCCAGCAGCGACGAGCTGGTGCGGCTCATCCCGCACCGGCTGCTCTCCCTGGAGCAGGCGCTGGAGTTCTGCCGCGAGGACGAGTGCGTCGAGGTCACCCCGGCGACCGTGCGGCTGCGCAAGGTGACGCTGGTCGCCACGGAGCGGGCCAAGTCCCGCAACCGCAAGCCCTAACCCGTCGCGAACCCCGGATCGGCGGGATCGTGTTGCGTTTTGGTAACTCTTTCGCCTTCCCAGGGCCATTCTGGCGACATCGTCGCGCAGCAGCGCCTACATTGCGGGGTACTGCCTGCGTTCGCGTACTCTTGCGCCGTAATCGGGCGAACCGGCTGTCCTTGGCGAGCAGAGAGGTGCGCGTATGAGCACAACACCCCTTGTGAGTGCCGCCGAGGAGATCGGTGCGGGCACCGCGACCGAGATGGTCGAGGGCAAGTCGCTGACCCAGATCGCATGGGGCCGCCTGCGCAAGGACAAGGTCGCGATGATCTCCCTCGGGGTCATCATCTTCATCTTCCTGGCCGCGCTGTTCGCCCCGCTGATCACCAAGATGCTCGGCGTCGATCCCTACGAGCCGAACACCGACCTGATCAGCCAGGACGGCGGCCTTCCTGCAGGACCCTGGGGTGGGATCTCGTGGGATCACCCACTGGGCATCGAGCCGCTGATCGGTCGCGACATCCTGGCCCGCCTGCTCTACGGCGCGCGCATCTCGTTGACCATCGCCATGCTGAGCACCGCATTCGTCGTCATTCTGGGTGTCGTCCTGGGCACCGTCGCCGGGTACTCCAAGGGGAAGATCGACACCGTCCTGAGCCGGATCATGGACCTCACCCTGAGCTTCCCGTTCCTGCTGCTGGTCATCGCGATGGCCCAGCCGCTGCAGCAGCGGCTGGAGACCGTCATCCCGAGCCCCGGGGCTGCTCGGGTGGCCGCGCTCGTCCTCCTGCTCAGCCTCTTCAGCTGGCCCTACCTGGCCCGGCTCGTCCGCGGCCAGGTCCTGAGCATGCGCGAGCGCGAGTTCGTCGAGGCGGCCATCTCCACAGGCGCCTCGTCCCGCCGGATCCTCTTCAAGGAGCTGCTCCCCAACCTCTGGGCGCCGGTCCTCGTGTACGCCTCACTGGCGATCCCCAGCTTCATCGCCGCTGAGGCGACTTTGGCCTACCTGGGCGTCGGTGTCCTACCGCCCACCCCGACCTGGGGTGCGATGCTCAACGACGCCGTGCTCACCTTCACGGTGCTGCCGAGCTACCTGTTCATCCCGGGCATCGCCCTGTTCATCACCGTGCTCGTGTTCAACCTGTTCGGTGACGCCGTGCGCGACGCACTCGACCCGAGGGCGGGCCGAGCATGACCACAGACTCCCGTCCCTCCGGGGCGGGCCCGCGCAAGCGGACAGATGGGTCCGGCAGCCCCGCCGCGGCCCGAACAAGGAGGAAGCAATGAGTAAGGCAACCACGAGCGCGAAGGTGGTGGCTCTGGCTGCCGCGTCCGCGCTTCTGCTGGCCGCCTGTGGGGGTTCGGACAGTGGGGACACTGGCTCCGGTGACGCTTCAAGCGCGGCCGTCAAGGGCGGCACCTTGAACTTCATGACCGCAGGCGATCAGTTCAACCACCTCGACCCGCAGATGAACTACACGGGCGAGGACCTGGCCTTCGCAGGTGCGTACATCTACCGCAGCCTGAACACGTTCAAGCCGTCGGCGGATCCCGCCACGGCTGGTCAGCTCGAGCCCGACCTGGCCACCGATACCGGCAGGACGACGGACGGCAAGGTCTGGGAGTTCACCCTCAAGGACGGCCTGAAGTTCGAGGACGGCACACCGATCACCTGTGCCGAGGTCGCCTACGGCGTATCCCGCACGTTCGCCACCGATGTCATCGCAGGCGGGCCCACCTACGCCATCACCATGTTGGACATTCCGACCAAGGACGGCGCGTCTGAGTACAAGGGCCCGTACAGTGGCGAGGGCCAGGAGCTGTTCGACAAGGCAGTGACGTGCTCCGAGGACGGCAAGACCATCACCTTCAACCTCGTGCGCCCGATCGCTGACTTCAACTACGCAGTCACGCTGTCTGCCTTCTCCCCGGTCCCCAAGGACAAGGACACCGGCGCCAAGTACGACACCGCGCCCCTGTCCAACGGTCCCTACAAGATCGAGGACTACACGATCGGCGAGTCCCTGACCCTGGTCCGCAACGACCAGTGGGATCCGGCGACTGACACGGTCCGCAAGGCGTACCCGGACAAGATCGTGGTGACCTTCGGCATCGAGCCGCCGGTGGCCACGCAGCGTCTGATCGCCGACAGCGGCGTGGACCAGCAGTCGATGACCCTGGGTGACGTGATCGATCCGGCGCAGCTGGCGACCGTGTTCAACGACCCGCGCTTCGAGAACCGGCGGCTCGACGAGCAGGACATCTACGTCCGCTACATCGCGGTCAACACAGCGAAGGTCCCCAACGTCAAGCACCGCCAGGCCCTGGCCGTTGCGATGCCGCGTGCTGACCTGAAGACGATCGCCGGTGGCAACTTCGCCGGTGACCTGGCCGACGGCCTCATCAAGCCGAACATGGCGGCGGACTACCAGCCGTCGGGCATGTGGACCGACATGTTCGGCCAGGCGGTCCCGGACAACGGCGACCCCGAGTTCGCGAAGAAGCTCATTGCCGAGTCCGGCGAGCCGATGCCGAAGATCACCTTCGACTACGGCAAGACGCCGGCCGCGGACAAGGCAGCCGGCGCCATCGTCACTGCACTGGCTAAGGCGGGCATCGAAGTCACTCCCAACCCGCTCGACCCGGGTGCCTACTACGGCATCGTGTTCGACGACGAGAAGGCCAATGAGCTGATCAACGGTGGTTGGGGCTCCGACTGGCCGAACGCCTCGACGGTCATCCCTGAGCTGCTGGCCGGCAACGGCGGCTGGAACCTCTCGCGCTGGAAGGACGAGGCGTTCACCGCCGAGTCCGACAAGGCCAAGGAGATCCTGGACCGCGCCGCGCAGGGCGAGGCCTGGGCCGCGCTGAACAAGCAGGCGATGGAGCAGGTCCCGGCGATCCCCCTGCGCTTCACCAAGCAGCAGCGCATGTGGGGCTCCAAGGTCGGCGGAGTGTACTTCTGGGCGCCGTACGGCTCCTGGGGCTACACAGACCTGTACGTTCAGCCGTAACCAGCACGATCAGCATGTGGTGGGGTGGTCCGCTCGGGCCGCCCCACCACTGCAAGTACCGCTGACGTAACACTCCGGAAGGGGAGATCTCAAGCCAATGGGCGCCTATCTCGTCAGACGCATCCTCCTGATGATCCTGATGCTCTTCCTCGTCAGCGTGGCTGTCTTCATCCTGTTCTCCCTGGTCCCCACTGACCCCGCTCGCCTCACCTGCGGCAAGGGGTGCACCCCGGAGATCATCGAGGCCAACCGGGTCCGGCTCGGCCTTGCAGACCCTCTCTACGTGCAGTGGTGGGAGTGGTTCAAGGGATTGTTCCTCGGGCGCACCTACGCCGAGGGGACGGCGGTGGAGTTCACCTGCCCCGCGCCGGCCCTCGGATACTCCTTCCAGAAGTCCTCATGCGTCACCGAGTTGATCGTCACCCGCCTGCCCGTCACGATCCAGCTGGCCGCCGGCGCCTTCCTCATCTGGATGGTCGTGGGCATCGTGTCCGGCATCTTCGCCGCCCTGCGGCGGGGCAAGTGGCAGGACCGGACAATCGTCGGACTGGCCCTCATCGGCTACTCATTCCCCACATTCTTCATCGGCCTCGTGCTTCTGTTCTTCGTCGTCATCAAGTGGAACCTGCTGCCGTACCCCGCCTACGTCCCGCCCACAGAGGACCCGGTCCAGTGGTTCCAGACGATGCTGCTGCCGTGGATCACTGTTGCGATGGTCTACGCGGCCTTCTACACCCGGCTCACCCGCGCACAGATGCTCGAGACGCTGGGCGAGGACTACATCCGTACCGCGCGCGCCAAGGGCCTGCCGGAGCACGTGGTCATCCGCAAGCACGCCTTCCGCGCTGGTCTCACCCCGCTTGTCACCGCCGCTGGCTTGGACCTCGCGGGCCTGCTCGGCGGTGCGGTGGTGACTGAGGCCGTCTTCAACCTTCCCGGCATCGGTCGGCTGGCCATCGACTCGGTGACGGACTACGACCTGCCAGTCATCGTCGGCGTCACGATGGTCGCGGCTGTGTTCGTCATCGTGGCCAACCTGATCGTGGATCTCCTGTACGCCGCCATCGACCCCCGAGTGAGGATCGCATGAGCGCCACTTCGGCTTCCGAGCCGTTCCTGAAGGTCCGCGACCTCGAGGTCGAGTTCACCACAGAGGACGGCAAGCTCAAGGCCGTCGACAAGGTCTCCTACGACGTATTTCGGGGCAAGACCCTGGCCATCGTGGGCGAGTCCGGGTCCGGCAAGAGCGTGTCGAGCATGGCCGTCATGGGCCTGCTCAACCGCAAGACCACCGCGATCAGTGGCGAGGTCTGGCTCGACGGCGAGGAGCTCATCGCCGCCACGGATGACCGTGTTCGCGAGCTGCGCGGCGAGAAGATGGCGATGATCTTCCAGGACCCGCTGAGTTCGCTGCACCCCTTCTACAAGATCGGCAAGCAGCTCGTCGAGGCGGTCCAGGTCCACCAGCCTCTGGACAAGAAGGCCGCTCGGGCCCGGGCCAAGGAGATGCTCGACCGGGTCGGCATCCCGGATCCGGAGAAGCGCCTCGAGTCCTACCCGCATGAGCTGTCGGGCGGCATGCGCCAGCGCGTCATGATTGCGATGGCGCTGGTCAACGACCCGCAGATGATCATCGCCGACGAGCCGACGACCGCCCTCGACGTCACGGTGCAGGCCCAGATCATCGATCTGCTGCGCGACCTGCAGGATGACTTCGGGACCGCCATCGTGCTGATCACCCACGACCTCGGCGTCGTCGCCGACATGGCCGACGAGGTTCTGGTGATGTACGGCGGACGCTGCGTGGAGCAGGCTGAGCATCGGGAGCTGTTCTACCGCCCGCAGATGCCCTACACGTGGGGGCTGCTCGCCTCCATGCCGCGCACGGACATCAACCTCGAACGGCTTGAGCCGATCCCGGGCAACCCACCGTCCCTCCTCAAACTTCCCAAGGGGTGCGTGTTCCGTCCGCGGTGCACCTACCACGACCAGGTGCCCAACGACCTGTGTGATACCACGCGACCCGACCTGATCGAGTCCGAGCCAGGCCACCTCGCCCGCTGCCACATGACGACCGAGCAACGGCTGCAGATCATGACCGACAAGTTCGGCGATCGGAGGATCTCGTGAGCGCGATCGACCGTTCTGGGGATCCGCTGCTGAAGGTCACCGGCCTCAAGAAGCACTTCGCTATCACCAAGGGTGTCGTGTTCCGCAAGCAGATCGGTTCGGTCAAGGCCGTCGACGGCCTGGACCTGCAGGTCTGGCCGGGCGAGACCATCGGACTCGTGGGTGAGTCAGGCTGCGGCAAGTCCACGGCCGGGCGGGCGATGACGAAGCTTCTGGAACCGACTGGAGGCCAGATCACTTTCGACGGTCGCGACATCACCAACCTGAGCAAGAAGCAGCTCGTGCCCTTGCGCAAGCAGATGCAGATGATCTTCCAGGACCCGTACTCGTCGCTGAACCCGAGGCACACCGTCGGCACGATCGTCGGCTCGCCCTTCCAGGTCCAGAAGGTCAATCCCCCCGGGGGGGTCAAGGCTGCCGTCCAGGACATCATGGCGCGTGTCGGGCTGAACCCCGAGCACTACAACCGGTACCCGAATGAGTTCTCCGGCGGCCAGCGCCAGCGCATCGGGATCGCCCGCGCCGTGGCGCTGCAGCCGAAGCTGATCGTGTGTGACGAGCCGGTCTCCGCCCTCGACGTGTCGGTCCAGGCGCAGGTCATCAACCTGCTCGAGGACATCCAGGACGAGTTCGGGATCGCCTACGTGTTCGTCGCCCACGACCTGTCCGTGGTGCGCCACATCTCCGACCGGGTCATCGTCATGTACCTGGGCAAGATCATGGAGATCGCCTCCCGCGACGAGCTGTACTCGCGACCGCTGCACCCCTACACCCATGCCCTGCTGTCGGCCGTTCCGATCCCCGACCCGGACAAGGAGGACGCCCGCGAGCGGATCATCCTCCAGGGCGACCTGCCCAGCCCCAGCAACCCGCCGAGCGGGTGCGTGTTCCGCACGCGCTGCTTCAAGGCCCAGGACATCTGCGCCTCGGAGATCCCGGTTCTGACGACCCGTCCTGACGGCCATGCGGTCGCCTGCCACTTCCCGGAGGTTCGCACGCTCGGCGGCGAGACGTATCCGGTTCCCGACGTCCCCACGGGCGCGGAGTTCGCCCAGGGCTGAGCCGCCCGAGTGGGGCTGACGGCCGGCGCGTGCGCCAGTCGACGTGCGTGCGGCCGGCTGCTGCCGCGACTGCCCGCCCCCCGACCAAGATCACGGTTTGCTCCAAGTCTGCGGCCGGTACCCCGCCCGAGACTTGGAGCAATTCGCATCCGGCGCATCAAACTCGGAGCGAACGGGGATCCGGGGAATCTTGTAGCCTGAGCGGCTATGAGCTCCGCTGATCACCGCATGCTCCTTGTCCACGCCCATCCTGACGACGAGACCATCGGGTCGGGCACGACGATGGCCCGCTACGCCGCCGCCCCGGGCACGTCGGTCACGCTCGTGACGTGCACCCTCGGCGAGGAGGGAGAGGTCCTGCTGCCTGAGGTGTCGCACCTGGCTGCCGACCAGGAGGACCGCCTCGGCGAGCACCGGATGACCGAGCTGGCCGACGCGATGGCCGCCCTGGGCGTCAGCGACTGGCGCCTGCTCGGCGGGCCGGGGACCTACCGCGACTCCGGGATGGTGGGCACGCCGCCCAACGACCGCCCCGACTGCTTCTGGCGCGCGGACCTGCTCGCGGCCACCACCCATCTCGTGGAGGTCATCCGCGAGGTGCGCCCGCAGGTCGTGGTGACGTACGACGACTTCGGCGGCTACGGGCACCCGGACCACATCCAGGCCCACCGCGTGGCCATGTACGGCGTCGCGCTGGCTGAGGCGCCCTCGTTCCGCCCCGACCTCGGCGAGGCGCACAGTGTGGCCAAGGTCTACTGGACGGCCTTCCCGAAGGGGATGCTGCGCGCCGGCATCGAGGCGCTGCGGGCGGCCGGTGAGACCACGGGCTTCGCGGCGATGGACCCGGACAACCTCACGTTCGGGATCGACGACGACCTGGTCACCGCCGCGATCGACGGCAGCGGCTTCTACGAGCACAAGCTCAACGCGATGCGGGCGCATGCCACGCAGATCTCGCTGGACAGCGGGTTCTTCGCGCTTGAGCAACAACATCGGCTCACCGGCCATGGCGACCGAGTACTTCCGGCTCGTGCGCGGCCGGGCGGCGGGCCCGTTCGACCACGACGGGCGTGAGACGGACCTGTTCGCGGGGGTGTGAACGTCAGCGCTCGCCCACCCGGTGCGGCCCGACGGGGTCCCGACGGGCGCGGGGTGTGAGCGGAGACACCTCCGAGGCCCGACGGGGCGCGAACCAGTCGGTCGCGTCCCGGGTATAGTGCGGCTGTCCGCACATCCGGGGGTCGCGACTGCTTCTGCGGGTGACCCCCCGCCCCTGGAGGAATCGACGCATGTTCACTCTCCGCAAGACCGCCGGCGTTGCCGCCGCACTCGCCCTGGCCCTCTCCCTGTCGGCCTGCTCGTCGAGCAGCGAGACCGCTGCCGAGACCCCCGCCGCGTCCGCCCCTGCTGCGTCCGCCCCCGCCAGCCCGACCAGCTCCGTGGGCGCGGCCAACGAGGCGTTCTGCACCAGCTCGGCCGCCCTGAAGGCCGAGCTCGAGAACCTCAAGACCCTCGTCAAGGGCGGTTCGGTCACCGTTGAGGCGCTGCAGGCCCAGAAGGACGCCCTGAAGGCCGCCGGCGAGCAGGCCAAGACCGACGCCCAGTCGCTCGACGCGGCTGTCCAGGCCGGGGTCACCGGTGCCCAGGCGGCCTTCCAGACGGCCATCGACGCGATCCCCGCCGACCAGACCGGCCTGAAGGAGGTCGCGGCCTACACCGCGGCCGCCGTGGTCTTCGCCAAGGCTGTGGACGCGATCGACAACGAGGTCGGCTGCTCCTGACCTCCCGCCGGCGACGGCCCTAGAAGGTGGCGTGCCCGGCTCGCCGCGCCCGGGTGGCCGGGCCGCCGAAGCTGGGCGGCCCGAGGGGCGCTGATCCCAGGGGCGCTGACCGGGAGGCGCCCCCCTCGTGCCGGGCCGACCGCCCCCGAGGGGGCAGTCGGGGAGCCGATGAGGATCCCGCCGAGCAGCACGCTGTCCAGTCCGCCCGTCCCAGCGCCCGTCCCAGCGCCCATCCTCCGGGAGTTGAACCAGGCGGCCTCGTCCTGCTGGGCCAGCGTGCGCGCCTGGTAGGCGAGCGCATCGGCGGTCCGAAGGTGGCGCAGGGCGGCCGTCGGGTCCGAGTCGCCCAGCGCGGTCCCGGTGACGTGGTGGCTGTGCGCCTCATCCAGCCGGACACGGGCCTCGAGCCCGACCGCGCCGCGCCGGGTCGTGATCATCTCGTCGGCGGCGCGGACGGCCGCCCGCGCGGCGTACCAGGCGGTCGCCAGCAGGGACAGGGCCCGCTCCTGCGTGTCGTCGGCCGGCCGGATCGGACCCAGGGCCCGGCCCAGTGCGACGTCAGTGTCCTGCAGGGCCCGGCGCATCTCCAGGGGGTCGTACCCACCGGCGGAGACCTCCTCGCCCGCCCAGCCCAGGGTCTCCCGGGCGTAGCGGCCCTTGGCCGCGAGGTCGTCGGCGACCCCGAGTCGTTCCGCATCGGCGATGTCCCTCTCGGTCTGCGCCAGCAGGGTCGTCACCGCGTCCTGGGCCTTCGCCAGGACCTTCGGGGACCGCTCCACCGAGTCCAGCAGGGTGCTGGCCTGGGCCAGGGCCTCCTCGACGGCGCGAGCACGGGCAGCTGCGCCCCGTCGATCGGACGACGCGAGCAGCTGCTCCCCGACGGTGATCGACTCCTGGGCGAACGGCAGCCGTTCGCGTGCCTGGTCCAGGTCGTCGACCACTCCGGCGATCGTGGCCCGCGGGAACTGCGTCAGCAGCATCGTCACGGTGTCCGTCGCTGTGGCCATCCGGCCCTCGAGGGTCCTCAGGTCCTCGGTCAGGTGGGCCAGCACCTCGGCGACCCGGCCCTCGAGGTCGCGCAGGGCGTCGAACCTGGGCACCACGTCGTCCAGGTGCGACCCGGCGGCGGCGCACCGGGTGAGGATCTCCTCGAGGAGGGCGCGCTCGGCGTCGCTGTCTGCGCGCTCGGCGCTCTCCTGTGCCTGCCGCGTCGTCCCGAAGGCCTGCTCCAGCTCCGCGCGTGCCTGGTCCAGCGCTGCGGTGAACCGCTCGACCACGTCATCCCCGGCCTCGGACCTGGCCACCTCCAACTCCTGCTGCGAGGACCGGATCGCGTCATCCGTGGCGACGAGGGCTGCGGCGGCGGCCGCGCGCAGCTCCTCGAGGGTCGCAGGGCCGTCGTCGGCCTCCTGCGGCGGGACGCCGCCCGGTGCGCGGCCCTCGACCCCGTCCCCGCGGTCGCGCGTCGATCGGCGATGGCGCCACCAGGCGTAGGCGCCGGCGGCGGCCAGGACCAGGATCCCGGTGACGATCCAGGGCCAGGCGCTGCCGGCGGGCGCGGGGCCGGCATCAGCCACCAGAGCCGCCGGGGGGCTCTTCGTGCCGCCCGGGAACTGGGTTGCGAGCCCGATCCCCGTCGTGGTCAGGCCTGCTCCGCGGCCATGGCCGCACCCGCGATGCCGGCCTGGTTCTCCAACTGGGCCGCCACGATCTCGGAGCGGATGTCGATCATGGGCAGGAACTTCTCGGCCTTCCGGCTGATGCCACCACCCACCACGATCAGGTCCGGTGAGAACAGGAAGTCCAGGTGCGAGTAGAAGCGCTGGAGCCGGGGTGCCCACTCCTTGTAGCTCAGGCCCTCGCGCTCCTTGGCCGCCGACGACGCCCGTGACTCGGCGTCCTCCCCGTCGATCTCGAGGTGCCCGAGCTCGGTGTTGGGCACCAGCTTGCCGTCGAGGAACAGCGCGGTGCCGATACCCGTGCCCAGTGTCGTCACGATGACCACGCCGTCGCGGCCCTTCGCGACCCCGAAGTCCACCTCGGCCAGGCCCGCGGCGTCGGCGTCGTTGAGCACGGTGACCCGTCGCCCGGCGCGCTCGCTGAGCAGGCCGGCGAGGTCCACGCCCAGCCAGTGCGGGCCGAGGTTGGCCGCCGAGTGCAGGACCCCACGCTTGACGATGCCTGGGAAGGTGCAGCCGAACGGCCCCTCCCAGCCGGCCTTGTCGACCACGTCGAGCACGGTCTGCACGACATCGTCGATCGCATAGCCCTTCGGAGTCGGGAACTTGATCCGGTCGCTGGCCAGCTCACCTGTCTCCAGGTTCACCCGAGCACCCTTGGTGCCGCTGCCGCCGATGTCCACGCCGAATCCGATGAGCTCCATGGGGCGATCGTAGGGCGACAGGTGGCCCTGTCGCAGCCCGTGCGTCGCTGCCTGTAGATGATCCTCACGCAGCGTGGCCGGGCTGCTCGCCCGTTCGGGTGAACCCCGGCCCGATGCCACCACGCAGGGCGCTGTCCTGCCCCACCATGGATCCACAGGAGGTGCGAGATGTCGATGCTCGACGAGGTGGGCTCAGGACGACTGGCTACGGCCACCAGCGATGTGGGTGCTGCCCGGGAACGGGCGCGCGGCTATCGGCTGGGTCGGGTGGCGTTCGTCCTGGCCGTCCCGATGCTGTGGATGTGGTGGCGGATCATCGACGGGCGTCCGTTCGACCTCACCCAGGTGTCGCTGCCCACGATCGACCCGTTCCTGCTGATCGTCGGCGTCTTCTTCGGCGTCATGATCGTCACGACCCTGGGCGTCACGGTGGTCGCGGGCCGCTCGCCGCACATCACGTACCGCCCCGAGCAGATCGACGTGTCCCTGGCCGATGTCAAGGGCATCGACCTGGTGAAGGCCGATGTGGTCCGCTCGCTCAACCTCTTCCTGGCCAACCGCGCCTTCCGCGCCGAGATGGGCGGCACACCGCGCCGCGGCCTGCTCTTCGAGGGCCCTCCCGGCACCGGCAAGACATACCTGGCAAAGGCCATGGCCGCTGAGGCCGGCGTGCCGTTCCTGTTCGTGTCGGCCACGAGCTTCCAGTCCATGTACTACGGCGCGACCGCGCGCAAGATCCGCTCCTACTTCAAGGCGCTGCGCAAGGCCGCCCGCCAGGAGGGCGGCGCGATCGGCTTCATCGAGGAGATCGACGCCATCGCGATGGCCCGGTCGGGGGTCGGCTCGTCAGCCACCCCGATCGCCGCGGCGAACCTGACCGCCCCGATGTGCTGCGGTGGGCTGTCGGGCCTGCCGGCGACGTCGCTGTCGGCGGCCACCGGATCAGGGTCCGCAACTGTGGTGACCTCGATGATGTCGGAGGGCACCGGTGGGGTCGTCAACGAACTTCTTGTCCAGATGCAGTCATTCGACTCCCCGGACGGCTGGCAGAAGATCCAGGCCTGGTTCATCGACCGGATCAACCTGTTCCTGCCGGTCCATCGCCAGCTCCAGCGTCCTGTCCCGGCCGCCGCGACCATCCTGCTGATCGCCGCGACGAACCGTGCCGACAACCTCGACCCAGCACTCCTGCGCCCGGGGCGCTTCGACCGCCGTCTCAGCTTCGACCCCCCGACCCGTGCCGGGCGGCTGGAGCTCATCGACCATTTCCTGGACCGCAAGTCCCACAACTCCGACCTCGATGACCCCGATGTCCGTGCCGGGATCGCCGCTGTCACGCAGGGGTACACGCCGGTCATGATCGAGCACCTCTTCGACGAGGCGCTGGTCAACGCCCTGCGCCGCGGGGAGGGCGCGATGAACCGTGCCGACGTCGAGTCCGCCCGGCTGACCGAGGAGATCGGGATGGGCCAGCCGGTGGCCTACACGCCGCACGAGAAGCGGCTGATCGCCACCCATGAGTCCGGGCACGCCACGATGGCCCACCTGGTCGCCCCGCACCGGCGGCTGGAGGTCCTGAGCATCATCAAGCGCCGCGACGCCCTGGGCATGCTCGCGCACGGCGACAGTGAGGACGTGTTCACCCGGTCGCGCTCGGAGATGCTCGCGCTGATCCAGATCGCGATGGGTGGCCAGGTGGCCGAGGAGATCTTCTTCGGCGACATCTCCACCGGTCCCGGTGGGGACCTGTCCTACGCCACCACCGTCGCTGCCCAGATGGTCGGCGCGGTGGGCATGGGCGGCTCGCTGGTCAGCCTGGCGGCGGTCCAGCAGGGGGCGCTGGCCGACTCCAACCTCGTCGGCCGGGTGCTCTCCGATCCCGCCGGACGCGCTGCGGTCGAGGCGATCCTGTCCGACCAGAAGCAGGTGGCGCGCGAGCTGCTGAACGCCAACCGGCACATCGTCGAGGCGCTGCGCGATGCCCTGATCGAACGCCACGAGCTGGTCGGTCGCCAGATCGGCGAGGTCATCGAGTCCGCAGCGCCGCAGGTCGACCTGCGCGTTCCGGCGCCGATCTGCTGACCCCGGGGGGTCAGTGCCGGGGCAGCGGCAGGGCGCGGGGGAGGTCCCGCTCGGTCGGGCCGGTGTAGACCTGCCGGGGGCGGCCGATGCGGGTGGCCGGGTCGTCGATCATCTCGCGCCACTGGGCGATCCACCCCGGCAGGCGGCCGAGGGCGAACAGGACCGTGAACATCCGCGGCGGGAAGCCGATCGCCTTGTAGATCAGGCCCGTGTAGAAGTCCACGTTCGGGTACAGCTTGCGCGAGGCGAAGTAGTCGTCGGCCAGGGCGATCTGCTCGAGCTCGATGGCGATCTCGAGCAGCGGGTCGTCGACGCCGAGCTGCTGCAGGACGTCGTAGGTGGCGGCCTTGACGATCGCGGCCCGCGGGTCGTAGTTCTTGTAGACCCGGTGGCCGAAGCCCATGAGCCGGTGGCCCGGCTCTCGGTCCTTGACCTTGGCCACGAACTGGCCGGCGCTCATCCCGTCGTCGTGGATCTGGTTGAGCATCTCCAGGACGGCCTGGTTCGCGCCGCCGTGCAGGGGGCCGAACAACGCGTTGATCCCCGCGGAGATCGAGGCGAACATGTTGGCGTGCGAGGAGCCCACCAGGCGCACGGTTGATGTCGAGCAGTTCTGCTCATGGTCGGCGTGCAGGATGAACAGCATGTCCAGGGTGCGCGCGACCAGGGGGTCGACCTCGTAGGGGGCAGTGGGCACCCCGAAGGTCAGGCGCAGGAAGTTCTCCGTCAGGCTCTTGGAGTTGTCCGGGTAGAGGAACGGCTGCCCGATGGACTTCTTGTGCGCATAGGCCGCGATCGTGGGCAGCTTGGCCAGCAGCCGCACGGTCGAGATGTGCACCTGCTGGTGGTCGAACGGGTCCAGGGAGTCCTGGTAGAACGTCGACAGCGCCGAGACCGCCGAGCTCAGCACCGGCATCGGGTGCGCATCGCGCGGGAATCCGTCGAAGAACCGGCGCAGGTCCTCGTGCAGCATCGTGTGCGACTGGATCTCGGACTCGAAGGTCTTGAGCTCGTCCGGAGTCGGCAGCTCGCCGTAGATCAGCAGGTAGCTGACCTCGGTGAAGGTGGAGTGCGCGGCCAGCTGCTCGATCGGGTACCCGCGATAGCGCAGGATCCCGGCGTCACCGTCGATGTAGGTGATGGCCGACCGGCAGGCCGCGGTGTTGACGAACCCCGGGTCGTAGGCGACGTGCTTGGCCTCCTTGAGCAGCATCCCGGTGTCCCAGCCGGACTCCCCGTCCGTGGCTTCGAGCTCGGCCAGTTCGATCTCGCCGAGCTCGTGGACCAGCTTCGCGTTCCCCATGGGTGCCTCCCCTGCCGAGGGTGGTGTGCGGTGCGCCCACCCTATCGACGCACCGGCCGGCGCGTCGGCTGGGCCGCCCTTCTGGTCGCGGTTCCCGCGCATTGGCAGGGTACCCCGCTGGGTATGCTTGTCCCATCCTGGAGGGACCTGTGTCAAGGGCCTGATGACCCCGATTTGGGGGGTCCTGCCAACCCCGGATCCGGCACGGTGTTCGATGGGGGCATGCGCCTCGACCATGTCTCGTACGCCGCCCCTGTCGAGCACCTCGCCGACACGGTCCAGCGGATCGGGTCCGCGCTCGGTGCGACCTTCACCGACGGAGGCCTGCACCCGCGATTCGGCACCCGCAACTTCATCCTGCCGCTGGCTGGTGGGACCTACCTGGAGGTCGTGGCCGCACTTGACCACCCAGCCGCCTACAGCGCTCCCTTCGGCCGTGCGGTGCGCGCGCGGGCCGACGAGGGCGGTGGCTGGATGGGCTGGGTCGTGTCCGTGTCGGACATGTCGAAGGTGGAGGCCCGGCTGGGCAGGCAGGCCGTCGAGGGCCACCGGGTGCGCCCCGACGGGTACGACCTGCGCTGGCAGCAGATCGGCGTCCTGGACACCATGACCGACGCGCAGCTGCCGTTCTTCGTCCACTGGGAGGCTGACGGCAACCACCACCCATCGGCCGGTGGCCGGGACGTGAGCATCGCGCAGCTGGACATCGCCGGGTCGCCGGACACGATCTCCTCCTGGTTGGGCGAGCCGTCCCACCATCCCCTCGATGAGGTCGAGGTGGTGTGGCTCGACGAGGACGATCCCGCCGGGCCGGGTCTGGTCGCCGTCACCCTGCTGACCCCGCGCGGGGTCGTCCGCATCGACTGAGGGTGGATTCTGCGGCCGCGCCGATCTGCGGCCGGGGCGCACATCCGGTGGACCCATCCGGGTGTTGGATCGCACCCATCGAGGTCCGGGACGCCCATCTAGGCCGCCCATCCGCGCCCATCCACCTCGTTGGCTGGGACGCTTGCGCCGGCACACACGAGGGCGTAGGATTAGCACAGATGTTCGAACCATGAGGTGAGGGCCCCGAGGGTGGGGAGTGCCTCCGCGGTGACGCGGGGTGGATCTGGTTGGTGGGGTTCGGACGGGTCCACCAGGTTCACGCCACTGTTGTGGCGTCCACGCATCCGGGGAGTCGCGATGGGGGCAATCGGCACAATCCACGAACGGGTCGTCGACGTGCGCGCTGCGTCGGCTGCCCCGAGTGCGGACGCTCGGGTGGTCCAGACCTGGCATGCGCTCGTTTCCCTCGTGGCTGCCGACGCGCCGGACATGGGGCTGCTCGCTGGGGAGCGCCCGGCCGCCGATGTCGAGGTGCTGGCCTCGATGGCTTCCTCGGCGGAGTACGAGCTCGCCCGGCGGATGGTGCTGGCCGCCGCAGCTGGCGGCCTGCCGCTCCAAGGGCCCGGGGCGATGCTCCGGGCACGAGGGTGGTCGCCGGGTGCGGCGCGGCGGTTGATGGCGGCCGGCCAGGTGGCATTGGCGTTCCCTGCCGTCGCCGACCAGTGGGCGGCCGGCGTGATCACGGCCGAGCATGCGGCGGCCATCGATCGCACTCGCGGCCGGCTGACCGATGATCAGCTGTCCGTCGCGCTGCTCGGCTTCGAGGGCAGGTGGGGGGTGCTCAGCCCGCGGGCCGTCGGTGAGGTGATTGCCGCGATCGAGGCCCGGCTGCACCCACCGGGTGATCCCAGCCCGGACGAGGCTGCTGCCTACGAGTCGCGGCACCTGTCGTTCGCGCTGACACCCGAGGTCGTGCTGTTCTCCGGGTCCCTGCCGCGGCTCGAGGGTGAGGCGTTCCTCGCAGTGATCGATGCCTTCGCGGAGTCGCTGCGCAGCGCCGCCGACCATGTCCCGCCAGCGGCGCGCAGAGCGGACGGCCTGATGGCGATGGTGGAGGCGGCCAGTGCGTCGGACACGGTGCCGGTGCGCGGAGGGTTGCCGGTCGCACTGAATGTGACGCTCACCGCGGACCGAGCCGGGGGATGCCCTCGCGGTCACCTCGCGCGGGCACCGCCTGACAGCGGCCGAGCTGCGCTTCACCTGCTGCGATCCGACCGTCACCCCCGTCCTGGTCCGGCGGGGCCGCGCGGGCGTCGCTGGGTCGCAGGGTGCCGAGGGGCCGCCTGGAGCCGCGGGGCCGCCGGGCGAAGCGACGTGGCCGCGGGATGCCACATCGGCTGATCCCGGGGAGGCGGGCCGGATCCTGGCCATCGCCGAGGCACTGCTCGGGGAACGCATGCCCCTGGCCGTCGGGCGGACCTCGCGCGTCGCGACGCCGGCACAACGCCGGGCGTTGGCCGTGCGCGACGCGGGATGTGTCATCCCGGGCTGCGGTGTTCCCGCGGAGATCTGCCAGGTGCACCACCTGCACGAGTGGGCCCAGGGGGGCGGCACCGACCGGGACAACATGGTGCTCCTCTGCTGGAACCACCACCGGCAGGTCGACCTGCAGATGTGGCGGATCGAGCGGCCCGAACCCGATGATCCCCCGGTCCCCACACCGCGGGAGGGTGCGCCACCGGGCGCGCCCTGGCCGTCCAACAATGGCTCCGGGTGGGTCATCACCCGTCTTCCGCGTTCCAGGTGGCGGCTGTGACGGGAGCCTGCGGGGCCTTGGCCGCGGTGGGATTGGACTGCCCCTGATCTGGGTATGAATCGGATGCCCCCGGGGGTTGTAACCCAGGGTTCGGAATCCTGAGGAGGAGCCCGTGTCACAACGTCGTCGCAAGGCTGCCTACACCGCGGCGGCCGCAGCCGCCATGTCTGAGGGGCCGATGAGCTTCGGCCAGCGCGTCGCGTGCGTGCCTGGCTTGGTCCGGGACACCCTGAGTGGCCGCTACGACGGGCTGGGCAAGGGTCGGCTGGCGATGATGGCGGTCGCACTGGCCTACATCGTCTCCCCGATCGACGTCCTGCCCGAGGCCCTGCTCACCATCCCCGGCCTGATGGACGACGCTGCCGTCGCGGCCTGGCTGATCGCCACGCTCATGGGCGCGACGACGGCCTACCGCGCCTCAGTCGGTGCGTCCACGGGCGCGGGTGCGGGTGCGCCATCGGCCGCCCGTGTCGTGCCGGGCGAGGTCGTCACTTCCTGAGAAGGCGCTCGCCGGCGGTGGTGATGCGTTCGTCGGTGGCCGTCAGCGCCACCCGGACGTGGTGCGCTCCGGCCCGACCGTAGAACTCCCCGGGTGCCACGAGGATCCCCCGGTCAGCCAGCCAGGACACGGTGTCCCAGCACGGCTCGCCGCGGGTGGCCCACAGGTAGAGACCGGCCGCGGACTCGTCGATCCGGAAGCCGGCCTCAGTCAGGGCAGCGATCAGGACCTCACGTCGCGACCGGTACACCGCGCGCTGGGCCACGACGTGCGCGTCGTCGCCGAGGGCGGCGATCGCGGCAGCCTGCACCGGGCCGGGCACCATCATCCCGGCATGCTTGCGCACCTCCAGCAGGGCTGCGATGACGGCGGGGTCGCCGGCGGCGAACCCGAAGCGGTAGCCAGCCAGGTTCGAGCGCTTCGACAAGGAGTGCAGGGCGATCACGCCGGTGGGGTCGCCGCCGCACACGTCGGGGTGCAGCACGGAGACCGGCTGCTCGGTCCAGGGCAGCTCGTAGTAGCACTCGTCGGAGACGACCAGGACGCCCCGCTCCCGGGCCCACGAGACCACCTTGGCCATGTGGTCGACGGGCAGCACCTTGCCGGTCGGGTTGCTCGGGGAGTTCAGCCACAGCAGTGACACCCGCGCCGGGCCGATGGCCGTCAGGGAGTCGGCGACCAGCACCTGCGCGCCGGCCAGCCGGGCGCCGACGTCGTAGGTGGGGTACGCCAGTTCCGGGATCACGACCCGGTCGGCGGGGCCGAGCCCCAACAGGGTGGGCAACCAGGCCACGAACTCCTTGGTCCCGATCGTGGGCAGGACGTCCGTGCCAGCGGGGGCGCCGAGCCGGCGCGCCACCCACGACGCGATCGCCTCCCGCGTCGCGGGCGCTCCGGTGGTCAGCGGGTAGCCGGGGGAATCGGCGGCTGCCGCCAGGGCCTCGGCGATGACCGGCGGGGTCGGATCGACAGGCGTCCCGATGGACAGGTCGACGATCCCGCCGGGGTGGGCAGCCGCACGTTCCTTGAACGGGGTCAACCGGTCCCAGGGGAAGTCGGGCAGGGTTCTCAGTGGTCGTGCTCCTGCGGCGGCAGGGCCTTGACCAGCGGCACGTCGTTGGCGATCAGGCCGAGCTTGGCTGCGCCACCGGGCGAGCCGAGCTCGTTGAAGAACTCCGCGTTGGCCGCGGTGTAGTCGCTCCACTCGGCGGGAACGTCGTCCTCGTAGTAGATCGCCTCGACCGGGCAGACCGGCTCGCACGCCCCACAGTCCACGCACTCGTCGGGATGGATGTACAGCATCCGCTCGCCCTCGTAGATGCAGTCGACCGGACATTCCTCGATGCAGGCCTTGTCCTTGAGGTCGACGCAGGGAAGTGCGATCACGTAGGTCATGGGTGCCTCTCCAATCTCGTCTCCGACGGACCTGATCCTAGTGGGGGATCGGCCCATCGGTCCTGTCGCATGGCCGCGTGACCGCATGGCCGCGGCCCCGCATGGCCGCATCTCGCGTGACCGCGTCACCCCGTCGTCGGCGTCACGCAGCCCGGCGGCGCGGCTCAGGGCTTCGGGCCGCAGATGACGTTCGGGGTCGGCTTGTAGGTGGTGGGCCAGGTCTCTGTGCTCTGCGACTTGCCGTTGTTGATCCGCCTGCGGGTGACCGCGATCGAGAACCCGCGGACGCCCTCGGAGGGCACGCACCGCTCGCCGTCGTCGTAGATGGTCTGGAAGTCGGTGTAGTTGCGCCTCTCGGTGAAGGTGGCGGTCACGTCATCCCACTTCTTCGTGCCCCACATCTCGATGAGCACGCCGTCGTTGAAGCGCTGCGCGGTGATGAGCACGCCGTTGCCGGTCTCGTTGCGCATCTTGAGGTCCAGCAGGCCCCAGGCGACGGTGGCCTCGAGCCCGGCCTGGTATCGGCTGATGTACAGGCCGTGCGGGTGCTGCTCGACGCGCTCGAGGCCCGCGTAGAAGCCGGCCGTCCAGGTGGCGGTGGTGATGATCGAGACGCCGCCACCGAGCTCCTCGCGGAAGCGGCCGCCGGAGATGATGAAGCCCTCGGTGTAGCCGTTGGCCCGCGTGCGCTCCTTGACGGTGTCGTTCATCGAGAACGTCTCGCCGGGCTCGAGGATCGTGCCGTTCAGGCGCCGTGCGGCCTCGCCGACGTTGGTGTAGCGGTACGGCGCCGGCGGGAAGGCCTGCCGGAAGCTCGAGAGCTTCTCGGTGATGTTGAGGGCCTTCGCCTCTGCCGTGGTGAGGTCCGGTTCCGAGATGCTCAGCGCCACCACGGCGCGCCGGGCATCCGCGGTCGTGGCCGGCAGCACGGCGAGCACGGCGGTCCCGAGTTCCTTGGTGTCCACCGATCGACCGGTCCTGGACGGCACGACCACGGGCTTGCCCGACTTGATCCGCACCGTCGCATCCCGGCCCGGGCGCTCGATCCCGGCCAGTTCGTCCTCGAGGAGCTCGTGCAGCTCCTCCCCGTCGAGGGTGGCCTCCATCGTGGTGCCCTCGGGCTCGAACGTCAGGGTCCTGCGCGATGTCGGCGGGCGGGATCTCAGCGCTCTTCGCGCCGACCTCCAGCGCGACGGGCAGCGCCACGGCCGGCTGGGCCAGCTCGGCGAACACCCGCTGGGCCTCCTCGTCCGAGACCTGCGGAGCCACCGGGGTCATGGGCAGGGTCAGGGTTGGTGCGGTGTCGGGCTGGAAGTAGGCGTCGGAGACCAGGTCGGCCGCGCCCGGCACGTCCAGCAGCGTCCCCGGGACGCCTGCCCGGTACGTGGCCTCGGCCGTCTTGGAGTAGCGGATCCTGGGCTCGACGGGCTCCACCGCGGCGACCTCGGCAAGCGACTCCAGGGAGGCGACCAGGGCCTCGGAGTCGGTGGTGGTGATCGGCTCCAGCTCGACCTCGCCGCGCAGGTGGGCCACCAGCTCGGTGGGGCGCAGGATCAGACCCGAGGCCTGGGACGCGGTGGCCTCCCAGTCGACCGCGAGACCGGCCTCCTCCGGCACGATCTCGGTCGTCGCCTCGCCCGCCGTGACCGGGATGGGGGCGCTCGCCTCGTCACCGAGCTCCGCTTCGAGGGTGGCGGCCGCCTCCTCGGTGGTCATCCCCCCGATGTCCACCCCGCGGACCGACGTGCCAGCCGGAACATCGCCGGAGACCGAGACCACGGCCGCTGCGTACCCGCCGACCAGCACGAGCGCTCCGGCACCGAGGGCCAGCGCGAACCACCGACTGCGGTGGCGTTGCGGCTCAGGGGAGCTGTCCGGGGGGAGGGTCACGCGGTCAATGGTAGGTCGTCGTCGAGGCCCGAACGGTCAGGCGATCCCGAGGAAGGTCGAGCCGAAGTACACCAACGGCCGGGCGCCCTCGACGGCGTCGTGCACCTCGGTCACCGCCCCGATGAGGATGTCGTGGTCGCCGGCCGGCACGACCTGCTCGGTGCGCAGCTCGAGTGCGGCGAGCCCGTCGGCGAGCAGCAGGCAGCCGTTGGTGGCACGCCTGGTGGGCACCCGGTCGAACTGTCCCTCCAGCGGGCGGCCGCGCGTGGCGAACCACCGTGCGGTGGCCTCCTGCCCCTCGGGGAGGAAGGTCACGGCCCAGGCAGCCGCGTCCATGACCGCGGCGTGGAAGCGCGAGTCCCGCTCCACGCACACCAGGGCCAGCAGGGGGTCCAGCGAGACCGAGGTGAACGAGTTCGCCGTCATGGCGTGGTCCACGCCGTGGGAGATGGTGGTCACCACGGCGATGCCGGTGGCGTAGCGGGCGGTCGCCCGCCGGAACGCAGCGGCGGTCGGCTCAGGCATCGGTGACCTCGGCTCGGGCCCGGGCTGCGTCTGGCTGGTCGGGGGTGTCGTCGGCGGGCAGCAGCGGATAGCCGCACGCCGCGGCGAGCAGGATCGTCCCGCCGATGAGGTAGCCCACCTGGCGCGTTCCGCTGCTCAGGATCAGGTCGCCCGCGCCGGTCGTGGAACCCATCATCAGGGTCGCGCCCAGCCAGCCGACGGAGAACGTGATCGCCCCCAGCCGGGAGCCCTGCCACCAGGCACCCGCACGTGCGACCAGGACGACCGCGACCAGCGACAGCGCCGCGCCCGCGGGCAGGCGCACCGAGCCCAGCGTGATCGTGTAGGTCTGGATCAGGGCGCCGGCGAATCCGAGGAAGAGCCCGAGGACGAGCAGGGCAGCGGCGCGCATGGGCCCAGCCTACGTCCGGTGCCGCCCACCGGCCGCTCGTTGCCGAGGGCCCCTCCGTCAGGGCGACCTGTCAGTCGTTGGCGTGCAGGTGGTCGGCCAGGCCGCCCCAGTGCCCGGTGCGTGGGGTGGCCTCCAGCGCGCCGGTCAACGAGTTGCGCCGGAACAGCAGGTCGGCGACCCCGGACAGCTCCCGGCCCTTCACGACCTCGCCGTCGGGCAGGCGCACCTTCGACCCGGCGGTCACGTAGCAGCCGGCCTCGACGACCGACCGGTCGCCCAGGGAGATCCCGATGCCGCCGTTGGCGCCGATCAGGGCGCCCTCCCCGATCGTGACCTGCTCCGTGCCGCCCCCCGACAGCGTGCCCATGATCGAGGCACCGCCGCCGATGTCCGAGCCCGCACCGACCACCACGCCCGCCGAGATCCGGCCCTCCACCATCGAGGGCCCGAGCGTGCCGGCGTTGAAGTTGCAGAACCCCTCGTGCATGACGGTCGTGCCCTCCGCGAGGTGCGCGCCGAGGCGGACCCGGTCGGCGTCGGCGATCCGCACGCCCGAGGGCACGACGTAGTCGACCATCCGCGGGAACTTGTCGACGCTGAGCACCGTGAGCAGCTCGCCGGCGACCCGGGCGCGCATGCGCACCTCGGTCAGCGACTCGATGGCCACCGGCCCCAGGGAGGTCCAGGCGACGTTGGGCAGCACGCCGAAGATCCCGTCCATGGCGATGGTGCGCGGGGCGACCAGGCGGTGGGAGAGCAGGTGCAGGCGCAGGTACGCGTCGGCGACGTCGGCCGGCGGTTCCGACAGGTCGGCGATCGTCGTGCTGACCACGCGGGTGACCACACCGCGGATCGGGTCCTGCCAGCAGGCGTCCTCGAGGTGGGGCACGGCGATCGGCTCGGCGGACAGCGCCGGCGCCGGGTACCAGACGTCCAGGATGGGGGCGTCCGGGGCGCTGCCCGCGAACGTGGCGATGCCGAGGCCGGACGCGGGCGAGGTGAGCAGCTCCATGGGTCGGTAGCGTAGGGCAGCGCCCCGGCACCGGGGCACCGATTGGAGACCCCCATGGCACTGGACCCCACCGGCGACATCATCGCCCTGCTCGGTGACCTCGTCGACATCCCCAGCGAGAGCCGCAGCGAGGGAGCCATCGCCGACGCCATCGAGGCCGCACTGGCCGGGGCGGGGCACCTGACGGTCGAGCGCGATGGCAACACGCTCGTGGCGCGCACCAACCTCGGCCACCCCGACCGGGTGCTCATCTGCGGGCACATCGACACGGTCCCGGAGGCCGACAACCTGCCGCACCACATCGAGACCGTCGACGGCCAGGAGCGACTCGTCGGACTCGGGTCCTGCGACATGAAGGGCGGGGTCGCCGTCGCCCTGGCCCTGGCGGTGGCCGTCGAGGTGCCGACCCGTGACATCACCTACGTCTTCTACGAGGCCGAGGAGATCGAGGAGCGGTACAACGGGCTCAAGCGCCTGGCCGAGACCCGCCCGGACCTGCTGGCCGGTGACTTCGCGGTGCTCATGGAGCCCTCGGACGCCGGCGTCGAGGCCGGTTGCCAGGGGACGCTGCGCGCCGAGATCCACCTGGCCGGCAGGCGCGCGCACAGTGCCCGCTCGTGGCTGGGCAGCAACGCGATCCACTCGGCCGCCGACGTCCTGGCCCGGTTGGCGGAGTACCAGCCGTCGCGGGTGGTCATCGACGGGCTGGAGTACCGCGAGGGCCTCAACGCGGTGGGCATCACCGGGGGCGTGGCGGGCAACGTGATCCCGGATGAGTGCGTCGTCATCGTGAACTACCGGTTCGCCCCGTCGCTGACGCCCGAGTTGGCCGAGCGGCATGTCCGGGCGATCTTCGAGGGATTCGACGTGCGAATCGTTGACGTCGCCGCCGGTGCCCTTCCGGGCCTGTCCCAGCCGGCCGCGCAGGCGTTCCTGGAGGTCACGGCGAGTACCCCGCGCCCGAAGTTCGGCTGGACCGACGTCGCGAGGTTCACCGCGCTGGGGATCCCCGCGGTCAACTACGGGCCGGGGGACCCGTCGCTGGCCCACACGCGCGAGGAGTACGTGCCGACGAGCCAGGTGCGCTCGACCTTCGAGGTCATGCGCGCCTGGCTCGTGGCCCCGGTCCCAGCGGCTGACCCGTGGGGGTCGGCGGGATCGGGGGCCCGGCCCGAGCGGGGCTGGTCGAGCACGCCGAAGCCGGCGCGCGGGGCCCCGTCGAGCTGACCCACGCACGCCGGCTCGTGGACGTCAGGCCGTCTTGATGGCCGAGACGTCGAGCTGGATCTTGATCTTGTCGCTGACCAGCACGCCGCCGGCCTCGAGCGCGACGTTCCAGACCAGGCCGAAGTCCTTGCGGGAGATCTCGGCCTCGCCCTCGAACCCGGCGCGCACGTTGCCGAAGGGGTCGGTGGCCACGCCGGTCGGCTCGAACTCGATCTCGATGGGCCGGGTGACGCCCTTGATGGTGAGGTCGCCGAGAAGGACGAACTCGTCGCCGTCCTGCTTGACGCCGGTGGTGGCGAACGTCATCTCCTTGTTGACCTCGACGTCGAAGAAGTCGGCGCCGCGCAGGTGGGCGTCGCGGTCGGGGGACCCGGTGTTCACCGAGGCCAGCGCCACGGCGACCGACGCCGTCGAGCCGCTCGGGTTCGCCGCGTCGATGACGATGGTGCCGGCGACGTCCTCGAACGCGCCGCGGACCTTGGTCACCATGGCGTGGCGGGCGACGAAGCCCACCCGCGTGTGGCTCGCGTCGATGGTCCAGGTGCCGTTGTAGTCGGTGTAGTCAGTCATGAGGTGCTCCTTCGAGTTGGGATTCAGTGTGTGGGGAATCAGTTGATTGTTCAACAAGATTGATTGAACAGTAAACCAGAAGTCCTGTCAAGTCGGGTGCTGTTCACGGGCGCGTCGCCGTCGGGTCGCCATCTGCGGGGGATGCGTGGCTACGGTGTCGGGCATGGACACCTCCGACCACCCCACCTCGACCCCGACCCCGGATCCTGCGGCGGGGCCCGCGGCCGGCCCCCCGGCCCACCCGTCTGCCCCGCGGACCAAGGGCCCGGTCGTGCTGCGCCGGGAGCAGATCAGCGGCTCCACCACCGACCAGCGCCTGCTGGACTCCCGCGACTCCGGGGACTGGGTGCACACCGACCCGTGGCGCGTCCTGCGCATCCAGGCGGAGTTCGTCGAGGGCTTCGGCGCCCTGGCCAAGCTCGGACCGGCCATCAGCGTGTTCGGCTCCGCCCGGACGCCTGAGGACCACCCCGAGTACGCCCAGGCCCGCAGGACCGCCGAGCTGCTGGTCGAGGCCGGTTTCGCCGTCATCACCGGCGGCGGACCGGGCATCATGGCCGCTGCCAACCGCGGGGCGTGGGAGGCCGACGGCACGTCGGTCGGGCTGGGCATCGAGCTGCCGTTCGAGCAGGGCATGAACGAGTGGGTCGACCTGGGGGTCAACTTCCGCTACTTCTTCGCGCGCAAGACGATGTTCGTCAAGTACGCCCAGGGCTTCGTGGTGTTCCCGGGCGGGTTCGGCACCATCGACGAGCTCTTCGAGGCGCTCACGCTGGTGCAGACCGGCAAGGTCACCACCTTCCCGATCATCCTCGTGGGCTCGGCGTACTGGGCCGGGCTGGTCGACTGGCTGCGGGCCACGATGAACGCTGACGGCAAGATCTCGCCCGCGGACCTCGACCTGATCCACGTGACCGACGACCCCGAGGAGGTCGTGTCGATCCTGCGGGACGCCGAGCTGGCGCGCACCGCTGGGCTCCCGCCGGTCGCAGGGGCCGTCCCGGTGGACCTCTCGCTCAGCGATGGCACCTGACGCGACTGAGGGCGTGGCCGGTCACCTGGGTGCCGGCTGCGGGCAGCCGTGGCAGGATCGGGGTCGTGCTCGCACTGTTCGTGGTCATCGCCATCCTCATCGTGGCGGGAGTCGCTGTTCTCGTCGTGCGCGATCGGCCCCTGATCGCTGACGACCCGGTGGGCTCGCGGGCCCTGGCGTGGTCGACCGAGGACGGGGTGAGCCCCCAGGACCTGGCCGGCGTGCGCTTCGCGGTCGCGCTGCGCGGCTACCGGATGGACGAGGTCGACCGCGTCCTCGACGACACCCGTGAGGCGTTGGCTGGGCGTGATGCGCGGATCGCCGACCTCCAGCGCGTGGTCGCGGCCCTGGGTGGCGCGCCGGGGGCGAGCCAGGAGGCCAGCCGGGAGCCCAGCCGGGAGCCCAGCGTCCCGGCGTCCGCCGTGGAGGATGGCTCGTGACCGGCCGGCGCCACCTGGTCCGCGACGTCATCGTCGACGCGCCGCCCGAGGTGGTGTTCGCCGCCCTCACCGACTGGCCGAGCCAGGGCCAGTGGATGCTCGGCACGCGGGTGTGGGCTGACGGCCCCGGGGAGGGCGTGGGTGCCCGGATCAGCGCCTTCACCGGTGCGGGCCGGCTCGGGTTCCTGGACACCATGGAGGTCACCGAGTGGGAACCTCCGAGGTTGGTGCGCGTGCTGCACACCGGTCGCGTCGTGCGCGGACCCGGCATCTTCGAGGTGCTGGCGCTGCCCGGTGGTCGCAGCCGGTTCATCTGGCGCGAGGAGCTCGACCTGCCCCTCGGGCGCGTCGGTCGCGCGGGGTTCGCGCTCGTGGGTCCGGTGTTCGCCGCAGGTGTGGAGAGCTCACTTCGCAGGTTCGCGCGGATGATCGAGTCCGGCCAGTTGGGCACTGCGTCCTGAACTCGCCTGATCTGCGCGATCCGGTGCGCGATCCGGTGCGGATTGTGGCCTGCGACACGCCGTTCATGGGGGATAATGGCACCAGCGGCTCCGCATTCAGGGGCCGGCCACTGAGAGGGGACTGCGATGGCGGCCATGAAGCCACGGACAGGTGACGGCCCGATGGAGGTCACCAAGGAGGGGCGCGGCATCGTCATGCGGGTCCCGCTGGAGGGCGGCGGCCGTCTCGTCGTCGAGCTCAACGCTGATGAGGCCCGTGACCTCGGGACCCAGCTGACCACGGTCGCTGGCTGAGCGCACCAACACTGTCGCGGACCCCGCACCCGACTGCCCCCGGGCGGTACGGTTGCGGGGTTCGCGTCGTTCATGGGGAGGCTTGCGTGCACGCTCTGCCGGAGATGCTCGTCGAGGCAGTGGCCGATCCGCTGGGGGAACCCTCCGCAGGCCCGGATGCGCCGGACGACCCGCGGCGCTCAGCGAGCGTGGCTGGGGGCGGCTCGGCGGGCGACGGGCCTGCGGCTGGCGACGGAACTGTTGGGGAAGGGTCTGCTGAGCACGGGTCGGCGGGCGATGGGGATGCGGGCGAACGGCCCGGGCCGGGCGTGGTCATCATCGGCGTCCACCCGGCACCCGGCCCGGACCAGCCGGTGTGGGTCGACCCGCCGGTCGTTGCGCTGCTCGCGCAGTGGGGCGTGGACCTGCCCCGCCGGTTGAGCCGCACGCACGCCTCGGGGGCGCGGTCGGAGGCCGTCTGGATCGACCTGGAGCGCGACGCGCCGGCCTCCGTGCTGGCGCTGGGACTGGGCTCCGGGGCCCCTGCGGAGGTGCGACGCTCGGCAGCCGCCGCAGCTCGTCGGGTGCGGGGGACCGACGAGGTCCTGGTGCTGGCCACCCGCGGGCTCGAGGAGGCCGCACTGCGTGCCTTCACCGAGGGCCTGTACCTGGGCACTGCGACCCCGACCTGGGCGAGCTCGCCGCCGCCGGCACCGCCCGCGCGCGTGCGCCTGGCGGTCAGTGATGTCGCCGTCGGCCAGCGGGCGATCGAGGCCGGGCGCGTGCATGCGGGTGCGACCCTGGCCGCGCGGATCCTGATCCACACCCCGTCGAACATCAAGGACCCGGCGTGGATGGCCGGGCAGGCCCAGGAGGTCGCGGACGCGTCCGGCCTGACGATCCGGATTCTCGATGGGCCCGACCTTGCCCGGGAGGGCTTCGGTGGCCTGGTGGCGGTGGGGGCGGGGTCGGTGCGCCCCCCGCGTCTGGTGCAGCTGGACTGGGCGCCGCAGGGCTCCCAGGACGCCCGGCATGTGGTGCTGGTCGGCAAGGGGATCACCTTCGACTCCGGCGGGCTGTCGTTGAAACCGCCGGACATGCAGGTCGCGATGAAGACCGACATGTCCGGCGCCGCCGCCGTGTGCGCCGTGATGGGGGCGCTGGCCCAGCGGGCGCCCGCGGGGCTGCGGGTCACGGGCCTGCTGTGCCTGGCCGAGAACCTGCCGGGGGCCGACGCGACGCGCCCCGGTGACGTCGTGACCCACCACGGCGGCCTGACCAGTGAGGTCGTGAACACCGACGCCGAGGGTCGGCTGGTGCTCGGCGACGGCCTGGACTACGCCGTGCGCGACCTCGCCGCGGACGTGGTGGTGGACGTCGCGACGCTGACGGGCGCGGCGACGCTCGGCCTCGGCCGCCGCCACGCGGCGCTGTTCAGCAACTCCGATTCCCTGGCCGCCGCGCTCTCGGCGGCAGGCGAGGAGGCGGGGGAGTCGATGTGGCGGATGCCGCTGCACTCCGAGTACTCGGCCCTGATCGCCTCCGAGGTCGCCGACCAGGCGAACGCCGAGTCCAAGCCGGGTCCCGGGCCAGGGGCCATCACGGCGGCGCTGTTCCTGCAGCGGTTCGTGGGATCGACGCCCTGGGCACACCTCGACATCGCCGGCGTCGGGCGCTCGGACGCCGAGCGTGACGACCTCCCCAAGGGCGGCACGGGGTTCGGCGCCCGGGCGCTGCTGCGCTGGCTCGAAGCTGGCGCCCCCGCGTAGGGCGCCCGAGCCGCGGTGAGTGAGCCGCGGTGGGTGAGCCGTCAGCTGCGGGCGCGCAGGACCGCGATCAGCAGGCCGTCGCCGACCGGCAGGAGGCTGGGGGTGAACCGCTCGTCGTCGCGCACGGCGGTGACCAGGGCGCGCAGGTCGATCGTCTGGGGATCGCGCTGCGCGGGATCGGCGACCTTGTCGTGCCAGAGCGCGTTGTCGAACACGACGGCGCCACCCGGGCGGAGCAGGCGCACGGCCTGGTCGAGGTATGCCGCGTACTCGGACTTGTCGCCGTCGACGAAGACGATGTCGTAGGCGCCGTCGGTCAGGCGGGGAAGGACCTCGAGCGCACGGCCGGTGATCAGGCGCGTGCGGGCCGGGCTGATCCCGGCGGAGGCGAACGTGGCCCTGGCCACCCGCTGGTTCTCGGCCTCCACGTCCACGCTGGTCAGGATCCCGTCGGCGCGCATCCCGCGCAGGAGGGCCAGGCCGGAGACCCCGGCGCCCGTGCCGACCTCCACGACGGCGTGCGCATCGAGCAGGGCGGCGACCAGCGTCAACGCCGAGGCGCCGCCGCGACCGACGGCCGGACAGCCGAGCTCGGCGGCCTTGGATCGCGCCTCGGTGACGTAGTCATCCTCGGGGAGCCAAGCCTCAGCGTAGTTCCAGCTGGTGGCATTGGGGGGCGTGACGGCGGCGCACATGGGTGGCCTTTCATAGCTGGCGGGCTTCTGGGCTGGGCACAGCGTAATCGCCACAGCGACCGTGCTGGGACCAGCCCCCGGACGTGGGTCGACCTGAGGGGATTACATGACGCTGACTTTCCCCGGCTGACCCCCTGATGGGCGACCTCTACGGTTTCGGATATGACGATCAGACAGGATGATGTACCCATGACCGATCAGTACCCCGTGCCCGGGCAGCCCGAGGGCAGTTGGCAGTCCGGTGATGGCGCCCCGACCTCGCCTGACACGACCCCCTCGGGGGCCGAGTACGCGCCCGCGCTGGCTTCCGATCCTGCCGCCCAGCCCGCCCAGCCCGCCAGCCCGACCTGACCCCGACGGCTGCGCAGCCTGTCTCCGGCCCTGCCCCGGACGCCTGGCCCACGCCCAGTGGATGGCAGGCGCCGCAGGACAACCCGTACGGTCCCCCTGCCGGTTCCTCCGCCTACGGTTCTGGCTACCCGGGCGGCCAGGACGCCGGATACCCGACGGCCCCCGCGGCGGGCGCCGCGTGGCAGTCCCAGACCTCGGCCTACCCCGGATACGGCTACCCGGGCTCCCCCGAGCAGGCAGCCGCCGCCGGCAACTGGCAGTACGACACCACCGCGTTCGCCGCAGCAGGTGCGCCTCCGGCCGCGCCGCCGACGGCTCCCTCCGGGTCGGGATCCAGCGGCGCCAAGTCGCGCACCTGGCTCGTCCTTGTCACCGCCGGCCTCGTGGGCCTGCTCTCCGGCGGGATCGGCGCATACGCCGTCACGCAGGCGGATTCGTCCAGCACCGGTACGAGCACCGTGGCCCTGCCGCAGTCGGGCGCGGACAAGTCCGAGCGCCCCACCGGCACCGTCGCGGCGATCGCCGCATCCGTCAGCCCCGCGGTGGTCTCCCTCGAGGTCAACGGCGCTCAGGGCTCGGGCACCGGTTCCGGCTTCGTGATCCGCGACAACGGCTACATCGTGACCAACAACCACGTGGTCGAGGGAGCAGCCGATGGCGGTGACATCACGGTCCACTTCGCCGACGGGCGCAAGTTCGACGCGAAGATCGTCGGCCGCGATGCGAACTACGACATCGCCGTCGTCAAGATCGACGCCTCCGGCCTGCCGACCGTGGCCCTGGGCAACTCCGACGGCGTCGTGGTCGGCGACCTGGCCATCGCGATCGGCTCTCCACTGGGCCTCGACGGCACCGTCACTGCCGGGATCGTCAGCGCGCTCAACCGGCCCGTCACGGCGGGCGGTCAGGGCTCGACGTCGTTCATCAACGCCATCCAGACCGACGCCGCCATCAACCCCGGCAACTCCGGTGGGGCCCTGGTCAACTCCGCCGGCGAGGTGATCGGCGTGAACTCCGCGATCGCCACGCTCGGCGACGGCACCAGCCAGAGCGGCTCGATCGGCCTGGGCTTCGCGATCCCGATCAACCAGGTCACGCGCATCAGCGAGGAGCTGATCAACACCGGCTCCTCGACCAAGCCGATCATCGGGGTGTCGCTGGACCAGACCTACCAGGGTGATGGTGCCCGCGTCCAGGAGGTCACCGCTGGTGGCCCGGCGGAGGCAGCGGGCCTCGAGGCCGGCGACGTGATCGTGGAGTTCGACGGCGAGCCCGTCACCGACGCCACCGTCACTGATCGTCGACATCCGCTCGATGAAGCCCGGTGACAAGGTCGCGCTGTCGGTCCAGCGTGGTGGGAGCACCGAGGACCTGACCATCACGCTCGGCTCGGATTCCTCCTCCGGCTGACCCCCTGCGTACGCTGGGTCCGTGCCCGACATCGGCTTAGGCGAGATCATCGTGATCGTGGTGATCGCCCTGCTGGTGTTCGGGCCGGACCGGCTTCCGAAGGTGGCCGCCGACGCGGCGAAGATGCTGCGCCAGGTCCGGCTCATGGCAGCCTCCGCGCGCAAGGACCTGGTGGACGCAGCCGGGCTCGAGGACGACGGCGAGATGGCCCAGACTGTCCGGGACCTGCGCGACCTGGACCCGCGCCGCGCGATGCAGGGCGTGCTGACCGACGACCCCGCGCCCAGCGGGCCGGCAGCGACCGAGCGACCCGGTTCTGGCGCTGCACCCGGTTCTGGCGCCGCACCCGGTCCGGAGCCGACGGCCGGCCCCGGTGCCCACCCGGTGGCCCCTCCGGTCGTGGCCCCCGCCCCTGTGGCCCCCGCCCCTGCCCAAGCCGACCCCGACTGGACCTGAGCGCGCGATGGCGGCCACTTCACCTCGGCCCTGCGCGATCGCGGCCACATGCGGCCGGGAACGCGCATGCGCGCGAGGGAGTGGCAGGGAACGCGCACCCTGCGGCTCCGCACGCGGTGCAGTGGGCGGTTCCCCGCGCCTTCCTGAGCAGGTCAGGGTCAGAGCGCGGCCACAGGCCGTTGGCCAGCACCATCACGCCCAGCACCACGAGCACCCCGACAGCCAGTGCGGTGCTGTTCGCATCCAGCCAGGACTTCCAGCCCCCGAGCACCTCGGGGGCGCGGTCGCCGAGGAGGCGGTGGGCGACCACCGGCGTCGTCACCCCGATCGAGCCCACGAGGACGAAGACGCCCACGCCTGCCAATGCGGTGCCCGTCGTGGTCGTGATCGCGGAGATCTCCGCTCCGGCCGCCAGCGCCATGACCAGGTTCTTGGGGTTCCCGGCCGCCAGTGCGGCGCCCAGACCAGCTGACTTCCGGGGCGTGTAGGAGTCCAGTGCCGCCATCCAGGCCGGTGGCTCCTTGACGTCGCCGGGCTTGGGACGACGCACCCACTTGGCCAGGGCAAGGGCCAGGAACACCACGCCGGTGACGACCTGGATCCAGCCGATGCCCTTGTCATCGGGTGGTGCTGGGTCCCGCACGCCGGCGAGCAGCAGCGCGCCGACGACGACGGCGGTCAGGGTCACGAACCAGGCGGCGAGGAAGGCCAGGGAGTTCGGCCGGGCACCCGGGGTCATGACGATCAGCACGATCGGCAGGATCGGCAGGGGACTCAGGCCCACCACCAGTGCCAGCGGCAGGATGGTTCCGACCAGGTCCATGGACGCAGACTGTCAGAACCGACTGGCGGGGGTCAGCCCGAGTGAGAGGCCCGACAGCCCGCGTGGGCGCTTTCCGAGGCGCTCGGCGATGCCGCGCAGGACCTCGGCGGCCGGGGCGCTCGGCTGGGCCAGGACCAGCGGGGCGCCGGAGTCGCCGCCCTCGCGCAGCTGCACGTCGAACGGGATCCGCCCGAGCAGCGGCACCTCGGTCTCCAGCGCCCGGGTGAGCACGTTCGCCACCTTCTGGCCACCTCCGGATCCGAAGATGTCCACCACCTCGCCGCAGTGCGGGCAGGGGAAGCCGCTCATGTTCTCGATGACCCCGGCGATGCGCTGGTTGGTCTCCTTGGCGACCATCCCGGCGCGGACGGCGACCTCGGCGGCCGCCTCCTGCGGCGTGGTGACGACCACGACCTCGGCGTGCGGCAGCAGCTGTGCTGCGGAGATGGCGACGTCGCCGGTGCCCGGGGGCAGGTCCAGCAGGAGCACGTCCAGGTCGCCCCACCAGACGTCGGCGAGGAACTGCTGCAGTGCGCGGTGCAGCATCGGCCCACGCCAGGTCACCGGCTGGGTCACCCCGCCCGGCTTGAACGGGAGCATCGAGATGACCCGGACGCCGTGGCCCAGGGGCGGCATGATCAGGCCCTCGACCATCGTGGGATTGGCGGTCACGTCGAGCATCCGCGGGATGCTGTGCCCGTACACGTCGGCGTCCACGACCCCGACGGACAACCCCTGGGCGGCCATCGACGCGGCCAGGTTCGCGGTGATCGACGACTTGCCCACACCGCCCTTGCCCGAGGCGATCAGGTAGACCCGCGTCAACGATCCGGGCTTGGTGAACTGGATCTCCTTCTCCGGGCCGCCGAGCGTCGCGCGCATCTCCTTGCGCTGCTCGTCGCTCATCACGTCCAGGGCGACGGTCACCGACGTGACCCCGTCCACCGCCTCCACCGCGCGGGTCACCCGACCGGTGATCTCCTCGCGCATGGGGCATCCGGCAACCGTCAGGTAGACATCGACGTGGACCGCGCCGCCATCGATCCGGACGTCCTTGACCATCCCCAGCTCGGTGATGGGTCGGCGGATCTCGGGGTCCTGGACCTGAGCAAGTGCGGCGTCAACGGTCTCGCGAGTAGGCATGGGAGAACCCTATGTCGGATTCAGAGGTCCCGGCTTCCGACTTCGGGTCACCCGGCGAGCGCAAGGCGAAGCCGAAGCGGGATCGGGCCTTTTCGAAAGCGCACGTAGAGCAAGCGCCGCGAAGCGGTGCGCAGCAGTGCGCGTCGAAAACGCCCGACCCCGCGGACCGGACCCGGATCAGACCGGACCGGACCGGCGTCGCCCGAATCCCTACTTCCAGATGCGGTCGAAGTAGTCGAGCATCGCCCGGTCGGAGGAGAAGAACCCCGTCCGCGCGGTGTTGCGGATCGACATCGACGTCCACGCGGCCTTGTCGCCCCACAGCGCGTCGACGCGCTCCTGGGCCTCGATGTACGCGCGGTAGTCGGCCAGCACGAGGTACTCGTCGCGCATGAGCAGGGTCTCGATGATCGGGCGGAACAGGTCGGGCTCACCGGGCGGGGAGTAGTAGCCGCTGGCGATCTCGTCGATCACCGCACGCAGCTCCTCGTCCTCGCGGTAGACCAGGCCGGGGTTGTAGCCGGCGGCCTTGCGGGCCACGACCTCGTCCTCGGTCAGGCCGAACAGGAAGAAGTTGTCCGCACCGACCAGCTCGCGGATCTCGACGTTGGCGCCGTCGAGGGTGCCGACGGTCAGAGCTCCATTGAGCGACAGCTTCATGTTGCCCGTGCCGGAGGCTTCCTTGCCGGCCATGGAGATCTGCTCGGACAGGTCGGCGGCAGGGATGATCCGCTCGGCCAGCGTCACGTTGTAGTTGGCCGGGAAGACCACCGAGAGCCGCCCCGCCATGGCGGGGTCGGCGGCGATCGTGGCGCCCACCTGGTTGATCAGCCGGATGATCAGCTTGGCCATCTGGTAGCCCGGCGCCGCCTTCGCGCCGAACAGGACCATCCGCGGGGGGATCGCCGCCGCCGGGTCCAGGCGCAGCCGGCGGTACATCGTGGCCACGTGCAGCAGCTTGAGCATCTGGCGCTTGTACTCGTGCAGGCGCTTGATCATGATGTCGTACATCGGATCGGTGGGGAAGACACGTCCGGTCCGGGCCTCGAGCAATGTGGCGAGCTCGACCTTGTTGGCCAGCTTGACCGCCCGCCACTGCTCCTGGAACGCCGGGTCGTCCGCGACGGACTCCAGCCCGCTGAGCTTGTCCAGGTCGGTCAGCCACCCGTCGCCGACGGCGTCGGTGATCAGGTCGCTCAGGCGCGGGTTGGCCAGCTTGATGAACCGGCGCGGCGTCACGCCGTTGGTGACGTTGGTGAACCGCTCGGGGTACATCTCGGCGAAGTCGTGCAGGACCGTCTCACGCAGCAGCTGGCTGTGCAGCGCGGCCACGCCGTTCACGTGCACGCTGGCCACGGTGGCCAGGTGGGCCATCCGGACCATGCGCTCGGGGCCCTCCTCGATGATGGACATGTTGATCACGCGGGACAGGTCATTGGGGAACGCCTCGCGGACCCTCTCCAGGAAGCGCTTGTTCATCCGGAAGATGAGCTCCATGTGGCGCGGCAGCAGGTACTGCAGCAGGCCGACGCTCCAGCGCTCGAGGGCCTCGGGGAGCAGGGTGTGGCAGGTGTAGTTGAAGGTGCGGCTGGTGATGTCCCACGCCTGCTCGTAGTCCATGCCGCGCTCGTCGATCAGGATGCGCATGAGCTCGGGGATCGCGATCACGGGGTGGGTGTCGTTGAGCTGGATGCTCACCCGGTCGGGGATCTCGGTCAGCGGGATGCCCTCGAGGTCGGCCACCCGGACGAGGTCGGCCAGGGCGCACGCGGTGAAGAAGTACTGCTGGCGCAGGCGCAGCTCCTTGCCGGCGGGTGTGGAGTCCTCCGGGTAGAGCACGCGCGAGATGTTCTCGCTCATCGACTGCTGGCGCACGGCCTCGATGTAGTCGCCGGCGTTGAACACCTCGAGGTTGAACTGCGAGGACCCGCGCGCCTTCCACAGGCGCAGGGTGTTGACCACGTTGTTCTCGTAGCCCGGGACCATCAGGTTGTGCGGGATGCCCAGGACCTTCTCCGCGGGGAACCAGGTCCGGTCGCCCGTCGCTGGATCCACCTCCACGTGCCCACCGAACCCGACGGACACGGCGTGCTCGCGCTGGGCGAAGAGCCACGGGTTCTCGTGGTCGAGCCACTGGTCGGGCTTCTCGACCTGCCGACCGTCCTCGAAGGACTGCTCGAAGATGCCGTACTCGTAGAGGATCCCGTACCCGATGGCCGGGCGGCCGAGGGTGGCCAGCGAGTCGGCGAAGCAGGCGGCGAGCCGGCCGAGGCCACCGTTGCCCAGGCCGGGCTCGACCTCCATGTCGTAGACCTCGTCGAGGTCGAGCCCCAGGCCGGCCAGGGCCTCGCGGGCGATCTCGGTGAGCCCGGTGGCCAGCAGGGCGTTGCCCAGCTGGCGGCCCATCAGGTACTCGGCGGACAGGTAGACGACGGTCTTGGACTGCAGCCGGCCACGGTTGCGGACGGTGTCAAGCCAGTCGGACATGAGGCGGTCGCGGACGGTGTGGGCCAGTGCGGCGTACACGTCACGGCGGCCCGCGCGCTCGAGGTCGACGGCCCGGTCGAGCTGCAGGTGCGCGAGGAACTCCTCGGCGAAGTGCTGGGGGGTGGTGTCGGACGTCGTGGTGGGCAAGCTCATCATCGCTCCAGGAGTTGGTGGCGGGAACGGGGTTCAGGGTAGTCCGTGCGGGCCAGTCCGGTCACGCCCGTCCCAGGGCGCAGGGGCCACCGGGGATCGCCACGGGGATCGCCCGGACGTGCGGGAGAGAGCGCTATCAGGCCCTGTCGGCCGAGCGCGGACCGCCCGCGGAGGCCGGTCCGACGCCAGAATCCCCACCCGGTCCGGCATTCGGCCCGACGCCCTGCCCGGCGCCCTGGCCGGCTGCGGGCTCGGACTCCCCGGCGAGCAGGGCGGTCAGCTCGTCGGCGAGGTCGCGGACCTCTCCGCGCAGGAAGTCCCGGGTCGCGAGGTCGCCGGTGGCGATCCGGATCGTGGCGATCTCCCGGGTCAGGTACTCGGTGTCGGCGACCAGGCGCTCGGTGAGGTTGCGGTCCTCCTGGTACTGCACGCGGTCGCGGTCGGCCTGGCGGTTCTGGGCGAGCAGGATCAGGGGTGCTGCGTAGGACGCCTGCAGCGAGAGGATCAGGGTCAGGAAGATGAACGGGAACGGGTCGAAGCGCCAGTCGTCCGGGGCCGTGGTGTTCCACAGGACCCAGACGATGACGAAGACCGTCATCCATCCGATGAACCGGGCGGACCCGATGAAGCGGGCGACCTTCTCGCTCCAGCGGCCGAACATCTCCGGGTCGTACTGCGGCTTGATGGTGCGCGAGCGGTCGCGGGGCTGGTCCATCCGCGCGGACCGGGAGGAGGCGCGTGCCATGGCCTAGTCCTCCTCGTCCGCGTCGTCGGGCTCGGAGTCCAGGTCGCGCCAGTCCTCGGGGAGCATGTGGTCGATGACGTCATCGACGGTCACCGCCCCGAGCAGCCGGTCGAGCTCGTCGACCACGGGCAGCGCGACGAGGTTGTAGGTGGCGAAGTAGCGGGTGACCGTCGACAGCGGCGCCTGCGGTCCGACCGGCTCGAACGAGGTGTCGATCACCGCCGACACCAGCTTCGACGGTGGCTCGCGCAGCAGGCGCTGGAAGTGCGCGACACCGAGGAACTTCCCCGACGGTGTGTCCAGCGGCGGGCGGACCACGTACACCTGGGCGGCCAGCGAGGGGGAGACCTCGGGGCTGCGCACGCGGGCCAGGGCCTCGGCGACGGTCGCGTCGGGCAGCAGCATGATCGGCTCGGGGTTCATCATGCCGCCGGCGGTGAGCTCGCCGTAGGAGAGCAGCCGGCGCAGGTCCTCGGCCTCGTTGGGCTCCATCTCCTGCAGGAACTGTGCGGCCTGCTCGGGGGTGAGCTCGCTGAGCAGGTCGGCGGCGTCGTCGGGCTCCATGACCTCCAGGACGTCGGCGGCGCGCTCGATGCCCAGGTCGGTGAGGATCTGGACCCGGTCGTCCTCGGGCAGCTCCTCGAGCACGTCGGCCAGGCGCTCGTCCTCCAGGTTGCGGGCCACCTCGAGGCGGCGCTTGTTCGGCAGGTCCTGCAGGACGTTGGCGAGGTCGGCCGCGCGCAGTGTGTCCATCATCGCCAGCAGGCTGTCCACGCCCTGCTCCTCCGCAGGGCCGTCGATCGTCAGACCGCCGACCTCGGACCACGGCAGCGTCGTGGCCCCGCCCCGGCGCCGGAACCCGCGCAGCACGCGCGCGACGTGCAGCCGGGTGACCCGCCAGTCGCGGTTGCGGTCCTGCTCGATCGCGGCGTCGACGATGGTCGCGGGCTGGCCGTCCGCGGTGATCGTCACCCGCCGGTCGAGGAGTTCGCCGATCACGAGGGTCTCGCCCGGGCGCTGCTGGAACCGGCGCAGGTCCAGGCGTGCGTTGACCACGACCTGGCCGGCGTCGATCGTGGTGACGCGCGTCATCGGCAGGAAGATCCGCCGGCGCTGCACCTCCATGACCAGGCCCAGGACCCGGGGCGGCTCGCGGTCATGGCGCAGCACCACCACGAGGTCGCGCACCTTGCCCAGGGTGTCACCGGCCGGGTCGAACACTCCGATCCCGGACAGGTGCGACACGTAGACGCGCGCGCTGCTGCCAGCCGTCACAGCGCTGAGGCTACTGCCGCATGCCGGTCCCAGCGGGCAGCGACGCACGTGGGCCCCTCACAGCCCCGAACGCTGTGAACGGAATCGACGATCGGATGGTCGGCTCTGTTCACACGGATCCAGCGAGCACCCGCCCGAGAAGGGAGAAGAACGGATCAGGGTCGTGGCGCAGCTCCCACCCCGTGACGTGCAGGATCAGGGCGCCGGTCTCCGCGCTCAGGTCGTTCTGCCGGGTGAGGTCAGCCTGCCACTGGGCCACGTCCATGTGGGCGACTCCGTCGATCTCCACGATGACCAGACGACCGCTCGGCGTGGTGAACTCCGCGTCGGTGCGCCGCCCCCGACCTCCGGCGCGCCGGCGCACCTGCATCCGGGGTTCGGGCAGCCCCCGCCGGCGGCACTCGCGGCGGAAGTCCGCCTCGTGGGTGCTGGTCGCCCCCGACGCCACCTCGTCGAGGGTTTGGCGCATCTGGCCTGCCCACGCGAGGTTGGGCCGCGATTCCAGCTCGCGGCGCATCTGCTCCACCGTTGCCAGACGTTGCTGCGCCGTGCTGGCGAGGAGGAAGAGCCGCTCCCGGGCACTTCGCGCCCAGGACCCCGCATCCACTGCGGCTCTGGCTGCCGTCGTCCTGGACGGTGCACCCCGACGTCGTGGCACATCGACGGTGGTGTGCACCCGGAGCCACAGAGGCGTCGGAATCCGTCGCGATCGGTGGCCGCGGGCGACGACGACGTCGACGTACCCGTTCGAGTCGCCGGCCCATCCCGCCTCAATGAGGGCGCTGCACCCCGCGAGGGCGGCATCGGGCCCAGCCTCGAGGACTCCCGCGACGCGCATCTGCGCCTCGCTGATGTCGCCATCTGCGGCGAGGAACGTGTGGGCCGTCACCTGCTGCCACCCGGTCCGGCACGCCCAGCGCAGCTGCCGCGAGGTCAGCCCCACCGACGCCGCCTGCCACGAAGCGATCACTGAGCGCTGCTGAATCAACAGCTGGCGTGACTCCGGCGTCAGGTTGGGCCCCACGCCCAGAGCATCCGTGATCCCGCTTCTGACGCCAAGCGGTCGTCCACAGGGACGCCCCTGATCGGTGTGAACGGAATCGACGATCGGATGGTCGTTCTCGTTCACACCGATTGCGGATGCCCTACTGTCGCGCTTGTGAGCAGTGCCCCGGCGACCCTGTCCCGGCCTCCGGGCACGGACATCGCGCTGCTGGCGGTGGCCGTCATCGCGATCTCCACGTCCGGTCCGCTCATCGCCGCGTGCACCGCACCGGCCCTGGCGATCGCGTTCTGGCGCACGGCCCTGGGCTCGGGGATCACCTCCGTGTGGGTGGCGTTCCGGCACCGGGCGGAGGTGCGCGAGCTGGACCGGGCGCAGTGGCGGCTGATGGCGCTGTCGGGGGTCCTGCTCGGCGCGCACTTCGCCACGTGGGTGCCCAGCCTGCGGTTCACGACGGTGGCGTCCTCGACGGCGCTGGTGGCCACCCAGCCGGTGTGGGCGGCGCTGATCGCGCACCGGCGTGGGGTGGCGATCACCCGGATCGCCTGGATCGGCATCGCCCTGGCGCTGCTCGGGGCGCTGGTGCTCACGGGCGTCGACTTCGCGCTGACGCCCCGCGCCCTGTTCGGTGACGCCCTGGCCCTGGCCGGTGCCGTGCTGGCGGCCCTGTACGTGACGGTGGGGGAGAAGGTCCGGGCGACCACGTCCAACCCGACGTACACGATGATCTGCTACGCGGTGGCGGCCATGGGGCTGTTGCTGCTCGTGCTGCTCGGTGGTGTCCCGCTCGTGGGGTTCTCGCTGCGCGACTGGCTGCTGATCCTCGCCGTCACCCTCGGCGCCCAGCTGCTGGGGCACTCGGTGGTGAACAAGGTGCTGGCCACCACGTCGGCGACCATCGTCTCGCTGGCGATCCTGCTGGAGATGCCCGGCTCCACCGCGATCGCCGCGGCCTGGTTGGGCCAGGTCCCCCCGCCGGCGATCATCCCGGCGGTGGTGCTGATGTTCGCCGGGATCGCGATGGTCATCAGCACCACGACCCGACCCAACGACGCCCCCAGCGAGACCCCACCCGCCTGAGGCGCGTCGTCAACCATGGGGTGAGTGGGTCGTCAGGCCTCCAGGGCCTCGATCGCCTCGTGGATCGCCAGCGTGCGCTCGGCGGAGGCGACGTGCAGGTTCTCGATCATCCGGCCGTTGTAGGTGACCACGCCCGACCCGCGCCCGGCCTCCCACGCGGCCAGGATCCCGCGGGCGTCCTCGACGGCCTTCGCCGACGGGGCGAACGCCTCGTTGGCCGGCTCGACCTGACCGGGGTGGATCAGTGTCTTGCCGTCGAAGCCCATCTCCCGGCCCTGGGCGCACTCGGCGGCGAACCCCTCGGCGTTCTTCACGTCGTTGTAGACGCCGTCGATGATGACCTTGCCCGTGGCGCGGGCGGCGAGCAGCGCGAGCCCGAGGCCGGTCAGCAGCGGCTGGCGCCCGGGGACGTGCTCGGCGTACAGCTCCTTGGCCAGGTCGTTGGTGCCCATGACCAGCACCGACAGCCGGTCGGAGGCCGCGGCGATCGCCCGCGCGTCCAGCATCGCGACCGGCGTCTCGACCATCGCCCACAGCGTCGTGCGCTCGGGCGCCCCGTGCTTCTCCATGGCGGCGACGAGCGCGCGGACGGCGTCGGCGGAGTCCACCTTCGGCACCACGATCGCGTCCGGCCCGGCGGCGCACGCCGCGGCCATGTCCGCCTCGTGCCACTCGGTGTCGGCCCCGTTGATCCGGATGGTCAGCTCGCGCCGGCCGTACTCACCGGACTGCACCGCGGCGCACGCGGCTTCGCGCGCGGCCGGCTTGGCGTCGGGTGCGACGGCGTCCTCGAGGTCGAGGATCAGCCCGTCGCAGGGGATCGTCTTGGCCTTCTCCAGCGCGCGCTCGTTCGACGAGGGCATGTAGAGGACCGAGCGGCGCGGCCGGAACGTGCTCATGGCGACACCTCGATCGCGTCGTAGGCGGCGCGCAACTCGGGGTCGATCTCCGCGAGCTGCTCGGCGAGCTTCACCATCACCAGGCACTGCTTCAGCGAGGCGTCGTCCTCCATCTTGCCGTCGAGCATCACCGCACCCGTCCCGTCGCCCATCGCCTCGACCACGCGGCGTGCGTGCGTGATGTCGGCCACGCTCGGGGCGAACACCCGGTTGGCGATCGCGATCTGCTTCGGGTGCAGCGTCCAGGTGCCCACGCAGCCGAGCAGGAACGCGTTGCGGAACTGGTCCTCGCAGGCCACCACGTCGGTGATGTCGCCGAACGGGCCGTAGTACGGGTAGATGCCGTACGCCGCGCACGCGTCGACCATCCGCGCGATCGTGTAGTGCCAGAGGTCCTGCTGGAAGATCGCCCGCGGACCCTCGATGTCGCCGTCAACGGCGTCGGCCCGGACCAGGTAGCCCGGGTGCCCGCCGCCCACGCGCGTGGTCTTCATCCGCCGGTCGGCGGCCAGGTCGGCCGGGCCCAGGGACAGGCCCTGCATCCGCGGTGACGCCCCGCAGATCTCCTCGACGCTCGCGACCCCGCGCGCGGTCTCGAGGATCGCGTGGATCAGGATCGGGCGGGTCAGCCCGGCCTTCGCCTCGAGCTGGGCCAGCAGCCGGTCGACGTAGTGGATGTCCTCGGCGCCCTGCACCTTCGGCACCATGATCACGTCGAGCTTGTGCCCGATGGCGGGCACGAGCCGGGTCAGGTCGTCGAGCACCCACGGGCTGTCCAGGGAGTTGATCCGCGTCCACAGCTGGGTCGGGCCGAAGTCGGTCTCCTGCGCGATGCGCACCAGGCCCTCGCGGGCGTCGAGCTTCTTGTCGGCCTTGACGGCGTCCTCGAGGTTGCCGAGCAGGACGTCGACGGTGCCCACCATCGCCGGCACCTTGGCGGCCATCTTCTCGTTGCTCGGGTCGAAGAAGTGGATCGCGCGCGAGGGGCGCGCCGGGATCTCGGTCAGTGGCGTCGGGGCGCCGACGGCCAGCGGTCGGAAGAAGTCCCTGGGGCTCTTGGTTGTGGGCATACTCGGACGTTAGCAAGCGCCGATCCCACGGCGTTTCCGGGGTGGCCGATGGGGCGGGATCAGGCGTCGTTCCAGTGGTCCTCGTCGGGGATCGCCACGCCGCCCGGGGGCTGGTCGTCCCACGCCCGCGGGTCCTCGATGGGTTCCAGATGCGTGGTGATGACGGTGTCGGGCAGGACGTGGCGGATCTCCTCCTCGACCGTCTCCAGGAGGTCGTGCCCCTGGTCCACGGTCCACGCCCCGGGGACGAGCACGTGCATCGAGACGAATCGCTGGCGCCCGGACTCCCGGGTCTGCAGCGCGTGGAACCGCACCTTCTCGGTCTGGTGGCGCTGGAGGACTTCGACGATCAGGGCGTTCTCGTCCTCGGGCAGGGAGGCGTCGAGCAGGCCCATCGCGGAGCTGCCGATCAGCTTCAGGCCCGCGAACACGATGTTCAGCGCGACGGCCATGGCGATCAGCGGGTCCAGGCGCAGCCAGCCGGTCGCGCCGACCAGCAGCACGGCCACGATGACCCCGCCGGAGGTCCACACGTCGGTCATGAGGTGCTTGGAGTCCGCCTGCAGCACGATCGAGCGGTGCTTGAGCCCGGCGCGCATGAGGATGGTGGCGACGACGAAGTTCAGCACCGTGGCGATGCCCGAGACCACCAGGCCGACGCCGAGGTCCTCCAGCGGCTGGGGATCGAGGAAGCGGGGGATGGCGGTGAACATGATCAGCCCCGCGGCGATCAGGATCATCAGGCCCTCGAACAGGGCCGAGAAGTACTCCGCCTTGCTCAGGCCGAAGTGGTGCCGCTCATCCCCGGGCCGCGCGGCGGCCTTCAGGGCCACCAGCGCGACGACGGCGGCGACGATGTTGACCGTGGACTCGAGTGCATCGGAGAGCAGGCCCACCGAGTCGGTGAGGAAGTAGGCGTACAGCTTGAGGCCGAACACCACGATCCCGGTTCCGATCGACAACCACGCGAACCGGGAGAGATCCTCCTGACCATCATGCACGGGCACATCCTGTCACTGTGGGCGCGGCGCACTCGTGGTGACACGGGGCTGCCGATCAGGGGCGCGGCCGCACCCCCTGCGCGCCAGTGGCCCCGGCGTGCGGATCGCCCATGGCGCGGGGGATACTGGCCGGTAACAAAGCACCCGTCGATCGAGGAGGAACCATGCCACGCCTGGCGCAGACTGAGGGCCTGACCGAGGTGCAGGAGGAGATCCTCGCCGCGGTGCGGGAGTTCGTGGACAACGAGATCATCCCCGTCGCCCAGGATCTCGAGCACGCGGACGAGTACCCGACCGCGATCGTCGAGGGCATGAAGGAGATGGGGATCTTCGGCCTGATGATCCCCGAGGAGTACGGCGGCCTGGGCGAGTCGATGCTGACCTACGCCCTGTGCGTCGAGGAGATCGCGCGCGGCTGGATGAGCGTCAGCGGCGTCGTCAACACCCACTTCATCGTCGCGTACATGATCATGCAGCACGGCACCGACGAGCAGAAGGCCAAGTACCTGCCGCGGATGGCCACCGGCGAGGTGCGCGGGGCGTTCTCGATGTCCGAGCCGCACTGCGGGTCCGACGTCGCGGCGATCACCTCGAAGGCCGTGCCGAACGCGGACGGCGGCTACACGCTCACCGGCCAGAAGATGTGGCTGACCAACGGCGGCTCGTCCACCCTCGTCGCGGTCCTGGTCCGCACCGACACCGACGCCGACGAGGGCGCGAGCGTCTACAAGAAGATGTCGACGTTCCTCATCGAGAAGCCGGCCGGCTTCGGCGAGGTCCTGCCCGGGCTGACCATCCCGGGCAAGATCAACAAGATGGGCTACAAGGGCGTGGACACCACCGAGCTGATCATGGACGAGTTCCAGCTCGGCGCCGACGACCTGCTCGGCGGGACCCCCGGCAAGGGCTTCTACCAGATGATGGACGGCGTCGAGGTGGGCCGCGTGAACGTGGCCGCGCGCGCGTGCGGGCTGTCGGCGCGGGCGTTCGAGCTGGGCGTCGAGTACGCCCAGCAGCGCCACACGTTCGGCAAGGCCATCGCCGAGCACCAGGCCGTGTCGTTCCGGCTGGCCGACATGGCCGTCAAGGTCGAGGCCGCCCACCAGATGATGGTGCGCGCCGCACGCAAGAAGGACTCCGGCGAGCGCAACGACCTCGAGGCGGGCATGGCCAAGTACCTGGCCTCGGAGTACTGCAAGGAGGTCGTCGAGGACTCGTTCCGGATCCACGGCGGCTACGGCTACGCCAAGGAGTACGAGATCGAGCGGCTCTACCGCGAGGCCCCGATGCTGCTCATCGGCGAGGGCACGGCCGACATCCAGCGGATGATCATCGCCCGCCGAGTCCTGGAGGACTACAAGCTGCGCTGAACGGCGCGCCGCCGGTGGGCGCCCAGCCCGCGGCCGAGCGATTGTGCTGACGATTCCGACGTTCTCAGCGTCCGAATCGTCAGCAGAATCAGCGGTTGCCAGTGGCCGGGCACTCTGTATCCGGCAGAGCCCGGCACCTGCCGTTCGAGGGCAGTTCCCATAGCCTCTCCCGTCTGGTGCCGGGCTCTGCCTTGCTCCTGATCGGGGAACATCCCGCGCAACGAATCCGATCGTGGGGCATCATTCCCCGGGGCACGCACCGGGTGGTGCCGTAGCGGAGGGGATGCACGGATGACGCTGCTGTACGACGTGATCCACGGGGATGAGGCCGTCACGCTCGACGAGGCGCTGACCACCCAGGCGCAGGCCTGCCTCGAACTCGGCTCGCCGTTGTCGCACGACGTGCTGATCGCGTTGCGCGGGGCGAGCGCCCCGGGCGGCGAGCTCGCGGACTTCATGGCCGATCACCGTTCCGTGCGCGGCGGTGACCTGATCGGGCTGCGCCTGCTGGCCGCCGCCCACCGGCTCGTGCTCTCACGCCAGGCGCCGGGGCTGGCCATCTACTACCCGACGGTCGGCGGTACGGCGCCGCAGGACGATGCTGCGCGAGAGGCCCTGGGTGCCGCGGTCGTCGCGGCGTTCCTGGCCCATCCCGATGTGGTGAACCGGTCGCTGGCCCATATCCCGCAGACCAACGAGACCGGCCGCGCGCAACCGCTGCGCGGGGCGCTGGCACGGGTGTCGGCCGCGCACGGCCAGCCCATCCGGCTGCACGAGCTGGCGGCCTCGGCCGGGCTCAACCTGCGCGCCGACGCGATGCCCTGGGCGCACGTCCCGATGCCGACGCCGGTGAGGATCGCCGAGCGGTCGGGCTGCGACCTGCGCCCGCTGGACGTCGACAAGGCCGAGGACCGCCTCACGCTGGCGGCCTACGTCTGGGGTGATGACCTGCCGCGCTTCGAGCGGCTGCGCTCGGCGTTCACGCTCGCCCACCGGATCCCGGCCACCGTCCGGCCGATGAGCGCCGGGGACTACCTGGCCATGCTGGCCCACGCCGAGCAGGTGCCCGGGCAGACGCTGGTGATCTGGCACTCGGCGACCTGGTTCTACCTCGACCGGTCGGCGCGCGTGGAGATCCGTTCGGGGATCCGCAAGCTGGCCAACCGCGCGACGCCCTCGACCCCGGTCGTCCACGTGTCGTGGGAGTGGAAGCGCGAGTCGCCGGACCCGGCGATGTCCTACGCGCTGGTCGGCCGGTCGTGGCCGGCGTCGGGGGCGTGGGCCCCGTGGCGTCCGGGGACGGCGGTCCAGCTGGGATCCGGGTCCGCCCATGGGATGCCGATGCGCTGGACCGAGCCCAAGCCGTTGCCCAGCGACCCCCTGGAGTTCTGAGCCGCTCGGCGAGCCTGCGCCGATTGGTCCGGGTCTCCGACTGACGGTGGTCGCAGATCCGGATGAATCCGAAGGCGCGCCACGCGATGGCGGATTGAGCGCTGCGGGAGGGTAGGCGGGGCGCTGGCGCGCGGGGGTGGGACTGCGGGATGGCGCGCGGGGCTGGGAGCGAGGTGCGCCGGGGTGGCGAGCGCGGGGTGGCGAGCGCGGGCCGGGGCTACTTCCGGGGGGCTGTGCCCGTCGGCATCGGCAGGTCGAGCCAGACGACCTTGACGTGGCCGCGGGCGCGCCATCCCCAGCGCGCCGACATCTTGTCGATGATCTCCATGCCGCGACCGCCCTCGTCGTCGGCGTCCGCGGCGCGGCGCTCGGGGCTGCAATCGACCGAGGAGTCCCCGACCTCGAGGCGCAGGAAGCCGTCGCGGACGTAGGCGCGGACGTCGATGGGCCCTGACGCGTGGCGCACGGCGTTGGTCACGAGCTCGGAGGCGAGCAGCTGCGCGTCGTCGGTGAGCTGTGAGAGCTGGGCCTTGGACAGGAACCGCGCGATGGCGATCCGAGCCTCCCGGGGGGCCATCAACGTGTTCGGGAGGATCTCGTGCAGGGCCATGGGGCAGGCATACCCATATGTGGATGGATCCACACCGCCGATCCGGGGCAATTTCCCACGAGTTGGCCGGTTGTGGCCGGTTGCCAGCCGTGTGAACGGAATCGACCATCGGATGGTCGGAATCGTTCACACGGATGCCGACTGCCGGGGCGTGGCCCGGCGGATGGCCCTACTCGGCGCTCGCCTCCTCGGCGCGACTGGCCGCGGCGCTGCCGAAGACGTCGTTGAGCACCGTTGCGGTCAGGTGCGGGTCCTCGGTGGCGGGGTTGTGCCCGAGGCCGGGAAGGGTGTGCCACGGCACCCGCAGGCGCTCGGCCATGTGCTCCTGGACGGCCGGCGACCAGGCGTCGTCGATCTCGCCGGTGACCACGGCCGCGGGCAGCATCGCGGCATCCAGCGCCGCAGCCGACCTGCTCGGTGAGGTCGGGGGCGGTCATCAGGATCTCGGCGCAGTCCGACAGGGCCGCCGGGTCGTTGGTGATGAAGCGCCGGGCGCAGAAGTCGGCGACCTCCTGGCTGGGCGGGTCCCAGCCGCCGGCCCGGTCCATCGCCTCCTTGGCGGCCCAGACGACCTCGATCGGCGCACTGGCCAGGGCGGCCTCGAGCTGCAGCAGGGAGGTGTGCCCGTGGGCGGGTATCGAAGCGGGGCCGCTGCTCATGGCGGTCCACGAGGCCAGGCGCTCCGGCTCGGACAGGACCAGCTCGCGGGTCACCAGGCCGCCCATCGAGTGCCCGACGAGGTGCACGCGCCGGCCCGGGGCGAACCACTGAGCGACCGCCGCCACCGAGTCGGCCAAGGTGCGCAGGGTGTGGCTTCCGCGCGGCCCGAGCGCGGGTGCGCCGCCCTGCCCGGGCAGGTCCATCGCCGCCACGCGCCACCCGAACGCCGCCAGCGGCTCGAGGATCGCGATGAAGTCCTCCTTCGATCCGGTGAACCCGGGGACGAGCAGGACATCGCCGCGCGCGGCCCGCGCGCCGGTGGCGTCAGCCCCGCCCCGCCCTCCCGCGCGCCCCCCAGTCACATCCGCACCACCTGCCACATCCGTGCGCGCCTCGGCGACCAGGACCGGCAGGGGAGCGTCCGGGGGCGCGAAAAGTCCGACGCCGTCGGGCATGTTGATGAAGGGCGGTGTGCTCATGCTGTGCACAATAGGGGGAAGTTGCCGACGAAGCAGGGGCCGGGTATGACACGAATCATCGCCATCGCCAACCAGAAGGGTGGCGTGGCCAAGACCACGACCGTCGCTTCGATTGGTGCCGCGCTCGCCGAGATGGGCCAGAGGGTGCTGGTGGTCGACCTCGACCCGCAGGCGTGCCTCACGTTCTCCCTCGGCCTGGACCCCGAGACGCTCGAGTTCTCGATGCACGACGTCCTGCTCGGGCGGATCAGCGCCTCGATGGCGGTGATCAAGACCGACGAGGACATGCACCTGCTGCCCGCATCGATCGACCTGGCCGGCACGGAGGCGCAGCTGCTCACGCGCACGGGGCGCGAGTTCTCGCTGCGCACCGCGCTGGACGACATCGGCGGCGAGTACGACACGATCCTGCTGGACTGCTCGCCGTCGCTGGGCGTGCTGACGATCAACGCGCTCACCGCCGCGAACGAGGTCCTGATCCCGCTGCAGTGCGAGACGCTGTCGCACCGGGGCGTCGGGCAGCTGCTCGACACGATCGCCGACGTGCGGCGCATCACCAACCGCGACCTGGTCGTGCTCGGGGTGCTGCCCACCCTGTTCGACTCGCGAACCAACCACTCGCGCGCCGTGCTGGCCGACATCAACGACCGCTACGGCCTGGACATCCTCGGCCCGGCCATCCCGCGCTCGATCCGATTCGCCGAGGCGCCCGCCGCCGGGCGCTCGGTGCTGTCATCCGGGGGGCGGTTCCGCGGCGCGGAGGCCTACCGGCAACTCGCGCGCGGACTCGTGGACGGGACCGCCGCCTCGGCCCCGACGGCCCTGATGGGAGCCAGCTGATGAGCAACTCGACATTCGACCGCGTCCGTACCCGGGCCGTCGCCGACCCGAGCGTCGCCGGCGTGGACGTCCAGGGCAAGTCGGCCCTGTTCAGCCGCGACACGGTCAACCCGTCGCTGGGGTCCGTGGTCATCACGTGCTCGGACTGCCACGTCGCGACGGTTGCCTCGTACGCCCGCGCGCTGCAGCTGGCGCTGCCGAGCGTGCACCTGCTCGTCGTCCGGCGGGACTACCCGTCGTGGATGCGCTGCCCCGCGTGCGACGAGCGCCACTGGGTGAAGGTCCGCTTCCACTGAGCGCGCGCCGGTGCGCCGTCGGGCACCGGGGCCCGGTGCCGCCCCTCCGCCGATTTGATCCAAGTTCGCTGCGCCGAACGCGGTTTGATCCAAGTATGAGCGCGCGAGAAGTCCCGAGACTTGGAGCGAATCGCATGGGGCACTCAGGGGCGGGGCGTGACGTGGCTGGGAGCCGCGCCGGCCCGGCGGGTGGGGTGGGGAGCTGCGCGTGGGTTGATCCAAGTTCGCTGCGCCCAACGGCGGTTCATCCAAGTTTGAGCGCGCGAACAGTCCCGGGACTTGGATCGAATCGCCGTCGTGGGGCGGCGACCTGCTCCGTGGCGGAGCTGGCCGACCCGCCGGAACTGGCCTATTCCGCGGCGGAGCTGGCCGACCCGCTGGACGGCTCCGCCGGACCGCCGCTGCCGGACCGCCCTGGCTGCCCTCGGCGCCCTGGGTCTGGCCGCCGCGGGTGCGGTTGCGGGTCCGGTTGCGGCGCTTCCTGGGAGCGGCCTCATCGCCGGAGCCGCCCGCGCCGGAGCCGCCCGCGACCGCGGCACCCGAGTCCGGGCCCTTCGAGCCGCCGGACTTGGCCGACCCGCCCTTCGGCGCGCCGTCCTTGTGACCGTGCGGGATCGTCTGCCCGTGGTGGTGCGTGTGCCCGCGGCCGTGGCCGCCCGCGCCCGAGCCGCCGCGCCCGTCGCGATCGCGGTCGCGGGTGTTCGGCTGCCGACCCCCGAGGTCCTCGAGCACCTCGGCGTCCAGGCCCTCGTGGGTGCGTGACTTGCGGGGCAGCCGTCCGGTCGTGCCGGCGGGGATCCCGACTCCGGTGTAGAGGTGCTCGGAGGTGTGGTAGGTCTCGATCGGGTCGTGGAAGGACAGCCCGAGGGCCTTGTTGATCAGGCCCCAGCGCGGGACGTCCTGCCAGTCGACGAAGGTGATCGCCACACCGGACGCCCCGGCGCGGGCGGTGCGCCCGACGCGGTGCAGGTAGGTCTTCTCGTCATCCGGGCACTCGTAGTTGATGACGTGCGTGACGCCCTCGACGTCGATGCCGCGGGCGGCCACGTCGGTGGCGACCAGGATGTCGACCTTGCCGTTGCGGAACGCGCGCAGCGCCTGCTCGCGCGCCCCCTGGCCGAGGTCGCCGTGCACGGCACCGGCGGCGAACCCGCGCTCGGTCAGCTCATCGGCGACGGCCTGGGCGCGGCGCTTCGTGCGGCAGAAGACCATCGACGGTCCGTGGCTCTCGGCCTGCATGACGCGGGCGAGGATCTCGACCTTGTTCAGCGGGTGGACGCGCCACACGTGCTGCTCGACCTCGGCGACCGTGGCCGAGTCGTCGTCGACGTTCAGCGCCCGGATGTGGGTCGGCTGGGTCATGTAGCGCCTGGCCAGGGCGATGATCTGCCCGGGCATGGTCGCGGAGAACAGCATCGTCTGGCGGGTCGCGGGCAGCATCGAGACGATGCGCTCGACGTCGGGCAGGAAGCCCATGTCGAGCATCTCGTCGGCCTCGTCGAGCACCAGGACCTGCACGTCGCCCAGGTGCAGCAGGCGCTGGCGGGCCAGGTCGATCAGCCGCCCGGGCGTGCCGACCACGACGTCGACGCCCTTGGCCAGGGCCTCGACCTGCGGCTCGTACGCGCGCCCGCCGTACACGGCCAGGACGCGCACGCCCAGCTCGGCGCCGGCCAGCGTGAGGTCGGAGGTCACCTGGACGCACAGCTCGCGCGTCGGGACGACGACCAGCGCCTTGGGGGCCTTCTGCTCGGCGGGGGACAGGTTGGGGTACTCGGGGGTGTTCGGGGAGGGGATGCGCTGGAGCAGCGGGATGCCGAAGCCGAGGGTCTTGCCCGTGCCGGTCTTGGCCTGCCCGATCAGGTCGCGGCCCTCGAGGGCCTGCGGGATGCACAGCTCCTGGATCTGGAAGGCGTCGGTGATCCCGGCCTTTGCCAGGGCGGAGGTGATGGGCGCGACGACGCCCAAGTCGGTGAAGGTAGTCAAATCTCTCCTCAGTAGTGCGCCGATTCTACCTTCTCCACGGGGACCGCTCGGGTTACCGTCCTTCCATGACCCCCGAACCCGCCGCCGCTCCCGTCCCGTCGAGCTCGCAGGATGGGTCGCCGGGCGCTGAGGTGGTGCGCCCCGCGTTGTCGGATCCGGAGTACCGGCAGGGCGTGATCGAGCTGCTGGGCCTGCTCGGTGCGGGGGAGTACCTCGCGTTCGAGCGCCTCGTGAGCGAGGCCGCGCTGGCACCGTCCCTGTCGCAGCGGGTGCGGATCGCCGACATCGCCCAGGGCGAGCTGGGCCACTTCCACCTGCTGCGCGAGCGCCTGATCGAGATGGGCGCCGATCCCGACGAGGCGATGTCGGCGTTCCTCGGTCCGCTCGAGTCCTACCACCGGATGACCGCTCCCGAGCGACTGGCTCGAGGGCCTGGTCAAGGCCTACGTCGGCGACTCGATCAGCGAGGACTTCTACCGCGAGGTCGGGGCCGTGCTCGACGACGAGACCGCCGCGCTCGTGCTCGAGGTGTGCAGCGAGTTGGGCAAGACGGCCGTCGTGATCGAGGAGGTCCGGGCGGCCATCGCCCGGGATCCGCGCCTGGCGGGGCGGCTGGCGCTGTGGGGCCGGCGGCTGCTCGGCGAGATGCTGTCGCAGGCGCAGTCGGTCGCCGCCGAGCACGACGGGCTGGCCGCGCTGATCCTCAGCGAGCAGGTGTCGCGCCAGATCGACCTGTTCGGCCTGGTGGAGCGGCTCACCGCCGCCCATGTCGAGCGGATGACCGCCCTGGGCCTCGCGGCGTAGGGGCGGCGGGTCGGCCGGGCGCGCGGTCCCCCCTCAGTCGGGTGGGCGGTTCGGGCACCGTTCACGGGAAGGCGCCGCGGTTCATGCTCCAACTCGGGAGCCGTTCGTCGCGGGAGCTCGCCTTCCGGGCCAACCCCGTCAATGTGTGCTGACCGGACGGGCCTCAGATGGTGCCGAAACCGACCTTGCGGACCTCGGCGGCGGCGATCTCGACGTAGGCCAGCTTGGCGGCCGGAACCACCACGCGGTGGCCCTTCTCGTCGATCAGGTCCAACAGTCCGTCGTTCTTGAGGGCCTCGGCGACCTTCTTGGCGACGGCGTCGGGTGTATCGGTGCTCTCCAGGACCAGCTCACGGGCAGCCTGCTGGATTCCGATGCGAACCTCCACGGTGGGCCTTTCTCTCGCTAGCTCGGGGGATGGGTCAGGGGGAACTCGGAGATGCCGCGCCACGACAGCATCGACATGGCCTTGGCGGCACTCTCCTGGGAGATGGGCGCCGGCGAGTGCAGCCAGTAGCGGGCGGCGGTCTGGGCCATGCCGAGCAGGCCGCTGGCCAGGAGCATCGACGTGTCGTCGTCGAGCTCGGTGTCCTCGCGGATGACCTCGGCGATCATCTGCGCGCAGGTGTCGTTGGTGCGGGCGACGCGGTCGGCGGCCTCGGGGACGTTGGTGAGGTCGGACTCGAAGATCAGCCGGAACGCGCCGGACTCGTGGGCGACGAAGTCGAAGTACGCCTCGAAGGTGGCGCGCACGCGCTTGCGGTTGTCGGTGGTGGAGTCCAGGGCGATGCGCACGCGGTCGATCAGCGAGTCGCTGCTCTCGTCGAGGACCGCGAGGTAGAGCTCGAGCTTGCCCGGGAAGTGCTGGTAGAGCACGGGCTTGGAGACGCCGGCGAGCTCGGCGATGCCGTCCATGCCGGCGGCGTGGTAGCCCTGCTGGACGAACGCCTCGCGCGCAGCATCGAGCAGCTGCGCGCGCCGCTCCTGGCGCGGCAGGCGCCCTGCGCGATCGGCCGTGACTGACATGGGCGTGATCTTACCGTCGAGGGTGGGCGCCGGAGGCCGAACCCGCTGCGCCGATGGCGAACCGGCTCGCCGGAACGCCGTCGAGCGAGGCGGGTTCGCTGCTGACGGGCGCCCCGGCGGCAGCGAGTCGAGCGTGCGTCGGACCGCGGGGCGCGAGCCGGCGGTCGGAGTCACAGCCCGGCCGGCAGGTGCAGCACCGGGCCAGCGCACCTCGGTGCCCGCCTCTGGCGTCCCGGACGCCCGGCGGGCCGTGTGGTGACCACCTGAGTTCGCGCCCGAAACCGTTGTTTCACGTCGTGTGGCGTGGCCACGCGCCTGAGTTCGCATCCGAAGCTGCTGTTCGGGTCCCAAGCGGACACGGCCCGAACAACGCTTTCGAGTGCGAACTCCCCGACGCGTGGACCTGGCCGAGCGTGAAACAACAGGATCGAGCGCGTACTGCCGCGACTGGGTTTGGGCGAGGAAGCGGTCTGGCGTCTGCGTGGGGCTGGGTCAGAGTGCGCCGCGGGCGTCGAGGGCGGCTGCGATCCGGCCGACGACCGCGGACGGCCGCTGGCGGAGCTCGGAGTACATCCAGCGGACGACTCGGAATCCCATCAGCTCCAACGCCTCCTGACGCCGCTTCTCACGGACGAGGTCGTCACGGGTGGTGTACTTGACGGCGCCGTCAGCCTCGCCGATCACCATGGCCTCCGCCCACAGGAAATCGGGGAAGGCCTCGCCCTCGGCAGTGCGGATGCGTACCTGCATCTCGGGGAGGGGCAACCCGGCAAGGAGGAAATGGCCGTAGCTCAGGGACTCGTTGGCCGACTCGCGTCGAGGGTCGGCGAGGGGGACGACGTCGGTCAGGGCGCGTCGCGTGCGGAGGGTTGCTGCGGATCGGCTGGCCTCGAGCAGGGGCGCGCGGGAGGCCTCGACCAGCTTCTCGTTGGTGTAGGCGTCGCGGAGTCGGCGTTCGCCCACCTGGCTGAGCAGTTCGAGGCGAGCGGCGGAGTCGAGCGTGATCAGGGCCTCGGGTACCCCGGACAGTGCCGCAACGTCCACTGCCGTGCGGGCGGGTGTGGTCACGAGCAGGCCGCTGGGGTGCTCGGTGCGGTGGTGGACGGGGAGATCCCGTACGGCGATGCTCAGCCCTCGATGTGTCTTGGACCTCACGCTGGCCCCGGTTGGGACGATGAATGAGGGGGCGGCGGCTGCGGCCTGGAGCGCATCGTCGAGGTCGAGGTCCCACGCCAGCGCCGCCGTGTGATGGCTCGCGATCGCGGACGGATTCCGCAGCTGCAGCGCAAGGGCGAGCTGGACGTGACGGGGGATCGGGTCGTCCGGGACCGACTTGGTGGCGACGAAGACGCCCCGGGTGAGCCGGGTGACAGACCCGGTATCCACCGCCCAACGGATCATCGCGTCCGTGACCCCGAGTGGGGCGACATGGGCGGCCATGAAGGGGGTCGTGGGCGGGGTCCAGGGCGTGATTCGCGGCACGCGGCCACCCTGTTCGATGTCCGCTGAATGGAGAAGCCCTGTGCGATGCATCTGTGGACAGGCGGGTGGGGCTCGAGTGACGTCGACGCCGTCAGCACGTGATCGGCGACGGTGCCGAGGCGGGGACCTGACGCGGTAGCGTGCGACTCGCAGACGCGTCAGCGGGGAGGTCACGTGCGGATCCTGTACGTGTGCACGGCCAACATCTGCCGGTCGGCGTCGGCGCAGCAGCTGTTGCGGGCGGCCGTCGCGGGCGCGCCCGAACTCTCGGGGATCGAGGTGCGTTCGGCCGGGACCGCCGCGATGGCCGGTTCGCCCGGGTGCTCGATGGCGCCGGCCCTCGCCGGGCACGCCGCGGAGCATCACTCCCAGGCGCTGACTGCCGAGCTGGTGACGTGGGCGGACCTGATCCTCGCCGCCGCGCGTGACCATCGGCCGGCGATCCTCGAGTTGGAGCCGACGTCGCGGACCCGGACGTTCACGATGCGCCAGGCGGGCCGGATCGCCGACTGGATGGTCGATTCGGGGATGGTGGCGGCGGGCCGGGAGCGTTCGGTGTCGGGCGTGGACGCGGGGGACTGGGCTGCGCGGTTCCCTGCGGGCGATCCGCGGCAGGACGTGCAGGCGCTGCCCGACGATCCGGCCGGTCGACGGCTGTGGGTCGTGAGCGAGATGGATGCTGCCCGGGGACTGGCGGGTGCGGCGCCGGCACCAGGGACGGCGGGTCGGGGCCGGAGTGGGTGGCGGGCCGGCCGAGCCTCGGAGGCGCTGGCGATGGGCGCGCGGCCCGGGGTCCGCGGATGGCCAGGGGCCACGTCCCAGGGGGGTCCGAGTGGGGCCGGACTGGCGGCCGCTGGTCGGGTCGCGATCGACCCCAGTGAGTTGCATGTCGATGACGTGCCCGACCCGCACTACCTGGGCTCGGGCCTGCATGCCTTGGCGTACGAGCAGATCCTCGCCTCGACCGACTCCCTCGTGCGCCTGATGCGCGAGGTCGCTCGAGTCGGGGTGAGTCTCGGGCCGGGTCAGCCGTGGTCGGGTCTACGACCAGTGCACCTGGCCGAGGAAGCCGATCAGGACCACCACCACGCCCGTGATCAGCAGCGCCAGCGTGGCCCGGAACTTGCCCGGGTTCTCGAGGATCCCGGGCGCCTTGTCGAGGGTCGCTTGGGTGCCGCGCAGGGCGGTTGTGGCGGCCACGCGGCGTTGGCGTCCACGGACGTCGAGTGCGGCCAGGGCGGCGGCGGCGAGCAGCAGGATGCTGCCGACGGCGATGAGTAGGGCGGAGGTCGCCCGGCCGGAGCGCGCTCCCGAGTCTGCGTCGGGAGTGGGAGTGTCGGCGGGAATGGGGGTGGCGATGATGAGGTCGCTGATGACCTGGGTTGCGACGATGGTCAGGACGATCACCGCGAGCACGGTGAAGATGAGCGCGACGACGGCGGTGAACCGCCCGTCGTACTCGCCGAGCGGGACCTCGACCACGCCCTGCGGTGCGGGGGTGGGCGAAGGTGGCGTGACGGCCGGCTGCGCGGTTGGGCCGCGCGGGTTGGGCCAGCGGGGCCGGGAGCGGAGGAGCCGCGCTGAGGGCCGGTGGGCGAAGGGCAGGTATCGGGGTGATCTGCTCCCGGGTCGCCGTCGGGGGTTCGTCCTCGGTGGCGACGGTAGGCACATCAGCGTCCACGAGCGCGGAGCCCAGCCGAGCCTCGGTGGCCAGCGGAGCCACGTGAGCGTCCACGAGCGCGGAGGCCGCGGTCGCGAGCCTCGGTGGCCAGCGGAGCCACGTCGGCCGCCGCCGCCACGGTGACCGGTGGAGCTGGGCTGGTCAGTTGGGAAGCGGGGCTCCCCGTGGGGGGCGCGGCCAGGGAGCCGGCTCGACGGGCGCCGACGCGGAGGAAGGAGGCGCCGGGATGGGCCCTGGGGGCGCTGGGGAGGTGGGCGCCGGCTCAACGGGCGCCGGTGCGGAGGAGGGCGGCGCCGGGACGGGCGCAGGGGCGGCCGGTGCGGTGTCGGCCGCGGGAGTTCTCGGGGCGCCCGCGAGCGCGGCGTCCGTCGACTCCCGTGCGGGTGCCGCGACGGGGGTCGGGGCCGCAGGCGTCCGGCGCAGCGAGACGGTCGCGGGCACCACGCGCACCACCGGCGACTCGACCAGGGCGCCTGCCCCCGTCGCGCGCGCCTGGAAGGTCCCGAAGCGCTCGTCGCCCATGAGCACCCACCGGGTGCCGTCGCTCATCGGGGGCGTGGTCACGCGTTGCCCCCCTCGGTAGAGCGCCAGCCCCTCGGGATCCCAGGCGGACGGGATCGGCGAGACGGTGATCATGATGGCGTTCGCCTCGTCCACGAGCAGCGTCGATCCGTCGCCGGTTGGCACAGGCGCGCGCCCCGTGGAGGACGCGGTCAGCGTGAGGGCATGGGCCATGGTTGCACTGTCGACCCGGTGACGCTGCGTGTCAATGACGCTCTGTGACCGTCACCCGGATGGCCGATCGCTCGGGCGATTCCGGCGACTCTCCGGCGTCGGGGTGGCCATCGCGAGCCCGTTCCAGCGTGGGCGTTCGGCGTCGGGGCGGCGGTCAACGGGCCCGTGCCAGCGTGGGCGAACCTCCCGGGGCGGCATACTGTGCGGCGTGCAGAGCGACGCGATCAGGAGCCTCGGCGACATCGAGGACCGGCACTGGTGGTTCGCCGAGCGCCGCAACCTGATCCGATCGCAGGTCAAGGGTGTGCAGCCCGTGGGTCCGGCACTGGACGTCGGGGCGGCCGCGGGCGGCAACACGCGGGTCCTGGTCGAGGCGGGCTGGGACTGCGTCGCGCTGGAGTACTCCGAGATGGGCGCGGACATGGCCCGCGAGCGCGGCCTGACAGTCGTCCGCGGGGACGCGACGAAGCTGCCCATCGCCGACGACACGCTCGGGCTGGTGGTCGCCTACGACGTCCTCGAGCACATCGAGGACGACGCGGCGGCAGCGCGGGAGTTCCTCAGGTGCCTGCGCCCGGGCGGGCGGCTGCTCGTGGCGGTGCCGGCCGACATGCGCCTGTGGTCGGCGCACGACGAGGCTGTGGACCACGTGCGCCGCTACGAGCGCGATGAGTTGCTGTCGCTGGTCTACGGGGCCGGGTTCCGGGACGTGACGATCCGGTCGTGGAACGTCCTGCTGCGCCCGGTGGTGGCGCTGCGCCGCAAGAAGGACCGCGGCAGCGAGCTGGTGGAGCCGGGGCGGCTGACGAACGCGGCCCTGCGCGGGGTCGTCGCGATGGAGCGGGTCCTGCCCGTCGGCCGGACTGTCGGGGGTCTCGCTGCTGCTGACGGCGGTGAAGCGGTGAGGGGCCGGCGGTCGCGCGGCAGCGGGCGAGGGAGTCGGGCAGGTCTCACCCGACGGACACGAGCGCGGGGGCATGCCGACCCCGGGCCAGGAGTCGCCAGCCCCGGTCGCCCAGTCGCTCAGCATCGTGATCCCGGTCTACCGGGCTGGGCCGGCGCTTGAGTCCACGGTGCGCGAGATCCTGGACGTCTGCGCCGACGTCAGCCCCGCCCCGGGCGTGCGGATCGCCCTCGACGAGCTGATCCTGGTCTGCGACAACCCCGGGCTGCCGGTCGAGGCCCTCGATCACCTCGCGGGCCTGGCCGATCTGGACGAGCGAGTGCGGGTCGTCTGGCTGTCGCGGAACTTCGGGCAGCACCCGGCGACCGTCGCAGGCATCGTGTCGACCAACGGCGACTGGGTCGTGACCATGGACGAGGACGGACAGCACGACCCGGCCTTCATCCAGGCGTTGCTGGCCACCGCCGGTCGCAACCGAACGCCGCTGGTCTACGCGGAGCCCACCAACGCCCGGCCGCACGGGGCGATGCGTAATGCGGCGTCGTGGATGTCCGGGCGGGTGGCGCGCTCGGTGACGGGGGTCCCGGTTCGGTTCCACAGCTTCCGCCTCCTCGAGGGGAGCCTGGCGCGCTCGGCGTGCGCCTACGCCGGGGAGAACGTGTTCCTGGACGTGTCGCTGTCGTGGACCTGCGGGGCGCCGTCGGCCTGCCCCGTGCAGCTGCGCCAGGAGGCGGCCCCGTCGTCGTACAACTACCGCCGGCTGCTCAGCCACTTCTGGCGGATGATCGTGTCGAGCGGGACCCGCCCGCTGCGGTTCATCGCCGCCGCCGGTGTGGTCATCGCCCTGACCGGGCTGGTCGTGGGTGCGTGGCTGGTGGTCGAGCGGATCCGCGGGGCGATCCCCGTGCCTGGCTGGACGTCGGTCGTCATCGCCCTGCTCGTTCTGCTCGGCGGGCTCTACGTGGCTGTGGCGGTGGTGGCCGAGTACGTGGGGCAGGCGGTGCGCAACACGGTGGGGCGGCCGGTGTACGTCCGGGTCGATCCCCCGGAGGCTCGGGCGCTGCACGTGCTGAGCCGGAGCCTGGTGGCGGCTCAGGTGGGCGCTGCGGGCGAGGCCGGGGACGCGGGTGCGTCCGGGGACGCAGGTGCGGTGGCCGGGGACGCCGGCCCGCCGCGATGAGGCTGATCGCCGGGGCCACGGGCGTTCTGGGCAGTGGCTTCTGCGACGTCCTGCGCCGGCGCGGCGAGCCGTACATCGCCATGCAGGTGCCCTGGGGTGACCCGATCCCGCGCGGCGGAACGGGTCGTGTCCTACTGGCAGGCAGCGGAGGAGGCGTCCCCCGGGTCGCCGATCACGCTCGTGTGGGCGGCGGGAACCGGGACGGTCGGCGCCTCCGAGGAGGCCATGGCCGCCGAGACCGAGACGCTGGCCGCGGTGGTGCGGGCCCTCGCCGGGACGGTGCGGCCGAACGCCGAAAACCGCCTGCTCTTCACCTCGTCTGCCGGTGCGATCTACGGCGGTCACGGGACCGGCGTGATCGATGAGTTCACACCGCCCGCGCCGATCACGCCCTACGGGCGCGAGAAGCTCGCCCAGGAGGCGCTCGTCGCCCAGTTGTCCGAGGCGGGGGTGATGGGCACGGTGGCGTGCCGGTTCACCAACGTCTACGGGCTGGCCGACGGGCAGATGGGTCGCAAGGGCCTGGTGCCCGCACTGGTCCAGGCCGCGATGCTCCGTCAGCCGGTGCGGCTCTTCGTGAGCCCGGACACACGACGCGACTACCTGTTCAACGTGGACGCAGCCCGCCTCGCGCTGGCCGAGGTGGATGGGGCGGTGGCGGACGCGGCGGGGGCGGACGCGGTGGCGCGGACGGTGATCGTCCGGTCCGGGACGACCATGACCGTCCTCGACCTTGTGGGCTCGGTGTCGCGGGTGCTGCGCCGGCGGGTTCCGGTGGTGCTGTCCGAGTCCCCGGAGAGCCGCGTGCAGCCGCAGGTGTTGCGGTTCCGGGAGCGCCGTGGCGTCCAGGCAACCATCCCGATCAGCTCGTTCGAGGCCGCCATCAGGTCGATGGTGGGCACCTCGTTCGGGTGAGCACGCGCAACTCCCGCCAGACCGCGCATTCCCCGCCACATCCGGAAGCCCTCGCGCGTTGCGCGCCGCATATGGCCGGCAACGCGCACGGGGTCGAGAACGTGGCCAGCAACGCGCGGGCTGTGCGCTGGTAGGTGCTGTCCGCCGCGCAGATGAGGGCGCGGCAGCCCGTGCTGGCGTCAGCCAGGGTCCTGGGTCGGATGGGCGGGGAGGCGCGGCGCCGAACCGAGGTGCGGGGCCTCGGGCCAACGAGGCAATCGGGCTACATGACGTGACTTCGGGGTCAGGGAGGAGTAGGCCTGAGGCATGCGAATCCCCGACCCCCAACCCGATCGACCAGGAACTCCCACCACGCCGGGCGCGTCCGCGAGACCGGCAACTCGAGCCCAGTTCGCACGGCTCAAGGCGATCCTCGCCGAGGACGCCCAGCCCGACCAGGGGGACCTGGTCGTCCGGCTCGACGGCGAGCCGCCCTCGGAGGACGCGCTGGCGAGCATGGACGCGGCGACCCGCGCCCTGGTGTCCTGGGTGGTCGATCACCGCGAGGAGGTCGCCCGTCGGGTGGCCGACGACCGGGACTTCGCGCGAGCTCCTGGCAACCGACCCCCGCGCCGCGTTGGCGGGTCTGGGGATGGACCTCCCGGACCTGCCGGACCTGCCGGGCACGACGCGGCCCACGCGGCCCGGCGCGACGCGGCCCACGCGCCCGGCGCGACGCGGCCCACACGGCCGGCACCCGCTGCCGACGTCTTCGCGTCGCTGGGCGGGCGCCGGTTCGAGATCCCCCGGGAGCTGCTCGAACTGGACCTGACCGATCAGGGCCCCTCGATCGCGCAGGGCGCGGCCGTCGGGCTCCTGGCCGAGACCCTCCGCGGGGCGCTGGCGACCGCGAACGGCTGGACCGCCCTGCGAGCCGATCCTCCTGCCGCCGTCCTCGCGGCGTCGCGGCGGTTCGGCTGGACGGCTCATGGGATGGCTCCCGACTCCCCGGCGGCAGCCTCGGTGGTGCAGCAGGTCGGTCGGTGCGCTGGCCGGGGCGCTGCAGTGGTCCGGCCCCACGTCGTCGGGCTCCACCGGCCCCAGCACCGCGACCACCCCCGGCGCGCCGGTCACGCGGTCCGACCTGGTCGACCTCGAGATCCGAACCGGGCGATTGCGCACGGTCCGCATCCCCACGGGACGGAAGGAGGGCTGACATGGCGCGCGCAGACAGTGGCGGGTTCGACATGGTCCTCGAACTGTCCGTCCCGGCGATCAACGAGATGGTGCGCGACCTGCTGCCCACCGAGGTGGACCGGACCTGGTCGCTCGACGTCGCCCTGTGGCGGCTGGTGGGGTGGGGGCTCTCGGCACGGGTGCATGTCACGGTGGGGGAGGTGCAGCTGGCCGCCGGTGTCGCCGGAGGGCCCCCGGCCCTGACGTGGGCAGTCTCGGCCGAGGGAAGCCAGATGTGCTGGGACGCCCTCGAGGTACTGACCCTGGACGTGATCGACGCCGGGTGCGCCCCATTCGCTCCGGTGGTGACCCTGTCGGCGACGCCCACCGCCGCGGGCAAGCGGCTCTCCGTCGAGCAGATCACGGCGACCGTCACCCTTCCGCCGGGCACCCTCGAGGCTGTCCCTGGGGTCTCGGCGTACTTGGCCCTGTTCGACCTGATCCCCGGCGGGAAGACCCGCGAGGAGGCGCGGGTCGAGCTCTACCAGAAGGTCCAGTCCGGGCTGTCCGCGGCGCTCAACGCAGTGCTGCCGAACACGGTGCCGCTGGCCGTGCTCCCCGTGGAGTCGGTTGCGTTGGCGGTGGTCGGCTCGGAGCTGCGCGTCCTGATGAACATCGATGCCGTGGCCCTCCCACCCAGCGACCCGGGCGCAATCACCCGCTCGGCCCTTCGCCGACCGCCGACCGGGTCCTCGGGACCGACCGACCTGGCCGCCCTGGTGGTCGGCAACGACTGGCTGATGCGGAGCAAGGTCCGGCCCGCGCTCGAATCAGGTCTGGGCCTGCCTGCCGGTGGCTTCTGCGCGCCGCATCCCTGCTTCTGGGTGGGTGCCAAGAGCCTGACGAACCACTTCGACATGGATGTGGTGCTGACCCAGGTGCTGGGCGAGATCGACCAGGGCGGCAACGCCCGGGTCTCGGTTGTGCTCAGGGGGACGCACAGCACCGGTGCCTTCGGCCTGACTGCCCGGGCGACGATCGGGCTGGGCGTCTCGATCGGGGCGGACCACACCCTGCGCGTCGCGGTTCAGGAGCCGACTGTCACCGAGGTGGACGTGTGGGTCGCGGCGTGGGTCTATGTCCTCGCGGTGTTCTTCCCCGGCGATCCGCTGGTGCTGCTGGCGCTGGGCCTGGTGGACGCGTGCGCCGGCGACGGCGCACGGGCGGCCCTCACCGCAGCGCTCAACGGCCGGCTGAGCGTCCCCGATGTGGAGGTGTCGGTGCCGAGCATCGCCGACCTGCACATCGACCTGTCCATGGTCCAGGCCGATGCCGAGTGGCAGATGGCCACCCTGCCCATGGGGCCTGTCCCGCTGACGTTGCCCCTCTCCCGCGCCAACGACGTGATCGCCAGGCTGTACCGGGGGCCGTGAGCGGGCGCTCGCCCATTGGTTCCGTCGTCAGGGCGTTGCCCGGGCGTACTCGGCCCATTGTTCGGTTTGGATTGGCCGAGGCTTCAGTCGTCGAGCCCCTGAGGCGTCACTGCCCGATGCTCCCGGTGGTGTCGCCGATTGCGGAGTGCAGGTCGGTTTGCGCGAAGTCGTCGCCGACGAAGAGCAAGGGCCCGTCAGGCGGGCCAGCTCGTCGATCGCCTGAAGGCCCCCAGGATCACTGACCAGCCAACGCCCTCCGCAGGTCCTTGGCCAGGAGGAACAGGTGCAACGGGTCGGTCGGGGATGGCTCGAACTCTGCGCATGCCAGGTAGAAGCCACGCGCGGAATCGTCGGCGCAATGGATGAGCAACGCCCGAACCCCCACCTCCTCGGAGAGGTTGGCCACCCGGAGCAGGGCATCGCGGAGCATCGCTCGGCCGAGCCCGTGGCCCTGCCATCGGATGTCCACCGCAAGCCGGGTCAGGAGGATCACAGGAACCTCGTGCCGGGCCACGCCCTTGACGACTCGTGCCGGCGCGCGTCCCGGCTCGACCCCGCCGGTCGAGAGGGCGTAGAACGCCGCGACCTGGCCGTCCCGCTCGCTGACGTAGACGCGGGTCATCCCAGCGCGCTGGTTCACCCAGGCGAAGCGGGCCAGCCAGTCGTCCATGTCCGGGGAAGCCGAACGGAACAGGTCGGTGGCGTCCTGGCGCTCCAGCGGCCGGGGGCGGCGCCACGGACCAGCCGGCTCAGTCAACGAACGGATCTGCGGTATCGAGCAGGGCAGCCAGGCGAGGCTTGTGCACCGCGGGGCGGTCCATGACGGCTTCGAAGGCGGTCCAGTTGATGTCGGTCAGCTGGAACCAGCGACGGTCGGCGAGCACCTGCTCGGCGGCGGACGTCGCGCTGTCCAGGACGAATTCCGTCATGCTCTTGTGGCTGGCTTCGGCAGCCCGACGGATGAGCGAGGCCTGGGCCGCGCTGGTTCGCAGGTTGAGCCGGGCGTCGCGGGCCGCAGTGGTGTCGTGGATGTCGGTGGGGTTCACGCGCTCCCTTTCATGTACGCCCAATGTACGCACACGGGGTGGATCGGTCAATGCATGGCGAGCGACCCCTCCTGCGGCGCCGACTGCAAGGGGGCCAAGCATGCCCGCAGCCCAAGGCGATCCGATCACCGAGCGGAGGTTCGCTGCTGCCGGCCTTCATCCCTGAGGGGGCTCGACCTTGCGGCTGGCGGCCATGCGCCGGGTGAGGTCCTCGCGGCTCATGTTCCCCGGGGTCCGCATCAGGGCAACCTCCACCGCCTCATCGAGCGGCAGGTCGTTCAAGTCCTGGAACCGCTCGGCGACGGTCTCGGCCGCCTCGTGCCAGCGCGAGGTGGCCACGGCGGCAGCCGTGTCGTCGTTCTGGCTGCGCCATCTGATCCCCATTGCGTCCCCCCGCCGTCAGTGCACAGAACGTACGCTGCACGACGGACCGCGGGCAAGCGACTCTCCGAATGGGGCTGCTACGCGGATCGCGTCGTGACCCGGTCCCGGTCCCGCTCCCGCTCCCGGTCCGTGCGAACCGCCTCCACCACGTGCCAGACCACGGCCGCGCAGATGAGTCCCAGTGCGACCGTGGAGAGGAACTCGACGACGGAGTCGATGAGCAGCACCTGCCGCCCGACCCGCCCCGGGGCCAGGACGCGTGTGGCCGCGAGCTGGGCGGTGGCCAGGAAGGCCCACCCGAGCAGCGCCAGTGCCAGCCCCCACCGAACGGCGGGTCGGATGGGGGCGATGGAGCCGATCGTGGGCGCGCCGGGCCACCAGCGGACCGCGACCCACACCAGGCAGGCCAGCCCGATGATCGAGCTGACCACGTGCAGCCAACGGAACAGCTGCAACCCATGGACGACGGAGTCCAGCCACGGCATCATGCGCGGGCCGAGCATGCCGGCGTGGGTGAAGGCATCCCAGAGCACGTGCGTCAGCGCTCCGATGGCCAGGGCGAGGCTCACCCGCGCGAGGTCCCCGGCGGTGCTCAGCCGCGGTCCGGCGCGCAGGCGGTCGGGAATCCGGCGCTGGAGGTTGGCCGGGGCCGCCCAGATCAGCGGCGGCACCAGCAGCAGGTGCCAGAGCAGGTACGCGCAGACCCCGAGGATCAGGTTGGCCCCGAGCACGCCCGTCAGGCTGTGGGTCTGGGCGGCGGTCAACGGCAGGTCGAAGTAGTAGGGCAGGTCCGGAGCCACGCTCCCGATCACCAGCGCCGAGGCCGGGAGGCCGAGCCGGAGCAGGGGCAGCACCGCCGCGGGGTGACTCCCGGTGAACGGCACGTGCACCTCCCCGCTCGAGTCGGACTGCCTCAGCCCGCTCCACGTCCGGCCGGGGCGAACGGTCGGCTGGATGAAGTGGACCACGAGCGGGCGGGGGCTGTCGATCGACCAAGGGCCGCGGCAAGCGCCACGTAGGTGGCGTCTAGGAATGACGAGAGCGGGACCCGGGTCGGATACCGAAGGCGGGCCGACTGGTGAGTACCATCGCACCGACCACCTTGGCGCGGCACAGTTGGGGGAGAGATGACGTTCCAGACCGTCCGAGGGCTGCTTTCGCGGGGCATGCCCATCGCAGCTGTGCTCGCATTGGCCGCGTGCGGTGCAGAGACCGCTCCCCAGGCTGTTGTCACGCAGACCGTTCTCGCGACGGCATCTCCCAGCGTGGAGGCCTCAGCGCCGGTGAGCGCGACGCCTGAGGAGTCGCCCACCCCGACAGCTGCGCCAACCGCTTCTCTGATGGATGAAGGCGAGGCGAGCGGGATCCTGGATGACACGGCCCGCGGGCAGGCGCTGGCCCTGAACGACATCTTCAAGGCTGACGGCTCGTGGTACGAGGATCGCTACTCCGTGTCCGACCGCTCGGATATCCGTGCCATCGGGACTGAGGTCTCGCTGCTACAACCGGCCCAGCCTGGAACTGCGACTGGCGCGCCGCTTCGATCAGCTCTCGTTCTCCGTCGGTCAGGACAACGCGTCGGCCAACTCCGAGCAGGTGCTGAACGTCGAGGTCGTGACGAACGGCGAGCAGGCGGATCTTCGCAAGGTCCCGTTCGACCGGGTGCAGCCGTTCGAGGTTCCGGTGTCGGGGGTCAACGCGGTCGTCATCAACTTCGAACTCGACGAGGGCTGCGATGACTCCGTGATTGCGGTGGTCGAGTCCCTGACTGTGTCGTGAGCGAGGAGAACCCGCGCCCGCCACAGCCGGGGTACCTCCTGCGTTCATGGAGGTGGTTCGCGCATCTTCACGAACGCGACACAGTGAAGACGCTTGCGGCTCTCGCCGGGATTGCGGCGCTCGTCTTTGCTGCATTCACGTTGTTTGAGGAGCCCGACTCCTCGACAGCCTCCCCCACGACAACGCAGAGTCCCGCAGCTGACGCGACGGATCCTCCTGTGGGAATCGCCTCTCCCACCCCCGATGCGGCCGAGCCATCGGAGCCGTCACAATGCTGGACGGCGACGGGCGGGTCCGTGTCGTGCTCGCAGCCACACTCGGTTGAGGTGGTTGCCCTTGACACTGCGGAGTGCAGCCAGGAATCCCTCGTGCGCCTGATGGGCGGCGATCCACGACTGGACGTCACCTGGGTTGCGGTTGGCGCGCAGCCGGTCGGGACCAGCGAGGCGTGCGTTGCCAGCGCGTCGGAGGAATGGTCGGGGCCACTGGGAGAGGCCTTCAGGGGGTCGGCCGCCGACGCACTTCGGCTGTGCGAGGACACCCGGTCGGCCGCCCGCACGGTGGGCTGCGACGTCGCCCACACTGTCGAGGCTGTCGGCCCGACCCAGGGTGAGCGGTCGGTCGCCGACTGCGCGGCCGAAGTGGCGGACTACACGGGGGTTCCGGCTGACCTGCTCGACGCGCGGCTGAAGGTTCTGCTGCGCACGAGTGACGAGGGCGCAACAGCAGCATGTGCGATCGGCGTATCCGGCGGCGACGTCCTCACCTCCTCGTTGCGCTCCATCGGGTCAAAGGCCATCCCCATCACGGCTGGATGAGTCGAGGCCCGGTGGGGACTCGGTCCCGCGCTCGCGACGAAGGTAGGCCGGTGCTGCCCAGGGATGCCCCGTCAGGGGACGAGCTCGACGGGTGGGTGAGCTGAGCCTGCGACCGTTGAGCTCCCTCCGGCTGTGTCCTCGATCTGCATGGCCGCGAGGATCCCGCCGATCCGCTGCGAGTCGAGCCGGGATGGGTGCTGGACGTCCTCGTCGACGAGCACGCCTCGAAGCGTGCGCGACCGAGCCGCGCGGGTTCAGATGACCCGTAGCCCCATGTCATGGGCCGCGGCGGCTTGCTCGGCGTCGCGGGTGGCGAACGCCTGTATCTCGTCAGCCTCGGCCAGGAGCGGCAGGGCGATCGCCGCGCAGGCCAGATGCCACGCGTCCATGGCGCGCAGGCCGCGGTCCCGCGCCAGGGTGAATGCCTCATGCTCGATCTGGTCCTGCGGCACGGAGACGACCGCGACCCGTCCGTCGTCGCCCAGCGTCGCGAGCGCCGCGTCCAGCAGCGCTGCAGCCTGCGCGCGGCCATTCGCGGTGGCTCGGGTAAGCGCCGACACAACCTCGATCCGCGTCCACGTCCCGGTCACGAGCACCAGGGTGTCGTCATCCAGGAGCTCCCGCGCCTGGTCGTGGCCATCCTCGTCGGGGAGGAAGGCGCGAACCAGAACGGAGGTGTCCACGTAGACGATCACGCGTTGCGCCGACCCTCGTCGATAATCGAGTCGATGACCTTGCCGAGCCCGCGCATGGAGTCGATGGCCTCCTGGCGCTGGACCGCAGTTGTCGCCCCGGCTCGGTAGGGGCCGTCCGGCGATGCCATGCCGAGGGTGGCCACCCGCAGGCGGAGGCGGTCGCGACGCGACCCCGGGTCCACGGATGCAGCCACGGCCAGTACCTCCGTCGCGAGTGCGTTCACGCTGCGCCCCTCTCGCTCGGCCCGTTGGCTCAAGCGCTGGTGCAGCTCGTCGGGAACCCGGAGGAGAAGCTGCTTCACACGAGGAATGATATCAGTAGATGTTGGTGATAGCACTTCCGGGCGCGTGGCTCCCCGCCGATCCGACGCCAGCCGCGGATCGCCATGCGCCGGTTTCACCTGTCACCCCCGTCACCTCGGTCACGATCGACGGGGCAAGGGAATCAGGTTTGCCACGAGGCGCAAGTGGTTGTCCACAACCGCCGCGACCCCCACTCCAGGGAATGACGATGCTCCGAACGGTGACCCCGTGGGTGCGGTCATGCAGTGGGTGATCTGTGGACGAAGTAAGCCGGGCGTGAACGGTCGCTAGGTCTGGATGAGTTCCCGAGCGGAGTTCAGGGCGGTCGAGACCAGGCTCCCCGAGGGAGGCGCGGAGGTCCAGTCCGGAGTGAAGCCGCCGGCAGCGTGGACGGCCGCTCGCACCGCACTCGCGGCGAGGACGAATGCCTCGGAACGATCGTGGGCCTCGACCGAGATGTCGACTTGGACCTCGGCAGTCCCTGCGCCCGGCTCATGCGAGAGAGTCCAGCTGCAGTCGAGGAGGCGTGGGTCGGCAGACTCGATCTCGGCGTACCGGTCGACAAGGTCGACGAAGTGGGCGCGGATCAGGTCATGTGGCCCGGACAGAGTCAGGTTGAGGGTCCAGACATGCATCATGGCCTCCCTCCCGGGCACGTGCGCTCGACGTGCTTCCTGAGATTCTTCCAGTATTCCGGGTTGCTCGGTGTCCTGTGAATCGTCTTCAGATGCATACCGCATGCGCAGCGGGCCAGTGGGTAGCCCTTGCGATCGAGGTCGACCGCCCAGCCGCGGTCCTCCAGCCACCTGATGGTGTCGCGGAAGTCCTGCCCCTTCCCGCCCATCTCGCCCCCGATCGAATCCTCGCGGACAAGGCAAGCACGTGCGCGTGGATTCGCAAGGCGCTGTCCACAGGCGTGGTCCCTTCCCGGAGTCAGGTGGGTGCAGGCCGCCCTCCGCCCATCAGCCCGGCAACCCCACCGCCCGCCCGTCGGCAAGCTCCCCCACGTGACCCGCCGCCTCGATCGTGGACCGCCGGTGGGCGATCACCAGCACCGTGACCGCCGGCCCCAGCGAGGCGAGCAGCTCGAGCACCGCCGCCTCCGTGGCGTCGTCCAGCGAGGACGTCGCCTCGTCGAGGACCAGCAGGTCGGGCTCGCGCAGCAGGGCGCGGGCGATGGCCACGCGCTGGCGCTCCCCGCCGGAGAGCCGGATCCCGCGGTCGCCGAGCAGGGTGTCCAAACCGTCGGGAAGCGAGCGCGCGAACCCGGCGGCGGCGCGGTCCAGGGCCGCCCAGCAGGCCTCGTCGGAGGCCTCCCCGACCGACCACAGCAGGTTCCGGCGCAGCGACCCGGGGATCAGGATCGTCTCCTGCGGCACGTAGGCCACCCGCGCCCGCCACGACCGCAGGCCCGCGCGGGTCAGGGCACGCCCCTCGATCAGGACCTCCCCGGCGTCGGGCTCCAGGTCAACCGGGAATATGCCCGCCTGGGGCCGGACAGGCCCATGGGTCGTAGCCCACGTTGGGGTGGGCCTTGAGGAACGCCCGAGTCGCGGGTGAGTCGTCCAGCCATCGAGCGACAACGAGGGCAGTCACCTTGGTGGCTCCGGATATCTTGAGCCTCCAGGCTGCCGACTGGACGTTTGCCCCGGTCGTCCACGTGTCGTCGATCAGCAGCACGTGACCGCCGTCAATCGGAGGGGCAGCGAACTTGGTCGGATCGATCACTCGTCCTGGCGATTGGCCCGTTGGTACGAGGTCGACCTCGACGAGGCCGGCCTCGGCAAGCCACCGACGCACAAGTTCGGCTAGAGGGTGCCCGGCGCGCGCCTTCGTCGACGGGACTACTGCGAAGTACCGGAATGGGCTACCGGCCTCGAGGCAGGGCCGGTGTAGACGGAAGGCCGCCAGCAGGAGAAGCAGCACCACCGTCCTTCGTTCATCGCCCGGGGCAGCTGCTGTTGGCTCCTTGTACCCGTAGAGCAGCTGCCGTGATTGGCCGGTGTCGCCTCCGTACGCCAGGAGTGCCACCTGGTCCGCGAGCTTCAAGGGGCCGATGGCATTCGCACCCAGCTGAGGGCTGTGGCATCGGTAGCACTCGAGGTAGCTGGAGTCGACCGGCCGCAGGCACGTCGCGCAGAGCCCCGGGCCGCGGTGGACGTTGCCCAAGTAGCCGCCCACCAGTCGATTGACGAGCTCGACCAGGGCGCGGTCCTGCTCGATCGTCATCCCGTGAGGCCCAGGGCAAGCCCCTCGATCTGGCTTGCCAGGGGCAGGCTCAGGTTCAAAGCCAGGTCAATCGCCTGATCCGCATCGGCCGCGACGACAACGCCGGGCTTGCTCATGAGGTCCCGGCCCCACGTCGTGCCCGTCGTGACTGCTCGCGTGAGGATCACGGGACGGCCATGTGCCACCGCCAAGCGCGCCTGGATTCGGGTGCCGCTGTGCTCACCGGCCTCGACAATGACTGAGGCTCGCCCGTAGCCCGACATGATCGCGTTGCGCATGGGGAAGCTGCGCTTCGTGGGTGGGGCATCTGGCCAGAACTGGCTCAGCAGGAGGCCCTCGGCCGCGATGCGTCGCTGCAGCTCGGCATTGCCTGGCGGGTAGCTTCGACGCAATCCCGTCCCGATCACGGCCACGGTCCGTCCGCCGGCAGCGAGCGCAGTCTCGTGGGCCGCCGAGTCGATTCCCAAGGCGAGCCCCGCGACCACGCTCACTCCCGCCTCAACCAGACCCCTGGTAACGGAACGCGCGAATCCCAGCGCCTCCTCAGAGGGGTTTCGTGTCCCCACGACGCTCACTGCCCGGTCGTTCTCCAGGAGTTCACCCTTCCAGAACAACACGGGCGGCATCTCCTGGATCTCCCGGAGTTGGGCCGGGTACTCAGAGTCCATGAAGGTGGTGAAACCAAGGCCCTCAGCCCGCCAATCGGCGATGTCGAGCTGCGCCAACTCCAACTCGCCGTGGGGAACCGCGAACAGGCCGTCGTCAACACCCAGCACTGAACGTGCGCTTCCCCCGGCGTCGATCACCGACTCGATGACGCGGGCGTACGAGTCCCCCCGACGCAGCAGTGCCACCAGCGCGGCGCGCTCCTGATCGTCCCAATCGGTCATGAGTTCACGATAGGGCTACGGCCTGACATTGTCTTCGACCATGCGCCTGGGAGCGGCGATGGGATGGTAGCCGGGCCGGCAACTGGCCACCGTCACTCACCCCGGCAGCCCAACCGCTCGCCCCGCCGCCAGTTCCACCACGTGGCCCGCCGCCTCGATGGTCGAGCGGCGGTGGGCGATCACCAGCACCGTGACCGCCGGCCCGAGCGACGCGAGCAGCTCCAGCACCGCCGCCTCCGTGGCGTCGTCCAGCGAGGAGGTCGCCTCGTCGAGCACCAGCAGGTCGGGCTCGCGCAGCAGGGCGCGGGCGATGGCCACGCGCTGGCGCTCCCCGCCGGAGAGCCGGATCCCGCGGTCGCCGAGCAGGGTGTCCAACCCGTCCGGGAAGCGAGCGTGCGAACCCGGCGGCGGCGCGGTCCAGGGCCGCCCAACAGGCCTCGTCGGAGGCCTCCCCGACCGACCACAGCAGGTTCCGGCGCAGCGATCCAGGGATCAGGATCGTCTCCTGCGGCACGTAGGCCACCCGCGCCCGCCACGCCCGCAGGCCCGCGCGGGTCACGGGGCGGCCCTCGATCAGGACCTCCCCGGCGTCGGGCTCCAGCAGCCCCAGCACGATGTCAGCGGTGGTGGACTTGCCCGCGCCGGACGCACCGGTCAGGGCGGTCACCTCGCCGGTCGGGATGTCGAAGGTCAGGTCGCTGACCCCGCCCTGGCTGGAGGGGTAGCGGAACGTGACCCCGCGCAGCGTGACCAGCGGCGCTCGAGCCGCGGAGTCTGGGTCGGAGGCGTCAGCGATCCGTGGCCTGAGTATCCGAGACGGTGTGGATTTCTCGGGGGTCGACGTGACAGCGGATCAAGGCAAACCGCGATCTGAGCCCACAACCGACGCTGTAGGAGCCCGAAGGGCTGCCTCTCGGACCGACGCAGGACCTCCGTTTCGTGCCCGGAATCGTGCTCCAGTCGAGAATTCAAAGAAAGGTCTCAACTTCGTCTCAAGTCCCCACCGGGGCCCGTCCGATACCCACATGCAGCCGGGTGATCGCAGACAGTGACCGCCCAGCACCGATCGGACGACACCCGCTCGGCCCAAATCGAGACAGATCCACCACACACGAAGGGAACACTCATGAAGATCTTCTCCTCCAAGAAGCGGGTTGCCGCGATCGGCGTAGTGACGGCAGCCACCTTGGTCGGCGGCGGCATGGCCTACGCGTACTGGACGTCGACCGGTAGCGGGCCAGGAACCGCGACCACCGGCACGTCAACCAATTTCCAGGTCGACGTGGTGTCCACGGATTCGCCGGCCGTTACGTTGGCTCCGGGGAATGGCATTCAGAACTTCGAGGTGAAGGTTACCAACCCGGACGCCGCGGGCGTGCAGAAGTTGCGGAATGTGGTCGTCAGCGTGGCAGGCCGGGACCCCGACACCGGGCTTCAGTTTCGTGGGCGCCGGGGGTGGACTGCGATGCCGACGACTACATCGTGAGCGACGTCACGCCTACCTCCGGGTACCTGTTCGGCGATAACCTCGACCCCAACGGGGAATGGTTCGGAACGTTCACCGTCGAGATGGACAACGACCCGCTCAACTCCCAGGGCAACGACTGCAAGCTCCTCCCCGTTCCTCTCTACGCGGCGGCCAGCTGAGTCCCAGCGATCTGAACGATTGGCGGAGGCTGAGTCAACCTGACCAGTCTCAGCCAAAGACGCTCAACGTGAACTCGCGGGCCATCGAGAGGCGAGGGCGCACAACTCACCCACGGGGGCCGTAGAACCACAAGGGGAAGCATGTCGGGCAACGCGAGGGCGACCGGGAGGATCAGGGTCTTCTTACCCTGGCCGCGGTCGTCCTCGCTGCCACGACGGGGGCCCTGCCGAACACCTCCCGGAACGCCCAGGCCGCCCCTCTGGCTGCCGGCTCCGACTTCACGATCACCAGCACGATCAGCAGCTTGGCCACCTCGGCCACTGGGCCGGCCCTGCTCTACCCCGGCGTGACGCGCTACCTCTGGTTCACGGTCCACAACCCGTTGACCTCGCCGATCACTGTCACAGCCCTGGGCATCTCGAACGTCGATGCCCCCGCGTCCTGCCCGACGGCCAACCTCGACCTCGGCGCCCCAGTGTTCGCCGGGGCGTTCGTCGTGCCCGCGAACGGCTCGCTGACGGTGCCCACACCGAGGCCCATCTCGCTCATCGACCTGCCGACCGTCAACCAGGACGCGTGCAAGGACGTCACGTTCCGGTTCACGTTCACGGGCACCGGGCTAGTACTCCGACACCCCCGACCGAATCCCAACGCGGACCCGAACCCGAACCCGAGTCCCCGGGCCACGAGAAGATGGGCACGACGACGGTCGTGGCGATGACGCCGGACCTCGCACCGGAGGGGACACCCGTCACCGTGACGGCGCGAGTCGTCCCGCGACCGACACCGGAACCACCGCCTCCGCGCCAACCGCAGCTCCGGCGCACCCACCGGGCACGGTCGTCCGTTCCACCTGACCTCCCGCGACCGGCAAGCGGATCCTCCTGGCAGGGACCACCTCGGGCTGGACGGCACCGCCCGCCTGCGCCTCACCTCGTTGCCCCCGGTTCGGGCCTGTGCACGCCGTCTACAGCGGCACGCCACCTTCGCCGGCTCGACGTCGCGGGCCGCCAAGACGGTGTCGATCGTTGCTCCGCCCGCGCAGGTGCACGGCAACGTACGCGCACGTCGATCCTCGGCGCCCGGGTTCGCGGTGATCACCGGGACGAGTGGCAACGACTTCATCTACGCCGTCGGGGCCAACTACCGGATCAAGTCCGGAAAGGGCAGCGACTGCGTCGTCGTCGGCGACGGCGACAACGTGATCTCCGACGGCTCCGGCGCGGACGTCGTGATCGCCGGGAGCGGGGACCACCGGATCACGTGGTACGGCAGCAGCAACGTCGTCGTCGTCGGCGACGGCGACCGGCAACCGCGTCACGGTGAAGGGGACCAAGAAGGGCAGCAAGGCTCGCAGGACCCATCGGAACGTGATGACCGTCGGTGACGGCTATCCAACCGCGTGACGGTCCGGAAGGGCTCCAGGAACTGATCACCGTGGGCGACGGGGCGCCCAACCGGGTCACAGTCCGCCGGGGCACCTCCAACGTGGTCTCGGTCGGCGACG